>NZ_SLZU01000002.1 GCF_004342065.1 Primorskyibacter sedentarius | reverse complement strand
CAAAACCCGGCAGATCGGCCCGACACCATGGACACAACGGTGATCATCAATAAACGCAATCATTTGCGGAATGGGCGGTCGAGCTCCGCCGCAGCGAAATATGCGCTGGCCTTCTTCAGGATCTCGTTGGCTTGCCTGAGTTCACGGTTCTCACGCTCCAGGGCCTTGATCCGTGCTTTCTCCTCGCTCGTCGGTCCAGACAGTTCGCCTGCATCACGCGCGGCGCGCCGACACCAGTCCCGCAGGCTGAAAGACGAACAGCCCAGCTTCGAGGCAATCGCCCGGTAGGCAGCACTGTCGCTGCTGTAATCAGAACGATGTTCGCGGAAAAGCCGAACGCCGCGCGTGCGGAACTCGGCCGTGTAGCTCGGGGTATGTTTCTTGTTTGTCATGAGGCTCACCTTTTGAGAGTTTTACTCTCCGGTAAACCCGGGGCGGTTCAGTTCGCTGGACATCCTCGCCCTTGTTCGCCTTCGTGGTCACCAGTTGCGAACCCGAGTTGGAGTGGACGAATGACGAAAACCAAAACGAAATCAGTAGGAAAGAGAACAGGCGTTGGCCCTGCGCAGGGCCACGCTGACCTGGCGGAGCTTGTCTCGCTGAAGGCCATGACCGTGCCGGAGCTGCGCGAGAAATGGGCAGCGATCTTTGACGCGCCCGCGCCAAATACAAGCCGCCAGAATCTCGAGCTGCGGCTCGGCTACCGGATCCAGGAACTGGCCCTTGGCGGCATTGGTCGCGACACACGGCGGACGCTGGATGCGCTTGCGGCCGAGGTGGCCTCCGGGGAACCCGGACAGATGGTGTCTGATCCGCGACGCCCGATGCCGGGCACCAAGCTGGTTCGCGAGTGGAACGGCGTCGAGCATACCGTCACCGTCTTGGCGAAGGGATTTGAGTGGCAGGGTCGCCGGTTCAAATCGCTCTCTGGCGCAGCGCGGGCAATCACCGGCGCGAACTGGAACAGCTGGAAGTTCTTCGGCTTCACCCCACGCCCGAGGATCAGCAAATGACGCGCCAATCACAGCCGCAACCGCCCCGCCGTCTGCGCTGCGCTATCTACACCTGCAAGTCGAGCGAGGAAGGGCTCGACATGGAGTTCAACAGCCTCGACGCGCAGAGGGAGGCCTGCGAGGCCTATATCGCCAGCCAGAAGGCCGAGGGCTGGGTCTGTCTGCGCGACCGGTATGATGACGGTGGCTTCTCCGGCGGCACGCTGGAACGCCCTGCGCTGAAGGACCTGATCGCCGACATCGAGGACGGGCTGATCGACATCGTCGTGGTCTACAAGATCGACCGTTTGTCGCGCGCGCTGATGGATTTTTCGAAGCTGGTCGAGATCTTCGACAAGCACGGCGTCACCTTCGTGTCCGTCACCCAGTCCTTCAACACGACCACCTCCATGGGGCGGCTGACGCTGAACATCCTGCTCAGCTTCGCCCAGTTCGAGCGCGAAGTGATCGGCGAGCGGATCCGCGACAAGGTCGCTGCGTCGCGCAAGAAGGGCATCTGGATGGGCGGGCCCGTGCCGCTGGGCTACAACGTGAAGGACCGCAAGCTGATCGTGGATCCGACCGAGGCCGAAACGGTGCGGACGATCTTCACCCTCTACGCGCGGTCCAGTTCAACGGCGCAGGTGATCCGCGAATTGGACGCGCGTGCTATCCTGACCAAGACCGGCAGGCCCTACGACAAGACGTCGCTGCTCAAGACCCTGCATAACAAGGTCTATCGTGGCCTCGCGGTCCACAAGGGCAGCGCCTATCCCGGCGAGCACGACGCGATCATCGACGAGCCACTATGGGACGAGGTGCATAAGGTGATCGCGAACAACCGGTATCTTAGGAAGGCTGCGGCTCAGGAACCCTCACCGGCGCTTCTGCGCGGGCTGATCTTCACCGAGACCGGCGTGGCTATGACTCCGCATCACACCCAAAAAGGCACGCGCCGCTATCGGTATTACGTTTCGATGGACGTGATCAAGAAACGGCCGAAGGCCGAACTGCGCGGGCCGCAGCGGTTGCCGGGCGGCATGGTCGAGGATGCCGTGGTCGGCGAAATTCGGCGCCTGCTGCGCACCCCCGAGGTCGCCGCGCGGGTGTCACGGACCCTGCGCAAGGATCGGCCAGACCTTGGCGAGGCGGACATCAGCGCCTCGCTTACCCAGTTCGATGACATGTGGAACGCGCTGATTCCGGCCGAACAGGCACGCGTGGTCCGGCTTCTGGTGGCGCGGGTCACCGCCAGTGAGGCCGGGCTGGCTGTCGATCTGCGCCATGAGGGCTTGGGCGCGATTGCCGCGCTGATGGCCTCGTCCAAGCCGGAGGTGGCGTGATGGCAGAGCCCGAGACCCTCCGAGTCCACATCCCACTCACCCTGCGCAATCGCGGCGGCCGCCCGCGCATCCTGCCACCGAAGGAGATAGAGGTGGCCATGGATCGCGGCCAGAATGCTCGCCTCCTGCGCGCCATCGGCCGTGCGTGGGACTGGCGGCGCAGGCTGGAGCGCGGCGACGTCACCACCATTGCCGATCTCGCCAGAGAGGAAGGCATCTCCGACCGCTATGTCAGCCGCGTGATCCGCCTGGCATGGCTCGCGCCATCGGTGCTGGAACGGCTCGTCCTACGGCGCGAGCCTACGGTACTGTCGATCTTTGACCTCTGCGGCGTGGCAGAACTGCCGTGGGACGAGCAGCCGGAGCGGGTGTTTGACTGAGGGTTAGTGAAAGCTGGCCTGAAAGCTCGTGGCGGTCAGCGAGACGTGGGCGTCCAGCGGCGGGCGCAGTTCGAACGCCTTCGGTTCCCGTGAAAAGTGATAGAGCCGCATGAGGCACCAGTCCGCCCGCCGTTCGTCGGCAACAGCCAGCTCGTTCCGCGAAATATGGAATGGTGTGCGTTCCCAGCCGTTGGTCGTCTTCACTTCGATCAGACGGGGCCGACCATCCGGCGCGTAACTGGCGATATCATACCCCGCGCCATCGCCATCCTCCTCCGAGACCCATCGCACCTTTGACGCAAGATCAGAGCGCCCGGAGCCAGCCAGCACCGCTTTCTCATGCGCCAGCGCGCGTTCTTCTCCGGCCCGGCCAAGCGCACGGTTGCGCTCATCGCGTTCGGCGACGTCAAACTTGCGGGCGGTGGCGATGGTTTGCTCAAGCTCAGGAGGGGGCGGCTGGTTGCTGAGCGTCGGGGGCGGCCCAATCCAAAGCTGAGCTGCCTCACGGAGGCCCATCGCGGGCCGGTCCGGAATGCGGGACAGCCAGCCGGGGTTGAGTTCCAACCAACGCGCCACCGCATCTTCTAGTGTGCCCTGGTAGTTTTGCGCGGGCTTGTAACCAGGGATCCAGTCCTCTCCGAGAACCCTGAGAACCGCGCTGATGTTCTGGTGCTTGAACTCGATCGAACTGCGGTTGCGGTCGATCTGGGTCTGAAGATCACGATTGTGAGCGGCTTTGTTGTAGGACTTGCCAGCAAAGTCCGCAGACAGCATCGCGAAGTAATCCGCGACGATCAGGTCATTCTCTGCATCTGTCCAAGGCCCGTTCGACATGCGGCCAGGCTAGACGCGAGAAAATCATTTGTCATCAGCGGTTTCGGTTGGGGGATTGGGATGCAAACCTACCCAAGAGATCCGCCGATTTACGCTGGCATCCCGAGCAACGCGCCTACCGCGCGTTCTGTCTACGTTGCCATCGCTGTCTTTCGGATCGCCGATTTGGGTTTTGGCGGGGTTTGGAAGCAGGCCATTGAAAGATAAAAGGAAAACGGGACCGAACCGAAATGGGCGAGGTTCGCCCAAACTGAGACTGAGGGCCATTCTGAGCCCAGCCTCGGCCTAGCAGCGCGCCTATGAGGTTCGGTCGGTTCACGCAAACCTCTTTGATAACACCGAAAAATCCGTACCCGTCAGGGCGGTGTCACTGGTTCGCAATGGGGATAATGGCGGAGACGAAGCCCGCCATGAAGTGTTAGCAATCCGACGCGATCCGCACCGTAACCATCTATAATAATATATAATTCCGCATTTTCTGCCCTGCCGCGCCATGCTATCTTGTGCAATCCCACGCATCCAATTACAGTATTTATGTTGGGTAGGATGTGGGATAATGCTATGCCGAAGGTCACTGACGAGTTAACCGCGCTGGATGTGAAGCGCCTTGTCCATCCCGGTGGGAATCGAAATGTTCTGCGGTCTGTCGGCGGTGTTCCTGGCCTTCACTTGCAATTGACGCCGAAGCGGGGCCGCTCGTGGGTGCTGCGCGCGAAGGTTGGCGCAGTGCGACGCGACATTGGCCTTGGCGGCTATCCGGCTGTCACCTTGGCACAGGCCCGCGAAAAGGCCCGTGAAGCGCGTGAGAAAATCAGCCAAGGGATTGACCCGGTAGAAGAACGCAAAGCCGCAAAGGCCGCGCTCGCGGCGGCGCAAAGCCGTGGCCTGACCTTTGCAGATGCGACTGACAAATACCTTGCCGCCAAATTGGACGCCTTCAAGAACGCCAAACACCGGCAGCAATGGCAGAACACCTTGGCGACCTACGCCAAGCCGGAACTTGGTAAGATGCTGGTGCAGGATATCACAGTGCAAGATGTGCTGCGCGTGCTGGAACCGATATGGCGGGAGAAGACCGAAACCGCCTCCCGCGTTCGGGGTCGGATCGAAGCGGTACTGTCGTGGGCGACGGTGGCAGGGCATCGCACGGGCGACAACCCGGCGCGCTGGGCGGGCAACCTGAAAGAACTGCTGCCAGCGCCTTCCAAGGTCGCGAAGGAAGTACATCAACCGGCTGTGCAGATCGAGGACGCCCCCCGCTGGTTTGCCGCGCTGCGGGCGCGTGAATGCTTTGGCGCGCGGGCTTTGGAGTTTGTGGCCCTGACTGCGCTGCGGTCGCAAGAGGTACGCGGCGCGCTTTGGGAAGAAATCGACTTTGACAATGCGATGTGGATCATCCCGGCGGCACGGATGAAGATGAAAAAAGAACATCGCGTCCCGCTGTCGGCAGAGGCTGTGACGCTGTTAAAATCTTTGCCCCGTCTGGAAGGTAACCCGCTGGTATTCCCTGCAGCGCGCGGTGGGCAATTGTCGGACATGACACTATCGGCGGCGATGAAGCGGATGCACAAAGCGGATATCGAGGCAGGGGGCGCAGGCTTTGTTGACCGTCAGAACAAGCGCCCTGCCGTGCCACACGGGCTGCGCAGTACGTTCCGTGATTGGGTTGCAGAGCGCACTACCTATCCCGGCGACATGGCCGAAGTCGCTTTGGCACACCGGATTAGCAACAGCGTGGAGGCATCCTATCGGCGCGGAGACATGATCGAAAAACGCCGCAAGATGATGGGCAACTGGGCAGGTTACCTGACCGGTAAGAACTGGGCATGTGCAGAAGTACTGAGGCTTGCTTGACATGGACGATGAACCGCAACCGCATCTAGACGATGTATTATTGGCAACGCTGATTTCGGGTAGCGAAAACGCTTGGTTGGTGCACCTTTGGTCACAACACTGCGCAGCCAAAGGCCTGCCGGATGGTACATCAAGAGAGCAACCTCTTGATACCCGAGACTTTCCTTTGTTCCTCGACCGGCTTCGCTCTGCATACGTCAGATATCAAGGAGGAAATCTAATTGCCCTTCTGGAGGCGCTGCATATCTGCCGTGAAGAAGTAATTACGCCGCCGGTTTGGGCTTTGGATGGAATAGATAAATTCATCACTGATACAATCTTGAAAGGCGCTCCGGGTAAGACAGGTAGGTCAAATAATCCTTTAGCGCGCGCACGCCTTGCTCTGAAACACGAACTACAACGCGAAGTAATCTTTGGGATTCGAAATGCGCAACGACAAGGCGCAGAAATTACTGATCTTATGTCATTCATGCTGCTGCCAAATGAAGTAAAAGACTACTTCGAAAAACACGGTCGCGCGCCTCTAGGCACCAGCATACAAGACGCGGTTGAACTTGCTGAAAAATGTCTCCGCGGCACAGAGCTGCAAGCTACATTTTCCACACTGGAAAGACTCTTTAAATCTATACCAGATTCCACGTTCGAAATAATAGAATTTTCTGTGCGTGACGCTTTGGGCATCACTTATCTCGATGAAACTCCTAAGGAGTTCGGGGGGTTTTTCATAGCCTTTCCCGAAGAAGCTGAGGGCGAATATATGAAACGCGAGGAAGTGGTGAACGAAAAGCCCGTGTTTTGGCTCACTATCCGGAGAGGCGATATTACGGAAGTATTTTAACCATGTTCAATTGGAACCAAGAGGAACCGACATGGCTGAAAAACTACTTCGTCGCCCAGATGTCCAAGCGCGCACCGGGCTTTCTCCTTCAACACTTTATGATTGGATGAAGCGAGGGCAATTTCCTAAACCTGTGAAGCTTGGATCGCGCCTTGTGGCATGGCGAGAAACTGAAGTTGCGGAATGGCTGAAAAACTGTAAGCAGAGTGGGATCTGAGAGATGTCACAAACTTACCTGTCAGACCGTCAAATCGGCCTGCGTTACGGGGTCCATCACCTGACCCCGCGCCGCTGGCTTAAGACTGACCCGACCTTTCCCAAGCCCATTCGTCTGACACCCGGCTGCACGCGCTGGAAGCTGTCGGATATCGAAGCTTGGGAAGCTGCCAAAGCCGAAGCTGCTTAACGAAAAACCGCCACCCATTGGACGGGCAGCGGCTCTTTTCGGTGTAGTTCTGACAAACGCAACGATATCCCCGGCCCGTTCCGTTTTCAACAACGGAAACCGAACACATGAAAATCAAAGCGAAGATCGAAACGGGCGACACGCCCATTGTGATGCACCTGAAAGGCCGACTGGCTTGGACATTGCTGGAACTGGTCAAGGCCGGTGAAACCGGGATAACCCCACTGCACAACCCCGCGCCGCGAGTGTCTCACTACGTGTTTTCCCTGCGTGGGAAAGGCTTTGTCATTGATACTGAAATGCAGCCGCATGGCGGTGCCTTCCCCGGCGAACATGGCGTCTATCGTCTGAAAAGCACTGTCACGATTGAGCATGTGGAGGGCCGCGCATGATGGCCCTGCGCACCGCCCGCCTGTGCCGCGAACTGGGTGTCTCCCGATCCGTGGCACAGTCCATAGCCGCCCTTGCCTATGGGGAGGGCAAGTCATGACCGCGCTTCGGGCTTCACATCTGCCCGATGCACTCCGCAACGAAATGGCTCGCCTGAAAGGGGCGGGCCACCCCCTCTTACCTTTGGGCGGTGGTGCGGATGGCAAAGCACCGCTTTTGCGGTCGTGGGCTAGCCCCGGCTTAACCCTGTCGCAGATCCTGGCCCCCATGCACCGGACAGGCTCACAGGCCTATGGAGTGCGGCTGGATGGGCTGGCAGTAATTGACTGCGACTGTGACGACCCGGACCTTGTGGCACAGATGGAAGCGCGCTTTGGTTGCAGCCCGGTTCACGTCAAGACGCCGCGCGGTCGGCATCTCTATTATCGCGCCGCCGGGGCCATGCCAAACCTGCGCGGTGAAGGCTTGCCCGTCGATAGCAAGACGGGGGCGCGCAGCTATGTGGTGGGACCGCTGTCTTGCCGTCCTGATGGCGGGTTCTATGAGCCAGTGAAAGGTTTGCTGGGGAAAGATGACCTGCCAACCCTGCACGCGCCTTCAAAGCCGGTATCGGCCCCGATCCCAACCGGGCAGCGCCATGTTGAACTTGTGAAAGAGGCCATGCGCATGGTGGAATTTGTCAGCGATGATAAAGAACTGGAAGCTAACCTTGCGGGCATCCGCGACGAGTGGTGCGCAGATCCCGCCACAATGCCCGACAGCGAATTGCGGGATATCGCCGGATGGGCTTGGAAGTGTCGGCTGAACAACAGCGTTTATAAGGGCCGTGACAGCGCCTTCCCCATGCAGAGGCGGTCACTGGATGCGCTACGGGACAAACCCAACGGGGCAGACGCTATCGCCTTGCTGGTGACGCTGGAGGACCAACACGGGCATTCCCCCGGAAAACGCTTCCCCTTGGATTTCGCTGCCATGCGGTCGGCTGGCCTGTTGAACCTTTCAGTGCCCCGACTGCGCGCCGCTCGCCGCCTGCTGGAGGATGTCGGCCTCTTACGGTTGGCAAGCAAGCATCGCGCGGGATCGAAAAAGCAAACCTTTGTGCTGACCCGGATGCCAGCGAGCCTGTCCGAAGCTGAAATCCCACTACTCCGCTCTAGAGTGGTGCGGGGGGAAGGCAGGGGGAGGGTCTATAGTTACTTATGACGCGCGGATTCCGACCTACAAACCCGAAGGCGAAACGTGATGGCCGAATTGGTGCAATCCGCGTGGAAAGGTCTGGCAGAACTTGCCAGATCCGACCTTGCCCCCGGCCCAGCATCCGCATGACACGCCATGGTGTCGGTGCAGATGGCGCATATGCTTATCGGAGCAAGCCTAGCACTGTTCTACGCCCCAACGCTGCTAGTGACCGTCCTTTTCGTCGGGTGGACCGCCAAGGAACTGCTGGGCGACATACCCGGCGGCGGCGCCGCGTGGCCGACCGTGAACCTATCTGGAGATCTAAAAGATTTCCTTAACATCGAAGAACTGCGACGGTGTATCGAGAAATGGCTAGGTGGCCTTTCTCAGCACATGGCAAAAGTGTTTACCTGCTGAAATGCATTTTCAAAGTATAAAACCTTAGCCAAAGTCACCCTTGCTAGGATCGAAGGCATTCGTTCTTTTTTTTGGCTGTCACTCGAGCGCAGCAAGTTCCAAAAACCGCCATCAATAACAACAGACCCGATGCAGGCACAGGCACCTGAGAAATACTAATGGCATCAATACGGTTGACGATATTTTCGCCGAACAGGACGGTAAAATTGCCGAGTGAATTACTCCAGTCATAACTTGAGTCAGTAGCCGTTTTGATGATACCACTCTCAGTGGAGAGAGAATGATGATAGTAACCACCGTCAAGCAAGTTAATTGAGCTCCCTGTAACTTGTCCCAAAAAATAGTTGCTCTGGCAGAACCCTTTTACAAACACACCCGTGCAATTTGATGCAGTCCAATATGTTGACCCACTTGCACCAATCCGATCAGAAAGCTGCATACTTCCATATCCAGAAAAGGCTGCGTCTATATAATGTTGGTAAGGATAGTTCTCCAACACAGGATCATCGCTCGAACGAACGTCATAACGAACCCTATAAGGATAGTCTTCTTCATCGTAGCGAATTAGGTTGAGCGAAAACTGTTCCAAGGACGTCTTCACAGAAATCTTATAGGTCGCGGCGACGGCGAGGTTCGCCGCAAAAATTGACGCAATCAGCCACAAAATAAGAAAGAGTGGTCTCATAATAATACACCTTTACATTATTAATGATAAGGAAAATCAGAAAAACAGCGAAATTCGCAAAACTCGAGACCTGCAAGCACCCAAGAACGATTACAAGAAGACCCGAACTACCGCATCGCGACAACGAAAAAAAAATAAAAAGGAATATTTCAATTAAACGAGCAACATTACCTTTTCAGACGTACCCAAGTGTATGGTGTTGTTCCGACAACGCAAACGCCGTCGTCTGTATGCGTTGGACTTCGACTCCGGCCGAAGACCGGCGGCAGCAGCGCGTGGCCCGTGATGGCCGATAGCATGGCTGACCTGTGCTTCGGCGCGCTGGGCTACATCATCGCAAAGTCACAGCTGAAAAAGGGCAGACATGACCAGAGTTAAAGAACCGATGGCGCAGCTTGGGAAAGGGCCGAGAATGTTGAAGTTGCCTTATGATTTCGGAAAATATCCGGGGGCCGTCTAATGGGGGGATATGGATCAGGTCGTCGCCCCAGACGACAAAAGGCAGAGGCTTGCCGGTCACTGGATGTGAACAGGATGTACCGCGAAGGCTGCTTGCAACCCGGCAGGCGCGGCAATTGGGTCTGGTCGCAGGACGGCGAAGAAGTCGCGCGCATCGGATACAGCGCAAAGCAAAACCAAGTGGTCCTAGATTACCGGATCAGCCAGTACGGTGGCGAATGGGAGTCGATTACTGAAACAGTTTGCATCACCCACGCAGATTGCCATTTTGGCGGGACACGCCCCTACTTCATCTGCCCCGGCGTTGCCTCGGGTCGTGCCTGTAATCGTCGTGTCGGCAAACTGTTCGCAGGCGGGCGCTACTTCCTCTGCCGCCACTGCTACGACGTTGCCTATACCTGCCAGTCAGAGGCCCGCTACAACCGCATGTTGAGGCGCGCAAACAAGCTGCGCATGGCGTTGGGCGGAAATCCCGGCACTGCAAATATCATCGCCTTCAAACCGAAGGGAATGTGGAACCGCACTTATGCCCAGCGCTGCTTTGAAATCGAGTGGTGCGAGTGTGAGGCCGACCGCGCATTCGTCTGGAAGCATCGCCACCTTCTCAGCGCGGGCGACTTGCGGATGTTCCTTGAGGATTAGCCTTTTGTGCGCGCTTAAAGCGCGAGCCATTTGACTGCAATCCACGACCCTACGAACTAATAACGTAGGTCGACGCATTCATCACCATGCGCTCACACTACCGCCATCTTGGCGCCCTCCAGCCTGCTTCTATCGCCTCAGCCTCTGAACAGAACCATCGCTCGCCTTTCGCGGTGTTTATCTTGGTTCGTTTATACCAAGGAGACCAAGGAGGGTGATAGATCCTGCCGTTTCGAGAAATATTCCCCTTTATCGGGCATCCCTTCGGAGCTTCTTCGGTCGCTGATTCCCAAAGCCTTGCTCGATAATCCCAAGGAGCCACTGCCGGACCTTGCCAAACACCCAGCCGTTCCTCTCTGGCCTGCCTTTCTTGCTTAACGTAAACTTGGGAGTACTTCACGAACGCCCACGCATTGCCGGTGCGAACCATTGCCGCGCCGAGGTCTACACCGTCCACAAAGCAAGTGCCGATTGTCCGACCATAACCATCGCTTGTTGTCCCCTCGCATCGCACGGTCTTCCCCGCAGAAAGTGCGGCCATCGCGTCAATTGAAGCCTGACCGCAGTGCCACGAGGCACCGGACGGTTTTTTGCACTGCTGCCCAGCTTCGGGAGCGTCGATACCATTCAGACGATAAACAGTGCCGTCAATCTCAAGTGTATCACCATCAACGACGCGGGTTTGGGCATGAGCAGCGCCTGGCAGCAGACACAGCATAATGCAGAGGGTCATTTTCCACGAGGATAGTTCCATGATGTCCCACCCGTTAACACTTTTTTTGTGCTTCTTTAGCACCATAGCCATGGCAAACGAGCATGCCCACTAAACTTATCAACTGAAAACCAATGAAAAACTTTAATCTGCCGCCCCAATTCAAGACCAAGGCAATTGATTACCTGATGCTTGTCTTGGGGTGGGCAGCAATGCTCTTGCCGCTTTTGCTATGGCTGTTGTGACAAAACTAGCTGATAGCGGATCTATGGCATTTGACATCAAACTTATGCCCAGCGCTGCTTTGAAATCGAGTGGTGCGAGTGTGAGGCCGACCGCGCATTCGTCTGGAAGCATCGCCACCTTCTCAGCGCGGGCGACTTGCGGATGTTCCTTGAGCGATAGTGTCGCGGTGCTGCGCACCACAAAAATATTGTTATTCCGCTATCACTTGATGACGAAACATAGCCATGACTAACTCAGTATTGTGGCCGAGTTTACGTGTCGAAGGGCTACAGCCAAGCCATTTTGAGCCTAACCTTCCGTCACATGAGTAATTTTCCAAGTTGAAATCCACAGTTTTCTGACTATGTTGTCACCAAAGGTTCCCCTCCGATGACAAGAGCCCAAGGGGTTCTCCGCTTAGGTAGTCGGAGGGGTCATTTTTTTCAGTAGTAAAATCGCTTTCCTTTTCGGAAAATGTCGAACTGACTTCTAACCTGTGAGTCGAGCGTATCGAGTGCTGACGCATCACCGTGCTCCCATTTGCGGTATATGGCCCAGTTGAAATAATCTGCGACCTGTAGCCCGTAGTGAGCGCGTGAAGAGTGATGCATAACTCTGTATGGCGTGCCTGACGGTAGCATGTCTGCAAGAACAGTCTTTACCGCCTTTTCTACCGCTTTCCTTTTTTTCGCAACTGGCAGTGTATCTGTAATAACCGTCACCTCTCCGACACCTTGCGATGCCTTCTCGACTGCATATCTCAGCAGGTAACCCAGCATTTTCGGATAGAACTTATCTGCGGGTCGCAGTGCAGGGCCGGTCTTGCGCTTCTCAACAATCACCGAGTCAACCGATCCGACCGGTACCGACTCTGCAAGCATCTTAAATACTCTGCTCCGAACGTGCCTGTTGTCATCAGCGCAATGAAAATACTCAATGTCGATGCGTTGTTTCAGCCGATGTTCGATAAGGTCGTACTTATAGGTGTCTAGATCTGTATGAAGCGAGAATGGTCGGTACTGGCTTACACAGGTCAGTGTGAAAAACCGCGACCCTTTCTTCGTAAAGTCGAAGTTACCGCCCTCGTCTAGAAATATATATAGAGTAGGCAGGTCAGTTTGAGAAACATCTTCTGGCATAGGACTATTGGAGCACCCCTTGCTGTTGTCTGCATATCGCCTTGTGGTTGGCGCATATAAATGAATCCGATGAACCGCAAGGTCTGCCGAGACGGCTAAGAATAATGCGGTTACGTCTCGATGGAGACGTATGGCAACTGCTCGTTCGCAAGTCGACCTGTCATTCGATAAATTTGACCCTCAGGTTCACTTTGAAGAAAGCCATGCATGATAGCCCGTTTACCGCACCGGCCACTGGGGGGGGGGTAAATCTCCACCACCGTTCGTCACGGGACCGATGTGGGCAGCACATTTTACGCATACACAATTCAGAGAATGCAGCACGGCGCGACAAGAAGGCCCACTTCCGAGTGATTCTCAGGCGCTTTTTCTTTGTGGGGTATGATGTGGGGCAATCTACGCCTAAACTACTTTTTTCCAATGAAAACAAAAGCGTATGGCGGAGACGAAGGGAGCCTCCGACAAAGTGTAAATTGCCCTTTAAAAGCATGTATTTTCGTCCTAACTACGCAAAACCTGTGTGGAAAACATGTGTGGAATATGGCTCGAACTAAAACCCCCCGTTATCTTCAACAACGCTATCGTCGTTGGTACGCAGCGTTGGACATTCCTAAGGACGTAAGAGAATTTTTTGATAAGAAGCCTAGGTTTGTTCAATCTTTAAGAACCGAAAGTCAAACTCTGGCAGAGCAGCGTGTTGGCCCGATTGTCGCCCAATGGAAGCGCCAGATCGAACAGGCCCGGAAAGCCTCAAATGATCCTTCTTCGAACCAGTTTCGTCTCGCTGAAAAATGGCGAGAGGAACTGTCGTCAGCGTCGGAAGATGAACGGGAGAACTTAGAATTTGTGCTTGAAGACGTTGTGGCTGCCCAAAGGCTACCAAATGAAAAAGCGGAACAGCGCTTTGTAGAGGTTCTCTACGGAGAAACGATCCGAACCACTGAGAAACTAGACGCGTGGATTTCAACCTTGTCCGAGCAGAAGCAGAAGACTTTGGACATGAAGCGGTCAGATATCCTACGGTTTGCTGAACGCTTCCCCTATACCAGCGATGTAAGCAGGAAAGATCTTCGGGGATGGATCGACCATCTCCTACAAGAGGAAAACCTGTCGTCTGCAACAGTTCGACGTATCGTCTCTGCCTGTCGTGGCTACTGGCAATATCTACAGCATCTCCAGTTGGTCACAGACGAGCAAGACCCCTTCTCAGGGTTGAGCCCAAGCAAGAAGAAGGTTCTAAGAGCGTCGGCTCGAACCAAAAGAGAACCGTTCACACCTGCACAAGTCGTAAAACTCTGGAAAGCAGCCCACGCCAAAGGAGATGCTCAACTAGGTGATCTGATATGGTGTGCTATGTGGACAGGGTGTCGGATCGAAGAGATCTGCTCTCTTAAGTTGGCACAGGTGGAAGAAGACAAATTTCGGATTGTAGACGGCAAGACGAACGCAGGTTGGCGTGAAATTCCGATCCACCCAAAGCTTAAGGAGACATTTCAGCGTCTGGCAAATGAAAGCGCTGATGGATTTCTGCTGTCTGGATTGCCGGACAACAAATATGGCACCCGATCCGATGCTATTGGCAAACGATTTGGAAGGCTGAAGAAGTCGCTAGGATATGGCTCACAGCTTGTATTTCACAGCATCCGAAAGACAGTGATCACAGAACTTGAAAGAGCAGGCGCTCCTGAGAACGTAGTTGCTGATATTGTCGGCCATGAGAAGAAAACCATGACCTACGGGCTTTACTCCGGCGGTGCCAGTTTCGAAAACAAGCGGGATACGATCATAAAGCTGTCATACCCCGTGTAGCAGCACTTCTCGCTGACCAACCTTGTACTCCATAGGGTAAGGGAACAGATTACCGTTGCTGTGCCGGAGCACTAACTCACTAGACGAATTTCCCGTTCGCTCAAACAGTTACTTCCCTGCTTAACCGGCTTTGAAAGGGGGCAACGATGTTTCACTGCCCTCCGAAAACAGACGCACGTAGGGCTGGGGAGTACCCGTTTTCCGAAATTTGGGACTAACTCTGTACCCTATAGAATGAAGGGAACAGTTTTTCGCTTTTACGCTTCAGTTCAGCTGTTGGCGTACTGACTGGGCTCGCAATGATTTATGCGTTTAGCCTGACATCGCTTTTAGGTGAATACACCTCGGGAAAACGTCCTGAGAGCCAATATAACGAGGGCTGAGGTGGGGTCTAAGATTTTGACGACCTCACCCTGCCGGACGGACATCGACGGCACTCAGCCAAACCTAAAACCTTCAAACCACCAGAGCGGGCACTGAGGCCCGGAACCCATCAAATCACCAGATCAAAGTGAGGCAGTCTTCGCACCGGGGGCTGTCTTTTTCTGTTTTCGTACAAGGAGAAAGAAAGACATGCCATTCGACCAAGGCACCCAAGACAACACCGATTTAGGCAAAGCCCTTCGGAAAGCGGGTGGAGCCCATCTGTCTTGGGTCGCGACATCAAAAGGGGCCAAAGAGTTCGTGCAGAAACTCTTCCAGATAACGGAACAATATGAACTCGCCACAGGCAAACGAGTGAGGCCCAGGAACAAGGCCCAGATTGAAACCTTTAAGCGATGCCTTGCCACTTGGGCTCCTGCCTTGATCCGCCATAGCACGAACCAAGAATCGCGTGGCTATCTCTACTGCCTCAGCGGTCAGGATAACCTCAAAGGCACCTGCATGACTGATCGGGGGTTTCGGAGCATCACCGAGACGTGGGCAGAACTTGGGCTGCATGAGGTGCGCAAAGGCTACCAACAAATAGGGACGTTCGAAGGGGCAGAGATCAAAATGAAGCGCTGGGCCAACAGATACCGAGCGACTGACACGCTTCTGCACCTCGCTGCAACTTACGGCATCTTTCCGGAGAGCCTAAAGCAGCACTTCTGCACCGATCAGGAAAGGTTCAACCCGATAAGGCTCAGAGCAAGAAAAACAGGTCGCGGAAAGCATGAGACGGGCAAGATTGTCGCCTTCTCAAACACATTGAAGGTTCAAATGCTGGCTCAGGATGTTCGTGAATATAACGCCTACCTTGAAGATCAAGACATCGGGGGGATACCACAGCCAACACTGAGGCGAGTTTTCAACAACGGGGATGATACCGATTTTGACTGGAACAAAGGTGGACGTCTCTACGCCATAGGACCCGGCAACTATCAGAGCCTTAAGGCTGTCGAGAGAAGCAAGATCACGCTCAACGGACAGCCTACGGTGGAGCTAGACGTAAGGGCCAGTCACTTGACAATTGTTTACGGTCTTCTGGGTGCGCCCTTTGATGTCAGGAAAGACCCCTACCAGACGCCAGAGTTGGACAGGCCCCTCGCCAAGAAGATCGTCAACGCCATGATCAGCAAGGGCCAGCCATTGGACAAGTGGCCGAGAGGAACCAAGGCGGAATACCTCGCAGAAACCGGCAAGCCATTTCCCAAATTGACGGGAAAGCAGGCTAGCCAGATCGTTCTGAAATATCACCCGTGCCTTGCAGAGCTTACGAAGGCTGCTTTGGACTGGTCCAAGATACAGTTCATCGAGTCTGAGGTTCTATTCGCTGCCATGCGTGAACTAAGAGATGAATATGACGTACCGACATTGCCCGTTCATGACAGCCTTATTGTTCCGCAGGAGAATAAGGAAGTGGCGGAGAATGTGTTGAAGCATAGGTTCTTCTTAGAATGCGGGATCGTTCCTAACATCCAAGAAAAATAGGCAGGAAGGCCAACTAATTTCTATGCCACAGAAAGGAGGGACTAACTAACCAAGCAGGAGAATAGTCAATAGAGACCATCCAATCAGATATCCCTCAGGGAAGCTAAAGTAAATCTTAGGGCATACAGATATGATGGGGTGATCAATCATCTACTAATATGAGTAATACCTAAGATAGCCACAAGGTATACTAAACCAACCCTAGGGCATTACCTTGTACGCTAGGAATATGGCTCTGGCTTCTCGCCCAGCCGTTTTTCCATACGCCCACTCAAAACATCACCAATCAAGCCAATACCATAACCACAAGCAGGCCGGGGAGTTTTCTCTCCGGTCTTTCGCATTTTGAAAGGACAGCAACATGAACCAAATCAGCCCACAGAGCCAATACAACGAGGGCACAGAGCCATTTCAGCATCTGACGACCCACCACCCTAGAACGACCAAAGCCCCTACTCAGCCTGCAAGAAAATGGACTACCGAATGGCATGGCCTTGAGGACGCAGAAGGCATCCTCGCCCGACGCGGAAGGGTCAGGGTCCAACTCTGGCCTGACCAATGGGTGATCGCTGTCAGGAAAAGCAACCGAGACAAGTGGGACCCTGTGTCCTACCATCGGGAGTGTCGTGGGGTGTTACAGGTGCTGAGGGAAAAGCAGAATGTGAAGGGGGCAGAGCCACTGGCAGAGGATTATGAGCAGGTAAGGCAGGCTTTGATGGCGCTTTAGAAGCGATTTACCAGGGGCTGGGTGACGTTGGGAGGATGTTCTAGGATGCCCGCTACGACCTGCACTCGCAAGCACTCAGCCCTTGGAAGAGTCCTTAGGATTTAGGTTTTGCTACCTACAAGACGGGCGCATTGCGGCCATTCTCTGCGATAGCAAACTGTTCGGTACGATTTCGACAAAGCGGCCTTTCAACGCACGGATTTTGAAAGGTGACGACCAACAGAGGCAATGAGCCCAAATACGCTGATTTGTTGGATTGCCGTGAAAGGCTGCTGAGCCACACATGTCTCGGAAACTTTTCCAGTTGATGGATGACGAAACTCGCTGAAATACCAAAATGGACTGCCCGTGGGAACGCTGGGGACCGAACGTAGGCAAACAATCACTGTGCTGAAGGAACGATCCGCTTGCAGCTTCTGATTTAGCCCACCAAACTGCGATGAAACTAATTTTTCTCAGGGAACAGATCTATGGCATCGGAAGTAATCAAGGAGCTTCAGGCTAGCGGAGACGCCCTTGAGCGGGAGCTAGGAGCTGCGCTCCTTAAGTGGCAGGATGAAAAAGCTAGCCAGGGCCTCCCTCGTTCGATGGGTTACGAACCGCGTGATATCCGAAAGAAGGGAGCAGTCTCGGTTATTGAGGCGCGCGTACTCCAAGGGTCTTCAGGATTTGGGCAAATCGATCAAAGCTCAAGCTACGAAGCGATTGTGGTTCGCCATCCTGAGCGATTTCGGGATGAGGTTGTGGATGCCGCAAGAAGCCGCCTTCAAAATAGCCAGCTTCCAAGCTCTCAGACTAAAAAAACTTTTGAATTTTCGAAACGACTTACAGATTTTTTGCGAATTTACGGGCAGGAAAGGTCAAATCCTTTTAAACTAAGCAAAGAAATTCGAAGCGCCATTACAGACCTACAGGATTGGATTTCAGAATCTTCGCCAGTATCGAAAAGGCCAGACATTAAAGTTGAAATTTCTGTAGGAAAAGGAGTTTGGACTAAAACTCCTTGGATTGCACTCATGGACAAACGAGAAACTACAACTACTCAAGAAGGAACCTATATTGTTTTCCTGATTGCTGAAGATCTTTCAGTGACCTACCTCACTCTTAACCAGGGAATGACGGAGCTGCGTAACCGTTTAAAGGATAGGGGCGCTGCTGAGGAAATGGTTCGCGTTGCAGAATCCGTTCGCCCGTCCATCCAGGAACTCAAGAAAACTGGCTTTCTCTTAGATAACGACATCGACCTAAAGTCGGGAACGGCTGCAGCAAAAAACTACAAAATTGGTACGATTGCACACATCCTTCTGCCGAATGACGACCTGCCTGATGATGCCAAGATCGAAGAGTTGTTAGACGGCCTTCTGAGTGCATACCAAAGAGTAATAGAAACGCCTCCAGAGAAGCAGCCGATCGATGCGGAAGGCTCAGTGAAAGTCACAGATGCCATAGCAGCAGTGCCATACGGTATCGATGATGCAATTGATGAGCTGTTCCTTGAGCGCGACGACGTGGAGCGGTTTCTCGACATCTGGGCATACAAGAAAAACATGATACTCCAGGGTGCACCGGGCGTCGGAAAGTCTTTTGTCGCACGCCGTCTTGCCTATGCTCTCATTGGCTTTCGGGATGACACCAAGCTTCAAACTGTCCAGTTTCACCAGTCCTACAGCTATGAGGATTTCGTTCAGGGCTATCGCCCGAACGGCAGCCAAGGCTTCGAGCGGAAAAACGGAACCTTCTACGAGTTTCGTGATCGCGCAGGGCGCGATCCAGGGGGAACCTACGTATTTATCATCGATGAGATCAACCGCGGCAATCTTTCAAAGATTTTCGGCGAGCTGATGCTCTTGATCGAACCAGATAAACGAGGTCCTGACTGGAAGACGCGACTGGCCTACGCGTCCGACGAAGATCCCGACTTCTACATTCCGGAAAACCTTTTCGTACTCGGAATGATGAATACTGCCGACCGCTCGTTGTCACTGGTTGATTATGCGCTCCGCAGGCGATTTGCGTTTGTGGGTATGGAACCGCTCTATGGAGCACCGAAGTTTCGGGCATACTTGGAAGAGCGCAGTGTCTCAGAAGAGTTTATCACTCGAGTTATCAATCGTATGGCTGAGCTCAACCAAGCCATCGAAAGTGATCGGACAAACCTCGGACCCGGCTTCAGGATAGGGCATAGCTTCTTCACGCCGACAAAATGCGTGGACGATTCAGAAGCTTGGTATCGCCGCATCGTGGAAACAGAGATTCATCCGTTGCTTGAAGAATACTGGTTTGATGCGCCGGAGACGGCTGATCAGTGGCGCGACAGGCTCCTGAGGTGATCAAGTGACCATCCCAGTCCGCAATATCTACTACCTACTCCTTTACGCGTGGGGGCATTTTGAGAGCGGGTCAGTAAGAGCGATTGGGGCGGACGAAAGCCACGATTTGCCCAATTTACTCGGCAAAGCGCTAATCGAAGGGACGCACCCTCTCTTGAGGCGTGGTCTAGATCGCGGTTACGTCGAAATTACAGAAGAAACACGATCACCGCGAGGCAAGCTTCGGATTGAAGTTATGGCTAAGCAACAAACGATGCTCCGCGGCTTTGCTGTCTGTGACCTAGACGAGCTGACGCCGGATGTGCTGCACAACCAGATCCTGAAAGGCAGCTTGATTTCGCTTGCGAATTGTGGAGACGTGGAGAAATCCCTGCGGCACGAGCTTCGGGAGACGGCACGCCGGATGGTTGGAGTTACGCCTGCTCGGTTGTCCGGCGACGTATTTCGCCGCGTTCAATTGCATCGAAACACCTCTCAGTACGGGTTCTTAATGCGAGTCTGTGAGCTTGTTTTTCATTCGCTCCTCCCGGACGAGCAGGGTAAAAATTCGAAGTTCCAGAGTATCTTAGAAGACCAGGTACGGATGTCCGCGCTGTTCGAGGACTTTCTAAGAAACTTCTATCGTGCTGAACTTCCAGGGTATTCCGCGGCGTCTGAAATTATGTCATGGCGAGCAGAAGCCGCACATGAAGCGGATCTATTATTTCTTCCAATCATGCAAACTGACATTACCCTTAGATCTGGCAATCGCACGATCGTTGCCGATGCCAAGTACTATAGGGAGGCACTTGCAGGTGGTCGTTATGACCCGAAGGTTCGATCTGCACACTTATATCAGCTCTCGACTTACCTCGCACATTGCCGTTTGAAAGAGCCTCATCAGGACCTATCCGGGCTCCTTATCTATCCAGCTATTAAGCATGAATTACGCCTAAGATATCGCCTACTCGGCATCCCCGTCCTGGTGGCAACTGTCGATTTGAGTGGTGAGTGGCGGTCTATCCACGATGAGCTATTGGATCTGGTTACGCCAGCCCGCAATGCGTTGGATGAGGAGAGATGCGGCGTCACTGCTGACCGAAATTGACGAAAATATCTTTAGTCTTGACTTTGGAAATGGCCGTCGCGTCTGAAGGAGATGCTGTATGATGCATCAATAGCCGGTCTGTTGAGCCGCACCGCAGCGCTGGATCCTCTCACCAAAGCCAGCTCTAGGCTGCCTAACCGCTTAGTTCAAAATTGGCTTGTCGAGCTTAGGACGTAGACTCTTTGGTGCGCCAATGAAACCCCGCGATGCAGAAGTGCATTCAAATAGCGGCGGCGCTTGTGACCCTCGACCAAGAAATACTCTGTCTCAATGTGGTCTCCTATGCAGTCGATGAAACCATCTGGAGTTTCCAACACTACTAACGGAAAGTCCCACTGTCCTGAATCCAGCGCCCTTGCCGTAGGAAGTTTCTCGCCAGTTTCTTGCCCGCTAAACACCTCGAAATCATGTTTTGGGTTCAGGGCCTCTTTGCCTCTCACGGTTCCAACTTTTGTGATGAAGTCATCAGGAGGCCAAGTATCTTCGCGACATGTCAGATCTTCGATTAAGAGAAACGAGGCTACGGATTCGCACCAATGCCGGTATATCCATTGCTCAGCTAGAGCTTCTGGTAAGTGATTGAGTTTCTCCCCGTTTCGTTCCCACCAATTATTGAAATCCTCAACGTTGAAGTCGCCATAGCCCTCAGGTTTCAAGTAGTCCGGCCAGACGCAAACCTCGCCAATTTCTCGCAAATCAATCATGATCTGTGATGTTCCAGCAATGAATATTCGAAAACCTTTTAGCGCACTCTAAAACACCTGGGAATGTCCGCTTTGTTTAAGCTGCGCCTCCATATGAATACTCACGCCGAAAGACTGACATAGGCCGCTCGTACTATCGAGATCCCTATCTACAACCTTTCGAAGGTTGACTAACCTATTCTAAACAGCAGCTTGAGCTACGGCATCATGCCTGGGAGCTTTTTCAGAATTTGTTTTGATTACAGCACTCGATGCGAACCCGTCAATAAAATCGAAATAATAAGAACAGTAAAGCCCGCTCTTTTTTGAAGTCACTTCCGAAACACCCCTACCCCCTTTCCACTCACCAAAAAATTTCAGCCCAAGCAACACCTTATCCATCTGCCAATAGACCTTGCCCGTGTGTCAGCCCTCGAATGTATCGCGTTAGAGGGACAATGAAGTCGTTTTCGGCTTTTGGCAGACACCCTGCCGCAAACCCTTAGACATCATTGGCAGAGAAGGAGACCGAACATGCTGATCGGTTACGCAAGAACCTCAACCCTAGAGCAACTGGCAGGGCTGGAGGCACAGCAGAAAGAACTTGAAGCAACAGGCTGTGAAAAGGTCTGGAGCGAACAGACGAGTTCCGTCTCCAAGCGTGACAAGCTGGCTGAGGCAATGTCATTCTGTCGGGAAGGTGATGTGTTCGTCGTCACCAAGCTGGACAGGCTAGCTAGATCTGTTCGGCACCTCGGAGAGATCATCGAAGCACTGGAGGGACAGGGAGTAGGACTGAGGGTCCTTAGCCTTGGTCTGGACACCACCACCGCCACGGGCAAGCTGATGCTCAATGTCCTTGGTTCTGTCGCTCAGTTCGAACGGGAGATGATGCTGGAACGACAGAAGGAAGGCATCGCTAAGGCCAAGGCTGAGGGCAAGTACAAAGGCCGGAAGCCCACGGCACGGCTCAAGAGCGAACAAGTTCTGGCTCTTATATCTGAGGGACAGAGCAAGCGAGATGTGGCCCGTGAGTTGGGAATCTCCGAAAGGTCCGTACATCGGATATGTACCAGCCAACATTAGCAATCTCGCTATCGGGGATTGGGGGAGTTGAAGAGAGCCTTTTGCTCCCCATCAACCTTGATGAAATGAAAAACCCCACCAAGTGGCGGGGCCTAATTCTTTTCTCGTTCGAGACTTCACGCTACTTACAATTTTTGCGGGCTTGTTCTCGCTCGATTGACTGAATATGGCCCTTAGCCACAGCAATCGCAGTTTCTTTGTCGTTCCCAGACATGCTCGAAACAGGAAGCCCCAGGAGGAAGACTCCAACAGCGTCCCCACTTGCTGCACTCTTCTGCGCTGCGCTCAGATTTTCTAGGTTCTGGGCTTGCGCTAGCTTGGTATCAGACAACTGTTTGCAAGAATACCCACGGTATTCGTTTTGACCAATCTCTACCGCCGCAATGTTTTCGGGCTGCTTTGCGCAGGCTGCCACGAGCATGGCGGAAGCCATTGCCAAAGATAGAAAAAATCTCATTAATGATCTCCTGAGGTGTGGGGTTTTTGTATCGCAACTTGAACAAGACACTGCAACCCAAAAGGATAAATTAGTTTTAAGAGGCGAGCGTGATGTGTGCCACCTAAGATAAATAGATCTAAATATCCCCGTTCACACCGCTACCGGCATCCTAGCTCTTGTTTGAACGTTTTCACTCGGGAAAGGTTTCTGTTGGTACTTTGTCCACAGACCTTTTCGCAAGGTACGCCGTCATTGTCACCATCTGCACGGCGATAGCCACATACGCACCACTGGTACACAGCCTCTTTACAGCTTCTCACCTTTCCACAAGTGCGTCCGCAAGAATAGCTTTGGGCTATTTGGTAGTCGATCCCCCCGCTATGCATGTCTCCCTCGGAGGACGCTAACGCCGGGAAAAATGCCAGTATAGTTACTGCCAAGACAAATAAGGGTTTCACAACTTTTTCTCCAAATCAATTTGTCGCCAATAGTCGCGCCAATTTACGCAACGGAAACATTAGTTGTGTTTTACAAACCAAGTCAAACTAGTAGTGCGCCTACTGAACACAAATTTCAGGGTCTACCCACACGCTTTTAAGGCTAGCGCCACATCGTGTGATCTGCGCTGTCTGATCGCTCAAGTAGGTGAAGAGCCCCATGCAACATCTGTAAGCCTGAAGTTGACAACGCATTGGGCTTTCCACCTCAGTTATTAGATTCTGTTCTTTGTTCACCGGGGTTAGACCGGAACAGTCAGGTCGTTGATCCTAACTCTTAACTTGCAGTCCAACCTCGATGGCAAACATGTGTGGTAAACATGTGTGGTATGGTCGAAATCCACAGCCCCTTAATCTCTTAAAATCAATAAGTTAGGGGGCAATATGTGTGGTGGCGGAGACGAAGGGATTCGAACCCTCGAGACCCTTCCGGGCCTACTCCCTTAGCAGGGGAGCGCCTTCGACCACTCGGCCACGTCTCCGCCGACCCGTTTAGAGAGGGTTTCCCGAGGAAACAAGGCGAAAATCACCTTTTTTCTGGAAGGTCTAAAAAATGCCTGACCCAAGTATTTTTTTCGTCAAACGGCACCTTGAGCGCTTGGTTAACTTTCGACGACGAGGTGGTGCACGCTTATCATCTGGCAGAGGGCGCAAATGGGGAAATCCGAGACAAGGTTTTTTTGGCGCTCAAGAGCGGCCTGCAAAAAGGCGGACCACTGGGTCGACTTCTGGAAAACCACCCATTTCACGATCAAGATCCACCTCCGCGTCAATGCAGTCGGCCTGCCCACGAGAACCCGGATCACGTCGGCCAGACCTCTGATTACCTGGGGTTCGATCTGGTCATGGCCGACAATCTGCCAGGGCCAAGCGCCTGTTGGCAAAAAGAGGCTATGGTGCCGATCACATTCGGAAAATGATGGAGGCGCGCGACGTGCTTACCTAAATTCCCAGGCGCAAATCACGCAAGATGCGCGTCGGCGCGGATCATTCGCAGTATTTCTTCCGCAATCTCGTCGAGCGGTGCCTCAACAAGCTGAAAAACGCACAAATGGTTGGCGCACGCCGCGAAAAAAACTGTCGAAAGTCTTCCTGGCTTCATCGACACCACGTCTATCCGCCTCACGCCACCAAGACCTGCGTAAACGGCGCTGGCGTGTATTTTCCCTTTGCCAAGTTGCCCCAATTGAAATTGATCTTCGGAGTGAAGAGGTGCAGTGCCAGTACCTCCCCGGCTTCACTGGTATCGATCAAGATGCCCTAATCACCACTCATCGCGCACCGGTAAGGGTTTGCGAGATAATTCGCTTCAAGCAGGGGTAACAGGCTCATGCGCAAAAGAGGTTGCGGCCTCTTGCCGAGCTTCATTTCGACGCGGCTCTGTTAATGGCGTGGATGCCCCTCCCGACGGCATCGCAACGTGCCATTGTGGTGAGTGTTGAAGCCATCAACAAAGCCGATACGGCCCGGAAAACCATCCGGGCCGCATGCGTGACAACAGCGGCCTTTCAGAGCGCAGCAAGCATCGCCTCACCGCCCGAGACTTCGCAAACACCCGGCGATTCCTCGACATGCAGCACTTTTACCACGCCATCCTCGACCAGCATCGCATAGCGCTGGCTGCGTGCGATCAGCCCGGCGGGGGGCGCGTCGAAATCCATGCCGATCGCCTTGGTGAAAGCGCTTTCGGAATCCGCCAGCAGGGTCAGGCCCGCCTCTGCAGCGCCCGTCGCCTCGCCCCAGGCTTTCATCACGAAAGGATCGTTGACGCTGACGCAAATGATCTCGTCCACGCCCTTGGCCTTCAACGCGTCGGCGTTGCGGGTGAAGCTGGGCACATGCGCGGAATGGCAGGTCGGTGTGTAGGCTCCGGGCACCGCGAACAGCACCACCTTGCGGCCTTTCAGAAGCTCCGCCAGCGCCACCTGTTCCGGCCCTTCACCGCCAAGCCGCAGCAAAGTCGCGTCAGGAAGGCTGTCACCTTGAGAAATCGCCATGTCGAGAGTCTCCATCAATTGCGTTGTATGTAGGCGTCGTTATAGGGTCAGGCCCTGACGCAGCAAACACATTCTGAAAGGGCGTTCCATGTCGCATGTGGTTGTCATCGGAGCGGGCCAGGCCGGATCTTCTCTGGTCGCACGGTTGCGCGCAAAGGGGTTCGACGGCCAGATCACCCTTTTGGGCGAAGAGCCCCTGCCCCCCTATCAGCGCCCGCCGCTGTCCAAGGCCTATCTGCTGGGCGAAATGGAGCCCGACCGCCTGCTGCTGCGCCCCGAGTCGTATTACGCTGAAAACGGGATCGAGCTGCGCACCGGCGCCAGGGTTACCGGCATCGACGCGGCCAACCGCACCGTGCATCTTGGCGATGGGGACCTTGCCTATGACCACCTTGTGCTTTGCACCGGGTCCGACCCACGCCGCCTGCCTGCCGCGATTGGCGGCGATCTGGATGGCGTCTGCGTGGTCCGCACCAAGGCCGATGTCGACGCGATGGAGCCGCGATTTCGGCCCCAAGCGCGCGTGCTGATCGTGGGCGGCGGCTATATCGGGCTGGAGGCGGCCGCCGTCGCCGCCAAGCTGGGCCTGACCGTGACGCTTGTGGAAATGGCTGACCGTATCCTGCAACGCGTCGCAGCGCCCGAAACCTCGGCATTTTTCCGCGATTTGCATCGCAGCCACGGCGTCGATATTCGCGAAGGCGTTGGCCTGACACGGTTGACCGGCGAGGGCCATGTGACGGGGGCAGAGCTGACCGATGGCAGCCATCTCGAGGTGGATTTCGTGATCGTCGGCGTGGGCATCACCCCCGCGACCGGTTTGGCAGAGGCGGCCGGGCTTGAGATAGACAATGGCATCCGCACCGATGCGCAGGGTCGGACCTCGGATCCGGCGATCTGGGCTGCTGGTGATTGTGCCTCGTTTCCCTACAAGGGCACGCGCATCCGGCTGGAAAGCGTCGGTAACGCCATCGATCAGGCCGAATGTGTCGCGGATAACATCATGGGTGCGGATCGCAGCTATGATGCAAAGCCGTGGTTCTGGTCCGATCAATATGACTGCAAGCTACAGATTGCAGGGCTGAACGGCGGGTATGACCGGATCGTGACGCGACAGGGCGAAGGCGGGGCCGTGTCCTTCTGGTACTACGCGGGCGATACGCTGCTTGCGATTGACGCGATGAGTGATGCCCGCGCCTATATGGTCGGCAAGCGCCTGATAGAGGCGGGCAAGTCCCCCGACAGCGCCGCAGTCGCGGACCCCGCAACCGACCTCAAGGCATTGCTGAAAGCGTGAGGATCGTCGCAGGCATCCATCGTGGCCGCGCGCTGACAAGCGTGGGCAAAGGCGACGCGGGCGCGCATTTGCGCCCCACCACGGACCGCGTTCGCGAAAGCCTGTTCGGCATGCTGACCGGTGGCCGCTTTGGCGATCCGGTCACTGATGCCCATGTGCTCGACCTTTTTGCCGGCACCGGCGCGCTGGGGCTGGAGGCGCTGTCGCGGGGTGCTGCGCATGTCACCTTTGCCGATAGTGGCCGCAAGGCGCAGACACTCATCCGTCAGAATATCGATCTGCTTCGAGCCGGAGCGCAAACCACGCT
Source organism: Primorskyibacter sedentarius (assembly GCF_004342065.1). Taxonomy (GTDB): domain Bacteria; phylum Pseudomonadota; class Alphaproteobacteria; order Rhodobacterales; family Rhodobacteraceae; genus Primorskyibacter; species Primorskyibacter sedentarius. The sequence goes on along the minus strand of NZ_SLZU01000002.1, from coordinate 480,695 downwards.
TATCCCCCGCGATGCCCGTCGCCTGCCGCCCGCGCCGCACCCTGCCGATCTGATTTTTCTTGATCCGCCCTATGGCAAATCCCTTGGCGCGGCCGCCCTTGCCTCGGCGCAAATACAGGGCTGGATCGCCCCCGGCGCGCTGATCGTCTGGGAAGAGAGCGCGCCCCAGGCACCGCCCGAAGGGTATGAACTGCTCGAAACCCGGGCCTATGGTGACAGCCATGTCACCATCCTGACCGCAGAAGACTGACCCCGCCCCTCCCGCGTGGGTCCGTATCTCCATCCAGCGGAGCCGTTGGGCCATTTCGTCGACGGGGCAATGGACCGCCGACGTCCGTATTCGTCACCACGCTCGGCCCATCCCAAATTCGGTTCGCATCGCTCTGGTCCGCACGCTGCAAATTCAGGTCGGACACGGTTGGTTTCCGAAGGCCGCGCTCTGTGTACGGTCGCCAAATCCGGGTTAGGGCCCCTGTTTAGAATGGTTCCAAACCTTGACTTCGACCGGCTGCGGGCGCATATCAAATGCAAGCCATGAAAAGGTGCATGCCCCATGTTTATTCAGACCGAATCCACTCCGAACCCCGCAACGCTGAAATTCCTGCCCGGCCAGACCGTGCTGGAAGTTGGCACCGCGGATTTTCCCAGTGCCGATGGCGCCAGCGCCTCGCCGCTGGCACAGCGCATCTTCGCGGTGAACGGTGTGGTCGGCGTGTTTTTCGGCACCGATTTCGTGACCGTCACCAAGGGTGACGAAACCCAGTGGGATCACATCAAACCCTCCATTCTGGGCGCGATAATGGAGCATTTCCAATCCGGCCAACCGGTCATGGCAGGTGATGCGCAAGCGTCATCCGGTCATGCCGAACACAGCGGCGAGGATTCGGAAATCGTGGGTCAGATCAAGGAATTGCTGGATAGCCGTGTGCGGCCCGCCGTGGCTCAGGATGGTGGCGACATCACCTTTCACGGGTTCGACCGCGGTGTGGTTTACCTGCACATGCAAGGTGCCTGCGCGGGCTGTCCTTCGTCGACTTTGACGCTCAAGATGGGGATCGAAAACCTTCTGCGCCACTACATCCCCGAAGTCACCGAGGTGCGGCCGGTCGCGGTCTGATCGTTACCGGCCCCGGCAGGATGGACGCCCCCTTGATCCTCGGCTTTGACACATCGGCCGCGCATTGCGCGGCCGCTTTGCGCTCTGGCGACCGTTTGCTCCTTTCCCGGTCTGAGGAAATGGGGCGCGGTCAGGCAGAGCGCCTGATGCCCCTGCTCGAAGAGATGCTGAACGCCGAAGCGATGGGCTGGACGGATCTCGACGCGCTTGCCGTTGGGGTCGGGCCGGGAAATTTCACCGGCATCAGGATTTCAGTATCCGCAGCGCGAGGGCTGGCACTGGCGCTCGGCATCCCGGCGATCGGCATTTCCAGTTTTGAAATGCTCGCGGCCGAGGTGGCCCCTGCCCCTGTGCAGCTTTTCTGCCTCCCTGCCCCGCGCGGCGAAGCCTATACCCAGTTCTTCCGCGACGGGCGCCCGGCTGAGGCGCCCCGGCAGATCGACCCGGCCGCGCCCCCGCCTGACCTGACAGTCCCGGATAGCTGCCACGTTATCGGTGCCAATGCAGAGCAGATCGCCAGCCGTCTTCCCGGCGCTGGACATATCGCGAATCCGACCGGGATAACCTCTTTACCCGACGCCCTGACCCGTGCGGCGCTGAACAGGTTACAGGCCGGAGGCGAGGCCCCCGCGCCCACGCCGCTTTATGTACGCAGTGCGGATGCCGCGCCCCCGCGAGACGCGCCACCGGTCATCCTGCCATGACGGCAGGACCCATGACGGCCGACGAGATGGCCGCACTGCAGGCACGCGCCTATACCCATATGCCGCCTTGGTCAGCGCTGGCCCTGACAGAGATGATGTCTTCGCCGCTTGCGCTCTTGGTGACAGCGCCAAACGGCTTCGCGCTTGCCCGCGTCGTCGCGGATGAGGCCGAGCTTCTGGCCCTTGCCGTTGATCCCGATTGCCAGCGCCAGGGTATCGCCCGCGCTTTGCTGGTCAAACTCGAACATGACGCCCATACACGCGGGGCCGAGACCTGTTTTCTTGAAGTGGCCGAAACCAATGGCCCGGCCCGCGCGTTCTATGCCACGATGGGCTATGAAATGGCAGGGAAACGCGGTGGATACTACCGGCAAAAGGATGGCCCGGCCGTGGATGCGCTGCTGATGAAGAAGTCTCTGACGTTCGGTTAAGTGACCGGCAGGCCCAACGTGGCGGCATCAATGCGAAAAATGAGTTGACCCTCCCTTCCCGCCCATCCTTAATTGCCCCTGATCGGACACGATCCGAGAAATGACGGTGTGGCCCCTTGTCGGCCCCCGCACGTCCAACACCTGGGAGCGATCCATGACCCTTATGCAGAAATTCCTTGCCTCGGCCGCCGCAGCGACGCTGTGCGCCGGAGCCGCCGTGGCAGAACCCGCGCTGATCTTCGACCTTGGCGGTAAATTCGACAAATCCTTCAACGAGGCCGCCTTTGCCGGTGCGAAACGCTGGGCAGACGAAACCGGCGAAACCTTCCGCGAGATCGAGCTTCAGTCCGAGGCACAGCGTGAACAGGCGCTGCGCCGCTTTGCCGAGAACGGCAACAACCCGATCGTGATGACCGGCTTTGCCTTCGGCAACGTGCTGGGCGAGGTTGCGCCCGATTATCCCGATACGAAGTTCGCCATCATCGACATGGTCGTGGACGCGCCCAATGTCCGTTCGGTCGTCTTCAACGAACATGAGGGCAGCTACCTTGTCGGCATGATGGCGGCGATGGCGTCCGAGTCGGGCACTGTCGGTTTCATCGGCGGCATGGACATCCCGCTGATCCGCAAATTCGCCTGCGGCTACGTGCAGGGCGTCAAAGCGGTCAACCCGGACGCGACCGTGATCCAGAACATGACCGGCACCACCCCGGCGGCATGGAATGACCCGGTCAAAGGGTCCGAGCTGACCAAATCGCAGATCAGCCAGGGCGCGGACGTTGTTTATGCAGCGGCTGGCGGCACGGGCGTTGGCGTGCTTCAGACAGCAGCGGATGAGGGCATCCTGTCCGTCGGCGTTGACAGCAACCAGAACTACCTGCACCCCGGCAAGGTTCTGACCTCGATGCTCAAGCGTGTGGACAACGCCGTTTATGACGCAATGACCGCGGGCACAGATCTGGAAACAGGCATCAACGTGATGGGCGTCGCCAATGGCGGCATCGGCTACGCGATGGATGATTACAACGCGGAACTTATCTCGGAAGAGATGAAAGCCGCCGCGGATGAAGCCGCCGCCAAGATCTCCTCGGGAGAGCTGACGGTTCACGACTACATGTCGGACAACGCCTGCCCGGTCGAGTGACCCAGGTGTCGGGACTGACAAACGGGGGGCGGCCGGATCAGGCCGCCCCCGTCGCACCGGCAATCGAGCTGAAGGGCATCTCCAAAGCCTTCGGCCCGGTGCAGGCCAACAAGGATATCTCCATCCGCGTCATGCCGGGCACGATCCACGGCATCATCGGCGAAAACGGCGCCGGGAAATCGACGCTGATGTCGATCCTGTACGGCTTTTACAAGGCCGACGCGGGCGAGATCTTCATTCACGGCAAGAAGACAGAAATCCCTGACAGCCAAGCGGCGATTGCTGCCGGGATCGGGATGGTGTTCCAGCACTTCAAGCTGGTCGAAAACTTCACGGTCCTCGAAAACGTCATCCTTGGCGCCGAGGACGGTCCGTTGCTGCGCCCCAGCCTGGCCAAGGCGCGCGGCGTGCTGAAACAACTGGCCGCAGAATATGAGCTAAACGTCGATCCGGATGCCCTGATCCAGAACCTCAGCGTCGGGCACCAGCAACGCGTCGAGATCCTCAAATCCCTGTACCGGCAGGCCGACATTCTTATTCTGGACGAGCCCACGGGCGTTCTGACCCCGGCAGAGGCCGACCACCTGTTCCGCATCCTCGACAACCTGCGGCGCGAGGGCAAGACGATCATCCTGATCACCCACAAGCTGCGCGAGATCATGGAAATCACCGACACGGTCAGCGTTATGCGGCGCGGCGAGATGACGGCGACCGTCAAGACATCAGAGACCGACCCGCCCCATCTGGCAGAGCTGATGGTGGGCCGAAAGGTGCTGCTGCGTGTCGACAAGAAACCCGCCACACCGGGCAAGAACGTGCTCGAAGTGCGCAATCTGCGGGTCGTGGACGACAAAGGCGTGGAGCGGTTGAAGGGTATCGACCTGACCGTGCGCGCCGGAGAGATTGTCGGCATCGCGGGCGTGTCGGGCAACGGGCAGTCTGAGCTTCTTGAAGTTCTGGGTGGCTATGCCGATGGCACCGGCGAGATCATCATGAATGGCGAGTCCCTCGACCTGACCGGCAAACATTCGGACGGCCAGTCGCGCCGCGCCCGTGGCATCGCGCATGTTCCGGAGGACCGTCAGCGCGAAGGCCTGATCATGGACTACTTCGCGTGGGAAAACGCGGCCTTTGGCTATCACCGCGATCCCAGGTTCCGGTCCGGCATCCTGACCAACAACCGCGCGATGATCGAAGACACTGAACGCAAGATCAAGAAATTCGACGTGCGCCCGCCAAACCCCTACCTTACCGCTAAGAATTTCTCTGGCGGCAATCAGCAGAAGATCGTCGTCGCGCGCGAGATCGAGCGTGACCCGGACCTGTTGCTGGTGGGGCAGCCAACGCGGGGCGTCGACATTGGCGCCATCGAATTCATCCACCAGCAGATCGTGGCGCTGCGGGACGAAGGCAAGGCCATCTTGCTTGTCTCGGTCGAGCTCGACGAGATCCTGTCGCTGTCTGACCGCATCGCGGTGATGTTCGACGGAAAGATCATGGGCGAGCGTCTTCCGGACGAGACCGACCAGAAAGAGCTTGGCCTGCTGATGGCGGGCATCGAAGGCGACCCCGACAAGCCGCTGATAGAGGCGGTCGACGAACAGCTACACGCAAAAGAGGCTCGGGAGGCCAAGAAAAATGGCTGAACGTATGACACCCCGCGCCCGACAAAGCGGAGGCACGCATGGATAGGATGCCAGCATGGGCCGACGCGGTCCTCGTCCCCCTGATCTCGCTTCTGCTTGCGGCCTTTCTGTCGGCGCTTGTGATCATCGCCATTGGTGAAAACCCGATCGATGCCTTCAAGCTGATGGTCGACGGCGCGCTGATGCGCTCTTCCGGGTGGGGGTATACACTTTATTACGCGACCAATTTCATCTTCACCGGGCTCGCCGTCGCCGTGGCCTTTCACGCAAGGATGTTCAACATCGGCGGCGAGGGGCAGGCAATGATCGGCGGGCTTGGCGTGGCGCTGGTCTGCCTCTACATCCCCTGGCCGCATTGGTCGCTGGCGCTTCTGGGCTCCTGCCTCGGCGCGGCGATTTTCGGGGCCGCATGGGCACTGATCCCGGCCTATCTGCAAGCCAGACGCGGCAGCCATATCGTGATCACGACGATCATGTTCAACTTCATCGCCGCCGCCTTTCTGAACTACGTGCTGGTCAATCTTCTGCGGCCCGTGGGTGCGATGGATCCGGCCACGGCCAAGTTTCCCGAGGCCACGCATCTGCCGACCTTCCAGGACATGTTCTCGACCGCGGCATCACCGATGTTTCGCGGAGCGCCGGCAAATGTGACCTTCTTTCTTGCGCTTCTGGCCTGCCTTCTGGTCTGGCTGCTGATCTGGCGCACGCGGCTTGGATACGAGATCCGCGCCCTCGGCCATTCCGAACCTGCGGCACGCTATGCGGGCATCAACCCGGTGCGTACCGTGATCATCGCAATGCTCATCTCGGGCGGATTGGCAGGGCTGATGTCCGTCAACACCACGCAGGGCGAGGCTGAACGGCTGATCCTGAACTCCATCGAGGGGGCGGGCTTCATTGGAATTGCCGTGGCGCTGATGGGCCGCAATCACCCGTTGGGTGTGCTGCTGGCTGCGATGCTGTTCGGGTTTCTTTATCAGGGCGGGGCCGAACTGGCGCTCTGGACCAACATCCCCCGAGAGTTGATCGTCGTCATTCAAGCCCTTGTCATCCTGTTCACCGGCGCGCTGGACAACATGGTGCGTATACCGCTTGAACGGATCTTTCTGGCCTTCCGGCGGGGGAACAGCTGATGGACCTGATGACAATCCTCCAGGTCCTCGATTCGACCGTGAGACTGGCAACCCCCCTGCTTCTGGCCTGTCTGGCCGGGCTGTTTTCCGAACGCGCGGGCATTTTCGACATTGGGCTCGAAGGCAAAATGCTGGCGGCGGCCTTCTTCTCGGCCGCCGTGGCCTCCCTGACCGGCTCTGTCTGGATGGGCCTTCTGGCGGGCATGGCGGCGTCTTTGGTGCTGTCGGGAATACACGGGCTCGCCTCGATCACCTTCCGTGGAAACCAGCTGATTTCCGGGGTGGCGATCAACTTTCTGGCGGCGGGCATGACTGTCCTTGTCGCCCAGGATTGGTTCAGCCAGGGCGGCCGCACGCCGTCCCTTATGGGGGGCGGACGTTTCGAGGGGATCACCCTGCCACTGGCGGAAACGCTCCGCGACGTGCCTGTCTTGGGCCCGATCTATTACGAACTCATCTCGGGCCATTCCATCCTTGTCTACGTCGCTTTCCTGACGGTGCCGCTCAGCTGGTGGATCCTGTTCCGCACCCGCTTTGGCCTGCGCCTGCGCGCGGTAGGCGAGAACCCCGCAGCCGTGGACACGGCGGGCGTGTCGGTGATCGGCCTGCGCTTCGCCGCCGTCGCAATCTGCGGCGTGCTTTGCGGTATCGCGGGGGCCTATCTGGCAACCGGGCTGCAGGCGGGCTTTGTCAAGGATATGACAGCGGGGCGCGGGTATATCGCGCTGGCCGCACTGATCTTTGCCAAGTGGCGGCCGTGGTATGCACTCTATTCCTGCCTGCTGTTCGGTCTGCTTCAGGCGGTTGCCCTGCGCTACCAGAATATCGAACTGGGCGGGCTGGTGATTCCGGTGCAGTTCATGGACGCGCTGCCCTATATCCTGACGGTCGTGATCCTTGCGGGTTTCGTCGGCAAGGCGATCCCCCCGCGCGCGGGCGGCGAGCCTTACGTGAAAGAGCGCTAATGCACCCCGGCCTCGCGCTTCAAATCGCGGGGCCACAAGAAACGTCAGTTTGCCGCACCTGCATATTGCATCACCCCGCGCACTGCCGCTAAGTATGCCCATGCAAATCTTCCTCCCTATCGCCGAGGTGTCGGTCAACCTGTTCCTGCTGCTGGGGGCAGGCACGCTTGTCGGCATTCTGTCAGGCATGTTTGGCGTGGGCGGAGGCTTTCTGATCACGCCTTTGCTGTTCTTCATGGGCATCTCGCCGGCGGTGGCCGTGGCGACCGGCGCCAACCAGATCGTAGCCTCGTCCTTCTCGGGCCTGCTGGCGCATCTCAGGCGCAAGACGGTTGATTTGCAGATGGGCACCGTCCTGCTGATCGGCGGGCTAGTCGGCGCGGCGCTTGGTGTGATGCTGTTCAACTACCTGCGCAGCCTTGGCCAGGTCGATCTGCTGGTGCGCCTGTGCTACGTCATCTTTTTGGGCATCATCGGCACGCTGATGTTGATCGAAAGCATCAACGCCATCCGTAAGAGCCGCACCGGACGCACCTCCAAACGCCACAAACATAACTGGGTGCATGGGTTGCCGCTGAAGATGCGCTTTCGCACCTCGGGCCTTTATATCTCTGTCATCCCTCCAATTCTGGTCGGCCTTGCCGTCGGAGTTCTGGCAGCGGTAATGGGCGTTGGCGGCGGTTTTATCATGGTGCCCGCGATGATCTACCTTCTGGGCATGCCCACGAAAGTCGTGATCGGCACGTCACTGTTCCAGATCATCTTCGTGGCCGCCTTTACCACGATGCTGCACGCCGTCACCAACCAGACCGTCGACATGCCGCTGGCGGTGCTTCTTCTTCTGGGCGGCGTTGTCGGTGCCCAGATCGGCACCGTCATCGGATTGCGAATGAAGGCCGAACAGCTGCGCATTCTGCTGGCACTTCTGGTCATGCTTGTCGGCGCGAAACTGGGGCTGGAACTTCTGCTGCAACCTGACGAGCTATATTCCATTGCCGGGGTCGGGGGGGCATGATGCGCTGGCTTTTCGCCCTGCTTTTTCTGGCGCTGCCCGCGAAAGCCGCAGAAGAGGTCGTGCTGGGGCTTAGCCATGATCGGGTGTCGATCACCGCCAATTTCGACGGCTCAGAGATCCTGATCTTTGGCGCGATCAAGCGCGAGACCGCGATCCCCGAAGGCCCGCCACTTCAGGTTATCGTGTCCCTTTCGGGGCCGTCAAAACCGGAAACCGTGCGCCGGAAGGATCGCCGCTTTGGCATCTGGGTAAACACCGACTCGGTCGAGGTTGATGCCGCGCCAAGTTTCTACGCCGTCGCCACCAGCGCCCCGTGGAGCGAAGCCATCACCGAGGTCGAGGACCTGCGCCACAAAATCTCGATCCCGCGCGCGATCCGTTCGGTGGGCGCCCCCATGACCGTAGAGAACGCACAGGCGTTTTCCGACGCGATCATTCGCATCCGCGAGGATAACGGGCTGTATCAGCTTTTGGAAAACACCGTTGCGGTCGATCAACAAACGCTGTTCCGCACCTCGATCAAGATGCCCGCCAATCTGGTGGAGGGTGCCTATCAGACCCGCATTTTTCTGACCCGCGAGGGGCGCGTCATCAACAAATTCGACACGGTGATCGACGTTCGCAAGGTCGGTCTGGAACGCTGGCTGTTCAGTCTGTCCCGCAGCAACCCCATGATCTATGGGCTTCTTTCGCTGACCATCGCGATCTTGGCGGGCTGGGGTGCGTCTACGGCCTTTCGGATGATGCGCAACGGCTGATCTCCGCTTCTCGGATCTACGCCGTGCGTTTGCGATAGCGAAAGACGCCCGTGCCCTTGGCGATCAGCTCTCCGGTGTCGTCCTGAATGTCGGCTTCTGCGAAAAATGTGCTGTTGCCACCGCCGGTCTTGCGCGCCTCGGCAATCAGTAACGTGCCAGTCGGCCGCGACAGGTATTGCACGTTCAGCGACAGAGTCAGGCACATCTGCGGGTGTTTCGCATCGCCCGTCCAGCACCCGGCATAGCCCATGGCTGTGTCCAGCATGCTGGCATGTACGCCGCCGTGAACCGCGCCATGACGGTTGAGCAGGAACGCCTCCAGCGGCAATTTCATGCGCGCGTAACCGTCGGACCAGTCGGCCAGCTCCATGCCAAGATGGCGCGTGAACGCGTAGGGTGCCTCGCCCAACAGCGGATCATCCTCGGTCATGTTTCAGCGGCCTCCAGCCCCAATTCGGCAAAGCGCGGGACGTAGCCGCCCAGCCTCAACGCCTTGTCGGGATTGGAGGCATTGCCGTCAAGCGCGCGCTTTTTCACACCCTGAAGGATCGCCGCCATGCGGAAGAACGCAAAGGCGACGTAAAAGCCAAGATTGGAGATTTCGTCGATGCCTCGGCGCTGGCAATAGGCCGCGACGAATTCGGCATCTGTCGGCAGGCCAAGTGCTGCGCGGTCCACGCCTGCCAGCCCCCGCCCCTCGGCGCCGGGGGGCAGTTGCCATTGCATCAGAACGCCCGCCAGATCGGCGAAGGGATGCCCGATTGTCGAAAGCTCCCAGTCCAAAACGGCCCGCATGTCGGTGCCGTCCTGCGCGAACAGCAGATTGTCGATCCGGTAATCGCCGTGAACCAGCGTTCGCAGCCCGTCATCCGGGGGCAGATGCGCCTCCAGCCATGCGATCAGCTTATCCATGTGGGGCACGGTGTCGGTTTCCGAAGCGCGGTACTGCTTGGTCCAGCGCGACAGCTGGCGGGCATAGTAGTTCCCCTCTGGCCCGAAATCCGACAGCCCAGCCGCCCCTATATCCACATCGTGGATGGCGGCCAGAACCCGGTTCATCTCGTCCAGAACTGCGGCGCGCTCGGGCACGGTCAAACCGGGCAAGGTAGGGTCCAGAAAACTGCGCCCCGCGACATGCTCCATCACGAAGAACATCGCGCCGATGACGCTCTCATCCTCGCACAGCGCCAGCATTTCGGGCACTGGCACGGCGCTGCCTGCCAGCGCGCGCTGCACCCGGAATTCCCGGTCAACCGCATGCGCCGATTTCAGCAGAACGCCCGGCGGTTTGCGGCGCAGAACATAGGCTCCCGACGCTGCCTTCAGCAAATAGGTCGGGTTCGATTGGCCGACGTCGAATTTGCGGGCGGTCAGAGGGCCACGAAACCCCTCGACGTGATCCGCCATCCAGCGCGCCACGGCATCGCATTCAGCACCGTCCATGGCTACCCGTCCGCATATTTGCGCAGTTCGGCCCGGGCGACTTGTCGCCGGTGGACAGCATCTGGACCATCGGCAAACCGCAAGGTGCGCACATGCGTCCACATATGCGCAAGGTCATACTCCTGGCTGATACCGGCGGCGCCGTGCATCTGGATTGCCTCGTCGATCACGCGCCCTGCCATCAGCGGGGCCACGACCTTGATCTTGGAAATCCACGGCTGCGCGGCACGTACCCCCGCCGTGTCCATCATCCACGCGGCCTTGAGGCATAGCAGCCGCGCCATCTCTATCTCCATCCGGGCGTTGGCGATGATATCGTAATTTGCGCCCAATTCGACCAGCGGCTTGCCAAAGGCTTCGCGGTCCAACCCGCGCATGCACATCATCGAAAGCGCCTTTTCCGCCTGCCCGATGGCGCGCATGCAATGGTGAATACGACCCGGTCCCAGACGCCCCTGCGCAACCTCGAACCCGCGTCCTTCGCCCAGCACGACCGCATCCGCGCCGATGCGCACATCGGTAAAGCGCAGATGCATATGCCCGTGCGGCGCGTCGTCCTGACCGAAGACCTGCATCGGGCGCAACACTTCGATCCCCGGCGTGTCGGGGTCCAGCGCGAACATCGTATGGCGCTGGTGCTTCGGTGCATCCGGGTCCGAGCAGGCCATGACGATATAGAGCCCGCACCGCGGATCACCCGCGCCGCTGATCCACCATTTCTCGCCGTTCAGAACCCAGCCACCGCCCTCGCGCCGCGCTTCGAACCGCAATTGCGCCGCATCCGACGACGCGGTGTCGGGTTCTGTCATGACATAGGAAGAGCGGATCTCGCCCGCGAGCAGCCTCCCCAGCCAGCGATCCTTGTGCGCCTGCGTGCCATAACGTTCCAGCACTTCCATATTGCCGGTATCGGGTGCCGAACAGTTGAACACCTCGGCGGCGATGCCGACCTTGCCCATTTCCTCGGCCAGATAGGCATATTCCACGGTGCTGAGACCGTAGCCGCGATCACTTCCCGTCAGCCAGAAATTCCATAATCCGCGTTCTCTCGCCAGCGCTTTCAGGCCGTCCAGAATTTCCAGCTGGCGGTCAGTGTGTTTGAACCGGTCGCCCGAAGGATGCTTGCCGACCTCGGCGTGAAATTCCGCATCCAGCGGCGCGATATCCGTTTCGACCATCTCGCGCACCTGCGCGATCAACGGGCGAACCTTTTCGGTGATGCCTAGATCCATATGTGCCTCCTCTGGCGCCGCATTCAGCTGCCTGTGATTGGAATGAACCGGTTGAGCCAGATGGCGACAAGCGCGGGCCGGTCCTGACCGTCTATCTCGACCTTTGCGGACCAGCGCAGGGCCAAACCGCCGCTTGGTGCATCCTCCAGCCGGTCAAGCGCGAACCGGCCGCGCACGCGCGACCCAACAGGCACCGGGGCGGTAAAGCGTACGCGGTCGAACCCGGAATTCAGCCCGTTATACCCCTCAACCCCCGGCAGGAACTGCTGCAGCATCGACGACAACAGCGAAAGCGTCAGGAACCCATGGGCGATTGTCCCGCCAAGGGCCTGAGCGGCCGCACTGTCGGGGCGGGTGTGAATGTCTGCGTGATCGCCCGTGGCCTCGGCAAAGGCGGTGACGCGGGCCTGATCCAGCAATTGCCAGTCGGACACGCCCAGTTCTTGCCCCGCCATGGCACGCAGATCTGCCAGTGGGATCCTAGCCTGCATCGGGCAGCTTGTGATCGCGAAGCTGATCTCGCAGCGTCAGTTTTGAAACCTTGCCCGTCGCGGTCAGTGGCAGCGCATCCACAAAAACCATGTCGTCGGGCAGCTGCCATTTGGCGACATGTTCCAGCAGCATCTCGTGCAGCTCTTCCAGAGCTGGCGTCTCGCCTTCTTCCGGCACCACCACCAGCAGCGGCCGCTCGCCCCATTTCGGGTGCGGGACGGCGATCACCGCGCAGTTTGCCACCTTTGGGCTGGCGATGACGATATTTTCCAGATCGATAGAGCTGATCCACTCTCCGCCGGACTTGATAAGATCCTTGGCGCGATCCTGGATCGTCACAAATCCATGTTCGTCGATCGTGGCCATGTCGCCGGTGCCGAACCAGCCATCCTTGTCCAACGCAGCGGCAGTGGCGTCGTCATTGCGGAAATACCCGGACACGACGTTGTTGCCCCGCACGAACAATTCCCCCGATGACAGCCCGTCATGGGGCAGCACATTGCCGTCAGGGTCCACGATTTTCAGGTCTACGCCAAAGACCCGCCTGCCCTGTTTCGCCTTGAGACGCAGCTGTTCGTCCTGCGGCAGGGCTCTCATCGGTTCCGAGAGAAGGCCCTGCGTGCCAATCGGGCTCATTTCCGTCATGCCCCATGCATGGCAAACGCTTGCGCCGCTTTTCTCGAAGGCCTCGATCATGCTGGCAGGCGCTGCGGAACCGCCCACCACCACCTGTTCAAAGCCTGCAGGATTGCGCCCGCGTTTCTTGATCTCGACCTGCAAGCCCTGCCAGATCGTCGGCACCCCCCAAGCCGAGGTCACGCGTTCGTCCTCCATCAAATCAAACAGGGAGGCACCGTCCAGCTTCGCGCCCGGCATGACAAGCGACGCACCAACAAGCGGCGCCGCATAGGGCAGCCCCCAGGCGTTGACATGGAACATGGGCACCACCGGCAGGATGCGCGCGCCTTCCTTCAACCCGTCCTTCAGCGCGATGGACACGGTCAGCGCATGAAGCACGGTCGAGCGATGTGAAAACAGCGCCCCCTTCGGATGGCCGGTCGTTCCAGACGTATAACAGAGCGCGGCGGCGGTCTCTTCCGGCAGCTCTGGCCAGTCGTAGTTGGTCGCCTCGCCCGACAGCAATTCTTCGAAACAGATCAGATCAAGATCGCTGTCCGGCATATGCGCGCGGTCGGTCATGACGACCAGCTTCAGCCCTTTGGGCAGGTGCGGATGCAATGCCTCGATGATCGGCACAAAGGTCAGATCGACACAAAGCACGCTGTCGGCGGCATGGTTGATGATATAGCCCATCTGCTCGCCCGAAAGGCGCGGGTTGATCGTGTGGCACACCGCCCCCATGCCCGAAACGGCGTAGTAAAGCTCGAAATGGCGGTATCCGTTCCAGGCCAGCGTGGCGACGCGGTCGCCCTTCTGAATGCCCAACCGGGCAAGCCCATGCGCCAATTGCGCGGCCCGCGCGTAGGCCTCGGAATACGCTTCGCGGTGGGTGTCGCCCTCTGTGCGGACAGAGACAATCTCGCCTCCGGGGTGACAATCCGAAGCGTATCGCAAGATCTCAATGATCGATAGCGGACGCATCATCATCTGTCCAAGCATGTCCGGCCCTCCCTTGCCATTCGTGCAGTACTGAAGGGCATCTTGCGGAAAAGCAGGCGTGCTGCACAACCTTTAACTTGGGCTTTCGATATCTGCGCCCGGATCGGTTTCCACCTGCAATTCCAACGGCACGGCCGGCGCGCGCAAATCGGCAACGCTGAGCGGGCCGGTGGGGCGCGACAGGCGGTTGCGAACCACCCAGATCAGCCGCTCCTGCGCGCGGGTGATGGCAACATAGGCGAGCCGTTTCCACAGCGGTTGCCCCGCCTCGACCCGCCCCATACGGGCGGCAACAGCCAGATCAGGCGCGAAGACCTGCACGTTTTCCCATTGCGAGCCCTGCGCCTTGTGGATCGTAACCGCCGCGCCATGCAGAAAGGTCGCCCCCATGCGGGCGGCAAAGGGGATGAACGGCTCTTCCTCGTCCGGCTTCTCGATCTTCACGATAGAGGCGGCACTGACCTGAGGGTCCTCTGCGCCAATAACATGCAAGCGTGAAAACCCCGGCTTTCGCCCCGGCCCGAGATAGACCACCTGCGCCCCTTTGATCAGACCACGCGCCTCCAGGTCCAGACGTTTCTTGCGATGCTTGAGCGGCAATTCGATGCCGTCGCAGATCAGCGGCTCACCTTCCAGAAGCTCGGTCTCGGGTGCGCCGTGGACGGCACGAAACGCGTTGATCAGCCGAATGCGGGTCGCGTTGCGCCAGACCAGAACCGGGCTGCGCGCCATCAGGTCAACCTCCACCCGCTGGCCCCAGACGACGCGATCATCCTGCGCGGCCTTCTCTTCGATCATCCGTTCGAAATCGTGGAATTCCAGCGCCGGGTCGGACAGCGCATGGGCGAGGTCAAGGATGGGATTGCCTGCGTCCTGCCTATGAACGCGGTGCAGCTCCATCTTCTGGGTTGTCTTCAGCTTGTCGAACACCATGGTGCCGGATTGGTTCACAGGTGCCAATTGTGCAGGGTCGCCGAACAGCACAAGCGTAGGAAAGATCTCTTTCAGGTCGTCGAATTGCCGGTCGTCCAGCATCGAGGATTCGTCGACGAAACCCACGTCCAACGGCTCTTCGCGCCGTTTCCATCCGGTGATGAAATCCGATCCGCGCAGCCCCGCCGCGGCAAGTGCGGCCGGGACGGATTTGTGCCCGGCAAAGGACGCGGCCGCACGATCCAGCGCCTCGTCAGTCAGCGACTCAATATCGGGCCGGTCGCCATTTCCCATCAGCCATTCGGCGATGCGTTCATATTCCGGATCATAGACCGGGGTATAGAGGATGCGGTGAATGGTTGTCGCCGGCACACCGCGCATGCGCAGAACGCTCGCAGCCTTGTTGGTCGGTGCCAGGATCGCAAGCGTCCGGCGGTCCTTACGGCGGCGGCTTTCATAGTCACCCGAGACGACCTCAACCCCGGCCGCCTCCAGCGCCTTGTAAAGCTCTGCCAGCAAGAGTGTCTTGCCCGACCCTGCCTTGCCCATCAGCCCCATCACCGTGTCGGACGCATCGCGGGCAGGCAGGACCAGGCCGTCGGACAGGTCGATCCCCGAAGCGCGCAGCATCTCTGCCACGCGGTCATATGCTTCGGCTTGATCGTCGGAAAATTGCAGTGATGGCACAGTCATGCGGCGGACACTACAGCCCCCGCATGACGGGCGCCAGCGTCAAGCGGCGCGGTGTTGCGCTTGGGGCGTGGCGGCACCAAAGGCGGCCTCGAACCAGTCGCGCGAAACGCTGGGCGAAAGCCCCGCCCGCTCGGCCACTTTCGCCTGCGATTCAGGCGTGAATTCCCACAACCCGACGCTGATCGCATCGCGGCCTTTCCCCGTTGTGCCAAGAACATCGGGTTCCGCGCCGATCATCCGGTAAATACGGACCATGCGCGCATCGAACACGCCGACATAGTGGCGCAGGCCAAAGCCGTTCATGACCTCTCCGCCTGCAAGCATCAGCGCAGCTGCCGCGCCGGGTGCAGCATCCCGCGACAGGCAGAACCTTGTGCATTCCCAGATCAGCGGGCTTTCAATATGCACCCCACCGGTGATGTCCTTGAAATGGTCATTGACCATGGTACGCCCGGTCGTGGGCAGCAACCGCATAGATCCACCATGTGACCCGCAAGGTTTCTGCCATATGACGTAAAGCGGGTTGAGCGCGTCATATTCGTCGCGCTCGTAGCCATCGGCATCGACATTCACTTCCCAACCCAGCCGCGCCTTGAACTGGTCGGCGCGGTCCCGGAACATGCTGTCACGAAGCTGAGGTTCGTGTTTCAGGTCATTGGCATAGATATAACGGATCATGGCGGCTTCTCCTGTCTGAGCAGGATCAGCGTTGGCCGCAAAAAGTTAAAACTCGCCTTTCATCTCTGGGCGTTGCGTTAACGTTTCAGACCACGATCAAGCCCCTTGCAAGAGCCCGCGCGACGGCATGTGTGGTGTTCATTGCACCCAGTTTGAACCTCGCGCTCTCGATATAAACCCGCAGCGTGTGCTCTGAAATCGACAGTGTCTCGGCCACCTGCGCGCGGTTGTATCCCACAGCCAGAAGCGTCATCGCATCGATCTCTCTGGGCGACAGGGGTTGCGAGGGTTCGGGCGTGCGCCCAGGCTCCAGATCGAGCGCCTTCTTGTTGAAGTAATGCGCGACCAGGATCAGGTCGCGGCGGTTGGTTTCGGTAAAGGCATCCCATTCGTCATCGGTGCAATTGTGGCTAAGGCTGAACAGCGCGAACTGCCCGTTTGGTCCCCTGATCGGGATAGAGAACCCCTGATTGCCCACCCCGTGTTCAATCGCGTCTTTCTGGAACGCTCTGGCCGCCTTGCTCGACCAGTCCAGACGTTTCCAGTCGACAGGGTGAAACCGTTGATAACACCCGGTAATTACAGGATCTACGCGCAGGTATTGTTTCTCCAGATAGCGTTCCACCCAGACATCATCATAGGTCCCGCATCCGTATTGTTCACCGCTGCTGCTGACCCAGTGATAGACCATGTGGTCGACACCATAAAAAGCGCTCAGCGCCTCGATTGCGCGCTGTAGCGCTTCATGCTGATCGGCTTGCTCCAATCCGTGCAGGATCGTGTCCAGCCGTTGCGTCATTGCCGCGTAGCCCAATGGGTTGCCCTTTCGCGCGTGACGCCAGATCCGCCAACGCAAACTTCTGGGTGTCGTCCAGTTGTTGAGCCAGCCCATCCAGTCCGTTGGACTGGGCGAATGTTGTCAGGTCTGCAAGTACGTCGAGTATCCAGTCGTGGTTCATCAGAGACTCTCTTTTACGCCAGTTAATGAAAGGTTAACTCAACTATAACATGTAGCGTCTGCGTTAATAAATTCGCGAAAACCAACTCCCCAAAAATAGGGAGAACTGTAATTTTAACCCCCTGAACCAAAACGATCCGCTCCAGAAACGCGAATCGCCCGCGACGGCGGCAGCCGATTCGCGGGCGATAGGGGCCGGTCCAAAGACCGATAGATCAGCTTCTGGCTTCGAGAGCGTCCTCTAGCGTGCGCAGACCGGTGCGCGGCGCTTGCACCAGAACGGCCATGTTGCCGGGCTTGTGCTCGTTGCGCAGCATCTTCATATGCGCGCCGGGGATCTCCTCCCACGGGAACACCTCTGACATACACGGATCAAGGCGGCGCTCGATCATCAGTCTGTTTGCCGATGCGGCCTGCTTGAGATTGGCAAAGTGCGAGCCCTGAAGGCGTTTCTGGTGCATCCACATGTAACGCACGTCGAACGTGCAGTTAAATCCGGACGTGCCCGCGCAGATCACCACGATGCCACCTTTCTTGACCACGAGGGTCGAGACAGGGAATGTCGCCTCGCCGGGATGTTCGAACACCATATCGACGCTGACGCCCTTACCGGTGATGTCCCAGATCGCCTTGCCGAATTTGCGGGCCTCTTTCAGCCATTCATTATATTCAGGGCTGTTCACCGTGGGCAGTTGGCCCCAGCAATTGAAGTCCTTGCGGTTGATGACACCCTTGGCGCCCTGATCCATGACGAACTGACGCTTGCTTTCATCCGAGATGACGCCAATGGCGTTGGCACCGGCGGTGTTCGCAAGCTGGATCGCGTAGGACCCCAGACCGCCCGACGCACCCCAGACCAACACGTTCTGACCGGGCTTGAGCTCATGCGGGTGGTGACCGAACAGCATCCGGTAGGCCGTGGCCAGCGTCAGCGTATAACAGGCGCTTTCTTCCCAGGTCAGGTGCTTGGGGCGCGGCATCAACTGCTGTGCCTGCACGCGGGTGAACTGCGCGAAAGAGCCATCGCCCGTCTCGTAACCCCAGATCCGCTGGGTAGGAGAGAACATCGGATCGCCGCCGTTGCACTCTTCGTCGTCACCGTCATCCTGGTTGCAGTGGATCACGACCTCGTCGCCGACTTTCCAGGTCTTCACCTTGTCGCCGACCGCCCAGACGATGCCCGAGGCGTCGGACCCTGCGATGTGATAGTCCTGCTTGTGCACATCGAAGGGCGAGATTGGCTGACCCAGTCCGGCCCAGACGCCATTATAGTTCACGCCCGCGGCCATGACCAAGACCAGCACTTCGTGGCTGTCGATTTCCCACGTGTCCACGACTTCCTGCTGGAAGGACTTGTCCGGCTCGCCATGACGTTCGCGGCGGATGTTCCACGCGTACATCTTTTTGGGGACGTAGCCCATCGGGGGCATTTCGCCGATCTCATAGAGGTCTTTTTCCGGGGCATCGTAGGCTGCAATGCCGGTTTGCGTATCCAGAGCCATGGTGGCCTCCTTCGCTGCTCATGTCCGTGCCGCAACGCAGAATCGCGGCGTTTCCACGGAAATATCCACCTACGCGAAACTTTGCAACAACATTAGTGCGTATTTTGTAATTTTATGACCGAGCCAATGCAGCAATCAGGATGCAGGCGCAGCGTCACCCGGCAGCAAATGCTGGATGGAGTTCGCGTAAAAGCGAAGGATATCGATGCGTTCGGGATTGGGGGCGTAGCTTTCAGTCTGCTGCAGGATGAGGTCGCGGCCGAGCAGTTGTTCGAGCGCGCCATCAATCTCTGCAGGCAGGGTTTCGGGCGTGAACCCGATGTCGGCGCCGGGTTCGGATTTGAGAAGCAGACCAATCGCCGAGATCAGTTCGTCGCGGCTATACGGACGATGCAAAAGACAGGTGGCGATGGCCGGGATGGGCAGGATGGGCACGGCCTGGGCAATGCGGCCCATCAGGATATGCGCCAGACCTTCCGCATCAATCGCGCCGCCTTGCGCCTGAAAATCCCGCAATGACAGGGGCTTGCCGAAATTCACAACCGCGTTCCCGAAGGGTTTGAGCCGTCCGCGCAGCTTGCGCCAGACCTGGCGGCCCAGAAAGCCTGCAATCTCCCACAGTCTGGCGCGGAACCGGCGTTCGCCGGAGCGATCTGCGGCGACGAGGATGGTGTCTTCGAGCACCCGGTCATAGTTCAATGCGACCGGAACAAAGACGATATCACGGCCATCCGGATCGTAAGCCTTTGATATATATTGCAGCAATCCCAGCTTTGGCGCGGCGGGCGCACCGTTGAGGCTTAGCCCGCCCTCGGGGAAGATCGCCTGCGCAACCCCCGCCTGCGTGGCCATCTGCACATAGCGTTCCATGACCTTGCGATAGAGCGCATTGCGCGACCGGCGACGCACGAAATACGCGCCCATGCTCTTGATAAGCCACGATAAAGGCCAGATCCGCGCCCATTCCCCAACCGCGTAGCTGAGCGCGGATTGCTTGGCCGCGAGATAGGTGACCAGCACGTAATCCATGTTGGAGCGGTGGTTTATCACGAAAACAAGCGTCGACTCGCGGTCGATGCTGCGGAATTCCTCTTCGTCAAACTGGCCCACCCGGACGTTATAAAGCGCCTTCGACAGCCATCTGGCGGCGCGAATCCCGATGCTGAAATAGGTGAAAGCGGAAAAAGAGGGAACGATTTCACGGGCATAGCGCTTTGCACGATCAAAGGCGACATCCTCGCGCTCGCCGGTTTCGCGGGAGTGTTCGACAATCGCCTTCGACACTTCGGGATCATAGACCAGCCGTTGGATCGCATCGTGGCGGCGCAGCAGCTTGAACGGCTCGATTGGACGGGCAAGCCTTTGATTCAGCTTGGAAACTGCCCTTTCCATCCGGCGCCGCAGAAACCAGCGAACCGACGGGAACAGCAAATGGCTCGCCGCGGTGACAGCGGCGAAAAGAAGGATCAGCAGAAACAGCCAGAGCGGCAGCTCGACAGTGCTTGTCATTCGGGCAGAATCGCAGCCCGCGCGCCATTGGGCAAGCCTGCAGATTGCGCGCGAGTTTGAGGCCTTTTGTGCCTTTTGTACCGTCTAAATGTACAAAAGCCCTCTTTTCATCGGATGCCGCAGCGCGGCGAATTGACAATGCCATAAAGTTTCGCATATCCACGTCCTGACGAAATAATGTTTCGCTAGATATGAGCGCCCGAACCGCGAGGACCGACCATGACCGACACGCCGAATGATCGCCCGAAGGACAGACCCTGGCTGATCCGCACCTATGCCGGCCACTCTACCGCCAAGGCCTCGAACGAGCTGTACCGATCCAACCTGTCGCGCGGACAGACCGGGCTTTCGGTGGCCTTCGATCTGCCGACCCAGACCGGATATGACAGCGATCACGTGCTGAGCCGGGGCGAAGTCGGCAAGGTGGGCGTGCCCGTCAGCCATCTGGGCGACATGGAAGCGCTGTTCGACCAGATCCCGCTGGAACAGATGAACACCTCCATGACGATCAACGCGACGGCGCCGTGGCTGCTGGCGCTGTATATCGCGGTGGCTGAAAAGCAGGGCGCGGATGTATCCAAGCTGCAAGGCACGGTGCAGAACGACCTGATCAAGGAATACCTGTCGCGCGGCACATATATATGTCCGCCGAAACCATCGCTGAAGATGATCGGGGATGTCGCGGAATACTGCTATCGCAATGTGCCGAAATGGAACCCGATGAACGTGTGTTCCTACCACCTCCAAGAGGCGGGTGCGACGCCGGAGCAGGAACTGTCCTTTGCGCTGGCCACTGCCGTTGCCGTTCTGGACGAGCTGAAAACCCGCGTCCCGACCGAGGATTTCCCGGCGCTGTGCGGGCGGATTTCGTTCTTTGTGAATGCGGGCATCCGGTTTGTGACCGAGATGTGCAAGATGCGCGCCTTTGTCGATCTGTGGGACGAGATCCTGCAAGACCGCTACGGCGTCGAGAACCCGAAGTTCCGCCGCTTCCGTTACGGCGTTCAGGTGAACTCACTGGGCCTGACAGAGCAGCAGCCGGAAAACAACGTCTACCGTATCCTGATCGAGATGCTGGCGGTGACCCTGTCCAAAAGGGCGCGCGCGCGGGCCGTGCAATTGCCCGCCTGGAACGAGGCGCTTGGCCTGCCGCGCCCCTGGGATCAGCAATGGTCGATGCGGATGCAGCAGATCATGGCCTATGAGACCGACCTGCTGGAATACGAGGATCTGTTCGATGGCAACCCGGCGGTGGATGCCAAGGTCGAGGCGCTGAAGGAAGGCGCGCGGGCAGAGCTTGCCAATATCGACAGCATGGGCGGCGCGATTGGTGCGATCGATTACATGAAGTCGCGGCTGGTTGAATCCAACGCCGAACGTGTGAACCGGATCGAACGGAATGAGACCATCGTCGTCGGCGTGAACCGCTGGACCGAGAGCGAGCCAAGCCCGCTGATGGACGAGGATGGCGGGATCATGGTTGTCGACCCTGCGGTCGAACAGGAACAGATCGACCGTTTGAACCTTTGGCGTGCCGAGCGCGATGCGGAGGCCGTGGAAAAGGCGCTGGCCGATCTGCGCAGTGCCGCCCGCGAGGGGCGCAATATCATGGAGCCGTCGATTGCCGCCGCAAAGGCGGGCGTGACGACCGGCGAATGGGCGCAGCAGATGCGCGCCGTGCATGGCGAATATCGCGGGCCGACCGGCGTGTCGCGGTCGGTCAGCAACCGGATCGAAGGGCTGGATGATCTGCGCGCCGCCGTGGATGCGGTCAGCGACCGGCTGGGGCGGCGGTTGCGGTTCCTTGTGGGCAAGCCGGGGCTGGACGGGCATTCCAACGGCGCCGAACAGATCGCCTTCCGTGCGCGCGATTGCGGCATGGAGATCGACTATGAAGGCATCCGCCTGACCCCGGAACAGATCGTCGAGGCCGCGCAGGATGGCGCGCATGTGGTTGGGCTGTCGATCCTGTCGGGCAGTCACATCCCGCTGGTCGAGGACCTGATGGAACGGATGCGCGCCGCCGGGCTGGGCGACATTCCGGTGATCGTGGGCGGCATCATCCCCGCCGATGACGCGCGGCGCCTGCTGGAAATGGGCGTGACGCGGGTCTACACGCCAAAGGATTTCGAGCTGAATACCATCATGCAGGATATCGTCACGCTGGTAGACCCCGCCGCAGTCGCCGCCGAATAGCCAATATCGGCAAAACTCTGCCGATAATTGTTGAAATGAGTGCCCACATATCCTTTTTGGTGTGTGGGCACTTGCTTTTTATGTGATTTGGACGCGATATGGCGTTAATTGACACAAATTGACGCTTGCCATTTATTACTCCTTTCCCTTTATTTCCTAAAAACTGCAAAGGAGTTAACCCATGATTGACCTGTCCGGCATGTCCCGCGAAGAGCTGACGGCCCTGAAAAAGAATGTCGAAAAGGCGCTTGATACGGTTGAAACCCGTCGTCGTGCCGAAGCCCTGAAAGCCGCAGAGGATGCCGCGAGAGAGTTCGGTTTTTCGCTGACAGAGCTGAATGCCTCCACGACCGGTGGAAAGAAGACCAAGGGTGTTGCGAAATTCGTGAACCCCGAAGATCCCTCGCAGACCTGGACCGGTCGCGGCCGCAAGCCGAAATGGGTGATCGAGCATCTCGACAATGGCAAGCCATTGGAAGATCTTGAACTCTGACGGTTCTGTGAAGGATCGCAAATGACAATCCACATTGGTGCAAAGCCCGGCGATATCGCACAGACCGTGTTGATGCCGGGCGATCCCTATCGCGCGAAATGGGCGGCAGAAACGTTTCTGACCGCCCCGCGCCTTGTAAATGAAGTCCGTGGCATGCTGGGATTCACCGGCACGTGGCGCGGAAACGAGGTTACGATTCACGGCTCGGGAATGGGAATGCCCTCGCTGTCGATCTATGCCAATGAATTGATCCGCGATTATGGTGCAAAGACGCTGATCCGCATCGGCTCTTGCGGTGGAATGCAGAATAGCGTCGGCATTCGCGATGTGATTGTCGCAATGACGGCAAGTTCCGTATCGACCCCGTCGCGCGGAATATTCCGGGAATTGAACTTTGCGCCCTGCGCGGATTGGTCATTGCTTCGCGCGGCTGTGACGGCTGCCGAGGCAAAGGGTGTGACGACCCATGTCGGCGGCATTTATTCTGCGGATGTCTTTTATGACGAACGGCCTGATCTGAACGAACAGATGACCCGCCACGGCATTCTGGGCGTCGAGATGGAAGCGGCAGAGCTATATAATGTCGCGGCGCGCCATGGCGTGCGGGCTTTGGCCGTGCTGACGGTCAGCGACCATCTGCTGACCGGGGAGGCGCTGCCTTCGGAGGATCGCGAGAAATCCTTTGGCGACATGGTCGAGATCGCGCTGGAATCCGCTTTCGCCTGACCTTGCCTATCGCCCGTGGCTGCGGTCATATCCGTTGCGCACGGGCGGTTCCCACCCCTCAAGCGCGCCCGGTGCGGGTGCAAAAGCCTCGATCAGCATCGGGTAACAGGCGGCGGTGTCGCTGGAATGCACTTGGCCGCAATCGCCACCGGGGCAGGCGCTGAGCGCGCCCAGAAGATCGATCTCGGCAAAGAATTCCAGGTGGTCGCCGGGGCGCACCGGGCTTGCCTTCATGAAATACTGGCCGGTGTCGCGCGTGAACCCCGTGCACATGAAGACGTTGAGCACGTCGTGGACATGGGGTTCCGCTTCGGCCAGAGACATGCCCGTGGCATCGGCCAGCGCCCGCGTCAGGTTGGAATGGCAGCAATGGTGGTATTGCGTCCCTGACAGCAGGTTGCCGGTATAGGGGTCGCAACGCGTGCCGATCACATCATGCACCCGCCCGCCAAAC
Source organism: Primorskyibacter sedentarius (assembly GCF_004342065.1). Lineage (GTDB taxonomy): Bacteria > Pseudomonadota > Alphaproteobacteria > Rhodobacterales > Rhodobacteraceae > Primorskyibacter > Primorskyibacter sedentarius. Next base: position 456,853 of record NZ_SLZU01000002.1, on the reverse strand, counting down.
TCGTCCGCGCCGTACCAGGACAGGCTGTCAGACATCACCGTCGCCATCGGACGCAGCGCCGGGAAAGAGGTCCACATCCGCTGCCCTTCGGTCAGGTGCGTGCCGTGCAGCGCGCGCGTCTTTCCAGAGTAAAACCTTTCGGACAGGTCATTGGCATTCCAGAGGTTCAGGTCACCGACCTGCGGGCCTTCGATGCTGGTGATGCGGAAAAACTGGCCCGCATCCACGCGAAAGCTTGCAGCATCCCGAGGGGCGACACGCCATTGCGCAACCTTGGTCGCCCCTTCGCGGGCCCGCCGGTAAAGCGCCATGTCGGGCTGTGGCAGGGTTTCGACCGGATAGCAGATCACGGGCGCCACCGCGCGGCGGGCATCTGCATCTGCTGGCAGTTGTGACATCTGGACCCTCTTTGGCATTTGAGTCCTGACTAGTCAGAAAGCCGCGGTCTGGGAAGCCCTGTATCGCTGGCAAAAAACAAAGGGGCGGCCGCGTATCTGTAAGAGCCGTTCTGACCAGGGGCGGGGGTGAGGCGCAAGCCCCACGCCCCTTTGCATGCCCGCCTTCAGGCCAGCAGGTCGTAGGTGACGCCGCCGATCTGCAGGTTGATCTCTGTCTGCGCGCCGCCATCGATCAGCACCCACAGGGTCTGGCCGGTGGGAATGTAGCGCACGAAAGCCTCGGCCACGTTTGCATCACCAGCCCCCGATCCCGCGAAATTGACGCGGTAGTCGGCAGCGGTAGAGCCACGGATACCGCTTACCAACAGGTCACCCTCGGCGGCGTCATAGTCGCGGACCCAGTCCGAACCGTGGCCCTTGACGCCGACATGAAAGAACTTGTCCGCACCTGCGTCGCCACCGACCCGGTCAAAGCCGAAGCCCCCATTGATGAAGTCGTCGCCATTGCCACCGGACAAGCGGTCCGAGAAGGCCGAGCCGGTCATGACGTCATCGCCATCGCCGCCCAGCACGGTATCGGCGCCGAACCCACCCGCGATCGTGTCATTGCCACCATCGCCGCGCAGCGAGTCGTTGCCCCAGCCGCCGTCAATGCTGTCATTTCCTTCGCCGGCATAAACGACATCGCGCAGGTCGGCTTCGGTATCGCCCCCAAAGATAAAGTCGTCGCCATCTCCGCCAATCAGTGTGTCGGTTCCATCGCCACCAGAGAGGTCGTCCCGGCCCGTACCGCCGATCAGCTTGTCCGCTCCATCACCGCCGCGCAACACGTCATTGCCGTCACCGCTCTGCAAGGTGTCGTTGCCGCCCATACCGTAAAAGGTCATGCCCCCGGCATCGGCTGCAACCATTGTATCACCGGCGTCCGTCCCGAGAATCCGTTCGATATTGAACAGGCGGTCCGTGTCGCCGTAGGGGTCCGTGACCCGCCCGGTCTGCATATCAGCGACGATGCCGCCGGGGTAGCCGTCGAGCACAGCCCCCAGATAGCTGACCTGATCAATGCCTTCGCGGCCATTGATCGTGTCATCGCCCGCAAACCCCTGGAACCTTTCCAAATCCTGCGCCGATCCGATGATACGGTCTGCATCCTGCGAGCCAGAAAAAGAGTTGGCATAGGTGAAAGTGTCATCGACGGCCCCGGTGCCGCTCGTCACTCGACCGCTGGCGGCGCTGATTGTCAGGCCACCGACGCCTGAGACATTGAAATAGGACAGGATGATGCCGCTGCCATTGTCCCAGGCTGTCTGACTGCCGATGATCGTGTCCTGACCCAGCCCCGGCGTGACGAAGTCGTTATGATCTTGTCCGGCAACAAAATCCGCTTTGGATGCATCAATCAGATCGTTTCCATCGCCGCCGGACAGAATGTTGTAGCCTGTCCCGCCGATCAGGTGGTCATCGCCGTCATGGCCGTACAGATAATCATCCCCGCTGCCGCCACGCAGCGTATCATTGCCGTCGCCGCCGAACAGGTCGTCCGCACCGCCGCGCCCCTCCAGCAAGTTGTTGCCGTCAAAGTCAAAAAGCGAGTTGTCCCGCCAATCGCCAATTAACGTGTCATCCCCATACCGGGAGCCGATCACTTCTTCGAGGTTGCTGAGCGTGTGCGTGAAAGACTGTCCGTCCCACGTGCCAGTGGCCTTCCCTTCGGTCAGGTCTACGGATACAGCGCCGACATCGTTGAGATTATAGCGGATCACATCCCACCCGGCGCCGCCATCCACAGTGTCATTGCCGCGTTCGGTGATGAAACGGTCTCTGCCATCGGTGCCGATCAGGCTGTCATTGCCATCGCCAGCCCAGATCTGGAGCACACCGTCCGTCCCATCCACCCGGGTGATGTTCAAGATATCGGTGTCGCCGTAACCATCATTCCAGATCCGATCATTCTGGCCATCGAAAGAGATCGCCTGCCCTCCAAGGCGCAGGTCCACGGCAATCGTGCCACCATCCAGCGTCAGGTTGTAGATGTCGTCACCCTGGATGCCCCGAATGTCGATATACTGGTCCTCCGCAGAGCGGACATTGAACGTGTCGGAGTTTTCAGTCCCCTCAAGCCGCAGCCCATCGCCGCCGGTCGCCTTTGTGACGTTGCGGATCGTGTCCGTTTCACGACCCGGCTTGGAGACAGTCGCGGTATTCTGCGCAAGGTCGAAATTGGCAGTAATGCCCGAGGTGAAGTCGCCCCAGCGATAGCTGAGAACCTGCCAGCCAGTATATTCGTTGTCGCTGTAATCGATCGTGTCATTGCCCCGCCCGGCCTCGATGTAATCAGTGCCGTAAAAATTCGATCCGGGATTGATGTAATCGGTGCCATCGCCACCGGTCAGGTCGTCACTGCCGTCGCCCCCGCGCAGCGTGTCATTGCCATCGCCGCCAAAGAGAGTGTCGTGACCTTCCAGACCGAAGATCGTGTCGTTCCCGATGCCGCCATCGAGTTCATCGTTGAATACGGTTCCGACGATCCGGTCATTCTGCGTGGAGGTGACACCCGGCAGAGAATTGATTTGAATGGGCCGATCCGGTGCCAGGGGGCCGGTCGTGACTACCGCGTAACTGGTGATGGAGTCGCCCACCGCCTCGAACTGGGCCACCGAATTGACTGTCGGAAACGGGTCACCGCCCAGTCGGACGATATAGACTTCCTCGAATTGATCCGCCTCCTGTAGCGCAACATATTGCGTGGTGTCTCCGTTGCCGAAACTCACGGAGGTAAGAAAGGCGTCTACCTGGTTGGTCACTACGACCCCGTCCAGATACAGGGTTTGAATATCGAGACCGGTGAATTCTATTTCGGCCCCGTCGCCACTGTAGGATTCGAGCACGGTATAGGTGAAGGTGTCAGCCCCCGGCGCCATCACGAAGGACACAGTGCGCATCCCGGCCTCCACCAATTCGTCGTTGGCATCGTAGCGTGCAAAAATGGCGTCCAGATTATAGGTCGTCATTAAAAATCTCCGGTTTCAAATGAATTACAGGCATATTGCGGGGCATTTTTGCGCAAGTCAAAAGATCGGCCGGGCAATTAACCCGAATATCTTTCAAAGAAAAGAACTCTTATTGCTTTGCGATACATGGGCAACAGGCTAAATCCACGCGCGCCTTATATCCACACCCCAATCGGGATTACGTGACGCCAAGGGCGGGGATTGCGGGGTCAGCCGCGCGCAGGCACCCCGATATTGTCGATCAGCCGGACCCCTGCCAGCCATGCGGCTGCCAGAAGGCGCGCGGGCCGGTCGGGCGCATCCAGCAGGCTGAGGTCGTCGCAGGCGCGCAGATCGAAATATTCGACCTCTGTGAAGCCTGCGGCCAGAATGCGGGCCTCTGCTGCGGTTTTGAGCGCATCGAACGCCTCGCCGCGCGCCAACCCGTCCGCGACATCCTGCATCGCCTCGTGCAGGACCGGCGCGGGAATGCGCGCCCTGTCCGACAGCAGAAGGTTGCGCGAGGACATGGCAAGACCGTCCTCTTCGCGGATCGTCGGGCAGCCTACCACCTCTGTCGGGATATCAAGATCGCGCGCCATGCGCGTGACCACCTGCAATTGCTGGAAATCCTTCTCTCCGAAAAACGCCTTGTCGGCCCCGGTTTGCAGGAAAAGCTTGGTCACCACGGTCGCCACCCCGTCGAAATGGCCGGGCCGGTGCGCGCCGCAAAGCACATCGGTCAGCCCCTCCACCGATACGGTCGTGGCAAATCCGGCGGGATACATCTGTTCGCCATCGGGCACGTAAAGCGCATCGACCGCGAAGGGCACCAGCTTGGCCGCGTCCTCGACTTCGGTGCGCGGGTAGTTTTCCAGATCTTCGGGATTGTTGAACTGCTTGGGGTTGACGAAAAGCGTCACGACCACCCGGTCGCAATGCTTTTTCGCGGCCCGCACGAGGCTGAGATGCCCCTGATGCAGCGCGCCCATCGTGGGCACCACGCCGATGACCTCTCCGGCGGCTTTCCAGCGGCGAACCGCGCCGCGAAGCTCTGCGCGGCTGCGCAGGATGGGGACGCCGCTCACGTCTTGGCTGCCTTCGCAGGGGCGGTATCGGCAAAGACATGTTCCGGGCCGGGGAAGGTGCGGGCGCGCACCTCTTCGGCATAGGCGGCAATGGCGGCCTCGCCGTCCTGCCCCAGATGCGCGTAGCGTTTGACGAACTTGGCCTTGAAGGCGGTGAATAGCCCCAGCATGTCGTCCACCACGAGGATCTGCCCGTCGCAGCCCGCAGAGGCACCGATCCCGATCGTGGGGATGGGGATGTCGCCGGTGATCCGGTCAGCCAGGCCCTGCGGCACCTTTTCCAGCACGACGGCAAAGGCCCCGGCATCCGACACGGCGCGGGCATCGGCCATCACGGCCTCGCCCTCTGCATCGCGGCCCTGAACGCGGTAGCCGCCAAGCGTGTTCACCGATTGCGGGGTCAGCCCGATATGCGCCATCACCGGAATGCCGCGCGTGACCAGAAAGCCGATGGTTTCGGCCATCGCAACGCCGCCTTCCAGCTTTACCGCACCTGCGCCGGTTTCGGCCATCAGCCGTGCTGCGTTGCGGAAAGCCTGCTCCGGGCCTTCCTCGTAGGATCCGAACGGCATGTCGATGACCATCATCGCGGTATCCAGCCCGCGTGCCACCGCCTGCCCGTGCAAGATCATCATCTCCATCGTGACGCCCAGCGTCGAGGGCAGCCCGTGCAGCACCATGCCAACGCTGTCGCCCACAAGAACAAAGTCGCAATGGGCGTCCATCATCTGGGCCATCGGCGTGGTATAGGCGGTCAGGCTGACCAGCGGCGTGCCGCCCTTGCGGGCGCGGATATCAACGGGCAAGGGCCGTTTCTTGGCTGCTGTAGCACTCATCGTTGTTTCCTCCACCTCCGATGCTGCGATGGCGAAATAGCAAAAACCGCGCCGTCTTGCCACCGCACATTTTGCAGCATCCGCTTGAACACGCTGCGATTCGCGTCAAAACTCTGACGGACTGGGTCCCGGATGGCCCGAAGCAGCGGAGCATAGGACGATGAAGCGACTGAAACTCGGGGCCCTTGCGGCCATCGCCATCGGCGCAGGCGTGGCGGCCCATGCGGCCGAGACGGGCATAACCGTGGCCATGCAGCTGGAGCCACCGCATCTGGACCCCACCAGCGCCGCCGCCGGTGCGATTGATTCCGTGCTCTATGCCAATGTCTTTGAGGGGCTGACCCGTTTTGCCGCCGATGGGTCGGTTGTGCCGGGTCTGGCCAAAAGCTGGGACATCTCCGAAGACGGGCTGACTTATACGTTCACCCTGCAAGAGGGGGTAACGTTCCATGATGGCAGCAGCTTTGACGCGGAGGACGTGAAATTCAGCCTCGACCGTGCCCGCGCAGAGGACAGCACCAATGCGCAGAAGGCCCTGTTCGAGGCGATTGACACGGTCGAGGCGGTCGATCCCGCAACCGTGCGCATCACGCTGGGCCAGCCGAATGGCGCCTTGCTGTTCAATCTGGCCTGGGGCGATGCGGTTATCGTCGCGCCCGAAAGCATCGAGGGCATCAAGTCCAGCCCCGTCGGCACCGGCGCGTTCAAATTCGCCAACTGGGTGCAGGGGGACCGGATCGAGCTGGAGCGCAATGCCGAGTACTGGGGCGAGGCCCCGGCGCTGGAAACGGCCACTTTCCGGTTCATCTCTGATCCCACGGCGGCCTTTGCCAGCGTGATGGCAGAGGATGTCGATGCGTTCGTGGGCTTCCCCGCGCCGGAAAACCTGCCGCAATTCGAGGCGGACCCGCGCTTTCAGGTCATCGTGGGGTCGACCGAGGGCGAGACCATTCTGGCGATGAACAACAAGCAGCCGCCCTTCGACAACCCGTTGGTGCGCGAGGCCGTGGCCCATGCGATTGACCGGCAGGCCATCATTGACGGCGCGATGTTCGGCCTTGGCACGCCGATTGGCACGCATTTCGCGCCGCATAACCCGGATTACGTCGATCTGGTCGACCTGTCCGGCTTTGACCCGGATCGATCCCGCGAATTGCTGGAAGAGGCGGGTCTGGCCGAGGGGTTCACCACCACGCTGAAGCTGCCGCCGCCCTCCTATGCCCGTCGGGGTGGCGAGATCATCGCCGCACAGCTTCGCGAGGTTGGCATCCAGACCGAGATCAGCAACCTTGAATGGGCGCAATGGCTGGAGGAAGTCTTTCGCGGCAAGAATTTCGGCCTGACCATCGTCAGCCATACCGAGCCGATGGATATCGGCATCTACGCCCGGCCCGATTACTATTTCCAATATGGCAAGCCGGAATTCGTGGCGATCATGGACAAGCTGAACGCTGAAACCGATCCCGAAGCGCGGTCTGCCTTGTTGAAGGATGCCCAACGCATGATCGCCGAGGATCACGTCAACGGCTATCTCTTCCAGCTCGCCTTCCCGACGGTTGCCAATGCCAGGATCGAAGGGCTGTGGCAGAACCAGCCGACGCAGGCCACCGATCTGACCGGGGTGCGCTGGACGGAATGAGCCTGCCCGTGCTCTTTGACAGCGTGGGCCGGTCGTCCGGCTTTGCGGGCGGGCGGGCGTGCAAAGCGTCACTGTCCCTGCCCGAAAGCGCGGTGGCAGCGGGGTCGTTTGCGTATCTGCCGGCGGCCGGATGCTGACCTATCTGCTCAAACGGCTGACCTCTCTGGTCATCAGCCTGTTGGTGGCGAGCCTTGTGATCTTTCTGGTCGTGGAGGTGGCGCCGGGCGATCCGGCCTCCTTCATGCTGGGGCTGAACGCCCAGCCTGACACGGTGGCCGCACTGCGCAGCGAGCTGGGGCTGGATATGCCGAAACACGCCCGCTACCTTGGCTGGCTGTCGGGCATGGTGTCGGGTGATTTCGGCATGTCCTATACTTACCGCACGCCGGTGGCGCAGATGATCTCGGACAGGTTGTGGGTGTCGCTTCCGCTGGCGCTGATGGCGCTGGCGCTGTCGACGCTGATCGCCTTTCCTGCCGGGCTGTTCGCGGCTGCGCGGCGGGGCAGCGCGGGCGATATGGGGGTGATGGGGGCCACGCAGCTGGGCGTTGCCATCCCCAATTTCTGGTTCGCGATGATGCTGGTGCTGGTCTTTGCGATCAACTTGCGCTGGTTCTCTGCCGGTGGTTTTCCGGGCTGGGAGGATCCGCTGCTGGCACTCAAGGCGCTGACCCTGCCCGCCATCGCGCTGGCGCTGCCGCAGGCGGCGATCCTGACGCGGGTCATGCGCTCTGCCCTGCTGGACATATTGGGCGAGGATTTCATGCGCACCGCCCGCGCCAAGGGGCTGAGCGCACGACAGGCAATCTGGCGCCACGGGCTGCGTAACGCGCTGATCCCGGTGCTGACCATCATCGGGCTGCAATTCTCCTTTCTTCTGGCAGGCGCCATTATCATCGAACAGGTGTTCTTTCTGCCCGGCCTTGGGCGGCTGGTCTTTCAGGCGATCACCCAGCGCGACCTGATCGTGGTAGAATCCGTCGTCATGCTGCTGGTTTTTGCCGTGATCGTGGTGAATTTCGCCGTCGATCTGGCCTATGCTGTCGTCGACCCCCGGCTGAGGTCGCGCAGATGAGCCTTTGGCGCAGCCGCAATCTGCTGCTTGGCGGCGGGCTCAGCCTGCTTTTCGTCGCGCTGGCGCTGATCTCCTTTGTCTGGACGCCTTATGACGTCGAGAAGCTGAACATCGCGGCGAAACTCAAGGCGCCGGGGGGTGACTACCTGCTTGGGACGGATCATTTCGGGCGGGACATCCTGTCGATGATCATGGTCGGTGCGCGCACCTCCATCGCCGTGGCGCTGGTGGCTGTCGGCATCGGCATGGGCGCGGGCGTGCCGCTGGGCCTGACGGCGGCAGCGCGCAAGGGCGGTTGGCTGGACGAGGTCATCATGCGCGGCAATGACCTCATCTTTGCCTTTCCCAGCCTCGTCATCGCCATCCTGATCACCGCCATCGCGGGGCCCGGTGCCATCAACGCGATCATCGCCATCGGGATCTTCAACATCCCCGTCTTTGCCCGGCTGACACGCGGCGCGGCGCTGAGCCTGTGGGAGCGGGAATTCATCCTTGCCGCGCGCGTCTGCGGCAAATCCCGCACCCGCATCAGCATGGAACATATCCTGCCCAACCTGATGAACCTGCTGATCGTGCAGGGCACCATCCAGTTCAGCCTTGGCATCCTCGCCGAAGCGGGCCTCAGCTATGTCGGCCTTGGCGCGCAGCCGCCCACGCCCAGCTGGGGCCGGATGCTGGCGGAGGCGCAGACCATGGTCAGCTTTGCCCCGCATCTTGCGCTGGTTCCCGGTCTTGCCATCATGCTGACGGTGCTGGGGCTCAACTTGATGGGCGACGGGCTGCGCGACCTGCTGGACCCGCGCATCCGGGTGGTGCGGACATGACGGGCGACACGCTGCTGAGCGTCGAGGGGTTGAGCGTTGCCATAAACGGCAAGACGATCCTTGATGACGTTTCCCTGACGCTGGCCGCGGGGAAGATCCTTGCGCTGACCGGCGAAAGCGGATCGGGCAAGTCGATGACAGCGCTGGCCGTCATGGGGTTGCTGCCGGGCCGGGCCAGGGCCACGGGCGCCATTCGTTTGGGTGGCACCGATCTTCTGACCAGGACCGAAGCCCAGATGTGCGATCTGCGCGGCAATGACATCGGCATGATCTTTCAGGAGCCGATGACAGCGCTGAACCCGGTGCAGACCATCGGCGATCAGGTGGCCGAGACGATCCTGATCCACGGTGCCGCCGACCGGCAGGCGGCCCGTATCCGCGCGGCTCAGGTTCTGGGCAGGGTGGGCCTGCCGCAGGACCGCTTTCCGCTGACGCGCTATCCGCACGAGCTGTCCGGCGGGCAGCGCCAGCGCGTTGTCATTGCCATGGCTATTGCCCTGCGCCCCAAGCTGCTGATCGCGGATGAGCCGACGACCGCGCTGGACGTGACCACGCAGGCGCAGATCCTTGACCTGTTGCAAAGCCTCGTGCGCGAAGAGGGCATGGCCCTGCTGATGATCACCCATGATCTGGCCGTGGTCAGCGACATGGCCGATGACATCGCGGTGATGCAGCGCGGCAAGGTGGTTGAAACCGGGCCGACCCGGCAGCTTTTTGCGCGGATGGCCCACCCCTATACCCGGCAGCTGTTCGAAGCGTCGGGCCACCGGGTAAGCCTGCCGCCGCACCCGCCCGCCGATCGGCCTTTGCTGGAGGTGCAGTCGGTGTCGCGCGACTATCCTTTGCCGCGCCGGTTGCCTTTCATGCCGCGCCAGAATTTCCGCGCCGTGAATGACGTCAGCTTTGCCCTGATGCAGGGGGACCGGGTCGGGCTGGTGGGCGAAAGCGGCTGCGGCAAATCCACCCTGACCCGCGCCATTCTGGGGCTGGAGCCGGTGCAGGAAGGCCGCATCCTGCTGGACGGGGCGCCGGTCTTTGCGCACGGGCACCCCAATCTGGAGGTCCGGCGCAAGATGCAGGTGGTGTTTCAGGACCCTTACGGCAGCTTCAACCCGCGTCACCGGGTCGGCAAGCTGATCACCGAGCCCTTTCATCTGTTGCCCGCCCAGCCCGGCGCGTCCGAGCGGCAAGATCGCATCGCCGAGGCCCTGACGGCCGTGGGCCTCTCGCCCGGGGATGCGGATAGATATATCCACGCCTTTTCCGGCGGGCAGCGGCAGCGGATCGCCATCGCCCGCGCGCTGATCATCCGGCCCGAACTGATCGTCTTTGACGAGGCTGTCTCGGCGCTGGATGTCCGGGTGCGGGCACAGATCCTTGACCTGATGGCCGATCTGTCGCGGCAATATCGCCTCAGCTACCTGTTCATCAGCCATGACCTGTCCGTCGTGCGCACGATCACCGACCGGGTGCTGGTCATGCGCCATGGCAGGATCGTGGAGGACGGCCCGACAGAACAGGTCTACACCGACCCGCAGCACCCCTACACAAGGCAATTGCTGGACGCGGCCCCGCGCCTGCCAGAGATCACACCGGAGAGCCCCCATGCCCCTGCCTGACCTGCCATTTGATCCCGCGCATGTGCTGATCGGCGGCACGTGGCGCCCTGCCGAGGCGGGCACCTTGCCGCTGACCAACCCGTCTGATGGCAGCGCGCTGGGCGAGATCGCGCGGGGCGGGGCGGCAGAGATCAACGCCGCGGTCGCCGCCGCACAAGCCGCCCGCGACGGCGATTGGGGGCGGTTCACGGCGGCAGAGCGCGGGCGCGTCCTGACACGGCTGGGTCAGCTGGTGACAGAGCAGGCAGGCCACCTTGCCCTGCTGGAGGCGCTGGATGTCGGCAAACCGTTGACACAGGCGCGCGCGGATGCGCTGGCACTGGCGCGGTACATGGAGTTCTACGGGGGCGCTGCCGACAAGCTGACCGGCCAGACCATCCCCTATCTCGACGGCTATACCGTCTACACGATGCGCGAACCGCACGGGGTGACGGGCCATATCGTGCCGTGGAACTACCCGATGCAGATCATCGGGCGATCCGTCGGGGCGGCACTGGCCACGGGCAATGCCTGCGTGCTGAAACCGGCCGAGGATGCCTGCCTGACCGCGCTGGCCTTCGCCGATCTGGCGCGCCACGCGGGCCTGCCGGACGGTGCGCTGAATGTCGTGCCGGGATTGGGGGCAGAGGCGGGCGCTGCCCTTTCCGCCAATCCCGACATCCAACATATGTCCTTTACCGGGTCTGTCGCCACAGGGGCCGACGTGCAGCAGGCCGCGGGGCGCAATGTCATTCCGGTCACACTGGAGCTGGGCGGAAAATCCCCGCAGCTCGTCTTTGCCGATGCCGATATCGACGCGGCGCTCCCTTTCCTTGTGAACGCGGGCATTCAGAATGCCGGGCAGACCTGCTCTGCCTCGTCGCGCATCCTTGTGGAACGCGCCGTCTATGCCCAGGTGCTGGACCGTATGGCCGCGCGCTACCGCGCCCTTGTGGCCGGCCCCGCGCTGGAGGATCGCGACCTCGGTCCGCTGATCTCTGCCCGGCAGAAGGCGCGCGTGGAGGGGTATCTGGACGCCGCCAAAGGTCTGGAGGTGGCCGCGCGCGGCAGTATCGCCGACAGCGCGCCCCCGTCCGGCCATTACGTCGCGCCTGTGTTGCTGGCCGATGTGCCGCCTGACCACCGCCTTGCCTGTGACGAAGTGTTTGGCCCTGTGCAGGCGCTTATCCCGTTTGACAGCGAGGAAGAGGCCATCGCCATCGCCAATGGCACCGATTACGGCCTTGTCGCCAGTATCTGGACCCGCGATGGCGCGCGCCAGATGCGGCTGGCCAAACGGCTGCGCTCTGGTCAGGTGTTCATCAATAATTACGGCGCGGGCGGTGGGGTAGAGCTGCCCTTCGGGGGTGTCGGCAAGTCCGGCCACGGACGCGAAAAGGGGTTCGAGGCGCTGTACGGCTTTACCGCGCTGAAAACCGTGGCGGCCTATCATGGCTGAGCTTCTGGACCTGATCCGCGCGATCCCTGCGCTGGAAGTGATGGCCGCGCTGTTGGCGATGAACGTGCTTTGCTTCGCGCTCTTCGGTATCGACAAATGGCAGGCGCGGCAGGGCGGATGGCGCCAACCTGAAAGGCGCCTGCTGACCTTTGCCGCGGTGGGTGGGGCCGTCGGGGGCAAAGCCGCGCAGGCATTGTTCCGGCACAAGACACGCAAGCAACCCTTTGCCACGCTCTTGAACCTTGCCCTTGTCTGGAACATCGTAGCGGTGATCGGCTGGGCCGTCCTGCGCCTGATCTGACCGGAGGAGAATATCATGCGTCTGCAAGGAAAAACCGCCATCGTCACCGGCGCGGGTTCCGGGTTCGGGGCGGGCATCGCGCGAAAATTTGCCGCCGAAGGCGCCCGCGTCATGGTGGCCGACATCAACGCGGCGGCGGCGGCAGAGATCGCGGCAGAGATCGACGGTCTGGCGCAAACGGCCGATGTGACCAGCGGCCCGAGCGTAGACGCGATGATTGCCGCGGCACAGGACGGCTTTGGCAGGATCGACATCCTTGTGAACAATGCCGGCGTCACCCACCTGCCCGCCGATATGGAGGACGTCTCGGAAGAGGATTTCGACCGGGTCTTTGCGGTGAACTGCAAGGCGATCTATCTGGCCGCACGCGCTGTCGTTCCGCTGATGAAGGCTTTGGGCGCGGGCACCATCCTGAATATCTCGTCCACAGCCGGGCTGTCGCCGCGCCCGCGCCTGAACTGGTACAACGCATCAAAGGGCTGGGTGAACACGGCAACCAAGGCGATGGCGGTAGAGCTGGCGCCCAGGGGCATCCGGGTCAATGCGCTGAACCCGGTGGCAGGCGAGACGCCGCTTCTGGCCAGCTTCATGGGCGAGGACACGCCCGAGATGCGCGCGAAGTTCCTGTCGACCATCCCGATGGGGCGGTTTTCCACCCCCGAGGACATGGGCAACGCCGCGGCTTTCCTGTGCTCGGACGAGGCAAGCCTCATCACCGGGGTCTGCATGGAAGTCGATGGCGGGCGCTGCATCTGACACCGGCGTATCCCCGCACCTCGCTTGACGAGGTGCCTTTTGGCTGGCCCGCACCCCTACATGACGGAGCATGACGACATGACCCCCGGACCGCGCAACCTGATCACCGATATTGCGGGCCTGCGGGTCGGCAATGACCAAGACGAAACCCTGAAATCCGGCACCACGGTCCTGACCGCCGACGCGCCATTTGTGACCTCCTGCGCCGTGATGGGCGGCGCGCCGGGCAGCCGAGAGACCGACCTTCTGGACCCTGACAAGACCGCGCCTGCCGTCGATGCGCTGGTGCTGTCGGGGGGCTCTGCCTTTGGCCTTGCAGCCGCCGATGGCGCCATGGCCGCACTGCGGGCAGAAGGCCGCGGCTTTGCCGTGGGGCCCGCGCGCGTGCCGCTGGTCCCTGCCGCGATCATCTTTGATCTGGTGAATGGCGGCGCGAAGGACTGGGCCGAGAACCCCTACCCTGCGCTGGGGCATCGCGCCTATGCGGCGGCGGATGTCGGGTTCGAGATCGGCAGCCACGGCGCAGGCACGGGCGCGCTGACCGCGATGCAGAAAGGCGGGCTGGGGTCTGCCTCGCTGGTGCTGGAAAGCGGGCTGACGGTTGGCGCCCTGGTGGCGGTCAATCCGATGGGCTCTGTCACAACCCCTGGAGAGCGCCATTTCTGGGCCGCCCCCTACGAAATCGGCGCAGAGTTCGGCGGGCTTGGCCCCGATCCGCGCGGCGGGTTGGGCGCAATGACCGCAAGCCGCAAGAGCGCGCTGATCGGCGGGGTTGCGGGCGCCAATACCACCATTGCCGTTGTCGCCACCGATGCGGCCCTGTCCAAGGCACAGGCAAAGCGGATGGCCGTCGCGGCCCATGACGGGATCGGACGCGCCATCCTTCCGGCGCATTCCCCGGTAGACGGCGACCTGATTTTTGCCGCAGCCACAGGGGCCAGACCGCTTGGGGACCCGGTGGGAGAGCTTGCGCAGATCGGTCACGCCGCAGCGCTTTGCCTCGCCCGGGCGATCGCGCGGGGGGTCTTTGCCGCGACGCCCCGGGACGGCGACGCGCTGCCCTGCTACAGCACCTGATCCCGGACCGGAGCCGGTGCCGGGCCAGACCTGCGCAAACGAGAAATCATCCCGCGCCCCGACCCGGCCAAGGCACGTCGGCGGTGTATCCCGAACGTCCCGACGGCGGCGTGTTGTCTTGGAAAAGACCCGAACCGGCATACCGAATCGCGGCCTCATCTCAGCGGCGCGGCGGTTCAAATCGCAACACAAGGTGCCGCAACGTCACCATGTCTGCGAAACCCAAACCACCATGTGATCTGGGCAAATCACCCGCGATTTTGCCTGATATTAGCGCAAACATCCGGGTTGAGTTGAAAGGTTTTGTGTGGAAGGCTCGCTTTGGGCGTCGCTCATGTTCCGGCAAGATAAAAATCGGGATGGGGCGGCAGCTGTTTGTCCAGGGAGGACTCTAATGAAGAAACTCGTACTTGCGGGCCTCGGGCTCGCAATGATGGCGTCGACTGCTGTGGCACAAGAACGCTATGTCATGATCACCCACACCCAAGGCACAGATCCGTTCTGGCCGGTCGTCGAAAAAGGCGGGCGCGACGCCGCCGAAGACGTGGGTGCCACGCTGGAATACAATTTCGACGTCTCCGGCGACATGGCGGCAATGGCCAAGCTGATCGAAGCGGCCGCCGCATCGCAGCCCGATGGCATCATCGTATCGCTGCCCGATGCCGCGGCACTGGGACCGGCGATCAAGGCCGCCGTTGCCGATGGCATTCCCGTGGTCACGATCAACTCCGGCCTCGAATCCTCGAAGGAACTTGGCGCGCTGATGCATGTCGGCCAGCCCGAGCGTGACGCCGGCGTTGCCGCAGGCACCCGCGCCAAGGCCGAAGGCGTGACCAAGGGTCTTTGCCTGAACCAGGAGGCGTTCAACACCGCGCTTGTCGACCGCTGCACCGGCTATTTCGACGCGATGGGTGCCGAGTTGAACCAGATCGACGTGTCCAATGACGTGGCCCAGATCAAGACACGGACGGCTGCCGCATTGCAGGCCGATCCGGAGATTGACGGCCTGCTCGCCGTAGGTCCGCATGTCTGCGAAGCTGCCAACGCCGCCGTCGAGGAAGTCGGCGCCGATGTTCACCTTGCCTGCTTTGACCTCAGCCCCGGGGTCATGGACATGATCGATGCCGGTCAGGCATCCTTCACGATCGATCAGCAGCAGCGTCTGCAAGGCTATATGCCGGTCATCGTTCTGCACCTGTACAACAACAGTGCCGGCCTTCTGCCGGGTGCGAACATCCCGTCCGGTCCGGGCTTTGTGGATGCTTCGAACGCAGCAGCCGTGAAAGAACTGGCGGGCATCGACCGCTAGGTCGCCCACCCGGCTCAACATCTGGTCCAGGCGAAGATCCCTTCGCTTGGACCATTTCGTACGACACTCATGACATCACAGGGCAGGGGCGCATATGTCAGACCGAAGTGAATCCGACCGACTCGTGAAGGAGAGCCGATTTGAACGGCTGATCCGCCGACCTGAAATCGGTTCTTTCATCGTGATGATCGTCATCATCGTGGCATTGGCATTCGCGTCGGACTTCAAGGCGTTCAACGCGCTTGGCCTGAAGAACAACATCGCGATCATCGCGCAATACGGGATCATCGCGACCGGCGCGGCAGCGCTGATGATCGCGGGCGAATTCGACCTGTCCATCGGGTCCATGATCGGCTTTGCGGGCATGTCCATGGCGATGATGCTGAAATGGGGCCTGCCTTTCGGCCTGGGCGAAGCAACCCCGATGTCGGCCTTTTTCCTGACCCTGATCATGACCCTGGGCATCGGCTGGCTGATCGGAACGATCGTTGTACGCTCTGGCCTGTCGAGCTTCATCGTCACGCTGGCCTTCCTGTTCCTGATGCGCGGCGTCACAGAGGTCAGCTTTCGCGTCATCAACAAGTCGACGCAGATTTCGGGCCTGCAGGATTTCAAAGAGACGAGCTGGTTCGCAGATATCCTTGGCGGCCGGGTCTTTGGCTGGTTCTATGACATCTGGTTCGCGCTTGGCGGCAACCTGAACCGGCGCGGTGAACAATGGGTCGACGGGTTCGATGCGCGGTTCATGTGGTGGCTGATCATCGTCGGCGTGGCGTGGTTCATCATGGGGCGCACGCAGTTGGGAAACTGGATCTACGCCACGGGCGACGACAAGGAAGCCGCGCGCGCAAATGGTGTTCCGATTGACCGGGTGAAGGTCGGCTTGTTCATGTTCACGGCCTTCTGCGCCACGATGTTTGCCGCCTGCCAGGTTTTTGACACCAACACCTCTGACGCGGCCAAGGGCAACCTGATGGAGCTGTTTGCCATCGCGATTGCGGTTGTCGGCGGCACGCTGATGACGGGCGGTTTCGGCTCTATCATCGGGGTGGCCTTCGGGGCGATCACGGTGGGGCTGGTCGCCAATGCGGTCTTTTTCATCCCGTCCATCGACGGCGCGTGGTTCCGCGTCTTCCTGGGGGCGATCCTGCTGGCGGCGGTCTTTGCCAATGAACGTATCCGCAAGCGCATCACGGGGGGGATCTAGGCCATGGCGACACCGTATCTGTGCGTCGAGAAGCTTGTTAAGAAATTCGGCCCCTTCACCGCGCTTGGGGGTGTGGATCTGGAGGTCTATCCCGGCGAGGTCCACGCGCTTCTTGGGGACAATGGCGCGGGCAAATCCACGCTGATCAAGACACTGGCGGGTGTGCACCAACCCACGAGCGGTCAGATTTATATCGAGGGCAACCCGGTTACCTTCCGGTCCCCGCGTGACGCATCGGCCGCTGGCATCGGCACGGTGTATCAGGATCTGGCGCTGAACCAGCTTATGAGCGTGACGCGCAATTTCTTCATGGGCCGCGAGCTGAAATCCAGTTTCGGGCGCCTGCGCATGAACGAGATGAACCAGATCGCGCATGACGAGATGCTGAAGATCGGCATCGATTTTTCGGACCCGACCCAGACCGTGGGCACCATGTCGGGCGGGCAGCGCCAGACGTTGGCGATTGCCCGTGCGATCTATTTCGGCGCACGCGTTCTGATTCTGGACGAGCCCACATCCGCATTGGGGCAAAAGCAGCAGATGGGCGTCCTGAAGACGATCAAACGTGTGCGCAAGCGCGGCGACATCGCGGTCATCTTCATCACCCATAACGAAATTCATTCGCAGCTTGTGGCCGACCGGTACACGTTTCTTGCCTTGGGGCAGGTCATCGGCGCGGGCACGAAAGAAAGCCTGGCGCATGACGAGATCCGCCGCCTGATGGCCGGGGGTGCCGAAATGCGCGATCTGGAGCAGGAGCTTGCAGAGGTCTGAACCTGTGCCCTGCCAGATTTGACGGGTGAAGATCCGTGTAAGGCCGCCGATCGGTTTTGGCGGCCTTTTTCGTGGCAATCACATATTTGGCGCCGGGTCAGCGCAGGATCGGGGGTTTCGCCGGGTCAGAGCCGGGTGCGGCCGGTGCCCTGCGTGCAGGCTGGCTTGGCTGCGGGATCTCGAACCGGTGCGCGACGGCCCTGATCCGGTCAAGCGCCGGGTCGTCAGGAGCAAGAAACACCACGTCAAGCGCGCCAGCCTCGATCCCCGAAAAGGTCAGGGCCTGATTAATGGCACCGGCCAGCGCGTCCTCTGCCCCGGGCCGGGCGGCAGAGAAGGCCAGAAGGTGGGTCTTGCGGCCATCGTCATAGGTGACCCCGGCCAGAAAGGCGGCATCGGCAAGCCCTGCGGAGGCTGTCAGCTTTGCCTCCAGCGCGGACAGCAGCGGCCCCGGCACCCCGGTGGGGGCATGGAACCCGCGCGGAGTGGCCATGGCCTCTTGCGGCGCATGTGCCAGCGTTTGCGCCAGCCAATCGACCGCTTCGGGTGGCAGCAGCATGGAGGATGGCCCGGTTTCGAGATTGAGCCCAAGCCCGATATTCTGTCCCGCCAGCAGACCTGCTATGGCGCGCCCCGGCAGGGCGGCATAGGGCGCGGGCTTGCCGACAAACCCTGCCAGACGATCCTCTCTGTCAAAGACGAGCACGAAGGAATTGTCCGAAATTTCAAAGACCTCGGGTGAGACAGAGTCTTCCCGCGCCTCTTCCGTCAACAGCAGGAACAACTCTGTCGAGGCCAGTTCCTCGAAGAAGCGCAGCCGGAGCGTATCATCCTCCGGCGCGGCCTGCATTGCGTCATGGGCCGTGTCCAGCCTTGTGGCGTCGGTCATCGAAATCCTCATCCGTCCGGGGCGCGACGCGTGGGATTGCACCGCCCGCCATCGCAGTCTGACATGCAATATGGCGCGGAACGGCTGGCGGCAAGTCAGGCGGCGTCGGCATATGGTCGCGCGGCGCGGCGGGGGCGTATCAGCTGAGCGCCTGAGAGACGGCCGCTTTCAGATCCGGCAACAGCTCGGTTTCGAACCACGGATTGCGCCGGAGCCACGCATTGTTGCGCCATGACGGGTGGGGCAGCGGAAAGACCGCAGGCGCATGCGCGCGCCAGCCCTGGACGACCTCTGTCATGGGGGCTTTTGCGCCCAGATGCCGCCTGATCGCGTGGCCACCGATGACCAATGTCAGCCTGACGGGTCCGATCTCTTCCAACACCTGTGCGTGCCACGTCTCCCAGCAGATGGACGGCGGCGGCAGGTCCGCGCCCTTGGCGTCATATCCCGGCCAGCAGAAGGCCGTGGGCAAGACGCCGATCCGGTCGGTGTCGTAGAAGGTGGGCGGGTCGATGCCCATCCAGTCGCGCAGCCTGTCGCCTGACCTGTCAAAGAACGGACGGCCGTCCTCGTACACACGTTTGCCCGGTGCCTGCCCCGCCACAAGGATACGCACGCCGGGCTGGAACCAGACGATCGGGCGGGGCTTGTGCCGGGTGGGCGTGGCAGCAAACCGTTCGGCACAAATCCTGCAGGCGCGAATGCGGTCGCCCAAGGAAGGATCACTTCGGGCTGTCATGCCTGACCCGCTCCTGCCGGCCCTGCGAGCGGCGGGTTTGGAAAGCGTTTTGCTGATTCCTTCATCCGGTCAGGGTAGACGCGAAGCCGGGTGGATTTGAACCGGTTTTGCCCTGAACGCGCCGACATTGCTGACGGCCCGCGCTTGCTGCGAAAATACGCGTGTCTTTCTGCTGCTGGAACGGACCCTTGTCATCCCGAAGGCACCGGGAATTGATCGCCGCAGGTTCTGCGGGACCACCATCCGCTCGTCTTTCAGGCTGTGGGCAGATTATATGCAAAACGCGTATACTGTACTTCGATATGCACCGATTTACGCGATCCGAAAGTAAGTTACTTAAGGCGATATCAGATTTCGCAACAGGAGCTTGCCATGAAAGCCATGACCCTCACCGCTTACGGACCCGAGGCCGAATTCACCGTCGCAGACACTGCCCGGCCCGCCGTCACCCCCGGCCATGTGGTTATCCGTATCGCCGCGACCAGCGTGAACACGATCGACACGATGATCAAGAATATCGGATCGGACCTGCCGCTGTCGCCCGCCCTGCCTGCCGTTCTGGGCATGGATTTCGCCGGTGTCATCGAAGAGGTTGGCGAAGGTGTGACCGACTATGCCGTCGGTGACGAGGTCTATGGCTGCGCAGGCGGGCTTGCCGATCTTCAGGGCGCTTTGGCCGAATACATGCTGGCGGATGCGCGGCTGATCGCGAAGAAGCCTGCCTCGATCTCCATGCGCGAGGCGGCGGCGCTCCCGCTGGTGGGGATTACGGCCCATGAGGGCCTGCAACGTGCGCAGGTGGGGGCCGGTCAGAAATTGCTGGTCCACGGCGGTGCGGGCGGTGTCGGTCACGTTGCGATCCAACTGGCCAAGGCGCTTGGCGCAGATGTCTATGCGACCGGGACGGGCGACGCGCAGTTGACGCTGATCAAAGATCTTGGCGCCACACCGATTGATTTCATGGCCGAGAAAGTTGCGGATTACGTTGACGCGCATACAGGTGGCAAAGGGTTCGACGCGATCTTTGACGCGGTCGGCGGTGCGAACCTGACAAACTCCTTCGAAGCGGTGGCGCTGAACGGTCAGATCTCGACCACCGTTTCGCTGCTGGAGATTGACATGTCGCCCGCGCATTTCAAGGGCGCGTCGCTGCATGTGATCTTCATGCTGATCCCCATGCTGCACAACCATAACCGCGACGTGCACGGCGCTATCTTGGCAGAGCTGGCCGGTTTGGTGGACGCAGGCAAGCTGAAGCCCATCCTCGACGAGCCGAAATTCGGTCTTGAAGAGGTTGGTGACGCCTATGCGCGGCTTGCCAGCGGCAAGGCCATCGGCAAGGTCGTCATCGACGTCTGAGCCGCGCAGGCATTGCCCACTTCGCACCGGCAAGGCCCATCATGGGCCTGAACACGGTGTCAAAATCCCCGTTTTGTGGGGAAAAACCCGAAACCGGCGCCATCCGCGCCGGTTTTGCTGTTTCCTTGCTTGAACCAACCGGGCAAATAGTTGCCAATTGATCAACCAAGTTGTCATAATCCCGCCGGTGCAAAGACGAGAGTCGTGCTATATGGGCTGACGCCGGACTGGCAAAGCGCAACAGCGCTGGAGCACGCGATGCTGGAATTCAACAATGTGAGCAAGTCCTTCTGGACGGGCACGCAACGCAAGGTGATCCTCGACAGGGTTTCGTTCCAGGTTCCGCTGGGCGAAAGCCTTGGTATTCTTGCGCCCAACGGAACCGGCAAGACGACCCTGATCAAGATGATGGCAGGGCTGGAGAAACCGGACGAGGGCGAAATACATCGCAATTGCCGGGTGTCCTTTCCGCTTGGCTTCATGGGCGGTGTCGTGGGCAAGCATTCCGCGATGGAGAATTCGCGCTATATTGCGCGGCTTTACGGGCTGGACCCCGATTATGTGGAATCCTTCTGCCGCTGGCTTTGCGGGCTGGACGAATATTTCGACCAACCGCTTGGCACCTATTCGTCGGGCATGCGGGCCCGGTTCACCTTCGCACTGATGCTGGCGCTGGATTTCGACATCTACCTGATCGACGAAGGAATGCCGAATTCCACCGATGCAGAGTTCAACCGCAAGGCAGGTGACCTGCTGCAAGAGCGGTTGCGCACAACGACCATCATCATCGTTTCTCACCAGCCCAGAGTGCTGGAGAAATTCGCCCGCAAGGCCGCCGTTCTGATGGACGGTCAGTTGCATATGTTTGAAACCTTGGAAGAGGCGAAGCAGCTTTATGACTACGAAACCCAAGGCTAGAAAATACCGCATCCAGCGGCGCGCTCCCTCCAACGGCGAAGCCCCGGAGGCGCAGGCGGCTGCAGAGGAGGCCGCGGCGGCAGATGTTGCGACCGATCAGGCGGAAAACCCTCTTGGTCCGACCGATCTGGAGGAAATCCAGCAGGAAGGCCTGACTGGCAGGCAGCTTCGCATGGCGCGGCGACTGGCGCAAAAACACGGTCTGGCACCGCAAACCGATATTGACGCGGTGCGCATGCTGCGCCTCAAGGGGATCGATCCGTTTTCGCGCGTCAATACGCTTGCGCTGGTCATGGCAGGCCCCGAGACGTCGCAGGAGGAGACAGGCACCGGCGTGGCTGTTCCCCAAACCGACGAGGATGAAACCGAAGCGCGCGTGCAGTTGCCGCAGACTATGCCTGACAAGCGCACGACCCTGCCTTCGACAGAGGTAAGCCCGGCCGAACGGCGGGCCCGCGAGATCGTCAAGATCCAGCGCGACCTTGCCAAGCGGCGGCGGCGGCGCACTGCCCTTCTGCTGACGCGCCTTGCCTTTTTCGTGCTGCTGCCGACGCTCCTTGTGGGATATTATTTCTACAGTATCGCCACGCCCATGTATTCGACGAAATCCGAATTCCTGATCCTGAAATCCGATGGTGGCGGCGGCGGCTCCAGCTTCTTCAGCGGGACACAATTTGCCACCAATCAGGATGCGATCGCGGTGCAATCCTACCTGCAATCCAAGGATGCGATGTTGCGGCTGGACCGCGATGAAGGGTTCAAGTCCCATTTCAGCGACGAAAGCATCGACCCGATCCAACGGCTGGAGGAAGACCCCTCGAACGAGCAGGCCTACAAGGTCTACAAGCGCAATATCGAGATCGGGTATGACCCGACCGAGGGCGTCATCCGGATGGAGGTGATCGCCGCCGATCCCGTTGTCAGTGCGCGGTTCAGCAAGGCGCTGATCGCCTATGCCGAAGAACGGGTGGACAACCTTTCCCTGCGCAAACGTTCCAACGCTGTTGAGGAGGCGGAGAAGGCCGTTGAAAGTGCGCAGACCGAACGGCGCGAGGCGCAGGAACGTCTTGTCCGGCTGCAAAACGAAGGACAGGTCCTTGATCCGGAAGGACGGATCGCCGCACTGCGCGGCCAGATCAACAATGTCGAGGTGCAGTTGCAGGAAAAACGGCTGGAGCTACAGGCCCTTCTGGACAATGCCCGCCCCAACCGAAGCCGGGTAGACGGGGTGGAAAGCGACATTCGCAGGCTTGACGCCTTGCTGGGCGATCTGAATGCGCAGATGACGCAAACGGTCTCGGGGGAGAATTCTCTGGCAGAGCTCGCCGTGCAGATCCAGCTGGCCCAGGCCGATCTTGCCGCCGCCAACGAGGTGATGCAATCGGCCTTCGTCACGCTGGAAACCTCGCGCCGCGATGCGAACAGTCAGGCGCGCTATCTGACCACCAGTGTCGAACCCGTCGCGTCAGAGGACCCAAGCTATCCCCGCAAGTTCGAGAACACGGCGCTGGCCTTCCTGATGTTCGGGGGGCTCTACCTGATGATTGCGCTCACCGCCTCTATCCTGCGCGAACAGATCACCGCCTAACCACCGGCCCGCCCGTGCGCGGGCCGCATTCACCCGGAAAGCGATTAGATGAAACCTTTGCACGACGTGACCCCCAACACCTGGGACTTTCTCCTGAAACCGATGATCGCCCCGACGGGCTTTCGCGAATATGACGCGCGCTGGAAATATCCCGAAGAGATCAACCTGCCGGGAATGACCGCGCTGGGGCTGGGCCTTGGCACGCAGATGCGCAAACGGGGCATCCCGCCCGTCATCGCGGTGGGCAACGACTATCGCGCCTATTCGCTGGACGTGAAGAACGCGCTGATGATCGGGCTGATGCAGGCCGGGATCACCGTCAAGGATATCGGTCCCGCCGTGTCGCCCATGGCCTATTTCGCGCAGTTCCATCTGGACGCGCCTGCTGTGGCGATGGTGACCGCCTCCCACAATCCCAATGGCTGGACCGGGGTGAAAATGGGGTTCGAACGCCCCCTGACCCACGGACCCGACGAGATGGCAGAGCTGCGCGACATCGTGATGGAAGGCCGCGGCGAGCCTGCGCCCGGCGGCGCGTGGGAATTGGTCGACGGCGTGCGCGAGGCCTATCTTGACGATCTGGTGGGCGATTTTCGCCTTAGCCGCCCGCTGCGCGTGGTCTGCGCCACCGGCAACGGCACGGCGGGGGCCTTCGCGCCCGATCTGCTGCGCCGCATCGGCGCCGAAGTCGTCGAGCGCCACTGCCCGCTGGATTACACGTTTCCCCATTACAACCCCAACCCGGAATCGATGGAGATGCTCCACGACATGACGGCCTGCCTCAAGGAAAGCGGTGCCGATCTGGCGCTTGGCTTTGATGGGGATGGTGACCGCTGCGGCGTCGTCGATGATGAGGGCGAAGAGATCTTCGCTGACAAGATGGGTGTGATCCTTGCGCGCGATCTGTCGGCCATCCATCCCGGCGCGATCTTCGTGGCGGATGTGAAATCCACCGGTCTTTTCGCATCGGACCCGGTTCTGACGGCAAACGGCGCGCGCGCGGAATATTGGAAGACCGGCCACAGCCACATGAAACGCCGTGTGAAAGAGCTGGGCGCGCTCGCGGGGTTTGAAAAATCGGGCCACTACTTTCTGGCAGAGCCTTTGGGCCGCGGCTATGACTGCGGCCTGCGCGTGGCGGTGGAAATCTGCAAGCTGATGGATCGCCATCCCGAAAACTCGCTTTCGGACCTGCGCCGCGCCCTGCCCCGGACATGGACGTCGCCCACGATGTCCCCCTACGCGTCCGACACCCAGAAACGGGATATCCTCGCCCGCATCGTCGCGCGACTTGAGGAGATGGAGCAGGCAGGTGCGACGCTTGGCGGCCACAAGATTACCGGCATGGTCACGGTCAACGGCGCGCGCGTCCTGCTGGAAGGCGGAAACTGGGCGCTCGTGCGGGCCAGTTCCAACACGCCCAACCTTGTCGTGGTCTGCGAAAGCACCGAGAGCGAGGACGATCTGCGCGCGATCTTCAGGGATATCGATGCGGTCATCCGCACCGAACCGGATGTGGGCGAATACGACCAGACGCTTTGACCCCGGCCCGGTTCGTGCAGGCCTGAATACACCACAGAGCGCGAGGGGCTGCCCCCTCGCCGCCCGTCGCGCGCGGGCGGGCCCGTGCCGCTTTGCAATGTCGCACCCCTCTGCGGATGGGTGACAAGCGGTGCCCCCTTGCCTATAAGGCGCGCAAATTGCCTTCGGACATCAAGAGGACACATCACATGACCACGCTGGTTTTCGGCCACAAGTCTCCCGATACCGACTCAACCGGATCGCCCATCATCTGGGCCTGGTACCTGAACGAGGTGAAGGGCGAAGCTGCGGCCCCCAAGCTGCTGGGTGAACCCAACACCGAGGCCGCCTTCATGCTGGAGCGCTGGAACCTCGACAAGCCCGAGATCATCTCGGACGTTGCCGAAGACACGCCTGTCGTGATCGTGGACACCAACAACCCGGCCGAACTGCCCGCAGGCATCAACGCTGCCGATATCGTTGGCATCATCGACCACCACAAGCTGGTTGGCGGGCTGGAAACCAAGGGTCCGATCGACATCACCGTGCGCCCGCTGGCCTGCACCGCCACGATCATGGTCGACCTGATGGGCAGGGACGCGGCGAAGATGCCCGACGCCATCAAGGGCGCGGCGCTAAGCTGCATCCTGTCCGACACGCTGGAATTCCGCTCGCCCACCACGACCGACCATGACCGCGCCGTGGCCGAGACACTGGCAGAGCAGCTGGGCGTCAGCATTCCCGACTACGCCGCCGAAATGTTCGCCGCAAAATCCGACGTCAGCGCGTTCTCGGATGCAGAGCTTCTGCGGATGGATTCCAAGGAATACGGCGTTGGCGACACCAAGTTCCGCGTTTCGGTTCTGGAAACCACAGCGCCTGGGCAAGTCTTGTCTCGCAAGGACAGCCTGATGGCCACGATGACGGATGTTGCCAAGGAAGATGGCGTTGACCAAGTGCTGCTGTTCGTTGTGGACATCCTGAACGAGGAAGCAACGCTGCTGGTTCCCAACGATCTGGTCAAGACCGTGGCCGAGAAGAGCTTTGACGCGTCGGTTGACGGTGACATGGTCGTTCTCCCCGGCGTGATGAGCCGCAAGAAGCAGATCATCCCCAACCTCAAGGTCTGAGACTTCACAGGCTGACACAGGCTTACAAGGGGCGCCTTCGGGCGCCCTTTTGCGTGGCGTATGCGCTGCCCCCGGTCCCGGTGTCGGGGCGGCGGCATGTCTTAACCTGAAAGCTGCGCCGCCGCTTGGGCAAGCGCCCTGATCGGTGGCTTGCGCCGCAACGGTGTAGCCAATCCTGCTCTGCTACGGCATAGATCGAAGGAAATTCCGTGTTCACCGAAAGGTCCCGTCGATGACAAACCTGATATCCGCACTTTCCGAGATTTCCGACACCTATGACGCGATGTTCGTGGACCTTTGGGGCTGCGTCCATGATGGCGTCAAGGCGATGCCAGCGGCCGTTGCGGCGTTGCAAGGCTACCGGCAGCGCGGCGGTGCCGTTGTACTTTTGACCAATGCGCCGCGTGCGCGCGACGAGGTTGCCAAGCAGCTGGAGAAATTCGGCGTGCCGAAAGATGCCTATGACACCATCGCAACCTCGGGCGATTCCGCGCGGGCGGCGATGTTTCGCGGGGCTGTCGGCAACAAGGTCTGGTTCGTCGGCCAGCCCCATGACCTGACTTTCTTTGAGCCGCTTCACCTGGTCGAGGATCCGGTCGATATCACGCAGGTAGAACTGGACGAGGCCGAGGGCATCATCTGCTGCGGCCCCTTCGACCCGCATGCCGACCCCGAGGTCATGCGCCCGTATTTCCTGAAGGCGAAGGTCCGCGGCCTGCCCCTGCTGTGCGCCAACCCCGATATCATCGTCGACCGTGGCGACCAGCGTGAATGGTGCGCGGGGGCTCTGGCCAAACTTTACACGGAAATGGGTGGCGAAAGCCTTTACTTCGGCAAACCCTACCCTCCGATCTACGACCTTGCGCGGCTCAGGCTGGCCGAGATTGGCCGGGGTGTTGCTGACAATCGCATTCTGGCCGTCGGTGATGGCGTTCTGACGGATATTCAGGGCGCAATGGGCGAGGATATCGATTCGCTCTTCATTACGGGCGGGTTGGCCGCGCAAGAAACCAAAACGTCCCATCAACCCGATGAATCTGCCCTAAAGGCCTATCTACAAAAGGAAATGGTCTCTCCGACCTATGCGATAGGGCAGCTACGCTGACCTTAAAAGGGCTTGATTTTCTGCAGCCGCGAAGTAATAAAGTTGCAGAACAGGGCGAACATTCGTCCGAAAATTACAAGGCCATTTGCCATGGAGGGTCGGATGTTCGACAACTTGCCTCGCGGGACCATCTGCATCGAAGACATCGAGATGGGGATGACCCGCCATCTGCGCAAAGAGGTGACCGACCGCGATATCGAGCTTTTTGCCGAGGTGTCGACCGACCGTAACCCCGTGCATCTCGACGATGACTATGCCCAGGACACGATCTTTGAGGGGCGCATCGCACATGGCATGCTGACGGCGGGTCTGATCTCTGCCGTCATTGGCGAGCAACTGCCGGGTCACGGCACCGTCTACATGGGTCAGACCCTGAAATTCCTGGCCCCCGTGCGCCCCGGCGACATGGTCTATGCAGAGGTGAAGGTGGCCGGTATCGACCATGCCAAGCGCCGCGTGACCCTTGATTGCCATTGCGCGGTTGACGGCAAGAAGGTTCTGATCGGCGAAGCCGTCGTGCTGGCCCCGTCGCGCAAGTTCGACTGAACCGGGTAAAACATCCCGCCCCGGACCGGTTGGCCGGGGCGTAGACTGCTACAGGATCCGCAATCATGCATCTCGCGCTTGAACCCCGCGCGCTGGCCGGGTAGGCCAAGCGCATGAGGATCATCCGCGACTATCAGTATGTTGCCCCTGACGATCGCGGCGCCAGCGTTGCAATCGGCAATTTCGACGGCGTGCACCTGGGCCATCAGGCGGTGATCCGCATGGCGCGGGACGCGGCACCCGATGCCCCTTTGGGCGTGCTGACATTCGAGCCACATCCGCGCGAGTATTTCGCGCCCCAAAGCCCCCCCTTTCGGCTGATGCGGCGGACCGCCCGGACCTCTCGGCTGGAAAAGCTGGGGGTGGAGCGGCTCTACGAGCTGAATTTCAACGCGGCGCTCGCATCGCTGTCGCCCGAGGAATTCGCGTCACGGGTCATCCGTGACGGTCTGGGCCTTCAGCACGTGGTCGTGGGGTCCGATTTCTGTTTTGGCAAGGGACGGTCCGGAAATGTCGAGGATTTGCAGCGCTTCGGGCGCGAGATGGGGTTCGGCGTGACAGTTGCGAAACTTCTCGAAGGGACGGGCGGACAGGTGTCCTCTACCGCGATCCGTCAGGCGCTTTCCGAAGGCCGCCCCCGCGATGCCGCCGCCCAGCTGGGCCACTGGCACCGGATCGAGGGGCAGGTGATTGGTGGCGAACAGCGCGGCCGGGTCCTGGGCTACCCCACGGCCAACATGTCCATCGACGGGCTGCATCCGCCGAAATTTGGCGTCTATGCCGTTTTGGTCGATATTGTGGATGGCCCTCATGCGGGGCTGTATCACGGCGCCGCCTCTATCGGGGTGCGCCCGATGTTCAACGGCGAAAAGCCGAATCTCGAGACCTTCATCTTTGATTTCTCCGGCGATCTCTATGGCGCGACACTGTCCATCGGTCTGGTCGACTATCTGCGCGGCGAAGAGAAATTCGAAAGCCTTGATGCGCTGATCGCGCAGATGGACCGCGATTGCAAACGCGCACGCGAAATCCTGGCAGAGGCATGACGAAGACGAAGGACCCCATAGAGCGCACCGGCTTTGCACCCCGGTTCTGGGAAGACAAACCCTTGCGGCAGTTTACCACCGCGGAATGGGAAGCACTGTGCGACGGTTGCGGCAAATGCTGCCTCAACAAGCTTGAGGATGAAGACACCGGCGAGGTCGAGCTGACGAATGTGGCTTGCCGCCTGTTCGACGACGGCACCTGCCGGTGCAGCAACTACCCCATCCGCCATCAATTCGTGCCCGAATGCATCGTGCTGCGCCCCGACAATATCGACAGCCACGCTTACTGGATGCCGCGAACCTGCGCCTACAGGCTGCTGTGGGAGGGCAAGCCGCTTTACGACTGGCACCCGCTGATCTCGGGCGATCCGCAGACCGTCCATGATGCAGGCGTGTCGATGCAGAACCGGACGGTCCCGGAATTCGAGATCGACGAGGACGACTGGGAAGATCACATCATCGAGGAGCCGATCTAGGGGATGTATTTCGCATCAGACAATTCCGGCCCCGTGCCGCAAGAGATTCTGGATGCCCTGGCCGAGGCCAATGCGGGCTATGCCATGGGCTATGGCGCCGACCCGCTGACCACCGAGGTCGAGCAGCGCATCCGCGACCTGTTCGAGGCACCGCAGGCCGCTGTCTATCTTGTCGCGACGGGCACGGCCGCGAATGTGCTGGGGCTGGCGACGGTAACACAGCCTTGGCAGACGATCTTTTGCGGGCCGTTGGCGCATATCCATCAGGACGAGTGCAATGCGCCGGAATTCTACACCGGTGGCGCCAAGCTGACACTGGTGGGCGATGGTGACCGGATCACTGCGGGTGCACTGCGCAAGGCCATTGAGGCGGAAGAGACGCGCGGCGTCCACGGGCCGCAACGGGGCTGCCTGTCGCTGACCTCGGTCACCGAATGCGGCACGATCTATGATCTGCCCTCGCTTCAGGAGCTGTGCGGCATCGCGAAAGGCTTTGGCCTGCCGGTGCATCTGGATGGTGCGCGCTTTGCCAATGCGGTGGGCACCCTCGGATGCTCCCCTGCCGAGATGTCGTGGAAGGCAGGCGTCGATGTTCTGTCCTTCGGCGGTACGAAGAACGGGCTGATGGGGGCCGAGGCCGTGGTGCTGTTCGATCCCGCCCGCGCACAGGAATTCGAGTATCGGCGCAAACGCGGCGGGCACCTCTTTTCCAAGCATCGCTACCTGTCGGCCCAGATGGCAGCCTATCTTCGCGATGACCTCTGGCTGAAGCTTGCGAAGGCTGCGAACGACCGCGCGGCACGGCTTGTGGACGGTTTGCGGGATTGTGGTGCAGGTTTCGCCTACGAGCCCGCAGCCAACATGGTCTTTGCACGGTTCAGCCGCGCCGCGCATGAGCGGCTTCGCGCGGCTGGCGCTGTCTACCACCTTTGGGACGGGGCAGAGCATGGTGACAACCCCGCAGAGGTGCTGACTGCACGGCTGGTCTGTGACTGGTCCCTGCCCGAAGAAGAGATCGACAGGTTCCTGTCCGTGCTGAAAGGCTGAAGCGGCCCGAAATCCGGCGCGTAGGCGCGGGACCTCCCCGCAAACGGGCCCGGCGCGCCGAAAGCTGACCCACGGAAATCCGGGCAAACGGCCAGGCCGCACCGGATTTGTTTGCCCTGTCCCGAAAGCGTCATTTGCGTTTACGCGCTATTCGTCTATGACAGCACTCGACAACCATAAGAAAAACAGGCGCATGTTCGACAAAACAGAAGAGACCCGGCAGCAATCCGCAGAGCGGCCTGCCCGCGAATGGGTCAAGATCCTCTCGGGCTACCGGGAGCCTGACACAACGCGCAGCCTGTTCGAGCTCGCTGTCACACTCGGCCCCTTCCTTCTGCTATGGGCGCTGGCCTGGTGGTCGCTTGGGATCAGCTATTGGCTGACGCTCGCGATCTCTGTCATCAATGCGGGCTTTTTGCTGCGTCTCTTCGCCATTCAGCATGATTGCGGCCATGGCGCGTTTTTCAAGAACCGGTCGATGAGCGATTGGTTGGGCCGTGTGATCGGCGTGCTGACCCTGACCCCTTACGGCGTCTGGCGGCATACCCATTCGGTTCACCACAGCACCTCCGGCAATCTGGGTCGGCGCGGGATGGGCGACATCCACACGATGACCGTTGCGGAATACAGCGCGCTGACGCCGTTTCACCGGCTGATGTACCGTCTTTACCGCCATCCCGTCGTGCTGTTCGGATTGGGGCCGGGCTATCTGTTCCTCGTGCAGAACCGCGTGCCGCTTGGCCTGATGGGCCGCGCCCGCTTCTGGCTCAGCGCCATGGGCAACAATGCGGGCATCCTTCTGGGCTTGGGGCTGATCGGGTATTTCGGTGGCCTGATGCCGATCCTGCTGATCTTTCTGCCCTCGACCCTTCTGGCCGCCACGGCGGGCGTCTGGCTGTTCTATGTTCAGCATCAGTTCGAAACTGCGCATTGGGACAATGACGAGGATTGGCAGCTGCATGATGCCGCGCTGCATGGAAGCTCTCACTACGTGCTGCCGACCGCGCTGCAATGGCTGAGCGCCAATATCGGCATCCACCATGTGCACCACCTTTACAGCCGCATCCCGTTCTACCGCCTCCCCGAGGTTCTTCGCGACCATGCAGAGCTGGCAGAGGGCAACCGCATGACGATCCGCGAAAGCCTGTCGAACGCACGTATGCATCTGTGGGATGAAGAGACACGGCGCTTGCTGACATTCCGTCAGGTCCGCGCGAAATTCGCCAAAGCCACCGCCTGACCAAAGCGCCTGACCTCAGTCAGGCGCCGTAGGGCACGACCTTATCGGCGGACAGGGCGTATCCGATATCGGCCAGCTGGGTCGATGTGGACGCAGTCCCGAACATGCCCGTGACAGTGACCGCCGTGAACAGGCCATCCGATTCGAAGGGCCGTTCCGTCGTTACCATCACGAGTTGGTTTGCAGGTGGTGGCGGGACGTGAACGCAGGCGCCGACATAAGGCACCAGCATGAATGCCGTCACGCCCGTACCCTTGAAATCCAGTGGTATTATATAGCCGGACAGGCGCACGGTGCGGCCGTTCCAGTCCGTCCTGACCCCTGCCGATGGCGGCTGGCTGCTGGCCATCGTGCTTTCGTCATGCGGCAGCAGGCCCTGAATAACCGGGGGAACATGCGGCTCGTCCTTGGGGACTAGGTCTCGCCACTCCAGATCGACGATCTCTTCGGCGCGAAGCCCTGTCGCGCTCAGCCCGACCAGACCTGCCAAACCAAAACACAGGTTTCGACGTGTGTTATCCATTTTTACCACTCGTAGATCTCGATGGCGCTTGCCGCCAGTTCGTAACCGATCTCGCCCAGAGATGTGGACTGCATTTTTGCCGACAAGGTCCCCGTGACCCAGATGGCATCCCAAAGCTGGTCACTTGGCCAGGGCACCGACGATGTGACGAAAACGAGTTGGTTCGGCGGCGGCGGCGGCACATGGATGCAGGCACCGACATAGGGCACAAGCACGAACTCGGTCACACCGGCCGACCCGCTTTCAAGCGGGATGATATAGCCGGGCATCTTGATGGCCTTGCCGTCCAGATCGAGATTCAGCTTCGATCCGTTTTCGTCAAAGATCGGGTTCCAGGAATCGTTGACCTCGTCCACATCGCCTTCGCCGACGATCTCGGAGTAAGGCACACCCGGCGGGATCAGGTCATCCCAGGTGATCTCGCGGACGCTGCTGGCAAGGGCGGGCGCAGGCGCAACCAGCCCGGAAGCAGCAAGAAGGCCGAAACGGCGGCGGGTCAGTGTAAGGTGGTTCATCATATCCTCACCATCATGCCATCGGCCAGCGACAGCCGATAGGCCCGAATTGCCGGCAGAAGGCTTGCCAGCGCCGCAGCGCCGATCACGATTGCGAGAACCCAAAGCTCGCGCACCGTGGGCGGATCGATTGGCAGCCAGATCCCGAAGGCCGCATCGACCCAGGGCTGGCCTATGGCAAGCCCCAGATACAGCAACGCAAGCCCAAGCACGGACCCCACTGCCGCCATCAGCATCGCTTCGATCACCAGAAGGCCCAGGATGGTGGACGGGCGCGCGCCCATCGCACGCCAGATTGCCATCTCGCGGCGCCGTTCGTTGAGGCTTGAAAAGATCATCGCCATCATGCCGACCAGCGCGGTCACCACCACCATCGCCGAAACGCCGATCAGCGCGGTTTCGGCCACGCCGACAATCTGCCAGAGCTCCTGCAATGCGACCCCCGGCAGGACCGCAAGCAGCGGTTCTTCGGGATATTCGTTGATCCAGCGTTGCAGGCCAAAGATCTGCAATCGTGACTGCACGCCGACAAGGGCTGCGGTGATCGCGGTTGGCTCCAGTTCCATGGACCGGATGACCTCCACCGGGGTGGTCTGGCCGGATTTCGCCCCGCTTTGCCAATCCACATGGATGGCCTCGATAGCCTCGAGGCTGACGATGACGGTCCGGTCAACCGGCGTCCCCGTCTTGGCCACGATGCCCGCGACGCGGAAGGGTTGATCGTCATGCGCCGTGAAGGATGCCAGCCCGTGCAACACGACAATCGGATCACCTACGGAATAGCCAAGCGTTGCGGCCACATCCGCACCGATGACAGTATCGTAAAGATCGTCCAGCCCGTGACCTGCAGAAATTTCCAGCGATCGCCCGCCCCGGAATTTGTAATGCTCGAAGAATGCAGGCGTGGTCCCCATGACGCGGAATTGCCGGTGGCTGTCGCCCAGCGAAATCGGCACGATCCAATCCACTTCGGGCCGGGCTGCGATATCGCGGTAGCTTTCCCATGTGACATTGTTGGTCGCATTGCCGATGCGGAACACCGAATACAGCAAAAGCTGGACCGAGCCGGACCGCGCCCCCACGATCAGGTCAGTGCCCGAAATCGTGTCGGCAAAGCTTGCCCGCGCGCTGGTGCGTATCTTCTCGACCCCGAGGAAAAGCGCGACCGACAATGCGATGGCCAGCACGGTCATGCCGACCGTCAGCGCCCGCGCCATAAGGGATTGCATCGCCAGACGCAGGATCATGCCGCCGCCCTTCGTGTTGTCACGATCTCTTCCAGCCGGATCACCCGGTCAAAGCGCTGGCCAAGCCGTTCGTCATGGCTGACCATCAAGAGCGATGATCGCGCCTGTTCGGCCTGCTCAAAAAGCAACCGCAGAAAGCTGTCCTGCGTTGCGGCATCAAGGGCCGAGGTGGGTTCATCCGCCACAATAAGCGGTGGCGCACCAATCAGTGCGCGGGCGACCGCCACGCGTTGCTGTTGGCCGACGCTTAGCCGCCCGGCCTGTTTTGTCAGTACCCCGTCCGGCAGGCCAAGCGCCGCGCAGAGCCGTGCAGCCTCCTGCGCGGGCGCGCCGATGCGGGCTTTGCGCTTCGGGGCAAAGCGCAAGGGCAGCAATATATTGTCAAGGACGCGGGCATAGGGCAGCAGGTTGAACTGCTGAAAGATCACGCCGATCTGTTCGGCCCGAAACCGATCCCGCGCCCCTGCCCCCAGCGTGCCAATATCCGTGGCCCCGATACTGACGCGCCCGGATGTTGCTGTTGCTATCCCGCAAACCAGCGACAGAAGGGTCGACTTTCCCGATCCGCTGGCACCCAGCAATAGGACGCTTTCGCCGACGGCCATCCGAAAATTCGGACAAGACAGGGAAAACCCGTCCTGCCCTGGCCAGGCAAAGGTGACATCGGTCAGCGCCAGCGCGGGGTCCGTCATGTTCAGTTCAGGCTCAGCTCAGCGGTGTCGCGGCCGATCTCTGCCGCGCCAGCACCCGCATCGGTGACGAACTGGGCTTCAATCTCCTGCGCGTTCCCGAACTGTGAAAAGAAGGGCAAGCCAATCTTGCTCAGCTCGTCTGCATGTTCGCAGGCAAAGATATAGCGCGCGTGAAACTCGCTGTGTTCTGCTGCGTGATCGTCGTCTTCGCCGTCGGCGTGGTCTTCGTGATCGTGAACCTCGCCTTCGGCATGCTCGTCATGGTCATGATCCTCGTCGTCGGCATGCGCGTCGTGGTCTGCATGATCGTCCATGTGCCCTTCGTCGTGGTCGCCACCATGAAGATGGGCGAGCACTTCGGTCAGGCGACACTCTGCTGCTTCGGGCAGCGCGACGATATTCTCTGGCACCAGCATCTTGCGGAGGGCCGCCTCGACCGCGGCCTTGTCGGCATCGGTGCTCGCCTGATATTCAAACCCCACGATATCCATGCCGGGGGATGTCAGGTTCACTTCAAGGGTCCCGCCCTCGACCGCCAGCTCCAACGTGCTGACGCCGTGAACGTGGGCGTCCATTTCACGGGTTTCCTGCGCAAGCAGCGGAGTCGCTGCGACCGTGGCCAACAGTGCGAGGTTGGAAATTCTCATGGTGATTCCTTTCGGCTTCATTTGATCGTGGTTTAGGTGGTTACTGCAACGCGATTGCGACACGTTTTTTCGCTGCGGCGCGGGCCGGGTCGCATGGCGGCGTCAACGGCAGGACCGCGTCCGCGGTGTTGCGGATCAACGCCTGATCGTGGCTGACCAGCATCAGGGCGATGCCATCGCTTTCGGTAGCGTTGGTCAGCAGCTTGATCACCCTGGCCTGCGTGATGGGGTCCAGACGCGACGTTGGCTCATCAGCGAAGATGAAGGCCGGTCTGCGCAGCAGGACCCGCAGCAATGACAGCCGCTGCAATTCGCCGCCCGACACGGCACCGGGCCTGCGCGCCAGCAGATCGGGTTGCAGGCCGAGACCGTCCAACAACCTGTCGACATCGCGCGGATCGCTGCGCGTCATCTTCACGACATCCATCAGCGTTTCGCCAATGGTGCGTCTGGGGGGAAAGGCCGCGACAGGGTCTTGGTAGAGCTTTTGGAACGCGAACGGATGCAAGCCGGGTTGGCGCTGGACCTGCCCCTGCAAAGGCGGGATCACCCCGAGGAGCGTATCGCCAAGCGAGGATTTGCCGCATCCGGACGGGCCCGTGACGCCAAAGACCTGCCCCGCCGCGATATCCAGAGACACGTCCCGGAACAGGGTACGACGGCCCCTTGCAAGCGAAAGGTTGCGGGAGCTGATCACCGCAGTTCCGGCCGGTGCCGCAGCCGCCTTGCCGGTCCAGTTCTCAGGGTTGGCCGCGAGAAGGTCCCGCGTGTAGCTCTGGCCGGGCGCGGCAAAGACCGCCCGGGTAGCACCGCGTTCGACAACCTCGCCCGCGCGCAGAACGATCAGCTGACCGCCGATCCGCTCTGCCAGCGCAAGGTCATGGGTGATGATCAGCAATCCGCCGGATTGCCCCATCTCGTTCAGCAACAGATTGGCGACCTCGTCCCGTCGCGCGGCATCCAGCCCCTTGGTCGGCTCGTCCGCGATCACGATGCGTGCACCGCCGGCCCGCGCGGCAGCAATGGCCACGCGCTGCGCCATTCCGCCCGACAGCTCATGCGGATACCGCGCCGCGGCATCGGCAAGTCCAAGCTCTGACAGATCGGATGCGGCGCGGATGCGCGCCTCGCGCGGCGGAAGGCCACGCACCAGACAATGCCCCTCGGCGATCTGCGCCTGCGCCCGCATCAACGGATCAAGCGACAACCACGGCTCTTGCGGCAGCACGCTGATTTCGCGCCCCCACAGCCCCCGGAACTGATCCGGCGCACCGCTATTCAGGACTTGCGCGCCGATGGTGACTTGTCCCTTTGCCTCAAGTCCCAGTGGCAACGTGCCCATCAGCGCCTGCGCCAGAAGGCTCTTGCCTGACCCGGTTTCGCCCAGAACGACCAACGGCTCCCCGGGGTCAAGACGCAGCGATACCGGCGCCAGCAGGGTCGTGGTTCCATCGCGAACTGTGATGTCATCGGCTTGCAGCAGGCTCATGTCTTGCGGCTCCCGGCCAGAAGGGTAAGGCCCAGCAGCAGGGCAAACGTGGCAAGAACGGGCGCCAGAAGCGCCAGCGGAGCCTCGCGCCAATAGGGCAGCAGTTCCACCATCATCAGCCCCAGTTCGGGCGTCGGCGCACGCATGCCCACATGCACGAAGCCAAGCGCGGCGATGGCCATGATCGCCGTGGCTGTTCCGAAGGCGGCGGCGGTCAGCATCATCGGCGCGATCTCGGGCCAGATGTGGACCCGAAAGACATAGGCCGCGCCGAACCCCAGAAGCCGTGACGCCTGCACCGCCGGCGAGGCCAGCGTTTCGCGCGTGGCGGCACGGGTCAATCGAAAGAACTCGACCCAAAGCACCAGCGACAGCCCCGCCCAGAAGCCGAGTGCCGTTCCCGGCACCATCGCCAGCACCATGAGGATAAGTAGCAGGCCCGGCAGGGCGAGCAGCGCATCCGCCAACATCACAAGGCACCTGTCGATCCAGCCACCCTTGGCGGCCGAAAGCGTGCCCAAGGCCAGCCCCGCCGCGCCAGCTGTCATCACTGCGGCAAGGGCAATCACGGGTGACAGGCGCAACGCGTAGGCCAGCCGGTGAAACACCGACCGCCCAAGATGGTCATAGCCCAAAGGCGCAGCAGCATCGGGCCCGGCCAGGGCCTTCATCAGGGATTGCGCGTAAGGATCGCCCTGCACGATCAGCGGGCCAAGCAGGGACAGGGCAGCGACCAGCGCGATCAGGACCACGCCGACCCTGCGGGTGGCTGACAGCGGCGGTTGCGGTGCAGCCGAAAGATCAAGGACGCTCATGCCGCCGTTCTCGGGTCCAGATGCCGGATTGCAAGGTCGATCGCCGCATTGACGAGGACAAATCCAAGACCAAGCACCAGCGCGGTGCCCTGCACCATCGGCACGTCCCTTGAAAAGATGGCATGCACCAGCGCATGCCCGATGCCGGGCCAGCCAAAAACCGATTCAACAATGATGACCCCTTCGACAAGCGTCACGAATTGCAGGCCCAGATAGGTGATGAGCGGCACCGAAACGTTGCGCAACCCGTGGCGCAACAAGGTTTGCCGCTCTGACAGCCCCTTCCATTGGGCGAACCGCCAGAACGGCATGTCGGCGATCCGCGCCATCGCATCCCTGGCAATGCGCGCGTTCACCGCTGCAAGTCCAAGCGCAAGTGTAAGGGAGGGAAGGATGAAATGACGCGCCGCGCCGTGACCCGCAGCTGGCAACCAGCGGAGTTGCACCGCAAGGATGACGATCAGCACAAGCGCCACGAGGAATTGCGGCACGGCCTTGATCCCGGTCGATGTAACCAGCAGGGCGCGGTCAAGTCTTCCGCCGGGTCGGAGCCCTGCGAGGATGCCCAAGGGAGGCCCGATCACCAAAGACAGAAGGACGGCCACCAGCGCCAACGACGCCGAGGCGCCAAGCTGGTGGGCGATTTCGTCCACAACCGGCTGGCCGGTCACCAGAGAATTACCGAAATCCAACCGGACCAGATCGCCCAGCCACTGCAGCAGTGCCATGTGCGCGGGACCATCAAGGCCAAGCTCTGCGCGCACCGCATCGGCGGCGGCGGCATCGACATTGTCATAGCCATAGCGCCCGGCGGCGATCCTCCAGGCCGCATCACCGGGCAGGCTGCGCATCATGACGAATGTCGCGGTCCCGATCAGGATCGCCACCATGAGCGCCTGCACCAGTCGCGAGACGATTGCGCTCATTCCGCCCACCGCATCGTCTGAAGGCCAAAGCTTCTTTCGAACGGGTCGATCGTGGCGCCTGTGACCTTGTCGGAAACGGCCAGCGTTTGCTGATACCAGGCGATCGGAATGATCGGCAGCTCGGCTTGCAGGATACCTGCCGCCTGGGCGCGTTCAGCATCGCCACCTTCGCCACGAGCAAGGCCACGCACCAGCGCCGTGAA
Source organism: Primorskyibacter sedentarius (assembly GCF_004342065.1). Taxonomy (GTDB): domain Bacteria; phylum Pseudomonadota; class Alphaproteobacteria; order Rhodobacterales; family Rhodobacteraceae; genus Primorskyibacter; species Primorskyibacter sedentarius. The sequence goes on along the minus strand of NZ_SLZU01000002.1, from coordinate 418,861 downwards.
CCCCTCGTTCTGCCAGTTCATCGCGCCCCAGTCGCCATTGCCGACATAGTCGGACAGGACAGTGCCAATCGGGTCGGGGATGAGCGAGAAGTTGCGGGCGATCAGGCCCAGTTCAAGCGTGCCATTCTGGTGTCCGGCGGGAATTTCGGAGGAATTGGTGGTGTTGATCGCCAAATCGACGCCAATGGCGCGGAACTGCTGCTCCAAAACGGCGGCCACAAGCGGCAGCTCCGGCCGGTCCGGGTAGGTCGTCAGCGTCAGTTCGAAACGTGCGCCATCGCGCCTGAGGATACCGTCGCTGCCCGCGGCCCATCCCAGATTGCGAAGCAGGGTCTTGGCCGCTTCGACATCTTGGCCCAAAGGCGCAAGCGTATCGTCATGCCAGCCCGCAACCGAGGGCGGGAAAAGCTGGCCAGCGCCTTCGGGATAGCGCAGCACCGCCTTGGCAATGCCCGTCCGGTCGATGGCGAGGCTCAGGGCGCGGCGCGCATCGCGTTCGTTCAGAAACGGGTGACCTGCGTTCACCTTGATCAACAACGTGCGCGGGATGGCGACCGACAGCACCTCGACCGTGTCCAGCATGTTCAGGCGCGACACGCTGGCGGGGTCAAGCCCGAAGACAAATTCTGCTTCGCCGGATTCCGCCATGAGCGCCCGCGTTTCGACCCGGCTGACACCGGTATAGCTGACATCGGCGATATGCGGCGCCGCGCCCCAGTAATCTGCGAATGCCGACGCATCAAGGCTGAGCGGTGGCTCTATCGCGGTGATCCGGTAAGGGCCGGTGCCTATGATCTTCACCCCCGTGCCATCCGGCGCAAAAGAACCCGGCGACAGTATCTGAGACCGGAACTCCGCAAGAAAGGCGGGAAGCGCTGCAAACGGTTCGGACAGGGTGACGGTCACCGTGCCCTCACTTGCCGCGATGCCGGTGATCGGTAGCGTTTGCAAGGGTCCCGGTTTGGCGCGCGCGATTTCAAGCGCATTGACGACCGTATCGGCCGTCATCTTGGTACCGTCGTGGAAAAGCACACCGTCGCGCAAGGCAAAAGCCCATGTAAGCCCGTCTTCCGACACCTCCCACGACGTGGCCAGACCGGGGGTCAGCGTTCCATCGGAATGCGCGTTCACCAACGTCTCGGCCACGCCCATGCGTGTAAAAATATACCCGCTCGTTGACGGTTCTGGCGCTTGGATCTCGAATTGCGCAACGACATCTAGCGTCTCATCCGCTTGTGCAAGCATCGGCATCGAAAGGCAGGTCAGGGCCAAGGCCGCCCTGAGGGTGAGTTTCGTCATGTGCTGGAGTCCTGTGTTTCGAAGGCTTGGTTGGCCGCAATTGCGCGACAATGTGCAAAGCGGGCGGGTGTTGTGGGGGATGCAGGAGACGTGCGCTTATGTTATTACATCACGTTCAGCTACCCGTGCAGGTCCCACCATCCCCGCCGCAATCGGCAGCGGGGACAGGCAGGCTGTTAAAGGCAGTCCGCCAGCGACGTGGCGAGGTTGCGCAGCAGCTGCGGGTACAGAGCCGCCCCCGGTTCAAGATCAGATCCCAGCGGATCCATCACCCCGGTCCGCGCGTCGGAGCCATCCATGACCGCAGCCACGATCCCCGGATTGAATTGCGGCTCTGACATGATGCAGGTCACGCCCTGATCCGCGATACGGTGCTGGATTTCGGCGATGCGGGCCGGGCTGGGATCGGTGGCGTCCGAGACCGATATCGCGCCGGATGCGGGAAAGTCGAAATCCAGCTCGAAATATTGATAGGCGTCATGAAAGACCACGAATTTGCGCCCGCGCACCGGATCCAGAATTCCGTTGATCTCGGAGCGCAGTGCGGCCAACTCCTCGCGCCCCGCTGCGGCATTTGCATAATAGGTGCCGGCATTGTCGGGATCATCGGCCGAAAGTGCGGCAGCGATGGCGTTCAGCCAGGCCGCCCCGTTTTCCACAGACAGCCAGGCATGCGGGTCGTGGCCACCGTGGTCATGCCCTGCATGTTCGTCTTCTTCGTGAGCGGAGTCGTGGTCTTCATCATGGCCCGCGTGGCTCTCACCATCACGCTCCGCGTCGCCATGTTCGTGCGCATCAAACAGCGCGCCTTCACGTACGGGCAGCTCCGTGGTGCCGTCAGCCTCGATCAGCTCCACAACCGTTGCATCGCTGGCCAGCGTGTCGACGGCATCCTCCAGCCAAGGGGTCAGATCGTGGCCGACCCAAAATACCAGATCCGCGTTCTGAAGGGCTGCGGCTTCTGACGGGCGCAGACTATATTCATGCGGGCTGGCACCGGGCGCCACGATCAGCGACGGCTCTCCCAGATCCCCCATGACGCGCGTGACAAGCGAATGCACCGGAGCGATGTCGACGGCCACATTCGGGGCGTCCGCCACGGCCATCCCGGCCAGCAGCGAGGCTGCGAGTGACAAGGGCGCGAGATTTCTGGACATTTCCGACTCCATGTGATCTTATAACGTTACATGCCGGATACAGGAAATGTAATAACATGACAAGTAGGTCCGAGACAGGGCATGATCAGCAGCCTGATACGGTCGGGTTTGATGAGCATGACCATGCGGGGTGCATCAATAGCGCCGTGGCCGCAGCCGAGGCGCATTGTGCAAGCAACGGGCTTCGTTTCACGCCGGTCCGGCGCAAGGCATTGGAAATCCTGCTGCAGGAACATCGCGCACTTGGCGCCTACGAGATGCTTGACCTGCTGCGCGACGCCGGTTTTGGATCGCAACCGCCTGTTGCCTATCGTGCGCTGGAATTCCTTGTCGCCAACGGGTTCGCGCACAAGATCGAACGGCTGAACGCCTTCGTGGCCTGCGCCCATCCCGGCGCCACCCATTCGCCCGCCTTCATGATCTGCAGGGCCTGCGATTCGGTCGCGGAAACCCAATCGGCCCCCGCGCGCGGCACACTCGGGGATGCAGCCCGCGCTGCCGGGTTTCAGATTGAACGAACCATGGTCGAGGCGGTCGGCCTGTGCCCGTCCTGCGCAGGGCAGACCCCTTCATGAGCCTGGTCACAGTTGAAGACATCAGCGTCGCTTATGGCGCTGACACGGTGCTGGCGCATGTGTCGCTGACAGTCGAGCCCGGAGAAATCGTGACCATTGTTGGCCCGAACGGCTCTGGCAAGACCACGCTGCTGCGTTCGTTGATCGGCGCGGTGCGGCCCACCTCCGGGCGGGTCATCCACAAGCCGGGTCTGCGCATCGGTTACGTGCCGCAAAAACTCCATATCGATCCGACCCTTCCGATCACGGTGGCACGGTTCCTGCGCCTGCCGGGCGGCAAATCCCGCAGCGCCTGCGCGCGCGCGCTGACACGGGCAGGTGTGCCGGATTTGTCGGGCCGCCAGATGTCCGGGTTGTCAGGTGGCCAGATGCAACGCGTCCTGCTGGCGCGTGCGCTGGTCAATGAGCCGGAAATTCTGCTTCTGGACGAGGCGACCCAAGGGCTTGATCAACCCGGTTCCGCAGCCTTCTATCGCCAGATCGAAGATGTGCGCAAAGAAACCGGATGTGCCATCCTGATGATCAGCCACGAATTGCACGTGGTGATGAGCGCGTCTGACCGGGTGATATGCCTTAACGGGCATGTCTGCTGTGAAGGCACGCCCGAAATCGTTTCGACTGCGCCGGAATACCGCGCGCTCTTCGGGTCCGGCACGGGCGGTGCGCTTGCGCTTTACCGCCACGACCATGATCACGCGCATGATGAAAGCTGCGGCCATGATCACGGGCACGACCATGGGCATGACCACCCGCACCCGACCAAGACCGAGGCCGCTGAATGATGCTGGACGATTTCATGATCCGCGCAACGCTGGCCGGGGTCGGCGTGGCCTGTGCAGCCGCGCCCCTGGGCAGCTTCGTCGTCTGGCGGCGCATGGCCTATTTCGGGGACGCAACCGCCCATGCCGCCATCCTTGGGATCGCCCTGTCCCTGGCGTTGAACGTCTCAATCTTTGCCGGGGCGGTGGCAGTTGCGCTGGCCATGGCGCTGACCGTCACACTGCTGACAGGCCGCGGATACGCGATGGATACGCTGCTGGGCGTTCTGGCCCATTCCGCCCTTGCATTCGGGCTGGTGGCTGTCTCTTTCCTGTCGGGCATCCGGATTGACCTGATGGCCTATCTCTTTGGTGACATTCTGGCCGTGTCGCGCGGGGATCTGGCCGTGATCTGGGGAGGGGCAGCGCTGGTCATCGGGCTGATCGCGTGGCGCTGGTCGGCACTTCTGACCTCCACGCTTAGCGAAGAGCTTGCCTATGCGGGCGGTATGGACCCCCGTCGCGAGCAGCTTGTCCTGACCCTCGCGCTCGCCGTCACGGTTGCCGTGGCGATCAAGGTTGTCGGGGTGCTGTTGATCGCGGCGATGCTGATCATTCCGGCCGCCGCCGCGCGGCCACTGTCGCGCACACCCGAGGAGATGGCCTTGATCGCGGCGCTGATCGGCAGCGGGTCGGCCGTCGCCGGTTTGCGCGCCGCCTATGTTCTGGACACGCCAGCCGGGCCTTCGATTGTCTGCTTTGCGGCCCTGATTTTCCTGGTGACAAGTGTGTTCCGGGGAGTGCGGGCCTGAACCTTTCCGGCCCGCACTGGCTCGCGGCCGCTGGCCGTCTGAACGATCGTCTTGCAAATGCAGCTGAAAGTCAGTCGCGTCCAGTTCGGCTGCGCCCGTGCCACGGCCAAACGCTTTGTGTTGAAAGACACTCGGGTTGCTGCCTACAAATGGCCATGCAAAGCCGATCAGGGCAGCATGGCACGCGAGGAGGAGTGAGATGGCAGGGCTATTTTTCGACGAGCTGGAGGTCGGGCAGGTGTTCAAACACGAGCTGCGCCGGACCATCACCGAAACCGACAACGTGATGTTCTGCGCCATGACGCATAACCCCGCGCGCCTGCATCTGGACGAAGAATACTGCCGCGAAGAGACGGAATTCGGCCAGCGGCTCGTCAATAGCGGGTTCACGCTTGGCCTGATGGTGGGCGTTTCTGTCGGCGACACCACGCTTGGAACCGCCATTGCCAATCTTGGCTGGGACGAGGTGCGCTTTCCCGCGCCGGTCTTTCATGGTGACACGCTGCGGATCGAGACCGAAGTGGCAGAGCTGCGCGAAAGCAAATCGCGGCCCAATGCGGGCATCGTGACCTTCATCCACCGCGCCTACAATCAGAACGAGGTTCTGGTGGCGCAGTGCAAACGCTCCGGCTTGCAGCTGAAATCCCCGGCAGCCTCGGCCTGAGTTACCCGCCCGACGAGAAGCCTTCGGCAAGGGCGATGATGTCACGGGCCGTCTTTACATGGGCGATGTCGATATGTTCGCCGTCATACATGACAGAGGCGCGCCCCGCCGCCTGCGCGGCATCCAGCGCCTCGACCATGCCACGGTAATAGGCGACCTCGTCAGCCGTGGGGGTAAAGACGCGGTTCACGATCTCCACATTGGACGGGTGCAGGATCAGATCGCCCGCCATGCCGAGCTGACGGTCGTACCGGGTGAAGCTGTCCAGCCCCTCCAGATCCTTGACCTGCTGCCACAGCCCGCCGATGGGCAGCTTGCCGGCAGCGCGCGCCGCCATCACCACGCGGGATTTCAGGTAGTCCGTCTCGCGCCCCTGCGGCGTCCAGATGAACCCAAGCGCGCGGGCCACATCGGCATTCTTTGCCGTGCAGCCAACAATGCCTGCCACGCGCGGATGTTCGGCTATCTCGAAACACAGCTGCATCGACCGCGCGGTTTCAAGGATCGGGATCAGGCGCACTGACCCGACCTCCAGATTGTTGCGGGCTTCTGCCTCGGCCACCATGCAGGCGGCAGTATGCACATCCTCCGGCCCCCAGGGCTTGGACACAACGATGCCCTCCAGCCCCGGCCGCACCACGGCCATCAGATCATCATAGTCGTAAAGATGCGCGGACTTGTTCACCCTGACCCAGACCCGCTGCCCCTTTGCGGCCAGAGCTTCGATCTTGCCCGCCACCAGCGCGCGCGCCTCGGCCTTTTCGTCGGGTGGAACGCTGTCTTCAAGATCCAGAATGATCGCATCGGCCCCGGCATCGGCGGCCTTGTCGATCATGCGTTCCTTGTTGGCCGGAACAAACAGAAAAGAGCGGATCGGTTTCATCCGGGGGATCCTTTGGCAAGGGCAACGACGCCAAAGCCTATCGCGCCGCCGAACGGGTGAAAAGGGTGCTGCATCAGATCGGTCGGCACAGGAAACTGCGCGCGCTCTGGCAGTCTGGCGTCGACACCGCGCCCATCCTCTGGCAGACACGCGGAAAGGCCCGGCCCACTGACAGGCCGGACGTAACAGACCGTGGAGACCTGACATGCGCCGCATCCTGATCACCGGAACCGCAGGGTTCATCGGCTTTCACCTCGCGCAGCTTCTGCTGGCCGAAGGCTTCACGGTGCACGGCTATGACGGGATGACCGACTATTACGACATCGGGCTGAAGCAACGCCGAAACGCCATGCTGCTGCAATCGGACAGGTTTTCGATGACCGAGGCGATGCTGGAAGACGTGGCCGCCTTCGACAAGGCTGCTGATGACTTCCGCCCCGATGTGATCGTGCATCTGGCCGCGCAGGCGGGGGTGCGCTACAGCCTTGAAAACCCGCGCGCCTATGTCGATGCCAACGTGACCGGCACGTTCAACGTGATGGAGGCCGCGCGTCGCCACGAGGTCGACCACCTACTGATGGCCTCCACCAGTTCGGTCTATGGGGCCAATACCGAAATGCCCTTCCGCGAGACGGACAAGGCCGACACGCCGATGACGATCTACGCCGCCACCAAGAAGGCAACAGAGGCGATGGGCCATTCCTATGCGCATCTGTGGAACCTGCCCACGACGATGTTCCGGTTCTTCACCGTCTACGGCCCGTGGGGGCGGCCCGACATGGCCTATTTCAAATTCGCCAATGCGATGCTGAAGGGCGACGCCATCGACATCTACAACCAGGGCGACATGTATCGCGACTTCACCTATGTCGAGGATCTGGTCCGTGCCATTCGCCTGCTGATCGACGCAGTGCCCGAGCTGCCCGAGGATGGTGTGGTGCCCGAAGGCGACAGCCTGTCGCCGGTCGCACCCTACCGAGTCGTCAATATCGGCAATTCCGACAAGGTCCGCCTGCTGGATTTCATCGAGGCGCTGGAGGACAGCCTGGGCGTCAAGGCAAAGCGCAACTACATGGAAATGCAGAAGGGCGATGTGCCCGCGACTTGGGCAGATGCATCGCTGCTGCACACGCTGACAGGCTACCGTCCGCAAACCGGGTTCCGCGAAGGGCTGGACCGGTTCGCGCGCTGGTATCGCGATTACTACACCCTTTAAGCTCAGCCACCCCAGGACGCGACCTTGCGGTCAACGGTCTTGCGCGACACGCCAAGACGGCGCGCGGCCTCTGCCCGGTTGCCCTTGCACAGGTCCAGCACATGCAGGATGTGGCGCTGGGTGACCAGTTCCAGATTCTCGATCGCCTGCGCCCCGGTGATCGACCCGCCGCCCGCAAATTCCTCGGGGAACGCGCCAAGGATCACCGACCGTTCGATCAGGTTCTTGAGCTCGCGCACATTGCCCGGCCAGTCATAGCGCCGCATTTTCAGCAGGGTTTCGTCGTTGAGCTCGAGCCCCGACATCCCCAGCGTGACCGCGAACTGATCCAGAAACAGCGCCGCAAGCTCCACGATGTCCTCGGACCGGTCGCGCAAGGGCGGCAAGGCGACCTCCAGCACGTTGATCCGGTGATAGAGATCGGCGCGGAACCGGCCGTCGGCCACCGCCTGTTCCAGATCGGCATTCGTGGCGAACAGAAAGCGCAGGTTCAGCATCAGCTCTCGTTCGGCGCCCACTGGGCGAACGCGCTGATCCTCCAGCACGCGAAGTAGCGCAGCTTGCAACTGCTCGGGCATCTGCGCCACCTCGTCAAGGAACAGGGTGCCGCCATCGGCCAGCAATAGCAGGCCCGGGCGCAGCCGGTCGTTTTCCTCGACCACGCCGAACAGCTCTGCCGCGATCCGGTCAGGGGCGATTGCCGCGCAATTCACCGCCACAAACGGCTTTTCCGCGCGGTCCGACAGCTTGTGCAAATGCCGCGCCGCCAGCTCCTTGCCCGTGCCGCTGGCCCCCGTGAACAGCACCGGCGTCGGCAAGGGCGCCAGCTTGTGCAGAAGCGCGCGCACCGCGCTCAACGCTTCGGACTTGCCCAACAGCTGACCGTGCCCCGCATCTGACAGCAATTCCCGCCGCAAGAGCGTGTTGTCCCGCCGCAGATATTTGCGATCCAGCGTGCGCGCCACGGCGCCAAGGATCTGATTGGCTCGAAAGGGTTTGAGCACGAAGTCACTGACCCCTGCCCGCAGCGCCGCAATTGCGGTTTCAAGGTCGGCATAGGCCGTCATCAGGATCGTATCGGCGAAGAATCCCAGCCGCTGCTGTTCCGTCACCCATTCCAGCCCGGTCATGCCTGGCATGATGTTGTCGACAATCACCAGATCGAAATGCGCTTCGTCCAGTTTTTGCGTCGCCTCCGCCGAAGAGGCCGCTTGCTCCACCCGTTTCACGCGCGGTTCAAGGATCTTCTTCAGGAAATTGCGCATCCCCGGTTCATCATCGATCACAAGGATCGATGCGCCCGATAGAGGCCCGCCATACTCGTCGGATGTTGTCATTCTGCCCGCCGTTTTCCGATGCCGTCAGTCAACCCGGACGGCAGGCCCGGAATAGACCTCCTGCGCGGAAAACTCCAATGCATGCAATGAAAAATGGGCGCCCACCCCGATCAGGGCGATGGCCATAAAGGCTGCCAGCATGGATTTCATTTTGCCCTACTCCTCATTTTCGTGGTTTTCCCGCGTCGCCTGTTTCAGAAAGCCGATCAGATCGGCCCGGTCATCCTTGCCTGCAATGACCTGCATCGGCATCTTGCTGCCGGGAATATAGTGGTCTGGCCCCTGATCGAACAGCGCATCCACCGTGGTTTCATCCCAGACGATATCAGACATGCGGAGCGTGTCCGAATAGCGATAGCCCGGCACGGTTCCTGCCGGACGCCCGAAAAGCCCATGCAGGCTCGGCCCGGCCTTGCGCGAGGCGCTGCCCTCCAGCGCGTGGCAGATCGAGCATTTGCGCATGAACTGCCTCTCGCCATTGCTCATCTCTTCGGGCGCGCGAAGGAAACTGCGCTGGCCGGAAATACCCGGATCATAGGCATCCAGAGTATCGACCGGCCAGCCAAAAGCCACGTCATCCAGCCCCCCGGCATAGATCGTCGTCCCGTCAGAAGAAAACGCCAGTGCCCAAACGGGTCCTTCGCGCGTCGCCCGAAAATCTCGGACGATCCGCCAATCGGCGGTGTCTACCATCATGATGTAGCCATGCCCGTCACCAACGGCGAGCTGATGCGTGTCGCCATGGTAGGCCATCGACAGGATCGGGCGCCGGTCGAGCGTGAAATCAGCGATCTCTGCACCCTGATGGTCGATGATCCGGGTTCCTCCATCCACCGCGCCGTAGGCGATCCAGTCATCGGTCACGATCAGCTCGTTGACCCCGAACCCATGCCGGGCGACGGGCAGAGCGGCGTCACGCGCAAGGTCGTATCTCACCACCTCGCCGGTAGCCGTAGCGGCGTAAAGCACATCCGGCCCGTGAAATCCCACTGCATTCACCGCACCGGACGCTTTCAGAAAGCGTGGGTCAGGTTCGTCGAGCGGCGGATAAAGGGCCCACGCCCAATTCGCATCCAATGGCAACAGCCCGATAGTGCCGTCCCATGAGGCACTGGCCACAAGCCCGGCCTCAGTTGAAATGGAAATATCCGTGACCTTGCCCCGATGTTCGCCCAGCACGCGGTTCACGCTACCTGCGGGCCAAACGCGTACGGTGAAATCATCGCCGCCAGACACCAGAAACCCGTCGCTACGGAACTTCACCACGTTCACTGCCGCGTCATGCCCTTCCAGCCAGGCAGGCGAGGCGCCCTCCCAGATGCCGATCGAATTGTCAAAGCTGGCAGTCGCAACCCGGCCGCCCGTGTCAACGGCGATGCCCATGACAGGCCCGCCATGGCCCTTCAGCGTGGTGAAGTCCTGCGCCGATGCCGGGGCTGCGGCAAGGCAGGCGGCAAGGATCAACGCGCGCCCCATTTGGCTACTCCGCCGGCATGCCATCTTTCGGCGTGGCGGTCTGCTCTTTCGCTTTGACCTCTTCCAGCCAGATGGAGTGGTGCTGATGCGCCCAGGCCTCGTCAACCTCGCCCGATCCCATGGCATCGAACGCGCCCTCCATCCCCAGCGTGCCGATATAGATATGCCCGAGGATGATCGCCATCATGACGAAAGCAATGATCGCATGCCAAAGCTGCGCCAGCTGCATCTCTTCCTGCGGGGCCAGTGCGGTGGGCAAAGGATCAAACCCGACCCAGCCCGGTGCGCCCAGATCATTGAGAAAGCCAAAGGTCTTTGCAAATAGCGGCATCTCGAACGGGAAGAGCAGCGAAAGCCCGGAAACAGACAGCGACGCCCCCAGAACGATCACCGACCAGAAGATCAGCTTCTGCCCGGCGTTGAACTTTTTCGCGGGCGGGTGCTTTTTCCCGATGATGCCGCCCGCCTGAGACAGCCAGACAAGATCGGTCCGGTTCGGGATATTGTGCCAGACCCACAGCACGAAGACGAGGATCAGCCCCAGCATGAACGCCCATGAGACATTGTTGTGGATCAGCTTGGACACCGTCAGCAGGGCCGCGTTCGCCTCCCGCCCCAGATAGGGCGCGATGAACATCCGCCCCATCAATGTCAGAAGCCCGGTGATCCCCAGCAGAACAAAAGAGCCCGCGAGGAGCCAGTGCGAAAACCGTTCGAACGCCTGAAAGCGCGTGACGGTGCGGCCGGCTTTCTCGCCATCGATGCGGACGCGCCCGCGCAGCAGATAGAACACCGCGAGCACGGCAATTGTCCCGAGCAGCAGCCAGCCACCATAGGTCACCAGCGGGCCTTGCCGGAATTCGTACCAGCGCATCCCGCCATCCTGAACAAGCACCTTGCCCAATTCGCCACGGGTCGAGGTTGTGACATCGACTTCGTTGTAGCGCAGCGCGCGCCACAACTCGGGATCGGACGCACCCCCAAGAGGGCCAAGCCCCGGCGCCGACACGGCATCCCCGCCAATCGCTTCGCGGCGGAACGTGTCATCCACCTTCTCGCCCTTCTGGCGACGCAGGATATCCTCCAGCGTCTGCGCCCCGCCGGTGGCAGAGCGATCAATCTGGGGCGTGTCTGACTCTTGCGCGGCCACCCCGACGGGGGCCGCCAGCAAAACCAGCATCAGAACGGTCATCAAGCGACGCAACATGGTTCACCTTTCCGGGCTCGCAACCACTCGGGCGGTCGCCAGATCATCGGCCCCGCCCTTCTTCATTTTTCAAAAATGCGCGTGGGAAGACGAGGGGCTGACCCCTCGCTCCCGTCTTCTTCACCTGTCCCACATGGACCAAAAGTCAAGCGACCAATATCCCTGCAGGTTGGCCCGGCAAAGGATCACCCCGCCGGACCCGGACGGCTTCAGCCGCCTTTCTGATCGTAGGCGGTGCCCCAACCCCAGGCGCCGGAACCAAAGCCGCGCGCCACGACCCGCTCGCGGTAGATCGCCGACACAATGTCGCCATCCCCCGCCAGAAGGGCCTTGGTGGAACACATCTCGGCGCAGATCGGCAGCTTGCCTTCGGCGATCCGGTTGCGCCCGTATTTGGCGAACTCGGCGGTGGAGTTGTTTTCCTCCGGACCACCTGCACAGAAGGTGCATTTGTCCATCTTGCCACGGGATCCGAAATTGCCCGCCTGCGGGTATTGCGGCGCACCAAACGGGCACGCGTAGAAGCAATAGCCGCAGCCGATGCACAGATCCTTGGAATGCAGGACGACGCCTTCGTCGTTCTGGTAGAAACAATCCACCGGGCAGACCGCCATGCAGGGTGCATCCGAACAGTGCATGCATGCGACCGAGATCGACCGCTCGCCGGGCTGGCCGTCCTGGATCGTCACCACGCGTCGGCGGTTGATCCCCCAGGGCACCTCGTGTTCGTTCTTACACGCGGTGACGCAGGCGTTGCATTCGATGCATCGCTCGGCATCGCAGAGAAACTTTGCTCTAGCCATACTTTTTCCTCCTTACGCCGGCATGATCTTGCAGAGAGTCGCTTTGGTCTCCTGCATCTGCGTGACGCTGTCATAGCCATAGGTCTGGGCGGTATTGGTCGATTCACCCAGCACGATCGGATCGGCCCCATCGGGGTATTTCGACCGCTGGTCCTCGCCCTGGAAATGGCCGCCGAAGTGGAAGGGCATGAAGGCCACGCCTTCGCCCACCCGCTGGGTTACCATTGCCATCACCTTGACCTTGCCGCCTTCGGGACCTTCGACCCAGACCTGAGCCCCGTCGCGTACGCCCAGATTGTTGGCGTCACGGGGGTTGATCTCGATGAACATGTCCTGCTGCAGCTCGGCCAGCCATGGGTTGGATCGGGTTTCGTCCCCGCCGCCCTCATACTCGACCAACCGGCCGGAGGTGAGGATGATCGGGTAATCCTGGCTGAAGTCGTTCTTCTGGATGGACGCGTAAAGCGTCGGCACCCGCCAGAAATGACGGTCCTCATAGGTCGGATAATCCGCCACCAGATCGCGCCGGTTGGTGTAAAGCGGCTCGCGATGAACGGGGACCGGATCGGGGAAGGTCCAGACCACGGCACGCGCCTTGGCATTGCCAAAGGGTGCGCAGCCATGGGCGATCGCCACGCGCTGGATCCCGCCCGACAGGTCGGTCTTCCAGTTCACGCCGCCGACCTTCTCGGTATAGTCCGAAGGCCGCTCGCCGGTCTGCGATGTCTCGCCAACCTCCTGCTCGCCGTCATCGGCCGTCTCGACCGGCTGATAGCCTGCGACGGATTCGATCACCGCACGCTCCTCTGCCGTCAGATCGCCATCCCAGCCAAGATCCGTCAGCATCTTCATGGTGAATTCGGGATAGCCATCCTGAATTTCCGATCCGACGCTGTAGACCCCGTCCGCCAGCAGGTTGTCGCCATCCCGCTCGACGCCGAAACGCGCGCGGAAGGTCAGGCCACCCTCGGCCACCGGCAGCGACATGTCGTAAAGGTTGGCCGTGCCCGGATGGTTCATCTCGGGCGTGCCCCAGCAGGGCCATGGCAACCCGTAATAATCCCCATCTGCCGGTCCACCAACCGCCCGAAGAGTTGTCCGGTCGAACGTGTGCTGGTTGGCCATATGCAGCTTGAGCCGCTCTGGCGACTGGCCGGTATAGCCAACGGTCCACATGCCGCGATTGAATTCCCGTGTCAGGTCCTCGACATTGGGTTCGTCCTCGCCATCCATGGAAATGTTGCGAAGCATGCGATCGGCAAAGCCGAACTTCTTCGCGAACTTCGTAAGGATCACATGGTCCGGCAGGCTTTCGAACAGCGGCTCCATGATCTTTTCGCGCCATTGCAGCGACCGGTTCGATGCGGTGACAGAGCCACGCGTTTCGAACTGGGTCGCAGCCGGCAGAAGATAGGTGCCATCCGTCCGGTCATGCAGCACGGCAGAGACGGTCGGGTAAGGGTCCACCACGACCAGCAGGTCGAGCTTTTCCATCGCCGTCTTCATCTCGGTCATGCGGGTCTGCGAATTCGGCGCATGCCCCCAAAGCACCATCGCGCGGGTGTTGTCGGGCTGGTCGATATTCTCCTTGTCCTCCAGCACCCCGTCGATCCAGCGGCTGACCGGAATCCCCGTTAGGTTCATCATGGCCTTGTCCTTGCCGTCCTTGCCTTTCATCATGGCAAAACGGTCTTTGAGCCAGTCCAGATCTTCCTCCCAGACGCGCGCCCAATGGGCCCAGGACCCGGCCGAAAGGCCGTAATACCCCGGCAGCGTATCAGCCAGAACACCAAGGTCGGTCGCGCCCTGCACATTGTCGTGGCCGCGGAAGATGTTGGTGCCGCCCCCGGCGGTCCCCATGTTCCCCAAGGCCAGCTGCAGGATGCAATATGCACGGGTGTTGTTGTTGCCGTTGGTGTGCTGCGTGCCCCCCATGCACCAGATCACGGTGCCGGGACGGTTGTTCGCAAGGGTCTGCGCCACGCGGCGCAATTGGCTGCCGGGCGCACCGGTGACGCGCTCGACCTCTTCTGGCGTCCACTTGGCCACCTCTTCGCGGATCTGGTCCATGCCCCAGACACGGGTGCGGATGAACTCTTTGTCCTCCCAACCGTTCTCGAAGATGTGCCACAAAAGGCCCCAGACGAGGGCCACGTCGCTGCCGGGGCGGAAACGGACATATTCATCCGCATGGGCCGCTGTCCGGGTGAAGCGAGGGTCGCACACGATCAGGGGCGCGTTGTTCTCTTCCTTGGCCTTCAGCACATGCAGCAGCGAGACGGGATGCGCCTCGGCAGGGTTGCCGCCGATAATGAAGATCGCCTTGGATTTGTGAATGTCGTTGTAGCTGTTGGTCATGGCGCCGTAGCCCCATGTATTCGCAACACCCGCAACAGTGGTGGAGTGACAGATCCGCGCCTGGTGATCGACGTTGTTCGTGCCCCAATAGGCCGCGAACTTGCGGAAGAGATAAGCCTGTTCGTTCGAATGTTTCGCGCTGCCCAGCCAGTAGACACTGTCAGGGCCGGATTCATCGCGAATGCTCAGCATCTGGTCGCCGATCTCGTTGATCGCCTGTTCCCAGCTGATGCGCTTCCACTCCCCACCCTCTTTTTTCATCGGGTATTTCAGGCGGCGCTCGCCATGCGCGTGCTCGCGGACCGATGCGCCCTTGGCACAATGGGCCCCAAGGTTGAACGGGCTGTCCCAGCCGGGCTCCTGCCCGATCCAGACGCCGTCCGACACTTCGGCAATGACGGTACAGCCGACCGAACAATGCGTGCAAACGGATTTGCGCAGGTCAACCGCGCCGCGAACGGCGGATTGCGCATTGGCCTGTGTGACCGTCCCGCCGGTGGCCGCGATGGCCGTCAGCCCCCCGATCGCCAGACCGGAGCCGCGCAGAAATGCACGGCGATCCACGGATTTCTCCGCGATGTCAGACAGGATACTTGTCCGCTGGGGGCGTCGCGCAACCCCGTTGGTCTTTTTCCTAAGCATGTTTCTCTCCCTTGCGTGCGTGGCCTTCGGCCTTGCTTGCTTGGCACTCCAATTTGACCTTCGGCAGTCGGGCGTCACGCAACCAGTCGCTTCGGGTCATCTCTACCTCCGCCCGGCATCAGCGGGCGGCGGCCAGTTTTCAGAACTTCGCCGAAGCGTAATAGGCACGCGTATGCGCGGTATCCTGCATCTTTTCCGATGCAAGGTCGGGCTCGGCGGCCTCGGCCTGCGTCGCACCGGTCGCAACCGCCACCGCCGCAATCGGCGCCGTGGTCCCGGCCAGCTTCAGGAAATCGCGGCGGCTGGTTGCCTCCTCTGGTTTCCTCTTCATCGTGAGCTCCTTCTCACTGGTTCTGGCGGTCGCCCGCCACTCTTGTTCCGCGATATCCTCGCAGAGGTGTAGATCTGTGCGGGATCAGGTCCCGCTCATCCGAAAGGCATCGGCCTCGATCGAGACGAATATCCGCCCCACGGAGCCGACCGGCGCATAGAAGACAGAGTTCTTCGCCCCTTCCAGATCCGCAAAGAAATGCCCCGCCCAAGGCGCGATATGCTTGTTGAAAAAGCTTTTCTGCGCGGCAAGATCAGCAGGAGGGCCGAAGCGCCCAACAATCATCGCGCCCATCATCTCCATCAGGCTGGAGATGTTGTCCTCGGGCTCGAACACGTTGTCAGCGCGGGCCAGCCCGCGGGCGGCCATGTCCTGCCGCAAGAGCGCGAGCGGCTTTTCGTTCAGGAACCCGGTCAGGTAATAGCTGGCGTAAGGCAACAGCTCTCCCCGGCCCAGGCCGATGAACAGGCGGTTATATTCGCTTTCAACCGTCGTGGCGCGGGTCAGCTTCGCCAGTTTTGCCAGCGTCGTGATCGCCTGACCAAGATCGCTTTCGTCGCCGGACAATCCAGCAGTCTGCGCGAGCAGCCCGGCATCCGGCGGACGTGCAAGGATAAGGCCAAGGTAGTTGTAAAGATCCGCGCGCAGGCGGTCTTCGTCAGCGATGGCTATGGTGTCTGGCGTTGCCGTCATTGCGTCCTCGGTCATGATGAACCTGCGTCGAAGGAAAAGGCCATGCGGCGGCCGGTCGGCGCGACCTGCTGGCTTTCCTGCAGAACGGTTTCAGTCGTTTCGGCGGGATCGGTAAGATCTGTTAGGGCAGGCCCGGCATCGACCTGCGTGTCAGAGCTTTCCTCTGCCACCAGCCCGGCACCGTCGGCGGCGTCCGGCTCATCCTCGATCTTCGCGATGATCTCGGCCCCGGTCTCGACAACCTTGGCAAAGCCGCTGCCCACCCTGTAGGCGGTCTTGACGTTGGCCACGGCCATGGCGGCGTCGGTATAATCCTCGCCGTAATCAACCAGCCCGTCGACATTGGCCAGGACCGGGTCCATCCGCCACAGGCGCCGCAGCGCACGGTTTTTCAACCGGTCCGGCAGGCTGCTTTGCAAGAACTCCCGCACCTGCGCGCTGTCGATAACCGTGTCAGGGTCGGGCAGACCCGCCTCGGCCAAAAGGTCTTCGTCAGGGCGCTCGGCAAGCTCGGCCTCGCGCGCCTTGACAGCAGCCTCGGCATGCGCGGCCTGTTCGGCACGTTCCTCTGCCTGAACGGCAGCTTTGCGACGGGTCCAGAAATCGCTCATAGCATCCGCCTGCGTTTCAGTGCCGGTGAGGCGTAGATATCGGAGGGCTTGCCGATACGCGGATCTCCGATCCCGTCCTGCACCAGATCAACCCGTGTCTTGCCGCGCTTGCGCTTGACGAACTCTTCGTCCTGATGGAACTCGTCCACGAAATCATGCACCCAGGCGACCAGCCCGGGCGGCATCGGCACCTTCTCGACGATTTCTTCGGCACTGTCGGTATAATCCTGCGCCTCGTAGGGGGAAGCCGTGACCAATGCCACGTCCAGCGGGGCGTCGCCTTCGCCCTCGCGCATGATCACGTAAACGCTGGGGACGGCCGAACCAAGCCCGTGCAAATAGGCTTCGGTCTCGGCGCCGTGCAACTCCAGCGTGACGGTGGCGGCATGATATTCGACGGCCTCGCCTTCGCGACGCAACTCGCGCCAGTCGGCAGGCCCCGCGCCGGGCAGCACCGCGCTCGCACGCCAACACCAATCCGCCCAGCGCGTAACGCCTGGCGCCTTGCGCAGCACGACCCCGATCGGCATGGCCCGATACATCTTCGAATTGTAGATCAAGCGTACACGCCTCCCCTTGCCAGCAGCATGCGCCAGCACTCTGGTTGTGCAAACCGGTTTTTTCGAAATTTGATCAAGATTGCCCTCTGCTTGGTCAAAATGAACCGCTTTGAGGGCCAGTCAGTGAATCGGCGGTCGAATTGTCTAATCTGATTGTTTTTCTCTGATTTTGCAGAGCGCCGCGCGCGTCCGACTCAATGGTGGATCGCGGGTATGACATGTGCCATCGCAAAGGTGCATCGACGTGCGTTTCCGGTTGTCGGGCGGCGCAAAACAAGTCTAGGCTTCGGGCGCGAAAAGGGTGGGACACGGTGTCCGAACAGGCCCTGACGGGGAGGCTCCAACTTGGCCAAGACATTGATAACCTGCGATTGTCTGGGAAGTCAGACCATCGACCACAAGGCTTTGGCCGACGCCACGGGGCAAGCCGTGCGCGCACCCTGTACGGCCCTGTGCACGCGCCAGATCGACCGTGCCGCAGCTGCCCTGAACGAACCAGATGTGATTTTTTGCTGCACCCAGGAGTCGCGTGTTTTCGAGGCTCTGGCAGCAGAGCTGGGTGTGGAACCGCCCGCCCTTCTGGACCTGCGGGACCGGGCAGGATGGACGGCTGATGCCGCCTCCACGCTACCCAAATTGTCCGCGCTTGTGGCCGAGGCCATGCTGCCAGCCGTCCCCGAAAAGACGATGGACGTGATTTCCGAAGGGCTTTGCCTGATCGTGGGCCCCGCCGAAGCGGCCCTGCAAGCGGCAGAGCAACTCAGCCCGCTTCTGGGTGTAACGGTTCTGCTGCAGGAAGCCCGCGAAGTACCGGACACGCGCGCCTATGACGTGATTGCCGGACAGCTGCGGCGCGCGAAGGGTGCCCTGGGCCAGTTCGAGGTGGTGATCGACGCGCTGCAACAGGTGGAACCCGGCGGGCGCGGCGAGTTGACCCTGACCGAGCCGCGCGATGGCGGGGTGTCGCGATGCGATGTGATCCTGGATCTATCGGGCGGGCCTGCGCTCTTTCCGGCCCATGAAAAGCGCGAAGGGTATCTTCGCGCCGATCCGGACCACCCCCCTTCCGTCGCTGCGGCTGTCCTTGCGGCGTCGCATCTGGTGGGGACGTTTGAAAAGCCGCTTTACGTCCAGACAGAGCCCTTGCTTTGCGCGCATTCGCGGGCCGAACAGACCGGCTGCACGCGGTGTCTCGACATTTGCCCGACGGGCGCGATTGCGCCGGATGGGGACCATGTGAGCGTTGATCCGATGATCTGCGCCGGGTGTGGGGCCTGTTCGGCGGTCTGCCCGTCCGGCGCGATCAGCTATGATGCGCCACCCGTGGCAGAGGCATTCCGCCGGGTGCAGACGCTGGCGCAGGCCTATCTGGCCGCAGGGGGCGCAGCCCCCCGGTTGCTGGTGCATGACGCCCACGGGGCCGAGATGATCCGCCTCGCCGCCCGCTATGGGCGTGGCTTGCCTGCCGATGTGGTTCCGATGGAAGTGTCCGCCATCGGCGCCTTTGGCCATGCCGAAGCGGTCGCGGCCCTTGCTGCCGGTTTCGCCTCGGTCAGCCTGCTGCCCGGACCCGGCGCGGAACTGGAAGCATTGAATGCCCAGATCACGCTCGCAGCGGTCATTGCAGGCGAGGATCGCATCCGCATTCTGGACCTGACCGATCCCGACGCATTGTCAGATGCGCTATATGCCGAAAGCGCCCCTGAACCGATTGCCCAGCCTGTGCGCCCGCTGGGTACGCGCCGCCAGATCACCCGGCAGGCCGCGCGCGCCTTGCATCCGGACGCAGAGACGCTCCCCCTGCCAGAGGGCGCGCCTTACGGTGCTGTCGTTGTGGATACGGATGCCTGCACGCTTTGCCTGTCCTGCGTATCGCTCTGCCCTTCAGGTGCGCTTGGCGACAACCCGGATCTGCCGCAGCTGCGGTTTCAGGAGGATGCCTGCCTGCAATGCGGCCTCTGCGTCACCGTGTGCCCCGAGGACGCGCTAAGCCTTGCGCCCCGGCTGGACCTGACAGAGACCGCGCTGACCCAGCAGATCCTGAACGAGGAAGAACCCTTTGCCTGCATCGAATGCGGTTCCTTGTTCGGGGTGAAATCCACCATCGACCGGATCACCGAAAAGCTGCAGGACCATGCGATGTTTGCGGGCAGCGACAAAATACGGACCATCCAGATGTGCGATGATTGCCGCGTGAACGCGCAGTTTCAGGCCACGGACAACCCGTTCGCAACCAAGGAACGCCCCCGCGTGCGCACGACCGAGGACTACCTGTCAAAGCGGCGCGATCACTGATGCTGCAAAGGCGCCCCAAGATCGGCCGCCACCATCGTTGCGACGAAGGCCAGCACGGCCTCGACCTCGTCCAGCGTCAGGGTGACGGGCACGATGGGCGACGGGCGGTCAATCGGGAATTCCGGGGTAACGCCGTCTATCATCGTAAAGGCGGGGTGCGGGTTCAGCGCGTAGAAACTCAGGAACCGCTGCTCCCAGTCGGGCAGGCTGCGCAGAACGGCAAAGCTGGGGGTGGACCCGATGCCACCCCCGCTCGCGATATCAATCACGTGGCACCGCCCGCATTTGCTGCGCGATACGGTTTGACCCAATGCCGGATCACCCGCCAAATCAAGACTGACAACCTGGGGCGCGGCCTTTTTCGGTGGACCGAAAAGCGGCGTGCCTTCCGGCGCGAAGCCAACCACCGTGCGCTGGCCCACTTCGGAGGTCAGCCAATCGGCCAGACGTTTCGATCCGGGATGATCGGGCGCTGCAACCGCCATGCGCCAGGTCTGCCCTGCGCCATGAAAGAGCGCGCGCCCATCCCCGCCCAACACGATGTCAGCCCCGTCAGGCTGGTCCATCAGATTGACCTTCACCTGCGTTTTCAGGGAAAAGCGCGGCAGGATATGACGCAAGAGGCCAGTCTCGACCAAGGCGGGCGGAGCGTAAAGCTGCACCAGCTTGTCTTGCGCCCAGCCTGCGATTGGCATCATACCAAGGACCAGAACCGCTATCAGGATGCGCCACGGCATAGGGTCAGCTTAGGCGTCCCTTGTGGCTTGCGTCAATCACCAGCAAGAAAGAGCATGAATATGAGCGACGATTTCAACATGTCGATGCGCAAGTTCCTCAAACAGGTCGGCGTGACCTCTCAGCAGGCAATCGAAAAGGCCGTCCGCGATCAGGGTGCGCCGGGAAAATCCTATGCCGTCAAGGCCGTGGTGACGATTGAAGAGCTGGACATGACCCACGAGGTCACCGGCACGATCACCAATCAGGACTGACCGCATGAGTGCCAGCAGAGAGGCCGTTCTGGCCGCGCTCAAGGTCATTGCCGACCCTGTCGCGGACAGCGATATCGTCGCCAGCGGCGTTGTCAGGGCGTTGAACGTGGACGCAGGCAAGGTGCGCTTCGTGATGGAGATCGCCCCAAGCCATGCCGAAGCCTATGCCGCCATCAAGACGCAGGCAGAGACCGCATTGAAGGCGCTTGACGGTGTGACAGAAGTGTCTGTGGTGATGACCGGCCATACCGAGAAAGCGCCGCCGGATCTGCGCCCGCAACGCCCCGCAGAACCAAAGGGGCCAGAGCGGATACCGGGTGTGGATCACATCATCGCCATCGCGTCCGGCAAGGGCGGCGTGGGCAAGTCCACCGTCGCGGCCAACCTCGCCTGTGCGCTGGCGCAGCAGGGCCGCCGCGTCGGCCTGCTGGATGCCGATGTCTACGGGCCGTCGCAGCCGCGCATGCTGGGCATCTCGGGCCGTCCGGCCAGCCCGGATGGCAAGATCATCCTGCCGATGCGCAACCACGGCGTCACCATGATGTCGATCGGCTTGATGACCAACGAGGATCAGGCCGTCGTCTGGCGTGGCCCCATGCTGATGGGCGCGCTGCAGCAGATGATGATGCAGGTGCAATGGGGCGCGCTGGACGTGCTGCTGGTCGACCTGCCACCCGGCACCGGCGACGTGCAGATGACGCTGAGCCAGAAGGCTCATGTGGACGGCGCGATCATCGTCTCGACCCCGCAGGACATTGCCCTGCTCGATGCGCGCAAGGGGATCGACATGTTCAACCAGCTCAACGTACCCATCTTGGGCATGATCGAGAATATGAGCACGCATATCTGCTCTGCCTGCGGGCACGAGGAACATGTCTTCGGCCATGGCGGTGTCGCGGCAGAGGCGGCCAAGCTGGGCGTGCCATTGCTGGCCGAGGTGCCCTTGGATCTTCAGATCCGGCTCGCCGCAGATGGGGGCGCGCCCATCGCGGTCAGCCAGCCGGACGGCGCGCAGGCCCGCGCTTTCCATGATATCGCAGTGGCGCTGGTGGCAAAGGGGGTGGCATGACGTCAGGCGATCAAACGCCGACCTTGCCGCCCCTGATGTGGGGCGAACCTGCGCAGGACAACGCGTTCGATCATGCCTGCATGCGCGCCACGATGGGGTGCGACGCCGGGCTGGTCACCTATGTGCTTGGCCCGACGCAGGTCGAGGCCGCGCTGGTCTTTGCCCCCGAGGTTCCGCTTGCCAAGGCGATGGCGATGCTGCCGCTTTGCGGTGTGGGCCTGCAGAACGCGCTTGGTGCGCTCGCCCCGCCAGAGGTCGCGGTGCATCTGGGCTGGGAAGGCGGCATTCTGGTCAACGGGGCAAGCTGCGGTCAGTTTCGCGTCATGGCGTCCGATGTCGACCCGGCCACCGTGCCGGATTGGCTGGTCGTCGGCTTCGCGCTGCCGCTTCTTCCGCTGGACAGTCCTGGCGTCACCCCGGACCGGACGGCGCTTTATGCCGAAGGCTGCGCCGATGTCTCGCCGGTTGCACTGGTTGAATCCTGGACGCGCCACACGCTCAACTGGATCAACCGTTGGGAAACCGAAGGCACACGCCCGGTGCATGCTGAATGGCGCGGTCTGGCACATGGCCTTGGCGAAGATGCCAGCCCCGAAGGCCAGACCGGCACCTTCCTTGGTGTCGATGAAGATTTCGGGATGTTGCTGCGCACCGGCAAGGAAACCCGCCTGATCCCCCTCACCTCCCTACTGGAGAGCCCGCCATGAAACTCGCCCGCGCAATTCATTTCGACGAAAGCGACCAACGCGTCTTTGCCAGCCCCGCCCGCACGGGGGAATGGTGCATCCCCGGCGGGTTCGAATTTTCCAACTGGACCGAGGCTGATCTGACCGGCAAGGCTCGACAGGCTTTTTCCAACGGGTGGCTTGGGCTGGAAACGGGGGGGCGCGTGACATTCGTTGCCGTGACAGCGGTTGAACCCGCAGAGCTTGAAACCCTGACCGCTTTGCTGGCGCAGCATTTCGTGACCTATTACGGCGCCCCATCGGCAGAGGCCGCCCGCCCCGTCGCAGCCGAAGAAATCGCGCATATGGCCGAGCTTTGCGAGGATCACACCCCCAACACGCTGCTGACGGTCGCCCGCGAGCTGACCGAGGCAGGCGTGCGCGAGGCGTTCCGCGTGATCGAGCCGCAGGATGCCGGGCTTGATCAATTCGCGGTGCACGGCGATCTGGACGACTGACCAAGACACCCCCTGACTCCACGGGCGCAGATGAAGGTTCAACGCTTTGGTGTAAAAAAACTTTACCAATTTCGCCAATTGCCGTTACGCTACGAACAGCCGGGACGAGCGGAACGCGAAATTTCGCCTCCCGGCCTGTCTTTGGGAGGAGAACATCATGACTAAGTTCACAACGCGCCGCGGTGCGCTGCGCGCCTTTGCCGGTGCTGGCGCCGCTACACTGGCTGCTCCGCATATCGCGACAGCTGCTTCGCACGGCACGACCTGGAAGATCCAGACCAGCTGGCCCGGTGGCGCCGGCCTGCAGATCTTCAAGGACTGGTGTGGCACGATTCAGGAAAAGACCGGCGGAGAACTGGCGTTTCAACCCTTCGGCGCGAATGACGTCGTCGGTGATTTCCAGCTATATGACGCGGTGAAGAACGGCGTGCTGGAAGCGGTGAACCCGTTCACCATCTACGCGCAGGGCATCATTCCCGCGGCAACCTTCCTGACCTCGATCCCGCTGGGTCTGCGCAACCCGCACGAATTCGACGTGTTCTATTACGGGCTGGGTGGCATCGATATCGCACGCGAGCTTTATGCAGCGCAGGGTCTGCATTTCGTCGGCCCCGTGCATCACGGCCCGAACATCATCCACTCCAAGGTGCCGATCCGGTCCATCGACGATTTCGCGGGGCGCAAGATGCGCCTGCCCGGCGGCATGGTGGCCGAGATTTTCAACGCCATCGGCGCCGAGACGACGGTTCTGCCCGGATCGGAAATCTTCCCGGCGCTGGAAAAGGGCACGATCGACGTGGCCGACTATGTGGGCCCCGCGGTGAACTATGCGCTCGGCTTCAGCCAGGTGACCGATTACATCGTCATGGGCCCTCCGGGCTTCATGTCGCTCTACCAGCCGGTCGACATCATGGACATCACGGTGGGTCAGGCCGCATGGGACGCGCTGTCGCCCGAGATGCAGCAATTCGTCGAGATGGAAACGCATGTCTACTCTGACATGCACCATGCCGCGATCCAGGCCGCCGATCAGGAAGCCTGGGGCAAGTTCGAGGCTGACGGCACAGAGGTCACGCGCCTGACGCAGGACGATGTGGAGCTGATGACAGAGGTCGCCGTGCCGATCTGGTTCGACTATGCCAACCGCGACCCGCAGGCCGCGCGTGTGTTCAAGATCCAGCTTGATTACATGATGTCCGGCTCGCTGGGCTATGTGGATCCGGCCCTGACCGACGGGCTGGAGCTCAAGCTCTGATCATCTGACACTTACCTCTCGCCGTCCGGGGTGCGCTCCGGGCGGCATTTTTTGACCACCTTACACAAAGAGGATCGCAATGCCGGGCCTCAGCTTCACGCTGCCGCATTGGCTGTACTGGGTTGGACTTATTGTCTTTCCCCTCGTCGCGATGGTTCTGTCGCGCCGTCCGCAGCCGCAAGAGAAACGCTATACCCTGCCGCTGGCCTACATGATCGCCGTCACCGGCGGCATCATTGGCCTGCACCGGTTCTACCTGAAGAACCTGCTGGGCCTGGTCTATATCCCGATTTTCCTCTTTGTGCTTTACGCCAATGGCCAGACGCACGATGCCCGCACCGTGCTCTCGGGTTTTGCCAACGAATTGCGTGTGGCCGAACGCACCGTGTCGCGCGAAGAAGGCCGCGTGGGTGAAGCGCGCGCAAACCTAGCAGAGTTGCAGGCGACATATGACGCGGCTGAAAGCGGATCTTTCGCGCAGAAATCGGCAGAGCGTCGCCTGACGCGCGCGCAGGACACGATCTCCAAAGGCGAGGCGCGGCTGGAAGACGCCCGCACTACGCTGGAGCAGATCACCCCTCAGCGCGACACGGCCGCACAGGCGCATGCCTTCTGGGACAAGGCGGCGGGATATGCGCTCTACCTGATCCTCGCGCTGCTCTTGATCGATTTCATCCTGCTGCCGGGCCTCGTGCGCCGCGCGAACGCGCAATTGCCCGCACATGAAGAGATGACAGAGGCGGAAAAGGCGCTCGCCGCCGCCGAGGCCGAGGAGGCCCCGAAGAAAGACGCCGATTACGCCGAGAACTGGATCGACCGGCTGTCGCTTTTCTGCGGCGAGTTCGTGGCCTACTGGGCGGTGATCGCGGTTTTCGTCTACTACTACGAGGTGATCGCCCGCTACGTCTTTGGCAGCCCCACCAACTGGGCACACGAGGCGATGTACCTGATGTTCGGCATGCAATACCTGATCGCGGGATCCTACGCGATGCTGACCGAAAGCCATGTGCGCGTCGATATCTTCTATGCGCCGCTCACCCGGCCGAAAAAGGCATGGGTCGACCTGCTGACCTCGATCTTCTTCTTCATCTTCGCGGGCACGTTGCTGGTGACCTCGTGGATCTTTGCCATGGACGCCATCGCGGTACCGTCGGGCAATTCCGTCCTGTCGGACTGGGCGCGCGGGCAGATCGGCTTTGGCGAGATGCTGGGCGGGTTTGGCCTGAACCAATGGACTGACAGCAACATCCGCTGGGGCGAGATCAGCTTCAACGAATGGGAGGTGCCGCTATGGCCGATGAAATGGGTCATGGTGATTGGCGGGGTTCTGCTGGTGCTGCAAGGCGTGTCGAAACTGTCGAAAGACATCCGTGAAATCGCGCGGGGGAACTGAGTTACATGGGTATCGAAATCGACATCGCGTGGCTGACGCTGATCATGTTCGGCAGCCTTCTGGCGCTTCTCATGGCCGGGTTGCCGCTTGCCTTCGTCACGGGCGGCCTTGCCTGTGTCTTCCTGTTCATACTGGGCGATCAGCGCGCGCTGAACATCGTGCCGTCGCGCATCTTTCCGCTGATGACCAACTACCAGCTTTCGGCGATCCCGCTCTTCATCTTCATGGCGGCGATGCTGGAAAGGGCGGGCATCATCAACGACATGTTCGACGTGATCTACAAGGTCATGGGCGGGCTGAAAGGCGGGCTGGCGGCCGCCACGATCATCGCCTCGACGATCCTTGCGGCCATGGTCGGGGTGATCGGCGCGGCGGTGGTAACGATGGGCATCATTGCCCTGCCTGCCATGCTGAAACGCAACTATGACCCCAAGATCGCGATGGGGTCGATCATGGCGGGCGGAACGCTGGGCATTCTGATCCCGCCCTCGATCCTTGCCATCATCTATGCGGTCGTGGCTGAACAATCGGTCGGAGAGCTGTTCATAGGCGCCGTCATTCCGGGGCTGCTTCTGTCGGGGATGTATATTTTCTACGTGGTTGCGCGCAGCTATATCAACCCGGCGCTTGGCCCCGCCATCCCGGTGGAAGAGCGCGTGTCCAACGCTGAAAAGCTGCAACTGGTGGGCAAGATGGCCGCACCGATCACGCTGGTGGTCGTGGTGCTGGGCATCATCTTCTCGGGCGTCGCCACCCCGGTGGAGGCCGCAGGCATCGGCACCTTCGGTGCCTTCATCGTCGCCGCCATTCACCGCAAGCTGGACTGGCCCACGGTTCGTGAGGCCTGCACCACCACGCTGAAGGCCAGTGCAATGGTCATCTGGATCATGTTCGGTGCCACGATCTTTGTCGGTCTCTACGTTCTGGAGGGCGGGCAGCAATTCGTGCAGGACGCGCTGGCCGCAACCGGGCTGGGCCCGTGGGGCATCCTGATCCTGATGCAGATCCTGCTGGTGATCCTCGGCATGTTCCTTGACTGGGTCGGCATCCTGCTGCTTTGCGTGCCGATCTTCGTGCCGATCATCAAGGTGCTGGGCGCGGCGGCATTCGGGCTCGACAGTACCGAGGATCTGGTGCTGTGGTTTGGCGTGCTCTACCTCGTGAACATGCAGATGAGCTTTCTCTCGCCGCCTTTCGGCTACGCGCTGTTCTATCTGCGCGGCGTGGCGCCGGACCACATCCCGATGACGGATATCTTCAAATCCGCACTGCCCTTCCTGTTCCTCCAGATCGTGGGGTTGGTGCTGTGCATGGTCTTCCCGCAGATCATCACCTGGTTGCCACGGCTGGTCTACGGCTGACACGCGCGACCTGACAGCATTGATCGGGGCCCGCATTGCCGACCCCGATCGCACAAACGCGGGCGCGCTTCGCGTCTTGGGAACTGGCCAGCGGGCCAAGCAGCCGAACCATCGGGCACTTGCGGGATTGGCAGGTCGGTTGAGCCTCAGTCCGGCAGTTCAGCCGAAGGAATCATCGGAAAGAACTGCCCGCCGGACCACAACCCGAACCAGTTTTCGCCATCAACCTCGTGGTGGCTTCCGATATCGACAAGACGGTAAAAGCTCTTGCGGTCTATCAGCGCCTCAAGATTTGCGCGCACCAGAACATAGGGCGACGGCTCTCCCGTTTCGGGATCGCGCAGCACGCGGATCGGATGATCGGGACCGGCCATCGCATGATCCCCGACATTGGTCTCGAACGACAGGGTTTGCGCCTCCCCCTCGCCCGTCACGGTGAAATCCACCGCCACGAAGGGCGCGTCATCGACAGTGATTCCAACCTTTTCGACGGGCGTGACCAGAAAATAATCGTCACCATCCCTGCGCAGGATGGTCGAAAACAGCCGCACCAGCTCTTTCCGGCCAATCGGCGTGCCAAGATAGAACCACGTGCCATCCCGCGCGATCCGCATGTCCAGATCACCGCAAAAGGGCGGATTCCACAGATGCACGGGCGGCAGGCCCTTGCCTTTTTTCGCAGCCTTCGCCGCGCTTGCCAGCGTCTCTGCCGTCGGTGTCACAGTATTTTGTCCGCTCATTGCTTTTGCCATTTCCGTACTGCGCGATACACTCCTACCAAACGAACTAGCGTTCAAGGGAGTACTGTCATGGCCGAAGCCGAAAACCTCGTCGCCGAAATAGAGGCGCTGGAGGAAAAGCTGGCGCTTGCGAAGTCGGCCATCACCCGGCGGTTCATCGGCCAGGAACGGGTGGTAGAGCTGGTGCTGGCCGCATTGCTATGCGGGGGGCACGGGCTGTTGATCGGACTTCCGGGCCTTGGCAAGACGCGTCTGGTGGAAACGCTGTCAACGGTGATGGGGCTGAAAGGCAACCGCGTGCAGTTCACGCCGGATCTGATGCCCGCCGACATCCTCGGCTCCGAGGTTCTGGATACAGCCGCCGATGGCAGCCGCGCCTTCCGCTTCATTCCGGGGCCGATCTTCTGCCAGCTTCTGATGGCGGATGAGATCAACCGCGCCAGCCCCAGAACGCAATCGGCGCTGTTGCAGGCAATGCAGGAACGCGTTGTCACCGTGGCGGGCGAAAACCGCCCGCTGGACCCGCCATTCCACGTACTTGCCACGCAAAACCCGATTGAGCAGGAAGGCACCTATCCGCTCCCCGAGGCGCAGCTTGACCGGTTTCTTGTACAGATCGACGTGAATTACCCGGACCGAGAGACAGAGCGGGACATTCTGCTGGCCACCACGGGCGTGGCAGAGGACGAGGCGCATGAGGTTTTCACCGCGTCCGAACTGGTCGCGGCGCAGCAACTCTTGCGCCGGATGCCGGTAGGTGACGCCGTCGTCGAGATGATCCTTGATCTGGTGCGCGCCTTCCGCCCCGAAGATCCCAGCGCGAGCGACCGGGTGCGCGAAACCGTCGCCTGGGGCCCCGGCCCGCGTGCCGCGCAGGCGCTGATGCTGACCGTCCGGGCGCGCGCCATGCTCGAAGGGCGCCTCGCCCCCTCGCCCGAGGATGTGCTCAACCTTGCGCAGCCTGTGTTGACCCACCGCATGGCGCTTAGCTTTTCGGCGCGGGCACGGGGCGAAAGCCTGCCAGACCTCATCTCCTCTGTCGCCGCCGGGATGGCGGGCAAAGAGGCCGCCGCGTGAACCCAGTCATCCCCCTTCGCCAGCAGGCAGAGGAAGAGGCCAGCCATCTGCCGCCGCTTCTGGCGCGGGCAGAGCATCTGGCCGGCACCGTCCTGCTGGGCGAACACGGTCGGCGGCGCGCCGGTCTGGGCGATGATTTCTGGCAATACCGGCCCGTGCAGGCGGGCGACAGCCTGCGCATGATCGATTGGCGACGTTCCGCAAGGGGCGACAGCCAGTTTGTCCGTGAACGCGAATGGCAGATCGCGCAGAGCGTCATGCTTTGGGTCGATCAGGGCGCGTCGATGCGGTTTCACTCTGACAAGAACCTGCCGACCAAGGCGGACCGGGCCCGGCTGCTGACGCTTGCATCGGGCATCATGTTACTGCGGGGCGGTGAACGCGTCGGGCTGACCGGGGGCAGCCTGCCGCCGCGTTCTGGCGAGGTGCAGATAGCCCGGCTGGCAGAAGCGTTTGGTCACGATGCCGAAGAGGATTACGCCGCACCGGAAGCGCGTGGGATGCTGCCCCATTCGCGCGCCATTTTCGTGTCCGACTTTTTGGGCGAGATCGACCAGATCACACAGGCACTCACCAAGGCAGCGGATCGCGGTGTGCGCGGCGTGCTTGTGCAAGTGCTCGACCCGCTGGAGGAAAGCTTTCCCTTCAAGGGCCGCACCATTTTCGAAAGCGTCGGTCATACGGTCCGGCACGAGACGTTGAAAGCGGCAGAGCTGCGCGAGCGCTACTTGCAACGGCTGGCGTCCCGCAAGGCAGAGCTGTCGCAACTGTGTCGGCTGACGGGCTGGCAATTTCACACGCATCACACAAGCGACAGCGCGCAATCCGCATTGCTTTGGATGTACCGCGCCATTGATGGGGGTCGCTAGATGCTGACACTGGGTTCGCTGGGTTTCACCGCGCCCTGGCTGCTGCTGGGGCTTCTGGCTCTGCCGATCCTTTGGCTGATCCTGCGCGCTGTGCCGCCTGCGCCGGTCCGTCGCCTCTTCCCCGGCGTGATCCTTTTGCTGGGGCTGAAAGACGACGAACAGGTCAGTGACCGCACGCCGTGGTGGCTGCTCCTGCTGCGGATGCTGGCCGTTGCCGCGGTGATCATCGGGCTGGCCGGCCCTGTCCTGAACCCCGAGACAGAGGAAGAGGCAGGCACGGGGCCGCTCTTGATCGTGATGGATGCAAGCTGGGCCAGCGCTGCCGACTGGTCGGCGCGGCAGGACGCGCTGGATGCCGCCCTTGCGCAAGCGACCCGCGAAAGCCGCCCTGTCGCATTGCTGCGTCTGACCGCGCCAGAGCAGCCGGAATTCCAAAGCGCCGATGCCATCCGCGCGCGTCTGACCGGCATTCTCCCCGCCGCATGGGAGCCGACAGACGCCGACATGGCGCGCAGCGCTGACATCCTGCCGGATGGCCCGTTCGATACGCTGTGGCTGTCCGACGGGCTGGCCCGTGACAGTCGCAACACCGTTCTGAGCGCCCTGGAAGGCCACGGCGCGGTGCGGGTGATCGAAAGCCCGCGCAGCCTGATGGCGCTGCATCCGGCGGAATTCGACGCAGGCAATGTCGTGCTGACCGCGCAACGTCTGGGCGGCGTGGGCGAGCGCACAATCTCTGTCGTGGCGCATGGGGTTGACCCGTCTGGCAGCCCGGCCGTGCTGGCGCGTGTCCCCGCGACATTCCCCGTCGATTCCGCGCAGGCCAGTGTCGAACTCTCCCTTCCTTCGGAACTGCGCGCCCGCATCAACCGGTTCGAGATCGAAGGCCAGCGCAGTGCCGGCGCCGTGTCCCTTCCCGATGACAGCCTGAGGCGTCGCGAAGTTGCCCTGATCGCGGGCCGCGAAGATCGCGAGGGGCTGGAGCTGCTTTCGCCGCTGCACTACCTGACCAAGGCGCTTGCCCCCACCGCCGACCTGCTGGACGGCTCCTTGGCAGAGATCCTGCCTGCGAACCCGGACGTGATCGTTCTGGCCGATGTCGCCACGCTGTCAGAGGCCGAGGAGGCGGGCCTGCTGGACTGGGTCGAAAAGGGTGGCATGCTGTTGCGCTTTGCCGGGCCACGCCTTGCTGCCAGCGATATCAGCCGCGCCGAGGAAAACCCCCTGATGCCCGTGCGCCTGCGTGTCGGTGGCCGCACCGTCGGTGGCGCGATGAGCTGGGGCGAACCCAAGGAACTGGCCGAATTCCCGCAGGACAGCCCATTCTTCGGCCTTCCGGTCACCGGTGAGGTCACGGTGTCTGCGCAGGTCATGGCCCAGCCCGATCCGACGCTGGCTGACCGCGTCATTGCCTCGCTCAGCGATGGCACGCCGCTGGTCACGCGCAAGCGCATCGGTGCCGGGCAGGTCGTGCTGGTGCACGTCACCGCCAATGCCGAATGGTCCAGCTTGCCGCTGTCGGGCCTCTTCGTGCAGATGCTGGAGCGGCTTTCGGTCTCCTCCGCCAATGAGGCCCCGAATGCCGAGGATCTGGCAGGCACGATCTGGCAGCCCGTTTCCGTGTTGAACGGGTTTGGAGAGTTGGAGAAGGCCGACACCTTGCCCGGTGTCACGGGTGAAGATCTGGCTGCTGCACCGCTTGGGTCAGAGCTGCAACCGGGGCTGTATCAGGGCGAGGATCGCAGCCTTGCACGCAATGTGATCGGCGCCGACACGCAACTCGCCGCGATGGACTGGCCCGCGCGTATCGCCGTCACCGGGCTCGAACGGCCGCAGGAAACTCCGCTCTCGGGCTATCTTCTTGGCCTCGCGACGCTGTTGCTGGTGGCCGATGTGATCGCCAGCCTCGCGCTGTCTGGTCGGCTGCGCAGCGCAGGCACCACCGTGGCCGGAATTGGCCTTGCCCTGATGCTGGTGCCGCAAGACGCCCCGGCGCAAAGCGCCAGCGAAGAGGCTTTCGCGATCCGCGCGGCGTCCGAGGTGACGCTGGCCCATGTCCTGACCGGCGACAGCGCACTGGATGACATGGCGCAGGCCGGCCTGCTGGGCCTGTCCGAAACCCTGTTCTTCCGCACATCCGTTGAACCGGCAGAACCGATCGGCGTGAACCTTGAAACCGACGAGCTGGCCTTTTTTCCGCTGCTCTACTGGCCGGTCACACCCGACCAGCCAACCCCCTCGGACGAGGCCTATGCAAAGCTCAACGCTTATCTCAGATCAGGCGGCATGATCCTGTTTGACACGCGCGATGCCGATGTTGCCCGCTTTGGTGCCAGCAGCCCCAATGGCCGCAAATTGCAGGCCCTTGCCGCGCCGCTGGACATTCCGCCGCTGGAACCGATCCCGGCGGATCACGTGCTGACGCGCACCTTCTACCTGCTTCAGGATTTTCCGGGGCGCTACAACGTACGGGATGTGTGGGTCGAGGCCGCGCCACCCGATGCCGAACTGGTCGAAGGCATGCCCTTTCGTAACCTCAACGACAATGTGACACCGGTGGTGATCGGCGGCAATGACTGGGCGGCCGCCTGGGCGATGGACAATCGCGGAACGCCCCTGTTTCCGGTGGGCCGCGGCTTTGCCGGGGAGCGGCAGCGCGAGCTTGCCTACCGCTTCGGCGTCAACCTCGTGATGCATGTGCTGACCGGCAATTACAAATCCGATCAGGTGCATGTCCCCGCACTTCTCGACAGGTTGGGCCAATGACCGGGAACATCATATTCGATCCGCTTCTGCCCTGGCCGATCCTCGCCGTTCTGGCAGGCGTCGCGGCGCTTGGCGTCGTTCTGGCACTGTGGCGGGGCCTGTCAGGCTGGGCCCTGCGCGCCCTCGCCGCGCTGGCGCTGATTGGGGCGATTGCGCAACCCAGCTGGCAGGTGGAGGACCGCGCTGCCCTGTCGGACATTGTCATCATGCTGGTCGACAAGAGCGCCAGCCAAACGCTGGCCGACCGGGCGGGCATCACGCAAGAGGCCGCAGACACGCTCGCCGCCCGGATAGAGGCGCGCCCCAATACAGAGCTGCGCCGCATCGAGATTGGTGATGGCGAAGAAGACGCCGGCACGCAGATCATGACCGCCCTGAATGCCGCACTGGCAGAGGAACCCCGCGCCCGGATCGCAGGCATCCTGCTGCTGTCGGACGGTCGCCTGCACGACCTGGAGCGCGCGCCCGATCTGCCCGCGCCACTGCACCTCCTGTTGACCGGAAAGGAAACCGATTGGGACCGACGCCTGATCGTTCGCAACGCGCCTGCTTTTGCCATTCTGGGCGAACCTGTCACGCTGACCCTGAAGATCGAGGATAGCGGCGCCGCACCCGGCGAGACCGGCCTTACACCGCTCGACATCTCCATCGACGGTGCCGATGCGCAGCGCTTTCAGGTGCCTTTGGGCGAAGATATCGAGCTGCCAATCACCCTGCCCCATGGCGGGCGCAACGTGATCCGCTTTTCCGTGCCAGAGGCCGAAGGCGAGCTAACCGACCGCAACAACGCGGCTTTGGTACAGATCAACGGCGTGCGCGACCGCCTGCGCGTGCTGCTGGTGTCGGGCGAGCCGCATGCAGGCGGGCGGACATGGCGCAACCTTCTGAAATCCGACTCTTCGGTGGATCTGGTGCATTTCACCATTCTGCGCCCACCCGAAAAGCAGGACGGCGTGCCGGTGACAGAACTCTCCCTGATCGCCTTTCCAACCCGCGAGCTGTTCCTTGAGAAGATCGACGATTTCGACCTCATCATCTTTGACCGCTACAAGCGGCGCGGCATCCTGCCGTCCATCTACCTCGACAATGTGCGCAATTACGTGGCGAATGGCGGCGCGGTTCTGGTCGCTGCCGGGCCGGATTTCGCCAGCGCAGACAGCCTTTACCGCTCGCCACTGGGCACCATCCTGCCCGCTGAACCCTCTGCACGGGTGATCGACGAAGGGTATCGCCCGCAAGTCACGGATCTTGGCCAGCGTCACCCGGTGACCGACGGGCTGGGCGATCCAGAAAGCTGGGGCAGATGGCTGCGCCAGATTGATGTCACCACGACAGAAGGCGATGTGCTGATGTCAGGGGTCGAGGAGCGCCCGCTGCTGATCCTTGACCGTGTTGGCGAGGGCCGGGTTGCGCTTCTGGCGTCGGACCATGCCTGGCTTTGGAACCGTGGCTTCGAAGGGGGCGGGCCTCAACTGGAGCTTTTGCGCCGCCTTGCCCACTGGATGATGAAAGAGCCGGAGCTTGAGGAAGAGGCGCTTTGGGCGGAACCGACCGGCCAGACGATGCGCATCATCCGCCGCACGCTGGAAGAGGCAGCTGGGCCGGTCACGATCACGCGGCCAGACGGCGAAACGATCGAACTGCCGCTGGAAGAAGTCTCTCCGGGCCGGTTCGAGGCGCTGTATGAAGGGCCGGAAATCGGGCTGTACCGCTTGGCCGAAGGCGAGATGGAAAGCGTGATCGGCCTTGGCCCCGCCGCCCCCCGGGAATTTGAACAGACCATCGCCACGGCAGAGCTTCTGCAACCTGTTGTCGACACGATGCGCGGCGGAACGCCAAGGCTCGAAGACGGGCTGCCGACACTGCGCGAGGTTCGGGAAGGTCGGCCCGCAGCCGGGCGCGGCTGGATCGGACTGACACCGCGAGGCGCGTTCCGCACGCAAGACGTAACACAAACGCCACTGCTGCCTGCGTGGCTTGTCCTGTTGCTGGCGTCAGGGCTGATTGTGGGCGCTTGGCTGCGCGAGGGCAGAAACTGAAACGGCGTTGGGCCAGTGCCGCTTAGCCACCGGGTGACAGGGCGACCGGGACAAGGTCACCGGACCATCCGGCGACAGAACATTTGGCGCGCACGAAAACCTCACGCACGCCGTCAGGCACCATCACGGCGTTAAGCGACCGGGTGAAGGGCTGCTCTGACACATGCGGGTGCATCAATTGGCGAGTTCCCAGAATGTTGCCCTCTGCATCGACGATTTCCCAACCGTCGGCATAATGATCCCACCCGGTATCGGGATGGGACAGGGTTACCGAGAACCGCCATCCCATGCCGGATTTCACGGCATCGACGGATTCGATCTTCGGAAAATCCGCAAGGGCCGGAGTGGCGAGCGGCAATAGGGCGAGGATAAGGGCAGCTGTTTTCATGCGCCAGAAGTTAACACTGCCGATTACCTCTTGCACTCACGTCTGCGTGTGGCCTTCGAGAGCGGGGTTATCCAGCAACACTATCCGCGAATCCGACGCAAATTCCCGTCGGCCGACGATGATCAGCGTCGCTATGACCGCAAGGATCAGCGGCAAGGCACCCAGCAACCAGGCCGAGGCTCCGATCCCGAAATAGACGCTGCGCAGCCCGCGATTATAGCCGCGCGCGGCGGTGATGTTGATCTCTGCCGCCTTGGCCGCGGCGGGATAGGCGCGCGGGTCCGACGGATCGTTCGGCGTTGCCGCCATAAGCACCGAACAGTAGCCGAACAGGCGATGCGACCAGACGAATTTCAGGAACGCATTGGCCGCAAACAAAAGCATGACGACCAGCTTGATCTCCCAGAACACGTCCGGTTCGTTCGTCTGGATCAGATCCTCGGCGATGCCGGTCAGTTGTTCGGAATTTCCGACCAGCGCCAACCCGCCCCCCACCGCAATCATGCTGGCGGATGCGAAGAAAGCCGTGCCTTGCCGAAGGTTTGAAACGATCTGGGCGTCGAAGATGCGCGGATCGCGGGTTACGAATTGTCTCATCCACTCGCGCCTGTATTCTGCCATCAAAGCAGAGACTGACGGGCGCGATGCGGGCGGGTATTCTATCACCAGTCCGATCGCTACCCAGGCAACGAACAAAAGAGCAACCGCGGCGAAATCCAGCGGCGAGAAAACAGAGAGGATTTCGGACCATGTCATGCTTGCGACCATAGGTCCGCGGCATTGCGGTTGCCAGATGGAAAAATTGGTTATATTTTCTGACCAATCATGCGGAAGGACTCCAGATGCAGATGCCAGACCCCGATGCTTCGATCCTTGCCCGCAAGGGTCATATCGTTGCCAGACTGCAAGAGGTGCTGCCCAAGGGTGCCGTGATTTCGGACATATCGGAAACCCGCGCCTATGAATGCGACGCGTTGACGGCCTATCGCTGCCCGCCGCTGGCTGCGGTGCTGCCCACCAGCACGCAGGATGTCTCTGCCGTGCTGCGCATCTGCCATGAGGAAGGCGTGCCCGTGGTGCCGCGCGGCGCGGGAACGTCCCTTGCGGGCGGCGCATTGCCAACCGCAGACTCGGTGATTCTGGGCGTTGCGCGGATGAATGCGGTTCTGGAAACCGACTACGACAACCGGTTTATCCGCGTGCAGACCGGACGCACGAATTTGTCGGTAACCGGTGCGGTCGAGGAGAACGGCTTTTTCTACGCGCCCGACCCCTCTTCGCAGCTGGCCTGTGCGATTGCTGGCAACATTGCGATGAATTCGGGCGGGGCGCATTGCCTGAAATACGGCGTGACGACGAACAATCTGCTGGGTGCCACGGTCGTGCTGATGGACGGCACCGTGGTCGAGATGGGCGGCGCGCATCTGGATGCCGCCGGGCTGGATCTGCTTGGCGTGATCTGCGGGTCCGAAGGACAGCTAAGCGTGGTGACAGAGGCAACCTTGCGCATTCTGCCCAAACCTGAAGGCGCGCGGCCCGTTCTTATGGGGTTTGACTCCAACGAGGTTGCCGGTGCCTGCGTGTCCGACATCATCAAGGCTGGTGTTCTGCCCGTCGCCATCGAATTCATGGATCGCCCCTGCATCGAAGCCTGCGAAGCCTTCGCGCATGCCGGCTACCCGATGTGCGAAGCGCTGCTGATTGTCGAGGTCGAAGGCTCGCCCGCCGAGATTGACGAACAGCTTGGCCTGATCCTGCAAATCGCCCGGCAGCATAACCCGGTGGAGCTGCGAGAGAGCCAGTCCGAGGATGAAAGCGCGCGCATCTGGCTGGGCCGCAAGTCCGCCTTTGGCGCGATGGGGCAGATCAACGATTACATGTGTCTGGACGGCACGATCCCGGTGACAGCGCTGCCAATGGTGCTGCGCCGGATTGGTGAGCTGTCGAAATCCTACGGGCTGGACGTGGCCAACGTGTTTCACGCGGGCGACGGCAATATGCATCCGCTGATCCTGTTCGATGCCAACAAGCCCGGCGATCTGGAACTGTGCGAGGCGTTGGGCGCCGACATTCTGCGGCTTTGTGTCGAAGTCGGCGGCTGCCTGACCGGCGAACATGGCGTCGGCATCGAAAAGCGCGATCTGATGGTGGACCAGTTTGACCCGGCGGATATGGAGGCGCAAATGGCGGTGAAGGACGTCTTCGATCCGCAATGGTTGCTGAACCCCGCCAAGGTCTTTCCGCTTGCATCGTCGCAATCGCGGCGCGTGGCGCGGCTGGCGGCCGAATAGGGGCCAGCCCCGGCCTACCCCCCGCAGAATACAGGGACCAAAGACAATGCGACCAGAGACAGAGACCGAACTGGCCGAGATGATTGCCGCCGCGCAAGGTCCGCTTGCAATCCGCGGCGGCGGGACGCGGACCATCGGTCAGAAGGTGGCGGGCGAGGTCCTGTCACTGGCCGGGCTGAGCGGTATCAGCCTTTATGAACCCGGCGCGCTGACGCTGGTGGTCAAGGCAGGCACACCCCTGGCTGATGTTGAGGCCGCGCTGGCCGCAGAAGGACAGCGCCTGCCCTTTGAGCCGATGGATCACCGCGCGCTGCTTGGCACCGAGGGCATCCCGACGATTGGCGGCGTGGTGGCGGCAAATGTGTCCGGCCCGCGCCGCGTGCAGGCCGGAGCCTGTCGCGATTCGCTGATCGGGGTACGATTTGTCGACGGCATGGGCACGATCCTGAAGAACGGTGGCCGGGTGATGAAGAATGTCACCGGCTATGATCTGGTAAAGCTGCTGGCGGGCAGCTTTAGCACGCTGGGGGTTCTGAGCGAAGTGTCGTTCAAAGTGTTGCCGATCCCGGATGCCACAAAGACCGTGCGCGCCTACGGGCTGGACGATGTGACCGCTGTGCGCGCGATGTCGGCCGCACTGGGGTCTCCCTTCGAGGTCAACGGGGCGGTGCATCACATTGACCGGCAAGGGGGCAAGAGCGTCACCATGCTGCGCGTCGAAGGGTTCACCGACTCGGTCGCCTATCGGGCGGATGCGCTTTGCAAACTGCTTGGCGGTAACGGCGACTGGCAGGTGGCTGACGCTGATTGGCTCTGGGCGCGGGATGTCCAACCTTTTGTCGGCGCGCCCGGCGACGTCTGGCGCTTGTCCATCAAGCCAAGCGATGCGCCCGGATTGGTGGCGCGTGTCGCCCCGCTGGATGCGCTTTACGATTGGGGAGGCGGTCTGGTGTGGCTCCGGGTTGCCGAGGGCACCGATCTGCGCGCAGCACTTGGGGCGTTTTCAGGACATGCCACGCTGATCCGCGCCTCGGACGAAACGAAGGCACGGTTGGGCGTCTTCCATCCCGAACCTGCGCCCTTGCAAAACATCGCCAACGGCCTGCGCGGCAAATTTGATCCGCGCGGCATTCTGAACCCCGGATTGATGGGATAACCGATGCAGACGACCTTCACCCCGGACCAGCTGAAAGATCCCGCCACCGCCCGCGCCAACGAGATCCTGCGCTCCTGCGTGCATTGCGGGTTCTGCACGGCGACCTGCCCCACCTATCAGGTGCTGGGCGATGAATTGGACAGCCCGCGCGGCCGCATCTACCTGATCAAGGACATGCTGGAAAACGAGCGCGTGCCGGACGAAAAGACCGTTCGACACATCGACCGCTGCCTGTCCTGCCTCGCCTGCATGACGACCTGCCCCTCGGGCGTGCATTACATGCATCTGGTGGACCACGCCCGCGCCTATATCGAGCAGAACTACACCCGGCCCTGGCATGACCGCGCGCTGCGCTGGATGCTGGCGAAAATCCTGCCCTATCCGGGCCGGTTCCGGCTGGCCCTGCTTGGGGCAAAGCTGGGGCGCCCCTTCGCGCGGTTTCTGCCCGATCCGCGGCTGCGCGCCATGCTTGAAATGGCACCCAAACGCATACCCCCGGTCAGCCGCAACGACGACCCGCAAAGATTTGCGCCAAAGGGTCCGCGCAAGATGCGGGTGGCGCTGATGACGGGCTGCGCGCAGAAGGCGCTGAACACTGACATCAACGATGCCACCATCCGTCTTCTGCGCCGTTTGGGCTGCGAGGTGGTGGTGGCCAAGGGCGCTGGCTGCTGCGGGGCGCTGACCCATCACATGGGCCGCGAGGCCGAGGCGCATGGCTCTGCTGCGGCGAATATCCGTGCATGGGTGGAAGAAATGGATGGCGACGGTCTGGACGGCATCGTCATCAACACTTCCGGTTGCGGGACCACTGTGAAGGATTACGGCCACATGTTCCGGAACGGGCCCATGGCCGGGGATGCCGCGCGCGTTTCCGCTATTGCGATGGACATCAGCGAATTGCTGATGAAGCTGGACCTGCCCGAGGGGGACACCAAGGATCTGACCGTCGCCTATCACGCCGCCTGTTCGCTTCAACACGGCCAGAAGGTCAAGACGCATCCGAAGACGCTGCTCAAACGCGCGGGGTTCCGGGTGGCGGAACCTGCGGATTCGCATCTCTGCTGTGGTTCGGCGGGGACCTACAACCTGATGCAGCCCGAAATCTCCGGCCAGCTCAAGGCGCGCAAGGTCGGGACACTCGAAGCGCTGAGACCAGACGTCATCGCTGCAGGGAATATCGGATGCATGATGCAGATCGGATCTGGCACGGGGGTGCCTGTCGTCCATACCGTCGAACTGCTGGATTGGGCAACGGGCGGCCCAAGACCCCGCGGGCTGGACAGCTGAGACATGCGAGGCAGCGGCAGGATCGAATCGCTGTGGTTGGACCACCTGCCATACACGTCGTGCGTGGAGCCTGAATCCTCGCGCTGACCGCCCCGCAAACCCCGGCAAAAAGACCGCCAGAACCGGCGGGGGTCGTCCCGCCACGGGCGACGCCACCCGTTGTCGGGTATTTCCCTAACGTCGCCACGCAAGACGAGCGGTCGGCGTTTGTTGCCACGAATGCGATTCCCTCGTAATCTTCCAATGGTTGAGTGGCGCAGCTTCGTCACGATGCGAAAAAGGTGGGCGTAATAGCCGGTGAGTGGTTCTACTGGGAAAGTTGACCCCGGAGTCACCTTGCATGGCCGCGCAATTCCGATCACAGATCGCGCAATGTAACCGGCTGATCCGACCCCCGCAAAGTCGGGCAACCCCGGACCGGCCATGTAAGACAGGCCGCAAAACGGCAGGTGGATCGCAAGGGAGGCGCCATCATGAAAGGCACAATCTTCGTAGAACTCATCAAGATGGCAGAGGACGCCTTTGGCGAGGACACCGTGGACGACGTGCTCGACAAGGCAGATCTGGAAAACGGCGGCGCCTTTACTGCGGTCGGCAACTATCCCTGTTCCGAGCTGGTCAAGATCGTCGTGGCTTTCAGTGAACATTCCGGGATCAGCCCGGAAGACCTGCAACGCAAGTTCGGTCACTGGATCATGGATCACTTCGTCGAAAACTACCCCGGTTTTTTCAAGGACAAGAAAGACACGTTCGGCCTGCTCGAAGCGGTGGACGGAGAAATTCACGTCGAGGTCAAGAAACTTTACCCCGATGCGGAGCTTCCGAAATTCACGACCGAGCGGATCGCCGAAGATCATCTGGAAATGGTCTATACCTCGCCGCGCCCCCTGGTGGAATTCTGCCACGGCATGATCGAAGCCTCGCTGGAACGGTTCAATGAGGCAGCCGACATTCAGCGTTGTCCGGTTGCCGCACAGGCAGACTCGGCCAAATTCGACATCACGCTGACCAAGAAAGCCGGAAAAGCCGCATGAATGAAGAGCCCGCTGACCGCGTATCTCGGCGGCGATACCAGCGCGAACAAATGGCGCGTCAGGAAGCGGAGGCTCTTCTGGAACAGAAGAGCCGAGAGCTTTTTCTGGCCAATGAAAAGCTGAGCGCCCATTCGACGCAGCTGGAGCAGCGGGTCTCTGAACGAACGGCCGAACTGCAAACCGCACTGGAACGCGCCGAAGCCGCCTCGACCGCCAGAAGCCGGTTTGTGGCCACGATGAGCCACGAGATCAGAACGCCGCTTGGCGGAATGCTTGGCATGATCGACCTGCTTTCCATGGACGAAACCGATCCGGCGAAGAAGGAATTGCTGAATTACGCCAAGACTGCGGGCGTGGGTCTGAGCCGTATCGTCAATGATGTGCTTGATTTCTCGAAGATGGAGGCCGGTGTCTTTGTCTTCGAGGAAGAAAGCGTCGATATCCGCGCGCTTGTCGAAAGTGTGCGCATCCTTGCCGGGTCGAACGACAAGGGCGCCAACCGTCAGATCATCGCCAAGATCGATGCGAGCGTTCCCAAGCTGTTCCTTGGCGACGCGACGCGCATCAGGCAGTTGATTTCGAACCTGATCAGCAATGCGTTGCGCTACTCGACCGAGGGGCCGATCATCATTCGCGCGCAGGCAACGCCGCATCCGAAAGATGCGTTGCTGCGGGTCGAGGTTGAAGATTTCGGCGTCGGTATCCCCGAAGACAAGCTGAGCGACCTGTTCAAGGATTTTTCGCAGGTTTCAAACGCCCTGACCGCCGCCGCGCAGGGCACGGGGCTTGGGCTTGCGATCTGCAAACGCATCATCGAGGGCGTTGGCGGCAAGATCGGCGTGCAGAGCATTCCCGGTGTCGGATCGACCTTCTGGATCGAACTGCCGGTCGAGGTCGTGGCCCTGCCGGCTTCGAACCAGAACAAGACGGGCAGCCTGGAGGACAGCGACAGTCTGGAAAGCCTTGTCGGCAAACGTGTTCTGATCGCCGAAGACAACATCATCAACCAGAAGCTTTTGCTGACCTATGCCAACCGGATGCAGCTGAACGCCGAACTGGCCGAAAACGGGCGCATCGCGCTGGAGATGTTTTCGCCCGACAAGCATGATCTGGTGCTGATGGACGTGGCCATGCCGGAAATGGACGGGCTGGAGGCCACGCGCCGCATCCGGCAGAAATGGTCGGACCGGGAGCTTCCCCCGATCCTGGCGCTGACTGCCCATGTCATGGACGCCATCGAGGAAGAAGCAACGCTTGTTGGCATTGATACAGTGCTCTCAAAGCCGATCCCCTTCGACGAGCTCAAGCTGGCGTTGGAAACCGCGCTTAGCAGGAAGCCCCGCAAGGTCGAAACCGCAGCGGCCCCCGCCGAAACGCCCAGCGAGGACGCACCGGCCTCGGGGGATGAGGCGCCCCTGTTGAAACTGATGTCGCCCGGCGCGGTTGACGAGTTGCTGCAGATGTTCACGGTCGAGGATCTCAGCGACCTCGTGCGTAAATTTGTGCTGGATTCATCGCTGCGGATCGACCGGATCACCGCGGCCATAGACGAAGGCGATGAAGACGCCATGTCGAAAGAGGCGCATTCCCTCAAAGGCTCTTCGCTTGTGCTTGGCTTCACCGAGATTTCCGAATGGGCGCGCCAAATCGAAGATGGCAAACCTTCACCCGATAGCGGCTCTCTGGGTGAGACGGCCAACCGGATTCG
This sequence comes from Primorskyibacter sedentarius, assembly GCF_004342065.1. GTDB lineage: Bacteria > Pseudomonadota > Alphaproteobacteria > Rhodobacterales > Rhodobacteraceae > Primorskyibacter > Primorskyibacter sedentarius. Next base: position 376,576 of record NZ_SLZU01000002.1, on the reverse strand, counting down.
CAACAAGCTACAGGATATGCACGCGCTTCTGTAGCGTCCGGGCGGTCAGACGCCCGGCAAGCGGTCCAGCCACCGCAGCATGTCCGTCATTTGCTGGGTCATTGCCTGATCGAAAGCAAAGACGACCTGACCTGCGGTGGTGTCTGCGACGGGCACGGAATTCTCGAAGCTGCGGGCAGAGACAACTGCCCCGTCGTCGTCCCGCAAGAGCGTCATGTTGGTGCGAATGACGACGGCCTGTTGGTCGGCGCCCGTTTCGACCTGAAACGCCTGCAGATCCGTGAGAAGCAGGAAATCCGGCCTTGGCCCCGCCCCTTCGGCAGAAACCAGACCGAACATCCCGGAATTGGTCAGAGAGCGCACCAGAAGAAGCTGCACATGCTCGGTCGTTTCGTCCACCCAGCGCGCCTCTGGCAGCACCTGAACCTGAAGCGCATTCGGCTTGATGACGATCCGGTCGCTGGTCAGCGCACCTGTCGCTGTCGGTGCGGCAACCTCCAACTGGCTGCGCCCCCTGGACACCGCGACCGCACCGGCGGGCAGCGGGCTCAGTTCAAAGGTGTTGAGCGGTTGCGAGGCGCTCTCGATACTCGACAGGGCAGAGCAGCCCGCCAGCAGGGAAAGACCCAGCCAGAACAGGGCAAATCGGATCGCGGATGCTGGGGTCATGGCGGGTTATCTCCTGAATTCGGGGATGTTGTTGCCGAAGAAGAACCGCGCGGGGTCGCGTTCCATCTTGCGCGTCAGCTGCTCCAGACCGGTGACCAGCTTTTGCGCCTCCAGCGCGAATTGCGTGAATTCCGGCAGGCCCGTCCGGGCGAATGTCTGGATCGAAGGGGCGCTTGCCAAAACCGTGCCCTTTATCTGATCGATAACCTCCAGCGCCCGCGCCATGGCCGTGCGCAAATCGCGCGTCACGGCAGGGATGTCGTCCGATAGCGTCGCCATTGTGTCCCCGAACTGCCCGGCAGCGGTCCGCACATCGGCAATGGCTGGCCCCAGGTCGGTCGTGATCGCGGTTTCCGCCTCGGCAAAGGTGCTGCGGGCAACGTTCAGCGTCTCTTCGGTCGTGCCAAGCGCCCGGTCAAGGTTGGCCAGCGTCCGATTGGCATTGCCCAGCGTTTCCGTCGCAGCCGTCAACGCCGTCTCGCCGCTGGTCACCAGCGGATCGAGCCGGTCCGAGAATTTCGACAGATCCGCAGAGACCTGCTCGACCACATTCGTGGCTGTGGTCACGGCGCTGCGGACATCCGAAACAATGGCCGGAACATCCTCTTTGAAGGTCTTGTCCAGCCCCGTGATCGTGTCTTCGACCATCGCAAGGGTCTGGCGGGCATCGGCCACCAATGCCGCACCCTCGCCCTCCATCAGCCCTTCGAAGGAGACAGACGCACTTTCGACCGCTGCCATCGACGTCCGGGCCTCGGCGAGAGTCAGGTCCAGTGTCGCAATGGTCGCTTCAAGCTCGGCAAGCCGTTGCGTCGCAATCTCTGCGGTGCCGCCGAACTGGCCCAGCACGGTGTCGAGCTGCGTGCGCAGTTGTGTCGAGGTCGTCTCGATCGACGCGATCGCGGTCTCCAGATCGTCGGCAATGTCGGGAACGCGTGTCTGCACCAGCGCGTCAACGTCCTTGAGCGTGGCATCGGCGGTGGTGAACGCGCCCTGTGCCGCCTGCATCGTCGGCGAGACTTCGGCGATTGCGGTCTTGGCGACCTCCAGCGTTTCGCTCACATTGACAAGCGTCTCCTGCACCGTGGTGCCAATCGCGTCGAGCCGTCCGGTAAAGCTGGATATCTGCGCCGTGCCGTCAGATACCGTCCGGGAGATATCCGAAAAATCACTCAGGGCGGTCTCCAGCTGGCCAGAGGCGCTTTCGAGGTTCTGCAAGACCGTTGCCACTGATGCCCGGTTCTCGTCGCTCAGAAAGCTGCGAAGCTCCCTGATCGCGGCGATTGCCTCTTCCACCAGGTCCGGCGCGTCTTCGGTCAGTGCCTGCACCACGGAACGCTCTGCCGGGATTTCCGGGACAGTACCGGCGTCGACACTATCGATCAGCAAGGGCGCCCCTGCGCTGCCGCCAGACAGGGCCACGAAGGACACACCGGTTACGCCCTGCGAGCTAAGCTGCGCCGTGGTGTCTGTCTTGACCGGGGTGCCTGCATCCACTTCGATCCGCACGCGCACCTTGCTGGGATCTTCAGGATCAAGATCAAGCGCAACAACCTGCCCCACGGACAGGCCGTTATAGCGCACATCCCCCGCCATCCCCAGTCCAGAGACGCTATCGAAGCGCACGTCATACAACGCGTATTGGCGGTCTATCTCGATCTTCGCGAACCAGATCAGAAAGCCCAGAACCCCAAGGATCCCCAGCACGGTCACAGCGCCGATCAGCACAAAATTGGCCTTGGTTTCCATCTACGCTCAGCCTTCCGTCCCGAACCCGGCGGCCCGCGCTCTGGGGCCGTGGAAATACTCATGCACCCAAGGGTGATCCACCTTCAACATGTCTTGCATGGTCCCCGTCACGAAGACCTTTTTTTCCGCCAGAACGGCAATACGGTCACAGATCGCATGCAGACTGTCCAGATCATGGGTCACCATGAAGACGGTCAGCCCCATCGTCGTCTGCAATTTCTTGATCAGCACGTCGAAAGCAGCAGCGCCGATCGGGTCTAGCCCGGCCGTGGGTTCATCCAGAAACAGGATTTCGGGATCCAGAGCCAGCGCCCGCGCCAGCCCCGCACGCTTGCGCATGCCGCCCGACAGTTCACTGGGGTATTTGTCACAGGCATTCGGCGGAAGACCCACCATCGAGATCTTCAGTTCGGCAAGGGCGCGCCTTGTGTCGGCGGGCAGGTCCGTCTGCTCTCGCATCGGCACTTCGACATTTTCGCGCACGGTAAGCGAAGAAAACAGCGCCCCGTCCTGAAACATGACACCCCAGCGCTGCTCGATCCTTTGGCGGGCGTCTTCGGAGGCGCGCAGCATGTCCGTCCCGAAGACGCTGACGCTGCCCTCTTTCGGCTGGATCAGTCCGACGATAGAGCGCAGCAGCACGGATTTGCCCGTCCCTGACCCGCCAACCACGCCCAGCACCTCGCCACCGTAAACGTCCAGATCCAGCGCATCATGGACAACGTGATCGCCGAATTGCGAGCGCAAGTTGCGGACCTTGATGATCGGCTCGCGCGCCATGCCGCTCAGACCCCCACGATGGCGAAGAAGATCGAGAACATGGCATCCGCCACGATCACAAGGAAGATCGACAGCACGACAGAGGTGGATGTCAGCCGCCCCAGGGACTCCGCGTCCCCCCCGACCTTCATGCCCTCGTAACAGCCGACAATGCCGATGATGACGGCAAAGAACGGAGCCTTGATGAGGCCGACAAGATAGTGCCAGACGTCCACGGACTCGTAGAGGCGCGTCTGGAACATGCCCGGAGAGACGCCCAGCTCGATCCAGGACATCAGGCCACCGCCCACAAGCCCCACGATATCCGCGACAAAACCCAAAAGCGGCAGCACGAAGATCAGGGCCAGCACACGCGGCAGGACAAGCACTTCAATCGGGTCGAGGCCCAAGGTCTGCATCGCGTCGATCTCCTCGCGCATCTTCATGGAGCCGATGGCCGCCGTAAAGGCCGCACCCGACCGGCCCGCGACAATGATGGCGGTCAACAGGATGCCCAATTCGCGCAAGACAGAGATCGCGATCAGGTCGACGACAAAGACCTCTGCCCCGAACTGGCGCAGCTGCACCGCGCCCTGAAAGGCCATTACCACCCCGATCAGGAAGGCCATCAGCGACACGATCGGGATCGCGTTGAGCCCGATTTCCTGCATGTGATGGACAAGCGAAGTCAGCCGCAGCCGACGCGGATGGAGCGCCACATAGCCCAGCCGCGCAATGACCGCGCCCAGAAAGCCCAGGATCTCGACAAGCCCGCTGATTGCGCGCCATGTCTTTTGCCCGACGTGGTCCAGCCAGTCATAAAACCCGTGTCGGGGTTTCGCCTTGTCGAGCTTTTCCGGAATGCTGTTGCGGACCACTTCCAGAAGTTCAGCCTGCGCGTGCGATGCCCCGACAATCTCGCATTGGCCGCCACGCGCCTGAAACTGGTGCTGCGTCTCGATCAGCAGCCACGCGCCCGCCGTGTCCAGCGCCTCGACCGCGGTGAGGTCAAAAGTCACCTCGGGCGCCGCCGCCCCTGCCGAAAGCTGCGCGGTCACCTCTTCGAGCCTCGCAACCACAAGGCGGCCTGACAGGTTTATGTCCATACCCAATCCGATACACGCCATTCGCGCGGCCGCAACTATTACAAATTGCCTCAGTGCGGGCGGGACGGCTTTGCACAAATAATGGCCGTTCAGCTCGGTGACCTGTGGCCCGCCGCCATGCCAGCATTTGGGGCGAACAGGCCAACCCGCCTACCGTAAGTCAAAGCCTTGAGGTTGGAGTGTTCCACCCATTACCCCTGAAGGTCGCCAAGCGCGTCAATCGTCGCGCGGAGCCGTGAGATCAGCAGATCGACCTCATCTTTCGTGATGCAAATCGGCGGGGCGAGGCCAATCGCGTCATCGCCAAAGGCGCGGGACAGCAGGCCGTTCACGTAGCCTGCCTTGGCCAGACGGGCCGCAACCTTCGCCTCCTTTGCGGCCAGTTCGATGGCCGGTTCGCTGCCGAAATGGAAGAAACCCGTGGCATAGGGCAACCTCTTCATCTGCTCGGCTGCGGCCTCGACCACGCTGTCATGGCCATAGCCTGCGTTGACACACCAAGCCCTGCGAACCCGTCCAGCAATTCGTTGCCGTCCACATCGGTCAGAAAAACCCCCTTGCCAGATTGCATCACGGTCACGCCGCGCGCCTCGTGGTCGCGCATCGACACGACAGGGTGAAGGTAATGCGCGCGGCCTGACCTTTGCCAAACGCGGCCCCCGACCAGACCGCCGATCACCAGCTCGTGAGCCGATGCGCCGTCCCATACCGAAGGGCTTGAAAACGCGCGCGGCCTTTCCCAATTATTGCTTTGCCGAAACGCTGATCATCAGGTTCCGGCACAAACTTGGTCTGTCCCGAATGGGAAGGCCACCTCAGGTATCGCTCAATGGAGGATGACCATGCGAAGCTTTGATCTTGCACCCCTGTATCGTGCAACCGTCGGATTCGACCAGATTGCCGACCTAATGGACCGTGTTCTGGCCAATGATGTCAGCCAGTCCGCCTACCCGCCGTATAACATCGAAAAAACAGCTGACGACGCCTATCGCATCTCGATTGCGGTCGCCGGGTTCAGCGACGACGACCTTTCCGTCGAGGTGAAGGAACAGGCGCTTGTCGTGTCGGCCCGCAAGAACGACGAGGACGAAGAGCGCAACTACCTGCATCGCGGCATCGCGACCCGCGCCTTCGAGCGTCGCTTTACATTGGCTGACCACGTTCGGGTTGTTGGCGCAAGCCATGCGAACGGGATGCTGCATATCGACCTGCAGCGCGAGATCCCCGAAGCGCTGAAACCGCGCCGGATCGAGATTTCGCGCGAAACCAAGGCGATTGAGAAAGACGTGGTGGACGCCCAGTCCGTCAACTGACCTTGGACCGACAGCCGGGTGGGAGTCCTTTCCCCGGCCCCGGTTTGAAATGTCTGCGACCCCGATCAAGGCCCGGCCCGTATAATCGCGCCGGGCCTTCTTTCTAGGCCGAATTCAGGCCGCGCCGCTGACGGTCCCGGACATCGGTTCGGCGATCTGCAAGACAACCGTCCCCCTGCTGTGCCGGGTTTCGACCGCGCGGTGCGCTTCGCGGGCGTTGTCCATCGGATGAATGCTGTCGACCACGGGACGTAATGTGCCGTCCTTCAGCCACGCCACCAGTTGTTCAAGATCCGGGCGCGTGTCGCCACTCACCCCGATCCGGATGCGCTTACCGCCACGCATTCCGGACCACAATGCCTGCCAGACCTCGCGCATCCCGAAATTCAGGGGGATGAACAGGCCTTCGGGCTTCAAAGCACTCCGAATCCGCCGGAAATTCGTCGCGCCGACCGTGTCAAACACCACGTCATAGGCAGAATTGGCCTTGGTGAAATCCGTGCGGTGATAATCAACCACCTTGTCCGCCCCAAGCTCGGTCAACAACGGGTGGTTCACGGCGCTCGCGACGCCCGTGACCTGCGCACCCATCCGTTTGGCGATCTGCACGGCGTAGCTGCCCACGCCGCCGGACGCACCGACGATCAGCACGGACTGACCCGGCTTCAGCTTTGCAAAATCCCGCAGGAAGACAAGCGCGGAGAGCGCGCCGAAGGGAAGCGCCGCGGCCTCTGCGTCGCTGACACGATCGGGCGTGTGGATGATCGTGGCGTCCTGTGAAATGGTCAGATATTCGGCATGCGCCCCGCCCCCGGACACGCCGAACACCCGGTCACCGGGTCGAAACGCCGTGACATCGTCCCGGACCTCCTGAACCTGCCCGGCAAAGACGCCGCCCAGCACATTATTACGTGGACCAAACAACCCGAACATCAAACGGCCCGGAACCGCCAGAACTCCCGGAAAGGCGGCCGCGCGCAGGCGCCAATCCGCTGTGGTGACACTACTGGCCGTGACCCGGACCAGCACCTCTGCCTTGCCAGGCTGCGGTGTTGGCAGGACGGCCATCCGCAGGACATCGGCAGGCCCGTAACGATCATAAACAATTGCCTTCATTTTATTCACCTAAGGTTAATCTTCGATTGGCTATGACATTAACCATGCGAAAGAACCGCGTGAATTGACCAGAAAAGCAGGGATGCTATGCATGATTGCATGGATTGGCGGAATGTGAGCTTCGACTGGAACCGCGCCCGCGCCTTTCTGGTGACGGCGGAAGAAGGCTCATTGTCGGCCGCTGCGCGTGCTCTTGGGATGGCGCAACCGACGCTTGGTCGTCAGGTCACCGCGCTGGAGGAAGAACTGGGTGTCACCCTGTTCGAACGCGTGCCGCGCGGGCTGGAGCTGACAACCGCGGGCCTCGATCTGGTAGAGCATGTCCGCGCAATGGGCGAGGCGGCAGGTCGTGTGTCGATGGCGGCGACCGGCCAGTCCGATACGGTCGATGGTCAGATCAGCATCACCGCCTCTGAAATCTACTCCGCCTATCTCTTGCCACCCATACTGGCCCAGCTGCGCGACATCGCACCGGGGATCGATATTGAGGTCGTGGCCAGCAACACGGTCCGGGACCTCAAACGCCGCGAGGCTGATATCGCGATCCGAAACGCGCGCCCGACGCAGCCTGAACTGATCGGCAAACTGGTAGCAGAAGATCGCGCCGCGCTTTATGCCACCCCCGACTTTCTGGAACAGATGGGCCAGCCCCAGACGCCAGATGACCTGCGCGAGGCGGATTTCATCGGGTTGGAAAACCTTGATCAGTTGATAGACGGGTTGAATGCGGGCGGGTACGAGCTGTCACGCCGTAACTTCGCGATCCAGACCGAAAATCATCTGGTTCACTGGCAAATGGCGCGGCACGGCTTGGGCATCGGTATCGGGCCATGCCATCTGGGCGACCGGGACCCCGGCCTTGCCCGGGTTCTGCCGAATGAAGAGCCGATCCGCTTTCCCGTCTGGCTCGTCGCGCATCGTGAACTCCAGACCAGCCGACGCGTCCGGCTGGTCTTTGATCTGCTTGCCAAGGAAATTCCGTCCCTGCTGGGCAGTGACCCCGAAGCATTGAAAGATTTCGCCTGACATCTGAGGTCCGCACGAGCCGCGTGTCACGGCGCAGGGGTGCCTGCCGCCGCTTGACCGGCAGCAGACAGGTTTCGGGCAAGCGCCCTATGGCCCCTATGGTCTAGATCGAAAGGCAGACATATTTCATCTCGAGGTAATCCTCGATGCCGTGATGGCTGCCTTCCCGGCCCAGACCGGATTGCTTGACGCCGCCAAAGGGCGCCACCTCTGTCGAGATGATACCGGTGTTCACGCCGACGATGCCGTATTCCAGCGCTTCGGCCACTTTGTAAACGCGGCTCAAATCCTTGGCGTAGAAATACGAGGCAAGCCCGAAGATCGTGTCATTCGCCATGGCGATCACCTCGTCCTCGTCGTCAAAGCGGAACAGAGGCGCCAGCGGTCCAAAGGTTTCTTCTGTCGCAAAGGCCATGTCGCGGGTCGCGCCGGTGATGATGGTCGGGCCGAAGAAATTGCCGTTCGTCGCGTCCGCCTCGCCGCCCTGGATCACCTCGCCCCCTTTGGCTTTGGCATCGGCAATATGTTCCTGCACCTTGTCGATTGCGTCGTGGTTGATCAGCGGGCCAAGGTCGGTCCCGTCTTCCAGCCCGTCGCCGACCTTCATCGCCGCAACGCGCGCGCGCAGCTTTTCGGCGAAAGCGTCATACACACCGTCCTGCACGTAGATCCGGTTCGCACAAACACACGTCTGGCCGTTGTTACGGAACTTGCACATGATTGCGCCCTCGACGGCGGCATCCAGATCGGCGTCGTCAAAGACGATGAAAGGCGCGTTTCCGCCCAGCTCCATCGAGCATTTCATGACCTGATCGGCCGCCTGTCTCAGCAGGATGCGCCCCACCTCGGTAGAGCCGGTGAAGGTCAGTTTGCGGACGCCGGGGTTTTCGCAGAATTCCTTGCCGATCTCCGACGCGCTTGAGGATGGCACGACAGAGAAGACCCCCGCAGGCATACCTGCACGCTCTGCCAGAACGGCCAGGGCGATGGCCGACAGCGGTGTTTCTGTCGCGGGACGGGCAACAAAGGCGCAACCAGCCGCCAGCGCCGGACCGGCCTTGCGGGTGATCATAGCGTTGGGAAAGTTCCACGGGGTGATCGAGGCTGCCACGCCGATCGGCTGCTTGATCACCATCAGGCGTTTGTCGCGTTGGTGGCCCGGAATCATCTCGCCGTAGACACGCTTTGCCTCCTCGCCAAAAAATTCGATGAAGGACGCCCCATAAGCGATCTCGCCCTTGGCCTCTGCCAGCGGTTTGCCCTGTTCGGCGGTCAGGATCGTGCCAAGGTCGTCCTGATGCTGCATCATCAGGTCAAACCATTTGCGCATCACCCCGGCGCGCTCCTTGCCGGTCCACTGCGCCCATTCCTTTTGCGCGACCTCGGCCTTGGCGATTGCCTCGGCTGCCTGCTCGCGGCTCAGATCAGAGACTTGCGCAATCACATCCCCACGGGCGGGGTTGGTGACGTCGAAAGTGCCCTTGTCACCCTCCACCCACGCGCCGCCGACATAGCCACGCGTTTCAAGCAGACCCGGGTCCTTGAGCAAGTTCTTGAGGTTTGTCGTCTGGTCCAGCATGTTGCGCTCCTATCGAGAGGTTATGAGCGAGGCAGATCATGTGCTAGGCTCGTTGTCCAGCGCTGCCCTCCCGGAGGATCATATGGATCTCGACGACGCATTTGCAAACGCAGCCCATATCCCGCGGGCAGACACTTATCCCCCGCTTTGGGTCAAAAAGGCCGGGGCTTTCCGCGACAAGATGGCAGAGACCCACCGCGCGCGGCTTGGCATCGCCTATGGCGACAGCCCACGGCAGGAAATGGACATCTTTCTTCCGGACGGAGACTCCAAGGGCTTGGTGGTATTCGTGCATGGCGGCTATTGGCTGCGGTTTGACCGGTTCAGCTGGTCGCATCTTGCGGCGGGGCCTTGTGCGCAAGGCTGGACGGTTGCGATGCCGTCATACGATCTGTGTCCGCAGGTGCATATCGCGGACATCACGGGGCAGATCGCGCATGCGATCACACTTGCTGCGCGCGAAATTGCAGGTCCGATCCGGCTGGTCGGCCATTCGGCCGGCGGGCAGCAGGTGTGCCGGATGGGCGTCACCGGGGTCCTGCCAGACCCTGTGGCCAGCCGTGTCGTCAGAATCCTGCCGATCTCTCCGGTAGCCGATCTCAGGCCATTGCGGCACACCCGCATGAATGAGGCGCTGGCGCTGGACGCCGCCGAGGCAGAGCTTGAAAGCCCGCTCCTCGCCAGCCCGCCCAAAGCACCGGTCACGGTCTGGGTTGGGGCAGACGAACGGCCGGTCTTTATCGAGCAGGCGACCGCATTGGCGGATGCATGGCAGGCAAATCTGGTGCTGGACCCGGACCGCCACCATTTCGATGTGATCGACGGGCTGGAAGACCCGCAAAGCGCGCTGACCCGCGCCCTTCTGGCGGATTGAAAAACCTCTTGCCAGACTTCTACCGGGGGCCTTATCTGGCGCAAGGCATGGCGATGGCGTCGCCAGCGTGACAACCGCACGCGCCCGATTTTTTCGTCCTGAACGCCGGGACCTTTCTTTGCCGTTCGCGCGGCGAGGTTGGGTGTCCCCTCCTCCCGCCAGCGCGGCAGTCTTTTGGAGGGTCACCCCATGGAACGTCCTGATTTTTCCCGCTTTCACAATGGCGACAAGGCCACACTGCCCTTTGCACCTGCCGAATATGACGCGCGGCTTGCCGGGCTGCGCACCATCATGGCGCGTGAGGGGGTGGAGGCCTGCGTCTTCACCTCGATGCACAACATCGCATATTACTCGGGCTTTCTGTATTGCGCCTTCGGTCGGCCCTACGGACTGGTGGTCACCGCCACCGAAAGCGTCACGATCAGCGCCGGGATCGACGCGGGCCAGCCGTGGCGGCGCTGCCACGGCGACAACATCACCTATACCGACTGGAAGCGGAACAACTACTGGCGTGCGATCCTGTCGGTGACCGGACCGGGTAAGGCCATAGGCTATGAGGCTGATCACATCAGCCTGGCGCAATTTGCCCTGTTAGAAGAATTTCTGACCCCTACGCGAAAGATCGACATCGCCCCCGCTACCATGCGCCAGCGGATGCACAAATCCCCGTCCGAAATTGCGCTGATTCGCGAAGGCGCGCGGATCGCGGATGTGGGCGGCTATGCCATCCGCGATGCGATCCGTGAAGGCACACGCGAGATCGACGTGGCCATGGCCGGGCGCGACGCGATGGAGGCCGAGATTGCCCGCGCCTTCCCGGATGCCGAATATCGCGACACCTGGGTCTGGTTCCAATCCGGGCTGAATACAGACGGGGCGCATAACCCTGTCACGGGGCGAGCCCTGCAACGCGGCGATATCCTGTCGCTCAACACCTTCCCGATGATCTCTGGCTATTACACCGCGCTGGAACGCACCCTGTTCGTGGGCGAAGCTGACCCCGCAAGCCTAAAAATCTGGGAGGCCAATGTCGCCGCGCATGAATATGGCATGGCCCAGTTGAAACCCGGCATGTCCTGCGCCGAGGTGACCGAGAAGGTTAACGCCTTCTTCGCAGAGCGCGATCTGCTGCAATATCGCACCTTTGGCTACGGCCATTCATTTGGTGTGCTGTCGCATTACTACGGTCGCGAGGCCGGGTTGGAGCTGCGCGAAGATATCGACACCGTGCTGGAGCCGGGCATGGTCATCAGCATGGAACCGATGCTGACCATCCCCGAGGGCCAACCCGGCGCGGGCGGCTACCGTGAACATGACATCCTGATCATCACCGAGGACGGCAACGAAAATATCACCGGCTATCCTTACGGTCCGGGTTTCAACATCGTCGGCTGAACTGGTTCTCAGGTTTCTGCCCCAAGGGCCGCGTCGTTGTGCACGCGGCCCTTTTCAATTTGGGGCAGGTTTGCCACAGTCATGCAAAGTTCACGAAGATTGGATGTAAATGGGATTAACACTCTCCATATCATCCCCATGACGAGTTTTGCAGGAGGAATTGATGGCTGACTTTGACGCGCAGGTACGGAAATCCCAGGAACAGGTGGCAGGGGCGCAGGCCAAAATCTCGGAATTGACGAGCCGGATTGAGACCGCGCGCGCCAAGATCAAGTCCGGTGACGACGCGATGATCGATATTGAGAACGCGACGCTGGATGACGTCCACGCCCATACCGATGTGATGAACGCGAATATCGCGGAACTCATCATGGGTCTGGATGACGTGACCGCCGCCTTTTCCAAGGATTTCGACCAGATGCGGTCAAAAACCGGGTGGGAGAGCTTTGTCGGCATCTTCTCCAAGGGCAAGTCGGATTCGATGCGTCAGGAACGGATGAAGACGGCCTCTATCGATGACAAGCTGCAGGATCTGATCGGCAAATCCGATGTCATCACGCAGCTGCTGCAAGGCCAGTTGGCGGTGCTGAATGAACAGAAGGAAAAGGTGGAAACCAACCTGACCGAAACGCTGGACGAGCGCGAGTTTACCGTCGGCGAGCTGGAAGACGTCAAGGCCGAGATTCTGGCGATGGACCCGAAGATCATCGAGGTCGAAAACAAGATCAGCGTCGAACAGGACGCCGCCGCCCGCACCAAGCTGGAAACAGAGCTGGCCGATCTGAACAAGGCCTATAACGAGCTGGTGCAGCTCGAACAGGTGAAGCTGGCGAAATCCCAGACGCTGGAGCGCTATATCGAAAAGGGCAAGACCTGGATCGACAGCCTTCAAAACCAGGCGGCGACGCAGATGGTGCTGATCAATAAGCTGGAGACGGACACCAAGCAACGGGTCGTGCTGTATGACGCGCTGACCAAGTCGCTGAAAACCGCGCAGCAGCAGGACGTTGCCCACCGTATCAATGAGATCGGGGTGGAGACGGATAAGGAAGCGCAGGCCTCCATGGCCGCGATCGGTACGGCGACGAACAACCGGATGGCCGACATGCTGGAAGCGCATGAAGAACACATGGTCTTTGCCCGCGACGTGCTGGAGGCCAAAGCCAAGGCCGACGAACGCTTCGCCCGCCGTTTCTCGCAGATCGTCGAGAAGCACGACAAGAACCTGTACGGGTCGTGATGCGATGAACAGAGTGGTGATCTATTTTACGGTCTGTCTGCTCTGCGCAGGTAATACTTTTCTTCTTTCGATGGACTTCGATATCAGAAATCCAGTTCTGATGTATGGGTTTGGCGGACTGCTTCTCATTACGTTTGTGGTTGGGTTTGCCTATTTTATTGTAGAAACGATACTCGCGTTGGGGTGGGTTTATCATTGGGCTCAGAGCGGAGCTGATAATTTGACGCAACCATTGCCGAAACCTTTGCGAGCGCTTGTCGGAGTCTCAACAAATGAGAAACGACGCCGCGATGATTGAAGAACAGAATTCTTCGGAATTGAAAACGAGGGAAAGTGTTACCTACCCGTTCTGGATCGACGCAGTCATTTGGGGGCGCTGGGTGGTCGTTGCCTGCGCTGCCTGGCTCAGCCCAACGAGTGTTATGGGTTTGTGTGTCTGGGTTTTGGGAACAGTGACAATTTTCTTTGGTGGGCCGTATCTGGCATACCGTCTGTATAGCAAAAGCGATCCACAGCGTGCCGACATCGTTTTCCTGAACGAAACTGATGGCTTCTGGGGTGCGAGTAAATATTGGGACTAGGCGAAGAACTATGCCGGAACAAAAGCGCGATCATTCAGGGTTGACCGACACATTCGCCAGCCGTCGGTATTTCGCCAAATTCGAGGCGATCACCAACCATCTGGGTCGGGTGGCGGCGGTCATGCAGGCCGATGGCACGCTGAACAAGGGCGAGGTCGAGGTGCTGACCCGCTATGTCCGCTCCATCGCCTACACCTTCAGGGCGCTTTCAATGAAATACCTGCTGGTCGGCCGCGACACCGGGCAGTTCTTCGGCTCGCTCGCGATGGACACGCATGAGAGCGGCTTTCCGGTGTTCAACGAACTGCTGGTCATGGCCAATGATGCACAACAGGCCGACCGGCACCTGACCAACACGCCCTTGGTCGACGCGTTCAAGGACCGCATGGTCAGCCAGATCATCGGCGAACAGGCGATCCCGACCAAGCTGCAATTCGCCCTGTCGCAACGTCTTTACTACGAGGAATTGCGACAGGGAAAGCTGTTCTGGGCACAGAACGACCCAGTCGCGCAATGGCTTTCCGGCGCCCAGCCCCGGCGGCGCTACATGGTGCATTGGGCGGTTTACGACAGCCAGGTCAACCTGCCCACGATCTACCTGATGGAGGTCGAGGATACAGGGCGAGAGGCGCTGCCCCGCGACCAGCAGCGCTGGCCCGAAGTGCAGGCCCATCTGATGGGGCAGGCGCTTGGCGGGTTGAAACTGCTGACCATCGCCAAAGGCTTTGACGAAAGCTTTGACGATCTGCACCCCAAACGCCTGCGCCGCTTCCATGTCGGCCCGATGTATTCGAACGCCTACACCAAACAATCCGGCCCGCTGCATGACGTTCTGGCCGAGGCGCATGCCCCTGCAGGTCAGGACTGGGCGCTGGCGTGGACAGAAGAAACGCTGGAAAGCGAACGGGTGATTGAAGAGCGCGCAGGCTGGTTCGGCAAAGTGGAACGCGAGGTCTTTGCGCTCGATCCCTTCTCTGGTCGCGGCGTGGAAACCGGCGCCACCCGCATGGAACGCGCCATCATCCTGCCCGAACGCCCGTTTCAGGTGCTCAGCGAAAAGAACCCGCCCGGCTTTGCCAGCGTCCGCAAATTCGTGGTGTCACCGGGTGGCCGGGTGCTGAGTTACAACTGAGATGTGGACGCGACGCCCAACCAAAGCGATGCTTCTTGGATGTCTTGCGGTGGCTTGTGCCTTTGCGCTGATCGTTATCGCCTACCAGCATTCGACGCCACATTTCGTGGAGCAAGCCCGGCGTGACGCCTCAAGGCTATTTGAGGACGAATACGAGTTCGAAGAGGTCAGAAGTCAACTACTGTCACAAGGCTGGACCTATATGCGCTTGCAAGACCTTGAAGGTGAAAGAATTTCATCTGACGGGGCGACAAGTGAAACAGGATTCTTTGGCTATAGGTTCCCCTGTGCATCCGATATGCCTGATTGGATGAAAATGTCGCAGCCCAAGCTGGTCTGCTTTGAAAAAGTTGCGCCCTATCTTCCATACACTTCGCAAGAAGCCGCAATTCTCTGTACCGATGGCAGGGCCAGATCTGAGGCAAGGTGGTTCGTCGGGCACTTGGACGCAGCTTGGCCTGTGATCACGTGGAAAGGCACCCTTATTCCGGAAGATAAAGGCGAGAAATATTGGTGCGGGTATCCTGTCGTGTGACGGGGATAGTCAGCGGTACAAACAAGAAAGAGGGTTTGGAATGAGCCTCACATCCGATCAGATGGAACTGCGCGAAGCGGATATCCGTAAACATTATCCCGCCGCGACCGCGATGCTGGAGGGGTTTGATCACACGCCTCGTATCGGCAAGGGGGCCGAGGCGCCTGCGCAGGAACGCTCCAGCGGGATCGGCACGCGGCGGCGGTTCCGCACGACCACACCGGGGCTCGTGACGCGGTCTACCGCGCGGCCCGAGGGGGTACATCTGCTTGCCCGGATCGAAGGCGCAGCGGCGGATGACGCGCTGATCTCGCCCTTGCAGGCGACGGTGATGAACGCCCTGCGCCGCGCGCTGGCGATTGCCCTGGCGATGGGCGAGGCCTTTTCGGAGGCAACCGGTCTGGGCGACCTGAAACGCGCCAATCTGCAAGGATCCCTGCCCGCCGCGCGCAAAACAGACTTCGCAGAGCTGCTACAGGCAGAGGCGCTGACCGTTGGCCATGTCTTCGCCAATGCGCTGGCCTTTCTGCTTGGCCCCCATGGGACGGAGGTCACGGCAGAGGTGGGCGAGGTCGAGGAAATCCTGACCGACAATGCGCAGCTTACCCTGCACGGCGCGCTGTGGGAGATGGATCAGGACATCGCGGCCCAGGCCAGTGACGACGCGCATCTCGTGGCCACCGTCGCCGCCGTGGCCGAGCAACTGATGGAAAAGCTTGGCCTGCGCGCACAGACCGCCACCCGCACGGCCGCCTTCACCGGTGCCACCTGGCGGGTAGAGGCCGACGATTTCACCATTCGCGGCTTTACCCCCGCGACCCGCGCGAAATCCACCACGCTGACGATGCAGTTCAAGAAACCCAACGAGGTCGTCGGCAACCATATCGCCAAGTATCAGGCGATGCGGCTGGCCAAGATGCTCATGGCCTATGACTTTGACAGGCGGCTGAACCCGTTCGCCGAACTGGGCGGCTTCATCTTCACCTTCATGGGCGATGGCAAACCAGGCACGGGCAAAACGACACTCATTCAGATGATGGCCGGGCTGGTGCATGACTATTGCCAGAACGCGGGCTATCCCTTCCGCTATCAGAACCTCAGCACCGAGAATATCGACAGCTATCAGGGCAAATCCGGCCAGAACGCGAAGGCCTTCATCAACAATATCATCGACCCGACGGCCATCGGATTTGGCACGATCGACGATATCGACCAGCTGGCAGGCAAGCGCGGCGACCGGCAATCCAGCGCCGGACAGTTGGAGATCACCGCCGTTCTGATGGAGAGCTTTGCCGGTGCCAATACGGTCGTGCGCGGCAACTGCACTTTCGGGATGTTCTCCAACTATCCCGAGAATGTGGATGATGCGCTCCGCCAACGGGCGGGTGCGCGTTTCCTCGTCGACGGGCCGCAAACGCGAGAGGACTATGTCGATATCCTCGCCCTGCTGATGGGCAAGAACCACGATATCCCGCTGGGCGACCATGAGCTTTACGCCGCGCAGGAAATCAAACGCGCTGTTGCGGCGTCATTCGAATCTCATGCCCGTCCACACGAGGACGGTCTGATGCGGGTCTTCGATCAGGTGCATTCGCAGGTCGGCGCGCTGGATACGATTGCCAAGCTTGGCATCTATCTCAAGGCGATTCAGCAGGCGGATGAGCGGTTCACCGGACGGGCCATCAAGAACATCACGGACGCTGTCAAAGTCCGCGCGATGGATTTCGAACTGCCCGACGAATGGATGGAAAACCCTGATCTGTTCCTCTTCAAACCCTATGACGCCAAACGCGCCATGATCGAGGATCTGCGCCGCCCGATCACCGTCGAAATGGTCATCCAGGAGATCAACCGCTACGCCGATAGTGAATTCCGCTACGCTGACAAATCAGACGAGGCCGCGATCGAAGAAATGGTGCGCGACCTTTTCCGTCAGGAAGAGGCCAAGCGGCGGTATCTGGACGGCAGGTAGGCAACCGGACGCTAGTGGATCAGCGACCCGCCATTCACGTCCACCTCTGACCCGGTGACATAGGCCGACAGGTCCGAGGCCAGAAAAAGCGCGCAGCCGGCCACGTCCGATGCCTCGCCCGCGCGGCCCATGGGGATACCGGCCAGAACCTGCGCCTTCATCTCGGGCGTCAGCTTGCCCGCGGTGATATCGGTGGCAATGAAGCCGGGGCAGATCGCGTTGGACCTGATGCCATCCGGGGCCAGTTCGCGCGCCATCGCCTTGGTCAACCCCAGCACGCCGGCCTTCGCGGCAGAATAATGTGGTCCGCCAAAGATCCCGCCCCCGCGCTGCGCAGAGACTGACGACAGGTTCACGATGCTGCCGGATTTCTGCGCGCGCATCTGCGGGATCACAGCCTGGCTCATGTAAAGTGTGCCACGCAAGGACACGTCCGTAACGGCGTCGTAATTCTCGGGCGTGATTTCCATCAGTTTCAGCGGCTGGGTGATCCCCGCATTGTTCACCAGAATGTCGATCCGCCCGAATGCCTCAAGCACCGCCTTGGCCACCGCATCGCAAGCATCCCTGTCGGTGACGTCTCCTGCCAACCCGATATGGCCCGAGCCCGGCAGGTCATCCGCAGCAGAACCCGCCTGATCTGCATCCAGATCGACGATGGCAACGCGCGCGTCATGTTCCGCAAAAAGCCTCGCCGTCGCCTTGCCAAGGCCACGTGGGCTGGCAGCCCCGGTGATGATCGCAGTCTTCCCGTCCAGCAGGCCCATATGCGCCTCCCCCTCCATTATGCGAAACCCTTGCCCGGCCTGACCGGGCACCTCTGTCCTCTAAAGCCAGCCCTTGATTTGCTCAGCAACCTTGGCCGTCGACAACCCGTACATGTCATGCAGGGTCGGCAGCGCCCCCGCCTCAAGAAATTCATCTGGCAACCCGATCATGCGGAACTGCGGGGCGACACCAGCGACCAGAAGCTGGCGGGCCACGGCTTCGCCCAGCCCGCCATTCACGGTGTGGTTTTCGGCCGTCACGACCAGCCTCCCGCCTTTGCCCGCCTCGGCCAGTATGGTGTCCAAGTCCAGAGGCTTGATCGTCGGTACATGAAGCACAGCCACGTCGATCTTTTCTGCGGCCAACGCCTCTGCGGCATCCAGCGCGCGCATCGTCATGATGCCCGACGAGATCACCAGCACATCCGCGCCCTCCCGGATCATCTGCGCGCGCCCCAGCTGAAACCGGTAATCGGGCTTGTAGCGTGTCAGAACCGACGGCACCTTGCCGCGCAATAACCTTGCATAGACCGGGCCATGATGCGCGACCATTTCAGGCACCATTCCGGCCACGTCGCAGGCATCGCAAGGGTCGATGATGGTCATGTTGGGCAACCCGCGAAAGATCGCCAGATCCTCTGTGGCCTGATGGCTGGGGCCGTAACCGGTGGTCAGTCCGGGCAGCGCGCAGACGATCTTGACCGGCAGGTTCTCCTCGGCAATCGCCATGGCAATGAAGTCATAGGCACGGCGCGACGCGAAGACGGCATATGTCGTGGCAAACGGGATGAACCCTTCGCGCGCCATGCCTGACGCCGCCGACATCAACAACTGCTCTGCCATGCCCATCTGGTAGAACCGGTCCGGCGCAGCCTCTGCAAACACATGCAGGTCAGTGTATTTCGAAAGATCCGCGGACAGCCCGACAATGCGGTCGTCGCCACGCGCGGCCTCTATCAAAGCATGCCCGAACGGCGCCGAAACCGTATCGTACCCTTCGGCAGCGAGCGAGGCGATCATGGCAGAGGTCGCAACCTTCTGATCCGCCACCTTTCGCGGTTCGTATTTGCGTTTCATTGAATCGAGGGTCATTGCGGCTTCCCCTCTTCCAGTTTTTCCAGCGCCTGCGCCCATTCGCCGGGCTCCACCCGCACGAAATGGGTGATCTCGCGCGCCTCCAGAAAGTCCACGCCCTTGCACATGGTGGTGTTGCAGATGATGACGCGCGGCTTTGGCTCTGGCAAAGCGCGTGCGGTATCGAACGCGGCCACAAGCGCCTCCAGATCATTGCCATCCACCTGTTGCGCGTGCCAGCCGAACGCGGCCCATTTCGGCGCCTCGGGCCCCACGGCCAGCGCATCACGGGTTGGCCCGTCGGCCTGCTGGTTGTTGAAATCCACGATGCAGATCAGGTTATCAAGCTTCCACTGCACGGCAGACATCACCGCCTCCCATGTCGACCCTTCGCCCAGTTCGCCATCCGACATCAGGTTGTAGACAAAGGCCGGGTTCTTCTTGCGCTTCAACCCCAGTGCGGCCCCAACCGCGATGCCCAGCCCCTGGCCCAGCGACCCGCCCGTGATCTCCATCCCCGGCGTGTAAGAGGCCATGCCGGACATCGGCATCCGGCTGTCATCCATACCGTAGGTTTCCAGTTCATCCTCCGGCAGGATCCCCGCCTCCACCAGGGCCGAGTAAAGCGCGATGGCGTAATGCCCGATCGACAGGTAGAAACGGTCGCGCCCTTCCCATTCGGGATCATCCGCACGGTAGCGCATCGCGTGAAAATAGGAGGTCGCCAGAACATCGGCCACGCCAAGCGCCTGCCCGATATAGCCCTGCCCCTGCACTTCGCCCATCAACAGCGCCTTGCGGCGGATATTCCACGCGCGCCGCTCCAGCGACGTGTTTGACAGCACGCCGGGCCGGTCTTGCTGGGTCATTGGATCCTCCCACAGATCGAAATCTTCTTCAGATGTCTAGCAGGCGTCAGGCTGCGTTAATACGGTGTTGCTGGCAATTCTTATCATATAAACTTTTCAGCAATGGACTGCGGGACCCGCTAGGCTTGTCACCGACAACGCCACGCGCCACTGACGAGAGGACGGCCCATGCCCGACATTCAACCCATGGCACATGCCATCCGCTTTCTCGCCCTCGACAGCATTCTGAACGCGGGCGAAGGGCATCAGGGCGTCCCGCTCGGCATGGCAGAGATTGCCGCCACGCTCTACGCCCGCCACCTGAAAGTGGACCCGGACGATCCGCTCTGGCCGGATCGCGACCGGGTGGTCCTGTCGAACGGGCATGGCTCGATGCTGCTATACGCGCTGCTGCACCTGTCAGGCTACTCGCATGTCGGCATCGATGCGCTCCGCTCCTTTCGCCAATTGAGGGCGGTCTGCGCCGGCCACCCGGAGATTGAACAGGACGCCGGGATC
Source organism: Primorskyibacter sedentarius (assembly GCF_004342065.1). Taxonomy (GTDB): domain Bacteria; phylum Pseudomonadota; class Alphaproteobacteria; order Rhodobacterales; family Rhodobacteraceae; genus Primorskyibacter; species Primorskyibacter sedentarius. The sequence continues at coordinate 356,322 of NZ_SLZU01000002.1, read as the reverse complement.
GAGATCACCACCGGCCTGCTGGGACAGGGTATTGCATGCGCCGTCGGCATGGCCGTGGCAGAGGCGCGGCTGGCCGCCGAATTCGGCACCGAACTGGTGGATCACCGCACCTGGGCCTTTGTCGGTGACGGCTGTCTGCAAGAGGGTATGGGACAGGAGGCGATCTCGCTCGCCGGGCATCTGCATCTGGGCAAGCTGACCTTCCTTTGGGACGACAACCACATAACGGATGACGGCGATACCGCCTTGTCGATCAGCGAGGATGTCCCCGCACGGTTTCGCGCCGCCAACTGGCATGTGCAAAAGGTGGACGGGCATGACATCACAGCACTGGACGAGGCGATGGCCGCGGCCACCAACGATCCGCGCCCGTCACTGATTGCCTGCAGAACCGTGATCGCGCGCGGCATTCCCCGGCTGGAGGGTCAACGCGGCGGCCATTCCGCCCCCCTGACGCCAGAAGATTCGGCCGCAATGCGCGCCGCGCTTGGCTGGGGTCACCCTGCTTTTGACGTGCCCGCCCCAATTCGCGCCGACTGGTCCGCCGCGATGGCTCAGGGGGCCGCCCGACATGCATCCTGGCAGGACAGGCTTGCAAACCACCCCAAGGCAGAGCGGTTTCGCCGCTGGCAAAGCGGGATATTGCCAGGCATCTGGGCAACCACCGAAGCGCGGCTTGCCAGCCACGCCGCAGGCAGCACCACCCCGCGCGCGACGATCCAGTCCTCGGGCGATGTCTGCGACGCGCTGGCGACCGACCTGCCCGAAACACTCGTGCTTTGCGCCGATCTGGAAGCGCCGACCAATCACAAGCGGAGCCGGACAGCCTTCACATCCCGCGACCGGAGCGGCAGCTATGTGCATTGCGGGGTGCGAGAGCATCTGATGGGCGCGATGACCTGCGGGATCGCGGCACATGGCGGGCTGCGCCCCATCAACGTCACCTACCTCGCCTTCGCCGATTACGAACGGGCGGCGATGCGGATGGCCGCGCTGATGGGGCTGCCCGCGCTCTTTGTGTTCAGCCATGACAGCATCGGTGTGGGATCGAACGGGCCGACGCACCAGCCGGTAGAGATCCTCGCCAGTTTTCGCGCGATGCCCAATATGCGGGTCTTTCGCCCCTCCGGCGCGGTAGAGACTGCCGAAGCGTGGCAAATCGCGATGGAGCGCCGGGACGGGCCCAGCCTTCTGGCACTGTCAAAGCAGCCCGCCGCGCAGGTCAGGCTCAATGTCGCCGAAAACCTCACCCGGCGTGGTGCCTATGTCCTTGGCGACAGGAACGCGGCCCGGGACCTGACATTGATCGCCACCGGCACAGAGGTCGGCCTTGCCGTCGAAGCGCAGCAAAGGCTGGCGCAGATGGGCCATCACGCCGCAGTCGTGTCGATGCCATGCTGGGAATTGTTCGCCGAACAGGAAGAACGCTATCAGAGACAAGTGCTGGGCAAGGCCCCGCGGATCGCCATCGAGGCTGCGGTGCGTTTCGGATGGGACCGCTGGCTGCGTCCCGGCGACCGCTTTATCGGCATGGATGGGTTCGGCGCCTCGGCCAGTGCAGAGGTGCTATACGATCATTTCGGGTTATCAGTGTCTAATATCGTCAAAATCGCCCGTTCCCTCTTGGGTCACTGACCATCAGTGCCCACATCTGAACCAACCTTGGCAAGTGCGCCGCCAAAGCCTTAGTGTTGCTGCGTCATTGTCCGAACAGGGGCAGCGCGGGTCAGGGCCCCGCCCAACAGGAGACCGCCATGAAACGCCTGATCGAAAAGGGGCTGATGTTCGGTAACCTGATCCATGTCGACTCGCCCGCGCTGGTAGAGCGCTACAATCGCGCGCTGGTGCATCTGACCGGCAAGAAGACCGCGCTGGCGGATTTTCACATCGACATTTCGGGCTATTCGCCCGAGGTGGGCGACGAGCTTGGCGACCATCTCTACCTCAACCACAACGGGGTGAACCGGCAGTTCATCCTGCTGAGCACCTCGCAAAAGACCGCACCCCTGCTCAACGCAAAATTCTCGACCTGTCGCGGCATCCTGCGGCAATTCATCGAGGAAAACGAGGCGCAGCTTTTTGCGCTATGCGCCCGCGACGCGGTGGGCGGCGAGCTGGTGAACTCTGTCCATGACGTCGAGGACCCGCGCCGCCTGTTCGACATTCGCAAGATCCGGATCGAGGCGGACACGACAAAAGGCACTGTGCATGACGCTGAACGGCTGGCGCAGATGGTGAACCGGTTCAAGACCGAACAGGACGCCTGGTTCGATGACGTGCTGATCGCCGAAATGATCGGTGTTGCGAAACGTACGGGCGATGTTGTGCGCAACCCCGTCCGGCTGAAGGATATGGAGTTTCAGCAAGACAATTTCTGGACAGCCCATTTCGGCGGTGTCTACATCTTTCGCGGTGTGGAGCATCCGGCGGCGATTTGCGCGGGCGACAAGACGCAGCTGGGCGATGTGCCGATCAAATACGTCTTTGATATGTCAGAGCGGAACCGCATCGCGAAATTCCTGGACCTCAACGGGTTGGTAGAGCCGATCACCAAGGCGCGTGGCATCGACGCCGCAGCGATCCTGCGCCAGAAGATGGACTTCATCGTGGTGGATGCGGCGCAAGACGCAGGCATGGACCTGACCGGCGCCACGCGGCGCGACATCCGCATACTTGCGCGCAGCCATGCCTCCCGTCTGCCCGAGGAATGGCACGGGCTGAACGCGCTGGCCTCCTGGGCCGAGGGGCTTGGCGACTGGCCGCGCATCAGTTCCCAGCATCCGGCCTATTTCCTGACATTGCGCGCCGCCGACCACGCCGACCGGGACCTTGTGAACATGCTGTTGGCAGAGCTTGCCCCGATGGACATCCGCCAGCTTTTCATCTGTCACAAGCAGCTGTTCTACAGGCTTTACGCCAGCTGGACCGACACCAAGAAGTCCTACGTTGTCGATTTCCTTGATCGCGAGTATCAGGTGGACAAGGCAGGCGCGCGGGATGCGCTGTTCGGGCATCGTGACGCGCCCATGGAAGAACCCGCGCCGCCGCGCGACGATATTGTGACACGAGTTGGCCCCTGGGGCGCTGTTGGGAGGTAAGACATGCTGGGATTGGCCCGTTTTCTGATTATCGGATTTGTCATCCTGACGGCCATCTATATCGGTGTGTCGTTTTATTCCCGGTCGGTCCGCCGCAGCAAGCTTGAACACCAATGGCACGAAGAGGGCATGACCGGAGACAAGGACAGTTTTGTCCGCGACGGTCTGAAGGACTATGACAGCTCGCTGCGGCGCAAGCTGATCCTGGCAGTCTATGTCATTCCGGTGGTCATCGTCGGGACGATCATCTATGTCGTGAACCACTGAAGGGAGTGCCGGTTATGGGCTATGTGAAGTGGGTATTCTGGGGAACGTTCTGGCTGCTGATCGCGGCCTTCTTTCACTATACGCTGCCGCAGCACGACGTCGTCCGCATCGTGAACACCTACGAAGAACGGCAGGATCTGGGTGACTGGACGCGGATCTTCTGGTCCGTTCCCGATGATCAGGCCGAATCTCTGGTGAACCGCGATGTGCAGTTCATTCAGGCGGTGCGCCCGAACGGCGACCCGGCAGTGTACCGCAACGAGGATACCGGCTGGCGCTGGCCGCCCTATTTCAAGTTCGACACGGCAAACCTGTATACCGAGGCGAATGATGCCATTTCAACGCGCGACAATCCGCGTTGGGTATCGATCACCCATTACGGATGGCGAAGCAGGCAATTGTCGATCTTCCCCAATGCCGTCGCCATCAAACCCGTCGATGGGCCGGATGTGACCATCATCCCGTGGGTCAGCATCATCATTCTGGTGATCTTCTTCGCCTTCGTCTGGGCGATCTGGGTGCGCTGGCGCAGGTTCCGCCGCGCGCGGATAGATCCGGTGCTGGAAGACATGGGCGACAGCTTTGAAGCTGCGGGCGACCGCGTTGCCGAAAGCCGTGGCCGGTTCCGCCGCTGGCTGGACAGCTGGAAGACAAAGTAGTTCCGGCCGCGCCTGAAGCTGCAAATCTTGGCGCCCTCGGCATTCCGTGCCAAGGGCGACATGGCCTAGCCGCGCTGACCCACTGGGACGTAGGGCCTGACATCCGGGCCGTTGTACAGCGTCAGCGGACGGATGAGGATATTGCTGCGCTGCTGTTCCAGACACTGCACAATCCATCCCGGCATGCGACCAATCGCAAAGATCGGCACGTAAAGGTCCATCGGGATACCATGCAGTTGGTAAATGACGCCCGAATAGAAATCGACATTCACATTCAGCCCGTGTCGCGCATAGGGCTTCATCGCCTCGACGACGCCTTGCAAGATCTCGTACCATTCCGGCGCACCCATTTCTTCGCCCAGTTTGCGCACGCCTTCGCGCATGTGACGCGCACGCGGGTCCTCGGCGCGATAGACACGGTGACCAAAGCCGGTCACGGCCTCGCGGTTGCTGCGCTTGGCTTTGACATAGGCGGCCGCATTTTCGGGGCTGCCGATTTCCTTGACCATCTTCATGACATCTTCGGCCGCGCCGCCATGCGCCGGGCCTGCCAGGGTGCTAAGCGCCGTAACGATGGCGCCATGCAGGTTCGCCTCTGTCCCGACCGTGACACGGGCAGCAAAGGCGCTTGCATTGGCGCCATGTTCGGCATGCAGGATCAGGTCCACATCGGCCAGCCGCGCAGCGTCTTCGGAAGGCTTTTCGCCCTTCAGCATCCAAAGCCAGTTCGCGGCATGCGACAGGTTCGGGTCAGGCGCGACCGGGTCACGACCATTGCGGATCGCCTCATGCGCGGCGATGATCATCGGCACCTGTGCGGTCAGCCTGATGCCATTGCGCAAGAAAGCCTCCTCGCCGGTGGTCTGGCTGTCGTCCTCAAGTGCGGCCAGCGCCGAGACCGCCGTCCGCAGCACGTCCATCGGATGGCCGTCCTTGCACGCAAAGATGATGTCATGGACCTGCGACGGCAGATGACGCGCGGCTTTCAGCTCTGCATCAAATGCGGCCAATTCATCGGCGGTCGGCAATTCGCCATGGATCAGAAGGTAGCACACCTCTTCAAAGGTCGAATGCTCCGCCAGATCGTGGATCGTGTAGCCACGATACAGCAACTCCCCCTTTGCGCCATCGATCAGACTGACGCCGGAACGTTCGAAATAGATGCCCTTAAGGCCCCTGTTGATCTTTACGTCATCAGTCATCAATGTCTCCAGAACTGAAAATGGGGGAGTGTCATGCCGGTCCTTGATACCGCATTCGAATTGGCGCGGGCGCGCCGTGCACGGGTTGTCTTCCCCGAGATTGAAGATCCACGCGTGGCAGAGGCGTGCGACACGCTGCGACGCGAAGGGCTGGCAGAGCCGCTGGCCCCGGCAGACCCCACAGAGGCCCATGTCGAAGCCCTGATCGCGGCGCGCGGCATGAAAGAGGCCATTGCCCGGCGCATGCTGGCCAAGCCGCTGTTTCGGGCCGCTGCCATGGTGGCGGCGGGCGACGCAGATGCCATGGTCGCCGGTGTCGAATTTCCCACCCGCCGGGTGATCGAGGCCGCCAGTATTTGCATCGGCCTTGCAGAGGGTGTCTCGACGCCTTCTTCCTTCTTCGTGATGCTGTTTCCGGACGGGAGGGAGATCATCTTTGCGGATTGCGGCGCGAATGTGGCCCCAGACGCCGAAGAGCTCGCCGATATCGCGCGCGCCTCTGCCGCGTCAGCCCAGGCGTTGATGGGATTTGCGAAGGTTGCCCTTCTGTCCTTCTCGACCGGAACCAGCGGCGCTGGAAACAGCGTCGAGACGGTTCGAACGGCCGCCAATGCGACGGGTTTTCTTGGCCCCATACAGGGCGACGCGGCGCTGAACCCGGCAATCGCGGCACGTAAAGGGGTGGACGGAGGTGATGCCAACGTGTTGATCTTCCCTTCTCTGGATGCCGGCAACATCGCATATAAACTCTGCCAGGAACTGGCGGGCGCACAGGCGCTTGGACCGCATCTGCAAGGCTTCCGACGCCCGGTCTGTGACCTGAGCCGCGGCGCCTCGGCCACAGACATCGTCGCTGCGACAGCTGTGACCATCGCGTTGGACAAGTGACCCCGCCCCGGGCTTGACCCGGGGCCTCGCGCGTCTGTCCAATAGGCCCCGGGTCAAGCCCGGGGCACGACGTCTATCAGACCTTCTGTCGCTTCATGTCCGCAGCGTCGATGCCTGCCACTTCAACGGGTTTCTTCATCGCATCCCGGCGGAAGGGTTCGCCCAGCTCTTGGTTGATCAGCGCCTCGATCAGGGTGGTCTTGCCTTCCTTCATCTGGTCCTTGACCGCCTTGTCCAGCGCGGCGCGCAGCTCGTCCATTGTACGCGCTTGCACGCCCTGCAAACCGCAGGCCTGCGCAATACCGGCATAGCTGACGCCGTCGTCCAGCTCTGTCCCGACAAAATTGTCATCATACCAAAGGGTCGAGTTGCGCTTTTCCGCGCCCCACTGGTAATTGCGGAACACGACCATGGTGATGGCGGGCCATTCGGGCCGCCCGATCGCTGTCAGCTCTGTCACCGCGATCCCAAAGGCACCGTCGCCTGCGAACCCAACGACCGGCACATCCGGACAGGCAATCTTGGCGCCGATCACAGCTGGCAGACCGTATCCGCAGGGCCCGAACAGGCCGGGTGCGAGGTATTTCCGGGGTTCGTCAAACGACGGGTAGGCGTTGCCGATTGCACAGTTATTGCCGATATCGGACGAGATGATCGCATCGCGCGGCAAAGCACTCTGGATCGCACGCCATGCCATGCGGGGGCTCATCCAGTCAGGCTTGTCGGCGCGGGCGCGCTCGTTCCAGCTCGTGCCCGGATCGTCATCCTCATGGTCCATGGAGCTGAGCTGCTGCTGCCATTTGGATTTCGTCTCGGAAATCCTGCTCCTCCGTTCCGCGCGGCCTTCATCGCCAGCCGTTTCGGACAGTTGCGACAGGATCCCACGCGCAACCTTGGCGGCGTCACCTACAATACCGACCGAGATCTTCTTGGTCAGCCCGATCCGGTCAGGGTTGATGTCCACTTGGATGATCTTGGCATTCGCAGGCCAGTATTCCATGCCATAGCCCGGCAATGTTGAAAACGGGTTCAAGCGTGTCCCAAGGCACAGCACCACATCCGCGGCACGGATCAGCTCCATCGCCGCCTTGGACCCGTTATAGCCCAACGGCCCGGCAAAGAGCGGGTGCCCGCCGGGAAAAGCGTCATTGTGCTGGTAACCCACACAGACCGGTGCCTCCAGCCGTTCGGCCAGCTCCATGGACGCGGCAATGCCGCCATCGGAAAGAACCACGCCCGCGCCGTTCAGGATCACCGGGTTCTTTGCACTGTCCAGCAGGGCCGCCGCCTCGGCAACAGATTGCTCCCCCCCGGAGGGCCGTTCAAAATTGATCGGCTCCGGAATCTCGATATCGATCACTTGCGTCCAGTAATCGCGCGGCATGTTGATCTGCGCGGGCGCAGACGCCTGCCACGCCTTGGAAATCACCCGCGTCAACACCTCTGCCACGCGGGACGGATCGCGGACTTCTTCCTGATAGGCGACCATATCCCGGAAGAGCGCCATCTGTTCGACTTCCTGAAAGCCCCCCTGACCGATGGTCTTGTTGGCGGCCTGCGGCGTCACCAGAAGCAGCGGCGTGTGGTTCCAATAGGCCGTTTTCACCGCCGTCACGAAGTTGGTGATACCGGGACCGTTCTGCGCGATCATCATCGACATCTTGCCGGATGCGCGGGTGTAGCCATCCGCCATCATCCCGCCAGAACCTTCATGCGCGCAGTCCCAGAAATTGATGCCCGCCTTGGGGAACAGATCGGAAATCGGCATGAATGCCGATCCGATGATACCGAAAGCGTCTTCAATCCCGTGACGCTGGAGCACCTTCACGAAGGCTTCTTCGACCGTCATTTTCATCCTGGGACTCCTTAAGAGATTGGCGCCGCTGCACAGCGGCGGTTTTCGCGCGGATGCTATAGTTGCAAGAGGCTTCCCGATAGGGCCAGTAAGGCCACTAGGATATAGCCAGTTTAGCGCATCATTAGAACCAGCCAATTCATGCTGCAAGTCCACCTTGGCCCTGATGTTCAAACCGGACAAAACCCGACCCTCCCTTCAGTTTCCCGAGGCCCTGATGCGTCGCATGACTTCGGCCACCCAGATTTCAGGGCTTTGATGGGTATCAATCAACATCTCGCCAAAGAACCATTTCGCATAGCGATGCATGATGTCCTCGGCTGGGGGAGTAGCCTTCATGATTGTCGGCCAAAGATCACTCGGGTTTCGGACGACATCCGCCAGATGATGATAATCTGTTTTTCCGCAGGTGATGACCGGACGGTTCAACAAAATCGCCTCGAGACCTGCGCCGGAATTTGTGCAGACAACCGCCCGCGCGGCCTCGATCATCCTGTGAAGGTGACCATCAACCACGAAGACGCCCTTGTCGGGGTCATGCAGCCCTTTGATGGTCTCGCAATAGTCAGGATGGTCTTTTTGCGCCACCGGATGCAGCTTTATGACGACGGGCAGTTTCGGCTGATCAATCAAGGTCTTCAAAAGCCGCTCCTGTGAAAAGAACGCAAGCTTCAGCACCTGATCTCCGGGCACCTGCAAGGGGACAAGAACGAACTCTTCGGGAAGCTTGGGCGTAGTGTCGGGCTGCGGGTATTTGCTCTTGCCGGGTTGAAGAAACGGCTTCCACAGCTTGTTCAGGAAATACGCACGGGCGGCATCACCATCAATGGCAGCGGGGTCGAACGTGCGCGAGGCGATCTCTGACCAGCCTGAATAGCCTTTCTGATCGACATAGAAAAAGCCGCGCAGATAGGCGTCTTTGACGTTCAGGTTCCGTTTGCGTGTGAAGGACCTGTGATGGTTAAGACAGTAGGTTTCCGGGCCGTAGAACTGCGCCCTGACCGGTTTTTTCGAGACGGTCAAAACGATGTCGGGATCCTTCATCAACGCATCAACGAGGTGGTTGAAGAAACGTTGCCCCTCCAGAAATCGGGACTGTTCCGGCAGATTCCTGACCCACCACGGCAGATGAACGTTGATGTGCAAAAACCCGCGCCCCCTGACACTTGTCTACACTTGCGGCGATGGCGTCACCCTGGCAGGCCAATCTCATCAATTGGGCGGCATTTTCAGCCCGGAAACGGACCCCGCTGCGAACACTGGCGCGAAGGGCCGACAGCACGGCCCTCCGCTTAAGGCCGTCAGGTAATCACATCCGGCGTGTCGCGGCCTGTGCGGCTTTCGATGCCTGCCAATTCCTCGGCCGCGGCGATCATCGGTGCCAGCGCCTTTTGCGGGTCAAGATCGTGCTGGGCGGGATCAGCCTCGTATTTTTCGAGGTACAGCCGGATCGTTGCGCCGACCGTCCCGGTGCCCGAAAGACGCAGCACAATGCGTGATCCGTCCTCCATCACCACACGAATACCCTGTTTCTTTGAAACGGACCCGTCCACCGGGTCGGTATAGGCAAAGTCATCGGCCTCTGCGATGGTCATGCCCTGCACTTGGGTCCCGGGCAGGTCGCCAAGCCTGTCGCGCAGATCGTCCATCAGCTTGCCTGCGATCTCGGCATCAATGGCCTCGTAATCGTGGCGGGAATAGTAATTCCGGCCAAACTCTGCCCAATGGGCCTTGAGGATGTCAGCCACGCTGTCTTTCCGCGCAGCCAGAATGTTGAGCCACAGCAACACGGCCCAAAGCCCGTCTTTCTCGCGCACGTGATCCGACCCGGTGCCAAAGCTTTCCTCGCCGCACAGCGTGGCCTTGCCGGCATCCAGAAGATTGCCGAAGAATTTCCAACCGGTCGGCGTTTCATAGCTGCCGATGCCCAGCTTTTCGGCGACACGATCAGAGGCGGCGGATGTCGGCATGGACCGCGCCACGCCCGCCAGCCCCTTGGCATATCCCGGCGCGAGATGCGCATTGGCCGCCAGCACGGCAAGGCTGTCGGAGGGGCTGACATAGATATTGCGTCCCACAACCATGTTGCGATCCCCGTCACCATCAGAGGCCGCCCCGAAGTCAGGCCCGTCAGGGCTGAACATCTCGTCCATCAACCCTTTGGCCCATACCGGGTTCGGGTCGGGGTGATGCCCGCCGAAATCGGGCAGCGGCTCTCCGTTGATGACGGTCCCTTCGGATGCCCCCAGCGCGCCTTCGAGAAGCGCCTTGGCGTAAGGTCCGGTCACGGCATGCATCGCATCGAACCGCATCCGGAACCCGCCATCGAACATTTCGCGGATGGCTGCGAAGTCGAAAAGGCTCTCCAACAGTTCGGCATAATCTTCGACCGGATCCACGACGCTGACAGTCATATCCCCCAGTGTCTGATCACCGATGGCCCCCAGATTGATGTCGGCAGCATCAAGGATGCGGTATTCTGTCAGCTCCTTGCTGCGGGCAAAGATTGCTTCGGTCACATGCTCGGGCGCGGGGCCCCCGTTGGGGTTGTTGAACTTGACGCCGAAATCCTCGTCCACCCCGCCGGGATTGTGGCTGGCCGACAGGATGATCCCGCCATCGGTCTTGTTCTTCCGGATCAGGTTTGATGCGGCAGGGGTGGAAAGCAGGGCGTTCTGCCCGACAATCACGCGCGCCGCGCCATTCGCCGCGGCCATTTTCAGGATGGTCTGGCTCGCCTCTTGATTGAAGAACCGTCCGTCGCCGCCGACAACCAGAACCTTGCCTGCCACACCGCCAATCCCGTCAAAGATCGACTGAACGAAGGCTTCAAGATAGTCCGGCGCCATGAAGGCGCGCGTCTTCTTGCGAAGACCACTCGTGCCGGGTTTCTGATCCTGAAACGGGGTGATTTGGCAGGTCTTGACTTGCATGGGCTGCGTCCTCGTTTGAGTGTCCACGCCGCAATCGGAAACGGGCATGGAATGGGCAAATAGATGCACTGACGATGCGGCGATACGGTGACGGTTTCCCGCGATCCTGCGCGGCGCCATGTCGGGCGCCGTGGTGTCCAGCACGTGCCACCAGTCGAACCCGTCCGCCTCGGGCAGGGCCAGATCCGTCGCCTCGCCACTGTTGAACACGAGGTAAACAGCATCGCGATCGTCGAATTGATCGGCGACATCGGCGCTTGTCCGGATCTCGGCGCAAAGCGTGCGCCATTCCGGGTTGGACCAATCCTCGGATTTGGGAAACGACCCATCCGCACGACGCCAGCCGATGTCGAGCCGGGCATCGGAGTCCCGCGTACGTCCGTGCAGGAAGCGCTTCTGACGCAGCACCGGGTAGGTGCGACGCAATTCGGACAGGCGCTGCACAAAGGCTGTGAGCGCGGTGTCGCCCTCGGCCCAGTTCAGCCAACTGACCTCGTTATCCTGCGCATAGGCATTGTTGTTGCCGCCCTGGCTGTGGCCGATCTCGTCGCCCGCAAGGATCATCGGTGTGCCCTGGCTCAGCATCATCGTGGCCAGCAGGTTGCGCCGCCGCAACGCGCGGGCTGCAATGAGCCCGGGGTCGTCGGAGGGCCCCTCCACGCCGAAATTGTCCGAAATGTTGTGGCCGTGGCCGTCGGCGTTGCCCTCGCCATTGGCGTGGTTGTGCTTCTGGTTGTAGCTGACAAGATCGGTCAGCGTGAACCCATCATGCGAGGTCACGAAATTGACAGAGCTGACGGCCGATCGGCCGGAATGGTCGAATTCATCCGCCGATCCCAGAACCCGTTTCGCCAGATCCGAGGTCTGAAGCCGATCACCGCGCCAATAGTGCCGCACCCCATCGCGGAAACGGTCGTTCAGCTCCAGAAATGGATGCGAGAAAGCCCCCAGCTGATACCCGCCGGGGCCAATATCCCAGGGCTCGCTTACCATTTTCGTGTTGCGCAATATCGGGTCCTGCCGGATGGCCTGCAGCAGCGGGGCGTCCCGGTCGAAATGCCCCTGCATCGTCCGCCCCAGAACGGTTCCCAGATCAAAGCGGAACCCGTCAACGCCCATCACCTCGACCCAATAGCGCAGGCTGTCCAGCACCATCCGCATGACCATCGGATGTGCCGTGTTCAACGTGTTGCCGGTGCCGGTATCGTTGACATAGTAGCGCAGATCGTCGGTCAGCCGATAATAGGATCTGTTGTCGAGCCCGCGGAAGGACAGGGTCGGGCCCAGTTCGTTGCCTTCTGCCGTATGGTTGTAGACCACATCCATCAGCACCTCGATTCCGGCAGCATGGAAGCGTCGCACCATCGCCTGGAATTCCCAGATCTGCCCTTGTGCAAGGTAACGCTGAGAAGGCGCGAAGAAACCGATGGTCTGATAACCCCAGTAGTTCTTCAGTCCACGTTCCACCAGAAAGCGGTCGTTGACAAAGGCATGGGCCGGCATGATCTGGATCGTGGTCACGCCCAGCTTTTGCAGGTGTTCGATCACCGCGTCAGAGGCCAGCCCCATGAACTTGCCGCGATAGGCCGGGGCCACCTGCTCGTTCAGCGCTGTCATGCCCTTGATGTGGGCCTCGTAATGCACCGCTTCATCCCAAGGCACGTTGGGGCGATCATCGGGCGGGGTATCCACCGGGCCGATCACGACGCATTTGGGCATCGCGAAGGCGCTGTCGCGACCGTCATAGCTTAGATCGGCCTTGGGCGATCCGCTGCGATAGCCAAGCGTGGCATCCGACCAGCGCAAATTGCCCCAAATGCGTCTGGCATAGGGATCAAGCAGCAATTTGCACGGGTTGAAGCGATGTCCCGCATGCGGCTCGTAGGGCCCATGCGCGCGCAGACCGTATTTCGTTCCGGGCAACAGCCCGCCGACATGCAGATGCCAGATATCCCCCGTGCGGTGCCGGAACGGCAGGCGGTATCGTTCCTTGCGCCCATCATCAGAGAAGATGCACAGTTCCAGCTTTTCCGCATGCGCAGAAAACACGGCGAAATTTACGCCTTTGCCGTCGAAGGTCGACCCCAGTGGATCAGGGCGGCCTTCGGTCAGGGTATGGTATTTCATGCGGTTTGGAGGGGTCCGAGCCATCGAAACGATCAACCGATCAGGTCTTGATATAATGCGGCGTAGCGGGCCGAGCTTTTGTCCCATCCCACCGGTTGCTGCATCGCGTTCTGCATCATCTTGGTCCAGGCTTGGCGGTCAGCGAAAAGCGTACACAACCGCCGCAGGCAATGCGCAAAGGCCGTGGCATCCGTGGGATGGAAGGTCAGCCCCGTGGCGACCCCCCTGTCCAAAGCGGCGTCATTGGCATGGATCACCGTATCGGCGAGCCCACCCGTTGCAGCAACGACTGGCAACGTGCCAAAGCGCAACCCGTATAGCTGCGTCAGCCCGCAAGGTTCGAACCGCGAGGGGATCAGTACGGCATCGCCGCCCGCGAACATGGCGTGCGACAGCTCTTCGTCATAGCCGATATGCACGCCGATCTTGCCGGGATATTCATTGGCCAAACCGCTATACGCGGCCTCAAGTCCGGCATCGCCACTGCCCAGAACCGCAAGCGACCCGCCATGCGCGATGAAATCCGGCAACAGACCGGGCAGAAGGTCCAGCCCCTTCTGGCCCGTCAACCGGCTGACCACGATGGCAAGCGGGCCATCGGTCTGGGTCAATCCGAACCGGTCGCGCAGGGCAGAGGAGGCCGCGGCCTTCTTCTTCAGCGTCTTTGCTGAATACGGATTGGCGCAGGTCTCGGGGTTCCACATCTCAAGGTCGATGCCATTCAGGATACCATGCAGGTCCCCCGCACGTGCCGCGATCAAACCCTCCAGCCCCATGCCGAATTCCGGCCGCATCAGCTCTGCCGCGTAGGTCGGGCTGACGGTGGTGATGGCATCTGCGTGGACCAACCCGGCCTTGAGGGTGCTGATCTGCCCGTAATATTCCAGATCATCCGCGTGAAACGCGGAAGGTGGCAGACGCAATGACGCCAGACGCTCCGGCGGGGCCAGCCCCTGAAAGGCAATATTGTGTATGGTCATCAACGTCTTGACGCGCTTGTTGCCGACAAAGCGCAGATAGGCAGGCGCCAGACCGGCCTGCCAGTCATGCGCGTGCAAGACATCTGGCATCCAGCCATCTGACAGACCGGACTGCGCAATTTGCGCAGCGGCCCAGCACAGCGCCGCAAAGCGTTCGGGATTGTCCGGCCAGTCATAACCTTCCGGGGACAGGTACGGCCCGCCGTTCCGGTCGAACAAATGCGCGGCGTCCAGCAGCAGGAATTCTACCCCGTCGACCGTGCCGGCAAGCACCCGCGCCGGACCGCCGAAAAGCGCGTCTTCTTTCCACACCTCCCGGGCGTCTTCCAGCCGTGCGGCCAGACCCGGATAGGCAGGCATCAGGACCCGCATTCGGTGACCCAGAGGCACCATCGCCTTGGGCAGGGCGCCGGCAACATCGGCCAGCCCCCCGGTCTTGATCAAGGGCACGCATTCGGACGTGACCGACAGGATATTCAGCGCCATTCTTCCTCTTTCAGCGAAGGATCAGCCCAGTGCGGCCGCCCGCTTTTCCAACATCGATTTGGTCACCAGCACGACGCCCCCTTCGGAAACGCGGAACCACTTCCCATCTTCCTGCGGATCCTCGCCGATTACCAAACCGGCCGGAATTTCAACGCCGTGATCCAGTACCACGTTAGTCAGCCGCGCATTTCGATTGACCTGCGTATAGGGCAGCGCCACCACCTTTTCGAGCGAGGAATACGAATGCGTTCGAACCCCGGTGAACAACAGCGAATTGCGCACTTCCGAACCCGAAACGATACATCCCCCCGAAATCAACGAGGACACCGCGTTGCCGCGCCGGTCTGCCTCATCATGGATGAACTTCGCGGGCGGCGTAATCTCGGAATAGGTCCAGATCGGCCAGGAGTTGTCGTATATGTCCAGCTTTGGCGTGAAATCGGTCAGGTCGATATTGGCCGACCAGAACGCATCAATCGTGCCCACATCGCGCCAGTAAGGCTCTTCCTCCAGCCCGGACTTGATGCAGCTTTCGCTGAACAGATGCGCCATCGCCTTGCCGTTCTTGACGATGTCGGGGATCAGATCATGGCCGAAGTCGTGGCTGGATTTAGAATCCTCTGCATCGCGGATCAGAAGATCGCGCAGGAAATCCCAGTTGAAGACGTAAATCCCCATCGACGCCAGCGAATGCGCGTCATCCCCCGGGATCGTCGGCGGATTGTCGGGTTTTTCCAGAAAGCTGGTGATGCGCCTGCCATCGTCAATGCCCATCACGCCAAAGGCAGACGCCTCGGCCTTGGGGACGGTCAGACAGCCCACGGTGACGTCGGCGCCGGTCTCTACATGCTGGCGCAGCATCACCTCGTAATCCATCTTGTAGATGTGGTCGCCCGCCAGGATGATGACGTATTTGACACCGTAGCTGTCGACGATGTCGATATTCTGCGTCACAGCGTCCGCCGTGCCCAGATACCACTTGTTCTCGGCCACGCGCTGAGATGCGGGCAGGATATCCAGATATTCATTCCGTTCGGCGCGAAAAAAGCTCCATCCCCGCTGCATGTGGCGGATCAGGCTGTGCGCCTTGTACTGCGTGGCAATCGCCATCTTGCGAATGCCGGAATTCAGTGCGTTTGAAAGTGCAAAGTCGATGATACGAGACTTCCCGCCAAAATAGACGGCCGGTTTGGCACGTGTGTCGGTCAGTTCCTTCAACCGACTCCCGCGCCCCCCCGCCAGCACAAAGGCCATGGCTTGCGTAGACAGGCGCCCGGACTGCGGTGTTTGCATGAGTATCCTCCCGAAATTAAAATGCGTTTGGTTTCAGTCTGCTTGGAACATCACCACGGACAGCGGCGGCAAGACAAGCGGGGCAGAGTATTGCTGGTTCATCCAGTCTTTCTCCTCGGCGGTAATTCCGCCCATATTGCCCTTGTCGCCCCCGCCATAGACGCTGCTGTCAGAGTTGAAGATTTCCCGCCAACGGCCCTGCCCCGGCAGGCCCACGCGGAACGCGGACCTTTCCACCGGTGTGAAGTTGCACACCACGACCACGGGTTTGTCTTTCGGCCCGCCCTTGCGGACAAAGGCAAGTACCGAATTTTCGGCATCGCCCCCTTCCAGCCATTCGAACCCTTCGGCCCGCGTGTCATTGACGTAGAATGCAGGCGTCTCGCGATAGATCTTGTTCAGATCACGCACGAGGCTTTGAATCCCGCGGTGCTGGGGATAATCCAGCAGATGCCATTCCAGCGAACTGTTGTGGTTCCACTCCCCGCCTTGGGCAAATTCACAGCCCATGAAGAGCAGCTTCTTGCCCGGATGCGCCCACATGTAGCTGTAAAAGCTGCGCAGATGCGCAAATTTCTCGTCACCTTGGCCCGGCATCTTGGTAATCATGCTGCCCTTGCCATGCACGACCTCGTCATGGCTGATCGGCAGGATGTAGTTTTCCGAAAACGCGTAATGCAGCGAGAATGTGATCTCGTTGTGGTGGTGCTTGCGGTGGATCGGATCGTGTTCGAAATAGCGCAGGCTGTCGTTCATCCAGCCCATGTTCCATTTGAACCCGAAACCCAAGCCGCCGGCATCCACAGGGCGGGACACGCCCGGAAAGGCAGTGCTCTCCTCCGCCGCCGTCATGATGCCCGGCACTTCGCCATACGTAATCGTGTTGGCGCGCTGCATCAAAGAGATCGCTTCGTAATTCTCGCGCCCGCCATCCTTGTTGGGCACCCACTCTCCGTCTTTGCGCGAATAATCACGGTACAGCATAGAGGCCACCGCATCGACGCGAAGCCCATCGACATGGTATTCTTCCAGCCAGTAAAGCGCGTTGGAAATCAGGTAGTTGGCCACTTCTGTCCGGCCGTAATTATAGATCAGCGTGTTCCAGTCCTGATGGAACCCCTCGCGCGGATCTGCGTGCTCGTACAGCGCCGTTCCGTCGAACTGGCCAAGGCCGTGAACATCCGTCGGAAAATGCCCCGGCACCCAATCCAGAAGGATGCTCAGACCCTTTTTATGGGCAGCCTGAACAAATTGCCGGAATTCATCCGGTGTCCCGTAGCGGATCGTGGGGGCGAACATGCCCACGGGCTGATAGCCCCATGATCCATCGAACGGATGTTCGCTAATCGGCATCAGCTCGATATGGGTGAACCCCATGTCGGCCGCGTAATCCACCAGATCTGTCGCCATCTCGATATAGGACAGCGAACGCCCCCCGTCTTCGGCCACGCGTTTCCAACTGCCCGGATGCACCTCGTAGATCGATATCGGGGCGTCCACGTTCTGCAGCTTGGCGCGTTTTTTCATCCAGGCCTTGTCGGCCCATTTGGCGCCGCGGATATCCCGCACAACGGAGCCGGTTGCCGGCGGATGTTCGGACCCAAAGCCAACAGGATCGGCCTTGGCGGGCAGAACCGTGCCATCGGCGGCCATGATCTCGTACTTGTAGACGTCACCATCGCCGAGGCCGGGAATAAACAGCTCCCACACGCCGGTGGCACCCCGGCGGCGCATCGGGTTGCGGCGCCCGTCCCAGACGTTGAAGTTGCCAATGACCGAAACGCGCTGCGCGTTCGGCGCCCATACCGCGAAATGCGTGCCGGCAACCTTTTCATGTGTCATCACATGGGCACCAAGCACCTGCCAGATGCGCTGATGCGTGCCTTCGCCCAGAAAATATTCGTCCTGTTCACCGATCACCGGACCAAAGCGGTAGGGATCGTCGAACTCCCATTCTGCATCCGCGTTTCGCGCCCGCAGGCGGTAGCTGGCGGGCTTGCGCTTCAGCGGGCCGGAAAAGAGACCATCCGCCCCCTCGACAGGCGCAAGGGCGGTTGCCGTTGCCTTGCCTGTCAGGACCTCGACCACATCCGCCCCGGGGACAAAGGCTGTGACTGTGGACGTGCCGCCCCGGTCATGCAGGCCAAGAATTGAAAACGGGTCGCCGTGGCGCCCCTCTGCAATTGACTTGGCCGAGTCCGGGTCCAGGGCAATGGTCATGTCAAGCTTTCCTCCCCAACGAGCGCTGATTCTGTTTCCCATATATCCGCCATGTAACCACGGATTGTGCGATCAGATGAGAAAAATCCTGACCTTGCGGTATTTAGCACCGCCTGCTCTTCCCATGCGTCGGGATCAAGGTAGAGCGCATCGACCTTTCGCTGGGCGTCATAGTAGCTGTCGAAATCTGCCGCGACGAGGTAATGGTCATGGTTCCATGCCCGGTCCACCAGCCCGTGATACCGGTCGGGATCAGAGGGGCTGAAGCGGCCTTCGACGATCATCTGAAGCACGCTCTGCATGTTCTGGCTCGCCTCGATCGCGTCGCGGGCATGGCGCACGTTGCGGCGGTGCTTTACGACCTCGTCAGCCGTCAGGCCGAAAAGGAAGAAATTCTCGGGCCCGACCTGCTCGCGGATCTCGACATTGGCACCGTCCAGCGTGCCAATCGTCAGGGCGCCGTTCATGGTGAATTTCATGTTGCCCGTGCCAGAGGCCTCTTTGCCGGCCGTGGATATCTGCTCTGACAGATCCGTCGCAGGGATCACCCGTTCGGCCATGGAGACATTGTAGTTGGGCGGATAGACGACCTTCAGCAGATCCTTGGTGACGGGATCACTGTTGATCACGGAGGCTACATCGTTGATCAGGTGGATGATCTCTTTCGCGACAGCATAGCCCGGCGCCGATTTGCCGCCGAATATCTTGACGCGCGGCGCCCAGCCCGCATTCGGGTTCTCGCGCATATTGTGCCACAGGGCGATCGTCTCGAAGATGTTCAGATGCTGGCGCTTGTATTCGTGGATACGCTTGATCTGGACGTCGAACATGGCATCGGGATCAATCTTGACGCCCATTGTTTCGCCGACCCAGTTTGAAAGCGCCACCTTGTTAGTGCGCTTGGCCGCGCGGAAATCCCGCCGGAAATCTGCGTCCTTCGCAAAGGGTTCCAGCGTCTTGATCTGCTCCAGATCGCCGATCCAACCCTCGCCTATCTTGTCCGAGATAAGCGTTGCCAGCGGCGGGTTTGCAAGTTTCAGCCAGCGACGCGGCGTGACGCCATTGGTCTGGTTGATGATCCGCCCGGGATGAATTTCGTTCAGGTCGTGAAAGACGGTCTTCTTCACAAGATCGCTGTGCAGCGCCGAGACGCCATTGACCTTGTGGGACATGATGAAGGCCAGCTCACCCATCTGCACTTCATTGTTGCGCACGATGCCGACATGGGCAGGGCGCTTGGTGGCGCGGCGGTGGTCGTCGTCGATGCGCTCAATGATCTGCATGTGGCGTGGCAGGACATTGCCCATAAGCCAGGTCGACCAGCGCTCCAGCGCCTCGGGCAGCAGGGTATGGTTCGTGTATCCCAGCGTCGCGCGGGCAATTTCTTGGGCTTGCGACCATTCCATACCGTGCACATCCGTCAGAAGGCGGATCAGTTCCGGCCCCGCAATCGCCGGATGGGTGTCGTTCATCTGGATCGCCACCTTTGTGGGCAGCTTCGCCAGGTCGTCGTATTCCGTCCGGAAACGGCGCAGAATGTCCTGCAGCGCCGCCGAGGTCAGGAAGAATTCCTGCTTCAGGCGCAGCTCCTTGCCCTGATAGGTCGTGTCGTCGGGATAAAGGACACGGCTTAGTGTGCGGGCCAGCGCCTCAGGCTCTGCGGCCGCGGCATAGTCACCAGAGTTGAACCGCTCCAGATCGAACAGGGTCGTGGGCTTGGCACCCCACAGGCGCAGCGTGTTGGCCCAGCGGCCCTGCCATCCGATGACCGGCATGTCATAGGCCGACGCCACAACGCTTTCGGCTGGGCGCCAGCCGCCATCGACGGCCTCGCCCTTGAAACCGATCTCGTAGGCGGATTCAGGGCGGGCGAATTCCCACGGATGCGGCAGGGTCAGCCAGTCTTCGGGTGTTTCCACCTGCTGCCCGCCTTCAAAGCGTTGACGGAACAGTCCATGTTCATAGCGGATGCCATAGCCAAATGCGGGACATCCGATTGTCGACATGGATTCAAGGAAACACGCGGCCAGCCGCCCCAACCCGCCATTCCCAAGCGCGGCGTCAGGCTCGTCTTCGATAATCTCGCGCAGATCAAAGCCCACCTCGTTTGCAACATCCCGAGCCGCCTCCAGCAGCCCCAGATTGATCATCGCATCCTCAAGCGTCCGCCCGATCAGGAATTCCATCGACAGGTAGTAGACCCGCTTGCGCTGGCCTTCATAGGTGCTTCTGGTGGCGCGGAACCACGGCTCCACGATGCAGTCACGAATGGCGAAGGAAAGCGCCATGCGCCAATCATAGACAGAAGCATGTCCGGCGTCCTTGCCCAGCGTGTAGGTCAGATGCTGCTCGACAGCCTGTTTCAATGCCGCGCTCGACACGGGCCGCATGTTTGTGGTCATGTTCATACCGGAAAGATCCTTTTCGCTTGCCCCTGACATAGCGACATGTTTGCGCTAACGTAACCCTGTTACGCGCTTCATACCGCTTTGATACCGTAATGTCACGGACCAGTCAGATGCGCAGGCCTGCAGGCCCGGCACGCAGAGCCACGATAAATTGACCTGTCACTGCCACATACCAGTGCTCGTTTCCGCAGGAAGCGCCGCGAAGTCAAACGCGCGCAACTCAATGCTTCAGCCACGACAGAGGTGGTTCTCGCATCCGGAATGGAAATGCCATTCTGCCCTGTTCCGTTGCGGGGGTAGCAATGGAACGCACGCGCCGTCGGTTGGCGAACACGGCACGAACCCCGGGGAGCAAGCCGCTCTGCACCCATCGCGGCTTGCACGTCATGGCATGTCAGAACGTGATGCCGTGCCGGGTGATGAAGCTTTCCAGCATATCCTGCTGCGCGGCGGTCAGAGGCCAGGCAGAGGGCGGCCGCGTTGGTCCGCAATCATGTCCAATCGCGCGGAGCGCCGCCTTGACACCTGTGACATTCGTTCCGTTCAGCTCTTGCGCCCGGACATCCTCGAAGGGTTTCATCTCGGCGATCAGTGTCTGGGCCTTTGGGTAGTCGCCCGCGTCGAGGGCCGCATGGATCGCCACCGAACGCTCTGGCCAGACATTGATCAGCCCAGAGGTGAAGCCCCGCGCGCCGACGGCGTAAAAGGGTGGCGCCCAAACCTCGGCCAGACCACCGACCCAGACAATTCCGGGATCGCTTGCCGCCATTGCTTCCGCCAATTTCATCGGGTTGGGCGTGGCCCATTTGACCCCGACAACCCCCGGCACAGCGCAGAGATCGGCTATCGCCTGTGTCCCGATGGCGTCATTGCGCAGGTAGAGCACGATTGGCAGGTCCGATGCCTCTGTCACGGCGCGGACATATCCCACAAGCCCGCGCGGGGCGGCAAAGGGATCGGGCGGCTGGTGGATCATCAACGCATCGGCGCCCGCGTCCTGCGCACTACGCGCCAGCCGACAAGCATCCACAACAGACCGTCCCACCCCGGCGACCAGCGGTACCCGGCCCCCTACATGTCGCGCGGCGGCGCGACACATCTCTTCGGCTTCCTCGACCGACAGGCTGTAGAATTCGCCGGTGTTGCCGTTGGCCGTCAGGACATGGACACCTGCGGCAATCGCCTTGTCCACAACCGGCTTCTGGCGGTCCGGATCGATACTTCCGTCTTCCTGCATCGGGGTGACGAGAATGCCGGAAATGCCGGAAAGCGCCTTGGTCAGATCATGGGCCATGCTCAGGCGCGCCCATCGATCAGGGCCTTCATCATTTCCAACTCCTCGCCGGTCAGGTCGGTCAGCGGGCTGCGCACCGATCCGGCCTCGAACCCGCGCAGAATGACGCCCGCCTTGATCGCAGAAACGGCATAGCCGGTCTGTCGGTCGCGGATCTTCGCAAACGGGTAATAGAAATCGGCCAGCAGCTTCTCGCAGGTCGCGTCATCGCCTGCCGTGAAGGCCCGGTGGAAGGTCAGCGCCGTTTCCGGGACAAAGTTGAACACGGCAGAGGAATAGGTGGGCATCCCCGCCCCGCGATAGGCCTGCGCAAACAGCTCATGCGTCGGCATCCCACCGATATAGGACAGCCTGTCGCCAAGTTTCAGCGTGACCCGCCGCACGGTGTCGATATCGCCGGTGCCGTCCTTGAAACCAATCAGGTTCGGGCATTCCTCTGCAAGCCGTTCCAGCGTTTCGGCCGAGACGCGCGACTGGCCCCGATTATAGACGATTACCGCCATCTTGGTGGCGTTGCAGACCGCGCGGATACGCGCCTCGACGCCCTCCTGCGGCGCCTCGGTCAGGTAATGCGGCAACAGCAGGATACCGTCGCCGCCAGCAGCCTCGATGCCTTGCGCCAACTCGCAGGCCAAACGCGTGCCATAGCCGCAGCCCGCGATAATGGGCTCGTTCGGCTGCGCAGCCTTTGCCGTCTTGACCACTTCGACAATCTCGGCCGGGGTCAGGGAAAACATCTCGCCCGTGCCGCCTGCAACGATCAGCCCGGCGACCGGGTAGCTCGACAGCCACTCCAGATGGGCGGCAAAGGGTTTCGGCGCGAAATCCCCATCGGCATCGAAGGGGGTTACGGGGAAAGACAGCAAGCCATTTCGGATGCGTTCCTTCAGGTCGTCATTGTCGATCATGGTAGGCCCTTTCAGTTGTAATGTGCCTTGCCGGGACCCGTCACAAGGACGCGCCCCCGCAAATAACGATCTCTTGTCCGGTGATGCTGGCCGCCGGTGGTGACAGAAGGTAGGCGACCATCGCGGCCACTTCCCCGGGCTGAACGAAGCGACCAAGAGGAGGCAGCTTTGGCGCGACATCTGCGCGCGCCGGATCCCGCAACATCGGCGTGTCGGTTGCGCCGGGGGCCACGATGTTGACCGTGATGCCGCGCGGCGCCAGCTCTGCCGCGCAGGACCGGGCCAGACCGTTCAGCGCCGCCTTGGACGCGGCATAAAGGCTCCGCCCCGGTGCTCCCTTGGCAATTCGGCTGCCGATCAGGACAAACCGGCCGCCATCAGCCATGCGCGGCGCGAGCGTCTGGATCATGCGCGCGGCCACATCGACATGCAGGCGCCACATCAACGCGCCGTCCTGCATGTCCATCCCCTGATGGTCGCCGACACGAAGCACGCCCGCCGCATGGACAGCCGCATCAACAGGCCCCGCCGCCTCGAACGCGCTGTCGGCGGCCGCGCTGTCGGAAAGGTCCGCCGGGATATGGCGATAACCGGGTGCCCTTATGGGAGGCTCCCTGCGACTGATGCCCGTGACATGCCAACCCTGCCCCAGCAGCGCAGTCACAACGGCCAGCCCGATCCCGGAACTGCAACCGGTCACCAACGCGCGACCGGCCGCTTCGCTTCGCTCTTCAGGCATCGCGCTCTGCCCGGCGATACAGAACCGAGGAGATGAAGGCCATCAGGATGAAACCGGCGCCCAGCGACCCTGTGATCAGCTCTGGAATATGCCAGATGGTCTGCAGGAACATGATGACCGACAGCACAAGGATCGACCAGAACGCGCCATGTTCGAGATAGCGGAACTCTGCCAGGGTCTGCCGCTCTACCAGCATGATGGTCATCGAGCGGACATACATCGCGCCGATGCCCAGACCGATGGCGATCAGGAACAGGTTCTGCGTCAGGGCAAAGGCGCCGATCACCCCGTCGAAACTGAACGATGCGTCCAGCACTTCAAGGTAAAGAAACGCGCCGATTCCGCCCTTGGCAACCGTGTCGGCCGCGTCCGATTTGTCCAGCACATGCCCCAGCATGTCCACGACAAGAAAGGTCAGCAGCCCCGCGGCGGCCGCGAACATGAATTGCCCGGCTTCCAGCTCTGGCAAGGCAACAGCAAAGCAAAGCATGACCGTGAGGACAAAGGCGATCTCCATCCCGCGGATCGAACCGAAGCGGCGCATGTTGCGCTCCAGCGCAGCGATCCAGTCGACATCCTTGCCTTCGTCAACGAAATAGCTGAGCGCCACCATCATCAGAAAGGCGCCACCGAATGCTGCGATGGACAGATGGGCATCCCCGATGATGCGGGCGTATTCGGCAGGCTCCCTTGCTGCCAGGCGCACGGCCTCTATCGGGCCGATGCCTGCGGCGATCACCACGATCAGCAGGGGAAAGATGATGCGCATCCCGAATACGGCGATCAGGATGCCCCAGGTCAGGAACCTTTGCCGCCAGACCGGTGTCATGGTCTGCAACTTGTTGGCGTTCACGATCGCATTGTCGAAGGACAGCGAAATCTCCAGGATTGCCAGCACCAGGCCGATCATGAAGAAACTCAGCGCGCCGCCAAGCGTGCCGGAATAGACCCAGCCCAGCCAGAGCGTCAGCAACAGGCCAAGGACGGTTACGGCAAAGGCCCAACGGAAATAGTGGAATAAGGACATTTCGGTCTCTGGGTAGCCCTAGTTGACTGCACTGAGCAGAGGGCGGTTGGCATAAAATTCAGCAAGGTTATCGACGACCATCTGTGCCATCGCGTCCCGGGTTTCCACCGTGCCTGACGCGTGATGCGGGTATAGCGTCACATTGGGCAAGCAGGTCAGTGCGGGATCGGGCTCCGGCTCATTGAGATAAACATCCAGCGCCGCCCTTCCAAGTCTGCCGGACTTCAGCGCGTCGATCATTGCCGCCTCGTCCACGACGGTGCCACGTGCGATATTGACCAGCAATCCATCGGGCCCAAGCGCATCAAGAGCGGCGGCATCCACCAACCCGCGCGTGGCATCCCCGCCCGCAATGGCCAGCACCAGCACGTCGCTTTGCGCGGCCAGCGCGGTCAGGTCGGCCACGTAGGGATAATCGATGCCCGGCTTCTTTCGCCGCCCGAAATAGGCGATATCCATACCCATCACGGCGCATCGGGCTGCGATGGCCTGACCGATCGTGCCCATGCCGACGATCCCCAGCCGCGCGCCCTTTATCGCGTGTTGCAGCGGGAACATGCCCTTGCGCCCCCAGTCACCGGACGAGGTATAGGCATGCGCGTCGATCAGGCCGCGCCGCGCGGCCAGCATCAGCATCACCGCAGTATCGGCCACATCATCACAGAGTGCCGGCGATGTGTTGGTCAGCTTGACGCTGTTATCAGTCAGCGCATCCACATCAATCGCTTCATACCCAGCAGAAGAGCAGGCGACGATCCCCAGATTGGGCATCGCCTCGACCATCTGCCGGGTCAGCGTCTCGTGGCCATTGGTGACGATTGCGCGGCATTTCGGACCATGCTCGGCCAGAAAGCCCGCCTTGTCCTCGGCCTCGTCATAGCGGTGCAGGGTGTAGGCCTCTTCCAGCTGCGCCCATGCGCGCGGGCGCGTCGGGGCAAGGACCAACACTTCGGGCTTCATTGGGCGATCTCCAGTCGTGAATTCCGGCGCGCTGCCTGCACCTCGGGGTCGGGGTCGAGGCTGGCAGCAAGCAGGTCTTGGGTGTAGCGCATCCTCGGCGCTTCGAATATCTGCCGGACAGAGCCTTGCTCGACGATCTCACCGGCTTGCATGACAATCACCCGGTCGGCAAAGTCCCGCACCACGGGCAGATCATGCGCGATGAAAATATAGCTCAGCCCAAGCTCGTGCCGCAGCTTGTCCAGCAATTCGATCACCTGCGCCTGAATGGACACGTCCAGGGCCGAAACGGCCTCGTCGCACACGATGATCCGCGGCTCCAAAGCAAGCGCGCGCGCGATGGCGATCCTTTGCCGCTGCCCGCCCGAAAACTGGTGCGGATAGCGGTGCATGTGTTCGGCCAGCAGCCCGACCTGTTCCAGCAATTCGGCAACACGCGCCTTCCAGCGGTCTTTCGGCAGAATGTCGCGGTGAATGACCCAAGCCTCGGAGATCAGCTGATAGACGGACATGCGCGGGTTCAGGCTTTGCGTCGGGTCCTGAAACACCATCTGGATGTCGCGCCGCATCTCGAACAGCTCTTTCGGGCTTAGCGTCAGCAGGTCGCGGCCCTTGTATTCCGCCTGCCCGCCAGAGGCCTCTTCCAGTTGCAACAGCACTTTTGCCATCGTCGACTTGCCAGACCCGCTTTCTCCCACAACGGCCAGCGTTTCGCCCGCCATGAGGTCAAAGCTGATGCCATTGAGCGCCGTAAACGCGCCGTAATTCTTCTTGACCCCTGTCAGTCGTAACAGCGGCTCTTGTTCGGGCACGCCGTGCGACATGTCGCCCTGACCCGGTGCCGCCGCAATCAGCTTTTGCGTATAGGGATGCTGCGGGTTGCGATAAACATCGGTTGCGCTGCCTGTCTCGACGATCTCTCCGGCATTCATCACAACAACGCGGTCGGCCATCTCTGCCACCACGCCCAGATCATGGGTGATGATCAGCAGCCCCATGCCGGTTTCAGCCTGCAACTGCTCCAACAACCCCAGGATCTGCGCCTGCACGGTGACATCCAGCGCGGTTGTCGGTTCATCCGCGATCAGCACGTCGGGCCGAAGTGCCAGCGCCATGGCGATCATCAGGCGCTGGCGCTGACCGCCCGAAAACTGGTGCGGATATTTCACGGCGGCCCCTTCAGGATCGGGAATGCCGACCTTTCGCAGCAGGGCCACGGTCTCACGCTGCGCATCGGCGCGGGACGTGCCATGTATCACCATCGTCTCTTCGATCTGCCAACCGACACTGTAAACCGGGTTGAGATGACTAAGCGGATCCTGAAAGATCATGGCGATGCGCTTGCCGTTGATCCTGCGGCGTTCGTCATGGCTCATCGTCAGCAGATCGCGCCCCTCGAACAGGATGCGGCCCGAGGCAATCTCGCCCGGCGGAATGTCGATCAGGTCCATCACAGCCGAAGCGGACACTGATTTGCCCGACCCGCTTTCGCCCAGAATCGCCAGAACCTCGCCGCGATCCAGATGCCAGCTGACATTCCGCACCGCATTCACAGGGCCACGCACGGTATGGAAGGTAACGGACAGGTCCTGCACTTCGAGAAGATGATCAGCCATTCTTCTTGCCCCCGATTTCCAGACGCCAGCGTTGTTGCGGGTCCAGCGCCGTCCGCATCCAGTTCGACAGAAGGTTGAGGCTGAGCGTCGTGAGAATGATCGCAAGCCCCGGCCAGAAGGACAGCCACCAGGCGTTGGTCAGATACGGACGCCCCTGGCTGACCATCAGCCCCCAGGTGATCTCTGGCGGTTGAATTCCGATCCCGAGGAAGGAGAGCGAGCTTTCGGCCAGCATGACAAAGGCGAAGTCCAGCGTCGCGATGGTCAGCAGCGTCGGCAGGATCACCGGCAGCATATGACGAAAGACAATCCGGCTTTGCGATGCGCCCATGACCTTGGCGGCCTGCACGAACATGCGTTCACGCACCTCAAGGATCTCGGCGCGGGTGGTGCGCAGGTAGATCGGAATGCGGGTGATCGCGAGTACGATGATGATATTCCCGACCGAAGGTTCGAGCGTGTAAAGCACGATCACCGCAAGCAGCAGCGACGGGAAGGACATGATGACATCCGCAATACGCGGGATGATCTGCGCCGCGCGGCCGCGCGAATTGCCCGCGATCAGGCCCAGAGTGGCCCCGATGATCATGGCAGCCGCGACCGATCCGGCGGCCACCATCATGGTGTTGCGTGCGGCAACGATGATCCGGGCCAGCAAAGGCCGCCCCAGCTGATCGCCGCCCAGGAAGAACTGCCAGCCCCGCTCCATGTCAAAGGGCGGCGCGTTGCGCCCGCGCAGGTTCTGGCGGCCCGCGTCATATTCCAGAAAAATGGGGCCGATGAAGGCGGAGGCGATCACGATGACCAGAAAGATCGCGGCGGTCAGCGCGAACTTGTCCGCGCGCAGCATGGACCAGAAGCTGGCCAGCCTGCTTTTTTCGGCGATAGGCGCGATTGGCGGGGACTCGTCGGTCATCGTCACCTCAATACCGGATGCGCGGATCAAGCACCGCATAAGCGAGGTCGATCAGCAGGTTCATGACGAAGATCGCGAAAGCCGTGACCATGATCGTAGCCAGAACGACGGCGAAATCCCGTTGCAGGATACTGTCGATCATCAACTTGCCCACGCCGGGAAAGCCAAAGATCGTCTCGACCACCACGGCACCGTTCAGGATCGCAGCCGCCTGATCACCAATGACGGTGATCACGGGCAGCATGGCATTGCGCAGCGCATGCACAAAGATGATGGGGCGCGAGGCCACACCCTTGGCGCGCGCAGTCTTGACATAGGCAGACCCCAGCGCGGTGATCATTGCGCCACGAACGACCTGAAGGATCAGGCCGAACGGGCGGATGAACAACACTCCGATGGGCATGATCCAGTGCCAGACAGTCCCGGTGCCAGAGGTCGGCAACCACCCCAGATTGACCGAGAACAGCACGATCGCGACGATGGCGATCCAGAAATCCGGCGCGCTGGCACCGATCAGCGAAAAGAACGTGGCCGTACGGTCGAACAGCCCGCCCACGCGAAATGCGGCGAGCGATCCAATGACGATGGCCGTGATCGTCACGATGGTCATGGTGATCGCAGCCAGAGCCAGCGTCCATTTGAACGCTTCGAGCACAACATCCAGTGCGGGTTGCGACCGGCGGATCGAGTCGCCGAAATCAAGCACCGCAAGATCGGCGAGGTAGCGGCCGAACTGCAAGATCAGCGGATCATCCAACCCGTGCAGGGCGCGGAACCGCTCGCGTGAATCGAGGCTGGCATCAACCGGAAGATAAAGGTTCGTGGGATCGCCGGTAAGACGCGACAGAAAGAAAACCGCGACGATCAGGAACAGCAGGGATATCAGGCTGGCATAGGCACGTTTGGTCAGAAATGACCTCATGTCTTGGACCTTTCCTGTCGGTGAGTGGGAAGGCGCGAAACCGCGCCCTCCCGAACAGTCGGATCCATCACTTGAACTTGATCTGGGACAGCTGAAGCTCCGAGTTGGTGGCGATGGTCGGAGTGAAATCCAACCGCTCGGACACGCGGCTGAAGCCGACCATGTGGAACAGGAACACATCTGACACGAGGTCATTGTGGATCTTGTTGAATACTTCGGTCCATTTCGGGCCGCGGTCTTCGCCGGTCGCGGCGGTTGCATCCGCGATCATCTGGTCAAGCCCTTCATCACACGTGCCGGACTGAAGCCCATCGCAGGCGTATTTGAAATACATCGAGAAGACGGGGTCGCCGCGGTTATTGTCATGCTGCGCCATCACCATGGACGGACCACGATCCTCTGCAAAGGGTTTGGAGTAGAGATCGACCCACTCGGCAACCTCGGTCATGCGCAGGTTCACCGACAATCCGATATCGCCCCACATCTGGGTCAGCGCCTCGCTGATTTCCGTAACGTTGGGGAAGTTGCCCAAACGCGCGATCATCGTAATTTCGGCGTCCACCGGCACCCCATCGGCCTTGGCTTCGGCAAGCAAAGCCCTGGCGCCATCAACATCAAAAGCCAGTGGCTTGAGATCCGGGTTCACGCCCAGCGTAGAGGGCGGCACCATATGGGTCGCGATCACCGCATCCTGCGGCAGCAGAGTGCCCAGGAAAGCCTCGCGGTCGACGGCCATGTTCAGCGCCTTGCGGACCCGCACATCATCAAGCGGTGCGATAGACGTGTCGAGCCGCACATAGGTGGTTTCCGAATTCGGATAGGCAAAGTCGGTGGCCGGGTTTGTGGCGTCCACTTCGTTGATCTGCGGTACGATATCCGCCTCGCCCGTCGCGACCATGGCGGCGCGCACAGCATCATCCGAACGGAAGAGATAGGTGGCCTTCGTGACCTCTGGCGCCTCCCCCCAGTAATCATCGCGCCGTTCCAGCACGATGGACTGGCCCTGATTGCGTTCGGTCATGACATAGGCACCCGTCCCGACAGGCATCTGCATGAATTCGAACGGCGTTTCTGACGGAACAATTGTCAGGGTCGACATCAGCAATGGCAGGATCGGCTGTGCGGGATCTGACGTTACCTCGAATGTCAGGTCGTCGATGACGTTGAAATCCAGCGTCATGCCGCCAAAGAACTTTGCGCCGATTTCACAGATGATCTGGTCCGAAATCGCCCGGTCGTAGGAATGTTTGACGTCCGCCGCGTCCAGAGTGCTCCCGTCCGAGAAGGTAACGCCATCGCGAAGGGTAAACTTCCACGTATCCTCGTCCACCGCTTCCCAGCTTTCGGCAAGGCGCGGCATCAGCGAACCGTTCGCGGTATTCAGCTCTACCATCGTCTCTGCAATGTTCTGCTGCAGCACGCGCCCGATGTTGGACCGTGACGACTCGCATGGCTCCACCACTTCGAGATCTTCGTTCAAAACGATCGTGACGGATGTGTCCTGCGCAAGCGCCGGCGACGCGGCAACCAGCGCCAGAGCGCTGCCATAAAGGTATTTCCGGAAATCCATTTTGTCTCCTCCAAGTATTGCAGCGGGTATATTCCACGCTCGGGCGCCGCTGCACCGCCCGGAACATTTTGGGGACTTGCGGCACCTCCTCCGGCCCGCGCATCCCCAGCCAATTTACTACGGTGCTGACAATCCATGAAACGGATTTTGATGCACGGTGATGCTAATCATGTATCATTCCGAACGCGCAGAACATCATTCCAACCCCATCCTGTCCCGCGCCGTGGTCGCCATCAGCGCCACCGCAACAAAGATGATCGAAGCGCCGATCCAGGTCGCCAGCCCCGCAACCTCACCGAAGAGCATATACGCAATCGCAGCGATCAACGGCAGGCGCAGGAAGTCCATCGGCGCGACAAGCGAGGCATCCCCAAGCTGAAAGGCGCGCGTCACAGCCGCCTGATTCAGCGCGCCAAGCGCCCCCTGAGCGGCCAGAAGCACCCATTGCTCCAGCGTTGGCGTGGTCCAGAAATAGATCGCCGGGAGCAGCGCCAGCGGCACCATGGTGATGAGGTTCCACGCAACCAGCGTCTCGGCGCTCTCCGTCCGGCCCATCACTTTGAGGATCAGCTGGATGGTCGCCACCAGAACCGCAGATAGCAGCGCCAGCCAAAGCGCCGTTGCCGTCGCGCCACCGACCATCGCAGGCTTCAGTATGATCATGACGCCAACGAATCCGATCCCGGCGGCACAAATACGC
Source organism: Primorskyibacter sedentarius (assembly GCF_004342065.1). Taxonomy (GTDB): domain Bacteria; phylum Pseudomonadota; class Alphaproteobacteria; order Rhodobacterales; family Rhodobacteraceae; genus Primorskyibacter; species Primorskyibacter sedentarius. The sequence continues at coordinate 325,254 of NZ_SLZU01000002.1, read as the reverse complement.
AAAGGTCTTGGCTGTTCCGCCAGAAGAAACCATGCGCCCACCGTCACGAACAGGGGGGCCGCAAAGCCAATGGCCGTGACCGACGCCAGCGGCGCCCCCGCCAGCGCGGCAAAAAGCGCGACCAAGGACAGCAGCTTCAGACCCGCACGAAAAGCGTGCAGGACATACCGGTTGGTCTTGAGGATATGCGGTCGGCTGAGCATCCAGGGCAGCATCGCCAGCAGGCCAAAGCTTGCCCGCGTGAACCCGATCACGAAAGGGTGGATATCTCCGGCCAGAAAGCGGACGATAACCGCATCAGCGGCATTGATGACCGCCACGATCAACATCAGCGTGATTGCCATCATGGCAGGCTTGTCGCGCATTCCCGTGCCTTTCCGAAGCGCGGGCGAGTCGTCGCCGGACGCTTGATGGAAAGCAAACGCGAAACCTAAAAATTTGTCAACTACTACAATTGTCGTTCTTAAATGCCCGAAATCTTGTAATATATTTCCCATAAAATTCAGTTATTTACTATCGCTTATCCGAAGTCGTCTCAGCAGTGATATAGACTTTCAACTTGACAACCTTACGCAAGAAACTGCAATCGTGTTGCAGCCTTAGCGTAGCGGAGACGTCATGCCCTCCTTTCCCAAAGACCCTCCAGCCATTGCGCTCGCCATGACCGGTCGGGTCGAAAGCGGGACTGCGATCCTCCCCTCGCCCTGCATTCAGAATCATGCGGCCTTTCTGGCTCGGTCGCCCAATGGCGAACTTGAATGCGTCTGGTTCGGCGGCAGTCTGGAAGGAAAGGCAGATATCTGCATCTATCGCAGCCGCCTGTTGGGCGCAGGTTGGACCGCACCGGAAAAGCTGACCGACGATCCCGAGCGATCAGAGCAGAACCCGGTGCTGTTTCATGCCCCTGACGGGCGGTGCCTGCTGCTGCACACGGCGCAGCCCGGTGGCGATCAGGATAAATGCGTCATCCGCATGCGCGAAATAGGCCACCCGCCCCAAGACCTGTCGCTGCCGGGCGGAAGCTTCGTCCGGGCGCGTCCGATTCTGCGGTCCGATGGTGCCTGGCTCCTGCCGCTTTTCCATTGCACACCTCAGGCAGGCGCGCGTTGGACAGGGCGGCACGATACGGCTTCTGTTGCGATCACTGAGGACGCCGGCATCTCTTGGCGGCAGGTCGCGGTTCCCGGCTCCACCGGCTGCGTTCATACGACGATTGTACCGGGCGATGACAGGCTGGTCGCGTTTTTCAGGCGCCGTCAGGCCGACTTTGTCCATCGCAGCGAAAGCCGTGATGGCGGCGAAACCTGGTCCGTCCCCGTTGCGACACCCGTCCCCAACAACAATTCCTCCCTCGCGGCGACCCGGCTTGCCGATGGTCGTCTTGCCCTGTGCTGCAATCCCGTGAACGCCGACATGTCCACGGACAGGCGCGCATCCCTTTACGACGAGTTGGGGGATGATGCCCGCCCCGAAGCCTCTGGCGGTTGCACCCCGGTCTGGGGCGTGCCGCGGGCGCCGCTGGTGGTTCTGCTCTCCGAAGATGACGGGCAGAGCTTCCCGCGCAGCATCACGGTCGCGGACAGCACCGGCACCTGTCTCAGCAACAACAGCGAAGACGGGCGTAATCAGGAACTGTCCTATCCGGCGATGCTGGAAGCCCCCGATGGCGGGCTGGACATTGCCTTTACCCTGCACCGGCGGGCCATCGCGTACCGGCATCTGACACCCAACGAGATTGCGAACGCGACATGATCGGCATCACCATGGGAGACCCTGTCGGGGTCGGCCCGGAAATCACCCTCAAGGCGATTGGCACCATGTCCGCAGAGGACCGCGCCCAAACACGGGTTTTCGGCTGTACAGAGACGCTTTGCCATGTCGCGCGGATGATCGACAGCCCGCTGAAACCGGGCGAGGATTTCGCCGTCACCGACCTGCCGGTGGAGGGGGGTCCACTGCCGATGGGCAAGCTTGACAAACGCGCAGGCGCTGCGGTTTTCCGGTTCATTCAGGCCGCAGTCCGTGCCGCCGAGGCCGGGCAAATCGGCTGTATCGTCACTGGCCCCATCAACAAGGAGGCGCTGAATGCTGCAGGCCATCACTATGATGGGCATACCGGGATGCTGGCATCGCTGACCGGTCAGAAAGGCGCATTTATGCTGCTCGCGTCCGAACGGCTGAACGTGATCCATGCGTCGACCCATGTGTCCCTGAATACCGCGATTGAACGGACCAGCCCCGAGCGTATCCGCGACACGATCCGCGCGGGCCACGCGCATCTGCGTCGCATCGGAATAGAGGCTCCCCGGATCGCGGTCGCAGGGCTCAACCCGCATTGCGGCGAGGGCGGCCTGTTCGGCGATGAAGATACAAGCCTGATTGCGCCCGGCGTCGAAATGGCGCGGGATGAGGGGATCGATGCCCACGGCCCGATTTCCGCAGATACGCTGTTTCACAGAGCCTATAACGGCGCTTTCGATCTGGTCGTCGCGAATTATCACGATCAGGGGCACATCCCGATCAAACTGGTCGCTTTCGACACTGCCGTGAATGTCTCTGTCGGGCTGCCCATCGACCGGACTTCGGTGGATCATGGGACTGCCTTTGACATCGCGGGCAAGGGTCTGGCCGATCATCGCAACATGCTCGAGGCGATTGCCTATGCAAGACGCCTCGTCGCCGGGAGAAAAACATGACGACAGCTGAATTCGGCGTAAACTGCGCCGCTGCCACCCCCGTCGACCGCGATGGCGCGTTGCGGCTGGACCTGTTCAGCGCACATTGCAAGGCGCTGCTGGAAGAGGGGTGCCACGGTATCGCCCTGCTTGGCACGACCGGAGAGGCGAACAGTTTTTCCGTGGCGGAGCGAAAAGCGCTGCTTGAAAGCGCCCTTGAGGCAGGGATCCGGGGTGATCAGCTGCTGCCGGGCACATCGTCGTGCAACCTCTCTGATACGATAAAGCTGACACGCCATGCCGTTCAGGCGGGCGCGAAGGCCTGCGTCCTGCTTCCTCCCTTCTATTACAAGGGGGTCAGTGACGAGGGGCTCTTTCGGTTTTTTGCCAATGCGATCGAAGGCGTGGCAGAGGAGCGGCTCCGCGTGATCCTTTATCACATACCGCAGGTTACTCAGGTGCCGATCAGCCACGACCTGATTGCGCGGCTGCGCGATGCGTTTCCCGATGTCGTGGTCGGCATCAAGGACAGCGCCGGAGAGATCTCCAACATGACCGCGATGGTCGAGCGCTTTCCCGGTTTCGCCGTGCTTGCGGGCGCTGATCCACTGTTGCTGCCGCTTCTTCAGTCAGGCGGCGCGGGCTGTATCACCGCCACGTCAAACCTCAGGGCGGACGCGCTGCGGGTGATCTGGGACAACTGGTGCGACCCGAATGCGCAGGCAAAGGTCGCGGCGGCGCAGGATCGGGTGAACGACTGGCGCTCGCTCAGCAACACCTATGTCCAGCTGCCCACGGTGAAGACGATGCTGTCCCGGTCGCGGGAAAATGAGGCTTGGCGTAATCTGCGCGCGCCGTTCGTCCCGCTGAGTGACGACGAGGCATCCGTCGTCTGGACGCAGATGGAACAGCTGAATGGCTAAGGAGGCCCCATTGTGAGCATGAAAAGAGCCATCACGCTACATCAACCTACGCGGCTGGAAATCGGCGCCGGAACTGTGGCCAAGGTGGGCGAGTGGGCGGCGGGCGCACAGCGGACTTTGGTCTTGACCTCAGGGTCGGTCCGCAGCCATGCCGACAGGCTGGGATTGCCCGGTGATGTGAAGTTATTCGACTCTATACCGCCCGAACCTGACGATATTGCGCTTACTGCGGCACTTGAAGTTGCAGCCGATTTCAGGCCGGATTGCGTCATCGGGCTCGGCGGCGGCTCTGTCATGGACATTGCCAAGCTGGTGGCCTGTCTTTGGGATGGTGCGCAATCGCTGGCCGACGTGGTTGGGCCCGACAAGGTTGCGCGACGCCTTTCGCGGCTGGCGCAGGTTCCGACAACGGCGGGCACCGGGTCAGAGGCGGGTATCCGCGCGTTGGTGACCAATTCAGAAACGCGCGCCAAGATGGCTGTCGAAAGCCCGCATATGCGCGCCGACCTCGCTGTGCTGGAACCGGAGCTTACCTTCTCCCTGCCGCCGGATGTAACTGCCGCAACCGGCATCGATGCGATGGCCCATTGTGTAGAGGCCTTCACCAGCCTGCGCGCCCATGACATGATCGATGGCTTCGCCCGCATGGGGATCACGCTTGTCGGCCGATACCTCCGGCGAGCGGTCGAAGACGGGCGCGACACCGAAGCCCGCAACGGGATGATGCTGGCCAGTTATTATGGCGGCATCTGCCTTGGCCCGGTCAACACGGCGGCCGGCCACGCGCTGGCCTATCCGCTTGGCACGCAACTGCACCTTCCGCACGGGCTCGCCAATGCAATTGTGTTCCCGCATGTTCTGGCCTTCAACGCCCCGGTTCGGGCAGAGAAAACAGCCGAGATCATGGCAGCCCTCGGTCTGGGTGCATCATCGGACAGCGCAAAGAATGCCGAACTTGCCCATGAATTCTGCGCATCTCTTGGGATCGAGATGCGCCTGTCGCATCACGGCGCGACCGAGCAGGCCCTTTCCGGCTGGGCGGAAGAGGCTCATGCCATACGTCGCCTCATGGACAACAATCCCCGCGATATGAGCGTTGCGGACGTGCGCAGCATCTACGCCGCCGCCTTCTGATCAGCCGTTGAACAACCGGTCACGCGACCCTGTCAGATGCTCTGCCATCTGTCGCTGCGCATCCTCGGACCGGTGATCGCGGATCGCATCAAAAATCGCCCGGTGTTCAGAATAAACATTGTCAAGCCCATCCGGCGTCTGTTTCAGAGACCTCCCGTGGAACTGCATCCCGACAGCGATATGGTCCTTCAGCGCCTCCATCGCGGTCGCGAAATAGCGGTTGCCTGACGCTTTTGAAATTGCCAGATGGAACTGAAAATCGGCGTCCTCGCGGTGGCGCTTGCGATCTGTCGCATCGCGCATGACCTCCAGCGCATCCCTGATTTCGGCCAGATCCGCATCACTCCGACGCTCCGCCGCGGCAGCCGCGCCCGCTGGCTCCAATGTCAGGCGAAATTCGTAGCAGCGACTTAGGTCAGTGAAATTCTCGACCTGTCCAAAACCCAGCGGCTCTCGCACCCCCGCTTGCCGGACGAAACTGCCCGCGCCCTGGCGGGAGTAGATCAGCCGCTGCTCGCGCAGTTTCTTCAATGCCTCGCGCACGACGGGCCGTGAAACCTCGAATTCGGCGGCAAGGTCATGTTCCGTGGGCAGGCGTTCCTCTGCGGCATAGGCACCCGATTTGATGGCCCGGTACATGCGGTCAAAGACGACATCGGCCAGACTTTTGCGTTGCCCGGGAAGTCCGTCCCGGCCTGCCCTCGGGACCGGCTGCGCCTTGCCTGCCATCACATACACTCCAATTCACGCGTCAGATCGACCAGCGTCGACGCTGTGCCGAACCCGCCGGATTTCGTGACAATACGCCATCCTTTGGCCTCCGACAAAGGCAAGCCGGGCAGGATCTCTCCCTCTACATCAAGGATATCCACATCCAGCGCGTCCAGAACGGCCTCTGCCGTGGCGCCGCCGGTCAGGATCAGCGATGGCACATGTCTGGCAAGCGGCGCAAAGGAACGCGCAAGTGCGCGGGCGATCATGTGGGGATCGCGCTCTGTCCCTGCGGTCGCCTGCATCAAGGTGACCCTGCCTGCGGTAACTGGCGGCGCGGCCATGGCAGAGGGTGCGCGAATATGCGCGCCCCCTTCCAGCGCCGCCACCTGATCGAGCGTGATCGGATCGGTCGATCCGACAGCAATGCCGATCTTCCCGCATAGCGGCCCCGGTCGTGTGGGGATAACGCCCGAAAGCTCCGCCAGCGCCTGCGCCAGGCCGCGCGCCCCGATCAGCAGCCCGTCAACCGGTGCGGCGCGCAATGCCGCGACAATCTCGGCCGGGGTGGCCGTGTCGGGTATTACCGCAGCGGCCCCCCGGCGCCCCAGCCTGCCGCGGATATCAATCGGGCTTGCAACGCCGAAACCCTCGACACGCCCGGCCCGAACGACACGACCGAATTCCGGGATCGCGGGCAAGACAAGCAGTTCGCCGTCTGGAAGCGCCTCAAGCTCTGCGGCGATTTCGCCTTTCAGTCGCGAATCGACCTTCTTCAGAAGCCTGCACCCCCGGGGCACCTGCGTCAGAACCTCTGCCACACGGGCATGGGCGGTTTTCGGGCCCACTTCGCGGCTCCTCGTGGACACGGCAGTGACATCGGCACCGCGCGCAAGGGCATCGGCAAAGGACTCGGGCCGGGTGGCGACCACGACCGACACTTGCGCCGCACAGAAAGGCCCCGCTGTGTCCAGCGCACCGGTCAGGTCATCCGCGATAACCACAAGTCGCTGAATTTGTCCTTCCACGCGCGTATCACCAAATTTTGGTTGAGAAATTCGCCCCTGTTCATTTTACATCTGCTAAAACCATTTTCAATGACCCAACCTTGCATGAGCGAGAAAAATGGACGGAAAACTGTTCGAGCTGAACCACCTGAGATCCTTTGTGGCCGTGGCGGAAGAGCTGAACTTCCGCCGCGCCGCCGTCCGGCTGAACATGACGCAGCCGCCCTTGTCGCGCCAGATCAGCCTGTTGGAACACGCGGTCGGCGTGCGGTTGCTGGATCGCAACAACCGGTCTGTCAGGCTGACTGCGGCGGGCCGGCGCTTTCTTTGCGATGCGGTGGATATCCTCAAACGGGCCGAAAGTGCTGCGCTTTTCGCGCGTCAGTCAGCACGCGGCGAAAGCGGTGCGCTGGTTCTGGGTTTCGTTCCCTCCGCCTCTGTCGAGGTGGTGCCGCGCATCATTACCCGCGTGGAACGCGACCTGCCCGGCGTCCGCCTGATTCCCAGCGAGATGATGACATTCGAAATCATCGAAGCCCTGCATTCCGGCGGGGTGGAAATCGGATTGTTCAGGCTTCCGCAACGACAGACAGAGCTCAAGCTCAGCAAGGTCTTCAGCGAGCCCTTTGTTCTGGCGGTCCCCCGCGACCATCCTTTCGCAACAAAGCCCGATCTTTGCGCCGAAGACCTGCACGAAACGCCTTTTATCGGCTTTTCGACAGAGCGTGGCGGCTTTCTGTACGAGGTGGTGCAAGGCTTTCTTTCGGCACGCGGTATCAGCCCGGATACGCGCTATTCGGTCGCGCAAAGCCATACGATCATGACGCTTGTGAACGAGGGGCTGGGCGTGGGCATCGTGCCCCGGTCCATCTGCGCGATGAAGATGCCCGACACCGTCATCCGCGATATCGGACTGCCGGATGACCTGCGCTCTGATCTTTATATCGCAAGGGGCACCAAGAACCCCGATCAGCTGGTCAGCGAGGTATCCAGCCTGATCGTGGACGAGCTGTCACTGCCTGCCCGCTGACCACGCGGCGACCCGAGTGGATTTTGCGTAGTGGCGCTTTCCTCTTTGCTGAGGGCGCACTAAGTTCGGGGGATGATGCAAGACGCGCAGCAACCGCCCAAGCTGACAGACCTACCGGACCTCGCGCAGTTGATTGCCTGTCCGCAGTGCGACGCGTTGCATTTCGATGCCGACGTGCCGACCGGGGAAACCGCGCGCTGCATCCGCTGCCACGCGGTGATCGAGGCGCCGCGCCAGCTGGCGATGACACGCATCATCATGCTGGCGGCCGCTGCGCTGATCCTGATGATCGCGGCGATCTTCTTTCCGTTTCTGGAACTGCACGCCGCAGGCCGCATCCAGCGGAGCTCGCTTCTTGACACGGTGATGGCCTTCTCCACCGGTATGACCGCGCCGCTGACACTTGCGATGGCGGCCCTGATCGTCGTGCTTCCGATCATCCGTTTCACATCGCTGATCTACGTGATGGCGCCAATGGCCTTCGGCTGGCAGCCCGCCCGCCACGCAGAAAGCGCCTTTCGCATGGCCGAGGCGCTGCGCCCCTGGGCGATGGCCGAGGTTTTCATCGTTGGCGTCGCCGTGGCACTGGTGAAAGTGGCCGGGCTGGCGCATCTGGCCATCGGGCCCGCCTTCTGGGCCTTCGTCGCATTGGTCATCGTGACCGTGTTAAAAGACAATTTCATGAGCAGGGTAACGGTTTGGAAGACACTCGAACAGCGCCGCCCGTCCTGACCGCGCGCGCCGCGGGGCTGATCGGATGCACCCAGTGCGGCCGGGTGCAGGAACCCGGCGCCGAACGCTGTGTCCGCTGTCAGAGCCTTCTGCGCAGCCGTGACGAAGCCAGCCTGCAAAAGGTCTGGGCCTGGCTTTTCGCCGGTCTGGTGGTCTATGTGCCCGCCAATGTCTATCCGATGCTGCGCACCTCTTCGCTGGGCAAGACAAGCGACAGCACGATCCTTGGCGGTGTGGTCGACCTGATCCATCACGGCTCTATCGGCATTGCGCTGATCGTCTTTTTCGCAAGCATCATGATCCCCGTGGGCAAATTTCTGGCCATCGGCTACCTTGCGCTCAGCATCCGTCGGCAGGTGTCGCTCAGCGATCACAGGCGGCATGTGCTTTACGAGGTCGTCGAATTCGTGGGCCGCTGGTCCATGATCGACGTGTTCGTGGTGGCAATACTTGCGACACTTGTGCAACTGGATTTCGCGGCGAGCATCAAACCGGGCATTGCGGCGGTCAGTTTCGCACTTTCTGTTGCATTTACGATGATTTCAGCACAGAGCTTTGACCCGCGTCTGATCTGGGACGCCAGTGAAGGTGACCCCGCATGAGTGCCCCCCGTCCCGCAGATATGGACATGAGTCCGGCGAAGAAATCCATCTGGCGTAATCTGTCTTTCGTGTGGCTTGTTCCTATCGCGGCCCTGGCAGTGACGCTGTTCATTGCATGGCAAAGCTGGGCGGCGCGCGGCAGCCTGATCGAGATACGCTTTACCAATGCGGCTGGCATCACGGCCGAAGAAACCGTCGTGCGGTACCGTGATGTCTCTGTCGGTCTTGTGGAAAAGGTCAGTTTCGCCCCGGATATGGAAAGCGTCGTCGTCTCCGCCCGGATCGATCAGAATGTCGCCGCCAACCTGCCACCGGACGCCAAGTTCTGGGTCGTACGCCCCGAAGTGTCCGCGCGTGGTATCTCGGGGCTGTCGACGGTGCTGTCGGGCGTTTATATTGAAGCGTCTTTTGACCCGTCCCCGGGAGCAGAGGCGTGGTCGTTCGACGGGGTCGACAAGGCGCCGCTGGTGGCTGCGGGCGTCGAGGGCACGCGCCTGATGATCCGTGCCGCCGATGGCAGCAGCCTCAGCCCCGGATCGCCCATTTTCTACCGCGGGATCGAAGTCGGCCGGATCGAAACCCCGCGCCTGCTCGACAGTGGCGAGGGTGTGGTTGTCGAAGGCTTCGTCGAAGCGCCGCATGACCGTCGCATCAACAGCGCAACCCGGTTCTGGGACACGTCAGGTTTCTCTGTGACCCTGGGGGCGGGCGGGCTGGATCTGTCCGTGGATTCGCTGGCCTCGCTCGTCACCGGCGGGATCGCCTTTGATACGGTGTTTTCCGGGGGATCCATGATCGACGACGATCAGGTTTTCGATCTCTTCGAGAGCGAAAAGGCCGCGCGTGAAAGCGTGTTCAGTGACGTGATCGACAATGCGGTCAAGCTGACAGTGGAATTCGACGAATCCGTCAGCGGGCTGTCGGCCGGGTCGCCGGTGCAATATCGCGGCCTGCGGGTCGGGGTCGTCAGTGCGATCGGTGCCTTCATCGAGGACACGCCGGACGGCCAGAAGGTCAAGCTTCGCGCCACAGTCTCCATCGATCCGCAATCGCTGGGGTTGGAAAAAGACGTCCGCCCAGCGGAAACGCTGGCCTTCCTGTCGGACGCGGTAAAGGGCGGATTGCGCGCGCAGCTGGCCGCGAAGAGCATCTTCACCAACACGCTGGTCATAGACCTTGTTGATGTCGAGGACGCGCCCCCGGCGACGCTTGGCATTTTCAACGGGGAATTCCCGGTGCTGCCGTCGATTGAATCCAACCTGCCCGACGTGTCCGCTACGGCCGAGGGCCTGTTGCAGCGCGTCAATGATCTGCCAGTCGAAGAGGTGATGGATCAGGCAATCTCGCTGATGGCATCAATCGAAGCGGTGGCCGCTGCCGAAGGCACGCGCAGTGCCCCTGACGCGCTGCTGGGTCTGATCGAGGATGCGCGCGGTCTGATCGGCAGCGACGACACAAAGGCCATCCCCGGAGAGCTGCGCGACACCGTGGCAGAGCTGCGCAGCACGATTGCCGGGCTGACGCAGGTGACCGAGGATCTTCAGACCGCCGACGCGGTTGGCCAGCTGGTTGCCGCGCTCAACGCCGCGGAGACCGCTGCCGAGGATTTCTCGGGCCTGAGCGCCGAACTGTCGGAGGCCGGCGCCGAGGTGCCCGCACTGATCGACGATCTGCGCGCCCTGACCACCAAGGCAAACTCGCTTGAGGTCGAACAGCTGGTCAGTTCTGCCGCCTCCTTCCTCGAAGGGGCTGACAGGTTGATCGACAGTGACGACACCCGCGCCCTGCCCGCCGCCCTGACAGGTGCCCTGCAGGAAGCGCAGGCAGCCCTCGCGCAGCTGCGCGCAGGTGGGCTGGTCGAGAATGCAAACGCCACGCTTGCCTCTGCCAGCGATGCCGCCAGGGCCGTGGCCACCGCCGTTGAATCGCTGCCCGCCCTTTCGGGCCGGCTTGAGGCGCTCGTGCGTCAGGCAGAGGGCACCTTGGCCGGTTACGGCAACGAGTCGAGCTTCAACCGCGAAACCGTCGCCGCCCTGCGCGAGGTACGCGAGGCCGCCGCTGCCGTCTCGAAGCTGGCCCGAGCCATCGAGCGCAGCCCCAATTCCTTGCTTTTCGGAAGGTAATCCCATGTTTCGCATGCTCCTGCCCCTCGCCTTTTTGCTGGTCTCTGCCTGCGCCGGGACCGAACCGCGCTACCTGATCGATCCGCCGGAGGTGAAAACCGTTTCCCGTCTGGCTGTGTCGAGCATCGAGGTGCGCGAAGTTTCGCTGCCCACCTATGCGGAAGGGTCCGAAATCCTGATGGAAGGCGAGGATGGCGCGCTGATGCCTATCGACAATGCCGCTTGGGCGGATGATCCGGTGCGCGCCGTAACCCTTTCGCTTGCCGATCAGATGGGGCGTGCCAGCACGGCCACGGTCGCGGCAGAGCCCTGGCCCCTGGAAGAGGGTGCCGATGTGTCAGTGCATGTTCGTGTGACCGCGATGGTCGCGCGCGCAGACGGTACATTTGACCTGACCGGTCAGTACGCCCTTTCGTCGTTTGACAAGGTGGTGCGTGAACGCGTGGCGCGGTTCGATATCTCGATACCCCTGCCCGCCAACACGCCCAGCGGTATCGCCCTTGCCACCAGCCAATCCGTCACGGCCCTGTCCGATCAGATCCTGACGGCATTGCGGCGCTGAAGGCTGCCACCCCGCCGCCCGACCGGATGGTTCCGGCACGGGCGGCGGGGTGTCTTTAGGACGTGCCTGCCTGCGCAAGCGTCTGCCCCGCGCACCTGACCACTTCCGCTATTTCCCGCAGCTCGCCCGACAGGGGATTGGTCTTGCGCCAGATCATTCCGATGGTCCGGGACGGCTCGCGCGTGGCGAAGCGGCAGACAGACACATCAGCCGCGCGCGTTTCAACAGGCACCGCCATTTCCGGAATGAGCGTCACCCCGATTCCAGCCCCGACCATCTGCACCAAGGTTGCCAAAGAGCTTCCATCCAGCCCATCGCGCTGTGCAGCCGGGGTCACGCTGCAAAAGGACAAGGCCTGATCACGAAAGCAATGCCCCTCTTCCAGAAGCAGCAGCCGCATGTCCTGCAGCGCCTCGGCATCGGGCACTGGTTTTTCCGCGTCATCCCTTGGCCGGACAAGCACAAAGTTCTCCGAGAAAAGCTCCACCTCGGTCAGTGCGGGTTCCGACACCGGCAGGGCGACAATGGCAGTATCGATCCGCCCTTCGTGAAGCTCTTGCACAAGGCGCGATGTCACCGTTTCGCGGATATGAATGTCCAGATCCGCATAGGATCGTGACAGGTTGCCGATCAAGGTCGGCAACAGGTAGGGCGCAATCGTGGGGATAACACCGATGCGCAGCCGTCCGATGAGTTTGTCGCGCGACGCACGCGCCAGCTCCGACAGCTCGTCAACAGCGCGCAGGATTTCCTTGGCATGGCGAGAGAATTCCTTGCCAAAGCTGGTCGGTCGCACCTGTCGCGGGCCGCGTTCAAACAGGATTGTGCCCAGATCTGCCTCCAGATCCCGGATTTGCACCGACAGCGCGGGCTGCGAAATTCCGCACGCATCTGCCGCATGCCCGAAATGGCCATACTGGGCCAGAGCCTCGAAATATCTGAGTTGTTTGAGTGTGATGTTCGCCATAACTTCTACTTATCGAAGCGATGCGAATTTTCAACTTATAATTATCGTATTGCCCCGCTAAGGTCATGTCATCCAAGCAACCTCAGGGAGATGGTCATGGACGGAAATGACATCGCAGGCAGCGGCGGCTGCCCCGTGCTTCACGGCGGCGGACGCAATACGAGTTTCGGCGCAAGATCGAACCGCGACTGGTGGCCAAACCAGCTTAACCTCAAGATTCTGCATCAGAATACGCCCTTGTCCAACCCGATGGGCGACGAGTTCGATTATGCCAAGGCGTTCAAATCCCTTGATCTTGATGCCCTCAAGGCCGACCTGCACGCATTGATGACAGATTCGCAGGACTGGTGGCCCGCAGATTACGGGCATTACGGCCCGTTCTTCATCCGCATGGCCTGGCACAGCGCAGGCACATACCGGACCGGCGATGGCCGGGGCGGCTCCTCCTCTGGCTCGCAGCGGTTTGCGCCGCTGAACTCCTGGCCGGACAACGGCAACCTCGATAAGGCGCGTCGCCTGCTTTGGCCCATCAAGCAGAAATACGGTGACAGCATTTCCTGGGCTGACCTCTTTGTGCTGACCGGCAATGTCGCCATCGAATCCATGGGCGGCAAGACCTTCGGTTTTGGCGGCGGGCGCGTCGATATCTGGGAACCAGAGGAAGACATCTACTGGGGCACCGAGGAAGAGTGGCTTGCCACCTCTGACAAGCCCGGCAGCCGGTATTCCGGCGAACGCGTGTTGGAAAACCCGCTGGCCGCCGTGCAGATGGGCCTGATCTACGTGAACCCCGAAGGCCCGGACAGCAATCCAGATCCGCTGGCCTCTGCCCGCGACATCCGCGACACCTTTGCCCGTATGGCGATGAATGACGAGGAAACCGTGGCGCTGGTCGCGGGTGGCCACACCTTCGGCAAAACCCACGGCGCAGGCGATGCCGCGCTCGTCGGTGTCGAACCCGAAGCCGGACATATGGAGGCGATGGGCCTTGGTTGGCTGAACAAGTTCGAATCCGGCAAGGGCAAACACACCACGACTTCGGGCCTTGAAGGGCCGTGGACGCCCACGCCCACCAAATGGGACATGAGCTATCTTGGCGTGCTTTTCGGCTATGATTGGGAATTGACCAAGTCCCCCGCAGGTGCGTGGCAGTGGCAGGCCAAGAACCTGCGCGAGGAAGACATGGCCCCGCAGGTTGACGGTTCGGGCGAGAAAGTCCCGCTGATGATGACCACCGCCGATATGGCGATGCGGATGGACCCCGACTACGAAAAGATCTCGCGTCGTTATTACGAAAACCCCGAAGAGTTCGCCGATGCCTTTGCGCGCGCCTGGTTCAAGCTGACCCACCGCGACATGGGCCCGAAGGTGCGCTACCTTGGCAAGGAAGTGCCCGGCGAAGAGCTGATCTGGATGGACCCCGTCCCGGATCTTGACCACCCGGTGATCGACGCGGCTGACATTGCGGACCTGAAAGCGAAGATTGCGGGCTCTGGCCTCAGCATTCCGGAACTGGTCTCGACCGCATGGGCCTCTGCCTCGACCTTCCGGGGATCGGACAAGCGTGGCGGTGCCAATGGCGCCCGCATCCGTCTTGCCCCCCAGAAGGATTGGGAAGCGAACCAGCCCGAACAGCTTGCCAAGGTGCTGGGCATCTACGAAGGCATCCAGAGCGCGTTCAACAACGCGGCTTCGGGCGGCAAGAAAGTGTCCCTTGCAGATCTGATCGTGCTGGGCGGCTCTGTCGGGGTCGAGAAGGCCGCCAAGGCTGCGGGTTATGACATCGAAGTGCCTTTCGCGCCGGGTCGCACCGACGCATCGCAAGAGCAGACCGATGTTGACAGCTTTGACGTGCTGGAACCGATCGTCGACGGCTTCCGCAACTACAAGCAGGTCGATTACGACGTGCCAACCGAAAAGCTGTTGATCGACCGCGCCCAATTGCTGACCCTCACCGCCCCGGAGATGACGGTGCTGATCGGTGGTCTGCGCGCGATGAACGCCAACCACGGCGGGGCGCAGCATGGCGTCTTCACTCACCGTCCGGAACAGCTGACCAACGACTTCTTCGTGAACGTGCTGGACATGGGAACCGAGTGGACGCCTGCGGACGACACGGATGAGCTGTTCGAAGGCCGTGATCGGGCGAGCGGTGAGCTGAAATGGACCGGCACGCGCGTCGATCTTGTTTTCGGGTCGAACTCGCAACTGCGTGCTTTGGCAGAGGTTTACGCCAGCAATGACCGGAAAGAGACCTTCGTCAAAGACTTCGTGAAGGCCTGGACCAAGGTCATGAACGCGGACCGCTTCGACCTGGCTTGAAGCCACCCCGCTTGAAACACGAAGGCGGCGTTCCGAATGACCGGAACGCCGCCTTTTTGTTTATGCACTCACGCTTGCGGGCGTACCCCAGCCCGCGCAAAGCGACACGTTTACCGCAGCAGACCGAGCGCCGCAAAATCCACGCCAAGCGGTTCTGACAGATCCTTCATCGAATCGTAGAGCAGCTCCAGCGCGTAATGCGGGTTGTGGACGTGAATGCCGTGATCCGAGGTAACGAATTTGTAGTTGTAAACGGCCTTCAGCAGTCGCGGCGTCCAGGCATTATAGGCTATCGGGCCGCCATCCCCTTCGTCGGCAAGACCGTCGCCATTGGCATCGGTGAAGAAGTAGGGATAGCCCTCGCCGTTATAGACGACCGGCGTGCCCGCAACTTCGGCCGCATAGTCAAAGATCATGGATTTCAGACGCGCGGCATTTGCCGCGATGTCGTGCTTGATGCCCTTGGAGGTGTCGCCGCTGCCATCATGGCTTTGCCGCGTGATGCGGATCAGGTCGGGGTCGCCGGTCGTATGACACATCAGGCAGGTATCCGCGACGACCTCAAGGTTATGCGGGTCGTGGCAGGACAGGCAGGTTTGCACCGGCTTTGCATGCAGGAAGCGGCCAGAATAGGTCTGGTCCGGGTACTGGTAGCCAAGCCCGCCATACCCGCCCAGCGCCGTGGCTGCGGCCAAAGCGTAATGCGGGTTGATGAAGCGCAGTTCGGGGTCGGGTTGATCATCGGGCTTTTCCCCGACGGCACGGGTGACGGTCGCACCGGCTGCCCGCCCCTGATGGCAGGTCACGCAGGCCGCCTCTCCGACGATCACGGGATGATTGACGCCGGAGGACAGGCTGATTTCGGTCACACTGCCCAGATTTGCATTGTGGCAGGTTTCACAATCGACCACTCCACCAACCGGAACGGGCTGTTCCGGCGGCCCTTTCTCACTGCCGTCCAGGCCGTGAAAGCTGCGGAACCCCTGACCGGAATGGCAGGTGGCACAAACCGGCGGGATGGCGCCCTCTTCGTCCCAATGTCTGAACGATTCAGAGGCGGAATCGGAATGCCCGCCTCGCATCCAGGACGCTATGGCCCGGGCATTGGGGATTTCGATCCGGTTGGGCGAAAAGGGGCCAGATGGCGGCATCACGAATGTTGGCAGGCCTTGCGTCGACTCCACGGTGTTGGAGGCTTGTGCGGCGGCATCTTGCGCCCCGCTAACGAACAAGATCGCGGCCCCGGCCAAGGCTAAAAGGACATTTGAGGGATATCTTTGTATCGAAAATCGGGACATGGCTCTTTCTCTCGATAGAATTGACGTCCGCGCAAACATGAGCGTATCAAGTCGGTACACATTTCGCAAATTAGATCTGACTCTCTGTCGAAAGAGACCAAAAAGTGCCGAGTTTTATGACTTCCGGGCTTGATATCGCCCCGAAAGCGTCTTGGTCTGGCGTGAAGATTGAACATGCGCTAACCGCAGAAGCTGCGCTCAGCTTTGCGCAACAGGACGATATGCGCGTCGATGCGCTGGTCGAGGAAGGTGCGACAGTTGCGCAAGGCGCCCCGATCCTGAAACTTCGCCGTCACCCGGAAATGGTGATCACGGCACCTGTCGGCGGGCGGGTCGGGCATCTGGAGCTTGGTCCGGGTCATCGGCTGTCCCGCGTGGCGATCTTTCACGAGGAAGACGCCGGGCGCCATCGCCACGACAGCGCGCTTTCGGCCTCCTCGCCGCAGGATATCCGGCAGGCCTTGCTGGGAAGCGGGCTTTGGCGCCAGCTACGCTCCCGCCCATATGGGCGCATTCCCCGAACGGACGAGACCCCGGCCGCGATCTTCGTCATGGCACTTGATACACGGCCCTACGCGCCGGATCCGCGGCAGGCCATCGCGGGCTCTGAAACAGCATTCGAGCGGGGGCTTCATGCGTTGCGGCAACTGGCCTCTGAGAAGCTTGTTCTCTGTCAGGACCGTGGGCCTGTGATGGCGGAGCCTTCCGAAAGCCTCGACATCACGGTCATACGCTCGAAACCCCTGCATCCCTGGGGGCTCGCCGGGTTTCAGATCCACGAACATCTTCCGGCCAGCCCCACAAGGGCTGTCTGGGACATCGCAGCAGAAGATGTGGCCGCCATCGGGGAATTGCTCGAAACCGGCTATCTTCGCGAAACCCGGCTTGTCGGCGTGGCGGGATCGGGCCTTCGCGAGCCGCGGCTGGTTCGGTGCCAGCCATGGGCCGACCTGCGAGGGCTGAGCCGCGGGCATCTGAAACCCGGCCAGCACAGCATTCTCTCCGGCTCCCCTCTCGAAGGGCGCCCGTCGCGCTGGCTGCATGAGCGCGATCGGCAAGTATCGGTTCTGGACCCGGCCGAGTCACCGCATCGCGGACATTGGTTCCTGTCGGCCCTGCGCCGGGCCTCGCGGCCCTTGCCACTGATCCCGTGCGCCTCGGTTGATCAGGCGCTTGGCGGGGCGTTTCCGGCCCTGTCACTGTTGCGCGCGATCTCTGCCGGGGATCGGGAGGGCGCGGTGCGGCTTGGTGCGCTGTCCCTGCTGGACGAAGACCTCTCTCTGGCCGATTACGTCACCTGTGCAGAGCCGCGCCTGTCCGACCTGCTTCATGCCATGCTACGCGACATCGCTGCAGAGGAGGCCGCATGATCCGGGGCATCTGGGACCGCGAAACCGTGGCATTGGCCCTTCTGGCCTCTGTCTTCCCGATCGCCGCGACCTGGCTGCTGGCCGAAGGCCTGGAGGGCGTGTTCCGGCTGGTGTTTTTCCTGCTGGTCGCCGGGATCTGGCATATCCTGTGGATGCTGGCGCGGGCCCAGCCGCCGTCTTTTGCCGGGGCGATCACGGCGCTTTGCCTCGCTATACTTGCCCCCGAAGATCTGGGGCTGACAGCACTGCTGGTCTCGACCAGCTTCGGTGTCGTCATTGCCGATCTCGCCTTTGGCGGTTGGGGGCGCAATGTGCTTAACCCCGCGACAGTCGCCCTGGCGTTCATGGGGTTCGGGTTCCCGGCAGCCCCCTGGCCAGACCTTGCGGTGCAGTTGGGATGGGCGGTGGCCCCCGCCCTGTTGCTTGGCGTGGCGCTGGGGGTCACGGCTGCCCCGCTGGTACTGGGGGCAGGCGTCGTCCTTGTCAGCGCACATCTTTGGGGCATCGATTTTTCCGAGACGGGAACCGCGCTTGCGGTCGTGCTGGCCTTGCTCGTCTGTGACCCCGTGGCCAGTGCCAGCACGCGCCCTGGCCGGTGGCTGAACGGGGCGCTCTACGGGGGGCTTGGGTTGCTCTTCACACTCCACTGGCAGGACGCAGCCCCGGTACAGATGGCGGTGTCTGCCGCACTTCTTGCGTCGCTCGCCGCGCCGCTTTTCGATGAAATCGCCATCTCGCTCTGGCTTCTGCGACGGAGAAAACGCCATGGCTGACCTCAACCCGATAACGGCGTGGAAACGGCTGCTTGCGCTGCCCAATGACAGCCGGGGCAAGACCATTGCGATCGCCTTTCTGACGGCGGCGATCTGCGCGGTCTTCGTCAGTACCGCCACGGTGATCTTGCGCCCGATACAGGCCGCAAACCGCGCCGCAGAAACCCAGCTGCGGCTGGAGGCGCTGCTATCCGCCGTGCCCGGCATGCAGGAAATCCTGGACGGCGCCGAAGGGGCGCAACTGGCCGCCGTCGTGATTGATCTGGATGAAGGCGCCGCCGCCAAAGACGTGACACCCGAGACGTTGGAAACGGCCCTGCTGGATACGGCGAACTGGACCGCGCTGCAGCCCGAAGATGATGTCGCGGGGATCGGCAACCGGCCCGACATTGCCCAGATCTACCTGCTGCGTCGCGATGACAAGGTAGAGCTTCTGGTGCTGCCAATCGCAGGGGCGGGCTATAACGGCACGATCGAGGCGATGATCGCGCTGCGCGGCGACATGCAGACCATCGCAGGCATGACCGTGACCAGCCAATCCGAAACGCCGGGCCTTGGCGCGCGCATTGAAGAGCCCGCATGGCAGGCCAGTTTTGCGGGCACCCGCTATGCTGATGACAGTGGAGAGCTGAAATTCGCCGTCGCCCACGGCCCCTCCAACAGCGAATACGAGGTTGATGGCATCACCGGCGCCACCCGGACCAGCAACGCCGTGACCCGCATGGTGCGGTTCTGGCTGGGGCCGTTGGGCTATGGCCCGCTGATCGACGCGGTCAAGCGGGGGGAGTTCTGAGCCATGGCTGCCGGGCGCCTCTGGTCTGCACTGACACGTCCCCTGATTGATCAAAACCCGATCACGCTGCAGATCCTTGGCATTTGCTCGGCTCTGGCAGTCACGACCTCGCTGGATACCGCCGTCACAATGGCGGCGTCGCTGACCGTGGTGCTGGTGCTGTCCACTGTCATTGTCAGCCTGATCCGCAGACATATCCCCGACAGCATCCGGCTGATCGTGCAGATCGTCATCGTTGCGTCGCTGGTGATCGTGATCGACCAGTTCCTGCAAGCCTTCTTCTTCGATATCAGCCAACGGCTTTCGGTCTTCGTCGGGCTTATCACCACCAACTGCCTTGTGCTGGGCCGGACAGAGAGCTTTGCCCGCTCCAACCCGCCCTTGGTGTCGGCAGCGGATGCGCTTGGCAACGGGCTGGGCTATTCGCTTGTGCTGATCCTGATCGGTGCGCTGCGCGAGCTGTTCGGCACGGGCAAGCTGTTCGGCGCGCAGGTTCTGCCACTCGTGGAGCAAGGCGGTTGGTTCACCCCGCTCAGCCTGATGCTGCTGGCCCCCAGCGCATTTTTCCTGCTTGGCGGGTTGGTTTGGGCGGTGCGCAGCATCTGGCCGGATCAGGCCGAAGCACCCGACACCACCCCGCCCATCCCAGAGGAGGCCCGCCGATGAGCGACCTCTTCGCCCTTTTCCTGCGGGCCATGTTCGTCGAGAACATGCCGCTCAGCTTCTTTCTGGGGCTTTGTACCTTTCTCGCGCTGTCGAAACGCCCGGAAACGGCGGTGGGGCTTGGGATCGCCATGATCGGCGTGATGGGCGTGACGGTGCCGCTGAACCAGATCATCTACACCGCCCTTCTGGCACCGGGTGCATGGGCCTGGGCGGGCATGCCGGAACTCGACCTGTCCTACCTGTCCCTTCTGGCTTTCATCGGCCTCATCGCGGCCTCGGTCCAGATGATCGAGATGCTGCTGGAGAGGTTCTTTCCCGCCATCCACGCCGCCTTTGGCGTCTTCCTGCCCCTGCTGACCGTCCAATGCGCCATCCTTGGTGGCAGTCTTTTCATGGTCGAACGCCGCTATGCGCTGGACGAGGCTTTTGTTTTTGGCCTGGGCAGCGGCGCGGGCTTTGCGATTGCCGTCATCATGCTGTCAGCCATCCGGTCGCGCCTCAGCTATGCTGACCTGCCAGCGGGGCTCAGGGGGCTGGGCATCACCTTCATGCTGGCGGGGATGATGTCACTGGGCTTTTCGTCCTTCACCCAGATGGTGGCGCCATGACAGAGATTGCGCTTGGATCAGGCATCATCATCGCGCTTTTGCTGCTGTTGACGCTGGCGCTGCTGGCCGCGCGGTCCCGCCTGATCCCGCAAGGCGGCGTCACCGTCGCGGTGAACGAGGACACGAAAATCGAGGCGAAGCGGGGCGAGACCCTGCTTTCGGCCCTGCACCGCACGGGCATCGCGATACCCGCAGGCTGCGGCGGCAACGGCACATGCGGGCTGTGCAGGGTCACAGCCACCGGGCCGGGCGCCGGGGAGGCGCAGGCCACCGAACGCGGTGTTCTTTCCGCAGCCGATCGGCGGGCGCATGTGCGGCTTGCCTGTCAGCTAACCTTGCGCGGCCCTGTGGATGTCGCCCTGCCCGATGATCTGTTATCGGTCGAGACATTGTCCTGCCGCGTGTTGTCCAACCGGATGATGGCGCCTTTGATCACAGAACTTGTCGTTGCCCTGCCCGATGGACACGAGATCGACTTTCACGCCGGCAGCTTCATGCAGATCACCGCACCGCCCTACCGGCTCAATTTCTCGCAGATCAAGATGCCGGACCGGTTTGCAGAGACATGGCGCGATTCCGGCTGGCAGGACTTGGTTGCACAGTCGTCAAAGCCTGTCTCGCGCGCCTATTCCATCGCCAGCAGGCCCGAGGATCGGGGCAAGGTCGTGTTCAACATCCGTCTCGCCGTCCCGCCGCCGGGGCAGGAGGCGAATATCCCGCCCGGTATCGTGTCATCGCACCTGTTCGCCCTGAAACCCGGAGATCAGCTCGATCTGTCCGGGCCATATGGCGAATTCCATGCGCAACCCACCACGCGCGAGATGGTGTTCATCGGCGGCGGGGTCGGTATGGCCCCCCTCCGCGCCATGATCCATGAACAAGCGGCGATGGGCGTGCCGCGCAAGATGACCTATTTCTACGGCGCGCGATCTGCGATCGATCTGTTCTATACCGAGGAATTCGACGCGATCGCCGCGCAATACCCGGATTTCACCTTCATCCCGGCGCTTTCGGACCCGGCACCGGGCGACCGCTGGACGGGTGCCACCGGGTTCATCCATGAAACGGTGCGCGCGCATCTGCGCCATCATCCCGCGCCGGAGGAATGCGAATACTACCTTTGCGGCCCCCCGGTGATGATCTCGGCAGTGATTGCCACGCTGCTCTCGCTTGGGGTGGAGCGGGGGTCGATCTTCAACGACGATTTCGGAGCATAGCCATGGCGAACACACGGATGGATCTTGGAAGACGCGCCTTTCTTGGAACAGGCTGCGCAACGATGTTTACCGCCGCCTGCCCGGCGCTGGCAAGCGGGGCAGAGGCGACCCAAACGCTTTCGGGAGGCGCCTTCGGCACCACCTGGCGGGTGGTCCTGCCGAGCAGTGCCGACATGGGCCCGCTGCGGGCACCTGTCGAGGCGCTTCTGGCCGAGATTGATGCCGAGATGTCGCCCTGGCGCCCCGACAGTCTGCTCAGCCGCATCAACCGCACCGAAGGCGTGCCGGTCGCCATCACGGCAGAGTTCGAACGGGTGGCCGAAAGCGCCCTGATGCTTGCCCAGCAGACTGGTGGCGCTTTCGATCCGACCGTGGGGCCAACCGTTGCACAATGGGGGTTTGGCCCCATCAAGGGCGGGGCTGGCCCGTGGCAGGGGTTCCGGCTGGATAGCGCGCATCTGATCAAACCTGCGCCCGACGCGACGCTTGATCTCTGTGGGATCGCCAAAGGTCGCGCGCTCGACCGGCTGGGCGAGCTGCTGCGCAATCGCGGCATGACGGATGCACTGGTTGAAATCGGCGGAGAGGTGTTGGCGCTGGGTCGGCACCCCTCTGGCAGGCATTGGCAAGTCGGGGTTGAGGCCCCCTTGCCCACCGATACCGGGCTGATCGGTCACGTCACGCTGGACAATGCGGCACTGGCGACCTCGGGCATAAAGGCCAACAGCTTCATGCTCGGGGACCGGCGCTATTCGCATATCGTCGACCCTGTTGAAAGGGCGCCCGTTACCGGCGCGCTGGCCTCGGTGACGGTGCAGGCCGAAACCGCCATGCAGGCGGATGGGTGGGCCACCGGCCTGATGGCTGCCGGAGAGGATCAAGCGGTGAAGCTTGCGCATCGTCACGGCGTGAATGCTTTGCTGCTGATCGCGGACGCGCGCGGCCTGCGGCAGGTGACCACCGGCGCGTTTGACCTGAAGGTGACCTGAGCGATGGAGATCCTGATCGCCGTTCCCATCGTCCTTCTGTGTGTGCTGGGGCTTTCCGCCGGGCTGATGCTGGGTGGAAAGCGACTGGAAACAAGCTGCCACGGGATGAAATGTCTGGGCGGCATCCGCTGCGATGGCTGCCCCAAACGGCGAAAACGGCAGGAGGCCGCCTCGGATGACTGAGCAAACCGTGGGCGCCTTGATGCGCAAGCATGGGCTAACCCTGACACCGGACACCCCGATGCGCGACGCCGTGACAAAACTGATCGAGGCTGACGCCTCCGCCGCGCCGGTTCTGGATGAGCAAGGCGCATTGATCGGCGTGATATCGCAAAAGGATTGTTTCGCGGCCGCGCTCCACTCTGCCTACTACCAAAGCTGGTCGGGGACCGTGCGCCAGCACATGACAACCGAAGTGACGACGCTGAACGCCGACACCGACCTTGTCACCGCGGCCGAGATGTTTCGCACCATGCCGTACCGCGCCTTTCCGGTTTTGCAGAACGGCCAGTTCCACGGAATGATCGACCGCGCGGATCTGCTGCGGGCCTTTCTCGCATTCGGTTAGCGTTGCCACCCGCCGCCAACCGCCCCGCCCCCACGTCAAGATCGAAACTAATTTGCGAAAATTTGCGAAACGCATAAACCGTGTTTCGGATTTGCGACATTTTATGCGACCGTGCCTGCGAATCGAGCGGCCACCGCGCCGCGCCGCCAAAGGATGCCCATGACCAGAGAGCCTCAGATCCCGCTTTCCCAGCCTGTCGGCGACCGCGTTGAACAGACCACATGCTACATGTGCGCCTGTCGCTGCGGGATCAATGTGCATCTCAAGGACGGTCCCGACGGCACACCGCAGGTGCGCTATATCGAAGGGAACCGCGATCATCCGGTCAACAAGGGTGTGCTATGCGGCAAGGGCAGCGCGGGGATCATGCAACATTACTCGCCCGCCCGGCTGCGCGCCCCGATGAAACGGGTGGGGCCACGCGGGTCCGGCCAGTTCGAGGAAATCAGCTGGGAAGAGGCGCTCGACATCGCCACTGACTGGCTGGGCACGGTCCGCAAGACCGATCCCAAACGGCTGGCCTTTTTCACCGGGCGCGATCAAAGCCAATCGCTGACCGGCTTTTGGGCGATGCAATACGGCACGCCGAATTTTGCCGCGCATGGCGGGTTCTGCTCGGTCAACATGGCGGCGGGTGGTCTGTATACCTTTGGCGGCGCATTTTGGGAATTTGGCGATCCCGATTGGGATCTGACCAAATATTTCATGCTGTTTGGCGTGGCCGAAGATCATGCCAGCAATCCGATCAAGATCGGCATCGGCAAGCTGAAAGCACGCGGGGCCAAGGTTGTCTCGGTGAACCCGGTGCGCACCGGTTATAACGCCGTCGCGGATGAATGGATCGGTGTGCGCCCCGGCACGGACGGGCTGTTTGTTGGCGCGCTGATACACGAGCTCTTCCGTACCCAGCAGATCGATCTGGATTACCTCGTGCGTTATACCAACGCGCCCTGGCTGGTGATCGACGCCCCCGGCACGGATCAGGACGGGCTGTTTGCTCGTGACGCGGATGGCAACCCGTTGGTCTGGGACAAAGCTGTGGACGCGTTTGGCAACGGCAAGGCGGCAGACATCCAGCCCGCGCTGACCGGCACGCGCACCCTGCCCGATGGTCGCACGGCCCGTCCGGTTTTCGAACTGATGGCAGAGCGCTACCTGTCGGAGGACTACACCCCGGACGCCGTGGCAGAGCCGACCGGGCTGGACGCCGATGAAATCCGCCGGATCGCCGCCGAACTGGCGCATGTGGCCTTCAAGGAAGAAATCGTGCTCGACCAGCCCTGGACGGATTGGGCCGGGCGCAAACATGACAAGATGATCGGGCGGCCGATCTCGATGCATGCGATGCGCGGGATTTCTGCGCATTCCAACGGGTTCCAGACCTGCCGGATGATCCATATCCTGCAAATCCTGCTGGGTAGCATCGATTGCCCCGGCGGGTTCCGCTACAAACCGCCCTATCCCAAACAGACCCCGCCCAACCTGCTTCCTCATGGCGCGACGGGCGATATCAAGCCCGAAATGCCTCTGGGCGGGCCGCATCTTGGGTTTCCGCATGGGCCCGAACACCTGCTGCTGGACGGCGAAGGCAACCCCTCGCGGCTGGACAAGGGGTTCAGCTGGGACGCCCCCATGTCTGCGCATGGGTTGATGCATATGGTCATCAACAACGCGGCCAAGAAAGACCCCTACGGCATCGACGTGCTGTTCATGTATATGGCGAACATGGCGTGGAATTCGTCGATGAACGTGCCCGGCACGCTGGATGCACTGACGGCCAAGGATGACAATGGCGACTATGTGATCCCCAAGATCATCTATTCCGACGCCTATTATTCCGAAACCGTGCCCTTCGCTGATCTGATCCTGCCAGACACGACCTATCTGGAACGCTGGGACTGCATCAGCCTGCTGGACCGGCCCATTTCGGAACCAGAAATGGTGGCCGATGCGATCCGTCATCCCGTGGTCAAGCCCGACCGCGACGTGCGCGGCTTTCAGGAGGTTCTGATCGACCTCGCGCACCGGATGAAATTCCCGGCCTTCACCAACGAAGATGGCAGCCCGAAGTTTCCCGGCGGCTATCCCGATTACATCGTCAACCATCAGCGCAAGCCCGGCATCGGCCCGCTTGCAGGGTGGCGCGGCGAGGATGGGACAGAGTTCGGCACCGGCGCGCCCAACCCCGATCAACTGAAGAAATACGTCGAGAATGGGGCCTTCCACGCCCATCACCTTGCGCCAGAGCACGCGTATTTCAAACATGCCAATCGCGGCTATCTGGATTGGGGGATCACCAAGGGCATTCGCATGTCGGCAGAGCCCACGATATTCCAGCTCTACTCTGAACCGCTGCAAAAATTCCGCCTCGCCGCGATGGGCCATGGCGACCGCCAACCGCCAGAGCGGGCGCGCGAGCGCATCAACCGGTATTTTGATCCGCTGCCCTTCTGGTATGAACCGCTTGAAGGCACGATGGTCGATACGGGCGCCTATCCGCTGAATGCGATCACGCAGCGCCCGATGCATATGTACCATTCCTGGGGGTCGCAAAACGCGTGGCTGCGCCAGATCACGGCGGCGAACCGGCTGTATATCCACACCAGCGTCGGCGCTTCTATCGGCGCGAAGGATGACGATTGGGTCTGGCTGTCGTCGCATCTGGGCCGGGTGAAATGTCAGGTCCGGCTGATGGACGGCGTCAACCCACACACCGTCTGGACGTGGAACGCAATCGGCAAACGCAAAGGCGCGTGGGGGCTGGATGACGACGCGCCGGAAAGCACCGAAGGCTTCCTGCTCAATCACCTGATCTCCGAATTGCTACCCAAGGGCGGCGGCTACCGCTACTCGAACTCCGACCCCATTACTGGTCAGGCCGCATGGTTCGATCTGCGCGTCGCCATAGAGAGGGCCGAAAATACCGGAGAGACGGAACCGATGTTTGAACCTTTGGGCCACGACAGCCAGCCACCGTCGCCCGAAAAGCTCGCCTACGGTGTTCAATTCCGGAAGGAGACAACATGACCTGCTTGCCGGAAAAGACCGACAAAAAGCTCGGCCTCGTCATTGATCTGGATATCTGCGTGGGTTGCCAGGCCTGCGTGACCTCCTGCAAGGAGTGGAACACCGGTGGCTATTCCGCCCCGCTGTCGGATTTCGATCCCTACGGAGCAGAGCCGGATGGCGCGTGGCTGAACCGCGTCCACAGCTACGAGATCGACAATGATCACTGGAAAGGCACGGTGCATTTCCCACGCTCCTGCCTGCATTGCGAAGATGCCGCCTGCGTCACCGTCTGCCCCACGGGTGCCAGTTTCAAGCGTGCCGAAGATGGCATAGTTCTGGTCAACCCGGACACCTGCATCGGCTGCAAACTGTGTTCCTGGGCTTGCCCCTATGGTGCCCGCGAATACGATCAGGACGACGGGGTGATGAAGAAATGCACGCTCTGCGTTGACCGTATCTATAACGAGACGCTGCCCGAAGAAGACCGCCAGCCCGCCTGCGTCCGCGCCTGCCCGACCGGCGCGCGGGCCTTTGGCGATCTGGGCGATCCGGCCAGCGCCGTGTCGCAATCGGTGGAGGATCGCGGCGGGTTCAACCTGCTGGAAGAGTTCGGCTACAAGCCTGTGAACAAGTACCTGCCCCCGCGAAAAGGGTCGGACAAAGCGCCGGATTTGCCCACTGCGCCCGCCAAGACCACCGGCGCTCCTATCGAGAAACTCTTTGCCTGGGCCGACCGGGCGCTTAGCCGCTGAAGGAGACGCAAGATGCATCCAGCCTATTCCGTCATCCTCTTCACCACCTCCTCGGGCGCGGGCTATGGCCTTTTGTTCTGGCTGTCTCTCGCGCAGATCTTTGGCAGCACGTCACACACGCATTGGTCCTTTTTCTTCACGCTGGCGCTGGCCCTGGCCCTGATCACGCTGGGCCTGCTGGCTTCGACTTTTCACCTTGGCCATCCTGAACGCGCATGGCGGGCTTTGTCGCAGTGGCGGTCGTCGTGGCTGTCACGCGAAGGCGTCGCCGCAGTCGCCACCTATGTGCCCGCCGGGCTTCTGGCGCTGCTGTCCCTGTTCAAGCTCACAACGGGGCTGGAGCCTGTTCTGGCGCTTCTTTCTGCCGTGGGCGCGGTCGCGACCGTCTGGTGCACCGGGATGATCTACGCCTCGTTGCGCACCATCAGGGAATGGAATGTAGGGCTGGTGCCCCCGATCTATCTGGCACTCTCCGCAGCCTCCGGTGGCTTGCTCATGGGGCTTGCGACGTCCCTTGCGGGTCCGGGGCAGGTCTGGCTGAATGTGGTGATCGTTCTTGCGCTCGCCACGGCCCTGGCCCTGAAACTCGCCTATTATCGTCATATCGATAATGACGAGGGCAAGTACACCGCGGCGCAAGCCCTTGGCATGGGAACGCATGGCATCCGCCAGATCGATCCGCCGCATACGCGCCCGAACTACGTGATGCGCGAAATGGGCTATGATGTGGCGCGGCGCCATGCATTGCGGCTGCGTTGGCTGGCCTTGCTCTGCCTCTTTGCCGGACCACTGGCGCTGGTTTTGCTTGGGTTGGTCGTCGGCATACCGATGCCCCTGATCTACCTGCTCAGCTGTGTCTTGGCCGGTGTGGGTCTGGTTTTTGAACGTTGGTTGTTCTTCGCAGAAGCAACCCATGTGTCGATGCTCTATTACGGCGCAGCGCGGGCCTGAGACCAACCGGCTGCCGCGCCTCCGATCTACACAGAGCGGGTCTTGGCAAGGGGCGCTGCATTGCTCACGCGCAGCAGTGAAACGGGAGGCCGTTTTCGCGGGCGCAGCCCGGCACCCCTCGGACAAACCGCGACCCGATGCTCCCTTAGCATAATAAAACGCGCAGGCCGCTGAGACCTGCGCGCATTTGACTGTGACCGAAACCCGTAACCTAGCGCCGTTCCTCGGCCAGTGCCTCCGCCGGGGGGGCGCCGGTTTCAGGCCCGGGCTCTGCGCCAGAAGCTTCCGGCGGGATCACCTCTGCGTCTTCGGCAACAACCTCTGCTTCGGGGACATCGGCAGCCACTTCGGCATCGGGCATTTCAGGCTCGTCGCTCTTGTCCTCCAGCGCCCCCACGATCAAGGGCAACATGCCAACGCCGGTGGGCGCCGCCATGTGGGATTCCGGCGGGATTTTCCACGACAGCGTATCGAAGCTGTTGCAATTCTCGCAAACCGGCGCCCAGCCCGTATGGATGGAATTACAGTTGTCGCAGACCCATTGCGGGCCACGCGGGGCTGTCACGGCCTTGGCGAGCCATCCCTTGACGACGGTGTCGCTGGCGCCCTCGCCGCGTTCGATCGCAGCCATGATCGTCAGCACGCGCGCATCGGGATCCGTTTCGTGCAGATTGCCCAAGGCCCGGCGGGCCGCTGGAAAATCCTCGGCCGCGATGTTGAGCTCTGCCAGAAGCAGCTTGGTCTCGCGGTGGTCCGGCTGAAGTTTGACCAGCTGCTGAAACCGTTTGAGCCGTTCCTGCGGCGTCTCGTCCGGCGCGATGGCCGCGAAGGCCCCCGCCAGTTCGGGATGGGGGCGCATCTCCCACGCTTTTTTCAGCACGCGCACAGCATAGCGGGGCTTGCCTTGTTCAATATAGCCTTGCGCGGCCAGCACCGCTGCCGGGATCAGGTCGGGCGACAGGCGGTTGGCCTCGATCGCAGCTTCGCGGGCCTCGATCGTATTGCCGTCTTCCAGCACGCCTTTTGCTTCGGACAGCGCCAGGACGGCATCGCGCCGTTTATGCACATCGCGTGGCAGGCTGCCGGACTTGAGCTTGGCATTCAGCGTCTTGCGGGCACCGGCCCAGTCCTGTTTCTGCGCCTGAAGCTGCAACAGAACGTCCTGGGTTTCCTCGTGCTTGGGCTTGATGGCAAAGGCACGCTCTGCCAGCTTCAGCGCGACATCCGTCTCGCCCGCGGCCAGCTTCTGCTTCATGATACCGCGCACGCCGATGAACCGCGTGGTGTCGTTCTGGATCAGCTTCTTGTAGACCTGCTCCGCCTTGGCCTTGTCCCCGGACATCTCGGCCGCCTGCGCGGTGATGAGGTCGGTCAGTTCCGGCTTTTGCAAATACCGCTCTGCCTTGGACGCCTTGGCCATCGCCAACCGTCCTTCGCCCGAGGCCAAGGCCATCATCCCTTCGCTAAGCGCCTGAAATCCCTTGCGTTCGCGGTTGCGGTCGAAATACCGCGAAATCGCGGTTTCATCGCCGTTAAGGAACCGCAAGGTCGCGATCAGCAGCGAAAACAGCTTGAGAAACACCCAGACCACAAGGATCAGCAGCAGCGCGCCGATCACGGATTGCAGGGGGCCGAGCGTATATTCCTCGCCCCCGGCGGTGATCTGGATACCGCCGTCGGTTTCCAGAAGGTAACCCGCTCCCAGTGTCAGAGCCGCCACAATGGCGACGAAGATCAGTATCTTGATTAACGACCAAAGCATTACGGGTTCCTTACTGGGTGTTCAGTTCCTGCGAAGCCGCCGAAAGGGCGGCCAGGGCATCACGACGCGCCTGCGCCTGGGCAGTCCAGACGGACAATGCCTCCTGCGCGGGCTCTGGCAGGGCTTCGATTTCGGCCAGTGCCGTATCAAGGTCGCCCGCACGCTGCGCGGCATCTACCCGCGACAGGACGGCATCAACATCGTCGCCTTCCCTTGGCACGACAGACCGGGCACCCAGTTGTTCGCGCAGGAAGCTGGTCAGCTTGCCGCCACCTTCCTCAGAGGCACCCGCGTCACGGGCTGCGGAAAGCGCCGCGCGCGATGCGCCGGGGAATGCGTCCGAAAGGTCCGATTGCGTGGCGACCCCTTCATTGGCAACATTTGCGAGCGCCTGCGGGACGCTTCCGGTTGCCTGTTGCAGCTGTGCGGCTGCATCGGCAAAGGGCTTGCCCTCCGTCAGCGCGCTGGAGATTTGGGCGAGCGCCGCGCGGGCCTGGCTTAGCTGCGCGGTTTCTTTCGCCGTGTCTTCCTTTGCGGTCGCCTCGGCGACCATGGCTTCGATCTCTGCGCGCTGCTCCTGCATCGCGGCACCCATCGCTTCCAGCTCGCGCTCATAGGCCTGGATCGCTTCGGGCGACACGCTTTCCTCGACGGGCCGCTTTTCCAGAGCCGTCAGGCGCTCGTCAAGCGCGTCGAGATTGGCAGACAGCCCCTCAAGACGTTCGCCCGCATCCTTTGCGGCCGCAGCCGCTTCGCCGGATTGGGCCATAAGCGCTTCGGCATCTATCCCGCTGACGCTTTGTTCAACCGCGGTCGTCCGGGCGTCGAGCTCGGCAAGCGCCGCACCGTGAGTTTCCAACGTGGCCAGCGTGTCGACGACAAACGGGTCTTCTTCGGTCTGCACACCGGGGAACGGCCAGCCTTCGGGTACGACGTAGCGCGCGGCGGCAAACCCAATGATTGCAGCAGCCGCACCACCAAGAACCAATGGCACAAACCCGGCTTTCTTGACGATGGTCTGCGTAACCTGCGGCGCGGCGCCTGCCATCGCGGCCGCAGCCCCACCTGCCGCAGGGCCAGGCCCGACCGCGGCGGCGGCAAAACCGCCATCCCGTGGCGGCGCCGGATCTTCGAACGGCGTCGGATCGTAGGTGACTTCTTCTTCGTCGAGCGCCTCCTCATCCTCGACGAGTTCATCGTCGTTCAGGTACTCTACGTCTTCAATCGCCTCGCCGTCCGGGTCGTCCTCAAGGTCGTCTTCTTCAATCAGCTCCTCGTCGGCTTCGGGGACGGCCTCGACAACGGCAGCCCCGTCATCGTCGTCTGTCACCTCACCATCAGGGAGTTCGACCGCATCCTCGGCGTCGTCACCTGGCACGGCCTCTACGACGGAATTGCCTTCGTCGGGGATGTCCTGAGGATCGGTTTCAACATCAGCAGAGCTGTCTTCGCCGCTTGCGGCGTCCTCTAGCTCGTCGAGCTCCGGAGATTTCTTGACCTTGTCCGCCTCGACCGAGTTGTCATCGTCTGCCACGTGAAACCACCTTTTCGATTCTCGTTTCCCACTAGGGATTTGCAAGTCAGCTTACTGTGCGTCCCCGCACCTCTCAACCCACCTGTCTGCGTCCAACAGTCTCTCCACCGCGCTGCGCATAGATTCTGCGCAAGGATGATTCGCGATTACGACATGTCGTGGCGCAATTGGGCCAATCTGCCCCGCGACAGCCTCGCTCATTGCCACCACGGCCAAGGGCGCATGCACCTTGCCCTGCTTGCTGAAAAGAGCGGCAGATCGTGGCGAGAACAGGGGGGCGATGACCGGCTGGTCGCTGTTCAGCACCTTTTGGGCCTCACCAGACATCGGCAGCGCGTGCTGGTCATATATTTCCGCCTCATGCGTCTCTATTCCAGCCGAAGACAGCCGTTCGGCAACCCGGCCGCGGGCATGATGACCCCGCGCATGAACAAGCGGAATGCCGGGACGCGTCCGCGCGATCCTGGCGACAAGGTCATCGGCGTTTCCCTTCGCAATTTCTGGTGTGAACCCGGCGGCGCGCGCCTCCCGCCCTGTTGCCTCACCTACCGCGAAACACGGAGCAGAAACCGGCCCGCCAAGCGACATCCACGCCCGAACACCATTTGCCGAGGTGAAAATGACGCCAAATTTCCCCGGCAGCTGTGGCAAGGATGCGGCGGTTTCGACCCGAAACAGTGGCGAAATCACCAGTTCGAAGTCACCGCGCACGCTCTTGGCAAAGGCACGCGATTCCGGCGCGGGCCTTGTCATCAAGAGCACTGGCAAATGCCGGGACATGCAAACACCGGGATTGTGAGAAACAGCCCAGAGTGTTACCTGCCAAACAGCATACAGGCAACGGCTAGGCTCATGACGGACCGTCTGACAATTCTCGGGATTGAAAGCAGCTGCGACGATACCGCCGCGGCCGTGCTGCGGCGCGAGCCTGACGGCGACACCCAAATCCTGTCCTCTGTTGTGGTCGGGCAAGAAGCCCTGCACCGCGATTTCGGCGGCGTGGTGCCAGAGATTGCCGCCCGCGCCCATGCGGTGAAACTGGATGGTTGCGTGGTGGACGCGCTAAGCGAGGCTGGCGTGTCGCTGAGCGATATAGACGCCATCGCCGTAACTGCCGGCCCCGGCCTGATTGGCGGCGTGCTGTCCGGCGTCATGCTGGCCAAGGGGTTGTCGGCCGGTCTGGGCAGGCCCCTGATTGGCGTGAACCACTTGGCCGGGCACGCGCTGACGCCACGGCTGACCGACGGGTTGCCTTACCCCTATCTCATGCTGCTTGCCTCTGGCGGGCATTGCCAGTTCCTGATCGTGCGCGGCCCGGACAGCTTTTCCCGGCTGGGCGGCACGATTGACGACGCCCCCGGCGAGGCGTTCGACAAGACCGCCCGCCTGCTGGCCCTGCCCCAGCCCGGAGGCCCCGCCGTGGAAGAGGCCGCGCTGTCGGGAAATCCCGAACGGTTCGCCCTGCCGCGCCCGCTCTTGGACCGCCCCGGTTGCGACATGTCCTTTTCAGGGCTGAAGACCGCGCTGTTGCGGCAACGTGATCAGCTTGTCGAGGCAGAGGGCGGGCTTCGGCAATCCGACCGCGCCGATATTTGCGCGAGCTTTCAGGCCGCAGTGTGCGATGTTCTGACCGTGAAGGCCCGCCGCGCGCTAAAGACCTACCTGAACGAGTCCCCGGCCGAACCGGCCTTTGCCATCGCGGGCGGCGTGTCGGCAAACCAGACAATTCGCGCCAGCCTGAAGGCGCTGTGCGCAGAGCATGACGTCCGTTTCACAGCGCCCCCCTTGCGGCTGTGTACCGACAATGCAGCGATGATCGCCTATGCCGGGATGGAGCAATTCATTGCGGGGCATCGGGACGACATGACACTGACCGCCCGGCCCCGCTGGCCCTTGGACCGCAGCGTGGCACCGCTGATTGGCAGCGGCAAGAAGGGGGCAAAAGCATGAGTGTGGGTGTTCTGGGCGCAGGCGCCTTCGGGACCGCTCTGGCGATCTCCATAGCGTCGGGCGGAACTCAGGTGCATCTTTGGGGACGTTCAGGCGAAGAAATGCAGGAACAGACACTGTTGCGGCGGAACATGCGATATCTGCCGGACGTCACCTACCCCACCAACTTGCATCCAACACCCGATCTGGCCCGCGCCCTGACCTGTGACGTGCTGCTGCTGGCCGTCCCGATGCAACAGTTGCGGGCGCTTCTGGGCACACTGGATCTGCCGCCCGAACTGCCCCTCGTTGCCTGCTGCAAGGGCATCGAACTGTCCTCCGGGCTGGGCCCTGTGCAGCTGATCCGTGCGCAGAAACCCAACCCCGTCGCCATTCTGACGGGCCCCAGTTTTGCCCATGACATCGCCAATGGGCTGCCCACCGCCCTGACGCTTGCCTGCGACGATCCGGCCGCGGGCACGGCGCTGCAACACAGGCTGTCGACGCAGAATATCAGGCTCTATTACACCTCGGATACGCTGGGGGCAGAGCTTGGCGGGGCCCTCAAGAACGTCATGGCCATCGCCTGCGGTGCCGCCATTGGCGCAGGCTTGGGCGACAGCGCACGCGCCGCCCTGCTGACCCGTGGCTTCGCCGAGATGCAACGCATGGCGCTTCGGCTGGGCGCGCGGCCAGAAACCCTTGCAGGACTGTCCGGTCTGGGCGATCTTGCGCTGACCTGCACGTCAGAGCTTTCGAGGAATTTCAGGCTGGGCCTGACGCTCGGGCGCGGTGAAGCCTTTGACGCCACCATCACCGTCGAAGGTGCGGCCACCGCCCGCGCAACGCTTGAACAGGCAAGGGCGCGCGACATTGACATGCCGATCACTGAAACCGTGGTCCGGCTTCTGGATGGTACGAATTTACACGAGGCTATGGACGCCCTTTTGTCCCGGCCCCTGAAAGAGGAATAGACATGCTCGTTGCCCTGATCGCCCGCGACAAACCCGGCGCCCTGCCCACCCGCAAGGAAAACCGGCAGAAACATCTCGACTACATCGATGCGACCGGCATCGTCGAACAGGCCGGAGCATTGCTGAACGACGCGGGTGAGATGATGGGCTCTCTCATCATCCTCGAAGTGCCCGACATGGCGACGGCAAAATCCTGGGCGGCAGGCGATCCCTACGCGGCAGCGGGCCTGTTTGAATCCGTAGAGCTGATACAGTGGAACCGGGTGATCGAGTGAATTACTGGCTGTTCAAATCCGAACCTTCGACCTGGGGCTGGGACGACCAGTTGGCGAAGGGCGACGAAGGCGAGGAATGGGACGGGGTGCGCAACTATCAGGCGCGCAACTTCATGCGCCAGATGGAAATTGGCGACCGCGGTTTCTTCTACCACAGTCAGAAGGAACGCGCGCTTGTCGGGATCGTCGAGGTGATGGCCGAGGCCCATCCCGACAGCACAACTGATGATCCGCGCTGGGACTGCGTGGACGTCAAGGCGGTGAAGTCGCTCCCTCGGCCGGTGACACTTGACGAGATCAAGGCCGATGCGCGGCTGGCAGAGATGATACTGGTGAAAAATTCGCGCCTGTCCGTACAGCCCGTTACAGAAGAGGAATGGCGCATCCTGTGCGAGCTTGCAGGCACCGATCCTTAGACCCAACCGGTTTTTCTGGTCAGCGCGCGGGCACAGACGCCATAATCGTGGCGAATCGACCAGGAGGAAACAGATGGGCATTCTCAGCGTAATCGTTGCCGCGGTCGCGGCATTCATGTTCGGCGCGATCTGGTATGGCATATGGGCAAAGCCGTGGATGCAGGATACCGGCATCGCGGTCGATGCCGATGGCAAACCTGCCAACCGGTCCGATCCCAAACCCTATATCATCAGCTTCGTGTCCGTGGTGATCGTCGCCGGTATGATGCGCCACACCTTTGCGCTTAGCGGCATCGACAGTTTCGGCGGAGGCGTGGTTGCGGGGTTTGGCATCGGCGCGTTTCTGGCAACACCCTGGATCGCCACGAATTACGGATTCACCGGCAAACCGATGCGCCTGACGCTGATCGATGGCGGGTATGCAACATTCGGATGCTTGATAATCGGTGCTGTCCTGACGTTGTTTTAACCCCCACCCGATGTTTTAACCCTCGCCCGATGCCCCGGGCTTTAGGCATGCTCTCTTGCCGAATGTCCGGGTGCCGAAATCGACGCCCGGTCACAGGTTGAAAATAAAACGGAGGGTTCTGGACTCATAGCCAGAACCCTCCGCCACCCCACGTGCTCCCTACGCACCACACGTGAACTGAATTAGGTTCCGGCCATACTGGCCAGACAAGACGAAATTACCCCATCCGGGCGGACGGGGCAAACATTCTAAGCTTAAAATTTATCTTGTTTTCAATCCATTGCAGGTGGGGGCGCCAAGGAACGCCCCCGACAGCAAGGATCAGCCGTAGACGGATTCCTTGCGGAAATGCTTGGTCAGCATGTAGTAGATCACGGCGCGATACTTGTTACGCTCGGAACGGCCATAGGTTTCGATCACAGACTGGATCGCATCGTCCAGTTCGGCGCTATCGGCAAGGCCAAGCTTCTTGATCAAAAAGTTCTGCTTCACGGTTTCCAACTCGTCCGGCTGGCTTCCCGCAACCGTGGAGGCATCGGCATTGTAAATCGCCGGTCCACAGCCGATCGTCACCTTGCGCAGCAGATCCATGTCGGGATCCATGCCGCACTTGGACTTCAGATCCTCGGCATATTTTTCGATAAGTTCGTCGCGTCGTCCCATTATATTCTCCCAAATGTCAGGTCTTGTGCCTGGCTTCACTTGTCCCACGTCCAGCACGTCGACAGGTTAGCGGGAATTGTACACAAGACAATGGAAAAGGCGGTCCGGAATTCCCCGCCGGGCGGAGGCTCCGCAACGTCAACTTGCCGGGGTGATCTCTGCCATCAGATCCGCCAGCGTGGTCTGACCGGGTTTCGCAGCTTCGCGCACCAATCGCGTGGCGACGCGCAGCATCGCAGCGTTCACCGGCGTCGGCACCCCGTGCAGCCGGCCAAGCAGGACGATCTCGCCATTTAGATACTCGGTCTCCAGCGAGGCGGCCCCGCGCAGCAAGCTTTGCGCAGTCGATCCCCCAGCGCGCGGGACGCCGTCTACATCCTTGATCTGCATAAATTTCTTGCGCCGGGGATCATCCTTCCCGACATCGGACCAAGCGATGCCTGCGGCGTCGAGCACGGCCTCCCCCTCGGCCCGCAAAAGCGCGGGAAGCTCCCCCTGACCGACACCGGAACCAAGAGCCGCCTGCGTGATGTTCCCAAGGTTCATCAGAAGCTTTCCGTATTTGGAGGCCATCACATCCTCCTGCACGAAGACCGCAATATTCGCGGCCTCCATCGCTTTTGCCAGCGTCTCGTCCGCGGCGTTATGGCTGCGCGGAAACTGGCCGATGTCCAGCATGCCGTAGCGCGGCGAGCTGTGCGATACGACCTCTCCGGGTTTCAGGAACGTGCCGGGCAACATTACCGTGGCACCATGCACATTCGGGAAGCGGCGCAGCGCAAAGCGTTCGTTCGTCACGCCGTTCTGCAAACAGAAGATGTGCTGGTTCTCGACGCCGGCAGCGCGAAGCTGTTCCAGCGCGCCCAGCGTGTCCTGAGACTTCATGCAAAGAAGGATCAGATCGTCTTCGCGCCAGTCAATCTCTGAAGGTGCGCCGACACAGGCAAAATGCGCCGTCGTGTCCGTGTCGGGCGACAGAAGCCGCAGCCCCCCGTCGCGGATCGCCTGCAACTGGGCGCCGCGGGCGATGCCCGCGACGTCGCTTCCGCTGGTCGAAAGCGCGGCAGCCACCACGCCCCCGATCGCCCCGACTCCGTATACGACGACGCGGGCCACCAGATCAGTACCGGTAATGCTCGGGCTTGAACGGACCTTCCGGTTTCACACCGATATAGTCGGCCTGCTCGGCATCCAGTTGCGTCAGCTTCACGCCGATGCGTTCAAGATGCAGCCGCGCGACCATCTCGTCGAGATGCTTGGGCAGAACGTAGACCTCGTTCTTGTAATTGTCGCCCTTGGTCCACAGCTCCATCTGCGCCAACACCTGGTTGGTGAAGCTTGCCGACATCACGAAAGACGGGTGGCCCGTTGCGTTGCCCAGGTTCAGCAAACGGCCTTCGGACAGCAGGATGATGCGGTTGCCCGAAGGCATCTCGATCATGTCGACCTGATCCTTGATATTGGTCCATTTGTGGTTCTTCAGGTTCGCGATCTGGATCTCGTTGTCGAAGTGACCGATGTTGCCCACGATGGCCATGTCGCGCATTTCGCGCATATGCTCGATCCGGATCACGTCCTTGTTGCCCGTGGTCGTGATGAAGATGTCGGCATTGGCGACCTCATCCTCCAGCAAGACAACCTCGAACCCGTCCATAGCGGCCTGAAGCGCGCAGATCGGATCGACCTCTGTCACCTTCACGCGGGCGCCTGCGCCACGCAGCGACGCCGCAGACCCTTTGCCCACGTCACCATAACCGCAGACAACGGCAACCTTGCCCGCCATCATCGTGTCCGTGGCGCGGCGGATGCCGTCGACCAGAGATTCCTTGCAGCCGTATTTGTTGTCGAATTTCGACTTGGTGACACTGTCGTTCACGTTGATCGCCGGGAAGGGCAGATGGCCCTTTTCCATCATCTTGTACAGACGGTGCACACCGGTGGTGGTTTCTTCGGACACGCCCTTGATCATATGGCGCTGCTTTACGAACCAGCCGGGGCTTTCCTTCATCCGCTTGCGGATCTGGGCGAACAGGGCCACTTCTTCTTCGGATGTCGGGGTGGCGATCAGGTCTTCCTCGCCTTCCTCAACCCGGGCCCCGATCAGGATGTAGAGCGTGGCATCGCCACCGTCATCCAGGATCATGTTGGCGCCGCCTTCTTCGAACATGAAGATACGGTCGGCGTAGTCCCAGTATTCCTCCAGCGTTTCGCCCTTGATCGCGAAAACCGGCGTCCCACCTGCGGCAATCGCTGCTGCGGCGTGGTCTTGCGTGGAGAAGATGTTGCACGACGCCCAGCGGACATCAGCGCCAAGCTCCACGAGCGTCTCGATCAGGACGGCAGTCTGGATGGTCATGTGCAGGCTGCCCGCGATGCGCGCACCCTTCAGCGGCTTGGATTCGCCGTATTGCTTGCGCAGGGCCATAAGCCCCGGCATCTCGGTTTCTGCGATGTTCAGCTCTTTGCGCCCATATTCGGCGAGAGAGATGTCTTTGACGATATAGTCGGTGGCCATGCCAGTTCTCCGGAAATTCCTGATAGGTTTGCCATGCCCGTACCATCCCTTGATTTCCCAAGCAACGTAGATCAAGGTTTGCGCCGTCAGGGCCGGGGTGATGCGGCCGGTTCAGGGCGGGTATTGAGTAATGGCAACTGCAAAGGCTTCGGCCCCGGGCAAGGACGTGCCCGAAAACGAATACGGAAGATATTGCGTACCCGAGGGGCTGGAGCGGCGACCGGCCTCGCGCGCCGTTTTGGCAGGCAAGGTGTACGAGCCTGACACGATCCGCTTCATGCGCAAACACGCGGGCGATGGTGACATCATCCACGCGGGCGCTTTTTTCGGCGACTTCATACCCGCGCTTTCCACGGCGCTTGCGCCGGACTCGCGGCTTTGGGCATTCGAACCCAACCCCGGCAACCATGCCGCTGCCAGCCAGACCGTAGCGCTGAATGACCTGTCAAACGTCACTTTGACCAATGCCGCCCTGTCGAACCGCGACGGCGAGGTGCTGTTCCAGACACGCGATGAAGAGGGGCGCTCGCTTGGCGGGCTCAGCAAATTCGTGACCGAGGATGGCCCGGGGGTGGAGCCGGTCAAGGCGGTGATGCTCGACTATACCGTCCCGCTGGATCGCAAACTGTCGATCTTGCAGCTTGATGTCGAAGGCCATGAAAAGCAGGCCCTCAAGGGCGCGTGGCACCTGATCCACCGCTGGCAGCCAATACTGATCCTGGAATATCTTGGGCAGGCGCAATGGATCAGCCGCACTTTCCGGGGGCTGAACTATTCCAAGATCGGCAAACTGCATGGAAATTTCGTCTATGCCACAAGGCCGATAACGCTGGACTGAGCGCGCGGCGCGCACTTCCGGGCATCTGTGCGTCCCATCCGGCTCTGCCGGGATTTACACCGGAATCCGGACGGCTTAGGCAGTGCCCATTGCAAAGCACAGGAAGGCGAGATGCCAAAACAACCACGCGCATGGCAACGGATGCTGTCGGGGCGCAGGCTCGACCTGCTGGATCCGACTCCAGTTGATATAGAGATCGAGGACATCGCGCATGGCCTCGCCTTTGTCGCCCGGTGGAATGGTCAGACGCGCGGCGAACACGCCTTCTCCGTCGCCGAGCATTCGCTTCTGGTTGAGACGCTATTCACCCGCATCTGTCCCGAAGCGCCGGTCAAATGGCAACTTGCGGCGCTTCTGCACGACGCGCCCGAATATGTGATCGGCGACATGATCTCTCCGGTGAAGGCCGCTGTGGGGCCGGGCTATGGCGCGCTGGATGAACGGCTGACCGCTGCAATCCACCTTCGCTTCGGTCTGCCCGCGACCATTCCGGTAAAGATCAAACGGCAGATCAAGAAGGCCGACAAGATCAGCGCCTGGATGGAGGCTGTCCAGATTGCGGGCTTCTCGAAAAGCGAGGCGGACCGCCTTTTTGGCGCACCCGATCCGGCGATAACACGAGAGCTGACAATTCGGTTGCGTCCGCCGTCAGAAACGCGCGCCGAATTCACCCGCAGGCACACCGTCCTTCTGGCCGCGATGACCTGAAGGTACAGCGTTCTGTCAGCGCGGAGACCGCTTTGCCAGAATTCGCTGCAATGTCCGCCGGTGCATGTTCAGCCGACGCGCGGTTTCCGATACATTCCGGTCACAAAGCTCGTAGACGCGCTGAATATGTTCCCAACGCACCCGGTCGGCGCTCATCGGGTTTTCCGGCGGCGGCGGCATGTCGTCGCCCGTGGCCAGAAGCGCATTGGTAATGTCCGTCGCATCCGCAGGTTTTGACAGGTAATCCGTCGCCCCGATCTTTACAGCGGCAACTGCCGTGGCAATTGCGCCATAGCCCGTCAGCACGACGATGCGGCAGTCGGGGCGTTTCTCACGCAGGACTTCGACCACGTCCAGGCCGTTTCCGTCCTCCAGCCGCAGGTCGCAGACGGCATAAGCGGGCGGACGGGCGGTGGCGATTGCTTTGCCAGCCGCGACAGAGCCTGCGATCTCGACCTCGAAGCCGCGCTTTTCCATCGCCTTGGCCAGTCGTCTGAGAAAAGCCTCGTCATCATCCAGAAGCAGGAGGCTCTTGTCGTCTCCCAGTTCCTGTAGCTTCGTTTCTGCCACTCGACTTTCCTCCGGGCTTGTATGCCGTTGTATATATATACCTATCCTGCGGGCAAGGAGTGGTCAAACCATATGAAATCAGGCGTTGTCGATGAAGCACGCAATCCTGTCTGCCATCTCTTCGGGGGCCAGTTCCCGGCGGAAAAATTCAACGAAACCGTGCTCTGGCAGCACGAGGTAGCTAAAGGTCGAATGGTCCACGAGATAGTAGTCAGAGCCGTCGTCATGCGCCTTGTAATAGGTGCGATAGGTTTGGCTCGCAGCCTTGACCTGTTCCGGCGTGCCCGTCAGCCCGATCATGCGCTCATGCATGTTGGAGGCAAAATCGCCCACCGCTTCGGGCGTGTCCCTCTTGGGATCGATCGAGATGAAGATAGGTGTCACGGATTTGCCATGCTCTGCCAGAACATCAACGGCATCGGCATTGCGCGCCACATCCAGCGGGCAGACATCGGGGCAGAACGTGTATCCAAAGTAGATCAGCGACGGTTCGGTGATGACGTCAGCATCGGTCACCGTCTCGCCCGCCGAATTCATCAGCGTGAACGGCCCGCCGATTTCGTCCGCGCCACCTGCAACAGCAGTCGCCCGGCATTGGGCAAACCTGTCGTCAGAGCCGGTCTGCAAGTTGAAATAGACAACACCCAGAGCTGCGGCCCCTGCTATGGTTGCGGCGAACAAGGCTGTTTTCATCATTCTGGGCGCTCCGGGACAAAGGGATGTCTGCCCCGGTGCTTGATCCGGGGCCGCCGCAGACCTAACAATTGACGGACGTTTTGCAAGGGATCAATAGCCGCAGATGAGCCACGCCGACACCATATTCCACGGCGGTCGCAACCGCGGCAACTGGATCCGTCTGCGCACGATGATCCTGATCCGCTGGATGGCCATTATCGGACAGCTTGTTGCGCTGTTCGTCGCGCAGCGGATGTTCAACCTGTCGCTTGAACTCGGCCTGTGCCTGATGACGGTCGGCGTGTCGGTTATCGGCAACCTGATCGCCCTGTTCATTTTTCCCGAGAACAAACGCCTCAGCGAATCCGAAAATTTCCTGATGGTGTTGTTCGACGTGTTGCAGCTGTCGTTCCTGCTCTATCTGACCGGTGGGTTGCACAATCCGTTCTCGTTGCTGGTGCTGGGGCCGGTGACGATCTCGGCGTCTGTCTTGACGCTGCGCTCGACGGCTTTTCTGGGCATCACCGCCTTTGTACTTGTGACCCTGCTGATCGAATACCACCTTCCCCTGCGCACCGATCAGGGGTTCATCCTGCGAATCCCGGACACGTTTCTTTACGGAAACTGGGTGGCGATCACCATCGCGCTGCTTTTCCTTTCGGTCTATTCGCGGTGGATCGCGAAAGAGATGCATTCCATGGATGACGCGCTGGCCGCTACCCAGCTGGCATTGTCGCGCGCCCAGAAACTGAATGATCTGGGCGGGGTCGTGGCGGCAGCCGCGCACGAGCTTGGAACGCCTCTTGCCACGATCAAGCTGACCTCTTCCGAATTGATCGAGGATCTGAGCGACCAGCCCGAGCGTCAGGAAGATGCGCGCCTTATCCGCGAACAGGCCGATCGCTGCCGCGATATCCTGCGGTCTATGGGGCGGGCGGGCAAAGAAGACCTGCACATGCGTCAGGCGCCTCTGGCCCAGATCATCGCAGAAGCGGCCGAGCCGCATGAGGGGCGCGGCAAGAACATCCTGTTCGACGAAGGGCCCGGCCCAGGCGGAGAAGAAGAACAGCCCAATATCCTGCGTCAGCCGGAAATCATTCACGGCCTGCGCAATCTGGTGCAGAACGCCGTCGATTTTGCCCGCAGCACCGTCTGGATCGAGGCGATGTGGACAGACAGCAACGTCACGGTCCGCATCATCGATGACGGGCGGGGCTACCCGCCGCATCTGATCGGACGCATCGGCGACCCTTTCGTGCGCAACAGACGGTCTGACCGTGATCGCAAGGCGCGGCCTGAATACGAAGGCATGGGGCTGGGCCTCTTCATCGCCAAGACGCTGCTGGAACGGACGGGCGCGCAGCTGAGCTTTGCGAACGGGTCGGACGCGCATGGCCCCCAGCGCAGCCAGACTGAACGCTGCGGCGCGATTGTCGAGGTCGTCTGGCCGCGCAGCAAGATCGAAACCGACCTGGGCAAACAGACCCAACCTATCGGAGAGAACACCCCGATCGAGGCGTAGAACGAAATCTCGGTTAAGGAGTTATTAACGCGGGTAAGGAATTGTTCACACGACCAAGTGGAGCGACGGAAACGGCACTATGATCGACATCTACAATATTCTGATTGTCTGCGCCGCAGCTCTCGTCACCGCGCTTGTCATTCTGGCGCTGCTGGGAAAGGCCGGGGGTGAGACCCCGCATGCAGGCCGACCCGCTTCGGATGCCGAACCCGCCATCTCGGCCCTGTTCAGGGGTCAGGACATCGTGGACGCCACCGACGAGGCCCGCGCGTTGATCACCGGTTCTGAAGAGACCTGGGCTGAACTCTCTGCTGCGTTGCGCCCTCGGTTTCCGTCGCTGCCCAGAAAGGCGCCCACGGAGCGGCGCCTGTTTGCATCCGGCAGCCCGGGCGACGACGGCTATCTGGAGCTTGAACAGGTGGGCAGCCGGATGCGGCTGTCGCTATGTGACAGACCCGCGAACTCTGCCGACCTCCACCAGCTTCGTGCCGCACAGACAGAGTTGGAAGTGCTGCGAACGGCCCTGGGCACAGCACCGAACCCGATCTGGAAAAGCGACGAAACGGGCCGGACGGACTGGAGCAACAAGGCCTACGAGTCGCTGGCTGCAGATGTCGCATCGCCCGAACCCGGCGCACCAATCTTCGACATGCCACCGGGCGGGCCGGAACATATGCGGACGCGGCGCACCTGCCTCGCCTCGCCAAAGGGCGACGCACAGCGCTGGTTCGATATTACCTCGGCGCAGCAGGGCAACGCGTGGCTGCATTACGGAATCGACGTTACCGCCGTGGTCCGCGCAGAGATCGCGCAGCGCAATTTCGTCCAGACCCTGACAAAGACGTTTGCACATCTGCCCATTGGCCTCGCCATCTTTGATAGGAACAGGCAGCTTGCACTGTTCAATCCGGCGATGATCGACCTGACCCAGCTTTCGGCGGAATTCCTGTCCGGGCGGCCTAACCTGCTTTCATTTTTTGACCGGTTGCGCGAAGGCCGCATGATGCCGGAGCCGAAGAATTACAACGATTGGCGCGAACAGATGGCCGATCTTGTCGCCGCCGCCAGTGACGACCGTTATTCCGAGACCTGGTCCCTGCCATCGGGACTGACCTACAAGGTGACCGGGCGGCCGCATCCCGACGGGGCCATCGCCTTTCTGATCGAGGATATCAGCGCCGAGATCTCGCTGACGCGGCGCTTCCGGTCCGAACTGGAACTCAGCCAATGCGTGATCGACACGCTGGATGATGCCATTGCGATCTTTTCCCAGAATGGGGTGCTGACATTCTCCAACGCGGCATACCGCACCTTGTGGAAATCCGATCCCGACAGCAGCTTTGCCGAATTGACCGTCGTGGACGCAACGCGCCAGTGGCAGGAAATGTGCAAACCCTCCCCCATCTGGGGAGAGCTGCGCGACTTCGTTGTTCAGGGGCACGACCGCGCAGCATGGGAGATGCATGTCGAACACAAGAACAACATGCGGATTCTGTGCCGGGTCACACCCGTCGCAGGGGGGTCTACGCTGGTCAGCTTCAACTGCGAAACACCTGCATTGCCCCAGCGGCAATTGAACACTGAGGGGGTCTGAACCCGCTTGCAGCCGCAGGCACGGGCGTTAATGTCGCCGCATGTCTCGCAGATCAAAGACCCTTTCCTGCCCTGATGAACAGGCGA
Organism: Primorskyibacter sedentarius; assembly: GCF_004342065.1. GTDB lineage: Bacteria > Pseudomonadota > Alphaproteobacteria > Rhodobacterales > Rhodobacteraceae > Primorskyibacter > Primorskyibacter sedentarius. The sequence goes on along the minus strand of NZ_SLZU01000002.1, from coordinate 280,942 downwards.
CCGGCAATATTGCCGAGGCGCTTGGCGCAGGGCTGCGGCCCGGTGACACTGTGCTGCTGGAGGGGGGCATCGGCGCGGGCAAAACCTTTTTCGCGCGCCACCTGATCCAGTCGCTTCTGCTTGTGCCAGAAGATGTGCCCTCGCCCACTTACACGCTGGTGCAGGTCTATGATGCCGCGCCCGGCGAGATTTGGCATTGCGACCTCTACCGGCTTTCGGATCCTTCGCAATGCATCGAACTGGGGTTGGAAGACGCGTTTGACACCGCGATCTGCCTTGTTGAATGGCCAGACAGGCTTGGGTCACTGGCGCCGGTCGGGGCGTTGACGATCACCCTTGCCGCGACCGGCACGGAAGGTGCGCGCGCCCTGGAATTATCCTGGACTGACCCGAAATGGGAAACGCGTCTTGAAGGGGTGGCCACATGACGGCGCAAGACACATTCCTTGCGCGCGCGGGCTGGGCCGACGCCGAGAGAACGGCCCTTGCAGGGGACGCTTCGGCGCGGGCCTATCAACGCCTGACGAAGCAGACGGCCTCTGCCATCCTGATGATCGATCCGACCGGCGACACGGGCCTTTTCCAATCGCTCGCGGAATACCTCGTGGCGCATGGGCTGAGCGCACCGCGCATTCTGGCCGCCGACACGCAGAACGGTTTGCTGCTGCTGGAGGATCTGGGTGACGCATTATTCGCGCGACTGGCGATCGAGCAGCCCTCGCTGGAGCCCGTACTTTATCGTACGGCGGCAGAGGTTCTGGCCAGGCTCCATCGACTCCCACCCCCTGCGGATCTGCCGCGGGCGACACCGGTGATGCTGGCACAGGCCACGGATCTTGCCTTTGACTGGTACGCCGCACGCGCAGGCCACGATGTGCCGCAGGCGGCGAAGACAGAGGCGATGGACGCCTTGCTGGCCGCACTCGAAGCCCATGCCGGTGCGCCGTCAGTGACCATGTTGCGCGACTTTCATGCCGAAAACTTGCTTTGGTTGCCGGACCGCGAAGGCAGCGCCCGCGCCGGTCTTCTGGACTTTCAGGATGCCATGCTGGGCCATTCGCCCTATGACCTTGTGTCGCTGCTGCAAGACGCCCGTCGCGACGTGCCGCAGACGATTGCGGAGGACACGACGGCGCATTTCCTGACCCTGACCGGACATGATCCGGACCAGTTTTCTGCTGCTGCCGCCACGCTTGGCGCACAACGAAACCTGCGCATTCTGGGGGTCTTCACCCGGTTATGCATCTCGGCGGGCAAATCGCATTACATCGATCTGATCCCTCGGGTATGGACCCATCTGCAAGACAACTTGCGGCATCCCGCACTGGCAGATCTTGCCGAAAAGCTGCTGCCGCTGCTGCCATCCCCTGAAATCTCGACCCTTGAAAGGCTTAAATCGCAGTGTCCGACCCGCAAGCCGTAATGATCTTTGCCGCAGGCTTTGGCACGCGGATGAAGGAGCTGACCCGCACCCGTCCGAAACCCCTGATCGAGGTCGCGGGGCGCCCCCTGATCGACCATGCGCTGGAGCTGACACAGACGCTTCCCGGCCTGCGCCGCGTGGTCAACCTGCATTACCTGCCGGACCTTTTGCGCGCCCATCTATCAAACACTGACGTCCACCTCAGCGACGAGACGCCCGAAATCCTCGACACTGGCGGCGGGTTGCGGCAGGCATTGCCGCTTTTGCAGTCGAACCCGGTCTTCACCACGAACACGGATGCTGTCTGGCGCGGGCCGAACCCGTTCGAGCTTTTGGCCGCGGCATGGCGACCGGAGGAGATGGACGCGCTACTGCTCTGCGTGCCCCTTCAGAACGCGGTGGGCCACAAGGGCAGCGGCGATTTCACCCTGGCGCCCGACGGGCAGCTGACCCGCGGGCCCGGGCTGGTTTATAGCGGCGTGCAGATCATCCGGACGGACGGGCTGCATGACATTCCCGAACGGGCCTTCTCGCTCAATCTGCTGTGGAACCGGATCGCGGAAAGCGGCCGGCTTTACGGTCTGCCATATGACGGCAAATGGTGCGATGTCGGCCACCCCGAAGGCATCGCGCTGGCCGAGGACATGCTGCATGTTTGATGGCTCGCCCGCGCCGCGCCTGTTCGGCCTCGCCCCCGGTGTGGATTTTCCGGCGGCATTGATCGACGGGCTGACGAAACGGATGGCAGACGCCACCCCAGAGGACTGGGCGCAGGTCGAGCTGATCGTGAACACCCGCCGCATGTCGCGCCGCATCCGCACGCTGTTTGATGAAGGCCCGCCGAGGTTGCTGCCGCGCGTCCGCCTGCTCACCTCGCTCGCGGATGGAACGCAAATGCCGGATCTGCCGCAGCCTGTTCCATCGCTGAGGCGCAGGCTGGAACTGTCGCAACTGATCACGCGCCTGCTGGACCAGCAACCCGACCTAGCGCCGCGCAGCTCCCTGTTCGATCTTGCCGACAGCCTTGCCACCCTGATGGATGAAATGCAGGGCGAAGGCGTGCCCCCCGAAGCCATCGCCGGGCTGGATGTCTCGGATCTCAGCGGGCATTGGGAACGCACACAGCGCTTCATCAGCATCGTCCAGACCTATTTCGACGCAGAGGCAGAGCCGCCTGACATGGCCGCCTGGCAAAGGCGGGCGACGCTGCGCCTGATCAGGGAGTGGGAGCTGTCGCCGCCCTCTCACCCGATCATCCTCGCCGGGTCCACCGGATCGCGCGGAACGACCGCGCTGTTGATGCGGGCGGTTGCGCAGCTTCCGCAGGGGGCGGTGGTCCTGCCCGGGTTTGACTATGACATGCCCGATCATGTCTGGGGCGCGCTTACCGACGGGTTGACCAGCGAAGATCACCCGCAATACCGCTTTGCCCGACTGATGCAGCAGCTGGAGCTTGGCCCGTCGCAAGTGCCGCCCTGGTCAGAGACACCCGCGCCCTCGCCGGATCGCAACCGGTTGCTGTCGCTCGCGTTGCGGCCCGCCCCCGTCACGGATCAATGGCTGACCGACGGCCCGACCTTGCCGGATCTGGTCGGCGCAACCGGGGATGTCACGCTGGTCGAGGCCCCAACCCGCCGGGACGAAGCGCTGGCCATCGCGATGCGGCTGCGACAGGCGGCAGAGGACGGCCAGACCGCCGCGCTGATCACACCCGACCGCATGCTCACCCGGCAGGTCACCTCGGCGCTCGACAGATGGGATATTGTTCCCGATGACAGCGCGGGCACGCCGTTGCAACTGACCCCGCCGGGCCGGTTCCTGCGGCACGTGGTCGACCTTTTTCAGCGGACCTGTACGGCCGAAATGCTGCTGACGCTTCTCAAGCATCCGCTGACGCATTCCGGGCAAGACCGCAACCGGCACCTGATCCTGACGCGCGAGCTGGAGCTTTACATTCGTCGCCACGGCATCCCCTTCCCGACTGTCGCGGCGTTGCAGGAATGGGCCGAAAAATTCGAGGCGCAGGAATGGCTTGACTGGCTGGGCGCCTGCCTGATGGCCGATCCGGTTCCGGGCAAACGTCCTCTGGCCGACTGGGCGTCAGACCACATGGCGCGGGCCGAAGCAATTGCTGCTGGTCCGGTCGGGCTGGGCAGCGGCATCCTGTGGGAACAGGCCGCCGGGCGCGGGGCGCTCAAGACCATGCAGGAGCTCGCCAACGAAGCCGCCCATGGCGGAGAAGTCGATGCTGCGGATTACGATGCGCTTGTATCTGGCATCCTGGTCTCGGCCGAACCTTTGCGCGACCGCGATGCACCACATCCGCATATCCTGATCTGGGGCACGTTGGAGGCCCGTGTTCAGGGGGCAGATCTGCTGATCCTTGGCGGGTTGAACGAAGGCAGCTGGCCGGAGCTTCCCGGCGCGGACCCGTGGCTTAACCGGAAAATGCGCCACGACGCCGGGCTGCTGCTGCCCGAACGCCGTATCGGGCTTGCGGCGCATGATTTCCAGCAAGCCGCCGCCGCGCCAGAGGTCTGGCTGACCCGGTCGCTGAGGTCCGATGACGCGGAGACTGTCGCGGCGCGCTGGCTCAACCGCCTGACAAACCTGATGAACGGCCTGCATGGCCGAAATGGTGACGAGGCATTGCGCCAGATGAAGGCGCGTGGTGAGACCTGGCTGGCCCATGCCCGCGCCCTGGAAGCAACCGAAACCGTCGCCCCTGCGCCGCGTCCATCGCCCTGCCCGCCAGTTCTTTCCCGGCCAAGGAAGCTGTCGGTGACAGAGATCAAGCGGCTGATCCGCGACCCTTACGCGATCTACGCACGCCATGTCTTGCGCCTGCGCCCGCTGGACCCGCTGCAACGCGCACCCGACGCACTGTTGCGCGGGATCCTGCTGCACAGCGTGGTGGAGCGGTTCGTGCGCGATGCCACCGAGGACAACGCGCTCCTGTCGCCACGGCACCTGTCCACAATCGCGAAGGAAACGCTGGAACAGGATGTGCCATGGCCGTCCACCCGACGGATCTGGCAGGCGCGGCTGGACCGCGCCGCGCATGGCTTCGTGGCGAATGAGGCGCAGCGACAGCAGGTCGCCAAGCCTGTCGCGCAAGAGCGCCGCGGCGTTGCCGAAATCCCTGCGCTGGGGTTCGCCCTGACCGCCAAAGCCGACCGGATCGACCGTGATGGCGAAGGCCGGCTGCATATTTTCGACTACAAGACCGGGACGCCGCCCAGCCCCTCGGAACAGGCCAAGTTCGACAAGCAGCTACTGCTGGAGGCAGCAATGGCGGAACAGGGCGCCTTTGCCGACCTTGCCCCGGCAGAGGTGGCCCAGGCGCTTTTCATCGGGCTGACCGCACCGCCGCGCGAGGTGGCCGCGCCGCTTGACAAGGAACCGCCCGCAAAGGTGTGGGAGGACTTCACCGCCCTGATCGCCGCCTACCTGACCGAGGATCAGGGCTTTACCGCGCGCCGCGCCATGCGCGAGGACAGGCTGGGCTCGGACTACGATCAGCTTAGCCGTTTTGGCGAATGGGACGTCGCCGACGAAGCCGTCAGGGAGATGCTGGAATGATCCGGGATGACGCGACCGAGGCGCAGGTTCGCGCAGCGCACCCGGCCAAGTCCACGTGGCTTTCGGCCAATGCGGGCTCTGGCAAGACGCGGGTTCTGACCGACCGCGTTGCGCGGCTGCTGCTCAACAAGGTCGACCCATCGCACATCCTTTGCCTGACCTATACCAAGGCCGCCGCCAGCGAGATGCAAAACCGCCTTTTCAAGCGGCTTGGCGAATGGGCCATGCTTGACGATGCCGCACTTAGCAACGAACTGGACCAGCTGGGTGTCGAGGCCACGCTGGGCGAGAGCTACCTGCAACAGGCGCGCACGCTCTTTGCCCGCGCGATTGAAACGCCGGGCGGGTTGCGGATCCAGACGATCCACTCTTTCTGCGCGGCGCTTTTGCGGCGTTTCCCGCTGGAGGCCGGCATCAGCCCGCAATTCAAGGAGATGGAGGGCCGCGCCGCGACGTTGCTTCAGGCTGAAGTGGTCGATGAGCTGTCGGTCTCCCATCCTAAGGAAGTCACTGCTGTGGCCTGGCATTTTTCCAGCGACGATGATCTTGACGGGCTGACCCAGAACATCGTGCAGCACCGGACCGTGCTGGCCGATCCCCTGACGGAGGCGGAGATCAAATCGCTTTACGGGCTTGCGCCGGACGTGACCCGCGACAGCATTGTCCGCAAGGTCTTTCTGGGCGGCGAGGCAGAGCTGCTGGCAGAGCTTGTGCCCGCGCTCAAGGCCAGCAGCGCCATGGATATCCGGGCCAGCGGGCCGCTTGGCGGGATAGGGCAGCTGGATATAGACGCGCTGCCGGTGCTGGAAACCGTTTTCCTGACCGGCGCCAAGGCCGCCGAACCCTTCTCGGCCAAGATCGGGAGCTTTCCCACCAAGGGCCTGCAAAAAGCCATCCCGCATCTGATGCCACGGCTCGAAGATCTGATGCACCGGGTCGAGAGCGCGCGGACCGAGCGGCTCGGGCTGTTGGCTGCTGAAAAGACCAGCGCGCTGCACCGGTTCGCCGTGCAGTTCCTGCCCCGCTACGATGCCGCCAAGCAGCGCCGGGGGTGGCTTGATTTCGACGACCTGATCTTCAAGGCGCGCGCATTGCTGAATGACCCCAAGGTCGCGGCGTGGGTGCTGTATAAGCTGGATGGCGGGATTGATCACATCCTTGTCGATGAGGCGCAGGATACCAGTCCCGTGCAGTGGCAGATCATCGAACGGCTGGCGCAGGAATTCACCGCGGGCGAAACGGCCCGGTCGGACCATGTGCGCACGGTTTTTGTCGTGGGGGACAAGAAACAGTCGATCTATTCCTTTCAGGGCGCCGACCCGCGGGAATTCGACCGGATGCGCGATGAATTCGCGACAAGGCTCGCGGCCTCTGCGACGCCTCTGCAGGACCTGACGCTGCAATTCTCGTTCCGGTCGGCCTCGCCCGTGCTGCGGCTGGTGGATGAAACCTTTGCCGGACGTGACGACGCCGGCTTTGGCAGCGCAGAGACACACCGCGCCTTCAAGGAAAAGATGCCCGGCCGCGTCGATCTTTGGCCCGTTGTCGAGCGCAGCACCGAAAAGGACGACACGCCGTGGTACGACCCGCTTGACCGGCCCGGAACGCGCCACCACACGGTGACATTGGCCGCGCGGATCGCTGATTTCATTCGCGACCAGCTGGGGAAAGCGATCGGCAGTGAGGTTGGCCATACCGGGCATTACGTGCCGCGCCAGATCCATGCCGGGGATTTCCTGATCCTCGTCCAGCGCCGCGGGCCGCTGTTTCATGAGATCATTCGCGCCTGCAAGGCCGCCGGGCTGCCCATCGCAGGGGCCGACCGGCTGAAGGTCGGTGCGGAACTGGCGGTGCGAGACCTCGCCGCCGTGCTGAAAGTTCTGGCGACGCCCGAGGACAGCCTGTCGCTGGCGGAGGCGCTGAAATCTCCCCTATTCGGCTGGTCCGAACAACAGGTCTTTGACCTTGCCCATCGCCGTGACAGCCCGTTCCTCTGGACAGCACTGCGCCGCCGCCGCGACGAGTTTCCAGACGTCTGGGCCGTGCTGAACGACCTGATGGGCAAGACCGATTTCCTGCGGCCCTACGACCTGATCGAACGCATCCTGACCCGTCACGACGGCCGGCGAAAGCTGCTGTCCCGGCTGGGCGAAGAGGCCGAAGACGGGATCAACGCGCTTCTGTCGCAAGCGCTTGGCTACGAGCAATCGGACATCCCCAGCCTGACGGGCTTTCTGGAATGGATGCAGACCGACGATTTCGAGATCAAGCGGCAGGCTGACAGCGCGGGCGACAGGATCCGAGTGATGACCGTCCATGGCGCGAAAGGTCTGGAGGCACCCATCGTCATCCTGCCCGATTGCGCCCAACGTATCGAACGTTCGACCCGCGGCCTGATGCAATGCGGTGATACGGTCATCTGGCCATCGGGCGCCACGCAAAGCCCCCCCCTTCAGACCGAGGCTCAAGAGGCGGAACGCGCGGCACAGCGCAACGAACGCGACCGGTTGCTTTACGTGGCGATGACCCGCGCAGAGCAATGGCTGATCGTCGCAGCCGCCGGAGAGCTGGGCAAGGATGGGGAGGCCTGGCACGACAGGGTCCGGGCCGGTATGGTGCGGGTCGGCGCAGCCGAACACGGATTCGACTTTGGCGAGCACGGGTCGGGGCCGGGGCTTCGCCTCCAGACGGGTGACTGGGACAGCCCGCCGCGGCCCAAAAAGGCGCACCCCGCTGTCACCTCGCCAGAGTTGCCGGCCTTCATGCGGCACCCCGCCCCGGACGCCCCTGCCCTTGTCGAAACGTTGAAGCCTTCGGATCTGGGCGGCGCAAAGGCGATGCCGGGGGATGCCGGGCTGGACGAAGACACCGCGAAGGCAATGGGCACCGCGCTTCACCTGTTGCTGGAACATCTGCCGCCCGTGGCCCCGGATCTGCGCGCGGCACGAGCGGACCTTTTGCTGACGCGGATGGGGGGCGATCTTCCGGTTACTGCCCGTGATCAGCTGGTCGAACAGGCGCTGCACGTCCTTGAGACGCCGGAGCTGAGGCATTTCTTCGCCGCAGGCAGCCTTGCCGAGGTGCCTGTCAGCGCGTCGCTCACGGAACTGGGGGGGCGGCGGATCCACGGCATCATTGATCGCCTTATCGTGACGCCCACCAAGGTAACGGCCGTGGATTTCAAATCGAACCGGACGGTGCCCGACGGCCCCGCGCTTTGCCCGGACGGGCTTTTGCGGCAGATGGGGGCTTATGCGGCCGCACTTGCGCAGATCTATCCTGATCGCGAAATCGAGACTGGAATTCTCTGGACCCAGACCGCACGGTATATGCCCCTACCTAACGATATGGTGAGTATGGCGCTGCGTATGACCGCCACATCTTGACGCCATGCGCCGGGCTACCTAGGTTTCTCCCCCAAGACAGAACCCCCTCGAATCCCCCTAGGAGACATTCAATGGCAACCGTGGCAGTGACCGACGACACGTTCGACGCCGAAGTGAAAAATTCCGAAATCCCCGTTGTCGTGGATTTCTGGGCCGAATGGTGCGGTCCTTGCAAACAGATCGGTCCGGCTTTGGAAGAGCTGGCGACAGAGATGGACGGCCAGGTCAAGATCGCCAAGGTCGATGTCGATTCCAACCCCAATGCAGCTGCTGCAATGGGCGTGCGCGGCATCCCCGCCCTGTTCATCTTCAAGGACGGGCAGGTCATCTCCAACCGCGCTGGCGCTGCACCCAAGGCCGCGCTGGAAAGCTGGATCAAAGAGTCGATCTGATCGGCTACTTCAGAAACTGAACGATCAAGGGCACCCTCGCGGTGCCCTTTTTCTTGGCGCGCCGCGTTGCGTTGATGCGGCCACCCTTGCACCACGCCGCCTTGCCCGCCATATACCCCGGAGAAGGAACGGAGGCCCGACATGGCAGAGAACGACTTTCCCGGTTGGCACGGAACGACAATCATCGGCGTCCGCAAGGGCGGCCGGGTCGTGATTGCAGGCGACGGGCAGGTCAGCCTTGGCCAAACCGTGATCAAGGGCACTGCCCGCAAGGTGCGGCGCATTTCGCCGGGCGGGTACGATATTGTCGCGGGCTTTGCCGGATCCACCGCCGACGCCTTCACCCTGCTGGAGCGTCTGGAAACCAAGCTGGAAGCAACGCCGGGCCAGTTGCAGCGAGCCAGCGTCGAACTCGCCAAGGATTGGCGGACTGACAAATACCTCCAGAAGCTCGAAGCGATGCTGATCGTGACCGACGGGACAGAGCTTTATGTCATCACCGGTGCAGGCGACGTGCTTGAACCCGAACATGACGTGACCGCGATCGGGTCGGGCGGGAACTACGCGCTTGCCGCCGGGCGCGCCATGATGGAATCCGAACTCGACGCCGAAAGTATCGCCCGCCGCGCCATGGCGATTGCGGCTGATATCTGCGTCTATACCAACGGGAACCTCACGGTCGAAAGCATCAGTGGCCAGGACGCATAACGCCGACGTCCCGCCACCTGTCCCACGAAATCCAACCCGGCCTGCCTGTTTCAAAAGGAACCGCAATGACTGACCTGACCCCTCGCGAAATCGTCTCCGAGCTTGACCGGTTCATCATCGGTCAGAACGATGCGAAGCGCGCCGTGGCCGTGGCCCTGCGCAATCGGTGGCGGCGCAAGCAACTGTCTGACGATCTGCGCGACGAGGTTTATCCCAAGAACATCCTGATGATCGGCCCGACCGGTGTGGGCAAGACAGAGATCAGCCGCCGCCTTGCAAAGCTTGCGCGTGCGCCGTTCATCAAGGTGGAGGCCACGAAATTTACCGAAGTGGGCTATGTCGGGCGCGACGTGGAACAGATCATCCGGGATCTTGTGGATGCCTCTATCGCCATGACGCGTGAAAACATGCGCGAGGACGTCAAGGCAGCCGCCCACCATGCCGCCGAAGAGCGCGTTATCACCGCCATTGCCGGTGAAGATGCCCGCGAAGGCACGCGGGACATGTTCCGCAAGAAGCTGATCTCGGGCGAGTTGGACGGCACCGAGATCGAGCTGGACCTGCTCGATACTTCCAACCCGATGCCGATGCTGGACATTCCCGGTCAGCCCGGCGGCAATATGGGCATGATGAACCTTGGCGACCTGTTTGGAAAAGCCTTCCAGGGCCGGACGACGCGTAAACGCCTGACTGTTGCCCAAAGTTATGAGGCGCTCATATCCGAAGAGGCTGACAAGCTCTTGGACGATGAAACGGTCAAGACCGCAGCGTTGGAAGCCGTTGAACAGAACGGCATCGTTTTCCTTGACGAGATTGACAAGGTTTGCGCCCGCAGTGACGCCCGTGGTGGCGATGTCAGCCGCGAAGGGGTGCAGCGCGATCTTCTGCCGCTGATAGAGGGCACGACGGTCAGCACAAAACACGGGTCGGTCAAGACCGACCATATCCTGTTCATCGCCTCCGGCGCGTTTCACATCGCCAAGCCTTCGGATCTTCTGCCGGAACTTCAGGGGCGCCTGCCGATCCGGGTCAACCTGCGCGCCCTGACCGAGGCTGATTTCGTCCGGATCCTGACCGAGACCGACAACGCCCTGACACGCCAGTACACCGCCCTGATGGCCACAGAGGAGGTCAGCGTCGATTTCACGGACGAAGGGATTTCCGCGCTGGCCAAGATCGCGGCCGAGGTCAACCAGACGATCGAGAATATCGGCGCCCGGCGGCTTTACACGGTGATGGAACGGGTGTTCGAGGAACTTTCCTTTGAGGCGCCGGACAAGTCCGGCCTCAGCGTCACGGTTGATGCCGATTTCGTCGAGAAACATCTGGGCGAGCTGACACGTTCCACCGATCTGAGCCGCTACGTTCTCTGACAGCATGTCGGCAGGGGTTGGGCGCCAGATACCTACCCCGAGACAGCAAAAAGCCCCGCGTGATGCGGGGCTTTTCTTTTGTGGAAGCAGTGTGGCTTACGCCATCCACCAGCGTTCCATCATGCGGCTGCCGTCCATCTGGAAAACATTCCCGATGGTGCCGGAATTCGCCAGTTTGGTCGAATGTGCGTCAACATAGTTGGCGTACATCGGAACCACGGTGCCGCCTTCGGAGGAACACAGCATCTGCATCTCCGTGTACATCTCCTTGCGCTTGGAACTGTCAAGCTCGGCACGTGCCATGAGCAGAAGCTCCTGGAAGCGGTCATTCTCCCAGCCTGTGTCATTCCACGGCACGCCCTTCTCATAGGCAGAGGAGAACATCCAATCCTCGGTCGCACGGCCGGACCAGTAGCAGGCACACCACGGCTTCTTCAGCCAGACATTCGACCAGTACCCATCCGCAGGCTCCTGAACGACGTTGATGTTGATGCCAGCGGCCTTGGCCGATGCCTGATACAGCTGCGCCGCGTCCACGGCCCCTTGGAAGGCGCCATCAGATGCAGACAGATCGACGCTGAGACCGTCCAGCCCCGCTTCGGCCAGCAGAGCCTTGGCCTTGTCCGGGTCATAATCGTTCTGCGGCAAATCAGAGGCGAAATACTGGTTGGCAGGGCCGATCGGGTGGTCGTTGCCAACCGCACCGTGGCCAAGCAGGATCTTGTCGACCATCTCTTGCCGGTTGATCGCGTGCTTGAGCGCCTGACGGACCTTAAGATCGCTGAACGGATCCAGCTTGGTCAGCATCGGGAAGGTAAAGTGCTGGTTGCCCGTCACTTCAAGGATTTCGACGTTCGGGTTGGCCTTCAGCAACGCCTCGGTCTTGAAATCGACGCGGTTCACGGCGTCGACCTGTCCGGTCATCAGCGCGTTCATGCGGGCCGAGGAATCGTTGATCGCGATCACCTCGATCTGATCGAACCAGCCGGCCTTGCCATCCTTGTAATGCCCGTCGACGCGGCTAAGCAGCGTGCGCACACCGGGATCGAAGGATTCGACCTTGTAAAGACCGGTGCCGATGCCGTTTGCGATGGCCTCGTCGATCTGGCCCGCCGGGAACATCAGCAGGTGGTAATCCGACATCAGGAACGGGAAGTCTGCGTTTCCGGCGGCGAGGGTGAAGACGATCTCGTGATCGTTGACCTTCTTGATCTCTGTGATCGCGGAAACAAGCGGCTTGGCGGCGGATTTCGCCCCTTCGGCCGTGTGCATGTTCAGCGAGGCGATGACGTCATCCGCGCCGAAGGCCTTGCCGTTGTGGAATGTCACACCCTGACGCAGCTTGAACGTCCAGGTCTTCGCATCTGCCGAGGCTTCCCAGCTTTCGGCCAGCTCGCCGACAAGCTCGCCGCTCGCGGACACCTCTGTCAGGCAGTCGAATACCGCGCCATGAGCGGTCATGATCATGTAGCTGTCTGAATGGGTACGGCCGTCCCAGGAATCGGACGTATTCGCGCCCGCGATACCAAGGCGCAGCATGCCGCCGCGTTTGGGTTCCGCCCGAAGGGGCAGGCCGGTTGCCGCCAGCACACCCGCAGCTGCACCGGTCTTGAGCAGTCCGCGTCTACTAATACTCATCATCTTTCGTAGTCTCCCTGTTATTTCCTATCGCGGATTTCCCGCGAATTTTTGCACCCGTACCGTCAGGCGGGGGGTGATTCTCATCCCATCTTATCAACAGCCGCGTCGCCGATGTTATCAACTCCACGTTCTTTCAGCAGATTCGACAGCCAATCCGGGTCCATCTCCGGTACGGAACTGAGCAGAAGATCGGTATAGGCGTGATGCGGCGGGCGGAACATTTCGGCCTTCGGGCCCTGCTCGATCACCTTGCCCTCTTTCATCACGACCACCTCGTCGGCGATGGACCTTACGGTGGCCAGGTCATGCGTGATGAACATGTAGCTAAGCTTCAGGTCATCCTGCAAACGCGCAAGCAGTTTCAGGATACCCTCGGCAACCAGTTGGTCCAGCGCGCTGGTGACCTCGTCGCAGATGATGAATCGCGGCTCTGCCGCCAGTGCGCGTGCGATGCCGATGCGCTGTTTCTGGCCACCGGACAGTTCCGATGGCAACCGGTCGAAATACTGATCTGCGGGCAGCTCGATCTCGTCCAGAAGCTGCTCTACCCGGCGCCGTTTCTCGCGACCGCGAAGGCCCATGTAGAACTGGACCGGTCGGCCGATAATCTCGCCGATGCTCTTGCGCGGGTTCAGCGCGGTATCGGCCATCTGGTAGATCATCTGCACCTGCCGAAGCTGGTCCTTGCTGCGCTTGCGGTAATCGGCGGGCATCTCGACCCCGTCGAACTGGATCGACCCGCTCAGCGGCGGCAACAATCCGGTGATGCAGCGCGCGGTCGTGGATTTGCCGGACCCGCTCTCTCCCACAACGGCGACGGTCCGGCCCTCGTGAATGTCGAAACTGACATTCTGCAGCACCTTCACCTTGCCGTAGGCCGCAGTCACCTTTCGGACGGACACGACGGGGGTAGCGCCCGCGGCGACGGCCGGTTTCTGCGGGCGCTTGAATTCGCGGACGGCCCAAAGGCTCTTGGTGTAATCCTCTTTGGGATGGGACAGCATTTCGCGGGTCTCGGCCTCTTCGACCTCGTCACCCTTCAGCAAAACCTTGATGCGGTCGGCCATCTGCGCCACCACCGCCAGATCATGGGTGATGTAGATTGCCGCCGTGTCGAACTGCTCCACGATGTCACGGATAGAGGCCAGAACCTCGATCTGCGTGGTCACGTCCAGCGCAGTTGTCGGCTCGTCAAAGATGATGAGATCGGGCCGACAGGACATCGCCATCGCCGTCATCGCCCGCTGCAACTGCCCGCCCGAAACCTGATGGGGGTAGCGAAAGCCGATCTCTTCGGGGTTTGGCAGGCGCAGACGCCGGTATAGCTCTACCGCGTCGGCGGCGCTTTCGGCACGCGACATGACCCCGTGCTGCACGGGTGCTTCGGTATGCTGGTCAATCAGCTTGTGGGCCGGGTTAAAGCTGGCAGCGGCGGATTGCGCGACATAGGCGATGCGGCTGCCCAGCAACTTGCGTTTGACCTCGGCCGAGGCGTTGACCAGATCGATGCCGTCAAATTCCACCGACCCGCCGGATATGCGCACCCCGTCGCGGGTAAAGCCCATCCCCGCCAGCCCGATGGTGGATTTGCCCGCGCCGCTTTCACCGATCAGGCCCAGAACCTCGCCCTTGCGCAGATCAAGATCCACGCCGTTGATGATCGGGTTCCAAATTTCATCCGACCGGCCCTCGATCTTCAGCCCGCGGATTTTCAACAAGAGGTCGGTCACTGTATCAATCCTTCAGCCCGGAGGTCCGGTGAAGCATCCAGTCCACCACGAAATTCACCGCCACGGTCAACAGCGCGATGGCACCTGCGGCCATCAGGGGAAGCGCGGCAGTCAGCGGTGAGAACGCCGCGAAGTTGATGAACTGCGCAAGGTCACGCACCATCGTGCCCCAATCGGCCAGCGGTGGCTGGATGCCGACACCCAGAAAACTGAGCGACGCGATGGTCAGGAAGACAAAGCAGAAGCGCAGCCCGAATTCCGCCAGCAAAGGCGCGTAGGCGTTGGGCAGGATCTCCTTGAAGATAAGGTATCTCAGCCCTTCGCCGCGCAGCTTGGCGGCCTCGATATAATCCATCACAACGATGTTCAGCCCGACCGCGCGGGCCAGTCGGAACACCCGGGTGGAATCGATCACGGCGATGATGAGGACCATGTAGACCGTCAGCAGCCATTTTTCCGACCCGGCCCAGGCGCTGGCGATGGTCATCAGCAGCAGGGCAAAGATCAGCGACGGAATGGCCATCAGCACATCCACCGCCCGGCTGAGCACCTGATCGAGCCACCCCTGCAACGTCGCGGCGAGGAACCCCAGAGAGCCGCCCAGAAAGAAGGCGATACAGGTCGTTACGAAGGCGATGCCCACGGTATTCTGCGCGCCGTAGATCAGGCGGGAGAGCAGATCGCGGCCAATCTGGTCCGTGCCCAGAAGGTGATCGGGATTGCCCCCCGTGGCAGCGTTGCCGCCGGGCAGCGCGTTGACCTGGTCAAACACCTCTGCCTGCCCATAGGGCGCGATGACGCCTGCGAAAATCGACAGGACGGCGTAGATCAGGATGACCAGAATACCAAAGCTCGCCGTCAGCGGCATTTGTCGGAACAGCTTTCTCGTACCCGCCGTGCCGACCGCGCGCCCCAGAAGGCGGAACAGCCACGCCGCGATGGCAAAGATCACAAAGCCTTGCACCGCCCAGCGGAAAAAGGTCGCCCCCGGCTGAAACCACAGCCAGACACCGCCCAACACGGCTGCGGCGGCCAGCGCGTATCCGAAAGCGACGGCGAAGGGCATGTCCCGAAAGCGCGGGCTGTTTCCGGTGATCTTCTGCCCGGCAAGTCGAAAGACCCAGCCGCTCAGGGAAATCGCGGCGAGCGCTGCCAGAATCCAGAGAATGACGCTCATTTCGGGTGCCTCAGCCGCGGATTGGAAAGGATGGACAGGATATCCGCGGTCAGGTTCAAAAGAATATAGGCCCCCGCGAAGATCAGGCAGCAAGCCTGCACCAGCGGGATATCCCGCGTTTTGACCCCGTCAACAAAGAGCTGCCCAATGCCGGGATAGACAAAGACCACTTCGACCACGACCACGCCGGTAATCAGGTAGGCCAGGTTCAGCGCGACAACGTTGATGATCGGCGCCAGCGCGTTCGGCAGGGCGTGCTTCACGATGACCCGCAGCGGCGACAGACCTTTGAGGCGCGCCATCTCGATATACGGGGAGGCGAGCAGATTGATGATCGCGGCGCGTGTCATGCGCATCATATGTGCCGTCACGACCAGCGTCAGGGTCAGCGCGGGCAGCAGGGTCTTTTGCAGGCGTTCGCCGAATTCCATGCCGTCATAGATATTGGACAGGGACGGAAGCACCGGGTTCAGCACCGCGAGGAACAGGATCAGCACATAGGCCAGAAAGAATTCCGGGCTGGAGATCGAGCTGAGCGTGAAGATGTTCGCCGCCCTGTCAAAGGCAGAGTTCCGGTAAAGCGCCGCCAGCACGCCCAACATGATCGAAAAAGGCACGGCGATACAGGCGGTTACCCCGGCCAGAAACATCGTGTTGGCAAATCTCGGGGCAATCTGCGTGGCGACGGTGACATCGCTCCCCCCGCTGTCAGCGCCGACAAAGCTGGAAAAGTTTGCCTGGGCAAAGGATGTGCCCAGATCGCCCTGCACAGCTCCCGCGAGCCAGGCGAAGTAGCGCTGTATCGGCGGCTGGTCGAGCCCGAGGTCCCGGCGGATCGACTCGATGGCCTCCGGCGTGGCGCCCTGCCCAAGGATCGCCTGAGCGAAGTCCCCCGGCAGCATGTTTACCGCGGTGAAAATGACGATGGAAACGATGAACAGGGTCAGAATACCCAAGGCGATACGTTGCAGGATAATGCGGAGTACTTGCGACACCTGACCTCTTTCGCTCGGTTGCTATCAGAGCATCAAAGCCTAACGGCTGAACGCGATCTGTAAAGCCCTTTGGTTATCAAAGGTGATATTGACTCAACGCGCGGCCAATTGATCCATCGTGCGCACAAGTTCTGCACTGATGCCGGGTTCGGACAGGGCGTGGCCTGCGTTGCGGATCATCCGCATCTCGGCGTTGGGCCAGGCCTCTGCCAGCTGCCAGGCGCGCGCGGGCGGGCAAATCATGTCATAACGCCCCTGAACAATGACGCCCGGAATATGCGCGATCCGGTCGACCTGCGCCAAGATCTGTCCGTCGAAATCAAGGAAACCGGCATTGGTGAAATAGTGGTTTTCCAACCTCGCAAAGGCGCGCGCATATTCACCGGGGGCATCGCCGCCGGATCCGCTGGAATAAACCGACGCAAGCGCATTTTCCCAAGCAGACCAAGCCTTTGCATATTGCGTCTCGATCCGGAGATCGCCACAGAAGAGTCGCTTGTGATAGGCGCCGATCATGTCGCCGCGCTCTTCCTCGGGGATCAGATCCGAAAACCGCGCCCACGGTTCAGGCCAGAAAAGCCCGGCTCCGCCACCGTAGAACCAGTCAAGCTCTGCCTGGGTCATCATGAAGACGCCACGCAGCACAAGATTGCTGACACGTTCCGGATGGGCCTCTGCATAAATCAGCGCAAGCGTGGCGCCCCAGCTGCCGCCAAAGACGATGAATTGCTCGATTTCCAGCGTGTCCCGGATGCGTTCAATGTCGGCGACGAGGTCCCATGTGGTGTTGTTCACCACGCTGGCATGGGGTCTTGAACGGCCACATCCGCGCTGATCGAACAGCACCACCCGAAACGCTTTGGGGTCAAAATAGCGCCGCATCGCCGGGCTGCACCCGCCGCCGGGGCCACCGTGCAGCACGATCACCGGAATGCCGTCCGGGTTGCCGCACTGCTCGACATAGATGGTGTGGCCGCCGCCGACCTCCATCATGCGTTGGTCGAAAGGATCGACGGGGGGATAAAGATGCTGCACTGCGCGCTTTTGGCCCGAGAATTTGTCCATATCAGTTCTATATAATCGTGCACGGACAAAGAACACAGGAACTTCGCAATGCAGGCAACACAGACAACGGTCGACCCGTCGGAAATTGCCAAATTCGAAGCGATGGCTGCCGAATGGTGGGACCCGAACGGCAAGTTCAAGCCGTTGCATATGCTCAACCCGTGCAGGCTGGATTACATCACTTCGCAGATCGCTGCGGAATTTGATCGTGATCTCAAGGAGTTGCGTCCCTTCGAAGGCTTGCGCATTCTGGATATCGGCTGTGGTGGCGGGCTTTTATGTGAACCCATGGCGCGTCTTGGGGCCAAGGTGATCGGCGCGGACGCGGCAGAGCGGAACATCCCTGTCGCACAGGTCCATGCGCAGCAATCCGGGCTGGAAATCGACTATCGCCACACCACGGCAGAGGCGATGGCAGAGGCGGGTGAACAGTTCGACGTGGTGCTGAACATGGAGGTGGTCGAGCATGTGGCCGATCCGCTCACCTATCTTACCGCCTGCAAAAATCTGTTGAAACCCGGTGGGTTACACCTTTGTTCGACGATCAATCGTAACCCAAAGAGCTTTGCCGTGGCGATCGTTGGCGCGGAATACGTCATGCGTTGGCTGCCCAAGGGCACGCATGAATGGTCCAAGTTCATCACGCCGGAGGAGCTTTTCGCGCTGTTGCGCGAGGCGGGGCTGGACCCGGTGGATCGCAAGGGCTTTGTCTTCAACCCGATCTCGTGGCAATGGAGCCTGTCTGACCGGGATCTGAGCGTCAATTACGTCACCGCCAGCCTGCGACCCGACGCCTGAGTTTGGGGCCTTTTGTGCTTTTTGTACCCCCGTTTGGTACAAAAGCCCTGTAGCCCCGCAGATCCGCCAGAATCCGACCGATCCGAGGCTGACAGGCGGCGGGTTCGGCAGGGGCTTTGCGCCGCCTCGTTCGGGAAAGATCGCGTCGTTTCGGGGGCGATCACAACCAGCCGCGACGGCGACACCAGAGATAGGGCAGAATCGCCGAAGAGGTCATGGCCAGCAACGCCAGGGGATAACCCCAGGGCCAGGAGAGTTCTGGCATGGCCGTGAAATTCATCCCGTAGATTCCGGCGATCAGCGTCGGCGGCAGCAGCACGACCGCAACGATGGAGAAGAACTTCACAATGGCGTTCTGTTCGATCCCGACCATGCCCAGGGCGGCGTCGAGGACAAACTGGATGTTCTGCGCGACAAAGCTTGCATGATCCGACAGCGAAACGATGTCGCTTGCGACGCTTTTGGCGCGCGGCCCGATCTCTGCGCCCTGAAATTCGGGCTGCACCATCAGGTAGCCGATCATCCGCCCCAGCGACACCAGACTTTCGCGCGCCTTCGCGGTGCGCCGATGCATGAGCTGGATTTCGGCCAGTACGGTCTGAAGCTCTGCCACATCGCGGCGCTTGCCCAGCTCGCCCGCCGCCGGGTGGATACGTTCCGGCATGTCATCGACCGCGTCGCCAACCGTCTCCAGAAGCTCTGCCGTGCGGTCAACAATGGCTTCGAGGAGGCCGATCAGCCCGTGCTCCCCGGAGCGGGCGGTATCGGGCATTCGGATGCAATCTGCGGCGAAGAGATCGAACACCTTGCTGTCATCATAGCGCACGGTCAGAAGCGTCTGGCGCTTCAGCACGAAGGCCACGCTCATGGTGCGCGGGGAGGGGCTGTCGCCGCGAAGGACGATCTGGGCCGCCGCAAAGACGCCATCACCGTCGCGGTAAAGCCTGCTGGAGGGTTCGATGCTGCGGATGTCGTCATGGGTCGGGATGTCGATGCCAAGCAGCGTTTCGACCTCTGCCTCATCCGCAGGCGTGGGCGAGACGACGTCGATCCACCCGCCTGTGGGCCGGCCGTCCGGGCCGGTTTTGTCGGAATGTCCGTATCGTTTCAGCATGTGCCGTGACCATCCGTGCCGTAAACTGCTGCGTGCGATCCAGCGCGGGCGCGCCCCTTTCACACCCTTCCGACATGCCTTTGGCGCGTATCAAAGGCAAGGTTGGATCGCGTCGGCGCGCCTAATCGGGTGCTCTGGTCAGTTCGGCCTTATAGGCGAGCAGGCGCGCATTGGCGTTGCTGTCGACGAGGATAAGCGCGGTGAACATGGCGATCGCGGTGATCAGGCTTGCCCGCCAATAGGGGCCGGTAAGGAACGGGAGCGCCAGCGCACAGAGCGCGATGATCGCCGGGAAGAGCCGAAACACCGCGAAACGGTAATCGTTCAGCACCTTGTCGGCGCGGGCAAGCTCGGCGGTCAGGAAGGCGGTGCTGTCGCTGGCATAGGTCGTCGGCAGGGAGGCAAGCCGGGTCTGGGCAGGCAGGAACAGACCGACCCCAAGGATCAACAGCAAGACGCCCGCCACCAGCATCGGGATGACAAATGCGCGGGCCAGATCGGTGCTGCCAAGCTGGCGAAAGCCCAGACCTGACAGCAGGAAGGCCAGCCCGAAGCCCGCGAAGACCAAGGCGGCGTGCATTTCGAACCGCGCCCAGTCACTGGCAGTTTTCACGATATCCATAAGGCGGCCTTTCTAGCGAATATCCGGTCCGAGGGCGACCCGTTGCGTTTGAGACGCCCCCGGTATCCAGGCGGGTCAAAGCGCCCAGGTGAAGCCTGTGTCCTTTTCGGACCGCTCCCAAAGCCGGGTCATGACTTGCTTGTCATAGGCATGGGCGTTCAGCGTGCCCTTGCCGACCGGGCCGACAAATTCCCTTGTCCCGGTGGGGCCGTAGAGCGCGCGCTGTTCGGTCAGCGCCTCTTCGGTCGCGCACATCACCTCGGGGTAGGAGCCTTGCTCGGCGGTCTGGACCATCGGCGTCTTGGTCATCAGCCACCAGATAAGCCGCATCGTCCGGCTGCCGCTGGTGGAAATCAGAGAGGTCGCCGAAGAGCCGGGATGACAGACAAAGACCTCGACCCCGGTGCGGCCTGCGGCGACCAGCCTGTCCTGAAGCTCGTAGGCGAACATCATCTGCGCCAGTTTGCTTTGCGAATAGGCAGTGTTGGGGCCGTAATCCGTTTCCCAGTTCATGTCGTCAAAGCGGATCGTTTTCAGCCCCATATTGTAGCCAAGGCTGGCCACGACGACGATCCGGCCCTGCGACGCCTCGATCCGGTCGAACAGCATTCCGCAAAGGGTGAAATGGCCGTAATGGTTGGTGCCCAGCTGGCTTTCGAAACCATCAGGCGTCAGCTTGCGGGTCGGCACCTGCGCGATGGCGGCGTTGCAGATCAGCGCGTCGATGCGCGGCACGGTTTGCAGCACCTCCGCAGCGGCCCTGCGGACAGAGGCCTGTTCGGCAAGGTCCATGCGGATGAAGCTGACCTCGGCATCCGGGCCGAATTCCTGCGTCAGTTCCTGTATCGCAGCGGCCGATTTTTCGGCGCTTCGGTTCAGCATGACCACTTTCGCGCCCTTGCTAAGCAGGATGCGCGCGGCCTGAAACCCCGCCCCGGCATTGGCGCCGGTGATGACATAGGTCTTGCCTGCGAGGGTGCCGAGGCGGTCTGGAGTCCAGCCCTTGGGTCCGAATTGCGTGTCTTTCATCTGGTGATCCTCTGGCGCCGTGGCGCTTGCGTTTGTAAACTCCGGGGTTTACATATGGATGGAAGGCGCGCTTGTAAACCCAAATGTTTACTTTTGTCGCGCGGAGTGAGGCTGGATCGATGAAACTGACTGAAAAGAAACGAAAAGATATTCTGGATGCAGCCATCGAGGAGTTCCGCGAGCAGGGTTTCCCGGCCGCACGGGTGAACCGGATTGCAGAGCTGGCGGGCGTTTCCAAGCGGACCCTCTACAAGCATTTCGAAAGCAAGGAGCTGCTGTTTCAGGCGATCACCGACATCCTGTTGGAACAGATCGCGGCCGCGCCGAAATTAAGCTATCGACCCGATGCGCCGCTGCGCGATCAGCTGGTCGCAGCGGTGCGCGACTATGTCAGCCATCTGAATGGCGAGCATTATATGGGGCTGAACCGGCTTGTGATGTCTGAACTGCTGCGCGATCAGGATCTGGCGCGGGCATTTCTGTCAAAGGCGGCGATGCAGGATGGCCCGATCAAGGCGCTGATTTCAGGGGCGATGCAGGCCGGTGCGCTGCGGCAGGCCGATCCCGGTTTCGCGGCCGGTCAGCTCTTGTCGATGGTCAAGCATTTCCTCGTCTGGCCGCTGTTCCTCATGGGCGCGAAGGCCGAACTGGACAATGACACGGTCATCACGGATTGCGTGGACATGTTCCTTGCCTTTTATGGCACGGAGAGGTGAACGCCCCCTGCCCCCGCCAAAATGCGGGCCGCATGGCACGGCCCCTCCCGGTCTAAAACGCCAGACACAAGCCCGGTCAGTCCCACATACGTTTTCCTGAAGACCACCCCGGCGCCGACATGTCATCCGGCGCCAAGGGTGCAGCCTGTCACGGCGCCGGAATTCAGAAGTCCAGATTCTCGACGCTCAGGGCGTTTTGCTGGATGAATTCGCGGCGGGGTTCGACGACGTCGCCCATCAGCTTGGTGAACAGGTCATCGGCCTCGGCCATGTCGTCGACCTTGACCTGCAGAAGCGTCCGCGCGTCGGGGTCCAGCGTGGTTTCCCACAGCTGACTGGGGTTCATTTCGCCCAGACCCTTGTAGCGCTGGAGCGAGAGACCCTTTTCGCCTTCGTCCAGAATGGCCTTCAGAAGGTCGAGCGGACCGTGAATCAATTGCCGACGATCCTTGCGCTCCAGCGTGGCGGGCAGGTCGTAGACGGCTTGCAGGTTCTGGGTGAAGCTGCCGGTCTTGCGGGCCTCGCCCGAATGCAGCATCGGACCGTCCAGCGTGCGCACCTCTTCGACGCCGCGCAGAATACGGGCCAGCCGGATGCCGCGATCCTGGGTGATCCGGCCTTGCCAGCCGCGCTCGTATTCAACGGCGATCAGATCAAGCCGTCTGGCGACCTTGTCGGCCACGCCCTGAAGGTCGGATTCCACCGCGCCCGGCACGAATGCCCCCGCAATGGCCGCCTGTTCAAGGATGTGGCGCGGGTAATGCGTTGGGAAGGCGTCAAGAACGCGCTTCAACTGGCGCGCCTCGTCAATCACACGGATAAGATCCTGGCCTGCAATCTCTTCGCCGTTCCCCTGCCGCAGCAGCGCGCCATCGACGCCCTGCTGGATCAGGTATTCTTCCATCGCGGCCTGATCTTTCAGATAGACCTCGGACTTGCCACGCGCGACTTTGTAAAGCGGCGGCTGCGCGATGTAGAGATAGCCGCCCTCGATCAGCTGCGGCATCTGGCGGTAGAAGAAGGTCAGAAGCAAGGTCCGGATATGCGCACCGTCGACATCCGCGTCCGTCATGATGACGATCTTGTGGTAGCGCAGCTTGGAGATGTCGAATTCATCCCGACCGATGCCGGTGCCAAGCGCCATGACAAGGTTGCCGATCTCCTGGCTGCCCAGCATCCGGTCAAACCGCGCCCGTTCGACGTTCAGGATCTTGCCCTTCAGAGGCAGGATGGCCTGCGTGCGCCGATCCCGGCCCGTTTGCGCAGATCCGCCGGCAGAGTCACCCTCGACGAGGAAGACTTCGGTCTTTGCCGGGTCCTTTTCGGAACAATCCTTGAGCTTGCCGGCAAGGTAGTTCACATCCATCGCCGTCTTGCGCCGGGTCAGTTCGCGCGCCTTGCGGGCGGCTTCGCGGGCCATCGCGGCTTCGACGATCTTGCCGACGATCTGCTTGGCCTCGTTCGGGTTTTCCTCGAACCATTCGGCCAGCTTTTCGTTCACCAGGCCTTCGACGGCCGGGCGCACCTCGGACGAGACAAGCTTGTCCTTGGTCTGGCTGGAGAATTTCGGGTCCGGCACCTTGACCGACAACACGCAGGTCAGCCCTTCGCGAGCGTCGTCACCGGTGAAGTTGATCTTCTCGCGCTTGGCGATGCCCGAGGATTGGGCGTAGCTGTTGATCGTCCGCGTCAGGGCGCCCCGGAACCCGGCCATATGCGTGCCGCCATCGCGCTGCGGGATGTTGTTGGTGAAGGGCAGCACGGTTTCGTGGTAGCTGTCATTCCACCACATCGCGACCTCGACGCCGATACCGTCGCGTTCCCCGGTCATGTAGATCGGAACAGGCATGACGGGCGTCTTGGAACGGTCGAGATATTTGACGAATTCACGCACACCGCCTTCGAAGAACAGCTCGCTGCGCAGGGGCTCTGCGGGGCGCTCATCCTCCAGCAAGATGCGCACGCCCGAATTCAGGAAGGCCAGTTCGCGCAGGCGCTTTTCCAGCGTCTCGAAGGAATAGTCGAGGTTGGAGAAGGTGGTTGTCGAGGCAAAGAAGCGGACCTCTGTGCCCTTTTCGCCATTCGCGTCGCCGACGACCCGCAGGTGTTCGACCGTATCGCCATGGGCGAATTTCGCGTAATGTTCCTTGCCGTTCCGCCAGACGCGCAATTCCAGCCAGTCACTCAGCGCGTTGACCACCGAAACGCCCACGCCGTGCAAACCGCCGGACACCTTGTAGGAGTTCTGGTCGAATTTGCCGCCCGCATGCAGCTGGGTCATGATGACCTCGGCCGCCGAGACGCCCTCTTCCTCGTGAATATCCACCGGAATGCCGCGCCCGTTGTCCCGTACGGAGACAGAGCTGTCGGCGTGGATTTTTACCGAAACCTTGGTGGCGTGGCCTGCCAGTGCTTCGTCAATTCCGTTATCCACGACCTCGTAGACCATGTGGTGCAGGCCAGAGCCGTCATCGGTGTCACCGATATACATGCCGGGGCGCTTGCGCACCGCTTCCAAGCCCTTGAGAACCTTGATGGATTCTGCGCCATATTCTGTTTGTTCTTGCTCGGTATCGGACATGCCGGCCTTCCTTGGTCTTTTGCGCATTTTATACCCATCATTGGGGGCATTGTCACGCGATTGACACATGATTTGGTGGTTTGGCGGCATCAAACCGTGCGTCACAACCAAGGCGTGTGTGGCGCCGTCAATCGCCCTGCCGATGCACCTGCGACACGCCATCCGTTTCGCTGATTTCAAGTCGCTGCGCCCGGTCGCCCAGATCCTCGAAAAGCTCTGCCCCGGTGCCGGTCATCCAGGCCTGCGCGCCCAGGGCGCAGACCTCGTCATAAAGCGCCGCGCGGCGCCCGGCATCAAGGTGTGCGGCGACCTCATCCAGCAGCAACAGGGGCGGCGCACCGAAGCTGCGGGCAAGCGCGCGGGAATTGGCCAGGATCAGCGAGATCAGCAGCGCCTTCTGTTCGCCGGTGGAACAATCGCGCGCGGGAACGCCCTTGGCAGCAAAGGTGCCTGCCATGTCGGCGCGGTGCGGCCCGATCAGCGTGCGGCCCGCCGCCATGTCGCGGGACCGGCTTGCCGCCAGCGCATCGCGCAGGTCCGAGGCATTGGCGGGCATCTCGCCCTCGGGCTGAAGAAGCTCCAGATCCGCGGTTGGAAATGCCGTTTCGGCCTCTGCCTGTGCAGCTTGCAACGCGGCCAGTGCAGCGACGCGGTTGGCGTGGATCGCGGCGCCCGCATCGGCCATCTGCACCTCCAGCGCGGTGTACCAGTACGGGTCGCGCACCATGTCCTTGAGCAGGCGATTGCGTTCCCGCATCGCCTTTTCGTAGTCCAGCGACGCCTCTGCATGGTCGGGAAAAAAGGACAGCGTCATCCGGTCGAGGAACCGCCTGCGGCCATCGGCGCCTTCGATCCAGAGCCGGTCCATCGACGGGATGAGCCAAAGCACGCGGCCAATCCGGCCAAGCGCGGTTTGCGTGGCGGCCTTTTCATCAAGCCGGACCTGACGCGCCGCCCCTGCCTGTGACTGAAAGGCAACCTCGTGGATTTGGCCAAGGCTGTGCAGAAGCCCGGTGACTTTCCAGCCAAGCGCCTCCGGTCGCCGCGTCATCTCTTCGGCAGAGGCCCGGCGCAGCCCGCGGCCGGGCGAGAACAGCGAGATCGCTTCGAGGATATTGGTCTTGCCGGCCCCGTTCGACCCGAACAGAGCAACCGGTCTTTGATCGACGTGCAGCACCGCGCGCTTGTGCGACCTGAAATGCGACAGGGTAAGCTGTTCGAGATAGAGGCCCGTCATGAAAGGTCCGCAGCCCCGGCGGCGGGCAGGTTTGGTGCGGCCCGCGCCGTCAAACGCGCATCGGCATGACCACGTAGACGGCGCTGGTGTCGTTGCCTTCCCGCATCAACGTGGGATCCCCGGAGGAGTTGAACAGGAACACCGCATTCTCGCGGTCCACCTGGCTGGCAATCTCCAGCAGGTATTTCGCGTTGAACCCGATCTCCAGCCGTTCGTCGCTATAGGCGACGGCCAGTTCTTCCTCTGCCGCGCCGCTGTCCGGTGCGTTCACCGACAGGATCAGCCGATCCTCGTCCAGGGCCAGCTTGACGGCGCGCGAACGTTCCGAAGACACGGTTGCCACGCGGTCCACCGCCTTGGCGAAATCGGCGGCGTCCACCTCCATCCGGCGGGTGTTGCCCTGCGGGATCACGCGTGTGTAATCGGGGAACGTACCGTCGATCACCTTGGAGGTCAGCGTGATATCCGGCGTGGCAAAGCGCACCTTTGTTTCCGAAACCGAAACGGCGATCTGCATGTCGTCGTCTTCCAAGAGCTTTCGCAGTTCGCCCACGGTCTTGCGGGGCACGATGATGCCGGGCATGTCCTCGGCGCCCTTCGGCAGGGGCGCGTCGATCCGGGCAAGGCGGTGGCCATCGGTCGCCACGCAGCGCAGCGCCTTGCCATCTTCGCCATCGGCGACATGCATGTAGACGCCGTTCAGGTAATACCGTGTTTCTTCGGTCGAAATCGCGAATTTCGACTTGTCGAACAGCCGCCGCAACACTTTCGCATCAGCCGAGAAATTCGCTGAATATTCCGAAGACGCCATCACCGGGAAGTCTTCTTTGGGCAGGGTGGCCAAGCTGAAGTTGGACCGGCCCGCCTCGACCGTGATCCGCCCGGACGCGCTTTCCTCGGTCAGCGTGACCAGAGCGCCATCCGGCAGTTTGCGAACGATTTCATGCAGCGTGACGGCGGAAACCGTCGTGGCGCCTGCGCGTTCGACCTGTGCCGACGCCTTGTCCACCACCTCGATATCAAGATCCGTCGCGCGGAAGGATGCGGTGTCTCCCTCGGCCTCGATCAGGACGTTTGCAAGGATTGGGATCGTGTTGCGGCGCTCCACAACCGATTGCGCCTGCGCCACTGCCTTAAGCAACGTGCCGCGTTCCATGCTGAACTTCATCCCTCGACCCTCCGATTTACCGGGACACACACGGTAGCCGCAGCCAAAGGCGGTTCCAAGCGCTTTGTTGGTTTGTCCATTGGATTTTTCGGGGCGTCAAGGGCGCCTTCCACAAGAAGACGCCCTTTGCTACCGAACTGTTGCGACTTCAGGCCTCTAGCGCCCGGCGCAGAAGCTCCAGATCCTCGGCAATCTGGCCGTCCTGTTGCTTGAGCTCTTCGATGCGCTTCACCCCGTGCATGACAGTGGTGTGGTCGCGCCCGCCAAACCGGCGGCCGATCTCTGGCAGGGAACGGCTGGTCATCTGCTTGCACAGATACATGGCCACCTGCCGCGGACGGGCAAAGCTGCGCACCCGCTTCGGGCCGATCATGTCGCTGAGACGAATGTTGTAATGCTCGGACACCTTGCGCTGGATCTCCTCGATGGTGATCTTGCGTTCGGACGCGCGCAGCACATCCGACAGGCAATCCTGCGTCAGGTCCATGGTGATCGGACGGCCAACCAGCGACGCAAAGGCAAAAAGCCGTGTCAGCGCCCCTTCAAGCACACGCACATTGGTCGAGATCCGCAGCGCAAGAAATTCCAACACGCCCGATTCAAGCTCCAGATCAGGGTATTGGAGCCGGTGACCGTCGACCTTGGATTGCAGGATGCCCAGCCGCAATTCGTAATCGGTGGGGTGCAGATCCACCACCAGACCGCTTTGCAGACGCGACTTGATGCGGTTTTCCAGATCCTTGATCTCGCCCGGGGCACGATCCGCCGAGATGATGATCTGCTTGTTCTGATCCACCAGCGCATTGAACGTGTGGAAGAACTCTTCCTGGGTGGAATCCTTGCCGGCAATGAACTGCACGTCATCCACCATCAGCACATCGACAGAGCGGAACATCTCTTTGAAGTCCATCATCTTGCGATCGCGCAGCGCCTGGACAAAGCGGTACATGAACTGTTCGGCCGAAAGGTAAAGCACGTTCAGCTGCGGGCTGCGCTCGCGCAATTCCCAGCTGATCGCGTGCATCAGGTGCGTCTTACCAAGGCCAACGCCGCCATAGAGAAACAGCGGGTTAAAGGTGACAGGGCCACCTTCGGCCACCCGTCTTGCGGCGGCATGGGCCAGCTCGTTCGGTTTGCCGACGATGAAGGAATCGAAGGTGAACCGCGCATCAAGCGGTGCGCCCGGCAGAGCGTCGGCAGAGGCCGGTGCCGCAACATCCCTGACCGGTTCGACAGGTTCGGGCCGCGCATGCGCCGGTTTGGCAGCGGCCGCACCCGCTTGCGACGGTACGTCGAATTGCAATCGACGCACGGATTTCGTGCCCTCAGAGATCTTTGCCAGCAGCAGTTCCCCAAAATTCTGCGACACGTAGCTGCCCAGAAAATGCGTCGGCACGTGGAACTTCGCCACGCCATCCTCGACACCAGAAAACTTCAGCGGTTTCAGCCAATTCGTATAGTTATTCTTGCCCACAGTCTGGCAAAGACTGTCCTGCAACGCGCCCCATTGTTCCAGTGTCATTTAAATCGGCCCCATTTCATGCCATTCTCCCAACGTCTACCAACCGCGGCAGCGGCGGGCGGCCAGATCGACCAGGCAAACACTCCTTGCACCGTTGCCGCAACAGCAACGGAGAGCGGATGTCATCCACGGGCATGTGACAGGCACGGCAAGCCCCGACGGAGTCCCAATCCGACGACGCAAAATGCCATGGCCGCGACAAGCGCGTAAATAATGGACTGGCAAGGGGGTATAACCCCCAACTACTCTACGCCACCATTTGGCAGCCAGCGTAGAGGTGCAGAAAACACGGGCCATTAATTCGGCCCAGATGCGGTTCTGCCTTCGCCTGTCCCCCCAGCGATGTGACTCGCAGGCTCAAACTATCAATTGCGCCTGCGGAGCGGCAACTGATCTTCGATCTTGACTCTCATTAATCGGAAAAAGAATCTCTGGCCCCCATGCAGGAATGCCACAACGCAAAAAAGGCACCGCCCGCGGCGATGCCTTTTTCATCAAACAGTTAGATCGGTTTAGCCGATCGCCTTCACGCGTGCCGTCAGGCGCGACATCTTGCGCGAAGCGGTGTTCTTGTGGAAGACGCCCTTGGTGACGCCGCGCATCAGCTCTGGCTGGGCTGCGCGCAGGGCGGCGGTTGCAGCATCCTTGTCGCCGGATGCAATCGCCTCTTCGACCTTGCGCAGGTAGGTCCGGATGCGCGAGCGGCGCGCCTTGTTTACCAGAAAGCGCTTCTCGCTCTGCTTTGCACGTTTCTTCGACTGCGGCGTATTTGCCATGTTCGTATTCCCAGTTTGCAAGTTTCAAATCTCTCGCACCATGAAACCCGCAACAGGGTTCAGCCGAACCTGTCGAATCTTGCCAAAGCGGGCATCACGCGCATGTAGCGGCGTCCTATAAAGAGTTTGCCCGGCAATGCAAAGCCCAAATTCCAGGCTGGCGCCCTTGCTATGGAATGCAAACGCCGCTTCGGGTATAGTGCGACTCCCGGAGCACGAGGCCGAAACGGATCTCGGCCCACTGGATCCGGGATCAGAAGAGGAGGAAGCAATGCTCGATCCACTTAAGATCTCTGAATATGCCCGCGCACTCTACCGCGCCCATGGCAACAAAGCCGAAGCCGAAGCGGCATCGCGCCTGCGACAAAGCGAACAGACCGGCAATCAGGACGAGGCCGAGAACTGGCGCCGGATCCGACAGGCAATTTCACAGCTGCGCGGGCCGGGCCAGGCCTGACCGCGACGGGATGGCGGGCGGGGCGCCTTCCGGCAAGGCCGGAACAGCGCCGCTCGACCCTCCCGTAATCGCCTGTCACTTGTCGCGGAACTGGGCCGCGCGCTTTTCCAGGAAAGCCGCCATGCCCTCGGTCTGATCGTCCGTGGCAAAAAGCGACTGGAACAGGCGGCGTTCATACAGGATGCCTTCTGCCAGCGTCGTCTCATAGCTGCGGTTAACGGATTCCTTGACCGCCATCGCCGTCAGGATCGACTTTTCCGCGATCTTTGACGCAGCGCCTTGCGCCTCTTCCATCAGCTTCTTGGCGGGCACCACCCGGCTGACAAGCCCGGACCGCTCTGCCTCTTCTGCATCCATGAAACGCCCGGTCAGATGCATGTCCATCGACTTGGATTTCCCGACAAACCGGGTCAGCCGCTGCGTCCCGCCAATCCCTGCAACCACGCCGAGGTTGATCTCTGGCTGGCCGAATTTCGCGTTTTCGGCAGCGATGATGAAATCGCACATCATCGCCAATTCACATCCGCCGCCCAGCGCATATCCCGCCACAGCGGCGATGATCGGCTTGCGGATACGGGTGATCGCTTCATGCTCATCACCGAAGAAATCTGACAGGTACATGTCAACGAAGGACTTCTCGGACATCTCCTTGATGTCCGCGCCGGCAGCGAAGGCTTTGGTATTGCCGGTGAGGATGATGCAGCGCACCCGATCATTCCCATCAGCTTCCTTCAGCGCCTTTGCCAGTTCGGCCAACAGCTGCGAATTCAACGCGTTCAGCGAGTCCGGCCGGTTCAGCGTGATGGTTGCGATGTGGTCTTCTACGTCGACGATGATCGTCTCATAGGCCATGAAACCTGCTTTCGGTTGTTCCGTACAAACCCGATTCCTTACCACCTGAGCGCGCCCGATCAAGTTATCTTTGGCATTGCCTACAGTAGAAAGACGATCTTCCGGCCTGAACGATTCGTCGGATTTGCCCGTTACACCCCTCTCGTCTGCAGGCATCCCCCTCGCGGCCATAGACATCGAAACTATGCTGAAAATAGCCCAATTCGCCATCTGCCTGACGAAAATCGCGCAGCGATGACCCCCCGGCATCTATCGCCTCTGACAGGACATCGCGAATGATCGGCACCAGCCCGGCCACCCGCGCCTCTGCGATGTGTCCCGCCTTTCGCGTGGGCGCAATTCCGGCGCGAAACAACGCCTCGCAGACATAGATATTGCCCAGCCCCGCAACGATTCTCTGATCCAGAAGCGCCGATTTTATCGGGGTGTTCCGACCGCGCAGCGCCTCGACAAGATGGCTTTGCGAGAATTCATTGCCCAGCGGTTCCGGCCCCAGCTTGGCCAGCAGCGGATGCGCCTCGGCACCGGTTGTTGGCAGAAGATCCATCGCTCCGAACCTGCGCGGATCGTTGAAGGTGATGCGCGCACCGTTATCCATATCCAGCACGACATGGTCGTGTTTCTCGGCCGCCGGATGCGCGTGCACGAACCGACCAAGCGGATCGCCCGAAACCAGCATCCGCCCCGACATGCCGAGATGGATCAAGAGCGACTCGCCGCGATCCAGATCGGCGAGAAGGTATTTCGAGCGTCGCCGGAGCCGTTCCACCTTGGCCCCGGTCAGCCGGGCGGACATATCCGGGGGAAAGGGCCAGCGCAAATCCGGGCGGTTGATCAGCGCGCGCGCGATCCGCGCCCCCTCCATGACCGGCGCCAGCCCGCGACGGACTGTCTCGACTTCTGGCAATTCGGGCACTGGAGAGCCTCCTGACGGCTGGGTCGCATTGTAACGGCGGAACGGCGCTCTATAAGAAGGGTCACACACGAGGATCACAAGACCCGATGACCGACGACACTGAGAAAACCACGCATTTCGGGTTTCAGACCGTTCCCGAAGACGAAAAGGCCGGACGCGTTCAGGGCGTCTTCAATTCCGTTGCCTCCAAATATGACGTCATGAACGACGCCATGTCGATGGGCATCCACCGGATCTGGAAAGATGCGATGATGGACTGGCTTGCGCCACGGCCCGGACAGCAATTGCTGGATGTGGCCGGCGGGACGGGTGACATCTCTTTCCGGTTTCTCAAACGCGCCGGGCACGGGCATGCGACGGTGCTGGACCTGACCGAACCCATGCTGATCGAAGGCCGGAAACGGGCAGAGGCTGAGGCAATGGCCGACAGTCTGGACTGGGTCGTGGGCGACGCCATGTCCCTGCCCTTCGCTGACAACAGTTTCGACGTCTACACGATTTCCTTCGGGATCCGGAACGTGACACGCCCGCAGGATGCGCTGGCAGAGGCGTTCCGCGTGCTGCGTCCGGGCGGGCGCCTGATGGTGCTGGAGTTCAGCCAGATCCCGAATGACATGATGCAGAAGATCTATGATCTCTATTCCTTCAACATCATTCCGCGTTTGGGGCAGGCGATTGCCGGGGACCGCGACAGTTACCAATATCTGGTCGAATCCATTCGCCGCTTCCCCGATCAGGAGACCTTTCTGGGCATGGTTCAGGCAGCGGGGTTTGAGCAGGCAAAATATCGCAATCTGACGATGGGCGTGGCCTGCCTGCACTCGGGCTGGAAAATCTGAGGGATGCGCGGACCTCACAACATCTGGCGGCTGATCCGAACCGGCGCCACGCTTGAACGCACTGGCGCCATGGGCGTCGTGCTGGATGCTTTCGACGCGCCACCATCGCTGCGGATCGCGGCGCGCACGCTGGGCTGGCCCTTCAAGTGGCTGGGCTACAAGGGCGATCCGTCTATGCCCCCCGCCACCCGTGCGCTCACCGCGCTGGGGCCGGCCTATATCAAGTTCGGGCAGGTGCTTTCGACCCGGCCGGATGTTGTGGGTGACGAGCTGGCCGTTCAGCTGCGCGTGTTGCAGGACAAGCTGCCCCCCTTTCCGACCGTGCTTGCCAAGGCAGAGGTCGAACGGGAAATGGAAATTCCCGCCGATCAGATCTTCTCGGAGTTTGAAGAGCCGGTGGCCGCGGCCTCCATCGCGCAGGTTCACAAGGCACGTATTGCCGAAACCGGCGAAACCGTGGCCGTGAAAGTGCTTCGCCCCGGCATCGAGCGGGCTTTCCGCACCGATATCGACGCGTTCTATTTTGCCGCCCGGATGATCGAATTGCTGTCACCCGCCTCGCGGCGGCTTCGCCCGATGGATGTGATCGCCCATTTCGAAGGCGTCGTGATGGGAGAGCTGGACCTGCGTCTGGAGTCCGCTTCCGCATCTGAATTCGCAGCCAATACCGAAAAGGACGAGGGGTTCGAGCTGCCTCAGGTGAAGTGGTCCCTGTCCGGTCGCCGCGTCATGACGCTGGGATGGGCCGAAGGTGTTCCGATGGGGGACAATCAGGCCATCGACGCCGCAGGGCATGATCGCCGCGTGCTGAGCGAACGGGTGCTGCAACTGTTCCTGCAACATGCGTTGCGGGACGGTTTTTTCCATGCGGACATGCATCAGGGGAACCTGAAAGTCGCCGCGAATGGCAATATCATCGCCTATGATTTCGGTATCATGGGGCATATCGACGAATATACCCGCAGGGTCTATGCAGAGATCCTGTTCGGCTTCATCCGGCGCGATTACAAGCGCGTTGCCGAGGTGCATTTCGAAGCGGGATATGTGCCTGCGGACCGGGATGTGGATGAATTCGCCCGCGCGCTGCGCGCTGTGGGCGAACCGATTTTCGGCATGGACGCGACGCGCATTTCGATGGGGCGGCTCTTGTCCTACCTCTTCGAGGTGACAGAGCGGTTCGGCATGGAAACCCGCACAGAGCTTATCCTGCTGCAACGCACGATGGTCGTGGTCGAAGGTGTCGCGCGCTCTCTCAATCCGCAGATGAACATCTGGGAAGTCGCCAAGCCGGTGGTCGAAGATTACATCAAGAGCTCTATCGGACCCGCCGCCGTCGCCCGGGATCTGGGCCGGACGGCAAAGGTCATGGCGCGGTTCGGGCCGCGATTGCCCGGGCTTGTCGAGGCCGCCCTGATCCGCCAGTCAGATCAGACGCCCCCTGAGGGGCCGAAACTTGGCAGAATGCGCTCTGTCTGGTGGGTGTCGGGTGTGGTTGTCGGCATTTTGACAACCCTGGCCGTCCAGGCCGTGTCCTGATTTGCTGCGAAAGACTCGTCAAAATCCGATGGGCGACAGAAGAAACGAAAACGGCGACCCAAGGGTCGCCGCATTCAAATTCAGATCCGATCGAGGGGTTTAGGTGCCCGACGAGGATGCAGCAATCACAGCGATTGCCATCAGGCCGGCAACGATGCCGATTGCCGGAACAGCCGACAGGCCCTGAGTCGCTACGAAGGGATCGCTGTCGACAGCTGCGGTTTCAGCAGCCAGCGGAGCAGCGGTCGATACGGCAACAGCAGCAGCTGCGGCGATCATCGAAAACTTTTTCATGATTCTCTCCAAACAGTCTTTTACGGCGCAAACACACCTCAAGCCCCGATGTTATACACGATGCTGCTACCGTTCAAACCTGTTTCTGGCGTCAACTGGGCGAGTTTTCGCTCGAAATCGCCTTCGCGGCTTTCAAGCAACACTGTCAATGGCCTTGATAATGGCGGTGACGCAAAAGGCGAGGCGGAGAAACGTGCATTTGTGAAAACATCTCAACGGCTTGGACAATGGTGATCAGTTCGCGCCCGATACGTCGGGTCTGCTTGGGTGGTTTGCTCAGCTATTGGGCAAAGTCTGTTTCAAAACCTTCACTTGCAGAGCTATCTGTCGAAACGGGCCTTTGTTTCCTCGCTTGTTGCATCGAAATGCAGTCACGTGGAGCGCAATGCTGCAACGTCGTCGGCAGAGATATCCGTGCCACTTTCCAGCCCTAGCACAAGTGTGCCCGCAACCGTGCGCGCCTCGACGATTCGGTCGTACGTCGGGACGGGAAGCACCTCCGTTTCGCCATCTTTTGACGACACGCTCAGCTCGAAACTGTAACTGCCAGTGGCCGCCTGATTGCCATTAATGGTGCTGCCCGACCACTCGATCACCCCGGTTTCTCCGGTGATATTCTGACGCTCGACGACAGCGCCAGACCCGTCCTTGACGACAAGTTCGGTCTTGGCCGCATCCGCCGGGATCTCTGGCCGCAAAGAGATCGGCGTTCCGGAGAAATGCGCGGGTGCCGTCGACAATGCCTCCATGCCAACCCATCCTGACAGTTGGGACAGGCCACCCGCGTCGAGCGCGGTGGAGATATTGCGCAGCAAATCGTTTGAAAGCACCTGTTGCTCCACGGAGGAGAACGTCGCCAAC
Organism: Primorskyibacter sedentarius; assembly: GCF_004342065.1. Taxonomy (GTDB): domain Bacteria; phylum Pseudomonadota; class Alphaproteobacteria; order Rhodobacterales; family Rhodobacteraceae; genus Primorskyibacter; species Primorskyibacter sedentarius. Next base: position 246,152 of record NZ_SLZU01000002.1, on the reverse strand, counting down.
TGGGTTGCATAATCCGTGGAATCCACCGGGTTCAGCGGATCCTGATTCTGCATCTGGGCGGTAAGCATGCGCAGAAACGTCTCGAAATCAGAACTGATCGCGGGATCGTTGGAGGCTATTTGCGATGTATCGCTTGATGCGGAATAGGCGGGCGGGAGGGTGTTCGAAATTTCCATAAGGGTTCCTTAGATTCTGATGTCGAGCCCGGTCGGGGCATAGATCGGGGAGTGGCCGACGCGATCTTCGGGCGCGGCCGCTGCGATGGCATCAAGCGATGCCGCCCCCTGCGATGGCGAAGCGTTCTGGTTCGAATCGCTGTCGCTGCCGAACTGAAATTCGATGTTCTCGAACCCCATCCCCTCAAACTCCCGCGCGAGCATCTCGATATGGCGGCGAAGAAGTTCCGTGGTCTCGGGCCGTTCGGCATTGACCGTCATGGCAATGCCGCTGTCGGTCGTTGTCATCTGGATATGGACACGGCCCAATTCGTCCGGGTTCAGTCGGATTTCCACGCGGCCATCGCCGTTGCGTTGGACCGCCTCGGCCACTTGGCGCATGACCGCCTCTGGCCGGTAGGTCGCCTGAGTCGGGGCCTTCTGACCCAATTCCTGCGCATATGCCGAATACTGACCGCTTCCGGAAAACCCCTGCGTTGCCAGTTCGTTATCCACCTTTAGCAGAGCGTCCGAATCGCCCGAACCTTCTGCGTCCTTCTGTGACAGAGAGTAGGCCGCCGCCAAGGCGTTTGCAGCAGCCTGCGGGGCCGTTGTCGCAAGGTAACGGTTGGCGTTTTGAACAGAGGCGGCGCGAACTGCCTCGCCCTCTTCAGATTGTGATTGCGCTGTGTCCTCGGCGGCATCGCGCCCCTCTGCGCGCTTCGCAATCTCGGCTGTCTGAGCGGATGCGGCTCTGTGTGCTTCGGCGGTTTGAGGCCCGGATTGGCCGCTAAGGGCGCCTTGCGGTGCAGCCACACCCATCTGCCGTTGGGCCTCGTTGACCGATTGGCCGGGCGCACGCGTCTCAGCCCCGTCAAGCCCGCCTTTATCGTCGCTAAATTGGGCCAGATTGGCAAAAGTTGCTTCGTCAGGACGCTGCTCTTCCGCCGTTTCAACTGTGCTCACAGCCCCCGCAGCGTCTGCGGTCGTACCATCTGCACCGCTCGGGTCACGCTCGTCGAATGTTGGCTCGGCCTCATCTGATCCGGCATTTTTGTCCTCCGTATGATCCTTTGTCGGGGGGGCGGCGGCCTCGGTCGCCGTGCCGGTGCGCTGATCATCCCGAGAATCGGCATCCGCCTCCTCGGTCTGTTCGGAATCCCTCTCGGCAGAGGAGCCGGTGCTCAGATAGCTATTGAAATCCGGCCCCGACGACTCAGGCTTCTGCTTGACGGCATAATTGGTCGTTGGGGCGCCCGCCGTAAACGGGAGCGTTTTTTCCAGCATGCCTGATCTCCTGCCGATTTTGATCACCGCGCCAGTATTGCGCCGGTTGGTTACCGCATCTTTACCGCTGTCGCGTCAGATCGAAAAAAACTTGAATCATATCGGGACCGTCCAATGTTGATCCAATCCTCACTTCCCCCTCCGGTGACGTCATCCGGGGATTCCGCATTGAGAAAAGCCGCGCAGGAGCTTGAGGCGCAGTTTCTGTCCGAGATGCTGAAATCCGCCGGGCTGGGCGAGGCGCCGGACGGATTCGGGGGCGGCGCGGGAGAAGAGCAATTTTCTTCCTTCCTGAGGTTGGAACAGGCGCGCGCCATGGTTTCAGGCGGCGGAATTGGCCTGGCCGAAACGATTTTTCACGCATTGAAGGAGAGACAGAATGAGTAAGACGACAACCCTTCGGGCCCATGACGCCCTGGACGACCTGCTGGATGCAGAACGCGCGGCGCTTCTGGCCGGGGACCTTGACCAGATCGGCAGGCTGGTGACGCAAAAGGAATCGCTTGTGGCCGATCTTCACGGGGCGGACGTGTCAGAGATTGAACGGCTGCAACGCAAAATGGCGAGAAATCAGGTGCTTCTTGACCGCGCACTGCTTGGGATAAGGTCCGTGGCCAACCGGTTGGGAAGCCTGCGTCGAATCCGGCGATCGCTGGAAACCTATGACAAGGACGGCCGGAAATCTGCGTTTGACAGCATCGGCGAATCCCGTCTCGAGAAGCGAGCGTGAGTTGAATAAAATCCGCCGTAACTGGTTTGGCGGAATTAGCGCTCCATTAGGGTTCTGCGACGCAAGGTAGCCCTGCATCCGATGAGGTGGCGCAGCGTCCGGAAAACCGGGCTGTAGAGGTCAGAATGACACATCCGGCGCAATTTGACGCGTCAATTATCAAAGGGCCGAAAGCCCAGTTTAGAAAGGAAATGCCATGTCGAGCATTCTGACAAACAACAGCGCAATGGTTGCTCTGCAAACGCTGAAATCCATCAACTCTGGCCTGGCGGACACGCAAAGCCAGATCGCGACCGGCAAGAACGTTGCCAGCGCCAAGGACAACTCCGCCGTCTGGGCCATCTCGAAAGTGATGGAATCGGACGTTCAGGGCTTCAAGGCGATTTCGGACAGCCTGTCCTTGGGTGAATCCACCGTCGCCGTTGCCCGCCAGGCATCGGAAACAGTGACCGACCTTCTTACCCAGATGAAAGGCAAGATCGTTGCCGCGCAGGAAGACAACGTCGACCGCGTCAAGATCAACGCCGACGTCTCTGCCCTGAAAGAGCAGATAGCATCGGTTGTGGGCGCTGCACAGTTCAACGGCCTCAACCTTGTAAACGGTTCCGGGGGCGCAAACATTCTGTCCTCCCTCGACCGCGATGCTGCGGGCACTGTCACGTCCTCCTCGATCACGGTTGCCGGGCAGGATCTCTCGCAGGGTGGCTACACTGCCAATGACGTCCTGTCGGGCAGTTCGGCTGGCGCGTCTTCCGATGGTGACGCGGTTGCATTCAGCCTCGACGGCGGTGGCGGCAACGAACAGGTTGAGATCGCCGAGAACGGTGCCGCACTGGTCGCGGGCGACAAGGTGTCGTTGAGCGTGGCAGGCGAAACCGTCACCTACACGGTTTCCGCCGATGATGCTGCATCCACCACAACGGCAGATCTGGTGGCCGTGGGTCTGAAAAGCCAGATCGACAGCCTGAACATCGCCGGTCTTACCGTCGACTATGACAGCGGCACGCCCGGCACGCTCGATTTCACCAACGCGAGCGCGACGGACCTGACCGTCAGCGGCCAGTACACCAACGCAGGTTCCGGTGGGCTCGGCGCATTGTCGACGATCGACGTCAGCACGGGCGGTGGCGCATCCACCGCGCTTGGCACTATCGAAACGCTGATCGACACCGCCATCGATGCCGCAGCGGCATTTGGTTCGGTGGAGAACCGGATTTCGACCCAGTCCGATTTCATCTCCAACCTGTCGGACTCGCTGACCTCGGGTATCGGCGCCATGGTCGATGCAGACATGGAAGAGGCCTCCGCAAGGCTGCAAGCGCTCCAGGTACAGCAACAGCTGGGCGTTCAGGCGCTTTCGATTGCCAACCAGGCGCCACAATCGCTGCTGTCGCTGTTCCGTTAAGCGACTTACGCGGAGGCCCGGTACAGGGCCTCCGCATTCCCCACTGATCCCCTACATCGCAATTTCCGGAAGGATGTGACGTGAACGCTCACATGTTGGCTCAACGCGCCTATTCGAATTCTGCATCCGCGACGCGCACCGCGCGAAGCACTGAATATGAGCTCATCGCTAAGGTGACCCATCGCATCCGTGCCGCAGCATTGAGAGGGACCGCCGGTTTTACGGATCTGGTATCGGCTCTGCACGACAATCGAAAACTCTGGACCGCCCTTGCGGTCGACGTTGCCGGAGACGGGAACCAACTGCCCGCATCGCTGCGCGCGCGTATCGTTTATCTCGCGCAGTTCACACAGCTTCACACCAGCGCAGTGCTCAAGCGCGAGGCCAGCGTTGCGCCACTTTTGCAAATCAACGCAGCCATTCTGAAAGGTCTCAGCAACGGAGGTACGCAGCGATGACAGGTCTGGTGCTGAAACTGGGGCCAAAGGAACGCGTGTTGATCAATGGTGCCGTGATCGAAAACGGCGACCGGCGCAGCAGGTTCACGATCCTTTCGCCAAACGCCAACATCTTGCGGCTGCGTGACGCCATCCACCCTGACGAGGCCACGACACCGGTACGACGAGTGTGCTATGCCGCTCAGCTGGTGTTGAGCGGCGACGCCGCCCCCGAAGAGGTGAAACTGCAGCTCTTGCGCCGGATTGAGGAATTGAGCCAAATCCTGACCGACAATGACAGCCGGACGATCCTGGGCCAAGCAACTGACGCCTTGGTGCGCCAACAATTCTACCAATGCCTCCGCGCGCTCCGGGCTCTCATCCCCCGCGAAGACCGGCTTCTTGCGGCGCATCACTCATGAGCTACCAGCCCGTCATTCCCATGACCGGTCTGGCCGGGTGGAAATTCCTGGATCGGACGCTGGTGACCCAGATGGATGCTCATGCGGGCTCCGTCGAAATCCGTCGTGATACCGATTACTTCAAGGAAAAGATCGGCGAGATCGAGACCGCAGAGCAGTTGGTGTCAGATCGGCGATTGCTGCGCGTCGCATTGGGTGCATTTGGGCTGTCCGATGATATCGACAGCAAGTATCTGGTGCAAAAGGTGCTGGAAGAAGGCACGCTTGACCCCTCGGCGCTGGCGAACAAGCTGTCGGATTCGCGTTATCTGGAATTCTCGAAGGCATTTGGCTTTGGCGACTTTTCTGTCCCACGCAGCAAGCTGTCGGACTTTCCGCAAGAAATCGTGGAGAAATATCAAAGCCAGAGCTTCGAGGTCGCCGTCGGCGAACAGGATGACGATATGCGCTTGGCATTGAATTTTACGCGGGCCTTTCCTGAGGTCGCGCAATCGACTGTCGGGAATGATACGAAATGGTTTCGCATCATGGGCACCACCGCGCTGCGGAACGTGTTTGAAACGGCATTGGGGCTTCCGAGCGACTTTGGCAAGCTGGACATCGACAAGCAGTTGGAAACATTTCAGAGCAAGGCCGAACGCATGTTCGGCACATCCGATCTGGCGAAAATCTCGGACCCTGAGACCATGAACAAAGTCGTTGAGACCTATTTGCTGCGCTCGCAGATACAGGCTCAACCGGTCAACCAGGCCGGATCGATTGCGCTGACGCTTCTGCAATCTTCCAGCCTCTGACGAACCGGTTGCCCTGATTTGATCACGCTGACTTATCTCGGGCCCCGCCGCTTTTAATTGCAGGCTTGGGCGACGCGATCTGCACCCCGACCTTGCGCAGGAGCAGGTGCAGCCTGGAAAAGCTGTCCTGCGAATTACCGCTCTCCGACAGGGACAGAAAATCATCCAGATCAGGCCATGCGCGGATCGCCTGATCCAGGGCCGCATCCGTGCCTTCCTTGTAAAGCCCCGCACGAACCATCATTTCGGATTCTGCGTATGATCCCATCAGCCGTCGCGCCGCTGTCAGCATCTGGTTTTCTTCCGCGGATGCGCAGCCGGGCAAGCTACGCGAGACGGAGCGAAGCAGGTCAATTGCCGGGTACCGGCCACGTTCCGCAATCTTGCGGTCCATCACGACATGACCGTCCAGAACACCGCGCAGGATATCTGCCACCGGCTCCTCCATGTCTGATCCCGCAACAAGTACCGAAAAGATGGCCGTAATGTCACCGGCACCGCTTGTTCCCGGGCCCGCACGTTCGCAAAGTGACATGATCTGGTGAGCTGTCGAGGGCGGATATCCTCGCAATGCAGGCAACTCGCCCGATGCGATGGCGACCTCGCGATGTGCTTCGGCAAATCGTGTGATCGAATCGACCAACAGCAAAACATGTGCGCCTTGATCGCGAAAATGTTCGGCAACCGCCATCGCTGCCAGCGGACAGCGCCTGCGAACCAGCGGCGACCTGTCCGAAGTCGCGGCGACCACGACCGATCTTTGCATCCCCTCCGCGCCGAGCGTTTCGTCCACGAATTCCCGAAGCTCCCGGCCCCTTTCACCGACGAGAGACACCACGACGACATCCGCTTCGATCTTGCGGGCCAGACTTGCCAGCAAACTCGATTTGCCGACACCGGACCCAGCAAAGAGCCCGAGGCGCTGCCCCCGTGCAATCGGCAGAAACGTGTTGAACACAGCATGGCCTGTTTCCAGACGCTGGCCCAACGGCATGCGTTGTGACGGCTCCGGTGGGTCACCGCGAAGCTCTCTCGCATCACTTCCGGAGGACATGGGCGCCCCGTCCAGCGGCCGGCCAAATGGGTCGATGACCCGGCCGATCCAGGAATCGGTTGGCGCAAGTGTGTTGCGCCCAAGCACGGCAACCCGATCCTCCAGCGTGACACCCTCGATACTGCCCTCTGGCAACATCGCAACCTTGCCATCGCGAATCATCAGTGCCTCGCCGCCAAGCGGTGCGGCCCCCCGGCGGTAAAGACAAAGCCTGTCGCCAATCCGGGCATCGCCGGAAATGCCCTTTACCCAAACCAGCGTACCTTCGACCTCGGCCACACGGCCAACCGCCTGAATCGCGCTCAGTCCAGCGATCTTTTGCCTGAGTTCTGTAATTCCTCGAGTTTGCATCGAACGCTCCTGAAATGTTCCACAAACTTTTTTTAAAGGAATCGGGGTTAAGCCTTGATTGAAGCCAATCGAGGGAGAAGCCCCGATGTACGAAAAACTTGAGATCTTCCGCACAGCAATCTCGCTGGCGCAGCATGCAGGAACACGGCAAGCCGTGATCGCGCAGAATATCGCGAATGCGGATACGCCGGATTACCGTGCCCGACAGGTCACCGATTTCGCCACCTATGCGGCAAAAGATACGCAAGCGGCGGGCGTGCAAAAAGCAACGCGGGCGGGCCACCTGAATGGTACCCAATCGGCAGCGAAAGCCGAAGTGGACGTCATCCACAGCGCCTCTCACAGCCCGAACGGCAACGGGGTTTCTGTCGAGCAGGAGATGGTCAAGGCTGTGGAGGCGAAACGCCATCACGACCAGGCGCTCGCCGTCTACAAGTCCAGCCTCAATATTCTGCGCGCCAGTATTGGCCGCAGCTGATCCAGAAAGGGTAGACAATGAGCGCGTTTTCCGAATCCCTCTTCGTTTCCGCCAGCGGCTTGCAGGCTCAGGCAAAACGCCTGCGGCTGGTTTCCGAGAATATCGCGAATGCCGACACGCCCGGGTATCGCCGCAAGCTGGTCCCTTTCGAAATGGAAGTGAACCGCGAAACGGGCGTTGGGAGCGTCGCCACCGGGCGCGTGACCCTTGACCGGTCGGAACTGGATAAAATTCACGACCCTGCGCATCCGATGGCCGATGAGTCCGGCCATTACGAGGCGTCGAATGTCGACCTGATCATCGAGATGGCTGACGCGCGCGAAGCCCAGCGCAGCTACGAGGCCAACCTGAAAATGTTCGACCAGGCCCGGCAAATGTCGACCGGACTGCTCGAACTTCTGAGACGCTAATTTCAAACGGAGACCAGAATGGATATCCAATCGCTTTTTGCCGCCCGCAGCTATGCCAGCACAAGGCCCGCGCTTGAACCCGCGCCCGAAACCACGGCCACTGCCAAGCAGAGCTTTGTCGCTTTGGCAGAGGACTTCGCCCAGACCGTTCAGGCGGGCGAGGAAACGGCCAAGGCCGCGATGGTCGGCAAGGCGGACCCACATGCCCTGGTACAGGCTCTGGCACAATCCGAACTGGCGGTCGAAACCGCTGTCACGGTCCGCAACAAGGTGGTTGAGGCGTACCAGGAAATCCTGCGCATGCCGGTCTGAGGTGCGGTCATGCTGAGCGAAGCCGTCTTTTACGACACGATGAGGCAGGGTCTTTGGGTCGCGGTGATCACATCCGTCCCCATCCTGACCGCCGCCCTTGTCGCGGGGGTCAGCGTCGGCCTCTTTCAGGCGCTGACCTCGGTGCAGGAAATGACCCTGACTTTCGTTCCGAAAATGATCGCGATCGTCGCCGTTTTCTGGCTCTCGATGAGCTTCATGACTCAATCTTTGGTGTCGTTCTTTCAGGACCACCTGATGCCGCTGATAATCGGGGGATAAAATGGATAACGCAGGTTACGCAGCACTTACCCGTCAATCCGGGCTGAAGCGCGAAATGCAGGTCGTCGCGAACAATATCGCGAACGCCGCAACCACGGGCTTCAAGCAGGAAGGCCTGATCTTTTCTGAATATATCATGCGGTCAAGGGGCGGGGACAGCCTGTCCATGGCCTCGGCACGGGTCGCGGACACCTCGTATTCGCAAGGCGAACTGACCAAGACCGGCAACGCGTTTGACCTCGCCATCGAAGGCGACGGATTCTTCATGGTCCAGACACCTGAGGGCAACCGGCTGACGCGCGCAGGCATGTTCACGCCCGATGCGCAGGGAAATCTGGTGACAGCCGACGGATACCCGGTTCTGGATCTTGGCGAAGCGCCTGTATTCGTGCCAACCGGCGACGGTCCTGTCAGCGTCGCCCCGGACGGAACGATCAGCGCAAACGGCCAGCCAATCGGGCAAGTCGGTCTTTTCGCGCCAAACGATCCGCAAGGATTGATCCGCGAGGGCAGCGTTCTGTTCCGCAGCGATGCAGGCGCCGAACCGGTCGAGGACGCCCGTGTCCTGCAAGGTTTTCTGGAGGCGTCGAACGTCGATCCGATCAGCCAGCTTGCCCGGATGATCGAAGTGCAGCGCGCCTATGAGATGGGCCAAAGTTTCATGGATGCCGAAGATGAGCGGATCCGCACCGCAATGAAAACCTTCATCAAATAGATCATAGCAGGAGAGCAGAATGCGTGCCCTGAAGATTGCCGCCACCGGGATGACCGCCCAGCAAATGCGGGTCGAGGTCATTTCGAACAACCTGTCGAACATGAGCACCACCGGCTATAATGCCCGTCGTGCCGAGTTCGCGGACCTGCATTACCAGCAGCTTAGCCGCGCAGGATCAATCAACGCCTCCGACGGAACGGTCTTGCCGACCGGCGTGCAACTTGGCCTTGGCGTCAGGCCTGCCGCGGTTTCCGTGCAATTGCAACAAGGTGCATTGTCGGCAACGGGCGGCGATCTTGATATCGCGATTGACGGCCTGGGCTATCTGGAGGTGACATTGCCGTCTGGCCGCGCCGCCTATACTCGTGACGGCGGGCTGAAGCGCAGCGCAGACGGGTTGATTGTCACTTCCGAAGGCTTTCCCGTCGCGCCGGATATCGTGATCCCGACGGACGCGCGGTCCATCTCGATCAATGCCGACGGCGAGGTCTACGCCTATTTCGACGATTCCGCCGAAGCACAAGAGCTGGGACAGTTCAACCTTGTCGGGTTCAGCAACCCGAAAGGACTGGAAGCGATGGGCAGCAACCTTTTTCTTGAAACCGAAGCCTCTGGCGCGGCCCTGACGGCCACCCCGGGCGAAGATGGTCTGGGCACTTTGCGCCAGGGGTATCTTGAAGACAGCTCCGTCGATGCCGTGCGCGAGGTGACCGAATTGATCGAAGCGCAACGGGGCTATGAACTGAACGCCAAAGTCATCTCAGCAGCAGATCAGATGCTGGGCGCGACGACGCAGGTGCGGTGATGAAAACGCTTCTTGCCCTGCCTCTTTGCCTGATTGCGGCACCCGTTTTTGCCGAAACCCTGGTGGCCGCACGCACAATTCGCGCGCAATCGCTCTTGTCCGAGCAGGATCTGGTGATTTCGGATGCGACGATTCCGGGCACTCTGGCCCTTGTCGAAGATGCGGTGGGCCAGGAAGCGCGCGTCACCATTTACGCCGGGCGCCCCCTGCGGATGGGCGATGTCGGTCCGCCCGCAATCGTCGACCGCAACGACATCGTCACGCTCGTTTTCGAACAAGGCGGACTAGTCATCACATCCGATGGCAGGTCGCTGGGCCGGGGCGGTGAAGGCGACCGCATCCGCGTCATGAACCTAAGTTCCCGGACCAGCGTGTTCGGTCAGATAGATTCTCAAGGTCAGGTGGTAGTCTCCAAATGAATACGAAAACGCTTTTCATTGCTGGCCTTTGTGTCGGCCTCGCCGCCTGTGGCAAGATGGATCACATCGGGAAGGCCCCGGAATTCACCCCGGCCACCCAAGGGCCGGAACATCAGGCGATGGTCTTTGCCGGCCTGCCGGAGACCACCACCCGGTTGGAGCCGCGCGACGAGGCATCGCTCTGGAGCGGAAGTCGCCGATCCCTGCTGGGTGACAGGCGGGCCGAAAAGCGCGGTGACATCATGACGGTGGTGATCGAGATCGACGAAAAGGCCGAGATTTCCAACGCCACCTCGCGGTCGCGCAGCGGTTCCGAGAGTCTGGGTCTTCCGCATCTTTTCGGCGTACCGCAGCGGGTCAACAAGGACCTTCCCGATGGTGCCAGCTTGGACGAAGCGATTTCCATCAGCAGTGCCAGCGACGCCAGCGGCGACGGCTCGGTACGTCGGAATGAAAAGCTGACCCTGCGTGTTGCAGCGACGGTGACAGATGTGCTCCCAAATGGTGTGCTTGCGATTGAGGGCCTTCAGGAGGTCCGGGTGAACTTTGAAATCCGCGAGCTGCTCGTTTCGGGCTATGTTCGTCCCGAAGACATCTCGCGCGCGAATGAAATCACCTATGACAAGATCGCCTCGGCACGCATTTCATATGGCGGGCGCGGGCAGATCTCTGACATGCAGCAACCAAGGATCGGGCAACAGGTTCTTGATGCCATCGCCCCCTTCTAAGGAAAGCAGATGCTCAAGCTCATACTTCCCGTCCTTCTTGCAGCGCTTGGCACCGGTTCCGGTATCGCCGCCGCAGTCATTCTTGCTCCGGAGCCTGAGACGGCGCAGGCAGAGCCCGTGGGCCCATGCGGCCCCGAGCAGGAGCATGCGGCCGCGGCGGGTGATGCGCATTCGGCGGCGCCGCCCAGCGAGAATGACTTCATAAAGCTCGGCAACCAGTTTGTCGTACCCGTGGTTCGCGACGAAAGAGTGACTTCACTGGTGATTGTGTCACTGTCGCTTGAGATCACGCCGGAAAGCAGGGATTTGGTGCTTTCGCGCGAACCGAAGCTTCGCGATGTGTTCCTGCAATCGATGTTCGATCATGCGAACCGGGGTGGTTTTGACGGGTATTTCACGGGCTCCGACCAGCTCGATACGCTCAGGCATGGTCTTTACAAAGATGGTGTCGCGGTGCTCGGGCCTGCCTTGCAGGGAGTGCTGATTGTCGAAATCGCACGGCAAGATGCCTGACCATTTGGCAAACCGCCGATAGCTACATCTCAAGGCGCCCGGACGCGGCGAATAGTTCCCACGTTCAAACCGCGTCCCGGCCCTTCGCTGCATTCGTGATGACCAGAGCAATGAGGCTTTCCGCCTCGCGGGCAGTCGTTGCCTGCGCACGCTGGAGCGCCGCCGACGACACCAGTCCCTGTGCTGCCTGATCACGCGCGAAGGCATGACGCACCTCATCGAGATAGGTAAGACGTTCGGCGGCCAGCAGCGCAAGCTGGCCGTTCAGTTGTGTCTGGCGCTGGGTCGCCCAGACATGCCAGGCAGAGTCCGCCCCTGCGGCAACCCGCGCCTGAACGTCCGACGCGCCGTCGAACCGGGTATGCCCAAGGGATGCAAGCTCTGACAGCTCGTTTCGGATCTGTTGCTGGTCACGCTCGATCCGCTGAAGCTCGGACATCTTCTGTTTGAGCTGCATGTCCATCAGCTCTGATAACGCTTTCAGCTTCGGGCTCATCTTCGAAAACCTTTCGCGCGTTGGCGCATTTCTTCTGCAAACCTGATGGCGGCGGCGACGGGTTTGTAATGTTCCGGCGCGATCATATCGCCCACCTCTGTCGAGGCATAAAGCGCGCGCGTGGCCGGAGGGTCAGAGTGCATCGGAACGCCGTTTTCCTGCGCGACCTCGCGGATGCGTTTGGCGATTTCGTCAACACCTTTGGCCACACAAACAGGCGCTTCACCCGGAGCGCGGCTCCATTTCAAGGCAACGGCGTAATGCGTCGGATTGACCAGAACCACATCCGCCTGGGCCACGTCTGAAACCATTTGTTTGCTGACAATCTCTTGCGCCTTGGCGCGGCGGGCCTGCCGCATATAGGGGTCGCCCTCGGATTCTTTGTGCTCGTCCCGCAATTCCTTGTGCGACATCCGGTTCTTGCGCATCAGCTCGGCATGTTGCCAGAAGAAATCCAGCGCGCCGATTGCTGCGGATACAATCACGACGATGAGCAGAAACTGCATGGCTAGTGTCGCAAGAAGCAGGATTGCCGTCGCCGGGTCCGACCGGACGGACCCCAATATCTCATCCATTCGCGACCGGATCACGAGAGCCACACAGATCGAGTAGATCAGAAGTTTCGCAAAGCTTTTTGCAAACTCGAACAGCCCGTTCCGGCCGAACTTGTTCTTTGCGTTGGATATCAGAGAGATGCGGGAAAGCTTTGGCTCCAGCTTTGTCGGGGCAAAGACCAAGGCGCGCTGCGCAATCAGGCTGAGCAGAACCAGAGCGGCCGGCATCACAAAGATCGGCGCGATATTGGCCAGAACCCCTCCGCTCAACCCGATTACCGGTTGGGTCGCACCCGGCTGAAAGATGACCTTCGCCAGTTCATCCGGCCGGTCCAGAAGGCCCGTCAGAAGAGCGCCAAATTCCGACGCAGCAGAGGCCCCCATCGCATAAAGGGCAATCAGCAAACCGGAATAGGACGCCCAGGTTGAAATATCGGTAGACTTCGCGACATCCCCTTTCTTGCGCGCCTGTTCAAGCTTTCGCTGGGATGGTTCATGGCTCTTGTCTGAATCGTCGTCACCCTGCGACATGGGTCACGGTCCCAGTGGCGCAAAGAGGAATGCGTCGAAACCGCGAAGCCACACGGCCAGCAGTGTCGGCGCAAGAACGAACATCATGACCAGCGAGCCAAGCGTGATTGCGGGCGCGCCCACGAAGGCGACCATCAGCTGCGGCATCGCGCGATTGATCACCCCAAGCGCCAGGTTGTAGAGGACAGACAGGATGATGAACGGCGCCGCCAGCGTGAACGCGGTGGCAAAGGCCTTGGCCGTCCGGGCAACGCCCAGAGTTGCGATGGAAGACGGATCGGGAAAGGTGCCAAACGGCAGGATCAGGTAGGAATTCGCAAGAAACAGCACGATTTTGACCTGATAGCCGGTCGCGAAAAGCAGTGCGAGCCCGCCGACTGTCAAAAGGTTGCCAATCGCGGGCATGGGATCCGCCCCCGTATTGCCCGCAATCTGCGACAGAGACGTGGATTGCGCGGCAATGGACCCTGCGATCTGAAGGCCCAGAATAAGAAGCCGGAGGAATAAGCCGATTGCCAAGCCATTTACGGTCTCGGTCAGGATAAGTGGCGCCATTTCGACAAAACTGCCCGGAATTTCCGGAAGATCTGACCAGATGGTCGGCGCGATTGGCAGGCTGAGTGCCACGGCGAGAACCAGCTTGATCCGCACCGGGATGCTGCGCTCGCCCAGTCCCGGAAGCACCAGAATGGCGGTGCCGACCCGAAGAAAGGCCACAAATAGCGACCAGAACCAGAACGAGGATTGCGTCAAAGCTTCTGCTGCTGCCGTCATGCCGCCACAACGCCGACAAGGGCGGGCCGGGCCTCCATTCCGATTTCTTCAAAGGACAGGACCGGCGTGTTGATACCTTTCGCGGCCAGAACCGTACGGATGAACCTGCGTCGGCGACCACTGGTCACGACCGCCGGGCTTACGCCCCGTTCGCCCGCCTTGGAGACTTGCTCGGCCACTCTGGAGGTCAGCCGTTCGAATTCGTCCGGCGGCAGGGCGACATCAAGCCCGCCCTTGTCCCCGTCAATCTGGAAGCGGCTGAACGTATCCTCCCATTCGGGCGCGAGCTGGATCAGCGGGATGGACCCATCGTCACGTGAAACCGTCGAAACGAGCTGAAATCCGAGGCGCTGACGAACATGTTCGCATATTCCATCCGGATGCGCATGCAGGCGGCGCGCCTCGGCGATGGACTCCAGGATCAGCGGCATGTTCCGGATCGACACCTGTTCTTCCAGCAGCAGCCGAAGCACCGAGTGCAGAAGATCCATCGGGACACGGTCGGGGATCAAGTCCTCTAGCAACTTGCGATTGGCATCTGCGCGAACATCGTTGGAAAGCGCCGTCATTTCGTCCAGCAACCGCCGCAGCGCCTTCAGCGTCAGCAACCGCGAGAAGTTGCGCTTGATCGTCTCCAGTAGATGCGTCGCAAGGATCTCTGCCGGGGTGACGATGGTGGCGCCCGCCAATGCGGCCTTTTCCTGATCGGTCGGCTTTATCCACCGGGCGGGCGCGCCGTAGACGGGCTCTGTCACGGTTGCACCCTGCGGAAGGTTGTCGACCCCGTCGGGAACCAAAGCAAGCACCATGTCGGGATTCAGTTCAGCCTTTGCCGCCTCCACGCCCTGTATCCGGACGACATAGGTGCCGCTTGACAGGCTCGCATCGTCGGTCAGGCGGATTTCCGGCATGATCAGACCGTAACTGCTGGCAATATGGCTGCGCATATTCGTGATGCGCACGTCGAGCCCGGAACCCGGATCAAGGACCATGTTCACAAGATCCGGTGCGAATTGGACGTGGATATCATCAAGATCAAGTATGTCGGCAATTGATGGTGCTCTGGGAACAACCTCCTGGGCTGCCGCTTCGTCGGGCTGTGCCGTGTCCTCACTGTTCTTGCGCGAAATCATGAAGGCGGCAGCGCCCAGGCCGAGCGCCCCCATCGTGAACGGGATGAAAGGCAGGCCGGGCACAAGAGCAAAGATCGCCATGAGCGCGGCAACAGTGCCCAAGGCGGCGGGATGTTTGCTGATCTGTGCAACAAGCGCCACGTCGGTTGCGCCGATCGCGCCGCCGCGTGCCAGAAGAAGCGCTGCGGCGATGGAGATGATGACCGCCGGGATCTGCGTTACCAAACCGTCGCCGACGGTCAGGATGGCATAGGTCTCGAACGCGCTGCCAAGAGGCATGCCATGTACAGCCACGCCCATGATCAACCCCATGACAAGGTTCAGGAGGGTGATCAGCAGGCCGGCAACTGCATCGCCTTTGACAAATTTCGATGCACCATCAAGCGATCCGAAAAAGGTCGTTTCCTGCTGCTCCCGCTCGCGCCGCGCGCGCGCTTCTTCATGCGTGATCGCACCGGCGCTCAGGTCGCTGTCAATCGCGAGTTGTTTGCCGGGCATCCCATCCAGTGCGAAACGCGCGCCGACCTCGGCCATGCGCGCGGCGCCCTTGGTGATCACCATGAAGTTCACGATCAGCAGAACACCGAACACGACGAGGCCAAGAAAGACGCTCCCGCTCATCACGAAGCTCGCGAACCCTTCGATCACGTTGCCCGCAGCATGGGTTCCTTCGTGGCCCTTGCCGATGATCAGCTTGGTGGACGAGACGTTCAGGGACAGCCGCAGCATCAGCGCAGCCAGAAGAACTGTCGGGAAGGCGGCGAAATCCAGTGGCTTTTCGATGAAGAGCGTCAGGGTGAAGATCAGCACGGCCAGCGAGAAGGAGGCGGCAAGGCCCACGTCCAGCAGGAAGGCGGGAACCGGCAGGATCATCATAAGGATCGTCGCCATCAAAGCGATCGTCAGGATGATCTTGGATTGAGAGAGCCCGCCCAGCTGGAATGTCACTTCTTGACTCCAAGTAATGTAATTGGCGCAGGCCCGAAATGAGCACAGGCCGCCCCTGAAGAGTTACGCGCGATTGATTGCTGCAAAGTTAATCAAATTTGCCAAATACGGTGACTGGCGGCCCCATGCGGAGCCGCCAAGTGGTTACCGCACAACAAATTCCGCATGCAGCGCGCCTGCGGCCTTTATGCTCTTGAGGATGTCGATCATGTCGCGCGGATTGACGCCCAGCGCGTTGAGCCCTGCGATGACTTCGGACAAGGAGGTGCCGCCCGGGACTTCGGCCAGGCTAGGGCCCGGCTCTTCGGTGATCTCGGCCTGACTCAGCGGCACCACCACTGTCTCGCCTTCGCTGAAGGGGCTTGGTTGAACCGCGACGGGCTGTTCGGCAATGCGTAGCGTCAGGTTGCCCTGCGACACCGCCACGCGGGATATCCGCACGTCAGAGCCCATGACAATTGTGCCAGAACGTTGATCCACCACGACGCGCGCGCGACGTTCCGGTTCAATAACGACATTTTCCACACGGACCAACGCATGGGCCGGCGAGGCAGCGCCGGTGCGCCCTACATCCAGCTCGACCGTGCCAGAATCCAACATGCGTGCAACCGGCTTTCGAAAACTGTTGTTGAGGGCGGTTTCAATCCGCGCCGCGGTGGTAAAGTCAGGCTCACGCAGGGCGAGCCGCAAGGTGGACAGGCTGGAGAAATCGAAATCCACCTCTCGCTCGACGCGCGCCCCGGACGGGATCACGCCCGATGTGGGCACACCCTGAACCACCGAAGCAGCCTCGCCTTCGGCTGACGCGCCACCGGCAATCACCGTGCCTTGCGCGACCGCATAAATCTCGCCATCCGCGGCATTGAGCGGGGTCATGACCAACGTACCACCAAGAAGGCTCTTTGCATCCCCGATCGCAGAGACCGTCACATCTATCTGCCCCCCTGCCCTTGCGAATGGCGGCAGCGCAGCGGTGACGAAGACGGCTGCGACGTTCTTGGGGCGGAACTGTTCGCCCGCGACGTTCACGCCAAGCCTTTCGAGAATATTGCTCATGATCTCTTCAGTGAAGGGCGCGTTGCGCAAACCGTCTCCGGTGCCGTTCAGGCCCACGACGAGGCCATAACCTACGAGGTCATTGCCGCGAACGCCGTCGAATTCGACCAAATCCTTGATGCGGATGGATTGCGCCTGCGCGGGCAAAGTACCCGCGATGGTCAAGGCAATGACGAACCATTTCAAAAAGTTGATCAACGCAGATACTCCAAAAGTGAGAGCCGCGCCGACCGTGCCGTCAGGGCATACACAGTCTCCAGCTGATATTGCACCTCTTCAAGCCGGCTTGCAGTCTCGTATGGGTCAGCTTCCAGTAGCACGTTGCGCGCTTGTGCAAGGCTCGAAGCTTCGGCCTCGTTGGCGATGGATGTCTCTTCAATCCGCGCCTCGAGCGTGCCGATCTTGGCGCGCAGGCCGGTCATCCCGTCATTGGCGGAAAGCAGCCCTTCGCCAGCAGCACGCTGCAGATCGCCCTGGATCGAAAAGGGCAAACCCGCCGCATCATCGGTTGCGAGCGCAGCCAGGGCCGTGTTCTTGAGGATGTTTCGCAATGTCGGATCGTCAGCGCGCAACGAAATATCGGCGGTTTCGCTCTCGCTCAGCCGCAGCGATGCGAGATCCTGAGTGCCGCCACGATACATGACCGTGTCGAACCCCCCGCCCGTCGTGTCGAACCATGCGTCCAATGCCGCAACCACCCCTTGGGACGTGACCTCGCCCGCGACAGCGCTTCGCAGTTCAGTCATAAGCGTGGACACATCAGCAAGCGGCGACTGGTCGGTCTGTGTTCCGGAAAGGTAACTGCGCCCGGCAGTTTGGACATTCACCGCACCGATCATCGATCCCAGCCGATCAAGCGCTTCGTTTGCCAGCGTGTCCCGAACCGTCGGCAGACTGTTCGAGGTTACGCTCGCCAAAGGTGCCGCGAGGGCCTGAGCCTCGTCCTGCACCTTGCCGAGGATCGTCTGCAAAGTGTCCGCGATCTGCGTCGCTTCAACCGTCGCCGTTCGGTACCCCTCCAGCCGGGTAAGACTGTGCTGAATGCCCGCAAGCTGCCGAAAATCGCCGCCAACGCGTTCCCCCTGATCAAGCACCTGACCGGTGGAGATTTCGGTCGTCAACTTGTTCATTTCGGATTTGATACGGCTTTGATGAACGCGAAGGGTCATGCCCTGTGCAAGATCGCCTAGTGTCTGCATGATCGCTCCTAGATGCTGAGTATGGCTTGCAACATTTCATCCACGGCCTGGATGACACGGGCATTGGCGGCGTAGTTGGTTTCGAATTCCATCAGCTTTTGAAGCTCGTAGTCGGTATCCACACCCTCCCCGAGCTCCAGTTCTTTCAGCGTGGCCTGTGCGCTGGAGGCAAAGGCCAGTTCGTCATCCGCATGCAGCCGCATGGCGGAAGCCTTTGACAAGACATGCGCCACAAGCTGTTCGGGTGACGCACTGACGCTGGTAAGAGCGCTGGACGACGGGGAGCTGCTGCGGGAAAGCTCCTGTTTCAGGCTGTTCAACAGCGTCGCATCGCCGACTTCGCCGGGGTTTGACGCTTCAATCCCTGCGCGCCACTTCCACAGGGTATCGCCATCAGGGTCCAGCGCCGGGTTCAGCTGCATGCGGCCTGCGAATCCCGCTTCGAGGCCGGGATCAAAGGGCGAACCCCAATCGGTGAACATCCCGGCATCACCAGCGGCAAGGGAGCCGTCAGGTCCGCCCTGACCGAACCTTTCGGCCAGATCCCGCGCGAATCCGTCAAGCGATGCTTGCAAATCCGGCGCGTGCTCGTCACGAATTTCGAACTGCGCAGCCAGCCTGCCGCCACGCAACGCGCCGCTCTCAGAGGACGTGTCGACGGGGCGTCCGTTCAAGGTCAGCCCCGACAATTGCCCGTTTGGCAAAGACATCTGCGGTTCGATCTTGCCGGTGGAAGAGAAGCCGATTTCAACGGCGCCGCCCTCTAGCAGAATGGCGCCCCCGGTTGAATAGAGTGCGACAGCGCTGCGGTCGCGTTCGACGGAGTGAACCGGGACCATCTCGCTGATCGCGTCAATCACCGTCTGGCGGGTGTCCTCGAAGCCGGAGGTATCCTCGCCCTTGTGAATGGCGCTTGAAATCCGGGTGTTCAGTTCGACAACCCTCTCCAGGGCGGTGTTGAGCTGTTTCACAATCGTCCCAATTTCGGCATCGGCGTCCTCGCGTGCGCTGCCGATGCCTTCAGACACATCGTTAATCGTATTGACCAGCGCTTCGGCTTTGAGCGCCGCCACGACCAGCCGCTCGTCGGAATCCGGCCGCGACGCCGCGCTGACCAGCGCACTGTCGAACTCTGCCAGAGCCTGCGACAGTGAGCCTTGCTCACCGGGCAGGCCGATCCGCGTTTCCATGCGCGCTGCGAAATCGGCCATCACGCTGGCGTTGCTCAGCTCGGCATCGGCGAGGCGCCGATCCGCAAGCAGCACCGGATCAGCATGGCGCAAAGTGCCCGTTACCGCGACGCCGCCATGCTGCGACAGCATACGGCTTTCAACTGTCAGTTCGCGGCGGCCATACCCTTCGGTCAGAGCATTCGCGATGTTGGACGACACATTGATCGTGGCGCGAGTTGAAACGTTCAGTCCGCTCAACGCGTTGGAAAGTGCTCCGCTAAGGGTCATTGCAACCTCCTTGGCTCAGCTAAATCAGCGTTTGATATTCGTGGTTTCCTGAAGCATCTCGTCCACGGTCTGGATGACCTTGGCGTTGGACGAATAGGCCCGCTGCGTCTGGATCATGTCCGTCAGCTCATTCGCGACGTCGGTGGTGGACTCCTGCAGCGCAAAGCCTGCGATATCGCCCGTCGGACCGTCCCCGGCGGTCCAGAGGAAAAAGGCGCCGCTATCCTCTGAATGGGCGAAGGTCTGGTTGTCCATCGCGACGACGCCATTGGGGTTGGGCACGTCGACAATTGGCACCTGGTAGATCGTGCGGGTGATGCCGGAATCGAAATAGGCATGTACCATACCGGACTCGTCCACCTCGACCGAGGTCAGGGTGCCAACCGGCGACCCGTCCTTCGAAATATTCAACGGCGCGAAATTGTCGCTTAGCTGAGACAGGCCATCACTTTCGAAGGGTTTGCCGATGTTGATCTCCATCGGGCCACCATCCACGTTGACGATCAATGCGCCGGTGGCTGCGTCGTAAGTTCCCCCAGAGGTCGTGGTTACGCTGGAAAGTGTTCCACCGGAACTGCGGCCATCGTCGAAGGTCAGGACATACTCGCCGATCACGGCACCGCCCGAGGCGCTGTCCGTCAGAACCATCGTCCATTCATTCGAGGTGCCCGTTGCAGGCACGGTCGGGGTGAAGGTGACCCCGATGCTTTCCGAGCGGCCCATATTGTCAAAATACTCGACGGAAAGCGGCTGCGCGGTTCCGGCGGACCCGGCGTCGGTGGCGGTCGCGGGCAAGTTGACGCCCAGCGACATCTGGGTGGTGGGCTCTCCGGCATATTGGTTGAGGTTGACCCGCACAGGTTCCAGACCGCTACTGGTGTCGCGCGAGTAGTTCGGGATGGTGCCGTCGGTATTGGCCGGCCAGCCCATCAGGACCAGACCGCTTGTGCTGCGCAGATACCCTTCGTCATCGGTTCGAAAAGAGCCGGTGGTCGTCAGCAGCATGTCAGGGTCGCCGTTCCCGGCCTTGACGTCTGTCGCCTGTGCAACCGGCAGGAAGCCCCGCCCCCGCACGGCAAGGTCCGTCGCGTTTGTTGTCGTTGTAAGCGCGCCGCGTTCGTCAATTGCCCGCTGAGTCGTCGCACGCACGCCGCCCGCAGTATAGGATGATCCGTTGGACGCCAGAACCATCGATTGGAAATCGGTTTCAGCGCGCTTGTAACCATATGTGGAAGAGTTGGCGATGTTGTCGGAAATAGTCCCGAGTCTGGTCGCATTGCTTGCTAACCCGGCCACACCGGCATTGAGCGAACTGGAGATTGTCATGGACGAGCCCTTCTGTTGCATCGAGTCGTTCTCGCCACAACAGATACGCTCGCCCGCTTAACAGTGCGCTAATGACAGTAAATTCGTCGCACGCTGCGCTGAATGCACCCTCAGATATTCGTGCGAAGAAAGACGACTTCGACCCTGTTGTTGCGTACGGACATGGGATTGTCGCTGGCCAACTCGCGATCCGCATGGCCCGTGATCCTGGCCAGTCGGTTCGGCGCAAGCCCGTTGGATTCAAGCGATTTTCGAACAGTATCGGCGCGATCCGAAGATTGATCCCAAACGGCGCTTTCCGATTTCACGATCGGTACCGAACGCACATGCCCTTCGACAGCTATCGGATTGCTGACAATTTTAGACGCTTCGGCAAGTGCATCGACGATCCTGAGCAGAACTGGCGTCGCTGTCATGTCGTCGAAGAAAAGCGGCGCACCGGGAATGTCGTGCATTTCTATGACGAGCCCCTCATCGGTGACCTTGCTGACGATGTGTTGCAGAAGGTCGTCAGCAAGCATGCTTTCGCCACTCTGACCCAACAGCTTTTCTTCGACAGCCGCGAATTCCGCGTCCTGCGCAGTTTTGTCCGCCGCGTCGGTGCCCGCCTCTGTCCATCCCCGGGCTGCATCCGCTTCGGTTGGCCGTAGGCTGCTTGCGCCCGTGCCTTCCTGCGGAAGCGTTTCTTCTGAAAAGACGCTGCTTCCGGAGAAACTGCCATCGCCCCCGCCCGAGATGCGGTTTATCGAAATGGTCGGACTGAAATAGTCCGCTATGCCTTGTCGTTGTTTTTCGGTCGTCGCGTTCAGCAGCCACATCAACATGAAAAAAGCCATCATCGCGGTCACGAAGTCCGCATACGCAACCTTCCAGGCACCACCATGGTGCCCGCCGGCTACGACGATCTTTTTCCGTTTGATGATGACCGGCAACGCATTTTTTTGCGCACTCATGATCCATCACCTTTACTCACCCGGAACAAGGCGTAGCAGCGCAGGGGTTACGCGCAGCTTAACAATTAAAAATGTGCAGTTAATAACCGCAGATCGCCGGAACCGGCCCTTGCGACGTGCCGAATATCCCACATTGCCCGCCAGACGACTCGCCAGACAATAGACTCGCGCTTCCAGTTGGCTTAGCAAAAGGGAGATGCGCCTGAAGGACGGACGGAACCAGATATGACGCAACCCGGCACAGCACTGAAACCTGGCCCCTGGCGTCGCCGCACGCTGCATACGTCCAGCGTTATCGCGCTATTGACTGCCCTGCCGACAACGCTTGCGCAGGCGCAGGAAATTCCGGGCTACAACCTTTATGGCAGTCCCGGCTTGATCGATATGCCAACCGCCGGCCCCGCGCCTGATGCGACGCTGGGCGTGACTGTCTCGCGGTTTGGCGACAACACGCGCACAACGCTTAACTTCCAGATCGCGCCGCGCCTGTCGGGCAGTTTCCGGTATTCGGCCATCGATAATTTCCCGGCACCCGGCAATGTCGACGGGCGTTACTTCGACCGCAGCTTTGATCTGCGCTACGAGCTTCTGACCGAAACCCCGAACCGGCCCGCGATCACCGTCGGTTTGCAGGATTTCATCGGGACCGGCCTTTATGGCGGGGAATACCTCGTCGCCACGAAAGAGCTTTTCCCCGGGTTGCGCGTGACCGGCGGCCTGGGCTGGGGACGGTTGGGCAGCTTTGGCGACATCGGAAGTACCGGGAACCGTCCGGACGAGCTTTTGGGCGAAGGCGGCATCCCGACTTATGACCGCTGGTTCAGGGGCGATGTGGCCCCGTTCGGCGGTGTCAGCTACTCGCCCAACAAGAACCTTTCCTTTAAGCTGGAATATTCCTCGGACGACTATGCTCAGGAAAGCACGACCGGCGAGTTCGACAAGAAATCACCTTGGAATTACGGGATCGACTACCGGTTCAACAACGGCACGCAGCTGTCGCTTTATCATGTCTACGGCTCGGAAATCGGGGCACAGGTCACGCTGTTTACCAACCCCAAGCACGCCCAGGTTCCGGGCGGCAGCGAAACCGCGCCGCTTCCCGTCGCGGTCCGCAGCCCCGCCGCGGCGCAAGACCTTGGCTGGACCACGGACTCTGCATCGACCACCGCCAACGCGAAAACCGCGCTGAAAACCTCTCTCGAACGCGAGGGATTGGTTTTCGAGGGGCTGGCGCTGGAACCTCGCCGCGCCACCGTCCGCCTGCGCAACCCCAAATATGGCGCCACGCCACAGGCAATCGGCCGCACGGCGCGCGCCATGAGCCGCGTCCTGCCGGGATCAATCGAAGAATTTGTCATCGTCCCGGTGGTCAACGGCATGGCGCTGTCTGCGGTCTCGATCCGGCGGAGCGATCTTGAAACGCTGGAAAACGATGCCGCAACAGAAATTCTGGCGCGCACCCGCATTCTGGATGGCTACAATATGGCCCCTGACCCCGAGGCCGGGATTTACCCGCGCTTCACATGGTCGCTCAGCCCTTATGTTGCGCTTAGCGCCTTTGATCCGGACAACCCGGTCCGTGCCGATGCCGGGCTGCGGCTTGGCAGCGACATTCGAATTCTGCCAAACGTGGTCCTTTCCGGTGCTGTCACGAAGAAGCTGGGCGGCAATCTGGACGAGGTCACGCGCGAAGATCCCTCTGGCCTGCCCCGCGTGCGTACGGACTATGCGAAATATTCCAAGGAAGGCGACCCGGCGATCGAGCATCTTACCGCCTCCGTCTATGGGCGCCCTGCGACGGATCTCTACAGCCGTGTCACCGTCGGGTATCTGGAACAGATGTATGCCGGCGTGTCCGGAGAGCTGTTGTGGAAGAAGGTGGACAGCCCCCTCGCCCTCGGGGTGGAGATGAACTTCGTCAAGCAGCGGGATTTCGACCAGATGTTCGGTCTGCGGGATTATGAGGTCGCGACCGGTCACGCATCCGCTTATTACGACTTTGGCAACGGCTTCCACGGCCAGCTGGATGTTGGCCGCTACCTCGCCGGCGATTATGGCGCGACCGTTGCGCTGGATCGTGAATTCGCCAATGGCTGGCGCGTGGGTGCATATGCGACCTTCACCGATGTCTCATATGACGATTTCGGCGAAGGCTCCTTTGACAAGGGTATCCGTCTGTCGATCCCGCTGGGCTGGGTCTTGGGTCAGCCGTCCCGCCAGGCCAACAACGCCGAAATCAAGTCGTTGACCCGCGACGGCGGCGCGCGGCTGAATGTTGATGGGCGACTGTACGAACAGGTCCGCGATTACCACCGGCCCGAAATGGCCATGACCTGGGGAAGGTTCTGGAGATGATCATGCCACGTGTAGCGGGTGTTCTTCTTGCCCTTAGCGCGTTGGGCGGCCTGTCCGGCTGCGGCAACGATACCGCACAAACCCAACGGACAGAGATTTTCCGGCAGTTGGTGGCTGGCACAATGGCCGGGTCGCGCAATACCCCGCCGCCGCAGGTCACCGTGGAGCAGATCAACCACGTGCTGGCCACCAAGCCGGGACCGCTCGCGCTGGTAAGCGTCGAGCAGCGCAAGGCGAGCGCGCTGGTTATCCCGATCGCCCGCAATGGGGCATACGAAACCTACGCGACCGAGCAGCGGCAGACGATCACGTTTCGGGACGGGATGATCACCGCGACACGCGGGCTTGGCGGCGATCTGATGTCTTCGGACGAAGACGCGCTTCTGGCACTGGTCAGCCGGGCATCCGGCGGCACGGCGCCCTACAGAATGCGGTATCTGACCGGCGAGGACGTGACAGTGACCCAGAAATTCACCTGCACGGTCGCCCGCGGCGGAACTGCTCCGATAAAGCTTGGCGCGATCAACACGACTGCGCGACAGGTAACGGCCCAATGCGACGGCCCCGATGCGACCTTTACCAACACCTATCTCGTCGATGGCGCGGGTGACATTCTGGGCAGCCGCCAATGGCTTGGTGCGTTCACCGGATACGTCGCAACGCAACAATTACGGAAATAGCCGAGCCGTCCTGCCTAATGTAGAGGGATCCGCCGAAAGACCGTCGCCAGCATCAACTTCAGGTCGCTGCACACGGTTCTTCTGCGCGCGTAGATCAAATCAAGCCGCGCCTTTCTGGGAACGCAGCGCCGGATATAGACGGCTTCGGTCTCCTCAGGGGTGGTGCAAGGTGCCAGAAGTCGTTCTTCGGTCTGATGAAAAACCAGAGTTGCCATTCCGGTGATGCCCGGACGGGATTGCAGAACTCTTTGATAAAGATCGGGAAATTTCTCAACATACCGTCTGAGCGGAGGGCGCGGCCCGACAAAGCTGATGTCTCCGCGAAACACGTTCCAAAGTTGCGGGATTTCGTCCAGCCGGTGGCGCCGAAGGAGCGCCCCGACAGGCGTGATGCGAGAGGTCTTGTCCCCGCCGGATACGCCGCTGTCCACTTCGGCCACGCGCATCGTCCGGAATTTCCATAGCAGAAAGCCCTGATCGGCCGTCTTCATCCGTTCGGAAAGGTAGAAGACCGGTCTGCCCTCATTGATCAATAAGACGGCGGCAATAAGAAGGCCCAGCGGCACAAGGACAAGCGCCAGCAATGCGGCACAAATCAAATCGGTGAGCCGCTTTGCGAAGGTCATGCGCCATCACTCCGATTTGCCCAGAACTGCACCAGCCGTTCCGGGTCAGCCGCCGATTGCGGCAAGGGAACGATCTTTTGCAGGCGTGCGGTATCGAGTTCCACCAAAGCATTTGCACCCTCGGGTGCGGTGCGCCAAGCAACGTCTTTTCCAGCCGCCTGCACTATCTCTTGCATGGATGTGGCACGCGGTGCTGCAACATTGACGATGGTCGGCAGTTGTTTCAGCGCGCATGTTGCCAGCCCCAGAACCACATGCAGAAGGTCTTCGGGCGCGATATAGCTGCGACGAGGCCCCTGCCCTTCAGGAAACCTGTCCAATGTCACCGGCGCCCGGCCGGACATCGCCGCGAAAAGGCTTTCAGCCCCCCCAACATTGCCGATGCGCATGATGCACGGCTTTGGCCCGGTCCCATGCTGCGTTTGCCAATCAAGTAGCGTCGTTTCCATGTCCAACTTGGCATGGCCATACGCGTTCTGGGGGTTCGGCTGCGTATCCTCCGACAACGGTTCCGACCCGGGCTTGTAGACTGCTGCCGACGAGCAATGCAGAACGCGATCGGCACCCAGAGCCGATCCGAGCCTTTCCGCCTCCAGCGCTAACCGAGTGTTTTCGCTAAGATTGGCGTCCGGACCGGGCGTGACTCCCCACATCGCGAGGATTGCGTCGACCTTGCCAAGCTCCGGCTCGTCCTCACCCGGTTGCCAGCTTTCAGCACCGTCGCGACTGCGATATACCGGGATAAGCTCGACGCCCTCTGTCGGCTTGGCTTGCCATGCTTCCCGCAGCAACGTTCCAAGCTTGCCGCTGGCGCCCAACAGCACCATCCGTCTAGGGGTGTCAGCTTTACTCACGCTTCTTTCGATCTTCTCCACTGATGGTCGCGATGACATAGTCCCCGCGCCGGGAATGCACCGGGCACCGCGATGCCCGGTAAAGCCTCACAAGCCAAAGCCTTCGCGGCCAATGCTCTCGTAGGCATCAAAGCCCGCGCGCTCTGCATCGACAGGCGCATAGACGTTGCGCAGATCCGCCATCCGGGGTGTCGCCATGTTTTGCGCAATCCGCTTGAGGTCCAACGCGCGAAACTCGTTCCACTCCGTCAGCAACACCACCAGATCCGCTTTATCGGTCGCATCGTAAGGGTCTTCGACCCAGGAAACGCCGGGCAACAGGGCTTCGCCTTCATGTCGTCCTTGCGGATCACACACCTTGACCTTGGCACCGCCACCGACGAGCGCCGGCACAATGGTCAAGGACGGGGCATCGCGCATGTCATCGGTATTGGGTTTGAAGGTCACGCCCAGCACCGCCACTGACCGCCCATTGAAAGAGCCGCCGCACAGATCGCGAAGCTTGTCGATCATCCGGCGCTTGACCTCCTCATTGACCTTGATGACGGTCTCGGTGATCTGCATCGGAACTGCGTGCTCTTGTCCGATCCGCGCCAACGCCTTGGTATCTTTGGGAAAACACGAACCACCATAGCCGGGACCGGCGTGCAGGAACTTGTTGCCGATGCGGTTGTCCATGCCCATGCCCTTCGACACCTGCTTCACATCCGCGCCAACCTTTTCGCACAAGGCGGCGATTTCGTTGATGAAGGTGATCTTTGCAGCAAGGAAGGCATTGGCCGCGTATTTGATCATCTCGGCAGATTCCAGATCGGTGGTCACGATCGGAAAATCCCGCAGGTAGAGCGGACGGTAAATCTCGGCCATGACCTCGGCGGCACGGTCGGACTGCACACCCACGACAACCCTGTCGGGCTTCATGAAATCGTCAATCGCAGCGCCTTCGCGCAGGAATTCCGGGTTGGACGCAACATCGAAATCCAGCGACGGGTTTGCATTGCGAACGACCTCTCCGACCTGCCGGTTCGTTCCCACCGGAACGGTCGATTTGGTCACGATCACGACATAGTCCTTGGCGACACGCGCGATTTCTTCGGCGGCGGCCATCACATAGGTGAGGTCGGCATGCCCGTCGCCACGACGGGTGGGCGTTCCCACCGCGATGAACACGGCGTCAGCCCCGGTCACGGCCATTTCCAGATCCATTGTGAAGCTCAGCCGACCGGCCTCGACATTCTTGGCCATCAGCATGTCGAGCCCGGGCTCGAAGATCGGCACCTCGCCCTTTTCCAGGCGTTCAATCTTGCGTGGGTCCTTGTCCACGCAGACCACTTCGTGCCCGAAATCAGAGAAACAGACGCCAGAGACCAAACCGACATAGCCTGTCCCGATCATCGCGATCTTCATGGGTGCTTCCTTTCACGTTCGCTTGCGCGGTATTGCGGTCTTTGTTCACGCTCGTCAACAACATGGCCCGGCATAGGATGAATCTTGCTGCAAGCGTGTTCAAAGCGGCAACAGTTGCCATCGGCGGACCGGATTGGGTGGGCGAGAGTTACATCTGGGGGCCAACGCTCACGAGATAGGCGTAGACGTCTGCAGCACCTTTGCGCATCCGAAACGACATCTTGGAACGCGCCTTGTTGTCATCAAGATAGCTCTTCAGGAAATTGGCGGGGTCCTGAATATAGGCGACAAAGGTTTCTTCGTCCCAGACCAGTCCGTCGTCACCAGCCTCTATGAGCGAGGTGCCATAGCGGAAATCTTCGACAGATCCCGCCTGTCGGCCGATCACGCCATAGAGGTCCGGTCCGGTCCGGCCGCCCTTGACGATCGTATTGCCATCCGCGTCTTGAATCATGTGGCACGCCTTGCACTTGCCAAATTCCTTCTCGCCCTTCGCGGGATCGCCGACACCTGTATGGCTGTCTGCGAATGCAGAGGTCGCGAGGGCGGTCATGGCGAGGAAGGCTGCGATGCTGTGTTTCATGATTTGTCTCCCAAGAAGCGCTTTTGCCACCACGGTAGAGTCAAATTCATCCTCTAAAAACCCCCAATGCAGGGATGTGGCCTCGGAACTGCGGGATAGATGCCACTAATGTTGAGCGACCAGCCGTGCCAGAGCCCTTTGAAAAACTATGCCGGAGGGTGTTGCGGCGGCCGAAGCTTCGGCGCACAGATGGCGCATGCAGATTCCCGGCTTCGTAAAAGATAATGCTCCATGGCTACTGGCCGGCGCCATGCTGGCCTTTCTGTCTGGCTTTGGGCAGACCTATTTCATCTCGGTCTTTGCCGGCGAGATCCGGGCGGATTACGGGCTGTCACATGGTCAATGGGGCGGGGTCTACACGCTTGGCACCTCGCTTTCCGCGCTGGTGATGATCTGGGCCGGCGGGCTGACCGACCTTTTCCGCGCACGCGCGCTCGGATCAGCCGTTCTGGCGATGCTTGCCCTGGCCTGTATCGCAATGTCGTTTGCAAATGCCGCCTGGATGCTGGTCGGTGTGATCTTCTTTCTGCGGCTCTTGGGGCAGGGCATGCTGAGCCATATCGCGGTTGTCTCTGTCTCTCGCTGGTTCGTGGCAACCCGCGGAAAGGCACTGATGTGCGCGGGACTTGGCTACGCAGTTGGTGAGGCGACGCTGCCATTGGTCTTCGTGTCGGGACTGCAGGTTATGGGTTGGCGGCAACTGTGGCTTTTTGCAGCCGCGATTCTGATCCTCGCTATACCTCTGCTGCGGGCTTTGCTGACGCATGAGCGCACCCCGCAATCGATGGCTGACTCCAGCAGCTCGCTGGGCATGGAGGGGCGTCACTGGACCCGCGTCCAAGGCCTGAAGCACTGGCTGTTCTGGTTCATGGTGCCCGCGCTTTTGGGACCTGCAGCCTTTGTCACTTCATTTTTCTTTCACCAGGTCCATTTCGCAAACGTCAAGAATATGGAGCATATCCAGCTGGTTGCGCTGTTTCCGGTGTTCACCACCGTGTCCGTAATCTCGATGATTGTGTCCGGTTACCTTCTTGACCGATGGGGGACCGCGCGGCTCATTCCGTGGTGCCAACTGCCGATCGCCGCGGCATTTTTCGTGTTTGGCATCGCGCAGTCACCCGTCGCCGTCGCAGTGGGTCTGGTGCTGATGGGCATGACAATCGGCGCGAATACCACATTGCCAAATGCGTTCTGGGCCGAATTTTATGGCACCAGGCATATGGGTGCGATCAAGGCGATGGCAGCGGCCGTGATGGTTCTTGGCTCGGCCCTGGGGCCGGGACTGACAGGCGTCCTGATTGATCTGAAGATCGGGATCGAAACACAGTATATGTGTGTGACCGCCTTCTTCCTTGCGACGAGCGCACTGATGATCATCGGGGTAGGGCGCGCGCGTCCGTTGCTGGCTGCCTGATGTTAATGCGATCTGCGCAAGTAGACGTAATAGGCGCCTGTTCCGCCGTGACGGATATGCGCCTCGGACACCTGCAAAACGACATGTGACAGCGGCGCGAGACGCAGCCACATCGGAACCTGTTGCTTCAGAACGCCGCGCCGGCGTGGCGCAGGGTCATGCGGATCAAACCTGTCGCCCTTTCCGGTGATGACAAGGACCAGCCGTTTGCCGTTTGAATGCGCCCGCATAAGGAACCCCGTCAGCGCGCCATGCGCCTGATCCAAGGTCATACCGTGCAGATCGATCCGGGCTTCCGGTGACAGCTTGCCGCGCTTCAGCCTGGTAAAGGACTTTCGGTCCATCCTGACGGCTTCGGCCTGAAGACGGTCGCCAATGCTCGGGGGCATGGCTGACTGGCTCTGCCGCTTGTGAGAGTTTTCACCGATCTTGAATGGCGTAAGTGGTTGGCGTGCCGCATCTTTTGATGGGGCACGGGGATCCGGTGCCTGTTTGGGTGCTTTCGGTTGAAACACCGTGTCAGCGTCAAGCCGATCTGTCGTCCGTGCCACTTGTCGCCAGAGATCAAGCTCTTCCGGGCGCAAGCGCCGCTTGCTCATTGCACGTTCTCTGGCAGAAGGGCGTAGGCGCGCTGGATCGGCATAAGCACGATCATCCGGCCCGGATCTTTCAACCGACCGGCGGCGAGGCCCGCCTGATCGCCCGTTCCAAAAAATATGTCGGCCCGCTGCGCGCCTTTGATCGCGGAGCCGGTGTCCTGCGCAACCATCAGCCGCCGGATGGGATCGGCACCGTCCTTTTCCACCCAGACCGGCGCGCCCAAAGGTGTATGGGCCGGGTCGACCGCGATTGACCGGCCCGTCGTGACCGAACGGTTCATCGCGCCCAAGGGACCAAGATGCGCGGGCACCTCGCTGACTTCGCGGAAAAATACGTAAGAGGGGTTGTGAAACAGCAGTTCCTCACCCTCCTCAGGATTGCGCCGGACCCAATTCTTGATCACCTGCGCGGAAACCTGGTGTGGTTCATAGACGCCGCGACGCACCAGCTCTTTGCCGATGCTGCGGTAGGGATGACCATTGGCGCCCCCGTAACCCACGCGAAGAAAACCGCCGCCGGGCAGACGCACGCGACCAGAGCCCTGAACCTGAAGGAAAAACAGTTCGACCGGGTCGTCGACCCAAGCGATTTCTAGACCCCGATCACGCATGTCTTCGCCGCTCAGGATGTCGCGGCGCGTCAACCAAGGCGATGCTTCGCGCGCTTCGGGCGGGAGGGCGTAGATCGGGTAACGATAGCGGTCCGACGGTTCGCGCGCGCCTTCCAGCTCCGGCTCGAAATAGCCGGTGAACAGGGCATCTGCCCCATCTTCGATCAGCACCGGGCGAAAAAAGAGTTCAAAGAAGGCTTTGGCGTCGCTTTGATCGGCGGCGGCTGCGCAAAGCGCCCGCCAATCAGGATCCTTCATGTCCCGGCAGGTGGTCAGAAAGACATCAAGAGCGGCGCGGTGATCATCGTCTTCCCAGCCGTCAAGCTCTTGGAAATCTAGCAATCTGTGGACAGGTTCGCCCTGCGCTTCCGTATCGGTTCCGGACATGACCACCCCCGCAAACGCCGCTGCCCACAGTGCTTTGATCATTCGCCTGTTGCGACAAGCTGCCAGTTTGGATCGTCCGCACCCATCGTGCGGGCAAAGGTCCAGATGTCCTTTTGGCGCTTGATCTGCGAGGCGCTGCCTTCGATGATTTCGCCAGCGCGATCCCGCACGACAGATGTCAGCTCACCGACGAAACGCACGGTGATCTCTGCCAGACGGGTGGTATCGTCAAACTCGGCATTGACCAGAGATAGTTCGCGGACACCCACGAACTCTGCCTCGATCGTCAGGCCCTGCGCTTCGCGGGCTTCGACCACTTCTGCGAACGTTTGGTACACGTCTTCAGCAAGAAACGGCTTGATCTCGGCCATTTCGCCACGCTCGAACCCCATGAGGATCATCTCATAGGCACCGCGGGCGCCTTGCAGAAAGTCCGCGACCCCGAAATCGGGTTCGACACTCTTCATCTTTGCAAGTGCGGCAGCAGCGGGCGAGCCATCGGGCACATGGTCGACAATGTCACGGTCAGGGCCGCCGTCGATCACCGACAGGTCGGGCTTGCGACGCGTCGACGCGGGGGTTGCTGCGGGCTTTTGCGTGGGCTCAAAGCCATCACGCGTGCCCAGAACGCTCCGCAGGCGCAGAATCAGGAATATAACGATGCCTGCAAGCACCAGAAGTTGTAGTATTGGAGAGCTCATAGGGTCCTCTTTATCTGGCACACATGGAAACAGGCGGTCAGGTTTCCTATGTAGGGGCTGAGATGGGCCAAGTCCACCATGCCCGCTGTGAAAGGAACCCTGCCGATGTGGCTGTTAGTAGCATTCCTGTCGATTCCGCTGATCGAGATCGCCCTGTTCATACAAGTTGGCGGTTTTATCGGTCTGTGGCCGACCCTCGGTATCGTGGTGCTTACCGCGATTTTGGGCACCTGGCTTGTCCGGTCGCAGGGCGCTCAGGCCATGGCCAACCTGCGGTCTTCGTTTTCAGAGCTGCGTGACCCGACAGAGCCGCTCGCACATGGTGCAATGATCCTGGTGTCGGGTGTGCTTTTGCTCACGCCGGGGTTCTTCACGGATGCAGTGGGCTTTGCCCTGTTGGCGCCGCCCATCCGCCAGGCGGTATATGAATGGGCGCGAAAGCGCGTGACAGTTCAGCAGTTCGAAATGGGGTCGCAACAGCGACATCGTCCGCAGCACCATCACCCCAGAGGGCCCATTGATGGCGATGTCGTCGAGGGGGAGTATACCGAGGTAAAGCCGGGCAAGCGACCGACGCATCAACCGCCCTCGGGCTGGACAAAGCACTGATCAGAGCATTGAGGCCGCCGACTGTACCTGATACTCCGGTGACGAAATTGTGTTACGCCATTGGGAGAGACGACGCATGGCCGAAGAAAACGGGGCCCAAGCGCCCGATGCAGCCGCTGCAACTGCTGCACCGCAAATGAAGATGAATGTTCTCGCACAATTCGTGCGCGACATGTCATTCGAAAACATCCTGTCGCAGAAGGGTGCGACTGGCGAAGTTCAGCCTGATGTTACCGTGCAGGTGAACCTGGACGCCAAGAAGCGCAGCGCCGACAACCAGTACGAGGTCGTGCTGAAGCTGAAAGTCGACAGCAAGGCCAAGGATTCCGGCGACCACCTTTTCCTGCTGGAGCTTGACTATGCCGGCGTCTTCCACATCGAGGGCGTACCAGAAGACCAGATGCATCCGTTCCTGCTGATCGAATGCCCCCGGATGCTGTTCCCCTTCGTGCGTCGTATCGTTTCAGACGTGACCCGCGATGGTGGCTTCCCGCCGCTGAACCTGGAGAATATCGACTTTCTCCAGCTGTACCGCGCGGAAATTCAGCGTCGTCAGGCCGAAAAGCCCAAGGCGGACGCCTGAGCAGCGGGCGCGTTCAGCCTTTGAGCCAGAGCGCGCCATCCCCAAGTTTCTCGACAAAGGCGGCGTGAGCCGCCTTTTCTTCTTCAGTGATCCGTGAGGGCAGGGGCGTGGGCCTGCGAGAAGGCCTCCAATCCTCGGCATTCCCCGCCGATTT
Source organism: Primorskyibacter sedentarius (assembly GCF_004342065.1). Classification (GTDB taxonomy): domain Bacteria; phylum Pseudomonadota; class Alphaproteobacteria; order Rhodobacterales; family Rhodobacteraceae; genus Primorskyibacter; species Primorskyibacter sedentarius. The sequence continues at coordinate 212,865 of NZ_SLZU01000002.1, read as the reverse complement.
CTCGCCACGCGCCGGAGCGAGCGCAAAGTCAGGCTGCTTGCCGCCAATAAGCTCCAGATAGACCTCTGCCAGGATCTCGCTGTCCAACAGCGCCCCGTGCAGGGTCCGGCTGGAGTTATCAATTCCGAAACGTCTGCACAGCGCGTCAAGCGACGCCGGCGAACCGGGGAATTTCTTTCGGGCAATCTCCAGCGTGTCGATTGCCTGCTCCCAAGGGAGCAGCGGCTTTTTCAACCACCGGAGTTCCGCATTGAGGAATTTCATGTCGAAGCTGGCATTGTGGATTACAAGCTTCGCGTCGCTGACGAATTCCAGAAAATCATCGACGATCTTGGCGAAAACAGGTTTGTCGCGCAGAAAATCGTCTCCGAGCCCGTGTACCTCGAACGCATCTTTCGGCATGGAGCGTTCCGGGTTGATGTATTGATGATAGGTCCGGCCAGTCGGCACATGGTTGAAAAGCTCCACGCCGCCAATCTCGACAATCCGGTCGCCGGTTTCTGGGTCAAAACCAGTGGTTTCCGTATCCATCACGATTTCACGCATCAGCCATCCGCCTTTTGATATCTGCCACCACGTCCCTCACCTGCGTCCGCGCATGGTCCACCGTGTCGGTGACCACGACATAATCCGAGAGCGCAACATTTTCGGTGATCGGCATCTGCTTGGCAAGGATCATCTCGAACTGGGCTTGCGTCATTGTTCCTCGGGCCAACACGCGCTCTCGCTGGATTTCAGGTGAAACAGTGACACATGTGACCGCATCGAATTCGTCCCGGCTACCCGTTTCAAAAAGCAGCGGAATGTCGAAAACCAGAATATCTGCCTCTGCTTCGCGGGCGAACCGGGCCCTGTCCTGGCGTACCAACGGGTGAATGATCGCTTCGAGCTTTCCCAGCGCTTCACTGTCAGAGGATATGATTTGCTTCAGTGCCTCTCGCGACACCGTGCCGTCGACAATCGCATTCGGAAAGACGGCGCCGACCGCCGGAACGGCAGCGCCGGAATAGAGCCTATGCACGGCCGCATCGGCGTCCCAGACGGCGCATCCCTCATCCGCGAACATAGCCGCCGTTGTAGACTTTCCCATACCGATTGATCCGGTCAGGCCGAGGCGAAAGCTCATAGCGTCACCGCAGCACGGACGGCATCGTCTTTCGAGCCCGCGGTTCCAAACCACTTCTTGTTGGACAGCGCCCACTCACTCAACGCCGCCTCTGAACCGTCGACGCAGACGCATCCTTCCCGTTGGGCCGAAATGCTATCGAAGTGAGCGGGAGCATCATTCAGCCACACGCGCGTCATGGACGCCAAAACCTCGATCTTGCCGGCCAGCAGGGTCTGTGGGGCGGTCATGACTCGATCTCGCCGCTGATTGCGAGATAGTTCAGCAATTCCAACAGCGGCAGGCCAAGGATGGTGAAATAGTCCCCTTCGATCCGCGCAAATAACCGCACACCTTCCTCCTCCAGCTTATACCCGCCAACGCAGTGCCGGACGCTGTCCCAGTTTCGGGCGATATAGTCGTCGAGAAAGCCATTGGAGAAATCCCGCATCGTCAGGCGCGCCGTGGAAACGTGCCGCCACTTGGGTTCCCCATCCTTATACAGGACGGCGGCCGACAGGAGTTGATGTTTCCGATTGCGCAACAGCTCGAGCTGCTCCCGCAATTCTCTCGGCGTGTCGGGCTTTCCAAGGACCTTACGATCCACCGCCAAGACCTGATCACACCCTAGGACCAGCCGTCCCGGCGTCTTACCGCTGGCTTTCCTGGCTTTCATTTCGGCCAATGTATCCGCAATATCACGGGGGATCGCGTCCTCCACTTCCATGCCGGCCCTGATCGAAGATTCGTCAATTTTCGCTGGAGCGACGATGAACGGCACCCGCGCATCCCGAAGCAGCTGGGCCCGAATACTGGAGCCTGAGGCAAGCACCAACTCATTTGGCATGTGGGTAAGTCCGTGGGTTTGCTTAGGGGTATGTTAAGGAACATTACTGGGGAAAAAGCCCCGACATTGCAAGTTGGGGACCAAAGCCGCAGTTTTCAGTCCGTCGCTCGGCCTTCCACACAGAGGATAAGGATAGAATCCGCGATGTGTACATTCATTAACCGCAATGAACCTACCGGGGTTATTCAGCAATTATCCACGACTGAGATATAATTTATCTATCAGAAATTAATATGAAAAAACGTCATCCTGCCTCTCATGTTGCAAAATGTTCCACATGGGTCACGCCCGAGTTTTCCACTTGGGATAAGTCGCGGTACAGGTCATTGATCCACAGGAGTCGGTGTCCCCTACTCCTTAATCATCTTTTCTATAATTCTTTAATTATTTAAGAATGCCCGACCTCACAGGGAGAACACGATGTCCGACATGCTGAGCCTGGCCTATCCATGGATAAAGTCGATCCACATCATGGCGGTGATCTCCTGGATGGCTGGACTGTTCTACCTGCCCAGATTGTTCGTCTATCACGTGGAGCGGTGTAAAACCGGTGACGCGACGGACGCGACTTTCCAAGTGATGGAAGTAAAGCTGCTGCGCGCCATCATGGGGCCGGCGATGATTGCGACCTGGCTGTTTGGGCTGGCGCTTGTGTTCACGCCCGGCATCGTTGACTGGGGCCAGCTATGGGCCTGGACGAAGGCAGCGGGGGTATTGGGCATGACATGGTATCACCATTGGCTGGCAGCTCGGCGAAAGGATTTCCTGCGCGGAGAGAACAGCCTGACTGGCCGCCAATATCGCCTGATGAACGAGGTTCCGACTGTCCTGATGGTCTTGATCGTCCTTTCCGTTGTCGTGAAATTCTGACGGCGATTGACAGTCACGGCGAGTTTGCCTATTTACCTGCAACCGCCCCGTCCGGGGTGCGTGTTCTCTGACACATTGCAGGACCGGTGGACGTCGAAATGGCGCGAACCAGGATATTCCGATGACACAAGACTCCCTGAACCTCGCGGATCTGAAAGCCAAGAGCCCGAAAGACCTTCTGGCGATGGCCGAAGAGCTGGAAATCGAAAACGCCTCGACCATGCGGAAGGGCGAAATGATGTTCCAGATCCTGCGTGAGCGGGCTGATGAAGGCTGGGAAATCGGCGGGGACGGCGTTCTGGAGGTACTTCAGGACGGATTTGGTTTCCTGCGCTCGCCAGAGGCGAACTATCTGCCCGGTCCTGACGATATCTACGTGTCGCCTGATATGATCCGCAAGTTTTCGCTCCGCACCGGGGATACGATCGAAGGCACGATCAAGGCTCCGGAGGAGTCGGAGCGGTATTTTGCCCTGATGAGCGTTCTGAAGATCAACTTTGAAGATCCCGAGAAGGCGCGCCACAAGATTGCCTTTGACAACCTGACACCTCTTTATCCTGACGAGCGGCTGAAGATGGAGGTCGAGGATCCGACGATCAAGGACAAGTCCGCGCGCGTCATCGACCTGGTGGCGCCGATCGGTAAGGGCCAGCGATCCCTGATCGTTGCTCCGCCGCGGACTGGTAAGACGGTTCTGTTGCAGAATATCGCCCGATCGATCGAGGTGAACCATCCGGATGCATATCTGATTGTTCTGCTGATCGACGAGCGGCCGGAAGAAGTCACCGACATGCAGCGCTCTGTGAAGGGCGAGGTGATTTCCTCGACCTTTGACGAACCTGCGACCCGGCATGTCGCAGTGTCGGAGATGGTGATTGAGAAGGCCAAGCGTCTTGTCGAACACAAACGAGATGTTGTGATTCTTCTCGACTCTATCACAAGACTTGGTAGGGCGTTCAACACAGTGGTGCCGTCTTCCGGTAAGGTTCTGACGGGTGGTGTGGATGCGAACGCACTGCAACGTCCAAAGCGTTTCTTCGGTGCGGCTCGGAATATCGAAGAAGGTGGTTCGCTGACAATCATCGCTACTGCACTGATTGATACTGGTAGCCGGATGGACGAAGTCATCTTTGAAGAATTCAAAGGCACAGGTAACTCGGAAATCGTGCTTGACCGTAAGGTGGCGGACAAGCGCGTATATCCGTCCATGGATATTCTGAAGTCCGGTACACGGAAAGAAGAACTTCTGGTCGATAAAATTGACCTTCAGAAGACCTTTGTCCTGCGCCGCATTCTGAACCCTATGGGGACGACAGACGCGATCGAATTCCTCCTGTCGAAGCTCAAACAGACGAAGAGCAACGCGGAATTCTTCGATTCCATGAACACCTGAGAACGATTGCTGATCGAGGTGAGTTATGGACACGATTTACGCCTTGGCGACGGCGCAAGGCAAAGCCGGCGTTGCCGTTATTCGGATCTCTGGACCTCAGGCTGAGGCCGCTGGTATTGCCTTATGTGGCAGCTTGCCGGAACCTAGACGCCATGCGGTACGAAACGTGCGCACGGTCCACGGCGAATTTCTCGACAAGGCTTTGATCCTAAGGTTTCCCGAAGGGGCGAGCTTCACCGGCGAAGAAGTGGTTGAGCTCCATTTGCACGGCAGCGTTGCCGTCGTCTCTGCGGTTTTACGGGAGTTGTCCGGCATCCCGGGACTGCGCCTCGCAGAGCCAGGAGAATTCACGCGACGCGCGTTGGAGAATGGGTGTCTCGATCTGGCGCAGGTCGAAGGTCTGGCTGATTTGATTGAAGCTGAGACCGAGGCGCAGCGGGTTCAGGCATTACGCTCTTTGTCAGGTGATCTTGGTAAAGCGGTCGAGGGCTGGAGGTCTCAGCTAATCAGAGCCGCGGCGTTGTTAGAGGCCGTGATTGATTTTGCTGACGAAGAGGTCCCGGAAGATGTCGGACCAGAAGTAGTTGAAATCACTACAAAGATATCTGTATCCCTGCGCAAAGAACTGGCCGGTTTTGACGCAGCTGAACGTATCAGAACCGGTTTTGAGGTCGCAATCATTGGTGCGCCCAATGTTGGAAAATCCACTCTTCTGAATGCTCTCTCGGGGCGTGATGCGGCAATAACCTCTGAAATTGCGGGCACGACGCGCGATGTCATAGAAGTCCGTATGGATCTTGGCGGGTTGCCGGTTACGCTTCTTGACACCGCCGGTCTTCGCGAAACAGACGACTTCGTCGAGGGCTTAGGGATCGAGCGGGCCATGGAGCGAGCAGGGACGGCTGACCTTCGGGTCTTGCTTTTTGAGGGTACGCCACCGAAAGAAGCCGTGTTGTCTTCGGGAGATATTTCCATTGTCGCAAAAGCGGATAAGAATGGTGATGGTGTTTCCGGGTTAACCGGCCAAGGCGTTGACAATTTGGTTAAGCAGATCACGTCGACATTACTAACCCGCTCTCAAGGCGCTGGCCTTGCGACGCGGGATCGGCACCGGGTCGCGATAAGAAATTCCCTGGATGCGATTGCGAAAGCATCTGCACTTATTGATATGGGCAGCATCCAGTATGATATTGCCGCAGAGGAGTTGCGCTTCGCGATTCGGCAGCTGGAAGCCTTGATCGGGCGGATTGATGTTGAGAACTTGCTGGATGAAATCTTCTCCAGCTTCTGCCTTGGCAAGTAATGGAGTGTTTCACGTGAAACATTATGCATACGACGTCGTCATCGTAGGTGGTGGACATGCTGGAACCGAGGCTGCCAGCGCTTCGGCTCGTATGGGTGCGCGGACCGCTTTGGTCACGCTCAAGAAAGCCGGTATCGGTGTAATGTCCTGCAATCCCGCAATTGGGGGATTGGGTAAAGGCCATCTTGTCCGCGAAATTGATGCATTCGACGGAGTTATGGGCCGCGCCGCAGATAAGGCCGGGATCCAGTTTCGCCTGCTGAACAGACGCAAGGGCCCTGCGGTACAAGGCCCTAGAGCACAAGCTGACCGAAAGGTTTACCGTCAAGAAATGTTGCGTGAATTGATGTCGATCCAGAAACTGGACATCATTGAAGGCGAGGTCGCAGACTTCATGATGGAAAGCGGCCGTGTCGGCGGGGTTATTTTAGCCGACCAATCAAAGATCGCCTCGAGAGCGGTTGTCCTCACAACTGGGACTTTCCTCAACGGGATTATCCATATCGGCGACGTATCGCGTCCAGGAGGTCGGATGGGCGACGCGCCATCAATAAAGCTTGCGGCACGCATCGAAGAATTCGATCTTTCTCTGGGGCGCCTGAAAACGGGGACACCGCCGCGGTTAGACCGCCGCAGTATTAATTGGAGTGTCCTTGAAGATCAGCCAGGGGACGAGAATCCAGTCACTTTTTCATTCCTGTCAAACGGCACTACACTGCCGCAAGTCAGCTGTGGAATCACCCACACGAATGAGAGAACTCATGAAATAATCAGGAAAAACATAGGTAAATCAGCGATGTATGGCGGTCATATCGAAGGGGTTGGTCCTCGGTACTGTCCGTCCGTTGAAGACAAAATTGTTCGCTTTCCTGATAAGCAGTCCCATCAGATTTTCCTCGAACCCGAAGGCCTGGATGTTGACACCGTTTACCCAAACGGAATTTCGACGTCCCTGCCGGAGGATGTCCAAGCCGAGTATGTCGCATCGATCCTCGGATTGGAGAATGCGGTTATTTTACAGCCCGGATATGCGATTGAGTACGACTACGTCGATCCTCGCGCCTTGGACGCGACGCTTTCGGTGAAGACAGTCAAGGGGCTCTATCTGGCAGGCCAGATCAACGGCACGACAGGATACGAGGAAGCCGCTGCACAGGGTCTGGTTGCTGGCTTGAATGCCGCTGCATCAGTGCATGGGCTTGGACCGTTGAAATTCAGCAGATCCGATAGCTATATTGGCGTCATGATAGACGATCTGGTAACGCGCGGGGTCCAAGAACCTTACCGCATGTTCACGTCACGAGCAGAGTTTCGCCTCTCTTTGCGTGCAGACAATGCTGATCAGCGCCTTACTCCGTATGCCATCACTTTGGGGTGTGTCTCGGATGAACGCAAAGCGGTGTTTGAGGACAAGTGCGAGCGGTTGTCGTCGGCGCGAGAGCTGCTGAATCAAAACTGTTTCACATCACAGGAAATTGGTGGGGCCGGTGTTAGCATTAATCATGACGGAGCGCGCCGGTCCGGTTTCCAACTGCTGTCGTTCCCTAACGTAGATTTTTCGCATCTTGATATTCTTTCGGACGCGTTCGAGGACATTGATGCAAAAACGCGTGAACAGCTAAGCATTGAGGCGCTCTATGCGCATTATATTGAACGTCAACAAAGAGATGTCGAGCTTATCCGCCGAGATGAGGCGCAGGCGATACCATCGGATTTTGACTACGCGACTATCGATGGGCTTTCCAATGAGCTGAAGACAAAGCTCACGGCTAAACGCCCTGGTAACCTCGCGGAGGCCGCAAAAGTTGACAGCATGACGCCTGCTGCGTTGATGCTGCTACTAGCGAAACTTCGCCAACGTAAGCGGAAGTCGGCGTGAGCGAGACATATAAGTTAGATGTTTCACGTGAAACATTTGATGACCTAGAGCGCTACGTTACCCTTCTAAAAAAGTGGACAAAGCGCATAAATCTGATCTCTGCGGCGACGATTCCGGTCATTTGGGACCGCCACGTGCGAGATTCTGTCCAAGTTTACCGCTCAATCTCAGGCTCAGAAGGGATTTGGCTCGATGTTGGCAGTGGGGGAGGTCTTCCGGGCATTGTTCTGGCGACCATCAGGAAGCACGAAGCACCTGGCGTCAAAACTGTGTTGATCGAATCCGATCTCAGGAAAGCAACATTCTTGAGGGCAGTTTCTAGGGAGTTAGACCTAAAGGCGGAGGTCATTTCTGAACGCATTGAAGTTGCTGATCCCGTAGGCGCATCTGTAATCAGTGCGAGAGCGCTCGGGCCCTTGGAGGCTTTGTTGGGTTTTGCAGAGCGCCACCTCGCTCCCGGGGGGCACGCCGTTTTTCCCAAAGGCGAAACTTGGCAAAAAGAGGTGGATAACGCACGCAAGACATGGCGTTTCGATCTAGACGTGGTACAAAGTGAAACGGACAAGAAGGCCGCAATTCTCATCATCGGAGGCATCGCCCGTGTCTGATCCTACCAGGCCCGTCGGCCCGAAAATCATTGCCGTCGCCAACCAAAAGGGCGGGGTCGGCAAGACCACGACAACGATAAATCTAGGTGCAGCGCTGGCAGAGCTTGGCTGCCGTGTGCTCGTTGTCGATCTGGACCCGCAAGGAAACGCCTCAACAGGGTTGGGGATAGAGCCTTCTGAACGCGATCTGACGACATATGAACTGCTACTTGATGACGTCGCCCTCGATTCCGTAGTGAAAGCGACGGCTGTTGACGGATTGATGATAATTCCGGCGACTGTAGACCTCAGCTCAGCCGATATCGAATTGATTTCAAACGAAAAAAGAAGTTTTCTGTTACACGATGCACTCCGCCAGAGAGCTATCGATGAATTCAATCTCGACTTTATCCTGATCGACTGCCCACCGTCGCTGAATCTTCTGACAGTGAACGCGATGGTTGCCTCACATTCCATTCTGGTGCCTCTCCAAAGCGAGTTTTATGCGCTGGAAGGGCTTAGCCAGCTCATGCTGACGATCCGGGAGGTCCGGCAGAGCGCCAATCCGGATCTTCGCATTGAGGGCGTGGTGATGACCATGTATGACGCTCGGAACAACTTGTCGCAGCAGGTTGAAAACGACGCGCGCGACAATCTCGGGGAGCTGGTCTTCGAGGCTGTCATCCCTCGGAATGTTCGGGTGAGTGAGGCGCCGTCCTATGCTCTTCCGGTGCTGCAGTATGACGGCAGCTCAAAGGGCGCGGCCGCGTACAGAAATCTGGCGCGCGAACTACTACTAAAAAACGCACAATTGGCCGCATAAGCGGAGGGGGCAGGCATGGCAGAGAGCAGGGAGAAACGGCGCGGGCTGGGTCGCGGGTTGACGGCGTTGATGGCGGATGTAGAGCCCGCACGCGGGGAGTCGCCGGATCCAGCGCCGAGGCCAGATCGAAAGATCCCGATAGAGCAGATTGTCCCCAACCCAGAGCAGCCCAGACGGCATTTCACGCCGGAACAACTGGAAGAGCTCGCGGCGTCAATCAAAGTGAAGGGCGTCATTCAGCCGCTGATCGTTCGGAAAAAACCGGGTGATGACGCGCTTTACGAAATCGTCGCCGGCGAACGGCGCTGGCGTGCGGCCCAGATGGCGAATTTGCATGAGCTCCCTGTTCTTGTCCGGGAATTTTCGGACATCGAAGTTCTCGAAGTCGCGATCATCGAGAACATTCAGCGCGCCGATTTGAATGCGATCGAAGAGGCTGCCGGCTACCGACAGTTGATGGACCGTTTTGGGCACACGCAGGAAAAGATGGCAGAGGCGCTTGGAAAGAGCCGGAGCCACATTGCAAACCTGTTGCGATTGTTGAACCTTCCCGACCCAGTCCAGACGATGGTCGTGAATGGAGAGTTGTCGGCAGGACATGCGCGCGCTTTGATTACCGCGGACGCGCCAGTTGACCTCGCCAAGAAAGCCGTCGCGAATGGTTGGTCGGTGCGTGACATCGAAAAGGCCGCGAAGAAGACAATGGAAAATGTGTTCGGAGGCCCTGCCGCGCCAAAAACAAAGCGCGGTGCAGTCGAGAAGGATGCAGATACCAAGGCGCTCGAAGGGGACTTGTCCGCAGCTTTGGGTATGTCCGTGTCTGTCGATCACAAACCTGGCGGCGAGGCCGGGCAGTTGGTGATCCGGTACGCCAATCTAGACCAGCTTGATGATCTTTGCCGGATGCTCAGCGGAAGCTGATCATTCGAGCGGCATCAGCTCTTCAATCACCGCATTCAGGACGAGCCGACCACGGCTCGTTGCCGCCAATCTGTTGCCGCGCCGTGTGACCATACCGAGAGAGACCAGTTCGTCTATCTTGTTGTCGTCCACATAAGTTCTGCCAAATGTAGTAAGGCGATCAAGATCTATACCTTCGCTGATACGGAGCCCCAACAGAAGGTATTCTTGGGCCTGATCCAAAGCCGATAGCGCGGTGGAGTCCTTGGTGCCGTCACCTCGCTCTGCGGTGGATATCCACTTGTCAGGCATTGACCAGCCCACCGTCGCCAGCTTTTGACCGTTTATGGTCAGGCGGCCATGTGCCCCAGGTCCAATGCCGGCGTAGTCGCCGTACTGCCAATAGATCCGGTTGTGCCGGGATTCTGCACCGGCGCGGGCATGATTAGACACCTCGTAGGCAAACATGTCATGTTCACCGCAGACATCTTGCGTCAACTGGTACATATCTGCGGAAAGGTCGTCGTCTGGCAATCCGCGCAATCCGCCAGCCAGAAACCGGTCACCGAACGCTGTGCCGTTTTCGACTGTAAGCTGGTAAAGCGACAGGTGATCGACGGCCATTGAAAGCGCCGCGCGAAGCTCGGCCTCCCATGCCGACAGGCTCTGATCCTGACGCGCGTAGATCAGATCGAAACTGACGCGATCAAACTGTTTTCGGGCGATGTCAAACGCCGCCCGCGCGTCCGCGACAGAGTGGATTCTACCAAGGCGTCGAAGATCAGTGTCGTTGAGCGCCTGAATACCCATTGAAACGCGGTTCACGCCGGCCTGCGCATAGGCTTCGAAATTCGCAGTATCTACAGATCCCGGATTCGCTTCGAGCGTAATCTCGGGATCGTTCGCCATGGGCCAAACGCGCCGCACTCGATCAAGAATTGCGTGCACCGTGTCGGGCGACATGAGGGAAGGCGTCCCGCCTCCGAAGAACACAGTGTTCAACACGCGCCCTTTGGTCAGCGCGCCGACGCGTTCAATCTCTGAAAGATAGGCCCGCGCCCAGCGGTCTTGATCGATTTGCCGCGAGACGTGGCTGTTGAAGTCACAATAGGGGCATTTGGCCGCGCAGAATGGCCAATGGATATAAAGGCCGAACCCGCCATGTTGCCAGTCTTCAGTCAAAGCAAGCCGCGACGAATTTTCGGAACGCATCGGCACGATGGCTGATCCTGTTCTTTGCCCACCGGTCCATCTCGCCAAAGGTTATGTCATAACCGTCGGGCTGGAAAATCGGGTCATAGCCGTGACCTTGATCGCCGCGCATCGGCCAAACCACCTGGCCCGGCATGACGCCCGGAAAAACCTCATCATGCCCGTCGGGCCAGGCCAGGACCAAAGTGCAGCAGAAACGCGCGGTGCGCGGGTAGGGCGCGGAGGCATCCTCAAGCGCGTCATGAGTGCGCTGCATGGCCATGACAAAGTCACGACCAGTCTCTGTTTCGGCCCAATCGGCGGTATAGACACCGGGAGCACCGTCCAGCGCGTCAATCTCGATCCCGCTGTCATCAGACAGGGCGGGCAGGCCGGTGGTCTTTGCCGCGGCGTGCGCCTTGATACGCGCATTGCCCACAAAGGTGGTTTCCGTTTCCTCCGGCTCCGCAAGGTTCATCTCGGCTGCGCCCACGACCTTGACGCCAAAGGGCTCAAGAAGATTTGCAATCTCCTCAAGCTTTCCTCTGTTATGCGTCGCGACCAAAAGCGTGTCGCCAGAGAATTTCCGCGTCATGCCGTCGCGGCCTTCTGGGCGGCCATCAGCTCTGCCGTTCCCTTTTCTGCCAGATCGATCAGCTGGTTCATCTGATCGCGCGAGAATGTGGCACCTTCGGCAGACATCTGGACTTCGATCAACCGACCGTCACCGTGGATGATGAAGTTGCCATCAACGCCGGCTTCGCTGTCTTCGGGATAGTCGAGGTCAAGTACCGGCTGGCCTGCGTAAATGCCGCAGGAAACAGCAGCGACAGGGTCGACCAGCGGATCGGTCAGCACGTCACCGACCTTCATCAGCTTGTTGACGGCCAGACGCAGAGCAACCCAGCCCCCGGTGATCGATGCACAGCGTGTGCCGCCATCGGCCTGGATGACATCGCAGTCCACTGTGATCTGCCGTTCGCCGAGTGCCACGCGATCAACCCCGGCGCGAAGGCTGCGCCCGATCAGGCGCTGAATTTCCACCGTGCGCCCGCCTTGCTTGCCAGATGCGGCCTCACGGCGCATCCGCGTATTCGTGGCGCGGGGCAGCATGCCGTATTCCGCAGTGACCCAACCCAGGCCAGACCCCTTGATAAAGGGCGGTACGCGGTCTTCGATGGTGGCTGTGCACAACACATGGGTGTTGCCCATACGGATCAGGCAAGAGCCTTCCGCATGCATTGTTACGCCGGTTTCGATTGAAACAGCGCGCATTTCGCTTAGATCTCGCCCAGACGGTCGCATGATGTATCCTTCCCAGATTTGCTGCCGGGATACAGGGGCCAAAGGGGCGGGCGCAAGCCCGATTGACCTTTCCGCTCCAGCGTCTTTAATGGCCGTCCGAAATACGGGTGCTGATCATGAATGACGGTCAGAAGATACTTGGCGAATTGAACGACCGCTCTCGGGAAGTGTTCCGGCGCGTTGTCGAAGGCTATCTGGACAGTGGCGAACCGGTCGGTTCGCGGACATTGACCCGTTCGCTCAGCGAAAAGGTCAGCGCGGCGACCATTCGGAACGTCATGCAGGATCTCGAATTTCTGGGCCTGCTCAACAGCCCGCATGTCAGCGCCGGGCGTGTGCCCACCCAATTGGGCTTGCGTATGTTCGTCGATGGATTGCTGGAGGTCGGCGATCTGGGCGACGATGATCGCCGAAAGCTGGATGCGACGTTGACCAGCAACACGGACGACGTGTCCAACGCGCTTGACCGCGTGACATCTGCGCTGTCGGGGGTCACGCGAGGCGCCTCGCTCGTCCTGACGCCAAAACACGAAGCACCGATCAAGCATATTGAGTTTGTCAGCCTCGGTCATGACCGCGCCCTTGTGGTTTTGGTCTTTGCCGATGGTCAGGTAGAAAACCGGCTGTTCAGCCCGCCGCCCGGCCAAACGCCTAGCTCCATGCGTGAGGCTGCGAATTTCCTTAACGCGCTGATCGAAGGGCGGACCCTTTCCGACTTGCAGCGCGAGATGAAGATCGAGATTGACGCCCGCCGGCAGGAGATCGACTCGCTTGCCCGTGACATGGTGGATAGCGGGATCGCCGTCTGGACGGGCGATGAACAAAACCACGAACGGCTTATCGTGCGGGGACGATCCCACCTGTTGGGAAACGAGGCCGACGAAGCCGAGCTAGACCGCATCCGGTCGCTGTTTGACGACCTGGAACGCAAGCGCGACATAGCCGAGTTTCTCGAATTGGCGGAAACTGGCGACGGCGTGCGCATTTTTATTGGCTCAGAGAACAAACTTTTCTCACTTTCGGGTTCCTCTCTGGTGGTGTCTCCATATATGAACTCGGATCGAAAGATAATTGGTGCGGTTGGCGTCATCGGACCCACGCGCCTGAACTATGGACGGATTGTCCCGATTGTGGACTACACGGCACAACTGGTCGGGAAATTGATCTCGGACCGGAGCTAGAGGTGAAGTATGGCAGAACCGAAGGAAGACGACTTCCTGGATGATATCGATTCGGCTGAAGAAGACGCATATGAAGATGTGATGTCGGATGATGACGACGAAGCAATCGAACTCGATGCTTTGCGGGCCGAACGGGATGAATTGCGCGACCGCTTCATGCGGGCGTTGGCGGATGCTGAAAATTCGCGCAAACGATCCGAGAAGGATCGCCGCGAGGCAGAGCGTTACGGCGGCTCGAAACTGGCACGCGACCTGCTGCCAGTTTACGACAACCTCCAGCGCGCCCTGGGTGCCGCTGAAGAGGCAAATGACGACAACAAGGCGTTGATCGAAGGCGTGGAGCTGACGCTGCGCGAGCTTCGCAACGTGTTCAAGAAGCATGGGATAGAGCCTATTTCGCCCGCAGTTGGCGAAAAGTTCGATCCAAAGCTGCATCAGGCGATGTTCGAAGCCCCGCTTCCCGGAACGAAATCCGGCGACATCATTCAGGTCTCGGCCGAAGGGTTCCTGCTCTACGATCGGCTCTTGCGGCCGGCCCAGGTCGGCGTGTCTTCTTTCACCGGATAAGAAATGCCCCCGAATTTCGGGGGCATTTTTCTTGGATCAGTCTTTGGTCAGTAGGTCGCGCAGCTCGTAAAGCTTTTGCAGGGCCTCTCGCGGGCTAAGATCGTCCGGCAGGATTTCTGCCAGCCGCTCTTCCACGACAGAGGTCTTGGCTGCGGCAGCTGGCATCGGTGGCGGCGCTGCAGCGAAAAGCGGTAAGTCATCGATCAGTGCTTTGGGTGAGGTTCGTTCCCGCTCACCCTTTTCCAACGCGTCAAGAACACTGCGGGCCCGCTGGATCACAGCCGGCGGGAGGCCGGCAAGCTGTGCGACCTGAACGCCGTAGGATCTGTCTGCCGCCCCTTGACGGACCTCGTGCAGAAAGATGACGTCGCCTTCCCATTCCTTGACTGCGACCGTGCTGTTGCGAACGCCCGGAAGCTTCCCCGCCAGCGCGGTAAGCTCGTGGTAATGCGTGGCAAATAGCGCCCTGACGCGATTTACGTCATGCAGGTGTTCCAGCGTGGCCCAGGCAATGGACAACCCGTCATAGGTCGCCGTCCCGCGTCCGATTTCGTCAAGAATAACCAAAGCACGATCATCAGCCTGATTCAGGATCGCGGCAGTCTCGACCATCTCCACCATGAAGGTCGACCGCCCGCGTGCCAGATCATCAGAGGCGCCAACACGGCTGAAGATCTGGCTGACAATTCCGATATGGGCCGAACTGGCCGGCACGAAGCTGCCCATCTGCGCGATAAGCGCGATCAGGGCATTCTGCCGAAGATAGGTCGATTTACCCGCCATGTTGGGGCCGGTCAGCAGTTGTATGGCGGGCGCGTCCGCCTCGGCCAACAGCGCACAGTCATTCGCAACAAAAGTGCCGCCCTGCCGTGCCAGTGCCGCTTCGACAACCGGGTGGCGTCCGGCGTCGATCTGGAAAAAGCGGCTGTTGTCGACAATGGGCCGGGTCCAGTTTTGCGCTGTGGCGAGGTCGGCCAGACCACAGGCTAGATCGAATTCGGCCAAAGCACGGGCGGTCGCGCTGATCTGGGCAGCACAATCAAGCACGGCCATCCGAAGCGTTTCGAACATCCGCTTCTCTATTTCAATTGCACGCCCGCCGGCATTCAGGATCCGGGTTTCCAGCTCGCTCAGCTCCACCGTGGTGAACCGCACCTGATTGGCCGTGGTTTGCCGGTGAATGAACCTGTCCGACAGCGGAGGCGACAGCATCTTTTCTGCGTGGGTGGCGGTGGTTTCGATGAAATAGCCAAGCACGTTGTTATGCTTGATCTTCAGCGCCGAAATGCCCGTTTCGTCGGAGTATTCCTGTTGCATCGCCGCGATCACGCCACGCCCTTCGTCTCGCAGCTTGCGCGCCTCGTCCAGCTCTGCATCGAAACCCGGGGCTATGAATCCGCCATCCCGCGCCAAAAGGGGTGGCTCTGCGATCAGCGCCTCGTCCAGCAGCTGTGACAGCTCGCTATGCCCGCCAAGATCACGCGCGGCAACGGCGAGCAGTTCGGGCCGATCTTCGCCCAGAGAGCCTCCGATCGCGTCTGCCTGGGTCAGGCCGTTGCGGATTGCAGCAAGGTCGCGCGGCCCGCCCCGTTCAAGTGCGAGACGCGAAATCGCACGATCCAGATCCGGGACGGTTCGGAGCGTCTCACGCAGGAACAGTCTCTGTTCCTGGTCCTCTACCGCCCAGTCAACGGCGTCCAGACGAGCGTGGATGACATGAATATCGCGCGAAGGGCTGGAGATGCGTCGTTCAAGCAAGCGCGCCCCGGCTGCGGTAACCGTTCTGTCCATCACCGACAGGAGGGACCCCGCCCGTCCACCCGAAAGAGCATGCGTCAATTCCAGATTTCGCCGGGTCGCCGCATCGATTTGCATGAGGCCCGAAAGAACCTCGCGTTGCGGCGGGTTCAGAAGAGGCAGGCGCCCTTTCTGAGTGATGTCGAGATAGTCGACAAGTGCGCCCATCGCGGACATCTCGGCCCGCCCAAAACTGCCGAAGGAGTCGAGTGTCTTGACCCCGAACAGGCCGCAAAGCCGCTTCTCTGCGCCAGTACTGTCAAAACTGGCACGGGACAGTTCAGTCGCGGCGATGCCAAGATCGTCATAAACCGAGATGTCGGCGCCTTCCGTGACAAGAACCTCAGAGGGAAGCAACCGCGCCATTTCAGGGCCAATGCGGCTCTGTTCCAGCGGCATCGCGTAGAAAGAGCCGGTGGAGATATCAGCCCAGGCCAGCGCCGCGTCATCGCGAATGATCGCAACCGCGGCCAGAAAATTGTGCCGCCGCGCCTCCAGCAGGCTTTCTTCGGTCAGTGTGCCGGGGGTGACCAGACGCACGACATCGCGTTTGACCACCGATTTGTAGCCGCGCTTTTTCGCCTCGGCCGGGCTTTCCATCTGTTCGCAGACAGCCACACGAAAGCCCTTGCGGATCAGGGTCAGCAGGTAGCCTTCGGCGGCATGGACGGGCACGCCGCACATCGGGATATCATCGCCCGCGTGTTTGCCACGCTTTGTCAGCGCAATGTCGAGAGCTTCCGCCGCCTGTTTGGCGTCGTCAAAGAACATCTCGTAGAAGTCGCCCATCCGGTAGAACAAGAGCGCGTCGGGATATTGCGCCTTGATCTCCAGAAACTGCGCCATCATCGGCGTAACGGTGGCTTCGGCCGCACCCATGCGAACCCCCTTGATTAGAGACGGTGACCTTACAAAAGGGGCCTTCCGGGTAAAAGCCGAAAACGCGGGCTGTTGAGGCACGCCGCTTCCTAAGTTAAGCAAGATTGACCGTCCACGAGGAGAGACCGGCGCATGGCCAGACTGAAATACACCCGCGAAGAAGCGCTTGCGTTCCATTTGGAACCAACGCCCGGCAAGTTCGAAATCGCAGCGACGGTTCCGATGACCACGCAGCGTGATCTCAGCCTGGCCTATTCGCCGGGTGTGGCGGTGCCCTGCCTGGAAATCGCCGAGAATCCCGAGACTGCGTACGATTACACCAACAAGGGCAACCTTGTGGCGGTGATTTCCAACGGCACGGCAGTTCTGGGACTTGGCAACCTGGGCGCGCTTGGGTCCAAACCGGTGATGGAAGGCAAGGCGGTTCTGTTCAAGCGGTTCGCCGATGTGAACTCCATCGATATCGAGCTGGATACGGAAGACCCCGATGCGTTCTGCAATGCGGTTCGGCTGATGGGGCCGACATTCGGTGGGATCAACCTTGAAGACATCAAGGCGCCGGAATGTTTCATCATCGAACAGCGGCTCAAGGAAGAAATGGACATCCCTGTCTTCCATGATGACCAGCATGGCACGGCCGTCATCTGTGCCGCAGGGCTGATCAACGCGCTCCACATCTCGGGCAAGAAGATCGAGGACTGCAAGATCGTTCTGAACGGTGCTGGTGCAGCGGGCATCGCCTGTCTTGAATTGGTCAAATCCATGGGCGCCAAACACGACAATTGCATCATGTGCGACACCAAAGGCGTGATCTATCAGGGTCGGACCGAGGGCATGAACCAGTGGAAATCTGCCCATGCGATCAAGACCGAGGCCCGCACGCTGGAAGAGGCAATGAAAGGCGCGGATGTCTTTCTTGGCGTGTCAGCCAAGGGGGCCGTGACGCAGGACATGGTCGCGTCGATGGCCGACGATCCGGTGATCTTTGCCATGGCCAACCCCGACCCCGAGATTACGCCCGAAGAGGCACACGAGGTGCGCGCGGATGCGATCGTTGCGACGGGTCGGTCCGATTATCCCAACCAGGTGAACAACGTGCTGGGCTTTCCGTACCTGTTCCGGGGGGCCTTGGATATCCATGCCCGCGCCATCAACGACGAGATGAAGATCGCTTGCGCCGAGGCCTTGGCGGAGCTTGCCCGCGAGGACGTGCCTGACGAGGTGGCGATGGCTTACGGCCGCAACCTTTCGTTCGGGCGTGATTACATCATCCCGACGCCCTTTGATCCGCGCCTGATCCACAGGGTCCCGCCCGCAGTTGCCAAGGCAGGGATGGATACAGGTGCCGCGCGGCGCCCCATCATCGACATGGATGCCTATGAGGCGTCGCTGAAGGCGCGGATGGATCCGACGTCGAACATTCTGCGCGGGATCAACGCCCGCGCCCGTGCGGCACAGGCCCGCATGATCTTTGCCGAAGGTGACGATCCGCGCGTGCTGCGCGCCGCCGTGATGTATCAGCGCAACGGTCTTGGCAAGGCGCTGGTCGTCGGCCGGCAAGAGGATGTGAAGGCCAAGCTGGAGACTGCCGGCATGGCCGACGCCGTGCGAGAGCTTGAAGTCGTGAATGCCGCGAACACCCGCCACCTGCCGATGTATAAGGAGTTTCTTTACGAGCGGTTGCAGCGCAAGGGGCATGACCGTCAGGATATCCACCGGCTTGCGGCCCGCGACAGGCATGTCTTTGCAGCGCTTATGCTGGCGCATGGCCATGGCGATGGTCTGATCACTGGTGCGACCCGGAAATCGGCGCATGTGATGGAGCTCATCAACCATGTCTTCGACGCCGACGCGCAGCACGGCGCGGTTGGCGTCACCGCGTTGCTTCACAAGGGGCGGATCGTGCTGATTTCCGACACGCTTGTGCACGAATGGCCGGACGAAGAGGATCTGGCAACCATCGCCGAACGCAGCGCTGACGTGGCCCGCCATCTGGGGTTGGAACCGCGCGTGGCCTTCGTCAGCTTCTCGACCTTCGGTTATCCGGTGTCAGAGCGGGCAGAAAAGATGCACATGGCACCCAAGGTGTTGGACAAGCGCGGCGTCAATTTCGAATACGAAGGTGAAATGACGGTGGATGTCGCCCTGAACGCGCGCAGCCAGGAGAACTACCCGTTCTCGCGCCTGACCGGCCCGGCCAATATCCTTGTCGTGCCTGCGCGCCACTCGGCTTCGATCTCGACCAAGCTGATGCAGGAAATGGCCGGGGCAACCGTGATTGGCCCCATCCTGGCCGGCATTGGCGAGTCCATTCAGATCTGTTCGTCCGTCTCTACCGCGAACGATATTCTTAACATGGCTGTTCTTGCTGCCTGCAAGGTGGGCTGAAGGCGGCGCGGGGGCCACGACAGTGACGATCTACAATCTCGGCTCGATCAACGCGGATATCGTCTACCGCGTCCCCCATCTGCCCGGTGCGGGGGAAACCCTGTCCTGCGCCTCGATGACCCGGGGGCTGGGCGGCAAAGGCGCCAACATGTCGGTCGCGGCGGCCCGTGCTGCCGCCCGTGTTGTCCATATTGGCGCCATTGGCCCTGATGGTATCTGGGCGAAAGACAGGTTGCTGGAATTCGGTGTCGATACGCAGCACATCTCGGTTCCGGATACCGATGCCACGGGTCACGCGATAATCTATGTCGACGACGCGGGCGAGAACTCTATCGTCATCTACCCGGGAACCAATCGGCAAATTTCGACGCAAATGATCGGGGCCGCCCTGTCCGGGGCTGACCCTGCCGACACGCTCTTGATCCAGAATGAAACCAACGCTCAGGTCGAAGCAGCCAAACTGGCCGCAGAGAGGGGCATGAAAGTTGCCTACGCCGCCGCACCGTTCGACGCTGCTGCCGTGGAATCCGTGCTGCCGTTTTGCGATTTTCTGATCCTGAACGAGGTGGAGGCCGCGCAGCTTGAACACGCAAGCGGCCTCGGGCCAGATAAGCTGCCCGTTCGCGATGTGATCGTGACGCTGGGGTCAAAAGGGTGTCGCTGGCACCGCAGCGACACCGGCGAAAGCCGCGCTTTTCCGGCGATCCCGGTAGAGGTGGTCGATACCACAGGCGCCGGCGACACGTTTACGGGCTATGTACTGGCTGGCCTTGATCGTGGCATGACGATGGAACAGGCGATCGCTCAGGCGACACGCGCCGCCGCGCTGCAAGTCACGAGGCTTGGCGCGGCGGATGTTATTCCTGACCTCAAGGATATTCAGGGCGCTGCCTTCTAGCGATCAGCTGGCAAAGGCGGCAGCACTTCCCCACAGTTGTTTGACACGCAGATCGCGGCCGCAAGCATCACGGTAGCGCTTGTACGCCTTGGATTGTTTCAGCGGCCCGAAACGCGTCACAACAAGGCTGGACCCCTTGTAATAGTCCTGATGATAGTCCTCAGCCTTGTAGAAGGTCGCGGCATTCAGAATTGGCGTGACAACTTTGGTCCCGAGCGCGGCCTGAGCATCAGCCTTTGCCTTCTTTGCAGCCGCGTTTTCGGCAGAGTTAGAGACGAATATCGCGGTGCGATAGCTTTCACCGCGGTCACAGAATTGCCCGCCCGCATCGGTGGGATCGACACTGCGGAAAAACGCGGACAGGAGGCTATCAAGGCTGACCCGCCCAGCATCATAGGTGATCTGCACAGCCTCGTAATGGCCGGTGCCGCCGCGCGTGACCTGCTTGTAGGTCGGGTTTTTCACCTTGCCGCCGGTATAGCCGGACACGGCGGAAATCACGCCGGGCACTTTTTCGAAATCAGCCTCTACACACCAAAAGCAACCGCCGGCGACAGTGATTGTCTTGGTCGGGCCGGCTTCGGCCTTGTGCCCCTGCAACGCCAAACCGGCAAAGATCAGGATGGACAACAGGACAGGCTTGAATTTCTTGAACTGGTTCATGACTTGGTACCTCCGTTGCCGTTGACCGTGCCAGTGCGACGCCCCTTGCGTCCAGCCAGTGACATCGCTTGTCACGCATTGGTGACGCGATTTTACCGGCTTGGCTTTGGCCGCAGGCGTATCTAGCGTGCCGAAAAAGCAAGCCTTGGAGGTGTCATGAAACTTGCGATGTGGTCCGGGCCGCGCAACCTGTCGACGGCCATGATGTACGCCTTCGCGAACCGTACCGATTTCTCAGCGGTGGATGAGCCCTTTTACGCGGCCTACCTGGCGCGGACGGGTCTGGCGCATCCGATGCGCGAGGAGGTCGTGGCGTCTCAGTCAACAGATCCGGCGGTGGTTGTGCGAGAGCTTCTGGGCCCCAATCCCGGTGGCGCACCACATGTCTATCACAAGCATATGACGCAACATATGATCCCCGGCGTGCCTCGCGATTGGTTGGGCGAGGTCACGAATGTCTTTTTGATCCGCCACCCGGCGCGGGTTGTGGCCAGCTTTTCCGCGAAATACGAAAATCCCACGATGGATGACATCGGTTTTGCCCATCAGGCGGAGCTGTTTGACGAGGTCACGGCCTTGGGACACGCGCCGCTGGTGCTGGACAGCGCCGATATCCGCAACGATCCGGAGGGCATGTTGCGCCGTGTTTGTGCCGAAATCGGGTTGGATTTTGATCCGGCCATGCTGTCATGGCCCACGGGCCCCAAACCATTTGATGGTGTCTGGGCGCCGGTCTGGTACGGCTCTGTTCACAGGTCATCGGGATTTGCGGGACCCGAAGGACCTTTGCCGCAGCTGGAAGGCGCCGCCGCGGGTTTGGTCGAGGCCGCGCTGCCCTTTTACGAACGGCTTGCGCGTCATCGTCTTGCGACATGATCGCAGGAGCGGCTTAACGGGCGGGACATTGTCCCGCCCGTAATCCTTATTTCAGCCGACGGTTTCGTGCGGCCAAGAGCTTCAGCCGCAAGGCGTTCAACTGGATGAAGCCGGCCGCATCCTTCTGGTCGTAAGCGCCTGCATCGTCTTCGAAGGTCACATGCGCCTCGGAATAGAGCGAATGATCCGACCAGCGGCCGACCGTGCGGGCGAGACCCTTGTAAAGCTTGAGCCGAACGGTGCCGGTCACGTGCTCTTGGCTCTTGTCGATCAGCGCCTGCAGCATCTCGCGCTCTGGCGAGAACCAGAACCCGTTATAGATGATCTCGGCGTAGCGGGGCATCAGTTCGTCTTTCAGATGTGCAGCACCCCGGTCCAGCGTGATTTGTTCGATGCCGCGATGCGCCTCCAGCAGGATGGTCCCGCCGGGCGTTTCGTAGATGCCGCGTGACTTCATGCCGACAAAGCGGCCTTCGACCAGATCAAGACGGCCAATGCCATGCTTGCCGCCGTATTCGTTCAGCTTGGTAAGGATGGTCGCGGGCGACATCGCCTCGCCGTTGATGGCCACCGCATCGCCTTTCTCAAAGGTGATTTCGATGAATTCTGGCGTGTTAGGCGCGTCCTCGGGGTTCACCGTGCGCTGGTAGACATAATCGGGCGCGTCCTGCGCGGGATCTTCCAGCACTTTGCCCTCGGACGAGGTGTGCAGCAGGTTCGCATCAACAGAGAACGGCGCCTCGCCACGTTTGTCCTTGGCGATCGGAATCTGGTTTTCCTCGGCAAATGCCAGAAGCTTCGTGCGGGAGCTGAGATCCCATTCCCGCCAGGGCGCGATCACCTTGATCTCGGGGTTCAGCGCATAGGCGCAAAGTTCGAACCGGACCTGATCATTGCCCTTGCCGGTCGCGCCATGCGCCACGGCATCGGCGCCTGTGGCTTCGGCAATCTCGACCAGACGCTTGGAAATCAGCGGCCGTGCGATGGACGTGCCCAGCAGGTACAGACCCTCGTAAACCGCGTTGGCGCGGAACATCGGGAAGACGAAATCCCGCACGAATTCTTCGCGGACATCCTCGATAAAGATATTCTCGGGCTTGATGCCCAGCAATTCGGCCTTCTTGCGAGCGGGGTCAAGTTCTTCCCCCTGACCCAGATCGGCGGTGAAGGTCACCACTTCGCAGCCGTATTCGGTCTGCAGCCATTTCAGGATGATCGAGGTATCGAGGCCGCCGGAATAGGCCAGAACGACTTTCTTGGGCGCGGACATGTGCAGGATTTCCTTGTTCAGTATCGCCGGGCGGATAGCGGGTTTCGTGACGCAATACAAGATGACGGCATTGGACAGGGCGCTGTTGCGTGCTAGCACGATTGCAAAGTGATGCAGGGGTGCAAGATGAAGGGTTGGCAGATTTTCGTACATTCGGTTCGGCTGGTGCTTAACAACATCGGCGCCGCTTTCCGGATTTCCTTCGTGCTGTATCTCGTATCTGCTGCGGCGCAGGTCTATGGCTACATGAATGCAGACACGATGGCCGAGGTCGAGACGGATGCGTTTTCGCCGGAGGCAATTCAGCTCGACGGGACGACACTGTTTCTCAGCCTGCTTGGCCTTGTCGCCAGCCTGTGGATCGCCGTCGCATGGCATCGTTTTGTCCTAGAAGAGGAATATCCAACCGGATTTCTGCCCAGGATGCATGGCGCCAAGATGCTTGGATATTTCGGACGCAGCCTTTTGATCGGAATCATCGTGATGCTTGGGACGATCGGGGCAGGGTTCATTTTAGGCGTCGTAGCCTTCCTCGCGCCGCCTTTGGGTCTTCTGATCTTTCCAGTTTCAATCGGTCTGGGCGCGGTCCTGTTCTTCAGGCTCGGGTCCATCCTGCCGGCTTGTGCGATCGGACAAAAGCTTTCGCTAAATGAGGCATGGGCCGCGACGCGAGGAGAGGCCACGACTTTTGTCGTCCTTGGGGTGATCATCACGCTTGCGACTTTGGTAATTTTCCTGCCCAGCCTGATCAACAGCGATCCGGCATCGGTGATCAACCTGATCTACGTTTTGGTCGTGAACTGGTTCGCCACGATTATCGGCATATCGCTGCTGACAACGGTCTATGGCCATTTCATCCAGGGTCGGCCCATCGACTGACCTTGCCATAAGGTCAATCATGCGCCAAATGGGCGGCTATGAGTGATTTCATCGAACAGGCGCGTCAGGCCGCAAACGCAATGCGGGACGTCTTTCCAGCGACTCCGCTTTTGCTGAACGCACACCTATCCGAGCGGTATGGCTGCG
The DNA here is from genome assembly GCF_004342065.1 of Primorskyibacter sedentarius. Lineage (GTDB taxonomy): Bacteria > Pseudomonadota > Alphaproteobacteria > Rhodobacterales > Rhodobacteraceae > Primorskyibacter > Primorskyibacter sedentarius. The sequence goes on along the minus strand of NZ_SLZU01000002.1, from coordinate 189,117 downwards.
AGGTCTGGCTAAAACGCGAAGATCTGTCGCCTGTGCGCAGTTACAAGCTGCGGGGGGCCTTTAATGCGATGCGCAAGCAACCGGACGCGCCGGTCTTTGTGTGCGCCAGTGCGGGCAATCACGCGCAGGGCGTTGCGTTCATGTGCCGACATTTCGGCAAGCGCGGCGTGATCTTCATGCCGGTGACAACGCCGCAACAGAAGATCCAGAAGACTCAGATGTTCGGTGGCCAGAATATCGAAATCCAGCTGACGGGTGACTATTTCGACGACACTCTGCATGCGGCGCAAACATACTGCGCCGAAACCGGTGGCCATTTTCTGTCCCCTTTCGACGATGAGGATGTGATCGAGGGGCAGGCCTCTGTGGCGGTGGAGGTCGAAGAGCAGATGGGCGGGAAGCCCGATCACCTGATCCTGCCGGTAGGGGGCGGGGGGCTGTCATCGGGTGTGCTCAGCTATTTTGGCGCGGATGTACAATATACCTTTGTGGAACCGGCTGGCGGCGCATGTCTGCGGGCGGCACTGCAACTGGGCCGACCAGTGAAGCTCGATCATGTGAACACGTTTGCGGATGGGGCGGCGGTTGGTCAGATCGGCGAGCGGACCTTCGCGCGGCTCAAGGATGTCGGGCTCGCAAACGCGCTTGCTGTGCCGGAGGACCGTCTTTGCGTGACGATGCTGGAAATGCTCAATGTCGAAGGCATCGTGCTGGAACCGGCCGGCGCACTTGCCATCGACGCGTTGCAGGATCTGGGTCACTCGATCCGGGGCCGCAAGGTGGTTTGCGTGACTTCCGGCGGGAATTTTGATTTTGAACGCCTGCCAGAGGTCAAGGAGAGGGCGCAACGCTATCAGGGTCTGAAGAAGTATTTCATCCTGAGAATGCCGCAACGGCCTGGCGCGTTGAAAGAATTCCTGAATTTCCTGGGTCCGGAAGACGACATCGCGCGGTTCGAATATCTCAAGAAATCAGCGCGCAATTTCGGCTCCGTCCTGATCGGTATCGAGACGAAGGATGCCAGCAACTTCGATGCCTTCCTGGCTAAGCTGAAAGTGGCCGGGTTCACCTATACCGACATCACAGAGAACGAAACGCTGGCGCAATTCGTCATCTGAGGCCGGGATAGCGGGGTCAGCGTCTTTCAGGCAGGGGCGTCGGCAAGAAAATCATGGCGCGAGGCGTCATAGATCTGTTTTACCGCTGATCTATCCACCTTTGCGAAATCGCCATTTCTTGCGGCCAGTTCGGCACGCAGGCAGGCGTCTGCGAACCCTTGGAAACCCAGGTTCAGCGCGCAGCCCTTGAGCAGGTGAAACATGGCTTCCAGCTCCGCCTCTGGCGCATCCTGAAGTGCGCCAAGCGTTTCTTCAACCTCAGCAAGAAACAATTCGATCACTTCTTCGAAGTCTTCCACCCCGATTTCATCGCGTAGTTGCGCTATGCGCTGCCAGTCTATCATCGCGACCTCCTGCGCAAACATTAACGGGAAAGTGCTAACGAGCTGTTACGATCTTAATTGCGACAGGATTTTGCCAAATTTTCGCTGGATTCATCATTGCTTAATCCGGCTGAGTCTAAATCTATCAATACGTTGACCAGTATTTAAACAAGGGTGTTCCGGTGACCGCGGCGGTGGACAAATCACTAAAGTCCATTTCAGGCAGCGCAACTTTGCGTTTGGCCCTGGTGGTCGATGATAGCCGACTCCAGCGCAAGATCATGAGCAGCCTGTTGCGCAAATGGGATCTCGACGTGATCGAGGCCGCCTCGGGCGATGAGGCGATCGAGATCTGCAAGACGCAAGAGCCTGATCTCGTCTTGTCCGACTGGATGATGCCCGGCATGGACGGATTGGAATTCTGCCGACAATTCCGGGCGATGCGCCGTGATAGCTACGGCTATTTCATCCTGCTGACTTCCAAAGGCGAAAAGGACGAAATCGCGCGGGGGCTTGATGCCGGTGCGGATGATTTCCTGACCAAGCCGGTCAATGCTGCAGAGCTGCGCGCCCGGATCACGGCAGGCGGGCGTATCCTGAAAATGGAGCGTGAACTCAGCCAGAAGAACCGCGTGATCTCGGAAACGCTGGCAACCTTGCAGACGCTGTATGACGCCATCGACAAAGACCTCAAACAGGCGCGCAAAATTCAGGAATCGCTCGTTCCGGAAACTGTTCGGTCCTTTGGAAAATCGCGTGTCAGCCTGCTGTTGAAGCCCTGTGGTCACGTCGGCGGTGATCTGGTGGGCATGTTCAGCCCCGACGACATGCAGCTTGGGTTTTACAGCATAGACGTGTCAGGGCATGGCATCACCTCGGCCCTGATGACCGCACGTGTGGCGGGCTACCTCAACAGCGCATTTCCGGATCAGAATATTGCCATGGTGCGCGAGGCTGACGAGTCGTTCAGCTTTCGCCCCCCAGAGGTCGTCGCGCGCATGTTGAATGACAGGCTGAACGCAGATGCGGGCGTCGAGGAATATCTGTCGATGCTATATGCGGTGGTTGACCTGCGCACTGGTGTTGCAAAATTCGTTCAAGCCGGCCATCCGCATCCGTTGCTGATGCGGGCCGATGGCAGCACGGAGTTTATCGGATGCGGGGGTGTTCCGGTGGGGCTCGTTTCCGGCGTGAGCTATGAACAGTCGCAGGTACAGCTGACACCCGGTGACAGGCTGCTTCTCTATTCCGACGGCTTTCCGGAATGCCAGATGAATAATGGCAAAATGCTAGATGACGAGGGGCTTCGGCAACTTGCACAAACCACGCCCTATGAAGGGTCTGGATCGGACTTCCTGCAGGACATGTTCTGGCGACTGGCTGAGAACATGGCAGATCCCGGGCAGCTGAGTGACGATGTGTCGGCGGCTCTGCTCGAATTCCCCGGGCCGAACGCGATCTAGGTGTCAGACCAACCCTAAAAGCTTGGAAACGAAATGCCGGTCGCCGGGATTGCCCAACGCAAGAGCGGCATCGCGCGCGTTCATCCAGCAGGCGGCATGGCCGGGCTCTGTGGGCGGTCCGTCCTGGCGGACCGGGTGCGCTACGTAGATCGTGCAGATTTTCTCCGCCCAGATGTCATATTCGGGCATGAAGGTGAACCGCCGGAACACCCCCAGCCGACGCGGCCGGGCGATGCGCCAGCCTGTCTCTTCCCGGACTTCCCGGTGCAGGGCATGCAGCGGCTGTTCGCCTGCGTCAACGCCGCCTCCCGGCAGCTGGAATTCCGGGGTGGGCTGGGATTGGTGCGTCAACAACAGGCCACCGGGCCCCGGCAGTATTGCGTAAACTCCGGGGCGGGCCACATAGGCTCTTCCTGCTGCTGGACTGTTGCCGAACTGCCGTGTCACTCGATTGCCCCCTTGGCCGATCACTTGTCGTGCCTATATGGAAGCGGTATGCCAAGACGCCACGTCCAAGGAAACCCCCATGACACTCGGATCTAAACTCGCCTGGGACGATACAGTCCTGCCCTTTCAGCTTGACCGCTCTGACATTCGCGGCCGGATTACCCGGCTTGACGGTGTATTGGACGGCATTCTGAAGCAGCACGACTACCCGCCGCAGGTCGAAGCGTTGATTGCCGAGATGGCCTTGTTGACAGCACTCATCGGCGAGTCGATCAAACTGCGCTGGAAACTGTCCCTGCAAGTCCAATCAAAGGGCCCGGTCCGGATGATTGCCACTGATTTCTACGGCCCCAGCAAAGAGGGCGAGCCGGCCCGCATCCGTGCCTATGCTAGCTATGATGCCAGTCGGCTGACCGAAGGATCGATCCGTGAAAACGTGGGCGAGGGTTATTTTGCGATCATGGTCGATCAGGGCAAAGGCATGACGCCATATAAGGGGATCACGCCATTGACGGGTGCGACGCTTTCGGCCTGTGCAGAGACGTATTTTGCGCAATCGGAACAGCTGCCGACGCGGTTCGCGTTGAGTTTTGGACGCTCGACAGAGCCGGGCGCGCCGGAGCACTGGCGCGCAGGCGGGATCATGTTGCAGACTATGCCCAAGGCGTCTGCGGGGACAAGCGGCGACGGCGGGTCCGGCGAAGGTGGCCTGTTGGCGGCGGATGACGTTCTGGACGATGATGCCTCCGAAAACTGGGACCGGGCGAACCTGCTGCTCGACACGGTGGAAGACATGGAGTTGATCGGCCCGAGCCTGCCTGCGACCGACCTTTTGGTGCGTCTGTTCCACGAGGAAAACCCGCGCGTCTTCGACACGCAGCCGGTTCGTTTCGGGTGTACATGTTCGGAAGATCGTGTGCGGCAAAGCCTCTCGATCTATTCTGCGAAGGATATCGAGAAGATGACAACCGAAGATGGCCATGTCACCGCCGATTGCCAGTTCTGTGGCGCACATTACGTGTTGGACCCGGCCACCGTCGGGTTCGAAGCGAAAGGTGCCGAGGGTGACAGCTGACACCCTGACCCGTTTGCGCGCCGCGCAGAACAGACCGGGCAGTGCCTCCTCGGATTTTGATCTCAATCCGGGCGTGGTGCTGCCGGAGGGTCGCAAGCTGCGGCCTGCCGGTGTCTTGGTGGCGGTGACAGAAGGCCCGGGCGGCCCCGAGGTGATCCTGACCAAACGGTCCTCTGCCCTGAAACACCATCCTGGTCAGATCGCCTTTCCCGGCGGCAAGCAGGATGAAGGCGACCCGGATGTCGTTGCGGCCGCGCTGCGCGAAGCACGCGAAGAAATCGGTTTGCCGTCCGAATTGGTCGAGGTTGTGGGCACCCTGCCTATCCACGAGACCGTCACGGCATTTACCGTCACACCCGTCATTGGGCTGGTCACACAGGATTTTGACCCGGTTCCGGAACCCGGCGAGGTTGACGAAATCTTTCGCGTGCCGCTCAGCCACCTTGCGGATCCGGCCAATTACGGGGTGCAGTGGCGACGCTGGCGCGGGCAAAGGCGCCACTATTTTGCCGTGCCCTACGGTCCCTATTATATATGGGGTGCCACCGCCCGTATTCTGCGGGGGTTGGCAGAAAGACTATCGCAATGACGCAGCTGACAGGTGATTGGTACCGAAACCCGGAAACTCAGGCGGTCCTGAAGGCACTGCAAGCGGGTGGGCATCAAGCATATCTTGTGGGCGGATGCGTCCGAAACGACCTGCTGGGCGTTGCGGTCAGTGACATGGACATCGCGACAGATGCGGTACCGGACGAGGTGGTCGCACTGGCAGAGGCCGCGGGGCTGAAGCCGGTCCCGACCGGGATCGAACACGGCACCATCACCATTGTCGCGCGCGGCATCCCGCATGAGGTGACAACCTTTCGCGCAGATGTCGAAACCGACGGTCGCCGCGCTGTCGTCGCCTTTTCAAAGGATATAGTCGAGGATGCCAAGCGCCGGGATCTGACCATGAACGCGCTCTACGCCGATGCCTCGGGCCGGGTGCATGACCCGCTGAACGGCTTGCCGGATTTGCGGGCGCGGCGCGTGCGGTTCATCCTGAACGCAGCTGACCGTATTCGCGAGGATTACCTGCGCTCTCTGCGGTTTTTCCGCTTCGCTGCATGGTATGGCGACCCCGAACAGGGGTTCGACCCAGAGGCGCTCGCCGCGATTGCCGACAACCTAGAGGGGCTTGATACCCTGTCGCGCGAACGGGTTGGCGCCGAGATCCTCAAGCTGTTCTCAGCGCCTGATCCCGCCCCGGCTGCGGCGGTAATGGAGCAAACCGGGGTTCTGAGGGTGATCATGCCCGGGGCGACAACCCGGTCGCTGGCGCCGCTGATTCATCATGAGGCAGCCCTTGGCCTTGCGCCCGAACCACTGCGGCGTATCGCTGCGCTGGGCTATGGGGATGGTGCGTCGCTTCGTTTGTCCAAGGCCCAGCAGCGCCAGCTTGCCTTGTTGCTTGATCTGGTCGGAGGAACGGACGGTCCCAACGCGCTGGGCTACGTTCATGGCGCTGAGGTGGCGCTTTCGGTGCTTCTTCTGCGTGCCGCGATGTTGGAGGTCGCACCAGACCCGGATTGGCCACGTATCACGGCCGAGGCGGCGTCACGCGAATTCCCGATCAGGGCCGCAGATCTGATGCCTGCATTGACCGGCCCGGCGCTGGGCGCAAAGCTGAAAGAGCTCCAGGACCGTTGGATCGCGTCCGATTTCACATTGGACCGGCAGGCATTGCTCCGCCAATCCTGAGCTTGGGCATGGCATTCGGCGACCAAATCAGAGAGAGTGCGCCCATCCAGCCAAGTTGAGTCCCGTCCAGTGTTTCGCTTATTCGAACGCCTTGTTGATCCCTATTGCGACTATCCCCAGAAGGATCGGCCGCCGACGAGGCTGTGGCCATTCATGTGGGACTATTCCGTGCCGTTTCGGCGTGTTTTTGTCTATGCCGGGGTGATGTCCGTCATCGTCGCCGCGGTCGAGATCCTGCTGATCTGGGCGATGGGCTGGATCGTGGACGTGCTGAGTGGCGAGCCAGAGCAGGTCTGGGCGGATCACGGCACGACCCTCATCCTGTTGGCGCTCTTCATCCTGTTCTTGCGCCCTCTGCTGCAGATGGTGGATGTGATGCTGCTGAACAACGCGATCCTGCCGAATTTCGGGACGCTGATCCGCTGGCGCGCGCATGGGCATGTCTTGCGGCAATCCGTCGGGTGGTTCGAGAATGACTTTGCCGGGCGCATTGCCAACCGCATCATGCAAACCCCGCCCGCCGCCGGCGAGGCGGTGTTTCAGGTCTTTGACGCCATCACTTTCGCGCTGGCTTACGTGGTCGGTGCGCTGATCATGCTGGGCCAGGCCGATGCGCGGCTGATGGTGCCGCTCGTTCTGTGGCTGGGCCTTTACGGATTGCTGATCCGCTGGACCATCAAGCGTGTGGGGCCCGCGTCCAAAGCGGCATCCGACGCCCGCAGCCTTGTCACGGGCCGGGTGGTCGACAGCTATTCCAACATCCATTCGGTCAAGATGTTTGCGCATCACGACCGCGAGCTTGATTTCGCCCGCGAAGCGATAGAGCAGGCGCGCGAGACATTCGCCACGGAGATGCGCATTTTCACGATCATGGATGTCGCGCTGGTCATTCTGAACGGGCTGCTGATTGCCGCGGTTGTTGGCTGGGCGCTTGTGTTGTGGATGCAAGGGGCGGCTTCCGTCGGTGTTGTCGCGGCAGCGACCGCGCTGACCTTGCGGCTGAATGCGATGACCGGATGGATCATGTGGGCGCTGACCAGCTTTTTCCGCCAGCTTGGTGTCGTGGCCGAAGGGATGGAGACGATTGCGCAGCCGATCACATTGGTGGACAAGCCCGGCGCCCCGGCGCTTGCGCTGACCGACGGACAGATCGAGATTGAAGACCTGTCGCATCACTACGGGCGCGGGGCAGGGGGGTTGAACACCGTCTCGCTCAGCATCCGGCCGGGAGAGAAGGTTGGGCTCGTTGGACGGTCTGGCGCCGGAAAGTCGACCCTGGTCAAGCTGCTACTGCGGTTCTACGACGTGGAACAGGGTCGCATCCTGATCGACGGGCAGGACATTTCGGCGGTGACGCAGGACAGTCTGCGCAGCCAGATCGGGATGGTGCAACAGGACAGCGCGCTGCTGCACCGGTCAATCCGCGACAACATCCTTTACGGTCGGCCGGAGGCAACTGAAGAGCAGATGATCGCAGCCGCCAGGAAGGCCGAGGCGCATGACTTCATCCAGACCCTGCAGGACCCGAACGGGCGGACAGGCTATGACGTGCATGTTGGCGAGCGTGGGGTCAAACTCTCGGGCGGGCAGCGTCAGCGGGTGACGCTGGCACGGGTGATCCTCAAGGACGCGCCCATTCTGCTGCTGGATGAAGCAACGAGCGCGCTGGACTCCGAGGTCGAGGCCGCGATCCAGCAAACGCTTTACGGCATGATGGAGGGGAAAACGGTGATCGCCATCGCGCACCGCCTGTCCACCATTGCCCATATGGACCGCATCCTCGTGATGGATCAGGGCCGAATTGTCGAAGAGGGCACTCATGACGCGCTTTTGGCAAAAGGCGGGCTATATGCCGGGTTCTGGGCCCGCCAATCCGGCGGCTTCCTGAAAACCGACGATGCTGATGACACCGAGGCTGCAGAATGAACCTTGCCAATTGGATCGACCATTTCGCGCCTGCGGATGACCCGCCGCCGCATACGCTGCTTGCGTTTTTTCGCTGGGGCTTGCGCGGTGCGGAACGCGTTTTGGCGCTTGCCGGGGTCGTGTCGGTCATTGCCGGGATAACAGAGGTCGTGGCCGCCCTTCTTCTGGGCTGGGTGGTCGATGCTGCGCTGGCCTCCGATTCTGGATCGATCTTCACCGACCAGCGCGGCATCCTGATCTGGTCGCTGGTCTTTTTCCTGCTGCTTCGCCCGACGGTGCTGGGGCTTGCCTCAGTCACGCAGTCGGTGATGGTGCAGCCCAATGTGCTGAACCTGATCCTGTCGCGCCTGCATCGGTACACGCTGGGCCATGCGGTGACCTTCTTTGACAATGATTTTGCCGGGCGCATTGCGCAGAAAGAGTGGCAGACAGCACGGGCGATGAACGACTCGGTGGTCGAGACGCTGCACACCGTTCTGTTCGCTCTGGCATCGGTTGTCGGTGCCGTGTTGATGCTGGGCACGGTGGACCTGCGGATCGCGGCCGGACTGCTGGTCTGGATCTTTGGCTACGGCTTTCTTATCCGCCATTTCATGCCGCGCATCCGCAAACGATCCAAGGCGCGGGCCGGGGCGCGGGCGATGGCTACGGGCCAGATTGTGGACACGATCACCAATATCAAGACGGTCAAGCTGTTCGCCCATGCCGACTACGAGGATCGCGCGGCATTGGGGGCCATGCAGACCTATCGCGACAGGTCGGTGGAGTTTGGCCATATCTCGGTTGCATTTCGGTTCTGGCTGATGGCGCTGGCCGGCGTCTTGCCGGTTCTGCTGGTGGGTGGCGCGCTGTTTTACTGGAGCCTCGGTCTGGTGAGCGCCGGCGACATTGCCGCCACCGGGGCGGTTTCGCTTCGGCTGGCGCAGATGACCGGGTGGGTCAGTTTCACCCTGATGAACCTGTACGCCAATATTGGCGAGGTTGAGGACGGGATGCGTACGCTGACCCCGTCCCATACGCTGGTGGACAAGGCCGATGCGCAGGATCTGGTCGTGTCGGATGCCCGCGTGGAATTCCGCGATGTCAGCTTTGCCTATGGGCGGCAAAGCGGCGGGATCGAGCGTGTTTCGCTGATGATTAGCCCGCAAGAGAAACTGGGGATCGTTGGTGCTTCGGGCGCGGGGAAATCCACGCTCGTCGCGCTGCTGCTACGGCTCTACGATGCCGAAGATGGCACGATCCGCATTGACGGGCAGGAGATTGGCGGCGTGACGCAGGAATCGCTCCGCCGTGCGATCGGGATGGTCACCCAGGAAACCGCGATGTTCAATCGCTCTGCGCTGGACAACATTCGATACGGGCGCCCCGATGCGACGAGCGAAGAGGTGATCGAAGCGGCCAAACAGGCGGAGGCGCATGAATTCATCCTCAAGATGCGGGACCATCTGGGCCGCGAAGGCTATGACGCGCATCTGGGCGAGCGGGGCGTCAAGCTGTCCGGCGGTCAGCGTCAGCGCATCGCCTTGGCCCGCGCCATCCTGAAGGATGCCCCGATCCTGGTTCTGGACGAGGCGACGAGTGCTTTGGATTCCGAGGTCGAAGCCTCCATTCAGGACGCGCTGGAACGCGTCATGCGGGGTAAGACCGTCCTTGCCATCGCGCACCGTCTGTCAACGCTTTCAACCATGGACCGGATCATCGTCATGGATGATGGGCGTATTGTAGAAACAGGCACGCATGCGCAGCTTCTGGCGCGCGGCGGGCTGTATGCACGTTATTGGGGTCGCCAGTCGGGCGGGTTCATCGGGGCGCAGGATGCTGCGGAGTAACCAATCCGGGCTGGATCGTACCGCCGCGCCGGGGTAGTGCAGCACCATGACAAGACTGACGATAGAACGGCTGGGACATCACGGCGACGGAATTGCGCCGGGGCCGGTCTTTGTGCCGCGCACCTTGCCGGGCGAAGTGGTCGCGGGCGACATACATGGCACGGCCATGCCTCAGCCGAAGATCGTGACGCCCTCCTCGGATCGGGTGAAGCCGCCATGCCGCCATGCCGGGGCTTGCGGGGGGTGCCAGCTTCAACATGCGTCTGACCAGTTCGTTGCGGATTGGAAGATCGGAATGGTCCGGCATGCGCTCTCTGCCCATGGGTTGGATGTGGTGCCGCGCCGGATCGTGACGTCGCCGCCCTCCACCCGCCGCCGCGCGGGGTTTTCAGCAAAGCGGACCAAAAAGGGCGCGATGGCCGGGTTCCACAAGCGCGGCGCCGACGTGATTGTCGAGGTGCCTGATTGCCTGCTGGTTGATCCTGCCATTGCCGCAGCGCTTCCGATGGTCGAGGCGCTGGCCATTGTCGGGACCAGTCGCAAGGCGGAGCTGTCGGTGATGGTCACAGCCTCGCTGATGGGGCTGGATGTTGCCGTGTCGGGCGGCAAGGAGGTTGATCCGCAGCTTCAGATGCAGATCGCCGCCATTGCAGAGCAGTTCGATCTGGCGCGCCTGTCATGGGGCGATGAGATTTCTTTGAACCGGCGTCCGGCAGAGCAGATCTTTGGCTCGGTTCGTGTCGTGCCGCCATCAGGGGCATTCCTGCAAGCCACGCCCGAGGGCGAGGCTGCGCTGCGTGGTGCCGTCAGCGAGGCAGTCGGGAATGCCCCGCGAATCATCGACCTTTTCGCCGGATGCGGGACATTTGCCCTGCCATTGGCGGAAAAGGCAGCGGTCCACGCTGTTGAAGGCGATGCCGAGATGATGAAGGCGCTGGACGCCGGGTGGCGCAAATCCCAAGGGTTGCGCGCCGTTACCCATGCCACGCGCGATCTTTTCCGCAATCCGCTGGATGCCGCTGAACTGAAGGGGTTCGACGCGGCTGTGATCGACCCACCGCGCGCAGGGGCGCAGGCGCAGGTGGCAGAGCTGGCAAAGAGCGGGATTCCCGTCATCGCCCATGTTTCCTGCAACCCGGTGACGTTTGCCCGCGACGCAAAGCTGCTTGTCGATGCAGGTTACCAGTTGGATTGGCTGGATGTCGTCGACCAGTTTCGCTGGTCAACTCATGTCGAGCTTGTCGCCGCGTTCAGTCTGTAAAACTGACGAACAGAGGGCTTGTCAAAATTGCCTCTACCTCTGAACGCCGTGAAAATGTATTCTGCGCCCACTGACAATAAGAAACGATACGGGCAGAGATATGCGAGTAATCAGGTTAATCGTGGCGGCCATGCTGATCATCGGCGTGGCAGGCTGCGCGAGCAAGTTCAAATCTTACAATGGTCCCGAGGTGACGCAGATCGTCGTCAACAAGGGCGCGCGGCGGATGTATCTGCTGCACCACACCGAAGTGCTTGAGGCCTATGACATCGGGCTGGGCTTCTCGCCAAATGGTGACAAGAAGATCAGCGGCGACGGGCGCACGCCCGAGGGCAACTACCTTATCGACCGGCGTAATCCGAACAGCGAATTCCATCTTTCGATCGGGATCAACTATCCCAACGAGGCCGATATCGCGGAGGCGTTGGCGATGGGCGAAAGCCCGGGCGGCGACATTTTCATTCACGGCCGACCCAAGAAATACCGCAAAGGCGGGCGTGACTGGACGGCCGGATGCATTGCCGTGACTGACCGTGAGATGGAAAAGATCTACGCGATGGTCCGGAACGGGACGCCGATCTCGATCCAGCCGTGATTTGAAACGCAAGGCCCCGGCTCAAGGCCGGGGCTACGCATCGCGGGGTGGCAGATGTGGCGCGTCAGCCGCCCATCACAAGGGTCCACCAGATCTTGCCATTCGGTTCCTGGTACCAGGAAAAGCCCATTTCGCGGGCATCCGGGTCGACGATCACGGTTCGCGTTCCCTCGGATTCCATCCAGGCGGCGAGGGTTTCGAGTTCCGTCTCGTAGGTTTCCGAGATGTTCTCGCCCAGCATCTGGCCAGTGTAACCGACGCGGCGAACGCGATCGAGGGGCGAGGACCCGTCCGATCCGAAGTGCCAAGGGCGATTCTGCACCGACATGTCGCGCGCATGCGTGGCGGCGGCGGCGTTGAGCTGTGCATTCAGCTGTACCGGCTGCGCCCCGACCTCCTGGCGCAGGGCGTTGACCGAATCAAGCATTCTGAACTGGATGCGGTCCGACTGGGCCGAACTGATCCGATAGACTGATGGCGCGGGTTTGCCATCTGCCAGAACAGGGGTGGTGATGACAGGCGCGGGTGCACAAGCTGCGAGCCCCAGCGCCAACGAAATCATCAAAAAGGTCACGCGCATCATGAGTCTGTCATCCGTTCTTTAGTTTAATTCAGCCATAACGCCGCTTTGGTTGCTATTCAAACCCACTTCCGTGTGAAATGGCACAATGACGCCGGTTTGGATTGCGACTGAGGCATTCCAGCCATAAATATGGTATCAAATGCCTGATTTACTCATGGAGTACCAAGATGAAAAAGCCGAGCATTCCTGCTTTTGACCGCCGCGGCTTTCTTGCCGCAGGTGCCGCCTTTGCCGCCACTCCCGCCTTGGCGCAGGATGTGGATGGTGCCGATACCGTCGAGATCGAACGTGACATTTCCCGTGCGGTCCGCCGCAACATATCCAGCTTTCGGTCGCTGGACTGGCGCCCGTATTTCAGTTCGCTGAATAATGGTGCGGTTCTGGTCGATCTGACGTCACGCGCGCTGCATTACTGGTCCGAGGATGAGCGGATCTACAAGCTCTACCCCTCCTCCGTGCCATTGACAGAGGATCTGACGCGCCGCGGCCGGACAAGCGTTGTGCGCAAGGTCGAAGGCCCCGAATGGCGCCCGACCCCGTCGATGAAACAGCGAAATCCGGAGTGGCCGGATTATGTCGGCCCCGGCCCGGATAACCCGCTGGGGACTCATGCGCTTTATCTCAGCTGGCAGTATTATCGCATCCACGGCACGCACGACACCCGCAAGATCGGACGCCGTTCTTCCAATGGTTGCATCGGCTTGTACAACGAACACATCGCAGAGCTGTTCAGTCTGGCCAAGGTCGGAACGCAAGTGTTGCTAATTTGACGACATTGCGCCGGAGCGGTTTCCAGAGCCTCCAACTTGGGTTTGCATTCGGCCCAAATTGCTGCTTAGACAGAGTTACGAGGTAAGTCTTGGGTGCTTGCCGTTTATTCCATGCGTGGATACGGCAAGCGTATTACTGGAGGTATACAATGAAGAAACTCGCACTCGCCGCTGTAATGACAGCAGCCGCTTCGACCGCAATGGCTGGTTCCATGGGTTCCGCAGCAAAAGACGACGTGGTTATGGAGCCCGTCGTGGTTGTTGAAGAAGCACAAGCTTCTTCCTCTTCCGCTGGTCTGATCATTCCGCTGGTTCTGCTGGCAGTGATCGCAGCAGCCGTTGCTGACTAATATCCCCTAGGGATTTAGACAAAAAGAAGGGCGGTGCGATTGCGCCGCCCTTTTTTCATGCCTGGATGATAGCGAAAGGCGGGATCAGACCCAGCCTTTCAGATTGTCGTCGATAACCGTTGCCAGCGCGGCGACATGCGCCGGATCGTCGTTGAGGCAGGGAATATAGGTGAACTGCTCACCGCCCGCTTCTTCAAAGCTTTCGCGAATCTCTTCGTTGATCTCTTCCAGAGTCTCGATGCAATCGGCAGAAAACGCCGGCGCGATGACCGCGATCTTCTTCTTGCCCTCTTCCTCTGCCAGCCGGGCGACCTCTTTCACCGTATAGGGTTTCAGCCACTCTTCGGGGCCAAAGACCGACTGGAAAGTGGTGCAGATCTTGGTATCCGCCCAACCCAGCCGCTCTTTCAGCAGTCGCGTCGTCTTTTGGCACTGGCAATGGTAGGGGTCGCCCTGCATCAGGTAGCGTTTCGGCATTCCGTGATACGAACAGACCAAGATGTCGGGCTTTTCCGCCATTTCGGCATAGGCACGTTCCACTGATTGCGCCAACGCCTCGATATAGAGCGGTTGATCGAAATAGGGGTCCACCACGCGGGCGGTCGGCTGCCAGGTTTCCTTCATCAAGGCACGAAAGAACTGGTCATTGGCCGTGCCGGAGGTCGCGCCGGCGTAATGCGGATAGAGCGGGAAAAACAGGATCTTGTGGCAGCCGGCCTCGACCATCGTGCGGACCTTCGATTCGGTCGACGGGTTGCCATAGCGCATGCAGAAATCCACCATCACCTGATCGCCATGCCGCGCCTTCACCTCGGCCGCGATCGCTGCGGTCTGGTCGCGGGTGATCGTCATCAGCGGGCTTTCGTCCTTCTCTTCGTTCCAGATCGACCGATACGCGGCACCGGAGCTGAAGGGACGTTTCGTCAGGATGATCAATTGCAACAGCGGCTGCCACTTCCAGCGCGGGTAGTCGATAACCCGCTGGTCTGAAAGGAATTCGTTCAGGTAGCGCCGCATCGACCAGTAATCATGCCCGTCCGGCGTGCCAAGATTGGCAAGAAGCACGCCGATCTTTGGGGCCTGCACCTTTGGATGGTCGGCGGGCGCATGGGCGGGACGGCTGGCAGAGGGGGTGGCATCAAGCATTGGCGGGCATCCGTTCGATTTGGTTAAGTCCGACATATCCTGAATGCAGCATAGGTCAATCTTTCAGCGGCGTTTCGCGCGCCCCAAGCGCGTCGGCAAGACGATGCGCCGCAGTTCCGGGCCGCAGGGGCTTTGGCTGGCTGTCATGTGGGGCCCAGCCGGTCAGGAAAATCATCTCGAACGTGGCGGGGATGCGGCCGTCAGCGGCGCCCCATGTTTCGGCATAGATCCGGGTGGCCTCGGCGATCACGTCGCGGCGGGTGAAATGGCGCAGCCGGGCGCTCAGCGCGTTGCCTTCGCCCATTGCCCGCAGGTCCTGCATCAGGTGCAGCGGGGTCGCATAGCTGGCGGTCATGGGCAGGCTGTCCGCGACAGGCAGGTTGAACCCCGCCCGTTGCAACAGCGCGCCCAGATCGCGTATCTCTGCCATGGGGGCGACACGCGGCGACAACCCGCCTGTGACGGCGCTTTCTGCCTGCGCCAATGCGCTGCGCAGCTGGTGCAGCGTTTGTCCGCCAAATGCCACCGACAGGTGCAGCCCATCGGGCCGCAACGCGCGCCGACACTGAATCAGCTGCCCTACCGGATCATTCGCCCAATGCAGCGCAAGCGCATGGATTACCAGATCATGCGCGCCCTCTTGCAGCGCCAGAACCTCGGTATCGGCCACGATCTTCGCGCCGGGCAGGAAATCCTGCCATATTTCGGGAAAAGGCGTGATGATCGCTGGATTGGTAAACTGCCTGTTAACCATCGAGAGTCGATCCTCGACCTCATCCCGTGCAGCCTCGTGCAGGAACATTGCGGGCGCACGCGCGGCACGGGCGCGGTTGCGGTCAAGCGCCGCAAGGTCGGTCAGGGGCACAGCAGTCATGGGGCGGAGACATAAGGTGGCTTGGGCGGGTTTGCAAACAGCACTGCAACTGATCTATCCGCCCCGCTGCCTGACCTGTGGCGGCATGGTCGAAAGCGACTTTGGCCTTTGCGGACCCTGCTGGCGGGACACGCCATTTATCGGCGGGCTGGTCTGCGACCTGTGTGGTACACCGCTTCCGGGGGTCGACGATGGTGTGCCGGTCCATTGCGACAGCTGCATGACCACGGAGCGCCCGTGGCAACAGGGCCGCGCCGCGTTGATGTACCGCGATTCCGGGCGGCGGCTGGTTCTGTCGCTCAAGCACGGCGACCGGCACGATGTTGTCCGCCCCGCGGCCAAGTGGATGGCTCATTCCGCCAGGCCGCTTCTGCGCGAGGATACGCTGATCGCGCCCATCCCACTGCACTGGTCCCGCATGGCGCGCCGTCGTTTCAACCAATCGGCCCTCTTGGCCGACGCTCTGGCGCGCGAAACAGGCCGCACATCCTGCCCCGACCTGCTGATCCGCGCCAACCGGACCCGCTCGCTGGAGGGGCTGACGCGGAATGAACGCTTCGCCACCCTTATGGGCAGCATCCGCGCCCACCCGAAACGCACCGCCTTGATGGAGGGCCGCTCGATCCTGCTGGTCGATGACGTGATGACATCCGGGGCGACCCTGGCGGCGGCAACAGAGGCCTGCTACGCTTCCCGAGCGCGTGAAGTTTGTGTCATCGCACTGACGCGCGTTGCAAACGAGTCCTAAATCCCTGACAAGCAAGCCTGTCAGAAGGGACCAGACATGCAAGACGTGGAAATCTACACCTCGCCGCTTTGCGGCTTTTGTCACGCGGCCAAGCGGTTGCTGACCCAGAAGGACGTGACCTTCACAGAAATCGACGTGCTGGCCGATCCCAGTCGCAAGCCCGAAATGATCCAGCGCGCCAATGGCGGGCGCACCGTGCCGCAGATCTTTGTCGGCGAAACCCATGTCGGCGGCTGCGACGAGCTTTACGCGCTGGAACGCGCGGGCAAGCTGGATTCGCTCTTGGCCAGCTGATGCGCACGGCCCTGCTGCAACTGACCTCGTCGGATGATCCGGCACAGAACCTCGGGACTGTCCGGGGTCTTCTGCACGAGGCCGCTGCGGCAGGCGCAGGGTTTGCCCTGACCCCCGAAGTGACGAATTGCGTGTCGATGAGCAGGCCGCATCAGGCACAGACGCTTCGCCCCGAAGCGCAGGATGAAACCTTGGCGGGGCTGCGAGACACCGCGTCAGAACTGGGCATCTGGCTGTTGATCGGCTCGCTCGCGGTGAAATCCGACCCGCCAGAGGGCCGCTTTGCCAACCGGTCTTTCCTGATTGCGCCCGATGGCGGGGTCCGCGCGCGGTATGACAAGATCCACATGTTCGACGTGGACGTGTCAGAAACGGAAAGCTACCGCGAATCCTCTGGCTACGCCCCCGGCGCCCGTGCCGTGGTCGCGCAAACGTCTTTCGGCACGCTGGGTCTCAGCATTTGCTACGACATCCGCTTTCCGCATCTTTACCGCGCACTTGCGCAGGCGGGCGCACAAATCTTGACAGTGCCCTCGGCCTTCTCTCCGGTCACTGGCGCGGCCCATTGGGAACCTCTGCTGCGCGCCCGCGCCATAGAAGCCGGTGCTTGGGTTTTGGCGCCCGCACAAACCGGCACACACCCCGCCAGCGCCGGGAAAAGCCGCACGACCTACGGGCATTCCATGGTCATCTCCCCCTGGGGAGAGATCGTGGCCGATGCGGGGACCGTACCGGGGCTGACCATCGTCGATCTTGACCTGGATGAGGTTGCGACGGCACGGTCGCGCATCCCCTCGCTCAGCCATGACCGCAGCTTTGAAGGCCCCTGATGTCGGAATCGATCAACGCCACCGCCGTTCTGCTCTTCAGCGAATTGCTGACTGCCGATCAGCTCTTGCGGAACCGTCTGAACAAGGTGCTGCCGAACAAGATGGAGATCTCGCATTTCTCGGTGCTGAACCATCTTGCCCGCTCTGCGGATGAGCGGACCCCGGCCCAGCTTGCCCGCGCGTTCCACCTGACGCGTGGCGCCATGACGAACACGCTGACGAGGCTCGAAACCTCTGGCTATGTTCACATCCGGCCCGATTGGGAGGACGCCCGCCGCAAACTGGTCGCGATCAGCCCCGCAGGCCTTGCTGCGCGGGATGCGGCCGTCGCGGCGATCACGCCGATGATCGCGGATCTCGTCTCGGATCTTGGCGACGCGCGCGTCAAAGCCGTCCTGCCAGTGTTGCGGGAGCTGCGGCTGAAGCTGGAATCAGACCCCTAAGCGCGCGTCCGTGCCGACCTCCGCCTGAAAAAGCGCCAGTCAGTCCAACGACACGAGGATTCGGGCGATCTTGTCGGGGTCGTATTTCATCTCTTCAGCAAGGCGTAGCGGCATCCGATGACACTGAATCCCGGTTCGCTCTGTCAGCTCGGTGCATTGATGCTCCGGCAGGTCTTCGTCGCACAGGACATGCGTTAGCAGATCGGTGGCTTTCGCCTCCGGCCCGGCATCTGACCGCAATGGCGCCAGAATGGCGTTTACCTGATCCACGAGCCGGTGCCCCAGCGCCTCGGGATCGGTGCCAAGGCTGGGAAGATAGACTTTCGGGACCGGGCGCTTTGCGATGGCTTTGCCAACCCCGGCGGGCAGAAGATTGGCAATCACGCTGGAATAGAGACTGCCTGGCGGGTAGCAGATCACGTCCGCCTGGTCGATCAGTCGGCGGTTTCGTTTTGGCAACGCGACCGCGTCCGGCGAAAGCTCTGACGCACCGTCGCTGAGGAAACAGCGTGCGATCGGGCTGTCGATCGGGGGCGCTTCCTTGCCGCTGATCAGGCGCTGGCTGATGATCCTGCGCCCGTCGGCCAGATCGACGCCAAGATGGAGGTTTTCATCCACCACGGCCCGGACGGTGCCCCGAACGTCTACCATCTTGGACATCAGGAACAGCACCGGCTCCAACGCGCGACCGTTGCTGAGATACCCGCCTGCAAGGATCAGGTTGCCGATGCTGGCATTGCGATAGTCGAAACCCGAGGGCACATGTTCGGCAAAGCTGGTCATCAAGGTTTGGATCAGCTGGCGCATGGGTTGCGATATGGCCGAAATCAGCGGGTGTTTTCCCGCGATGATCCGCGCCACATCTGCCTGAAGCTCTTGCTGGGGGGCCGTCTTTGGCAGACGGTGGCTGAACAACGCGTAGACATCCGGCTGGCCAAGAACGGATTCGTCGGCCAGCGCCATCAACCGGCTGCGCAGATCACCCACCGCGGGCATGTCAAAGGCTTCGCGCAGGATTTGCGAGCTTCCGCCGCTGTCGAAGGGCGTGATCAGGTGCATGGAGTTGAAGCTGTAGCGTTTGAGCTGGCGCGAAATGCCGTTCAGGGCGCTGCCGCCGCTGAAAAACAGGATGCGCGGGCCAAGATGCGGCGCGCTTTGGGCCCGTGCCACGCGAAGATCGTCAGGCAGCCGCAAATCCCGTTCGATCCGGATCGTGGTCATGGCGGATGTGTCCCATGCTGGCGTTTGAAGCCGGTTTTGTTTCGCGCTTTATTGGCGTTTAGGGCGCCGTGTCCTGTGAATAATTCATACGCCTGTCTGGGCGTTCTGTCATCTATAGCGCGCCTGTTGGGCCGGATCTGGTGAAGAGGGAGTCTTCTGCGCAACGCTGCTCGATTCGTTTGTGTTACGTAGGTTTTCCAAGAGGGAAATGGCGTTCGCCGATTGAATCCCGAAGTTGGTGACCGGGCCGCAAAGTCGAGGAAAGGCCGGGCAGATCAGGTAGTGGGCCGACCCCTCCGGCGCTCTTCCCGGAAATTTCATCGAAAGCTGACCGCTGACGTTCAGCGCGCGGGTCTGACCGGGGAAGGATCGCCGCTTGCGGAAACCTCGGACAGGACCATGGAGGCGGCCCCGGCGACAAGGAAGCCGAGCGCAAGGTAGTCGGTTGTCCCCTCGTAAAGCGCGCCGAACCCCAGCGCGAAACCCGTCGCCACGAGGCTTGATCCCGATGCGATCAGCGAGGCCCCCAGCCCCGCAACCTCGCCAAGCGATCGCATTGCCATGGCATTCATGTTCCCGAACAGTATCCCGACCGAAAAGAAGCCCGCGAAGCCGAGCAGCATGAAAAGGGCCAGCGGCGGGCGCCCGTCCCAAAGCGCCGATCCAAGCAGCAGAAAAACGCCAACTGCGGTCAGACCAACGAAGCCCGCGCGTGCCATCCGGTCCATGCCGAATTTCATGACGAGTGTGCCGTTGAGCAGTGTCGCAAGCCCGGTCGCAAGGGCAAGGGCCGCGAAATAGGCGGGAAACTTGCGGGTGATCCCGTAGGCATCAGCAAAGAGGTCGACAGCGGTGCTGAGGTATAAAAGCTGTATGCCGAATACAAAGCCCGTCGCGAGGATAAGAAGCGAAACGCGGCGATTGGCGAGGATTCGTTTCGCATTTTGTGTCAGAAGCGAGACCGAAATCCGCCTGCGTTTCCCACGGGCCAGCGTTTCCGGCTGCCGAAGCGCCAGCCATATCGCACAGACCATCCCCATCGCGAGGTAGAGCAGGAAAACCGCCCTCCATCCGCCCGCTGTCATGATCGCCTGCCCTAGAAATGGTGCCAGCATCGGCACAAGGATGATGAGGGTGAACATGAAGGACATCACCCGCGCCATGGCGTCACCTTCGTATTGATCCCGGATCATCGCACGGGTCGCGATCTTGGGGCCGGACACCCCGACACCTTGCAGAATGCGGCCAAGCACCAGCATTTCCAGCGAACCGGCGCTCATCGCTATGGCTGTCCCGGCGGCAAAAACGCTCAGACCGCCAAGAAGCGCCTTCTTGCGACCTATCGCGTCCGAAATCGGCCCGAGGCAAAGCTCGCCAAAAACCATCCCGAAGATGAAGAGCGAGATGACATGCTGCGTGGACAGGAAAGGCGCCGGGTCAAGCTCGACCGCGATTACTGGAAGCGCGGGCAGAAGCGCGTCGATGCTGACAGCCGTGAGCGAGGTCAGCAGCGCATATAGAACGATCCGCTCACGATGCCCGGCAGCTTTGGTCATGGTCACGTGGCCTTTGCGATGCGGTATGTGTGGTGGTGGTAGACCGTCCCCGGCACCGCTGGTCAAGGAGCAAATGCGCCCGGAATCCGGCGCGCTTGTAAGGACGGATCGATCTGTAATTCGCATGCCCCGGAAGAATACAATTTACAGGTCGCGTAATCTGGTATACTAGAATACCTGACGCGGCCAGCCGAGGGATCGCCCGTACCGCCAAGATAAGGTGGCAGGGCACGGTTCAAACGGCAACCGTGCAAGCGCGTGATTAGGGAGGATCGCATGAAATTCTTTTCGAACATTACCACAACTGTGTCCGGCGCCATGCTGGGGGGATGCCTTGCCGTGGCAGCCACGACAGCCAGTGCCGCAGATCTGCGCGGCTGGAACATCCATGTCGAGGATTACCCGGTTTCCATCGCCATGGAGTCGTTCATGGCCGAAGTGGCCGAGCGGAGCAACGGCGAAGTGACCGGCAAGATTTTCCACAACGGCGTTCTGGGCAACCAGCCCGACGCGATCGAGCAGATCCGCCTTGGCGTGATCGACTTTGGTGAATTCAGCCTTGGGCCGATGGGTCAGTCCATTCCGGAAACCAACGTGGTGTCCTTGCCCTTCATCTTCAAAAGCATCCCGCAGATGTACGAGCTGATGGACGGCGAAGTCGGTGCCGCGATTGGCGAAGGTATGAAGGCCAAGGGCATGGTGCCGCTTGGTTGGTATGATGCCGGTGCGCGGTCGTTCTACAATTCCAAGACGCCGATCAACACGCCTGCCGATGTGACCGGTCTGAAGGTTCGCGTCATGAGCAACGACC
The DNA here is from genome assembly GCF_004342065.1 of Primorskyibacter sedentarius. GTDB lineage: Bacteria > Pseudomonadota > Alphaproteobacteria > Rhodobacterales > Rhodobacteraceae > Primorskyibacter > Primorskyibacter sedentarius. The sequence goes on along the minus strand of NZ_SLZU01000002.1, from coordinate 167,714 downwards.
TGTTCGTCAGCATGGTTGAATCGATGGATGGCAACGCCACCCCGATGGCGTTTGGCGAGGTCTACCAATCGATTAAGACCGGCGTCGTGGACGGGGCAGAGAACAACCCGCCCTCCTACGAATCGACAAACCATTTCGAAGTCGCGAAATACTACTCGCTGACCGAACACCTGATCATCCCGGAATGCCTGTGCATGAGCCTCAAGACCTGGGAAAAGATGACGCCCGAGCAGCAGGAAATCCTGCTGGACGCTGGCCACAAGAGCGCCGTGAAACAGCGTGAGCTGTGGCAGGCGCGTGAAGCGGCGAGCATGGAAAAAGTTCAGGCTGGCGGCACAGTGGTGAACACGATCGAGGACAAGGCCCCGTTCCAGGCGGCAATGGCCCCGGTTTACGACAAGTTCCTGGCCGACAACCCTGATCTGACCGATCTGGTCAACATGATCCGCAACGCGGACTGATCACGGCCTGATACGCAAAGGCCCGCCGCATTTTGGTGGCGGGCCTTTCAATACCAACCCCTCACATCGTCAGCGGAGCGCCCGATGTCAAAGCCTTCGTTCATCCGGCTGGTGGAATCGGCCCTCGACCGGGTCCGCGCCCTTTGCATCCTCGTCGCAGCCTGCGCGCTTGTCGTTCTGGTCGTGACGTTCGGGTGGCTCGTTTTCGGCCGCTACGTGCTGAACGTCACGCCGACCTGGGTCGAACAGCTGGCGCTTTTGCTGATCTGCTACATCTCGTTTCTGGGCGCGGCCGCAGGCATCAGCGAAAACACCCATATCGGCGTCACGCTTTTTCGCGACATGATGCCCAACGCCGTGCAAAAGATCCTGATGATTGGCATCGACCTTATTCTGGCGGCGTTTGGCGCGATCATGCTGATCGCCGGCGTGACCCTGATGCAATTCGGCTGGGACACTTTGCTGCCGATGCTGAACATCCCCGAGAGTTTCAGAACGCTGGCCATCACCTCTTGTGGCGCTTTGATCTTTGCATTTGCGGGCACGCGCGGCCTTTTCCGCATCCTGACATTCCAGGCCTGGGAGCCTGAAGCCGAAGCCGAGGAGTTCTGAGCATGGGTCTGGCCATTCTGCTATGCGTCTTCGGTGCGGGCGTCGTGATTGGTGCGCCTGTGGCCTTTGCCATGGGCATCGCTGCGGCGGCGGCCTTCTGGTACGAAGGCTTTCCCATGCTGATCACCTTTCAGCGGGCGACGGCGGGTGTATCGGTCTTTTCCCTGCTGGCGATCCCGTTTTTCGTCTTCGCCGGAGAGATCATGCTGCATGGCGGTATCGCCAAACGACTGGTCAAGCTGGCCTCGGCCCTAGTTGGCCATCTGCGGGGCGGGCTGGCGATGGTCAACATCTTCTCCAGCATGCTCTTCGGGGGCATATCGGGCTCTGCCGTGGCAGACATCTCTGCCCTTGGCTCGCTGCTCGTGCCGGTGATGAAGCAGCGCGGCTACCGGCCGGATTTCGCGGTCAACGTCACGGTCACGTCATCCATCGCCGGGATCGTCATCCCGCCCAGCCACAACATGATCATCTTCGCCGTCGCAGCAGGCGGCGGAATCTCGGTCTCAAAGCTGTTCCTTGCGGGGGTGCTGCCGGGCATCCTGATGTGCGTGTGTCTTGCCATTGCCGCCTATATCCTTTCGGTAAAGCACAACTATCCGTCAGATCCGTTTCCGGGCTGGGGCGAGGTCGGGCGCAGTGCGGCAGATGCCATTCCCGGCTTCATGACCGCGGTGATCATCGTTGGCGGCACATTGTCAGGCGTCTTCACGGTGACCGAATCCGGCGCGTTTGGCGCGATCTACGCGGTGCTGCTCACGACATTCTACTATCGCAGCCTCAGCTTCGAAGCGTTCGTACGGTCGGTTACGGGCGCAGTTCGCACCACGGCAATGGTGATGATCCTGATCGCCTTCGCGAGTTCCTTTGCCTATCTGCTGGCGCTCTATCAGGTGCCCACGCAGCTGAGCAACTTGCTGGTCTCGATCTCCGAAAACCCGATCATCATCCTGCTGATGATCAACGTGATCCTGCTGATCCTCGGAATGATCATGGATATGGCCGCGCTGATCCTGATCTGTACGCCGATCTTTCTGCCCATCGCCAAGGGGCTGGGCATGGATCCGATCCAATTCGGGATCATGATGCTGATAAACCTTGGTCTGGGGCTTTGCACGCCGCCGGTAGGGACCTGCCTTTTCGTCGGCTGCGCCGTTGGCAAGATCAAGATCGAACAGGCGCTGAAATCAATCTGGCCCTTCTATATCGCGATCCTGGGCGCGCTTCTGCTGGTCACTTTCGTGCCGCAGATCTCGCTCTGGCTGCCATCGCATTTCGAGTGAGCGCGTCCTTGGATTAAATATTCAAACGGAGTATCTGCCAGAATTCGCATCGGAGCGATCAAGGATCAGGGAGCGGAGGACTGACATGGCACAAGCGAGACCTGTACCAGAAGGCCGCACCAGCGCCGACGAGGTCTTTGAGGCGTTGTATCACGACATCGTCACGCTGAAGCTGATGCCGGGGCGAAAGATCTCTGAAGCCGAAGTCGCCAGCCAGTTTTCCGTGTCGCGCCAGCCCGTCCGGGATGCGTTCTCGCGTCTGGGAAATCTTGGGCTTCTGCTTATCCGGCCGCAGAAGGCGACGGTTGTGCGCAAATTCTCGGCGCCGGAAATTGCCAATGCCCGCTTTGTCAGAACCGCGATCGAGGTAGAGGTCCTGAGGGCCGCCCAGGCGAATTGGCCAAAGATCGACACCACCGGGTTTCAGGACAATATCGAGCAGCAGGCAGCCGCGATTGAGGCGAAGGATTCGGACCTTTTTCACGAGCTGGACTATGAGTTCCACAAGATGCTGTGCGCCGCGTCAGGTTTGGAACTGGCCTTCGAGACCATCGCGGAGATGAAGACAAAGGTGGATCGCCTGTGTCTTCTGTCGCTTGAAGAGAACGCCGAAATGGATGTGCTGCTTGACGATCACAAGACCATCATCGCGGCGCTGGGCGGGGCAGATTTCGCACCCGTCGAAGCAGCAATTCGCAAGCATCTGTCGCGATTGGATTCCGTTGTCGACAAAATCCAGCGCGAGCATGGCGGATATTTCGAGTGAAGTTATCCGGCAGGGCCCCTTACAGGCCCCGCCGGTGCAGACTGCTTAGCGTTTGCTACGGCGCGGCGGCTCGTTCCCGCCCTTGCTTGGTCGGGATGCTGACACCGACTTGCGCGGCCCTGCGGCGGGTTTGCCCGGTGGTGTGAACCTTTTGGAACTGTCGCGCGCGTCACTTCCAGAGCGTGCAGGCTTACCCTTCGGTTTGGCACCTGCGGATTTCCCAAATGGAGGCTTGCCGCCTTTGGGTTTGCCAGCCGGTTTGCCGCCAGCCGGTTTCGCGCCGCCCGGCTTGGACCCGCCGAATTTCGACCCACCGGGCTTGCCGCCACGTGCGTCGGTCTTTTCCGCGCGGGCTGGGGCATGTTTTGCCTTCGCGGGGCCGTGCGCTTCCTCATAGGGCAGCTTTGCGGCAGCCTCTGCGGGAGCGGCCGCAGGCTTGGGCGCGGGGGCTGGCTTTGCGTGGTCATCGCGTGCGCGCGGGGCAGTTGGCGCGCTGGCATCGGCACGCGGCTTCCGGTCGTGGCGCCGGTCATCGGACCGATCACCGCCGCGCCCGCCCTTGGGTCCGCGACCTTGGCCGCCTTTTTGCGGCGCAATGTTCGGCGCGCTGTCGAGCTTGCGTGCCGTGATGCCTTCTTCGAGCGTTCCATCGGGGCCCAGAGCGGACTGAAACCCGTCAGCACTGGCCTTTGTCAGCTCTACGAAAGTTTCGGAATCCTGCACGCGGATCGCGCCGATCGAAGATTTGTCGAGGTTGCCCGCGCGACACAGAAGCGGCAGCAGCCAGCGCGCCTCGGCACGGTCCTTCTGGCCCACTGACAGCGCGAACCACTGGCTGGGGCCAAAGGCCTTGTGCTCTCGGGCGGGGGCCTTGGTATCGGGGGGCAAGAGTTCTTCGGGGGCCGACCGCTTGGCGCGGTAAAGCCGTAAAAAGGCCGCTGCGACCGCTTCGGGCGAATGCTGCGCCAGCAGTTTGGCGGCAAAGGCGGTCTGGTCGTCGCTGAGCGGTTCGGTCCAAGCTGGGTCGTTCAGCAGACGTTCCTCATCGCGTTGCAGGATCTCTTCGGCAGAGGGGGCAGTGACCCATTCGGCGTTGATCTTGGCCCATTTCAGGGTCCGCTCGGCCTTCTTGACGGCCTTTGGCGGCACGATCAGGGCAGAGATCCCCTTGCGGCCGGCGCGGCCCGTACGCCCGGACCGGTGCAGCAGGCTTTCGGTATTCGTCGGCAGATCGGCATGGATCACGAGGTTCAGGTTGGGAAGGTCGATACCACGTGCGGCCACATCGGTTGCGACACAGATCCGCGCGCGCCCGTCCCGCATGGCTTGCAAGGCATGGGTCCGCTCTGTCTGGCTCAGCTCTCCGGACAGGCTGACGACGGCAAAGCCCCGGTTGGCAAGGCGCGCGGTCAGGTGGCTGACAGCGGCGCGGGTATTGGCAAAGACGATGGCACTTTCGGATTCGTGATAGCGCAAGATATTGAAGATCGCATGCTCGCTGTCGGACTGTGCGACGCGCACGGCCTGATAGGCGATGTCGGCATGCTGTTGCGCGCCGCCAAGCGTGCTGACGCGGCGGGCATCGCGCTGGTATTGCTTTGCAAGCGTTGCGATCATCGGCGGGACAGTGGCCGAAAACATCAAGGTACGCCGGTCTTCGGGCGCCTCGCCAAGCATGAATTCAAGATCCTCGCGGAAACCGAGATCCAGCATCTCATCCGCTTCGTCCAGAACGACGGCTCGCAGTGCCGACATATCGAGCGATCCGCGCTGGATGTGGTCGCGCAAACGGCCGGGCGTCCCCACGACGATATGTGCGCCGCGCTCAAGCGTCCGGCGTTCGTCGCGCATGTCCATCCCGCCAACGCAAGACGCCACCCGTGCACCCGCACGGGCGTAAAGCCAGCTGAGCTCGCGCATGACCTGAAAGGCCAGTTCGCGCGTCGGGGCGATAACAAGCGCCAAGGGGGCGGCAGCGGGTCCGAAATGGTCAGAGGTGCCCAGAAGGGTCGTTGCGATGGCAAGCCCGAATCCCACCGTCTTGCCAGAGCCCGTTTGCGCCGAAACCAGCAGGTCAGAGCTTTCAAGCTCGGGGTCGGTCACGGCCTCCTGTACAGGAGTAAGAGTGTCGTAGCCACGCTCGGCGAGCGCTGCGGAAAGGGTTGGGATCATTGCAAGGAGTTCCGTAGGTCTGGGGCGTGCGCCGCCCGAATGCGCCAGGCCGATGCCGCGCGGGATCAGCCCCAATAACGAAGTTCGTGTGGAAAGTACATGGCGAAATCGCCTTGGCGCGGACAAAAGCGCATAGGGTCTGATCGTTCGGACCCAGACACAGAGGGAATTCGCGCCGTCGCGCAGCCATCCGGACTGAAGTCGCCGACAAAATAGGCAGCCACCCCGAAACTGCCCGGTAAATGGGCGAACTTTGAGTTGTCAAAGGGTGCCGCGCCGCCACGCCTCGTCTTTCCGGTTGGGTTTGCTAGCGATTGCACATGGAGACAACGCTCAAGATCCTGGTTGTGGAAGCAGAACGTGAGCGCGCGCGGGATATCACCGAAGCGCTGGTTGATGGCGGCTGGGCAAACGTGACTGTGATGGAAAGCTCTGTCGGGCTCGCCCGCGCCATCGTGGATGCCGATCCTGATATTGTGCTCATCGACATCTCTCATCCCGACCGTGACACGCTGGAACAGTTGAGCATCGCCAGCGATGCGCGGTCCCGCCCGGTGGCGATGTTCGTGGATCGCACGGATGCCGACCTGTCGCAGGCCGCAATTGGCGCGGGTCTTAGCGCCTATGTCGTCGACGGGTTGCAGAAGAACCGCATCAAACCGGTGCTTCAGACCGCGATCGCGCGGTTCAACATGATGGTCAAGATGCAGTCCGAACTGGACGCCGCAAAGCGCGCCCTGGTGGACCGCAAGACCATTGACCGCGCCAAGGGGCTGCTGATGCAGGCGCGTGGCGTGACAGAGGAAGAAGCCTATTCGCTGCTTCGCAAGGCGGCGATGGATCAAGGGCGCAAGGTCATCGACGTGGCGCAGGCGCTGGTGACTTCGGCGGATTTGCTGCGATGAGACTGACACCGGTAAATTGCGGTTTTCTTCCGCTGGTGGATAGTGCGCCGCTGATCGTCGCTCAGACCCTGAAATTCGCAGCGCAAGAAGGGCTGGATCTGAACCTCGTTCGGCAACCGTCCTGGTCGGCGCTGCGCGACATGCTTGCGCTTGGCCATCTGGACGCGGCGCATATGCTCTCGCCCATGCCCGTGGTCATGTCGCTTGGCCTTGGCGGTCTGTCGGCAAAGATCGACGCACTGATGGTGATGTCGGTCAATGGCACCGTGATCGGTGCATCCAATGCGCTGGCGGACCGTATGCGGGAGGTCGGCTGGGCCGGCGGGTTCGGCGATCCGGTCGGCACGGCAAATGCATTGCTTGCGGCCTCCCCAACGCCACTCCGCATCGGGGTGCCATTTCCGTTCTCCATGCACCGCCTGCTGTTGAACTATTGGCTGCAATCGCATCCGGCGTGTTCGGATGGTCGTCTGGAAATCGTTACCATTCCGCCGCCCCGTATGGCCGAAGCATTGGCCGAAGGCGCGCTGGATGTCTTCTGCGTGGGAGAGCCCTGGGGGTCCATCGCGGTGCAGAGGGCAGATGCGACGCTGTTGCTGCCAAGCTCTGCGATCTGGCAGTTCTCACCTGAAAAGGTGCTGGGGGTCCGTCACGAATTCACTCAGACCAACCCACGGACCTGCGAGGCGCTGATGCGCGCCGTCTACAATGCCGCGCGCTGGCTTGACGTCCCCGACAACAAGCCGCTGGCCATCGAGATTCTGACCCGAAGCCGGCATCTGGACGTGGCCGAGCAAACGCTGGAACCTGCAATCACCGGGCGCATTGTGACCCGGTTGGGCACGCCAGCCGTCGACAGTGAGAATTTCCTGATGTTCCACCGGCAGGCGGCCAATTTTCCATGGCGCAGCCAAGCGGCGTGGATCGGCGAGCAATTGGCGCAGCTGCATGGATTGGACCCCGGACCGGCCCAGCAGACCGCCAAAGACAGTTTCCGCAGCGATCTTTACCGGCGGGCACTTGGGCCGATGAGTGTCGATCTGCCCGGAGCATCGGAGAAACTGGAAGGTGCGATGGTGCATCGGACGGCCGTCGCCTCGACCCGGGGGCACATGATTCTAGGCCCGGACGCATTTTTCGACGGCGCGATTTTCGGCGCGGCCCCCAGCAAAGCGCCTATAACTTAGGCGATTTCTGCATCGCAGCGATTTACCGTGCAATTGCAGCGCGATTCCTTGGACGTCAGGCACCGCAGTATATTACCGTTAGGTATACGGGCATCGCAGCCCGATAGCCGCCAATGTGGGCGGCAGGGAATACCAAGAGCAAAGCCGCTCGATTCACACCGCGCCCTCCTCCCGCGCGGTCGGATCGGGCGGTTTTTTTTATGGCCGCGAACATCAGTAAAAAGAGGGTACAGGGAATGAAAACACTCACGACATGGGCCGTAGGTCTGACAATGCTTGCCACCACGCCTGCCATGGCAGAGCTGCTTGACCTTGAAAAGGACGAGCTGACCTTCGGGTTCATCAAGCTGACGGATATGGCGCCACTCGCCGTTGCCTATGAAAACGGCTACTTCGAGGACGAGGGCCTGTTCGTCACGCTGGAAGCGCAAGCGAACTGGAAGGTTCTTCTGGACGGTGTGATCGACGGTCAGCTTGACGGGGCGCACATGCTGGCAGGTCAGCCACTGGCCGCCACCATCGGCTATGGCACAGAGGCGCATATCATCACCCCGTTTTCCATGGACCTGAACGGCAACGGCATCACCGTGTCGAACGAAATCTGGGAACAGATGAAGCCGAATATCCCCGTGATGGATGACGGCCGTCCGCAGCACCCGATCTCTGCCTCCGCACTCAAGCCAGTGGTCGAGAGCTATCGCGACGAAGGCAAGCCGTTCAACATGGGCATGGTTTTCCCGGTCTCCACCCATAATTACGAACTGCGTTACTGGCTGGCCGCAGGCGGTTTGCAGCCCGGTTTCTATTCGACAGACGACATTTCCGGCCAGATCGGTGCGGATGTTCTTTTGTCCGTGACACCGCCGCCGCAGATGCCCTCGACGATGGAAGCGGGCACGATCTATGGCTATTGCGTGGGCGAGCCCTGGAACCAGCAGGCGGTGTTCAAGGGGATCGGCGTTCCGGTCATCACCGACTATGAGCTGTGGAAAAACAACCCGGAAAAAGTGTTTGGCCTCAGCGCCGGATTTGCCGAAGAGAACCCCAACACCACGCTCGCCATCACCAAGGCGCTGATCCGCGCGGCCATCTGGCTGGACGAGAATGACAACGCCAACCGCGAAGAAGCGGTCGAGATCCTGGCGCGGTCCGAATATGTGGGCGCGGATGCCGAAGTGATCGCCAACTCGATGACCGGCACGTTCGAATACGAAAAGGGCGACAAGCGTGAAGTTCCCGATTTCAACGTGTTCTTCCGCTACAACGCGACCTATCCCTTCTACTCGGACGCGATCTGGTACCTGACGCAGATGCGCCGCTGGGGCCAGATCCCCGAGGCGAAATCCGACGAGTGGTACGTCGAGACGGCCAAGAACGTCTACAAGCCCGCAATCTATCTCAGCGCCGCGCGGATGCTGGTCGATGAAGGTCTGGCCAACGAGGCGGATTTCCCATGGGACAGCGACGGGTTCAAAGCACCCACCCCGGCAGAGGATGTCATCGACGGCATCGCCTATGACGGCCGCGCGCCCAACGCCTATCTCGAAAGCCTGCCGATCGGCCTGAAAGGCGAGCAGATCGTCGTTGGCAACGAAGTGCAAGGCTAAGCCAGTTTCCCGCCCTGATCCGAGCGGTCAGGGCGGGTCGCCCGCAAACATTTGAAAACAGGACAGTGACATGACCGCAATCGATCCCTCCAGTCTGGATAGCGAAGCACGCCGTGCCCGCTTGTTCACACGGATCAACAAGGCTGATGCCTGGTTCCAGGTTCTGGGCCTAGCCTGGGTCACGCCGATCCTGAAAGCAGCTGCGGGCGACAACCCGCGCGCGCAATTCTCGGAAATTTGGCGCCTTTTGGGCGTACCGGTCTTGGCGATCCTTGTGTTTCTGGTGGGCTGGGCCACGCTGGCCCCCACGGTGCAGACGTCGCTGGGCGCCATTCCCGGCCCGGCACAGGTTTGGGAGCAAGCGGTCAACCTCAATGCCGATGCGGTCCGCACCCGGGAAAAGGAAGCGGCCTTTTACGAACGTCAGGAAGAGCGCAATGCCAAGCTGGTTGCAGATGGCCGCGCCGAAGACGTCAAGATCCGCACCTTTACCGGCCAGCCGACCTATTACCAGCAGATCTGGACCTCTATCAAAACGGTCTTCTTCGGCTTTCTGATCGCGTCTGTTGTTGCGATTCCGCTGGGGATCATGGCGGGGCTGTCCCCGACGGCCAATGCCGCGATCAACCCGATGATCCAGATTTTCAAGCCTGTCTCGCCGCTGGCATGGCTGCCGATCGTCACGATGATCGTCTCTGCCGTCTATGCGACCAATGACGGGATGTTCTCCAAATCCTTTCTGGTTTCGGCCATCACGGTGACGCTGTGTTCCTTGTGGCCGACGCTGATCAACACCGCGCTTGGTGTGGCCAGTATCGACAAGGATCTGGTCAGCGTTTCCAAGGTTCTCAAGATGAACACCTGGACCAAGATCACCAAGCTGGTCCTGCCCTCCGCGCTGCCCTTGATCTTTACCGGGCTTCGCCTGTCGCTGGGTGTGGGCTGGATGGTGCTGATCGCTGCGGAAATGCTGGCGCAGAACCCCGGCTTGGGCAAATTCGTCTGGGATGAGTTCCAGAACGGCAGCTCGCAAAGCCTTGCCAAGATCATGGTGGCGGTTCTGACCATCGGGATCATCGGCTTCCTGCTCGACCGGGTGATGTACGCGCTGCAATCCATGTTCACCTATTCGGGCACGCGGTGATCGACATGGGGATCATCAATTTCAAGAACGTCCAGAAGGGTTTTGGTCAGGGCACGCACCGCACCGAAGTCCTGAGAAACATCAATCTCGATGTCAAAGAAGGCGAGTTCGTCGCGATCCTCGGGTTTTCCGGCACCGGGAAATCCACCCTGATGAACCTGATGGCCGGGCTCGAGTCGCCCGACCGGGGCAGCGTGGAGTTCAAGGGCAAGCCGATCACCGGACCGGGCCCGGAGCGTGGTCTGGTCTTCCAAAGCTATTCGCTGATGCCGTGGCTTACGGTGGGGGGCAATGTCGGGCTGGCAGTCGACGCGGTTTTCCCAAAGCTTGCCAAGGCGGACCGACAGGCCAAGATCGATCACTACGTGAATATGGTTGGTCTGGGCCACGCGACCGGGCGCCGGCCGGCGGAACTGTCTGGCGGGATGCGCCAGCGGGTTTCGGTGGCGCGGGCGCTGGCAATGAATCCCGAAGTTCTGCTGCTGGACGAACCCCTGTCCGCGCTGGATGCGCTGACGCGGGCAAATCTTGCCGATGAGATCCTGGATATCTGGGAGCAGGACAAAAAGACCTGCATTCTTATCACCAATGATGTGGATGAGGCGATCATCCTTGCTGACCGGATCATCCCGCTTAACCCCGATGGCACCCTGGGTGCGGCGTTCGACGTAACACTGCCGCGCCCGCGTGACCGGATGGAGATGAACCACGACGAAGGCTTCAAAAAGCTGCGCGCCGAGGTCACCAAATATCTGATGGATGTCGGGATCGAGGCCAAGGTCGAAGACAGCCGCTCGCTGCCGGATGTGACACCCATTCACGGCGTGCCGTCGGCTGTTGTCGATGCTCAGGCCGGGATGATCGAAGAGCGGTTTCTGGATTTCAGCCAGTTGCACAAAGTCTATCCCACGCCAAAAGGCCCGCTGACCGTGGTCGAGGATTTCAATCTGAAGGTCAACAAGGGCGAATTCATCAGTCTGATCGGCCATTCGGGCTGCGGTAAATCCACGGTTCTGACGATGGCTGCTGGCCTGAACGAAATCTCGAAAGGCGCGATCAAACTTGACGGTCGGCACGTCGAAGGCGCCGATCCGGAACGCGCGGTGGTTTTTCAGTCGCCCAACCTGTTCCCGTGGCTGACCGCCAAGGAGAACGTGGCGATCGGTGTGGACAAGGTCTACCCCCGTGCCTCGCAGGCTGAACGTCAGGACGTGGTGGAATACTACCTTGAGCGCGTTGGTCTGGCGGACGCGATGGACAAGGGCGCGGCCTCCATGTCCAACGGCATGAAGCAGCGTGTTGGCATTGCACGGGCCTTTGCCCTGTCGCCGAAATTGCTGCTGCTGGACGAACCTTTCGGCATGCTTGACAGCCTCACCCGGTGGGAGTTGCAAGAGGTGCTGATGGAGGTCTGGAGCCGCACGAAGGTCACCGCCGTTTGCGTCACCCATGATGTTGACGAAGCGATCCTTCTGGCCGACCGCGTGGTGATGATGACCAACGGGCCGCAGGCAACAATCGGGCGGATCGTGGATGTGGATCTGCCGCGCCCGCGCAGCCGCAAAGCGCTGTTGGAACACCCCGATTACTACCTCTACCGCGAGCAGGTTCTCAGCTTTCTCGAAGAGTATGAGCATGGGGCCACCAGCAAGAAAGATGCTGCCAAATCCGCGAAACCAGCCAATCAGGAGGCCGCATGATGGACACTGTCCTCGACGCCGCTGCACGCACTTTCATTCAGGTAACCGAGGTTTGGGTTCCGCAAGACGGCAAGCTTGTTCTGGCAAGCGGCAACTATGGTGACCTTGACGCTTTCAAGGCGGCTTCGGGCAAAGAGAGCTTCGCCAAAGGCGAAGGTTTGCCCGGCAAGGCCTGGGCCGATGCGCGCCCTGTGGTGCTGAAGGGGTTTGAAAATTCCTACTTCAAACGTGCCGAGGCCGCCAAAGAGGCCGGGCTGACCAGCGGCGTTGCGATCCCCGTCTTTGCAGGTGACGAGCTGAAGGCGGTTCTGACCGTCCTGTGCGGGGATGATGACGAACGCATCGGCGCGATCGAGGTCTGGACCGAAGCCGACGGCGTTCTGAAGCTCGACGATGGCTATTACGGCGCCGCCAAGCAGTTCGAATGGGTTTCGCAGCACACACAGTTCCCACGTGGGCAAGGCCTGCCCGGGGGCGTCTGGGCCGCCAGCACCCCGATGCTGATGCGCGATCTGGGGTCGGGATATAAATTCATCCGTGCCGAAAGCGCCGGGAAGGCAGGTCTGACAACAGGGCTTGGCCTGCCGGTCCCCGTGCCGGGCGGCGACGTCTTCATCCTGACGCTTCTGTCCGCGCTTGGGACTCCCATCGCCCGTCGTTTCGAGATTTGGGACGCCCGCGCCGCGACGATGGGTCACTCCAACGAAGCGGTGCTGATCGACGGAATTTGCGAACGCGAGGGCAAGCTGTGGGACGACGAAAACCCCCGCCGTGCGACCGCGTGGCAGGGCCGTATCGGTCGCGTTCTGGGCAGCGGTCAGCCCGTTGTTGAAAGCGACGGTGCGGGGCTGCCTGCGGGCTATGCCTCCATCGTTGCCCTTCCCATTCACGTTGGCGGTGCGCTTTCGCACATCGTTGCCTGGTACCGCTAAGGAGCCGTAACATGAAAAAACTGGTTATCATTGGCGCTGGCATGGCCTCTGGCCGCGCGCTGGAACGTCTGATCGACGCCGACCCCGAAGCGTATGACGTGACCCTGTTCAACGCAGAGCCGCGCGGAAACTACAACCGCATCATGCTGTCCCCCGTCCTGTCGGGCGAGAAGAGCTATGCCGAAATCGTCACCCATGACGACGACTGGTATGCGCAGAACAACGTGACTTGCCGTTTCGGAGAGCCGGTGACCGGGATCGACCGGGACCGCAAGGTCGTCATTGGCACGAAGGGCGAAGTCCCTTACGACAAGCTGCTGATCGCCACGGGGTCTGCGCCGTTCATCATTCCGGTGCCCGGTCATGACAAGCCCGGTGTGATTGCCTACCGCGATCTGGACGATACCAACGCGATGATCAATGCCGCAGATGCACCGGGCAAATCCGCCGTGGTGATCGGTGGCGGGCTGTTGGGTCTGGAAGCGGCAGCCGGGCTGGCGCTGCGCGGCATGTCGGTGACGGTCATTCACCTTATGGGACACCTGTTGGAGCGGCAGCTTGATCCGGCGGCGGGCTATCTGCTGCAAAAGGATCTCGAAAAGCGCGGCATCAAGGTGCATTGCCAGGGCGCGACCAAGGCGATCCTTGGCGAGGACCGCGCCGAGGCCGTCCTGCTGGAAGACGGCACCGTCTATGACGCCGATTTGGTGGTGATGGCCGTAGGCATCCGCCCCGAGACACGCGCGGCGACTGATGCAGGTCTGGACGTTGGCCGCGGCATCAGCGTCGATGCGCAGATGGTGACCTCTGACCCGGATATTCTGGCGGTCGGGGAATGCGTGGAATTCGACGGGCAGCTCTTTGGCCTTGTCGCCCCGCTTTACGATCAGGCCAAGGTCGTGGCGGCGACACTGCTGGACCAGCCTGCCGCGTTTACCCCGAAAGAGCTGTCGACCAAGTTGAAAGTCACCGGCTGCGATCTTTTCAGTGCCGGTGATTTCGCCGATGGCGAAGGGCGCGAAGACATCGTGTTCCGCGATCCGTCGCGCGGGGTCTACAAGCGTCTCGTTATCGAAGACGATCAGCTGAAAGGCGCCGTCTTCTATGGCGATACGTCGGACAGCAATTGGTTCTTCGGTCTGATCCGCGACGGTGAAGACATCTCGGACATGCGAGAGACACTGATCTTCGGGCCCGCCTATCAGGGAGGCTCCCCCGTGGACCCTCTCTCAGCCGTTGCAGCATTGCCGCGTGACGCGGAAATTTGCGGCTGCAACGGCGTTTGCAAAGGTCAGATCGAAGACGCGATTGCGGGCGGGGCGACCGACCTTGGCGCGGTTCGTGCCATCACCAAGGCCTCGGGGTCTTGCGGGACATGCACCGGGCTTGTCGAGCAGGTTCTGTCTGTCACGCTGGGCGATGATTTCAAGATGCCCGCCGCGCAAAGCATCTGCGGCTGCACCGACATGACGCATGAAGACGTGCGGCGGATGATCAAGTCGCAAGAGCTGAAATCCATGCCCGCCGTCTGGCAGGAATGCGGCTGGAAAACCTCTTGCGGCTGTCACATCTGCCGTCCGGCGCTGAACTATTATCTGCTGGCCGACTGGCCGCTGGACTACAAGGACGACCCGCAAAGCCGGTTCATCAACGAGCGCAAGCACGCCAACATCCAGAAGGATGGCACGTTCAGCGTTGTGCCGCGCATGTGGGGAGGGATGACCAACCCGGCCGAACTGCGCGCCATTGCCGACGCGGCCGAGAAATACAACGTGCCGACCGTCCACGTGACGGGGGGCCAGCGGATCGACCTTCTGGGCGTGAAGGGCGAGGATCTTCCTGCGATCTGGGCGGATCTGAACAAGGCCGGGCTTGTGTCGGGCCATGCCTATTCCAAGGGTCTGCGCACGGTAAAGACATGCGTTGGCACGGATCATTGCCGCTTTGGCACGCAGGACAGCACCGGCCTTGGCATCAAGCTTGAGAAAAAGCTGTGGGGATCGTGGACGCCGCACAAGGTAAAGCTGGCCGTGTCGGGATGTCCGCGCAACTGTGCCGAGGCGACCTGCAAGGATATCGGTGTCGTCTGTGTGGACAGCGGCTATCAGATCGGCGTGGGCGGCGCGGCCGGTATGGATGTGAAAGAGACAGAGCGTCTTGCCGACGCGGCGACCGAAGAGGATGCCATCGAACTGGCGACCGCCTTCATGCAGCTCTACCGCGAGAACGGCAAATACCTTGACCGTCCCTACAAGTGGATCGCGAAGGTCGGGCTCGATTGGGTGAAAGAGCGCGTCGTCGATGATCTCGAAAGCCGCAAGGCTTTGGTCGAACGGTTCGAGCTGTCGCAATCCATCTATCGGACAGATCCCTGGGCCGAACATGTCAAGGAACGTGCGGAGTCCTATCAACCGCTTGCAAATCTTACCCTGGAGGCTGCGGAATGACCGACTGGATCGATATTGCCGAGTTGAACGATGTGCCGCGGCGCGGTGCCCGCGTGGTCAAGACGGCGCATGGCTGTGTCGCCGTGTTCCGCACCGCCGAGGACGAGGTCTTTGCCCTTGATAACGCCTGCCCGCACAAGAAGGGGCCACTGTCCGAGGGCATCGTGCATGGCAAGGCGGTGACATGCCCCTTGCACAATTGGGCCATCTCGCTTGAGACAGGCAGCGTCATGGGTGTGGATGAGGGGCAGGTTTCAACCTATCCGGCGCGGGTTCAGGACGGTCGCATCCTGTTGGACGGCACATTCCTGCGCGCCCGGGCCGTCGCATGACGCTGACGCGCACAACCTGCCCCTATTGCGGCGTTGGTTGCGGCGTTCTGGCGGCCGCGGATGGCACCATCAAGGGCGACCCCGCGCATCCCGCCAATCTGGGGCGTCTGTGTTCCAAAGGGGCGGCGCTGGGCGATACCCTTGATCTGGAGGGTCGCTTACTGGCACCTCGGGTCGACGGCAAACCTGCCGATTGGGATACGGCCATCAACCGCGTGGCTGATGCGTTCCGCGCGGCCATTCGGGACCACGGCCCGGATTCGGTGGCGCTTTATGTCTCCGGCCAATCCCTGACCGAAGATTACTATGTCGCCAACAAGCTGATGAAGGGTTTCATCGGCGCGGCGAATATCGACACCAACTCGCGGCTATGCATGGCCTCCTCGGTTGCCGGCCACAAGCGCGCCTTTGGCACCGACACCGTCCCCGGCACATACGAGGATCTGGAAGAGGCCGATCTGATCGTGCTGGTCGGGTCCAATCTGGCGTGGTGCCACCCGGTTCTGTACCAGCGCATCGTCGCTGCCAAGCAAGCCCGGCCAGAGATGCGGGTGGTCAATATCGACCCGCGCCGCACTGCCACCAGCGATCTGGCCGATCTGCATCTGGGCGTCGCTCCGGATGGGGATGTGGCCCTGTTCAACGGCCTTCTTGCGCATTTGGCGGCGACGGACGCGATTGATCTGGGATTTGTCCAGGACCATGTGAACGGGTGCCTTGATGCCGTGACAGAAGCGCGCCGAACTGATCTGTCGGTGACGGGGCTGGACACGCAGCAGCTTGAAGAATTCTACAGCCTTTGGGCCGGAACAGAGAAGGTTGTCACGGTCTATTCGCAAGGCGTGAACCAATCCTCCATCGGCACCGATAAGGTGAACGCGATCCTCAATTGTCATCTGGCGACGGGTCGCATCGGCAAGCCGGGCATGGGCCCGTTTTCCGTGACCGGCCAGCCCAATGCGATGGGCGGTAGAGAGGTCGGTGGGCTGGCAAATATGCTGGCGAACCACCTGGACATCGAGAACGAAGATCATCGCGCAGCGGTGCAGGCTTTCTGGCAAAGCCCCACGATCTGCACCAGGCCGGGGTTGAAGGCGGTTGATCTGTTCGATGCCTGTGCGGACGGGCGGATCAAGGCGCTATGGGTGATCTCGACCAACCCCGCCGTCAGTATGCCGAATGCAGATCATGTGGCGAGAGCCATCGAAAACGTCCCGTTCGTGGCGGTCAGCGATATCATGGCGGGGACGGATACGGGCGATCTGGCAGACGTCATGCTGCCTGCAACCGGATGGGGCGAAAAGGACGGCACCGTCACAAATTCCGAACGGCGCATCTCGCGCCAGCGGGCGTTTCTGCCCGCGCCGGGGCAGGCCCGCCCCGATTGGCGGATCATCTGCGATGTGGCCTCGGCAATGGGGTGGGGCGAGGCGTTCAACTATGCCGATCCGTCCGAAATCTTTGCGGAATACGTGGCCCTTTCCAAAGCGGCGAAGGGCTTTGGCAAGGATCTGGACCTTTCCGCATGGGCTGCGATTGACTATGCAACCATGGCGCCGCGCCAGTGGCCGCAGGATGACACGCGGTTCTTCGGCGACGGGGCGTTCTTTCATCCCGATGGGCGCGCAAGGATGATTGCGACCCCGGCCGCAACTGCTGCGGTGCCGACCGGGCTGATGCTCAATAACGGGCGAAATCGTGACCAATGGCACACGATGACACGCACCGGTAAATCCGCCCGGCTTAGCGCGCATCTGGCTGAACCCTATCTAGAGATCAACCCGGCCGATGCCGAAGCGTGCGGCCTTCGCCCGGCCGATCTGGCAAGGGTGCGCGGGGCGTCGGGTGGCGACGCGATCCTGCGCGTCTGGATCAGCGCGACCGCGCCAAAAGGCGCACCTTTCGCACCTATGCACTGGACCGGGCAGCTGACATCGGCAGGCAGGGTGAACGTCGCGACCCGCGCTGACGTGGACCCGGTTTCCGGGCAGCCATCCTTCAAGCACGCGCCTGTCAGGGTCGAACGATATGACGCAGCCTGGTACGGATTTCTAGCCAGTGCCGAGCCTTTGACGCCGCAGACGGGTTATGCCGCCATCGCCAAGACGCCGACGGGCTGGCAGGCAGAGCTTGCGGGCGAGACCGCCCCGGACGATTGGGAAGCCATGATCCGGCAACTGACCGGCATTGCCGATGGCGAGGTCGCTTCCATGCATGATCCGCGCAGACATCTGACCCGCGTGGCGATCCGCCGCGAAGGCAGGCTTGTCGCGCTCTTGTTTGCGGGGCCTGAACCGGTGGCGCTTTCGCGCAGGCATGCCGTGTCCCAGATCGGCACCGAGGCCGAGGTGTTGCTGGCACTGTCCGGGCGGGCGGGCCAGTCTCAACCCGATCCCGGCGCCATCGTCTGCGCCTGTCACGATGTGGGTGTGAACACGCTGCGCAGCGCCATCGCCTCGGGGGCGACAACGGTTGCGGCGCTGGGCGAACAAACCTGCGCGGGTACGAATTGCGGCTCTTGCCGGTCCGAATTGGCGGGGCTTATCGCAGCAGCACAGATGAAGGTGGCAGCCGAATGACCCTGTTTCAGATCCCCAACATGTTGGCGCGCGCTGTGACGCGGGCATTCGCACCAGGCGGTGAGTGCGCCCGGACAGAGGCGTTGGGGCCGTCGATACCGGGCGTGGGTGCGCGGGCTGGTGCCCTCGCCTCGTTTCGCGGTGCAGCGCAGCCCCGGTCCGGTTCAGCACCGCAGGGCTTGGGCGGGCTGTGGCGCTCGGCCTTTCTGGGGGGCACCAACGATCTGCAAGGCGACCGCTTGGCGACGGGTCGGGCGGCAGACCACCGCGGCGGCAATCATGCCGTTGCGCTTGTCGGGGCGGGACCGGGGGCAAAGGATCTGATCACCTTGCGTGGTGTCCGGCGGCTTGAGGCTGCGGATATCGTCTTCTTTGACCGTCTGGTTGATCCGGAGCTGCTGGACCTGACGCGACCCGAGGCAGAGCTTGTCTATGTCGGTAAAGCGCCGGGCCGCCATTCCTGGTCACAAGCTCGCATCAGTGAGGCGCTGGTCGTGGCGGCGCAGCAGGGCAAGCGCGTTGTCCGGCTGAAATGCGGCGATCCCGGCGTATTCGCGCGCGGCGCCGAGGAAGCAGACGCGCTCCGCATGGCAGGCATCGACTATGAAATCGTGCCGGGCGTGACCGCAGCCAGCGCGGCTGCCGCAGCAACCGGTGGCTTTCTGACAGAGCGCGGGACCATCGACACGCTGGTCCTGACGACCGGCCGAACAGAGGTTGCCGGGGCGGATGCTGACTGGCTCCCGGCTTTGCGCCCGGGGTGCAAGGTCGCCATCTACATGGGCGTGGCAGAGGCTGGACGGATCGAGGCCACCCTTTCGGATCATGCGTGGCGCGATCACATTCAGGTGGAGATCGTCGCAGATGCGCAGATGCCGGGCCAGCGTGCCTTGCGCTGCGGGCCGACAGCGATTGCGGACACGTTGCGAGGCAACGGGATCAAGAACCGAACGATCATTTTCCTAAGCCTGCCCAAGGATTGTGCCTTGGCGTCCGGCGAAAGCTCCCTCCGGATCGGGGGAGAGGCTGGACAGGCCTGCGTCTGACACAACCCGGTGCCGGGGCATGCGGGAAACGCGCCAACCGCCACGGGCGCATCTGCCCATTCCGAGGGCGATTGCGGTCTCAACGCGGCCCGATCCGCGACTATTTTCAGGGGTCGTGGTTGTGAGATGGTCAAAATTCCGGCAGTTTTCAGGTTCGAGACCATTCCGGGGCCCAGCAGACCATGACCGAGCTAACATCCTCCTTCAACCGCACGCTGCTGACGCATGTGCGGAAAATCTATCCGGACCTCGATGCCGATATCCTGTCGAGTCAGATCGTCGAGGCGTTCTGGCCCGAAGGGAAAGCCCGGCGCAAACGGGGACAGCATCCCAGCAACACGCGCTGGTCTGAAAAAGACGCGCTTCTTATCACGTATGGGAACTCGCTGATTGACGGGGCGCACAAGCCGCTTGATCTGCTGTACGACTTCCTGCTGCGCTATCTCAAAGGGACCGTGAACAGCGTCCACATCCTGCCGTTCTTTCCCTTCACGTCGGATGATGGGTTCGCAGTGTCGGATTTCCGATCGGTCAATCCGCAGCTTGGCGAATGGTCGGATATCAACCGGATCGCCGGTAGCTTCAAGCTGATGTCGGACCTGGTGCTGAACCATGTCTCCAGCCAAAGCAACTGGTTCAACGCCTATCGTCAGGGCCAGGCGCCTTATGACAGGTTCTTCTTCGAAGCCTCGCCCGAGGATGACCTGTCAGAGGTGGTGCGCCCCCGGACTACCCCGCTTTTGCAGGAGGTCGAGACGGTGAACGGGCCGCGCCACGTGTGGTGCACGTTCAGCCATGACCAGATTGACGTGGATTTCCGCAACCCCGAAGTGCTGCTGGAATTCCTGCGGATTATACGCCTGCATATCGACAATGGTGTCGGGATCATCCGGCTGGACGCGGTGGCGTTCCTTTGGAAAGAGGCGGGGACCAAGTCGATCCACCTGCCCCAGACCCATGCGGTGATCAAACTGCTGCGCACGCTGTGCGATTACGCGACAGAGCCGGTCGTCCTGCTGACCGAAACCAACGTGCCCAAGGCCGAAAACCTCAGCTATTTCGGCAACCATGACGAGGCGCATGCGATCTACAATTTCCCACTGCCGCCGCTGATCCTGCACGCGATGATGTCGGGATCGTCGAAGCATCTCAGGCGCTGGCAGCGCGGAATGCCGCCCGCGCCGCTGGGCTGCACTTACCTCAACTTCACCGCAAGCCACGATGGCATCGGTATGCGTCCGGCCGAGGGTGTGCTGCCGCCCGAGGAAATCGGCCGGGTGATCGACACGGTGAAGGATCTGGGCGGGCTCGTGTCGATGCGCACGCTGCCGGACGGGGGGCAGTCCCCCTACGAGTTGAACACCACCTTCTGGGACGCGATGAGCCGCACGTTCAAGGGGGAGGACGCCTATCACCTTGAACGGTTCCTGTGTTCCCAGACCATCGTGATGTCGCTGGAGGGTATCCCCGCCTTCTACATCCACTCCATGCTGGCCACGCCCAATGATCACGCGCAGGTCGAAAAGCGCGGCATGAACCGCGCAATCAACCGGCATAACTGGGATTACCCGACCCTGCGCGGCCTGCTGGAAGATCCGCAATCGAACCAGTCAAAGGTCATGGCGGCGTTTTCCCGGCGCTTGGACATACGGAAGAAGCAAGTGGCGTTCCACCCCAATGCGACACAGTTCACGCTGAATGTCGGTGACGACCGGGTTTTCGGGCTGTGGCGGCAGAGCCTTAAGCGCCATCAGTCCATCTTCGCGCTGCACAATATCAGCGACGAGGAGGTATCGATTTCCACCGCCGATATCAACATGATCGACGACACCCATTGGACAGATCTGCTCAGCGGCGATGCGTTCGATTCCAACACCGAGGAAATCACCCTTGCGCCCTATCAGTGCCGCTGGATCAGCAACTAGGTGAATTCGGCGTCATCGGCGGCGACAGCGGTTCGCATGTCCTTCAAGAAGTCCGGGTCCGCCGAATGCACGCGGTTCCATGACGGGATGAACGGCGTCTCATAGGGGTTTTCGATGAACGAGGCACCCGCGCGCATGATGTTCTCGGCGAAAAGCTCGATCGAGCGTTCCTCACTGTGGCGGTCGATGGACAGGCCGTTCATCTTCGCGTCGTTGTAATAGGCCTCCAGCAGGTCAAGAGCCGTACGGTAATAGGTGGCCTTCAGCGTGCGGAAGATATTGGACGTGAAGATCGTCCCGTCGGCGGCAAGCTTGCGGAAGATCGCCTTGCAGATATCCGTCGACATGCGGTTCAGCCCGGCGGCGGCGTCCTCTTCGCTCAGCGACTGGTGCTTGTGGTCATAGGCATCCGAAATCTCGACCTGGCAGACGGATTTCGGGCCAAGGTTGCGCCATGCCTCTGACAGAACGCCAATTTCCAGCCCCCAGTCCGACGGGATACGCAGATCCGGCAGGATCGCCGTGCGCATGGCAAATTCACCCGATAGCGGGTAGCGAAAGCTGCGCAGGTAATCGAGGTAATCGCGGTCGCCCACGACGCGCTTGAGCGCAATCAACAGCGGGCTGACCAGAAGCCGCGTGACCCGCCCGTTCAGCTTGCCGCCACCGATGCGCGGATAATAGCCCTTGGACACCTGATAAGAGAAGTTCGGGTTCACCACAGGAAAGACCAGCCGTGCCAGCATGTCGCTGTCATAGGTCAGAATATCGCAGTCGTGAATGGCCATCACGTCGCTGTCGGCGCAGGCCAGAAGATAGCCCAGACAGGACCAGACATTCTTGCCCTTGCCTTGCTCTGCCGGGGCCAGACCCATCGTTTCCAGACGCGCGCCCAGCTCCAGCATCCGCGGGCTGTCGTTCCAGATCACGATGTGGTTTTGCGGCAGACAGCCGAAGAACTGCTTGGCCTCGCGATATTGCGCCTCATCCGCGCGGTCGAGCCCGATGATGATCCTGTGCAGGTATTTGGCTTTCGAAAGCTCTGACAGGATATGGGGCAGGGCCTCGCCTTCCAGTTCGGAATAGAGGCTGGGCAGGATCAGGGTGATCTTGCGGGTCTGGGCGAAGGTTTCCAGCTGGTAGGTCAGGTCCTCGCTGGAGCGCGTGCGCAGGTTGTGCATCGTCGCGACGTTGCCGTTCTGGTGAAAATCAGCCATGAATATTGTCTTTCCTGTCTTTTCCCAGCCGTTCAACGACGCTGAGCACCGCAGAGTTCCAGCCAATCGGGCCGGGTCGGTCGGTTCGGATGATGCGCCCGGTCCCTTCGCCGGGCAACGGCGGCAGCGGCGGGCGGTGAGGATTGGCCACGATGACGCCGAGCCCTGCGGTTTGCAGCATTTCCACGTCATTCGGGGCATCGCCAAGGGCCATTGTCTGCCCCGGCCGGAATTCATCGATGATTGTCGCCATCTGGTCGGCTTTTGTCTGACCGAAAGAAAGCGTCAGGAACCGGCCGCCTTCGCGCGCCGACACGCCCATCTCTGCAAGCGTGGCGATGAAATGCCGGCGACCTTCGTCACTGCCTGCCCAAAGCCCCGGCTCTGAAAAGGCGCGCTGTTTGGCCAGGGTGGCGGCATCGGTGGCAAGGCCGGTGATCTGTGCCACCTCCGCCACTGTCATATCACCAAAACCGCGAAAGCCCGTTCGGACCCCCATTGGCACCTTGTTCAAGAGCGTCCGCAGTCGCTCATAATCCGCAGTAGGGCCAACATGGGTTTCGCTAGCCGCCAGCAGGCCGGCCCCGTTTTCCACGATTGCAGGCCAGTGGGAAAAGCCCAGCTCTTCGCGAAGGGGTATGATCTCTGCCGCGGTCTTGCTGCTGGCCAGAACAACGGCGGCGCCGACCGCGCGCAACGCATCCAGCGCGTGTGTCGCGGCATCCCAGCGATAACTGTCATGATCAAGCAAAGTACCGTCGAGATCGGTAAAGACCATGAGAGGAGGCGCTTGTGTCATGGCCGCCACATTGCTGCGATCCGGCACTGGCTGCAACGTGGATCGCCTCATTCGCAGGCGAATTTTTACAGGCGCCCAAAGTTTAGGCGCACGCCCGCAGCCCGTTGCCCTGACCCACCAGTGTCACCTGACATGCGCCCGGTGGGTCAATTTCGCAGTTTTCACAGAAGGATGTTGAGCTTCTCGCGAATGGCTTTGTCCTGAGCCTCTGTCAGGTAGGTGGGGTGATGGCTGTCAAGGATCTGCTTTGCAAGGTCGCGCGCGAGGTCCCAGGCATCCCGCGCACCGGACTGTGCCCATGTGCGCGGCTCGTTCCGGTCCGCCAGCGTGGGGTAGAAATAGTCCCGCTCCATCGCGGCGAAAGTGTGCGCGCCGCCAAGGAAATGACCATCGCCCAGCACCGCGTCGCATATGGCATCAAAGCCAAGGTTCTCTTCGGTCACCTCGATCCCCCGCAAAGCGCGATATGTGTTGGAATGCATCTCGTCATCCAGCACGAAGCCCTCGAAGCTGACGCCCAGAAGCGAGGCTGTCATGCCGGAGCTTTCATAGATCATATTGCCGCCCGCAAGCGCCGCCGCCAGTGAGGTGATGCCCTTTTCCATGCCGTATTGCGCGTCGATCGCCTTGGCATCCGACATGGAGCAGGCGACGCCCGAAGGCAGGCCCAGCCAGTTGGAAATCTGCGCTGATGCGGCGTTAAGAACCGCCGTCTCGCCGCTGCCGCCGGAAAAGGCACCCGTGCGCAGGTCGATGACAAAGGGCCAGTTGGAAAAGATCATCGGAAAGCCCGGGCTGATGGCGTTGACCATCACGAGGCTTGCCAGTGTTTCAGCCAGCGATTGCGCAAGAAACCCGGCCAGCGTGGCGGGGGCCGTCGCGCCCGCCTGCGCCGCGGTGATGCAGCTCATCGGGATGTTGTGACGGACGCATTCGTACACCACGTCGACCGCATCTTCGCCGAACCGCATCGGAGAGATCACCGGGCTGATATGCGCCGCAAGAAACGGCCGTTTCGCAAATTCGCCGGGGCCACCGGCTGCGATGTCCAGCATCTCGATAATCGGGGCGACATGCGCGGCAAGCGTGAAAGACGTGGCCACAGGTTTTGTCGTGTTGCGGATCAGCGCGTAGACCGTGTTCACATCCAGATCGAGGTTATCGGGAACATCCGTCGCAACGCAGCAACGCGTGAACCAGCTGACATTGGCGAGTGTGTCCTGCAATCGCGTGAAGTCATGCAGATCCGCGAGGGTGGAGGGCCGGTAGACACCGCTCTCCATATCAAGGGTCTGCACCGCCGCCCCGCCAGTGCCGAAATAGACACGGTCGCCGCCCACCTCGATCGAACGGCTGGCATCCTTGCCGTGCAGAAAAAAGGTTTTTGCCGCCATTTTCAGCGTGGCTTCGACCATCGCCCAGGGAAAGAGCAGTCGGCCCCGACCGTCCTCGGTCGCGCCTGCGGCCAGCAGGTCCGCCTGCAGCCGGGCAGGAACTTCGCCCATGCCAAGCTGTTCCAGAAGGCGCAGGGCCGTGTCAAAGATGGTTTGGATTTCGCTTTCGGTCAGGGGCTTGTAAGCGCCGCCGCGCTGTCCGGGCGGGCAGGGATCAAAGACCGGTTTCGCGGCCCGTTTCGCAAGCCGCTGTTCACGTCCGGCTCTTTTGCTGCGCGCTGCGGTCATCGCGAAAACTCCCAAATTGTTCTGCCCCCTGCGGGGGTGCAGGTCGCCATTCGGCATGTGACTTCGCTGCAAGTCTGCGGTCGCAAGGCCGGGCCGGGCAAGCTCTGTGGCGACATCATTTGACCGGTTTTGGCCAAATTCGTGTCTGATCTGTGCTTGCGCAGGCTATCAGGCCGTATCGCGGCAGGATCAATTCGCAGCCTGCACAGGAACGCTACGCGGCAGGATTCGCCTTGCATGTGCCTCCCAAAGATCGACATCAATGGACATCGACAGCACCTCCCCGTGCGATGTGGCGATGGCGATGTGGCTATCGTCCTGCCAGTCGATCCATTGGGCCGCCCTCGTGCTGTCAGGAAGATAGGGGACGGGCAGGGGCATCGGATCTGCCGAAAAGATGCGCTCTGCGGTCCCGCTGGTCGGATCGAAGGCCCAGACATGGACGCGCCCGGCGGCAGTCAACGCCGCAACATGCCGCCCATCGGGGCTGAAATCGACGACCTTGCTGTTGGCGCTGTCCAGTTCCAGTCTTGGCGGGCGAATTTCGCCGGTCAGGTCGTAGATCCTGATCTGTGTGTCCGAGCGTGTTGAGGTCAGCCACCGCCCGCTTGGGTCGACCGCAAGCGAAAGGCCCGCAGTGTCGTCGCCACTATCCGCCTCGGGAACCGCCAGGACGGGCGCGTCAGGGCCGATATCCCACCGCCACAGACGACCAGCGCTGTCGCTGTAGAAGACGCGCCCCGGTGTGAGAGGGTCTGCGACCACTCCGCCAATCACAGTCCCCGTTTCCGGCAGGGTGCGTGCGTCGCCCGCCCGCAGTTCACTGGGCGCGGCAAGTACAAGTTGCCCGTCAACAGTATAGGCGAGCCTTTCGGCCGTTCCGATCTGTCGCGGTTCTGTGGGGTCTTGGGGGGACCAAAGATACGCCTCACTGGCGCCGTCCACGCCTGCGACCTCTCCACCCGGACCACTGGCCATGAAGACGAGCGGACCTCTGTCCGGCCCTTCAAGGCGGGCGCCATTGGGCAATGTCTGGCCAGCGTAGAGCACCTCGCCATTCTGGCGCACATGGATTGCGGGCATCGCGTCAGACGCCGTGGGCAATCGGGTCAGCGGCCCGGCCTCGCGCATCCGGCGTAGCGAAAAGACAGAGACTGACCGGTCGTGGTGACGCAGCGCCAAAAGGTCCCCGTCAGGGTGAAAGGAAATGTCGGCCACGGTGGCCGCAGGATGGCGAAAGAAGGTGATGACCTCTGACAGCTCTGGGTCCGTGACGCGTTTGAGCGCAAGAAGGTTCTGCGCCAATCCGACGACAAGCCGGTTTTGCGGGGTCGAAGAAAGCGCCGAACCCGTCACGAATGTGTCTGTTCCCAACAACCCACGGTCAGCGGCGAGGCCAGGCAAGTATTCACCGGTAGACAGCCGCACCGTTCTGGAAAGCGCATCCTGCGGCCCTTGCGTCATGAAAACCGTCACCAGATCGTCGTTGGCGGCAATGCCTGATGCGCGCGGAAGAGGTTCTTCAGCATCAATTTCCACGAAGATATCAACCTGCGATGGCTCCACGGCGAGCGCCTGACCCGCGATATTGAGGTAGCGCATGGCGGGAAGTGTGGCGGAAACAAGCAGCTCGCCGGATATGGTGATCGGGGTTCTGTTCCCACCCAAGGGCGCGCGCATCGTCGTGCAGTCTACGGGTGGCAGCGCGGGGCAGCGGGTGAGGTTGATCGCGTTCGTGCGGTCGTTCCTGATAGCGACAGCCAGCCCCGCCCCAAGGGGCGCAATGGCAGAGGCACTGGTGTCGAAAAGCAGCTCGCCAAGAGCGGTCGGTGTGCCGTCATTGTCGGGGCTGATCCAGCCAGGCTGCGCCGCATCGCCCGTCAGCATCGCTGGGTCCAGAACGGCCGCCTTGCTGTCCCGTGTCAGGAAGACGAGGCTACCGTCCGGCAGCGCGGCCATCTTTTTGATGGGTTGGGTGCCGGGATGAAGGGACGGGTCAAGCTGCGGGATGCGGGCCAGTGTCGATTGACCATCTTCGCCCAGCGTCACGATCTCTGCCGCCGTGGTTGCCGCGATCAGACGGCCAGAGCTGTCCCAGGTGACGGCCTCGAACTCGCCCGTGCGGGTCCATAAATGACCGGGCGAGGACAGGAGTAATGATTTCTCGATGATGAGCGAGGCCGTATCTGCATTCGGCCCGCGCTCATGCGCGAAGAGCGCAAAATCCAGCGCCTCTGCGCGGTTGCCTTCGCGCGTGGCGCTTTCCGATTGCGCGATCCCATATTGGCGTTCGGTGGCGGCGACGATACGTGCGCGTTCGGCCGCCACGCTCGCCTGATAAAGCCCGAAACCGATGGCCGCCGCGACGACAGCAAAGCCAAGCGAGGCGAAGCCCGCCACCTTGCGTCGGCGTTTGTTACGGGCCGCCTTGATCGAGGTTGCGATGAATTCCGGCAGCTTCGGATGCGCCTCTGCGACCAAGGAGGGCCCCCAGGCGTCGGACAGTTCCTGCGCTTCGCTAAGAAGAAACCCTTCGAGCGGGCCGATTTCGCCCGCTACAAAGCGCGGGGTCAGTGCGGCCAGACGGTCGCGGGCGTCGAACAGGCGGCGTTCGCGTTCCACAATCTGGGTCAGGCGATCCCAAGAAGTGATCAGGCTTTCATGGGCCAATCGCAGCGTCGTGCCGTCCGAAACGATCAGGCCCGCGTCAACGAAGGCCGCCACGGTCCGGGCTATCGCGCGGTCTGCGGTCAGCACCTGCGTCTCAACCCGCCGCGCCGTGGGCGGTGTGCCGCTTTTTACCAGCGCACGAATGATGGCGGGCAGGTGATCGGCACCCTCGCGGGCGATGATCTCTTCGCCCTGATGGGCCATCACGCCCGCCACGCCGCCCAGCTCGTCAAAATCGGCATGCGTCATCAGACTGTCCGTGCTGCGCAGTTCCAGCTGGGTCAGCAGGTATTGCAGGGCAGGCAGGGCGGCGGGGGTGGCTTCGGCCTCAATGCGGGAAACAAGCGCTGGCACGTCGCCAACCGGGCCTTCATAGGTCAGCCCCGCAGCGGCGGCTGGCCCTTCGACCATGTCGCGAATATCCGCATGGGCAGGCAGAGTGATGTCCAGCACCGGGTCGGGATCGTCCGGGCCGGGCACGGCATCGAACTGCACAAGTTTCGCAAGCGCTGGGATCTCTGGAAGCCGGTGCCGGAATTCCGATCGCATGGTGGCAATGACGGTAATGCCAGCCGCACCGGGCGCTGAACGTGCCAAGGCATCTAACAGGGCGAAGAACGGGTCCGGGTCGGGCCAGGCAAAGACCTCTTCCAGCTGATCGATCAATAGAACCAGCCCCACAGGGCGCGCTGGGATCAAACCGTCGCCAATCCTCTTCAGCGCGCCGACAAGGGGCGTCGCAGCGGGCGCGCCCGTCGCCAGAAGGGGGGCCAGCGCCTCTGGTGAAGCGAAATCGCCCGCGCTGAGCGCCTTGGCCAAATCGGGATGGGAAAAAACGACCCGTGCAAGCGGCAGGGCCCAGTCGGGCGCATGGTCCGGATCTGGGCAAAGAAGCGCGGGCGAGGTTGCAATGTGAAGGCGCTGATCTGGCAGCACATCGCCCGCGCCGGGGCGTGCCAGCGCCGGGATCAGCCCTGCGCGCACAAGCGAGGATTTGCCAGATCCCGAAGGCCCGGAGATCAGCAAGAAGCGCTGGCCTGCCAGTGCCAGCACCATCAGCCGGGCGCGTGCACGAGCCGTTTCGCGGCGGCGGCCAAAGAAGATCGGGGCATGCTTTGCCTCGAAGGGTTGCAGACCCCGGAAGGGCGATCCTTCGGTCCAGACGGCCGTTCCCTGTCGCTTGGACAGCCAATCGTTCAGCGCGGCCTCTATCTTGGCCTCGAACTGGGCGTCGTCTGTATAGGTGTCGAAGGCGGCGGTGAAATGCCCGCGCTCATTGCGGAACCAGCGCTTCCAGAACGTTTCGAGCTTGTCGAATTGCAGCTTTTCCAGCTCCAGCGTCTTTTGCGAGAAGGTGACCTCTTCTTCGGAGCGATAGACATAGATGTCGGGCAGTTGATCGTCCGACGAGGTGGCTTGCTGGATTGCCTGTTCGAATTCGTATTCAGACCCGGTGGGGATCGACCCGTCCGGCCGTGCGAATTCCTCTGGCAACTCGCTGCCCAGCCGTTTCCAGAAGATGCAGATGACCAGATCGGATTCGTTGGCATGCGGGATCTGGTCCTGAAAGGTGGACGCGGCGGTGTAATGCTCCGCCTCCCAGCGATAGAGGTCGAACCCGTCGTCGCCCAGCCGGTCATTGATCCGCCGGACGACCTCTTCCACGATCCCGCGTTCGGTGGCGACATCACCGGGGGAGGACAGGAACAGGCGATACCGGCGGGACATGGATCAGTTTGGAACCAGTTTCTGGACGCCCGACTGGATCAGTTCGGGCGCGGGGGCCTGTCCGTTGCTGACAAAGCCCCATTTGCCATCCGCCTTCGCCGGTGCCAGCCCTTCGCGAAAGCGAAAGACGTCCTGATATTGCGGAGCGATGAATTCCGTGATGCCGCGATCCGGGTCGATTGACATGAAGCCGCGCAATTCGCCCTGCCGGATGACCGCAAACCCGTCATGGAAGTCATATGCGCGGTCATAGACCGGCTGCACCACCACTTCGCCGCGGCGGTTGATATACCCCCATTTGCCGTTTGATTTCACCGCCGCATAGCCTTCGGAGAAGCTGCGCAGCTGTTCGAAACGGCCCATCCAGACGAAATTCGCGGTCGCAAGGTGGTAGAACCCCCACGCGCCGTCTTGCCGCTGCAAGGCGACGTAGCCTTCGCTGGGCGGT
The DNA here is from genome assembly GCF_004342065.1 of Primorskyibacter sedentarius. Lineage (GTDB taxonomy): Bacteria > Pseudomonadota > Alphaproteobacteria > Rhodobacterales > Rhodobacteraceae > Primorskyibacter > Primorskyibacter sedentarius. Next base: position 138,072 of record NZ_SLZU01000002.1, on the reverse strand, counting down.
GAGAGGCGGCTGAAACGGGCTTCCTGACGCGTTGATTGGTCCCAGATGCTGCCCGCTATCATCGGTTCAGGACGATAATCGTCAAAGCGAATCTCCAGCAATGCGTGGCCTTGCGGTGACGTGGCGATGAAGTGCCTGCCCGTCAGGCCAGACAGGCCGGTCGCATTCCGAAAGGCCGAAAACTCGGGCACCTCAACCGCGTTGACATATCCAAACTCTCCGACATGGATCACGTAGAGTGACCCCGCCTCGCGAACGAGCGCGAAGGGCGGGTCCCAGTCGATCATCTGGTCAAAACCCGTGCTGGAGGTGCGGTCGCCTTCCAGGTCGATCAGGAACCATTTCTCCTCGCTCCCCGAACGCTGCCAAACGCTCGCCCAGCCGTTCTTGTAGCTCATCATATCGCGGTAGGAGACCCAATTGGCATCCTCCACATTCGGCCCCAATGCGCGCCAAGACTGGAATTCGTCCTGCACAAGATGCACGCCGTCCTGACCGGGGCGGACATTCGCATATTGCGGCGCGACGATCATCTTGCCGGTGCGGTCGACGAAACCCCAAAGCTCACCAACCTTTACCGGCGCCATGCCCGCATGGAATGTTCCCGCGCCGTCATAGTGTGGCGCAATCACCATCTCTTGCGCTTGGCTAGCGGTGGCCAGCGCCATCAGGAGGACCAAAACCCTCAACATCTTGGCTGAAACGGTCTGATGTCGGCGCTGTAGCGCCGGGCGTTGAAAATCAGGGCGGCGATGTCGCGCGAGACGACCTCGCGCCCATCCGCCAGCAGGATCACCACCCGCATGTCATGGTTGGAGGATTTCGCGGCATCCAGAAGCACTTCCCAGCGGCGCTCCTCGCCCGCTTGCACGCCGCCAAAGACGGGCATGTTGATCCGGTAGCCATCGGCGGCAAGCTCCATGTCGAAAGGCTGGCCAAGGTTCACCGGTTCGAAATCGCCACCCTCGCATTCGGCCCGGCTGGTCAGTGCGGCAAGTGGGATATGACCCTCGAACGGCGCCTCTGTCCGCCGCCTGCCGCCATCTGCGTCCAGCCAGCCATAGCCCAGCGTGCCCTTGAAATTCACGCCAAAGCTGCTGGCACCTTCATTTTCAGTGAGCAAGGGCGCAAGGTTGCCGAAAATGCCGCTTTGACGAATGCGATCCGTGCAGCCCGCCGGGTTGCTGTCTTGGCCGAACTGGCCCGCGCAGGCGGTCGCGACCTCTGGCAGGCGGTCTGTTGCAACGCCAAAGTCGCGCAGGACGGGGATGAAGGAAAACGCATTGATATCCTCAATATCCGGCAGGGACATCGTGAATGACGGGGTTTCGGCGTCGCCACGTACGAAACGCGCCGTCAGGGTTACGTCAGTAGCACTGGACCAGCCGTAATTCTCCAGGCTGAAATCGGTGTTGGACGGGCTGAGCGGCTTCAGCACTACGGCCTGCATCATCGGTTGGGCATCGATGCGCGACCTGTCGATATCAAGATAGGCGCCGATAATCTGCGCGCCCTGTGTCGTCGTGTTGCGAAGGCCAAAGCGCAGCGGCAAAGTCGTGCGAAGATCCTTGTGGTAGTTCAGAAAACTGTATTGCCACTCCAACGCGCGGGCCCAGTCAAATTCCACGGGGTCCTGAACGACCACGTTCGCGCGGCCGCGCCACGCATCCATCAGCCTCGGATCGTCCGGAAAGATCGACAGTTTGCCGGGCTCCGACAGGCTGGCATAGCCAAGGTCCGGCCCGCGAAAACCGCAGCAGAAATCCCTGTCCCCACCGACACTCAACGCGATGGCCAACCCGGCCGGCCCTGATTGTGCCAGAAGCGGCGCACCGTTTTCAAAGGGGCCCGCATAGGTCGCGCCCGTGACATCGACAAGCCGACCCTGCCCGGCGGGAAGCCCGTCCTGAAACGTGCCGACAAGCGCGTCACCAAGTGCCGTCTGAAGCTGTCCCGCCCCATGCATCAGCCCGCCCCGCCACAGGCCCGTGTAACGCAGGCCAGACGCATCGGAGAAACGGCCAAACCCCGTGGCGCGGCCATCCTGCATATGCCCGATGAACTGGGCGGCGATCCCGTCTTCGGACTGCCGAAAGCTGCCTTTCCGGCGCCATGTCAGGATGCCTTCGCCCGTCAATGGCCCGGCCTTGTCCGTAGCGGGATCACGGGGTTGCCAGAAAAGGTCAAAGCCGTCCTCGGCGAAAGGATCGAAGATCCGGTAGCTGCGGCGCGACAGTGTCTTGGCCGACGGGGACCACACGAGTTGCACGTGATCGCGCCAGGCACCCTGACCGGCCACCGGGACCCTGCCGGCATCCTGTGGCACGGTGACTTCGCGCAACGACAGAACGGGCGAAGGGGTCTCTGCCGAAGCGGGCAGCGCAAGGGCAAGCCAGAGAAAGAGGAAGACAGGAAATTTCATGGGCGATAGGTATTCATGCAAAGTTCTCGCACGACGCTAGTGGGTTTTGATGTTTCGGTCACGCATTTGTTTCCTTGTCTTGCTGCTGGTCTGGTCACAGTCAGTGGCGGCGCAGACCTCGTCGCGCTTCATCACGGCGGCGCGGGATGCCCGGCTCATTACTGCCGCGCTGGAGGCAGAGCAGGTTGTGTCTGACGCGCGCATCACCGGCGTGACGGTGCCACATCACATCCTTGCTGCCGATCTGATCGTGCGGGGATTGCGGGTGGCAAGCGGGCAGCAGGTTGATCATATCATCCTGATCGGCCCTGACCATTTCCGCAGCCTTGAGACGCCGTTCGGTGTGCTGAGCGCCCCTCTGGACACGGTGATGGGACGGGTCCCCGCAGGCTCTTTGTCAGCACAGCTGGCCTCGCGACCCTCCCTCTTTTCTGACGTGGGTGCTGCGACGCGCGAGCACGCCATCCATGCGGTTGCACCCTTCATCGCCGCACTGTTTCCCGGTGTGCCCGTGACGGCCATTACCACAGCAACAGCAAGCCGCCCAAAGGAATGGGAGGCGGCAATCGCGCTGATCGCCCCCCAGCTGACGGACAATGTGCTGGTCGTGCAATCGACGGACTACTCTCATTTCCTGCCGCGCGACATCGCCGTGCAGCGCGATATCGAAACGCTTGGCGTGATCGCGGCAAACGATCCGCAGGCGGTGCTTTCGCTTGCTCAACCCGCGCATATGGACAGCAAGGCGTCGCAATATCTTCAAATGCGGTTGCAGGGCCTTCTGGGCGGCAAGCCGATGGTGGTGGCGCATCGCCACGCGCATGACTATGTGCCCGGCAGTTCGAATGGGCCAACGACCAGCTATATCGTCACGCTCTATGCGCCCGATCCGGGCGCGCTTTCGCGGCTGGACTGGCCGGATCAGACCCGCGTGGTTTTTGGTGGCGACGTGTTTCTTGGGCGTGGCTGGACGGGCACGCTGCACGAGGATCGACTTGGCCCGGCGATCAGGGATCTGGCTTTGCGGCGCGGGGACGGCGCTTTCATCATTAACCTTGAAGGGGTGATATTGCCGGAACATCCCGCCGGGGCGAATTCCGTTCAGCATCTGATGCTGGAGCGGCTGGCAGTGCCTATTCTGCGCAGGATCGGGGCAACGGCCGCCAATACCGCCAACAACCATGGCCATGACTTCGGTCTGGAGGGGCTGGAGATCAGCGGAGAGCTTCTGTCAGCCGCCGGTATCAAACCGCTGATGCATGGAGAGCTGCAAGAGATCGCAGACCTGGCACTGCTGCCTCTCAGCTTCAAGCGAGGGTTCTTTTACGATCACCCGGTCATTCGCCACCCTGACCAACTCGATCTGGTCTGCGACCTGCAAACGGAGCTTCCGATTGTCATCCTGACCCACTGGGGCGCCGATTACACGAACAGTCCCGGCCCGGACGAGAGCGCCGCAATGGAAAGGCTTGCAGATTGCGGGGTGATGGCGGTGATCGGGGCGCATACGCATCAAGCCTCTGCCACGGTGACGGTGCATGGCGGGGGGCGGCTTCAGGCGGCGTTTTCGATGGGGAACCTGTTCTTCGATCAGACCGGAGAAGTCTCGGGCGCGCTGGTCGAACTGCGACGTTTCGCCAAGGGCACGGTTGCGCTGCGGCTTATCCCGGTGTCGAACTACTTCGAAATGCTGCGGGCAGGGCAGTAGTAACCGGTCCGGTTACGCACAGCCAAAGAGGCGCCGAATACTTGTACCGGAAGAGCAAGTCGCAGATTGACTCGGCTCAATCAATTCAATAAATCATGATATATGGAAAAGAAAGACGCCCTCGAAGCCTTTGCCGCGCTCAGTCAACCCACCCGGCTGGACGTTATCCGCCTGCTGATCAAGGTTGGTGATGCAGGCATGATGGCCGGCGAAATCAGCGCGCAGCTCGACGTGCGCCAGAACACCATGTCCGCAAACCTGTCAATCCTTGCGCGCGCGGGCCTTGTCCGGAACGAAAGACAGGGCCGGGGTATCCGCTATTTTGCCGATATGCGGGGAATGGGCGGGCTCTTGTCGTTCCTGCTGGAGGATTGCTGCGGCGGCAACCCTGAGATGTGTCGCCCCTTCCTTGACGACATTGCCTGCAGCTGCATGGGCAAGGCCCACGGCCCCTGATTACGGGCGGCGCCCCCCGACCGAAGCCCTACCGCACCGTTCCCCAACCCAGAGATTCCTCACATGTCCGATACACTTCATCCCGCAACGGCCGGCCTTGGTACGTTTGAACGCTGGCTCTCGGTCTGGGTGGCGCTGGCCATTGGCGCCGGTCTGTTGCTTGGCAACCTGTTTCCGGGCGTCTTTGCGCTTCTGGCCTCGTTGGAGGTCGCTTCGGTCAACCTGCCGGTTGCCGTGCTGATCTGGGCGATGGTCTACCCGATGATGGTGGGCGTGGATTTCGGGGCGTTGTCCCATGTCGGGGACAAGCCCAAGGGCCTCGTTGTGACGCTGGTGGTCAACTGGCTGATCAAACCCTTCACCATGGCCGCGCTGGGCGTTGTGTTTTTCAACTACGTCTTTGCGGGCCTGATCCCGCCCGAGGATGCGCAGGCCTATCTGGCGGGGGTCATTCTGCTGGGGGCCGCGCCCTGCACCGCGATGGTTTTCGTCTGGTCGAACCTCACGCGCGGCGACCCCACATATACGCTGGTGCAGGTCAGCGTGAATGACGTCGTCATGATCTTCGCCTTCGCGCCTATCGTGGCCTTCCTGCTGGGGGTCACCGACATTGTTGTGCCGTGGGACACGCTTCTGCTGTCGGTGTGCCTCTACGTGCTGCTGCCCCTGACAGCGGGTTTCTTCACCCGCAAGAGGCTGGTCCGACAAGGGGGGGAGGCTGCGGTTGACGCCTTCAAGACACGGGTGCAGCCCTTCTCGATCATCGGGCTTCTTGTGACCGTCGTTCTGCTGTTCGGCTTTCAGGGAGAGGTCATCCTCGACCGTCCGCTGGTGATCGCCCTGATCGCCGTGCCGCTGCTGATCCAGTCCTACGGGATTTTCATGATCGCTTATGGCGCCGCGCGGGCCTGGGGCATCCCTTTCAATGTGGCTGCACCCTGCGCGCTGATCGGCACGTCGAACTTCTTTGAACTTGCCGTTGCCGTCGCGATCAGCCTGTTCGGGCTGGGCTCTGGCGCGGCACTGGCAACGGTCGTCGGAGTGCTGGTGGAGGTGCCCGTAATGCTGTCGCTTGTCGCCTTCGCCAACCGCACAAAGCACTGGTTTCCGGCTGAGAAGACCCGGACATGACGGACGCGCGCCCCCAAGTGTGGCGCAACAAGAAACTGGCGTAACTGGACACAGACATGACCGATACCCCCAACATTGATGACGACCTCTTTCACGAGATTGATACGGACGCGCTGCTAAGCCCTGCCCGCTCTGCTCATCCTGCCCGCATCCTGTTGCTCTACGGGTCTTTGCGGGATCGGTCCTATAGCCGCCTGATGACGGAAGAGGCGGCGCGTATCCTGACACGGCTGGGCGCCGAGACGCGGACATTCAACCCCGCAGGCCTGCCGCTGCCGGATGATGCCGACGATTCTCACCCCAAGGTGCAGGAGCTGCGCGAGCTTGTGACCTGGTCCGAGGGGATGGTCTGGTGTTCGCCCGAACGGCACGGGGCAATGACCGGCATCATGAAAACCCAGATCGACTGGATCCCCCTGTCGGTAGGCGCCGTGCGGCCCACGCAAGGCAAGACGCTTGCGGTCATGCAGGTCAGTGGCGGGTCGCAAAGCTTTAACGCGGTGAACCAGTTGCGCATCCTGGGCCGCTGGATGCGCCTGCTGACGATCCCCAACCAATCCTCCACGCCCAAGGCGTATCTGGAGTTCGATGATGCAGGCCGGATGAAGCCATCGCCGTTTTACGACCGGGTGGTCGATGTGATGGAGGAGTTGATGAAATTCACCCTGCTGACCCGCGATCAGACCGGCTACCTTCTGGACCGCTATAGCGAACGCAAGGAGAGCGCGGCCGAGCTGTCCCGGCGGGTGAACCAACGGGCCATCTGATCCCGCGGGCCACGGCGCCGTAGACCGGGTCTAGCCCCCGGTGGCCATGGCGTCGGCCTTGGCGGTCGAGAACCCGCCGATTTCGCCCAGAAGCGAAACGATCTGCGACACGCCTTTGCGGTGGCGCAGCGAGGCAAAGACGAATGGCCGCCCGGCCCGCATCCGCGTGGCGTCACGGTCCATGACCTCCAGCGATGCGCCCACATGCGGGGCAAGGTCGGTCTTGTTGATTACCAGAATGTCCGACTTCGTAATCGCGGGGCCACCCTTGCGCGGGATTTCCTCGCCTGCGGCCACGTCGATCACGTAGAGCGTCACATCCGCCAGTTCCGGGCTGAAGGTCGCCGACAGGTTGTCGCCACCGCTTTCGATCAGCACGATCTCGACCTCCGGATGGCGCTTTGTCATCTCAGCGACGGCGGCCAGGTTGATCGAGGCATCCTCGCGGATCGCGGTATGCGGACAGCCGCCGGTCTCTACCCCGATGATGCGGTCCTGCGGAAGAACCTGCAACCGCATCAGCGCTTCGGCGTCCTCTTGCGTGTAGATGTCATTGGTAACGACGCCCACGGAATGGGTGTCACGCAAAGCCTCGCACAGGGCGGCTGTCAGGGTGGTCTTGCCAGCGCCGACAGGGCCGCCGATACCAACGCGAAGCGGGCCGTTCATCTGGGTCATGTGCGGAATATCCTTGAATACTGGGTTTCGTGCTTCATCGACGCGATGTCGGACAGAAATGCGGTGGAGCCGATGGCATCAAGATCGGCCTGCACGGCTTCGGGTGCTATGGCGGAGGTCAGCTGTGTCAGCTCTTGTATCAGGCGTTGCCCATCGGTCTGGCCGAGGGGGACAAGCCGCATGGCGGCGGCGGCAAGGTTGCTCATGAAGGCCTGAAGATACATCTGCCCGGTCAGCTCCAGCGGCAAGTCCAATGCGCGCGCAGCGCGGCCAACGGCGACGGGATAGCACAGCGAGCCGAATTCAGCCTGCCACACGGCCTTGGTTGTATCGCAGAACGCGGCGCCTTGCAGCTCCGTCTCTGACAAACGCTCGCGAGAGGGGGCAAAGGCACGGCACAGCGCGTCGAGCTCTGCGACCTCTTCGGGCGTATCCGCCCGTAATGCCGCCCCCAGAAAGATGCAGTCATTGCGGCCCGAGCCATGTTGAAGAACGCTTTCAATCCAATGCTTTGTGGTCGTCGTGTCGGTGACATCGCCGCAGTCAATGGCCCATTCAAGCCCGTGCGAATAGGCAAACGCCCCCACCGGAAACGCCGGAGAGAACATCTGCGCCAACGTCAGTATGTGCTTGTCAGTGGGCATGGCTATGGGTGCGTCCGTGACCATAGGCGCCGCCCTCTGGCTTGAAAGGTTCGACAACCTCGCGCACCGTCGCGCCGATCTTGCCCAGCATGTCGCGGATCACGTGGTCACGCTGGATCAGCAGGCGCCCGGCTTCGATCTGGCATGGCGTGTGGCGGTTGCCGATATGCCAGGCGATGCGGGGCATGTCGTCGCCGGTGACTTCCAGCAATTCTTCGGGCGCGGCAACGATGCGGATTTCGCGGCCGTCTTCCAGCAAAAGGACGCCGCCATGGTCCAGCGAGGTGGTGCTGGGCAGATCGACGAGGAATTGCTGGCCATCATCAGTGGCCAGAACCTTGCGGCGCAGGAACCGGCCTTCGTAATCGAGCGACACCTGCGCGAATTCAGGCCCGTGGGCGTGGTCGTGATAAGTGCGCGCAGTCAGCATCAAAGTGGTCATGAAGGGTCTTTCCGGTAGGCTGTTTCGATCAGAACATAAAATAGCGCTGCGCCATCGGCAGAACCTCGGCCGGTTCGCAGGTCAGCAACTCGCCATTCGCACGCACCTCGTAGGTTTCGGGGTTCACCTCGATCTCTGGCGTTGCAACGTTCAGCAGAAGGTCGGACTTGCCGACATTGCGGGTGTTGTTGACAGCGACCGTCTGCTTGGCAAGGCCGAGCCGTGCGCCGATCCCGGCATCCTGTGCGGCGGCACTGACAAAGGTGACGGCAGAGTTTTCAACAGACCGCCCGAATGCCCCGAACATCGGCCGGGAATAGACCGGCTGCGGCGTCGGGATCGACGCATTCGGATCGCCCATCTGGGCCATGACGATCGTGCCGCTCATCAGCACCATTTCGGGCTTCACGCCAAAGAAGGCGGGGTTCCACAGAACAAGGTCAGCGCGTTTGCCTTCGGCGATTGATCCGATCTCATGGCTGATCCCGTGGGCGATGGCCGGGTTGATCGTGTATTTCGCGATATAGCGGCGGACGCGGAAATTGTCGTTGTCGCCGGTTTCTTCGGAAAGGCGCCCGCGCTGTTTCTTCATCTTGTCGGCGGTCTGCCAAGTGCGGATCAGAACCTCGCCCACACGGCCCATCGCCTGACTGTCCGAGGCGATGATGCTGAAGGCGCCCATGTCGTGCAGGATATCCTCGGCGGCGATGGTCTCTCGCCGGATGCGGCTTTCGGCAAAGGCCACGTCCTCGGGGATCGACTTATCAAGGTGGTGACACACCATCAGCATGTCGAGATGCTCTTCCAGCGTGTTGACGGTGAAGGGCCGTGTCGGGTTGGTCGAAGATGGCAGGACATGCTCTTCGCCGCAGATCTTGATGATGTCGGGGGCGTGCCCGCCGCCCGCACCTTCGGTGTGGAAGGCATGGATCGTGCGACCTTTCATGGCCGCCACAGTATTCTCGACAAAACCGCTTTCGTTCAGCGTATCGGTGTGGATCATGACCTGCACGTCCAGCGCATCGGCGACCGACAGGCAGCAGTCAATCGCTGCAGGGGTGGTGCCCCAGTCTTCGTGCAGTTTCAACGCGCAGGCGCCTCCCAGCACCTGTTCCTCCAGCGCTGCGGGAAGCGAGGCATTGCCCTTGCCCGCAAATGCAAGGTTCATCGGAAACGCGTCCGCCGCCTGCAACATCCGCCCGATATGCCAAGGGCCGGGGGTGCAGGTTGTGGCGAGCGTGCCATGCGCGGGGCCGGTGCCGCCGCCCAGCATGGTGGTCAGCCCGGAATGCAGCGCATCCTCGATCTGCTGCGGACAGATGAAATGGATGTGGCTGTCGAACCCGCCTGCGGTCAGGATGCGGCCCTCGCCCGCGATGACCTCGGTCCCGGGGCCGACGATGATGTCGACGCCCGGCTGCGTGTCGGGGTTGCCGGCCTTGCCGATCTTGGCGATGCGCCCGTCTTTCAGCCCCACATCGGCCTTGAAGATGCCAGAATGATCCACGATCAGCGCATTGGTGATGACGGTATCGACAGCGCCATCGGCCCGTGTGATTTGGCTTTGGCCCATGCCGTCGCGGATCACCTTGCCGCCGCCGAACTTGACCTCCTCGCCGTAGACCGCGGCATTCGCACCAGCGCCGCCTGCGGCTTCGGCGGTCAGGTCACGCTCGACCTCGATAATCAGGTCGGTATCGGCCAGTCGCAGCTTGTCGCCGGTGGTCGGGCCAAACATCGCGGCATAATCCGCGCGGGAAATTCTGGCTGGCATCGTAGGCTCCCTCGTTCAGTATACTTCGCCGAAAAGACGCAAATCCTCGGTGCGCTGACGGGTCAGACGCTCGAGGCAAATGTAGAAGATCTGGTTTTGCATCGACCCGCCACGCGCAAGCAGGCTCTCGGCCTCGCAGGCTTTGTCGCGGAACGGCAGCCACGCGCGTTGAGCATCGCGCAGGATGATCCGGGCAGGCACGTCGCCTTCGGGCAGATAGGTGTCCATCTGCTTGGCCCGTTCGACGGCAATCTTATAGGCAAGGTTCAAGTCACCATCGGCAGCCTCGTACGCTTTCGCCGCACAGCCGGTCATCTCGATTTGCGTGGTCGGGTTCTGGCAGTCCAGCGTCTGCGCCTCCGCAGCGACGCCAAAACACAGGGCCAACCCTGCGCAAATCAGCCAAAACGCACCTGCCCGCCGCCCGCGCATCCGGCGCGACGGGCAGGCAGGGTCAGACAGCCGGTGGGAAAACAGGCTCTGCTCAGCCAATTTTCGGACCCCGCTTGGCCAGTCGCTTGCTGTTGGCGCGGGTTTTCTGGCGCATGGGCTTCAGGGCGGCCGCTGCAATCTGGTCGGGCCTCTGGCCCGTCATGGCAGCTCGGTTCGCCGCTGTGACAGAACGATTGAGCGCTTCGATCTTTTCGGAAACCATCCGGTTGTTTTCACCCGGTGTGACAGACCACAGCCCGGCCATGCCCAACATCCGCATGGTGATGACGGCATTGGCTTCGGCCAGCAGCATGCCGACTTCGTAGACATTCGACAACAGATCAAAAGGTGAGGGTGCGCGAAACATCACAGATCCCCCATGACTTGCTGGTTGAACCCATAGACGCGCCGATCACCCGATAGCGGGATAAGCGCGACCTCCCGGCGCTGTCCGGGTTCGAAACGCACCGCGGTGCCAGAGGCGATGTCGAGCCGTTGACCGCGTGCGGCGGCCCTGTCGAAATCAAGCGCCGGGTTTGTTTCGGCGAAATGAAAATGGCTGCCCACCTGTACGGGCCGGTCGCCGGTATTGGCCACCATAAGGACTGTGACGGGGCGACCTGCGTTCAGGGTCAGGTCTCCGCTTGCGGGGAAAAGCTCTCCGGGGATCATGGGTATTCCTTCAGCGAATGGGGTTGTGGACAGTGACGAGTTTGGTGCCATCTGGAAAGGTGGCCTCTACCTGAACGTCATGGATCATCTCCGGGATCCCTTCCATGCACTGATCGCGTGTTAAAACTTTTGCACCTGCCTCCATCATCTCGGCCACGGACCGCCCGTCGCGCGCGCCTTCGACCACGGCATCGGTGATCAGGGCGATCGCCTCGGGGTGGTTCAGCTTGACGCCGCGCGCCAGTCTCTTGCGTGCCACTTCGGCGGCAAGGGCCACCAACAGCTTGTCTTTTTCTCTGGGGGTCAGGTTCATGTCAGGTCATCCAGCATCGGGGTAGATCGCTGCCATTGAGGCGGCGAAGAATTGGAAGCAGCGAAAGCCGCAGGACAAAGCTATCTTGCGCAAGGATACGAAGCACCAGCACATCCTTCTTGATCAGGCTTGCACCGGCCGTTTCGGGCAGGGCCGTGCGGATCCCATCTAAGCGCGCCTCGGCGTCGTCGGCAATATAGACAACGGATGCCATCGCCCCGGCACCGCCAGCGATGAAAGCTTGTGCAAGATGCGCCTGAGCATTCCCATTAAGCCGCACAGCATCAAGATAGAGCATCTGGTCGGCGCGCCTGATTTCGATCCGGTCAGACAGATGTACATCCGTCAGGGTTTCGCCCATCGCATGGCGGCCAAAGACCATCGGCTCTACCATCAGCAGGCTGGCGTCCTTGTCCATGTCGACCGACAGGCGCCGTTCCAGCGCGCAGCCATCAAACAGGATGGTTTCCTGCGGCAGCCAGTTGACACGGGCCCCTGCCGCGATCTGCAAGCGGTTCCTGATGCGTCCCGTCTGGCCGGGCTGCGCCTTGTAGGCGCGTTCACAGGCCTGCGTTGTCATCGTCAGTTCAGTGTCTGCGGCCGCATGGGCGGAAAACGAAAAGGCATCGCCCCCTGTCACCCCACCCGCCGTATTCAGAATGACGGCCTCAAGGCCTTGCCTCGCCGACCGCGGAAACAGACATTTCGAAGATCCCGATTGGTGCAGCGCGTCAAGAACGCTCCGGTTGCCCGCACGCTTGGTGCTTAGATGCAGCTTCCCGTTTGCACGGGGCTGCAACGCTCTGGCCCGGTTGGGAATTATGGCGGCCTGCTGTGTGATCAGAATGTCCTCGGAGCCAGATTCGTTTACGTTTTTGCCTTTTTGCTAATCAAACGCCACCGAATAGGGCGGGTTTGGGTTTCGCTTCCGCAGTATTGCCAATAAATTAGTCAACGCCCGCGAAATGTGATTAAAAAGCGGGCAATCAAAGCCGGTGCGAGGAAATGCACTGCGCTTGCGTTTGCCAAACTACCCCCCTTTGCAAATTCGTAAAGGCCATCCGCCGGGGGACACGATGTCTGGGATCGGGGGTGGGTGGCAGCAACGCGTCAGAGTCTACAAACGCAGCAGCCACGCGGAGCGCAACATGAAGATGCAGGGACAGTCGATGAATGGGCGCGCTTGCACGCAAGCTGTACCCCCGACAACCCCGCCAGGAGAACAGTATGAACTTTCTGAAATCCACACTTGCCGGATCGATGGTCTTTGCCAGCTTGGCCACATCCGCACTATCCGCAGAAGACACAATCAAGGTCGGCGTCCTGCATTCCTTGTCGGGTACGATGGCCATTTCCGAAACGACCCTGAAAGACACGATGCTGATGCTGATCGAGCAGCAGAACGCCAAGGGTGGTTTGCTGGGCAAGCAGCTTGAGGCTGTCGTCGTAGACCCTGCGTCGGACTGGCCGCTTTTCGCCGAAAAGGCGCGCGAACTGCTGACCGTGCATGATGTCGACGTGATTTTCGGCAACTGGACCAGCGTCAGCCGCAAATCGGTTCTGCCGGTCATCGAAGAGCTGAACGGCCTGCTGTTCTACCCGGTCCAGTATGAGGGCGAAGAATCGTCGAAAAACGTCTTTTACACCGGTGCTGCGCCGAACCAGCAGGCGATCCCGGCCACCGATTACTTCCTTGATGAACTGGGCGTCGAAAAATTCGCGCTGCTGGGCACCGATTATGTCTACCCGCGGACCACGAACAATATCCTGGAAAGCTACCTCAAGGGTAAGGGCATCGCGGACGAGGATATCTTCGTCAACTACACCCCCTTTGGACATTCCGACTGGTCCAAGATCGTGGCGGATGTTGTCGCATTGGGCGCGGACGGCAAGAAAGTCGGCGTGATTTCGACCATCAACGGTGACGCCAATATCGGTTTCTACAAGGAACTGGCCGCTGCTGGCGTCTCCGCCGATGACATCCCTGTCGTGGCCTTCTCGGTGGGCGAAGAAGAGCTGTCCGGCCTGGACACCGCGAACCTTGTCGGCCACCTCGCCGCTTGGAACTACTTCCAATCCGCTGAATCCGATCTGAACGACGAATTCATCGAGACGTGGAAAGCCAAGATGGGTGAAGACCGCGTCACGAATGACCCGATGGAGGCGCATTTCATCGGCTTCAACATGTGGGTGAACGCGGCGACCGAAGCGGGCACCACCGATGTGGATGCCGTGCGCGACGCGATGTACGGTCAGGAATACGCCAACCTGACGGGTGGCACGGCCGTGATGCTGCCGAACCACCATCTGGCAAAGCCGGTTCTGATCGGCGAGATTCAGGAAGATGGCCAGTTCGACATCATCAGCCAGACCGTAGAAGTGCCGGGCGACGCCTGGACCGACTTCCTGCCGGAATCTGCGGTTCTGAAGTCTGACTGGAAAGAGCTTGGCTGCGGCATGTACAACACCGAGACAGAGACCTGCGTTCAGACACTGTCGAACTACTGATCTCAAATCAATCGGAGGGGGCCGCCTTTGGCCCTCTCCCCACGGCGCACGGATTTTCCTGACATGAAACAGCTTTTGCTTGCGGCTCTCGCAGTTCTTTTGGTGTGCTTTTCAGCCACTGCTCAGGAAACGTCCATACAGCCGGTTCTGCAGGAACATCAGGAGACGATCCTGAAAAGCTCTCGCAAGACTATTGGTCCGGCCATTGATGCCATCGCCGCGAGCGGGCTGCCCCAGGCGCAAGCCGTGCTGGAGGCCTGGGCGAACAAGGAAATGTGGTCGCGCGAGTCCGATGGGCAGTTTTTCAAGGGCGAAGAGGCAGAGGACAAACAGGTCCGTCTGATCGATTTTGATACGGGCGACGTGGTTGGCGCCATCGCGAAATCCGACCTCAAACAGCTAAAACCCAATAGCGGCATTCGCGCGATGATCAGTACGGCACTTGTCCGGTTTCAATTGATGGACCCGGACCCCGCCAAGCGTCAGGATGCGCTGACCTCGATCCAGCGTGATCCCGAAGCGTCTTTGCTCGAGCCACTTCGCGCCTCTTTCGAAAGCGAGACGGACCCGGTGCTTCTTGCGCAAAAGCAGCGGTTGGAGCGGTTGCTGACCATCGGCTACGACACCGACACGAGCGCACGGATCACCGCAATTGACGATATGTCCGGTGATCTGGGCGTGGATCTGCGCGCCACGCTCAACCCGCTGGTGGCAACGACGCGCGCAGTTGCGCCAGAGGCCGTGCCCGAAGGGATCAACGTCGCCAAAATCCTGTCTCCGGGGGAGGATGATTTCACCGAGGCGCAGGCCTATGACATGCTTGTCGCCAAAGGTCTGGCCCCGCCGCGCATCCCCGACGATGCCATCCGCAACGCGCTTGCCGACAATATCAGTGGCGGACGGGTTGCGGGATTTCCGCTGGCGATCCTCGACAATGACGAAAACCGGCGTGCGGCCTATATCCGGCTGGCCGAAGAGGGTCTGGCACCGCCCTTCGTTACCGAAGAGCAGATCCAGGCATCGCTTGGCCAGCACGTCTTTTTCGACAGCTATGCGGATCGTTCACCCGAAGTGACCGAAGCGGCCGTGGCGGCGCTGCGGAAGATCGACACCAAGGTCGGCCTGAACCAGAGCCTTGATTTGGTACTCGATGCCCTGTCGCTCGCGTCGATCTATTTTCTTGCGGCGATCGGGTTGGCCATCACGTTCGGCGTCATGGGCGTGATCAACATGGCGCATGGCGAATTCATCATGATGGGCGCCTATACCGGATATGTCGTGCAGCAGATCATCCCGGATCACACGATTTCAATCATCGTGGCGATCCCGCTGGCCTTTGCGGTCACCTTTGCCGCCGGTGTGGCGATGGAACGTCTGGTCATTCGCTGGCTTTACTCCCGCCCGCTGGAGACGCTTCTGGCGACCTTCGGGATTTCTATCGCGTTGCAGCAGCTGGCGAAAAACATCTTTGGCACGCAGGCGCGCCCGCTGACCTCGCCCGGTTGGCTGGACGGTGCGCTGGTGATGAATGACGTGGTATCGATCAGCTATATCCGCATCGCGATCTTCGTTCTGGCACTGATTTTCCTGGGCGTGTTCCTCTTCATCATGAAGCGTACCCGGCTGGGTCTGGAAACCCGCGCCGTCACGCAAAACCCGCGCATGGCGGCCTCTATGGGCATCAATCCGGGCCGGGTGAACATGCTGACCTTCGGGCTGGGCTCCGGTATCGCCGGGGTCGCGGGTGTCGCCATCGGGCTTTACGCAAAGGTCACGTCAGAGCTTGGATCCGACTATATCGTTCAAAGCTTCATGACCGTGGTCGTCGGCGGTGTCGGCAATATCTGGGGCACGCTTCTGGGTGCCACGATGATCGGCTTCCTGCAAAAGGGCATCGAGTGGCTGAACCCGTCGAATACGCTCGCCGCGCAGACCTACATGATCGTCTTCATCATCATTTTCATCCAGTTCCGGCCAAGGGGCATCATTGCCCTCAAGGGCCGGGCCGCGGGGGACTGAGCCATGCAACGCAGCTTCATCGCGAAAAACCCCTCCATCCTGATCTTTCTGGCGCTTCTTGCCCTCTTCACGCTGGGCGTCACCGTCCTGTCAGAGGGGTTCGGCATCGGCGTGATCTCCACCAGTTTCGTCAAGACATTGGGCAAGACGCTGTGTCTGTGCCTGATCGCCGTCGCGATGGACCTGATCTGGGGCTTCACAGGTATCCTGAGCCTTGGCCATTTCGCCTTTTTCGGCCTTGGCGGCTACATGATCGGCATGTGGCTGATGTATGAACGCACCCGCATGATCGTGGTGGATTCCCTGTCCCAGTCAGAGATCCCCGCAACCCAGTCCGAGATTGTCGATGCGATTGGCAACCAGATCTTCGGCGTGGTCGGGTCCAGCGAGTTTCCCCTGATCTGGATCTTCGCCGACAGCCTGTTTCTGCAATTGCTGATGGTCGTTCTGGTGCCCGGCTTGCTGGCGCTTGTCTTTGGCTGGCTGGCATTCCGCAGCCGGGTCACGGGTGTGTACCTGTCGATCCTGACGCAAGCCATGACGCTTGCGCTTGCGCTTTACCTCTTCCAGAACGACAGCGGGTTGCGCGGCAACAATGGCTTGTCTGGCTTGCAGAACCTGCCCGGTGTCACCGCGTCGCAGGATGCCGTGTCGATGTGGTTTCTCTGGGCGTCTGCCTTTGCCCTGGGGGCGGGTTACCTGCTGGCGGCATGGGTCGTGTCGGGCAAGTTCGGGTCGGTCATCAAGGGCATTCGCGATAACGAAGCACGCGTTCGCTTCCTTGGTTATTCGGTCGAGGCTTACAAGCTGACGGTCTTCACCCTGACGGCCTGCATCGCGGCCATTGCCGGGGCGCTGTATTACCCTCAGGCAGGTATCATCAACCCGGCAGAGATTGCGCCCATCGCGTCAATCTACCTTGCTGTCTGGGTCGCCATCGGCGGGCGCGGGCGTCTATATGGCGCGGTGATCGGTGCGGCGCTTGTCAGCTTGCTGTCCAGCTGGTTCACCGGCGGGCAGGCACCTGATATTCCACTGGGCGTCTACACCATCAAATGGGTCGACTGGTGGCTTGTCCTGCTGGGGCTGTCCTTCGTCCTTGTGACGCTGTTCGCGCCCAAGGGCATGGGCGGGCTGATCGATCTCTGGACAGATCGGCGATCCCCTGACCGGCATGGCGCGGACCTTGGGCCCGATGCCGGGGCGCTGCGTGAACAGGAGGCAGAGCAATGAGCACACTTCTGGAAGTATCGGGCGTATCGGTCACGTTTGACGGGTTCCGCGCGATCAACAACCTGTCCTTCAGCATCGGCGATGCAGAGCTGCGCGCCGTCATTGGCCCGAACGGTGCGGGCAAGACCACCTTCATGGACATCGTCACCGGCAAGACCAAACCAGACGAGGGCCGCGTCATCTGGGGTGAGAAATCAATCTCTCTTCTGAAACTGAGCGAGGCAAAGATTGCCCAGGCCGGGGTGGGGCGCAAGTTCCAGAAACCCACGGTGTTCGAGGATCAGACCGTAGAGGAAAACCTGACCATGGCGTTGAAAAAGCCGCGGGGGTGGATGGCGGTGCTGACCTATAAACCCACCGCTTCGGACCGGGCCAAGGTTGTCGATCTTGCAAAGCAGATTGGTCTGACCGACGCGCTGGAGCGCAAATCGGGCGAGTTGAGCCACGGTCAGAAGCAATGGCTGGAGATCGGCATGCTTCTGGCGCAGGAACCCCGCCTGTTGCTGGTGGATGAACCTGCCGCCGGCATGACCCCGGAAGAGCGTGAACACACCACGGACATTCTGCTTGAGGCCGCCAAGACCCGCGCGGTGGTGGTCGTCGAACATGATATGGAATTCGTTCGTCGCCTGAATTGCCGGGTTACCGTCCTGCACGAGGGAGCGGTGCTTGCCGAGGGCAGCCTGGACCATGTGACATCCAACCAAGACGTGATCGACGTCTATCTGGGGCGCTGACAGATGCTGCAACTCGAAGATCTGACCCTGCATTATGGGCATTCGCAAATCCTCAACGGGATCTCGATGGAGGCCGCGCAAGGCGAAGTCACTTGCGTCATGGGCACCAATGGCGTGGGCAAGACAAGCCTGATAAAGGCGATCTCGGGCACGCATCCGCGCTCTGCCGGGACGGTGCGGCTGGACGGGACAGAGATTGGCGTGCTGCCTGCGCATAAGCTGGCACATCTGGGCGTGGGATACGTCCCGCAAGGCCGAGAGGTTTTCCCGCTGATGACCGTGCGCGAAAATCTGGAGACGGGGTTTGCCTGCCTGCCCCCGGATGCGCATTTCATTCCCGATCAGATTTTCGAGCTGTTCCCGGTGCTCAAGGAAATGCAGGCCCGGCGCGGCGGCGATCTGTCGGGGGGGCAGCAACAGCAACTTGCGATCGCGCGCGCATTGATCACCAAGCCGAAGCTCTTGCTGCTGGACGAACCCACCGAAGGCATTCAGCCCAACATCATCCAGCAGATTGGCGAGGTCATAAAACTGCTGCGCGATCAGGGCGAGATGGCCATCGTGCTGGTCGAGCAGTATTTTGAATTCGCCTATGATCTTGCTGACCAGTTCGTTGTCCTGCGACGTGGTGCGGTCACCCTGGCCGGTGGAAAACAGGACGTGTCGAAAGCAGAGCTGCTGAAGGGCGTTTCTGTCTGAGGGCACACCCCCTGACCGCGATGTTTGTGCGTCGGGCACTTTGCGCCTTGGGCCATGCGCCCCTACATTAGGGGTATGGTACAGGCAGACCTCAGAACGAACGGGCGCACAGAAACGCAGGGGCCGATCCTTTGCGGGCAAAGCCTCGTACGCGTTACCAGCTACAACATCCGCAAGGCGGTGGGGTTGGATTGGCGGCGCGACAGCGGCCGCATCGTCGATGTTCTGGCAGAGATTGACGCCGACGTTGTGGTTTTGCAGGAATCCGACAAGCGGGTCGGAAAACGATCAGGCGTCCTGCCGGAAGAGCGTTTGCAGCACGAACTTGGTTACCGTCTGGTGGACGTTTCAACGCGGCCCCACAGCCACGGCTGGCACGGCAATGCGATCCTCTACCGCCCCAACCGTCTGAGCCTCGACAAGGCAAAACGCATCGATCTGCCGACGGTGGAACCGCGTGGCGCCGTGGCGGCCGTTTTCGCGGCGCCGGGGTTGGAGGTGATCGGCGTGCATCTTGCGCTGATGCGCAGCGTAAGGGCCAGGCAGATGCAGCGATTGGGGCAATACCTCGCAACGGCCAGCCATCCGATCATTGTCGCAGGCGACTTCAACGCCTGGGCGAAAGAGGGTCATCGTGCCGCCTTGGGCAAGGGATGCGAGATGATCCTGCCCGGCAACAGCTTTCACGCCTCCCGCCCCGTCGCGGCGCTGGACCGGTTCGTGCTTAAGGGCGCGGTCATGCATGCGGCAAGCCATGTGCATGTCTCTGCGCTGGCCTCTCGGGCCTCTGATCATCTGCCGATCGTCATAGATCTTGACCTGTCCGGCGATCCGCAATGAGTTGGGCCCTCGTCCTGCACGTCTTGATCGTCACGGGGTTCAGTCTGCGGATCCTTCTGCGCGAATACCTGTCGCCGCCCGCGCGGCTTGCATGGTTCATTGTCCTGATCGCTGTCCCCTATGTCGGGGCCGTGGGGTATTTTCTGTTCGGCGAAGCTGATCTGGGTCGCAAAGCCCGGCAGGCCAGCGCCGAAATCCACGAAAGCCTGCGACAACGCGCGGAGTTTGTCTTTCGCGAGACCGCCCCGATCCGCAGCATGATCGATGCGCTATGGCTGCCCGCGTTTTCGTATGCAGCATCGATCAACGGGTTCCCGCCAACACAGGGCAACCGTGCGACCCTGTTGCCGGACGGGGAGGCCACCTGCGAGAGCATGGTCGCCGACATAGATGAAGCCACCGATCATGTGCATGTTCTCAACTATATCTGGCTGGAGGATCGCACCGGCACCGCCATTGCAGAGGCGTTGATCCGCGCCACGCAGCGCGGCGTGGTCTGTCGCGCCATCGCGGATGGGCTGGGTTCACGCGCGCTTATCGGCTCTGCCCTGTGGCGGCGCATGCAGGAGGCGGGCGTCAGACTGGCCGTAGCACTGCCGCTGAACCGGCCGTTGCGCACGATCCTGACCAGCCGGATCGACGTGCGCAATCATCGCAAGATCACAGTCATCGACGGGCGGGTGACCTATTGCGGAAGCCGCAATGTGGCCGACCCGGAGTTTCGACCAAAGGCGAAATTCGCCCCTTGGGTCGATATCATGGTGCGGTTCGAAGGCCCGGTGGTTGCGCAGAACCAACTGCTCTTTGCGTCGGACTGGCGCCGCGCGACCGGTGAAGTCCTGGGGCCTTTTCAGCCCCTGCATGGCCCTGACAGGCCTGGATTTGCCGCGCAGGTCTTTGGCGATGGCCCGACAGAGCGGCATGGCGCGACGTCGCAATTCTTTGCAACCGCCATTGCCTGCGCCCACCAGAAGCTGACGCTGTCGACGCCCTATTTCGTGCCGGATACCACCGTTCTGGATGCGCTCATCTCGGCCGGCCACAGGGGTGTGTCGGTCACGCTGATCTTTCCCAAGATGAATGACAGCTCTTTCGTCGCCGCTGCGAGCCGCAGCTATTATCGCAGGCTTCTTGAGGCCGGGTGCATCATCTACGAATTCACCGGCGGCTTGCTGCATGCCAAGACGCTGACAATCGATGATGGGCTTTGCCTGATCGGGTCTTCCAACCTTGACCTGCGCAGTTTCGCGCTGAATTACGAAAACAACATCCTTGTTCAGGATCAGGAGCTTACCTGCAATATCGCCCGCAGGCAGGCTGAATACATGACGCAATCCGATACGGTTCTTTTGTCCGACGTCCTGGCATGGCCTTTCTACAAGCGGATCTGGCACAATGTTGTTGCGACGGCGGGTCCGATCCTGTGATCGGCGGGGATCAGCCCAATGCCCCCTAACCCGCGCAGGGCGGACCGGGTCACGATGCCTGGCTGTAGCGCACCCCTTCCGGTTCGTGGGCGTCAAAGACATTGGCGATGATGCGGGTCAGCGCCCGGCCTTGCGGATGGATCACAAGCGCATCTGTGTCGACGTCCACCAAGTCTTTGAACCGCGAAGCCACCAGCGCGACCGGCCCGTCCAACGTGTCAGCCAGCGATCCGAACTCTGCCCGCAGGGCTGCGCGATCCAGCGCGAAATCACACATCAGCATTTCGATTGTGCGTGCGCGAAGCAGATCGTCTGGGGTCATCACATGCCCCCTCACCCCGGCCAGTTCGCCTGCTTCGATCTTCTGCACATAGGCGGGTGTCATCGCGGCATTCTGCACGTAGCCCGTGGGCAGGCGAGAAATGGAAGACGCACCCAGCCCGATCAGCGTCGCGCATGTGTCATCGGTATAGCCCTGGAAATTCCGCCGCAGGTGGCCGGTTTTCGCGGCCCTTGCCAGCCCGTCCTCCTGACGTGCGAAATGGTCGATCCCGATTGGTGCGAACCCGGCCTCGCGGAACCGCTTTGCTGCCAGTTCTGCCAGATGATGCCGCGCGGTCTCGCCCGGCAGGGCGATTTCGTCGATCAGTTGCTGGCGTTTGGATACCCAGGGGACATGCGCATAGCCAAACAGCGCCACGCGGTCGGGCGCCAAATCCAGCACCTTCGATACCGTGTCGTCAATCCGCGCGCTATCCTGATGCGGCAACCCATAGACAAGGTCAGCGTTGAGCGAGGTGATCCCCGCCGCCCGCAAACCCTCCACACAGGAGCGGGTCACATCGAAGGGTTGCAGGCGGCCGATGGCGTTCTGGACCTGCGGATCGAAATCCTGAATGCCGATGCTGGCGCGGTTCATGCCTTCCTCTGCCAATGCTGCGATCTTCGCGCGGTCCACCATCGTCGGGTCAATCTCGACCGAGAATTCGCAATCATCTGTTGGCGGAATGACCGCGCGCACGGCCTGTGCAAGGCGGTGGATCAGGGCGGGGGGCAGAATCGTGGGCGTCCCTCCTCCCCAATGCATCCGGCCCATCCGCAACCCTTTGGGCAGCAGGTCTTGCAGAAGCGCCAGTTCCTGCTCCAACGTGCCCACGTAGCTCTCTACAGGGCTGAGCGTGCTCGTGCCCTGCGTGCGGCAAGCGCAGAACCAGCAAAGCCGTTCGCAGAACGGAATATGCAGATAGAGCGAAACCGGAACGGCCGGATCAAGTGCCGCAAGCGCGTCGGCCTGCTGGGCCGCCCCGACATCGCGGGAAAAGACCGGAGCGGTCGGATAGGACGTGTAGCGGGGCACCCTGGAGTTGAACAGGCCAAGGGATCTGAGGCGGTCGAGCTGTGTCATGCGGCCGATTTGCCCGAATTCCGGCGCCCAGACTTTGAGCAGGATCAAATCGGCCGGACAAAATGCCGGGCCGGACGGCAGTTGCGGCGGTTCAGGTGGTTTGCACGGTTTCGACGCATAGAACCGTCGGAAGATGGCGGGCGATCTCGGACCAGCTTTCGCCTTCATCATCGCTGGCGAAAACCGACCCGCTGTTGGTGCCGAAATACACACCAGCAGGGCCACAGCGATCCGTGGCCATCGCCTGCCGTAGGACGGTGAAAAAGCAGTTGCTGGTTGGAAGGCCGTCTTGCTTGGCAGACCAGCTTTCGCCGCCATCGTCCGATTTCCAGACAGCCGCAGAGGCATCCGGCGGATAACGCCCGGCGGAATCACCGTTGAGCGGAAACGTCCAGATGGTCAGCGGATCGTGGGGATGGACGGCGACAGGAAATCCAAAAGTCGACGGAAGGCCGCCGGTGATGTCGTGCCAGCTGCGCCCGCCATCACTGCTGCGATAAACGCCATGGTGGTTCTGCTGGTAAAGAACATCCGTGCCGCCAGTGTCGGTATCCCGCGCACGCACCATGTTGTGGACGCATTGGCCGATTTCCTGACCGTCGCCAGCCGCCGGGTGGCCCAAGGTTTCGGGCGCAGCGGCGTTTGACCGGCGATTGCGGCGGTCCCAACTGGCGCCGCCATCCTCCGTGGCGAATACCCCAGCGGCAGAGATCCCGACCCACAGCTTCTGGGGCTGCGTGGGATGCGGCACGATCGTGTGCAGTGTCAATCCGGCCGCCCCGGGGTTCCACTCCTTCGCGGAGGGGTGACTGGTCAGCGCGTCCACCTTTTCCCAAGTTGTGCCTCGGTCGACACTCTTGAACAGCGACGCGGGCCTTGCCCCGGCATAGAGCGCGTCGCCGGACAGGGCGAGTGACCAAAGCGCATCGATCTGGCCGGAAAAGGGGCCGGAGGCCGTCGGTGTGATGCCCAGATGGTCCGCGATCTCGGGGTTTTCCTCGATGAACCCGTCAACCTGGCCGTTCGCGAGCTTTGACAAGCTCCAGGTCTTTCGATCCTGCGTGTGCCAGACCCCGGCACCGTTCCATTCGCCGCCACCGGCCGCCCAGATGGACCCGGTATCGGGGCAGCCGATCGCATGGTTGATGGGCCAGCCCTCGCAATGCGGGCCGGTAAGAGACCAGCTTTCACGGTCGTGAGCTGATGTCAGAAGAAAGGCGCCTTTGGTGGTGCCGACGAGCAAAGTGACCTGGCTGGACATAACGCTCTCCACAGCAAGAACAGCCCTTGGATAACACAGGCCCCGCCCAAACGGATATGGAAATGCTCTATGCTTCGCGCGGCCCTTTCAAAAGCTGTGCGACCCCGAACCGCGACGGCAGCTTTGCTTGCCGAAGGACCTGGCAACCGGGTTTTGCAGGCGTGCTCAGGCGGATGTTTTCGCCTTGGCCTTCGTCGTGCGCTTGCGGGGTGCTGGCTTTTCTTCGTAAAGCGCGGCGAACTGGCGGATATAGTCCGCACCCTTGCTTTGCTTCGTCTCCACAGTCTTGCGGAACACGCCGATTGTATCGCCCCAGTCGGAATCCAGAAAACGCGCGTCCCTTTCCATCCTCCGCGCCGTGCGGGGGCGGTGTTGCGACTTGCGGTCTAAATCCGCGCGTGACCAGTCGGTCGAGGCTTGTAGGATCTCCATGCCGCACCACTCCGCCAGCGCGTGCATTCCGTCGCGGTAAAACCGCCAGCAATCCTGCGGCGCGCGGTGCTCGGGTCCCCGTGACGGTGCAATATGCACCATGATGCCCCCCATACGCAGAACGCGGGACATCTCCATGAAGGTCAGCCAGAACATCGCATTATGCTCCAGCATCTGACCCGAGATGATCGCGTCGAAAGCGTCATTCTCAAACGGAAACCTGAAGGGGTCTTCCAGCACATCAGTTACATTCGGGCCTTCGCCCAGATCGGCGCCCGAAAAGGTCCACCCGTGCGATTCGAACAACCGCCGGTATTCGGCCTTGCGGCTCTTGGAGCCAATCTCCAACACTCGGCCCGGCCCCATAGGCGCCAGATGCTGCGTGAAGGCAGCCTCCATATGTTCGTAAGATTCGACATGCATGCTGCCTTCCTCCGTGCCGCTCCCGACCGCGATTCTTTTCGACGTTACCGGCCAACTTATGGCTGCCACCGAATAAAAGTTAGGTTTTTCTTCCCTGACCCCACGGCGCAGCGTTTGGCCGCCTTGCAACGATGTGTGGCAGAGCAGATGTCGGCGGCCAGCGTCAGCATGTGCACTTCTGAATGAGCGCTGTCCCCGGGCCCGATCCGGCACAAAACGGCATGAAGTGATTTGGGCCGACTTGCGGCAGGTGAAACAGCTCCTGCGGCTGGCCTGAAAAATAAGTGAGCGCCAGATCTTCAGCGGCGCGTCACGAAGCTGTCCGACGTTCGGTACCCGCTTGATGAAACGTATGGCGCCAGTGTCACGAAGCAGCACGATGCGTTATTGTTCTACGCTTGCTCCACCCTGAGATAAAGCTGAGGCGTTTCATGTGCTTAGCGTATGCTATGGTGCCCCAAGACGGACTCGAACCGCCGACCTACTATTTACGAAACAGTTGCTCTACCAGCTGAGCTATTGGGGCACGACGCCGACCGTTTAGACATTTGGCGAAGGCCGCGCAAGTGGTGAGATCCGAAATATCCGCAGTTTGCCCGTCGCTGGCGACAGGGGTGCAGGAACGGCGGGCGGGTGCGGCAACAGTCAATGACCGTTGGGGCACGCTGCGGGTGAAGGCCTGAACTCTAAAACAGGAAATTGGATTGCGCCGACGATAGGGCTGTTTGGTGGGACAAGAAATCTTAGAGAAACCGGTCATAGTCGGCGGTGTTCTTTTTGGCGCAGACAGCAAGGCCGCCTCTGGTATCGGGTGCCATGCGAATGCGAACTGATGGATCGCAAACTGAGGTCTGCGCCGAAAGGGTGGGGAGGGTGTCAATCCCGGAGAAAAATGGGGCTACGTACCGGTGTAAAACTGGGCCACTTGGTTTGCGCCATATCGCGCATTGGCACGCGTCCTCTTCACAAAGCTAAGCTTGCCAATGCACACTGGTTGCTGGCAAATTCTGATCAGTTCTTTGTTCTGACTTTGCGGCTTACGCGCAGCCGGAAGCTCTCACCATTCAAGAATGTGAACATGATGCGTAAGCCTGTCGCGGATGGCTCCTGTCGAACCTTGTCGTCTGCACGTCCGGGCGAAAGCAGAACCGTGCGTTGATCGTCTGGTACGAAACGGTGATGGGCAAGATTGCGCAAATGGCTGCGCCGCAGAACACCGACGCCTGAGGTGCAGTTTTGCGAGCGCCGGTGGAAATACGGGGCTTCGGTCAGCTCTGGGAGGCTGCCGTCAAGAAGGGATAGGCAAGCGCCAACCGTGCCCTGAAGGGGCTTTGACCCGGACCGCTATAGCCGCAACAGTTGTTTGCCGCGATTCCCGCCCGCCATCATTCGAACAAAGGCTTCCGGTGCATGCTCAAACCCGTCGAGGATATCCTCTCTGAAACGGATATGCCCTTGCGCATGCCAGTTAATCAGATGGCGGAAAGCTTCGGCCCGCTTGTGCCACCAGTCAAACACAATCAGCCCCTGAATGCGTGCCCGGGTTACGATCAGCCGGGACGAGGCGCGCAGCCCGATATCCTCGGACGGGGCCTGATCCACCACGGCGATGCGCCCGCAAATGATGACCCGCGCAAAGGTCGCCAGATTGGCCAGAACCGCATCGTGAATGGGCCCGCCGGTATTGTCGAAGAAAACGTCGACGCCATTGGGGGCGAGTTCGGCGATCGCCGCTGACATGTCGGGGCAGGTCTTGTAATTGATCCCGGCGTCGAAGCCGATGGACCGGCAATAGTCGAGCTTGTCATCGCTCCCGGCGATGCCGATGACGCGGGCGCCCATAAGTTTTGCGATCTGGCCCACCAACTGCCCCGCGGCACCGGATGCCGCGGAAACCACCAGCGTTTCACCCGGAATCGGGCGACCGATTTCGGTCAGGCCCACATAGGCGGTCAGACCCGGCATGCCCAGCCAGGACAGCGTCGCCTGTGCAGGCACGCCCTCCGGCACACGGTTCGTGGCGGCTGCGCCGGGAAGGTCAGGCGTCAGAACGGCGTGTTCGCGCCATCCCACGCTCATAGATTCGGCAAGCTCTCCGACCTTCCAGTCCGGGTGATTGGAGGCAATGACCTCGCCCAATCCACCACCATGCATCACACCGCCAATCGCCACACCTGCGGTGTAATTGGCCGCCGGGCTTAACCGTCCGCGCATATAAGGATCCATCGAAAGCCACCGCGTGCGGATCAGGATCTGGCCCGGACCGGGCTCTGGCATGTCGACCTCTTCCAGCCGCCAGACATCCGGCGTTGCCGGGCCGTCGGGATAGTGGTCAAGGACCCATTGGCGGTTCTGCATCTTGATCTCCTGACGGCCGGGTTTGATCCAACATCAAGAGTCAGCCCGGGCGATGCAAGTGGCGTGTGACGCTGTCATGGGTCGGGAATGCGCCACGCCTCGTCCCGTCAGAAATAGCTTTTGACCAGACCTCCGGCGATCAGGGACCAGCCGTTGGCAATTACGAAGAAGGCGAGTTTGAACGGCAGGGAGACAATCGCGGGTGGCACCATCATCATGCCCATCGACATCAACACTGCGGCCACGACGAGGTCGATGATCAGGAAGGGCAGGAAGACGAGAAAGCCGATCTGGAACGCCCGCGCGATTTCCGACAACAGAAAGCTGGGGACCAGGACGGAAAATGGCGCATCCGCAGGGGTGTAGCGCGTGCCTTCTGTCTCCCGCAGTTCGGCCATCGCGGCGAAGGTCTGGTCATCCATCCTGTTGGCCATGAAGCTGCGGAATGGTTCGGCCCCTCGGGTCACGGCCTCCGTAAGTTCGATCTGTTCGGCCAGCAGCGGCTCCACCGCGACCGTCCATGCCTCGGTAAAGACCGGCTCCATCACGAAATAGGTCAGGAACAAGGCAAGGCTGACGATCAACATGTTCGGGGGCGATTGCTGCAGCCCGACCGCTTGCCGCAGAATGGCCAGAACCGTCACGATGAACGGAAAACAGGTGACCATAATCAGGATGCCGGGCGCCAGACCAAGCACGGTGACGATCGCGATCAATTGCAGGCTCGTCGCGGTGAGCGAGCCCCCCTCGCCAAGTTCCAGCGACAGCTGTTGCGCTCCTGCTGGAAGGGCAAAAAGGCACAGCAGCGCGGTCAGAACCGGGAAAATGTGGCGGTGCATCAGGTCAGGCTGGACTGAAGGTCGGCGATTTCCATGATGCGAACGGCAAGCCGCCCCGTTTCGTCGCCTTCGACCATCTCCAAAGATCCGGTGCCGATCAACTTGTCCCCGACATAAAGCTCGACCGGGTCATTCACCAGTTTGTCGAGCACGAGTACGGATTGTTCCTCCAGGCTCAGCAAATCACGCACCAGAGGGCGCGCCTTGCCGACACTGACCGTGATCTCGATCGGAATGCGGGTCAGCATGCTTTGCGGATCTGCCTGTGTCGGGGCTTGTGTGGTGTCACTGTCAGCCATTGACCACCTCCTTGCGGTTGTCGTGCATGAAGCCACGGAGGGCTTCCTGGATATTGTGCAGAACGGCCGTCAGATCGACGCGCCGTTCGACCTTGCCGAACCGGATCTCAGCTTGGCCCTCGGCCAGTTGCGGATCTTCGGTCAACGAGACCGGCATCTTGAAGTCACCCTTGAGGAGAGGGGCGACCGCTTCGCTGTTGTCCGTGGCGATGACAATTTCGACCGGTTGTTCAGAGTATGAGCGCGTGAGGTCGTTCAGCAATTCCACGACATGCAACCCCAGGGCGTCGCGTGCCACTTTGGGCAAAAGCGATTCCACCATGTCGTTGAGAAGCGGTGCCATGCCTTCGACCACTTGCGAGTAGGCCTCGTGGTAGGTGAAGGACAAATCCTGAAGGTTTTGGGCCAAATCACTGGAAATTCGTGTCTGATCCTGGGATTGCGCCTTGATCGCGTCTTCCCAACCGGATTTGTAGCCCTGCTCGAAGGCTTCGGCCCGTAATACGTCCGCTTCGTCCTCTGTCATCTGAAAGACGGTCGTTGCGTGTTGCAGTGCTGTCCCGAAATCTTCCAGAAGATCGGCAAGATCGGTCATGTCGCGGGCTCCTTCTCGTCAAGCCAGGTGCGAAGCACTTCGACAGTTTCTTCGCGGCGTTCAGCAATCAGACCGCGAAGGCGATCAACCGGGTCGTTCTCGTCGCCGTAACCCACTGCTGCGGCGGCCTGATCTTTTTCGACCAGTTGGACGCTGGAAAAGCGCCCGTCGCCGTCGTCAATTTCGCCAGTCAGGGCAGGAAGCTCTCCGTTACCGATTGCGGTAGCGTCGGGGGCAGGAAGCGCATTCGGCTGGGGCCGGGACAGGACCGGGCGCACAACGAACAGACCAAGGATCAAGGCGACGACAGCCAGGACCGCCATCTGTACCAGCCGCATCGGCTGAAGGTTCCAGTTCATCCAAGGCTGAGGCAATGCCTCGGTTCCGATTGCGTGCCTTGGCTCAAAGGCGAGGGAACGGATGGTGATGTCGTCGCCGCGGCTTTCCTCATACCCGACGGCAGAGGCCACGAGCGCATGCAGTGCCTCGATCTCTGTATCTGGGAGCGGCTCGAAAACCTTTGTGCCGTCCGCATTCGTTGTTGAAATGCCGTTGACCAGAACCGCGACGCTCAACCGCTTGATCGCGCCGGGCAGCCGCGTGATCTCTCGGCGCGTTTCGGACACCTCATAATTCACGCGTTCCCGCGTTTCAGAGTTTCTGCTCTTGGACGAATCGGTGTTTGCGGCTTCTCCGTCTGGAAGGTTGGAGGCCACGGTTACATTGCCGCCCCCCTGATCTTCTTCTTCGGTGGAGACTTCTTCGCTGTCCGTGCTGATGATCACGCGGGCGTCGGGGTCGAACCTGCGTTCGGTGATCAATTCACTTTCGGTCACCGTATCAACGCTGACTTCCACGACGGCATTGCCGAAACCGACGCGCGCTTCGACCAGCCGTTGAACGCGGTTTCGCAGCATTTCGGCCCTGTCCTCCGCGGTCGTGGCAGAGCTCAGCTCCTCATCCCCGGCCACAAGGTTGCCCTTGCCGTCAATTACCGCGACATCATCGGGCTGAAGGCCGGGGACGGCAGAGGCGACCAGATAGCGGAATGCCCGTGCCTGCGGAGCGGCCAACTGGCCACCGCCTGTGGCAACCGACAAAGATGCAGAAGGTTTCAGATCGCGTTGAAACGGATTCGATCCGACATTCGCGATATGCACACGAGCCGACGTGACAGACGGGCTGGCCAGGATCGTACGTGCCAGTTCGCCTTCCTTTGCCCGCCAGTAAGCGGCATCGAACATCTGTGATGTTGTCCCGAAACCGGACAAGCTGTCGAGCAATTCGTAGCCTTGTGTACCGTTCGCAGGTAGACCTTCGGCGGCGAGGGTCATGCGCAATTCGTCCCGCCGGTCGGATTCGACAAAGATAGAGCTTCCGCGAATCTCGTAAGCAGCGTTGCGCTGCGTGAGGGCCGCAACGACCTCTCCGGCAGCGACAGGCTCTAACCCGGCATAGAGAAGGTCCATCGAAGGCGTGGTGGCCATGCGAGACAGCCCCAGAACGGCTGCGAAGATCGCGACGGTTGCGCCCGAAATAATGACTTTTCTACGCAAATCCAAAGCGTTCCACAGGGTAATTAGCTGCTGCACTGGTGTTCTCCGTTCATCAGGCGTTCTGCCCGGATACCGGCATGTTTGGCGCAACAGGCTTAACAATCGGTTAGTCCCTGCGTGCTTATAAACTCACAGCACAACGAAGGAACACGCTATGACGGATGCGGCCGTACCCGAGGAAATTATCGCGCCCAAACGCTCCAAAATGCCTATGATACTCGGCCTTGTGCTTGCAGTGGCGGGGGGCAGCGGGGGATATTTTGCCGCTCAGAACGGGCTGATTCCCGGCCTCGGCCACGAACCCGTCACGGAAGACCCGGCGAAGGAAATGCACGTGCCGGACAGCCTGCCGGATGTGGCCTTTCTTCCGATGGACCCGATGGTGATTTCGATCGGAGAGGGCGCGCAGCGATCGCATGTGCGATTCGCGGCCCAGCTGGAAGTGCCGTCCGCCTATCAGGACGAGGTCGGGTTCCTGCTGCCGCGGGTTGTCAATGTGCTCAACAGCTACCTTCGCGCGCTGGAGCTGAAGGATTTCGAAGCGCCCGCGGCACTTCCAAAGCTGCGTGGTCAAATGTTGCGACGGGTTCAGCTCGTCGTGGGCGAGGGGCGTGTGAACGACATCCTCGTCATGGAATTCATTGTTAATTGAGGAGCCCGAGATGGAATATATCGCGGACATTCTGCTCGTTTCCGGCGCCTTGGGCGCCGGGTTTTATTGCTTCGTCCTTTCCAGGAGACTGAGCCGGTTCAATGACCTCGAAGGTGGGGTCGGTGGCGCAGTTGCCGTTCTTTCAATGCAGGTCGATGATCTGAAGAAAACTCTGGAGACCGCACAAAACAGCGCTTCAGCCTCTGAAGGATCGCTTAAGGATCTGACATCACGGGCGGACGACGTCGCGCGTAGACTGGAGATGCTGGTGGCCTCCATGCACGATCTGCCGTCGGGGGGCGAGAAAACCAACGGAGCGCCGGTCGCCAAAGAGCCGTTCTTCGTGCGTCACAACCAGTTTGGAGGCGGTAAATGACCAAGGTCAGGAATGCTCCTCTACGGCGCCGTCGGGGGCGCGGGACGTTATCGATCATCGCAGGTCTTCTCATTGCCTCGGGTGCGATTCGGCTTGGAATGCATGCAGGCACGGCGTTAGCCTTTCAGTCAGCCCCCAAGATCGACGTTGCAGAGATTAAAGAGCCGCAAGTCTGCCCCGACAATGCGGAGCTTGAAGAGGTCATCCACGCTCTCACCCGGCGCGAGGAAGAGGTGAGCGCTCAGGAAGTTGAAATCGCCCGACAAATGGAAGCGCTTGAGATCCAGAAGGCCGAGGCGGAAGCGAAAATCGCCGCGATGAAGGCTGAGGATGAAAAACTGCGCGCCACGATGGCCGCCGCAGCCACGGCCGCGGAAAACGACGTCTCACAGCTCACCAAGGTCTACGCCAACATGAAACCCAAGCAGGCAGCAGGGCTGTTCGAGGAGATGGATCCGGAATTTGCGGCAGGTTTCCTGGCCCGCATGGCACCGGACGCAGCTGCCCAGGTGATGGCCGGCATGACCCCGAAGTCAGCCTATGCGATCAGCGTCGTGATTGCCGGGCGCAACCTTGGTGCGGGTTTGGTAGACCAATAGCGGGCCGCTGACGCCAGACAAGGTACCATATGGACCGACGCAACGCGTCGGCCTTTGCTCGCTTGCGCGCAAATTTCAGGACAATCTTACGGAAATTCAATGGCTTCGCTTGTCGGCACCGCTGAGTTGAAAGGGGTTTCTTAAGACCCCGGCATCTAACGTCGTTGGTGGCAGAATCAGGAGTACTTAGCGTGTTCGGTATCATTGGCATCATTACGATCTTCGCCATGGTCTTTGGGGGGTATCTTGCCGCCGGAGGCAAGATGGCCATCATCATGAAAACACTGCCCTTCGAGATGATGATGATCGGGGGCGCCGCAGTCGGGGCTTTCCTGATCAGCAATGACGGTCCCGCCATCAAACACACCGTCAAGGACATCTCGAAGGTCTTCAAGGGGCAAAGGTGGAAGCCGGCCGACTACCGGGATCTGCTTTGCCTCCTGTATGAGTTGATCCGCTTGGCCCGGAGCAACCCTGTCGCCATCGAGGAACATGTGGAGGATCCCAAAGGTTCTACGATCTTTGGAAAATACCCAAGAATCCTTGCCGACAAGGAGGCCATTGATCTGATCTGTGACACGCTGCGCTCTGCCTCCATGAATTATGACGACCCCCACCAGGTAGAAGAAGTCCTCGACAAGCGCATGGAAGCGACTCAGCAGCATGCCTTGCATTCCAGCCACGCGCTTCAGACAGTCGCCGATGGACTGCCCGCCCTGGGGATTGTTGCGGCCGTTTTGGGTGTGATCAAGACAATGGGTTCGATCGATCAGCCGCCGGAAGTGCTTGGCAAGCTGATCGGCGGCGCGCTCGTTGGCACCTTTCTTGGCGTTTTTCTGGCCTACGGTTTGGTCGCGCCATTCGCAGCGAAGGTGAAAGCAGTAGTTGAGGAAGACAGCCATTTTTACCACCTGATCCGGGAGGTTCTGGTCGCAAACCTTCACAACCACTCTGCAGGCAACTGCATCGAGGTGGGCCGTCAAAATGCTCCCAAGCATATCCGCCCCGGTTACAACGAGTTGGAAGAAGCCCTTCGTAACCTAAAGGAAGCGGCATGAGGGCTTTGCTCGGATCTCTCGTCCTGTGTTGTCTTGCCGCGTCGGCATCTGCCGCCACCGTCAGGGTTAAGTCAGGTGAACACGGGCCCTTCACCCGATTGGTTTTCTACCTTCCCGAAGCCGTCGAGTGGCACATGGATCAGCAGGATCGAGAAGTCACGATTTCTTTTCCGGGGCAGAGATACGGCGTCTTTCTGGACGAGGTGTTCATCAAGATCACGCGCGACAGGATTGCAGACGTCAAGGCAGTGCCGACCGAGGAGAGCATTGTTCTCCGCCTCAATTGCGACTGTTTCGCGACCACTGTCGAATATTCACCCAGGATTCTTGTTGTGGATGTCGCGCCGGGGCAGTCTCCGGTTCGGCTTACGAAGCCAGCCGCTGCGCCGTTTCCGTTCAAGGACTGGGTGCAGGCGGCGCTTGATACCGTTCCAGTCCCGGATGCGAAAGAACCAGTCGCGCCGGCTGAAACGACGCCGGAAGTGCACGAATCTGATGTACTTTCGGGGATTGTGGATGCCGTCGTGCAGAAGGCCTCTCAGGGCTATCTTACCGCGAACGATCTCTCAGTTGCCGAGAATACCGCGCCTGCCGAAGCGATACCGAACCTCACCAAGGCATTGAGCAGCAGCCCCGTAATGCCGGACCGCAACCGAAACGGACCTCATGTGGCCGAGCCGGTCACGCCACTCCGCTTCAACTGCGGGGCGGCGAAGCGACCGGGTGTAGAAGAACATGAATTCATTGCAGAAATCGCAGATCTGCAAACGCAACTGATCACCGAAAGAGGTGAAGTATCTGGTGATGTGGTGCAGCGCATGGCGCGCAGTTTCATTTACTTTGGCCTTCCGCAAGAGGCCAGGAATATACTGTTCCTTGCGGATCAGCCGGTCGCCGAGATGTTTGCTCCGGCCATTTCCTTTTTGGATATCGACGGCTGGGAAGGCGGTCAGCCGCCCCCCAGAACCGTTGCCTGCGAGGGGCTTGCAGAGGTGACGGAGACTGTCTCCAAAGATGGTTCTGCAGGCCTTCAGGATTCGCCTGATGAATTCGTGGCGCGGTTCGCAGCGCTCTCGCCGCACTTGCGGACACTGCTTGGTCAACGGATCGTGGCTGTACTTCGCAGCAACGCAAAGAACGACTACGCCGCAGCACTCGATGCATTCCTGGGAAACGCTTCACCGGCTGAAACGTCCCGGTCAAAGGCCCTGGCGCAAAACAGGTTTTCCGAAGTGGTGCTGGAACTTGAGGCGGCGGCGCAACTTCCGCCTGCCCCCGATGGACAAGGCCGTGATGAAATCCATTCCGCTGGGGCGGGTGCAGGACAAGACCCGGCCGTTTCGACAGATCCGGCGCTCATGCAGACCTTCGTGAAGGAATATGACGGAGCATTGCCCGAAGTGGTACTGGCGAAGCTGTCCATCAACGCTCGCGTTGAAGAAAGGGAATACAAGGCTGCGATCGCGGAGATCCGCAATGCGGAGGTCTTGTCCCCCAAGGCGCGGCGCGCGCTGATTTCCAACGTGATCGGAAAAGCCGCCGCGCAAGGTAGCACGCAATCCTTTCTTGAGGTGGCCTTCTACCTCGACCAGAAAGAGATCCGTAAAATGCCGGAAGGCCTGCTCTCAGACGTCCGGGAAAGGCTGCTGTCCCTCGGCTTCCGCGACAAGGCACAGGGTTTCTCTTTGCCTGACGAAGGTCCGCGGGAACATGCTGCCGTGATGACAGGTGACCTGAACTAATCCTTGAAACCGGCCATTAGTACGATCAACCGTCCGATTGAAAGCCGGATGCCGCCTCAAGTAGCTTTCTGCGGCACTTGCAGGATGTCCCGGGCTTGCTGCCATGTGGCGACGGGGCGCTCGTACTCTTCGCATAGCTTCGCCGCGCGCGCGACCAGCGCCGCATTGGACGGGGCCAGCGTGTCGCGATCTAGGCGCATGTTGTCTTCCAGACCTGTGCGGGTGTGGCCGCCAGCGGCAATCGCCCATTCATTGACGACAATCTGATTTGGACCGATCCCCGCAGCGCACCAATTTGCCCCGGGCGCACGCGTTTTCATCGTATGAACGTAGAAATCAAACACCTCCTTGTCGGCAGGCATCGCATTTTTGACACCCATCACGAACTGGACGTAGAGCTTGCCATAGATCAAGCCTTCGTCATGCATCCGGATGGCATGCAAAATGTGGCTTAGGTCAAATGCCTCAATCTCGGGTGTCACCTTATACTTTTGCATCTCACCAGCCAGCCAGGCGACAAGGTCCGGTGCGTTTTCATAGACGCGCGTGGGAAAATTGTTGGATCCCACGGACAGCGACGCCATATCGGGCGAAAGCGGCAGCATGCCGCCGCGCTCATGCCCCGCACCGGAACGCCCCCCTGTCGACAGTTGCACGATCATGCCCGGGCAATGTTTTTGCAGGCCCTCGACCAACCGTGCGAAGCGTTCAGGGTCCGAGGTTGGGGTCTGGTCATCATTGCGCACATGGCAATGTGCGATGGACGCGCCCGCTTCAAACGCGGCCTGGGTGCTTTCCACCTGCTCTGTGATCGTGACCGGGACGGCGGGGTTGTTCTTTTTGGTCGGCACCGATCCGGTGATCGCGACACAGATAATGCAGGGGTTCGTCATGATATCGTCCCGTGTTGGAGGCCAGGCCCGCCGCCGTAGCGCGGGCCCTTTCGTCAGATGTCGAAAAAGACGGTTTCGTTCTCGCCCTGGATTTGGACGTCAAAGCGGTAAACGATCTTGCCGTCCGCTTCGCTGCGCCGTGCGATCAGGGTCTCGCGGCGTCGTTCCCATTCGACAAGGTTAATCACCGGGTCGGCAGCATTCGCGGCGTCCTCGTCCGAGAAATAGATCCTCGTGTTCAACCCGATGTTGATACCGCGCGCAACCAGCCAGAGGTTGATATGCGGCGCCATGATGCGCCCGTTCCGCCCCATTACGGGGCCCGGCTTTATAGTGTCAAAACCCCATTCGCCGGTGTCAAAATCCGTGATTACGCGGCCCCAGCCGCGAAAGCCGTCCTCGACTTCACCGGGATGTTCCGGATGGGCATAGATGCCATCGGAATTGGCCTGCCATGCTTCCAGCAAGACATCCTTGATGGGGCTGCCCGTGCCATCCATCACCAGACCCTCGACCCGGATACGCTCGCCCTTTGCGTTCGGTCCGGCAATGTCGTGGCCCAGCTCTTCGCGGTAAATGTCAAACCCCGCCGCACCCGGCGCCAGGCCGATATGTACGTAGGGGCCGGCCGTTTGCGACGGTGTCTCGCGCAGGTAATTCAAGTCCTGTGGCATGGCTCAATTCCCCTCCAGACGGTTTTCAAACAAGGTGGACCGGCGACCCCGGAGCACGATATCGAATTTATAGGCAATGGTATCCAGCGGAATGGTGCTGTTCATGTCCAGCTTGGCTGTCACCTGCTCAATCGCGTCGGGGTCGGGGATGGCTTGCACGATAGGGCACATGGGGATCAGCGGATCGCCCTCGAAATAGATCTGGCTGATCAGCCGCTGGGCAAATCCGGTGCCGAAGACAGAGACGTGGATATGCGCCGGGCGCCAGCTGTTGACGTAGTTGCGCCAGGGATAGGCGCCGGGTTTGACGGTGCGAAAATAGTAATAGCCGTCCTCATCCGTCATGGTGCGCCCGCACCCGCCGAAATTGGGGTCGATCGGCGCAAGGTACGTGTCTTTCTTGTGTCGGTATCGACCGCCCGCATTGGCCTGCCAGATTTCCACAAGCGTGTTCCGGACGGGCCGGGCATTTTCATCCAGAACGCGCCCATGCAGAATGATCCGCTCGCCAATCGGCATTTCGCCGGGCTTTGCGTAGTTCACGATCAGGTCGTTGTCTGTCGGGTCGATGTCATTATGCCCGAACACTGGCCCGGTGATTTCGGAGGCGGAGTTTTGCAGGCTGATCAGCGAGTATTGAGGCGAGCGCGTCACGCTTGTCTTGTAGGTGTCGACATAGGCGGGCGGATGGCGTCCACGGTCGCGCTGGTAAAATTCTGCGGGTTTTCTCATCTGTCTTAACCTCTCGTGCAATCGGGCGCGCGCGCTTGCCTGTAATCATTCCTGTTCCATTTCCGCATAGGTTTGCTTGGCCAGTTTCAGCGCCTGATTGGCGCGCGGCACTCCGGCATAGATCGCCACATGCTGAAACGCCTCAAGCACGTCGGTCTTGCTGGCCCCGGTACGGGCCGTGGCGCGGATATGCATGGGAATTTCTTCGAAATTACCAAGAGCGGCCAGAAGGGCCAGGGTCAACATGGATCTGTCGCGGGGACTGATGCCATCGCTGGCCCAAACCGTGCCCCAAGCGCCTTCGGTGATCAGGATCTGGAATGGCTCATCGAAGGGCGTCTTGGCAGCCTCGGCACGGTCGACATGCGCATCGCCCAACACGGACCTGCGAACTTTCGTGCCTTCGTCAAAGCGCTCAGCCATGGTCATACTCCTTCGTGACATTCAATCCGGACCGCATCAATAGGGCAGGCCCACGTAGTTTTGTGCCAGCACGCTTTGTGCTTCGCGATTGGCGCGCAGGAATTCCAGATCGGCGCGTTGGATCTTGAGGTCAAAGGCGGTCTGGTCGGGGAAACGGTGCAGCAGCGTCGTCATCCACCAGCTGAACCTTTCGGCCTTCCACACCCGCGCCAAGGCCCGTTCAGAGTAGCGGTCGATGCCTTCGGGGTCGGCCTCTTCGTAATATTGCATCAGCCCGTGATAGAGGTAATGCACGTCCGAAGCCGCGGTATTGAGCCCCTTGGCGCCGGTTGGCGGCACGATATGGGCAGCATCCCCGCACAGGAACAGCCGACCCCAGCGCATCGGTTCGGTTACGAAAGATCGCAGCGGCGCGATGGATTTCTCGATCGAAGGGCCAGTGATCAGCGTGTCGGCGTATTTCTCGGGAATACGGCTGCGCAATTCGTCCCAGAACCTCTGGTCGCTCCAGTCATCGGGGGTGTCTTCCAACTGGCATTGCACGTAGTAGCGGCTGAGATTGGCGTTCCGCATCGAGCAGAGCGCAAAGCCGCGGGCCGAATTGGCATAGATCAGCTCGTCATTGACGGGCGGGGTTTCCGACAGGATGCCCAGCCAGCCGAACGGGTAGACCTTTTCGTATTCGCGCCGCACCCCGTGGGGGATGGTCCGGCGGCTGACACCGTGAAAACCGTCGCAGCCTGCCACGAAATCGCAATCGATCTGTTGGGTGGCGCCGCCCACGTCAAAGGTCACGAAGGGTTTGTCGGTATCGGCGTCGTTGATCACCACGTTTTCGACATTGTAGATGATCCTGCCGCCAGCCGCCTCGCGGGCGTCGTAAAGGTCGCGCGTCACCTCTGTCTGACCGTAGATCATGACATGCGTGCCGGTGTGCTCGGTGAAGTTGATCGAGAATTCCTGATCGTCGAAAGACAGCACGGTGCTTTCGTGGATGATGCCTTCGCGGTCCATGCGGTCGGCGATCCCGGCCTTGCGCATCAGGCTGACCATCCCGGTTTCCAGAACGCCTGCGCGGATGCGCCCAAGGACATAGTCGCGGGTCTTGCGTTCCAGCACCACGGTGTCGATGCCCCGGCGCAACAGCAGCTGCGACAGTAAAAGCCCGGATGGGCCGCCGCCGATGATGACAACCTGTGCGCGCATGGATCATCCCTCTCCCTTGCTTGATCGCATATTTGATGATTGCTTGTCGTATGTAAAATGATGCTTTTTGCAGAATAGTTATCGAAATTGGAAAGTGTATGCTGGATCGCAGGATAAAGATACGCCATCTGCAAAGCTTCGTGGAAATCTGCCGCGAGCGCAGTATGAAAAACGCTGCGGAAAAGCTGAACCTGACCCAACCCGCAATCTCCAAGACCCTCAAGGAGTTGGAAGATATTCTGGGCGCGCCTTTGCTGACGCGAAGCCGTGCGGGCATATCGTTGACGCGGCATGGTGACGTGTTCCTGCACTTTGCCGAAATGTCGCTGGCCTCTCTTCAGCAGGGCGTGGCCGGGGTCGAAGATCTGGCAGGGCAGGGGCGATCCCGGCTTGCCGTCGGGGCATTACCCTCTGTTGCCGCACGGCTGATGCCTGAGGTGGCGGGCGAATTCGCCTATCTCTCTCCCGGTACGACATTGCGCATCATGGACGGGCCGCATGGCTATCTGATCGACAGGCTGCGACGCGGAGAGCTTGATATCGTGATCGGGCGGCTTGGCCCGCCGGACACGATGCAGAACATCTCTTTCACGCAGCTCTACAACGAAGAGGTGCGGTTCATCGTACGGGCGGGGCATCCTTTGCTAAGGACGCCAGAGCTTTCGCGGATCAACGATTACCAGGTGATCTACCCCTCGCAAGGCTCTGCCATCCTTCCGCTGGTCGAACGGTTTCTCATCAGTCATGGTATCGGGCGGATCGACAAGCGGCTCGAAACCGTCTCGGGCGCGTTCGGACGGGTTTTCACGCGGAAGTCGGATGCGGTCTGGATCATCTCGGCCGGCGTTGTGGCGAACGAGATTGCCGACGGGCATCTGGTGGCGCTGCCTTGGGACACGTCGATGATGCGCGGGCCCGTCGGGCTGATGCGACGTCCGGAAACCACGCAGTCGCCGCAGGATCAGGTGTTCCAGATCGCCCTGCGCAACGCTATGGCGCTTCTTGGCATGCAGGGTTGACCAAATGACGACAATGCGACCGGATGACTGGCGAGCCAGTGCTTGCAATGCCTCAGGTCTGCCGTTCTGATGCCCCTTGGGGTTGAGCGCGAATCTTGGAGGCTGCAGTGCATGGCCAAAGATCAACGAACGCAGAGCCGACGAAAACTGCTTGATGCGATCCGTCGTGACGGGCCCATCGCGCGGATCGATCTCGCGCGCCGGACCGGGATCAGCCAGGCAACAGTGACCACGATCACGGCAGAGCTGCTGCGTCAGGGGCTAATTGACGAGATGTCCGCCCCGGTCGAGGGTCGCGACCACCGCAGGGGGCGTCCGCGCGTCGATCTTGCCCTGCGCGGGGCGGCGCATCTGGTGGCCGGGGTCAAGGTCGCCACCCGCTCCTTGTCCATCGCGCTGATGGATTTCGCGGGGGAGATCAAGGGAGAGCATACCGAAGATCTGGCCGCCAGCGTCATGTCCGCGGCCGAGCTTGCCCGCACCCTGCGCATAGCGCTCGGGCGCGCCGTTGATGCGGCGGGCCTTGCGATGCAGGACATTTCTGCCGTCGGGCTGGGCATGGCAGGCGTGGTGGATGCGGCGCAGGGCTTTGTCTATTGGTCGCCCTCCCTGACAGAGCGTAATCAGCCGATCAGTGACATCGTATCGAAAGAACTTGGCCTGCCGGTCTATGCCGATAACGATGCCAATCTCGTGGCGGTGGCCGAGATGTATTTCGGCCATGGCAAGGCGCACCGCGATTTCATCGTCGTCACCATAGAGGCCGGCGTTGGCATGGGGATCGTCCTTGACGGCGCGCTTTACCGTGGGTCGCGCGGGTGCGGGGCAGAGTTCGGCCATACCAAGGTTCAGCTCGACGGGGCGCCATGCCGCTGTGGACAGCGTGGTTGTCTGGAGGCCTATGTCGCCGATTACGCCTTGCTGCGAGAGGCAGAGGCGGCGGGGATGGCACTTCCCGTGCCGGATGCGGAAAACCCCATTGGACCGCTGCTTGATGCGGCGCGACGGGGAGACGCCACGGCGGTCGGGATCGTGGAGCAGGCAGGCCGTGTCTTTGCGATGGGCCTTGCGAACCTTGTGAACATCTTCGACCCGGAATTGATCATTCTTGCGGGCGAACAGATGCAGTTTGACCACCTCTATGCCGAGGATGTCCTTGCCGATGCCCGCCGGTCCATTGTCCAGATCGACCTGCCGCCGCCAGAGATATTTGCGCATAAATGGGGCGATCTGATGTGGGCGCGCGGTGCCGCGGCCTATGCGCTGGACCGGGTCGCTGACCTGTCCTTGCAAGAGATCGCGGCTCGAAACGTCGCCTGAGAAAAGCGCCTCAGCCCGGTGCGATCTCGATCTGTGTGCGCTGCGTGTAGGGGGTGTCTGGCGAGCAGAGGATGGAGGGGAATGCAGGCGTGTTCACAGCGTTCGGAAACCCTTGGGCTTCGAGGCAAACGCCGCCGTAGCGTTGGTGGTCCTGACCGGCGAGCGGCGTTCCATGCGGCGCCAGTGACACCCCGTTATATAGCTGCAACCCAGGTTGATCCGTCCACAGGCGCAGGCGCAGCCCGTTGGGGGCGGTGACCTCTGCCGCAGGCGCTTCGCCGCCCTCCAGCGCAAGGTTGCCGTCAAGATCGGCATCGCCTATCGGGCGCGCGTCGCGGAAATCATACTCTGTGCCTTCAACGGGGGCGAGATGGCCAAGCGGCAGCAGATCCGGCCCGGTTGGCGTGTATTCCTGCGCTGCAATCCGCAATTCATGCGCGTTGACCGGGCCGCGCCCCATCAGATTGTAATAGCTGTGATGGGCAAGGTTGATCGGCGTTGCGCGATCCGGCACCGCCCTCATGTCGTAGATCAAGCGCCGCCCTTCCAGCGTGATCGTCACCTCGAAATCCACCGCACCGGGATAGCCTTGATCCAGATGGGGCGAATGATATGTCAGCCTGACCGCGCGGGAGCCTTCAGGCTCCATCACCCAGTTGCAGCGGCCCAGCCCGCCCGGTCCCCCATGCAGGTGATGTGGCGGGTTGTTCGCGGGCAGGTGCCAGGTCTCGCCACCCAGTGTGAACCGGCCGCGATCGGTCCGGTTTGCGACGCGGCCCACCACCAACCCCATTGCGTTGGCTCCGGCGCGGTAATCGGCCGGGTCGGCATAACCCAGCACAACCGGTGTTTCGCCGCCATCATGTGCGACACGCCAGTCCTGAACAGCGCACCCTACCGACAGGACAGCAACCTGCGTGTCGTCGCCTTCCAACACGTGGCGACGGATCTGGTCGGCGGGGATATCCAGCCCGACGGCCATCATACGAACCTGTTGACGTAGTTTTCAAGGATCTCCTGTCGCCCGGAATGGGGTTGCGGATTGATATCCTCGGCCAGTACCCGGTCAAAGATGTCGCCCAGATTGCTTTGCAGCATCGCCTTTGCGCTATCTGTCTGCCAGCCTGCGTAACGAGCGGCAAGTGCGTCCTCAAGACCGCCATCCTCCAGCATTGCGGCAGCGGCCTTGAGCCCGCGCGCGCAGATATCCATACCACCGACATGGGCCGCGATCAGATCCTCGGCATCCAGCGACTGCCTGCGCAGTTTGGCGTCGAAATTGGTGCCCCCGGTGGTGAATCCGCCGGATTTCAGGATGTGGTAATAGGCCAGCGCGACCTCTGGCACATTGTTCGGGAATTGATCCGTGTCCCACCCCGACTGGTAATCGTTGCGGTTCATATCAATGGACCCAAGCATCCCTTCGGCGGCGGCCACCGCGATTTCGTGCTCGAAACTGTGACCGGCGAGTATCGCGTGGCCCTGTTCAAGGTTCAGCTTCACCTCATCCTCAAGGCCATATTTCCGCAGGAACCCGATGCAGGTTGCGGCGTCGTAGTCATATTGATGCTTTGACGGTTCCTGCGGCTTGGGTTCCACAAGGATCGCGCCTTTGTAGCCGATCTTGTGCTTGTACTCCACGACCATGCTCAGAAACCGCCCCATATGGTCCAGTTCCAGCCCCAGATCTGTGTTCAGCAGCGTCTCATAGCCTTCGCGCCCGCCCCACAGGACGTAGTTCTGCCCGCCGAGCTTTTGTGTGGCATCCATGCAGCTTTTGACCGTTGCCGCCGCGAACGCAAAAACATCAGGATCGGGGTT
The DNA here is from genome assembly GCF_004342065.1 of Primorskyibacter sedentarius. GTDB lineage: Bacteria > Pseudomonadota > Alphaproteobacteria > Rhodobacterales > Rhodobacteraceae > Primorskyibacter > Primorskyibacter sedentarius. The sequence goes on along the minus strand of NZ_SLZU01000002.1, from coordinate 95,487 downwards.
GGTCGAGGCACCCGCCATCCAGCGACGGTGGCTGAACATATTCGCCGTGCCCCAAAGCAGCTTTGTGCCGGTCTCTTCCATCTTTTGGCCGAAATAATCGGTGATCTCTTCCAGCCCCTTGAGGTTCTCGGCAAAGCTGTTGCCCTCGGGGCGGACATCGGCGTCATGAAAGCAGAAATAGGGCTGCCCAAGGATGCGGAACATCTCGAACGCGGTATCGGCCTTGGCCTTGGCCTTCGCCATTGAATCCTGCGGATGCCAGGGCCGGATGAAGGTCTGCCCGCCAAAGGGGTCGCCGCCTTCCCATGCAAAGCTGTGCCAATAGGCGACGGCAAAGCGCAGGTGCTCCTCCATGCGCTTGCCCATCACGATCTCTTCGGGGTTGTAATGCCGGAAGGCCAGCGGGTTGGTGCTGTCCGGCCCCTCGTAGGACACGGGTGCGATGGCGTCGAAAAAACCGGATGTCATGGCAAATCCTTCAGGGCTGGATAGGTGGCGCGGAAGGCCTGATAGGCCTCTTCATAAGCGGGCTGGAGTTCAGGGCGGGGGGGCACGGTCCTTGCAACTTCGGGTGCTGACATGACGTCTTTCGGGGCGGCGCCGGTGGCCGCGCATTGTGCAAGACGGGCGGCGCCCATGGCCGCGCCGAATTCACCCTTGGCAGGCAGGTCGATGGGCAGATCCAGCAGCGTCGCGCACAATTCCACCCAATAGGGTGATTGCGCACCGCCGCCGATGGCCAGAACACGGTCAAGCTTCGTGCCGGTGGATTTCAGTGCTTCGAGGTTGTCGCGCAGTGCAAATGCCACGCCTTCCATCACGGCTTGCGTCAGATCCGCTGGACCGTGCGCGATGTCGAGGTTCAGCAACGCTCCCCGAATGCTGCTGTCATTATGCGGCGTCCGTTCGCCCGAAAGATACGGCAGAAAGCGCATCTTTCCCGGCCCGTCGATCCGGTCGCCAAGTGCCTTTGACAGCGCCGCCGCGTCCTGCCCCAGATTGCGGGCCAGCCAGTTCAGGCTATCGGTTGCGGCGAGGATGACCCCCATCTGATACCACGTCTCCGGGATGGCGTGGCAAAACGTGTGCACGGCGGTTTCCGGCATGGGCGCAAAGCTGTCCTTTGCCGCCAGCAGCACGCCGGAGGTGCCGAGCGAGACAAATCCGTCGCCTTCTGTCAACGCGCCCACGCCGCAAGCGGCCACAGCATTGTCACCGCCGCCGCCCGCCACGGCGACCGGCTGCGAGATGCCCCAATCCTGCGCCAGCGACGCGCGCAAACGTCCGGCGAGTGCAGAGCCTTCGACAAGTCGCGGCATCTGGTCCATCCGCATGCCGGACGCGTCCAGAAGCTCGGGCGACCAGGCGCGTTTTTCCACATCCAGCCAGGCGGTTCCCGCCGCATCGGACATCTCGGACACGTGCTCCCCGGTCAGCCAGAAGGTGAGGTAATCCTTGGGAAGCAGGACTTTCGCAACGCGTTCGAATATCTTGGGTTCGTGGCGCGCGAGCCAAACCAGCTTTGGCGCCGTGAAGCCGGGAAAGACGATATTGCCGGAAATTTCGCGCATCCCGGGCTGGCCGTCCAGCTCTGTCGCCTCGGCAAAGCTGCGGGTATCGTTCCACAGAATGCACGGTCGCAGCACATCGTCCTTCGCATCCAGCAGGGTCGCGCCGTGCATCTGCCCGGCCACGGCAATGCCGGACAGGTCCGGCCAGTCCTGCGGATGCGCGGCGCGCAGCTTTGCAACGACGCTTTCGCAGGCGGTGACCCAATCGGCCGGGTTCTGTTCTGACCAGCCACTTTGCGGATGCGACACGGGGTAGGTGGCCTCGGCCGACCCCACCACGCTGCCATCCACGCGTACAAGCAGCGCCCGAAGCCCGGACGTGCCCAAATCAAGACCTAGAAACATCATGCTCCTCCCGGCGTGTGTTTCGAATTTTCCGTCAATATAATTCGAGTGTCAAATTAAAACGGTGACGGATGTCGGGGGCGCGCGAAACTGGACGCTAAATAGCCCTCACCGATGACCATAGGCCGACGCCCAGCCCGCCGTCCACGAAGCTTTTCAAAGTAACGTGGCGACTGTCGGAGAGGTGCGATTCACAAAGACTGCGGCGCGGCGTCAAACGCCGGTTTCGCCGCCCAGATGCGTTTCGCCGCGCGCGCGGGCCAGTTCGATCTGTTTCTGCCGCTCGCGGAACCTTGCCTTGTCGGCGTCAGAGGTTTCGTCGATGCAGTGGTGGCAGGATACACCGTGTTCATATTCCGGGCGGGTGCGATCTTCGGGGAGGATCGGACGGCGGCAGGCATGGCAAAGCAGGTGCGGGCCTTCGCGCAGCCCGTGCCCGACAGAGACCCGCCCGTCAAAGACGAAACATTCGCCTTGCCAGGTGCTGTTCTCCTCGGGGACCTCTTCGAGATATTTCAGGATGCCGCCCTTGAGGTGATAGACCTCCGGCACACCCTGTCCCAGCAAGTAGTTGGTGGATTTTTCGCACCGTATGCCGCCGGTGCAGAACATGGCGATCCGCTTGTTGTGGAACCGTTCCTTGTTCTCCTCCCACCACGCGGGAAAATCGCGAAAGCTTTCCGTATGCGGATCCTCTGCGCCCTCGAAGGTCCCGATGGCCACTTCGTATTCGTTGCGCGTGTCGATGACCGCCACATCGGGGCTCTTGATCAGCTCGTTCCAGGCGTTGGGGTCGACATAATGCCCGACACGCGCCTTGGGGTCGACATCCGGCTGCCCCATGGTCACGATCTCGCGCTTCAGGCGCACTTTCATCCGGGCGAAGGGCTGTTCGCTCGCGGTGGAGAGTTTCCATTCCAGGTCGTCGCAGCCGGGAAGGGTGCGCAGATGTGCCAGCACAGCCTCGATCCCCCTGACGGAGCCGGCGATGGTGCCGTTGATCCCTTCCTGCGCCAAAAGCAGCGTGCCAGTAATCCCTTCGGATCGGCACAGCTCCAGCAGCGGCCCGCGCAAGGCTGCGGGATCGGGAAACCGGGTGAAGTGATAGAGTGCTGCGACGGTGAACATGGGCGCGATTTACGCTTGGAAACCCTTTCGATCAAGGGGCAGAAATGGCGCAGTGCGTTGACCGGGCCTCGTCCAGAGCCTACCCATGATCGTGACAGACAATGAGGCTCCGACATGCATGCGCTTATCGTGATCGACGTCCAGAATGATTTCTGCCCCGGCGGGGCGCTTGCGGTTGCGGGGGGCGACGAGATCGTCGCGCCCATCAACGCGATGATGGATGACTTCGACGCGGTCGTTCTTACGCAGGATTGGCACCCTTCCGGCCATTCCTCTTTCGCAAGCCAGCATCCGGGCAAAGCGCCGTTCGACCTGACGCAGATGCCCTACGGGCCACAGGTGCTTTGGCCGGATCATTGCGTGCAAGGCACTGACGGCGCTGCGTTTCATCCCGATCTGAAGACGGAACGTGCAGACCTTATCATCCGCAAGGGGTTTCGCCCCGGCATCGACAGTTATTCCGCCTTTTTCGAGAATGACCGCACCACGCCCACCGGGCTGGAGGGATACCTGCGCACGCGCGGCATCAGCCAGCTGACCCTTGTGGGGCTCGCCACGGATTTCTGCGTGAATTTCTCTGCGGTGGATGCTGCCGGGCTGGGCTTTGATGTCAGCGTCCTGCAATCCGCGTGCCGAGGCATAGACCTTGACGGGTCGTTGGCTGCGGCACTGTCCGGGATGGGGGAAGCAGGGGTGACGCTACGGTAGTTACGGCCTTGCCAATTTGTTAACTTGATGCGGGTTACCTGTCCCTGACCAACACGGACAGGAGCGCCAGCGAAAATGCCCGACTCCGTTCTGCAATCGGAACGGCAGCTTGCCGCGTTCAAAGCGCGAAACAGCCCGGAAGGGTTGCTTATCCGCTATGCACGCGGGCGTGTGGCCTTTTTCCTGACGCGCCAGGTCCTGACACTCTCAGGCGCCCTGACGCTGGTTATCCTCGGGAATTGGCAGATTGCCGCTTTGGCCGCCTGCTTTGCCCTTATGGGGGAGGCGATCGATTGCCTCTACCTGCGGTCCCTTCCAGACCATCTGCCGAATGAAGCAGCCTTCAGGCGGGCATATCTGACGTCAACTGTGACCGCGACGGTCCAGGCAATCACCATTACCGCGTGCGTCCTTTTGGCGGACATCGCATCGCAACCCGGTCAGGCCAGCCTGATCGCACTGGCCTATCTTACTGGCGCGGCGATAAATGCGGGCGTGGTCTATCCCTTCCACCGGGCAGCCACCGCGGCGCGGCTGACCATCTATGGTCTGGCCCTTCTTGCCCATTTCGCGATCGACCTCAGCCGTGCGGGCGGCTGGGTTTCGCGACACGGGTATGATCTGCTGGGGGCGGTTATCCTGCTGTATATGGTGCGGGTCTTTGTCGGATTCGTCGTCGCCGGGCATCAGCGGGAAACCTCCAATAGCGAGGCGCTCCTTTTGGGCAAGTTGGCGCAGGAACGGGCGAACCAGGATTTGCTGATAAAGGAACGCGAGGCCAACCAACTGTCGCTGGTCGCGCGATATGCAACCGATTCAGTCATCCTGTCAGATGCCGATTCGACCATCATCTGGGCGAACGACGCTTTCACCCGGATCACCGGTTACCCGCTGGAAGAGGCGGTGGGCAAGACACCTGCGGAGCTTCTTAATGGCCCCGACACCTGCCCCGAGACCTGCCGCCGGATCGTGGAGGCGCGGGAATCGGGGGTGCCCTGCCGTGAGGAAGTCCTGAACCTCACCCGTGACGGCAGAACGATCTGGGTCGAAGCCAATATCGTTCCGATCCTGAACAGGGACGGCGAGGTCGAAACCACGGTCGCAATCGAGCGTGATATCACCAGCGCCAAGGAGCAGGAGCGGCTACTGGCCGAGGCCAAGCGTTCTGCCGAGGATGCTGCCCGGACCAAGGCAGAATTCCTTGCCACTATGAGCCACGAAATCCGTACGCCGATGAATGGCATCATCGGAATGGCAGAACTGTTGGCAGACACGCAATTCACGAGCGAACAGAGGGTCTATGCAGAAACGATACGCAGCTCCGCAGGGGCGCTGCTGAAAATCGTCAACGATGTGCTGGATTTCTCGCGGCTCGACGCGGGCCGGATGAGCCTGTGCTCCGAGCGCTTCTCGCCCACAGCCTGCATCCGCGAAGCAGCCGATCTGCTGCGATTGCAGGCCAGCGACAAGCGGCTTTTCATCGACATTTGTCACACCACGCCTTTGCCCAGAATGGTATCTGGCGATCAGGGAAGGGTGCGCCAGATACTGGTCAACCTTCTGAGCAACGCCGTAAAATTCACATCCAAGGGCGGCGTCACCGTCCAAAGCCGCTGGGCCAGGGTAGAGGGACGCATCAAATTGAGTGTGTTGGTGACCGATACCGGAATTGGTGTCGCGCCCGGCGATGCGGACCACATATTTGATCAGTTTTCCCAAGCCGACGCGGCCACCACGCGGCGTTTTGGTGGCACGGGGCTTGGCCTGTCCATATCTCGCCTGCTGGCGCGAAGCATGGGGGGCGACCTTGTGCTTGTGCCTTCGGAAGCAGCCGGTGCGAGGTTCGAACTGACCTTGTTTCTGGATCCGGTCGACGAGGACAAACCCGACACGCCGAAACAGGAACCCACATTCTTGCCGAAAGGCGTTCGCGTGCTTGTTGTTGAAGACAACAGCACCAACCGGCTTCTGATCCAGAAATTCCTGAACGATCAGCCCATTGATCTGCGCTTTGCCGAGAACGGGCTGCAGGCGGTCGAACAGGTTCGGGCAGACATGCCGGACGTGATCTTGATGGACATGTCGATGCCCGAGATGGACGGTTTGGCTGCCACGCGGGAGATCCGGGCCATCACCGGGACACAGCCGCATATCATCGCGCTGACGGCGAATGCCTTTGCTTCAGACCGCGAAGCCTGTTTCGAGGCGGGCATGGATGATTTTCTGGCCAAACCCCTGCGCAAGGCCCAGCTGTTTCAGGCTCTGGCGCGGGTTCCACCGAGTTGAGAAACCGGTTGGACGTGCTTGGCGCATTCGCATATCAAAGAAACATTCGCGAATGAGGACAGCATCTTGGAAATCGCCACCCGCGTCTGGAACCATAAATGGAAAATCGACCCGATCGTAAGGTCGTTGATCGATACGGATTTCTACAAGTTGCTGATGTGCCAATCGGTCTTTCGCAACAAACCCGATACGCAGGTTGTCTTCAGCCTGATCAACCGGTCCAAGCACGTGCCGCTTGCAAAGTTGATCGACGAAGGCGAACTGCGCGAACAGCTTGACCACGTCCGCTCGCTATCGCTGTCGCGGGGGGAAAGCACCTGGCTGCGCGGCAATACGTTTTATGGCAAGCGCCAGATGTTCCGGCCGGATTTCATGGAGTGGTTCGAGGGCATGCGCCTGCCGCCCTACCATCTGGAACGTGTTGGCGACCAATATGAGCTGACCTTTGAGGGCGCCTGGCCCGAGGTCATGCTATGGGAAATCCCTGCCCTCGCCATCTTAATGGAGCTGCGCGGTCGCGCGGTTCTGAACACGATGGGCAAATTCGAACTTCAGGTCCTTTACGCGCGTGCGACGACGAAGCTTTGGGAAAAAGTCGGCCACTTGCGCGACGTCCCGGGGTTGCGCATCGCTGATTTCGGAACCCGCCGCAGGCACAGTTTCCTGTGGCAGGACTGGTGCGTGCAAGCCATGACAGAGGGTCTGGGCGAGAGTTTTGTGGGCACGTCCAACTGTCTGATCGCAAAGAACCGTGATCTGGAGGCGATCGGCACCAATGCGCATGAGCTGCCGATGGTTTACGCAGCACTTGCCGAAGATGACGCCGCCCTTGCGCGCGCGCCCTATGATGTTCTGGCCGATTGGCACGAAGAGCATGACGGCAACCTGCGGATCATTCTGCCCGATACCTACGGGACGGAAGGATTCCTGCGCAATGCGCCCGACTGGCTGGCCGGCTGGACGGGCATTCGTATCGATTCCGGCGACCCGGCGACCGGGGCCGAAACAGCCATCCGCTGGTGGAAAGAACGCGGCGAAGATCCGACGCAGAAGCTGGTGATCTTCTCGGACGGTCTGGACGAAAAGAAGATCCTGGAATTGCACGCTCAATTCGCGGGGCGGGTCAGAGTGTCCTTCGGCTGGGGCACATTGCTGACCAATGATTTCCGCGGACTGACCCCGGATGACCGGCTGGCCCCGTTCAGTCTGGTGTGCAAAGCCATCAGCGCCGAGGGAAAACCCACGGTCAAATTGTCCGACAATCCCAACAAGGCAATGGGCCCGGAAGATGAAATCGCGCGCTACAAGAGGGTGTTTGGCGTGGGCGATCAGACCCGGATGGAGATATTCGTCTGAGAGGTCCGCTCAGCCTTCATCGACCCTGCCGCGCAGCGCCTTGACCTCGCTCCGTGCTTTCTTGGCTTCGACCCGTTTGCGCTTTTGGTTGGGCGATACCTTCGTCGGAATGCGCCGCTTTGGCCGTTCCAGAGCCTTTCGGATCAGCTCTGCCAGACGTTCGCGGGCGATCTCGCGGTTGCGCGCCTGCGAGCGGGTGTCGTCAACCTGAAGCACCAGCGCGCCTTCCTTCGTCCAGCGGCGTCCTGCCAGACGTCGAAGCCGGGCTTTGACCGGGCCGGGAAGGTTGGGGGAACGCTCTGCCTCGAACCGCAGTTCAACGGCGGTTGACACCTTGTTGACGTTCTGGCCACCGGGGCCAGAGGCGCGGGTGAACTGCTCTGTCAGCTCCCAGGGTTCGATGGTGATCTGATCGTTAATGCGCAACATGGGTCTTCTTTAGCAGTCAAATTTCGGTTTGTCCCGAGCGGCATGGGACAACAAAAAGGGCCGCCCAAATCGGGACGGCCCTTCGAGAACTCGGGAGGCGGGCGTCGGTTCAGACTCTCGCCAATTCGGACTTTGGGTCTGCCAAGGGCTGCCCTAGCAGATCATCCTCCGAACTGTTCCGACACCTTTCTCCAACATCTCTCTCGACACTGGATCACCTCCTTTCAGCTGTTAAAAAACGCAACTTCAGGTTGGCACGGAAAGCGTCTGACGCAAAATGTTTTTTTCGTGACAGGGTCACGTGGCGGCGCGACTGCCTTCCAAATGGGCAACGATGGCGCGGAACGGCACAAGTGCAACAAGCGCGAGGCTGAGCTTTACCAGCCAGTCGGCAAGGCCCAGCGACACCCATAGCGGCACGATCGGGCCCGCGCCCAGAAGTGGCAGCCCTTCAGTCGCCCAGCTGACATCGTTGGACGGTTCAAGAAAGCTCAACGCGTCGGAAAAGGCGATGGTGAAGAACAGCGCCGTGTCGATGGACGAGCCCACCAGCGTGGACACCAGCGGCGCGCGCCACCATTTGCCCTGCCGCAACCGATCAAAGATCGCGACGTCCAGAAGCTGCGCCGTCAGGAAGGCCAGGCCGGACCCCATCGCGATCCGAAGCGTCACAAGCGGGCCGTATTCGCCCATGATCTGCGTGCCGATCAGCGAACAGATCACGCCGACGACGAAGCCAGCAATGACGACCTTGCGGGCGGGACCGGCGCCGTAGACGCGGTTCATCACATCGGTCACAAGGAAGGCCAGCGGATAGGTGAATGCACCCCAGGTCAGCCATTGACCGAACAGGAATTGCACGAGGATGTTGGACGCCACCACGATGGCGGCCATGGCAAGAATGCCGGGAAGATGTTTGCGGGTCATGAAACTGGTCCGTTTTTTCAAGGTAGCGGAGACTTGGCGCCCGATTCGCGGGAACAGCGCTTCGTACCGGCAAGGCCTTTTCAGCGCAAGTCAGTCCGTTACGACATAATCCACCAGCTCGGTTCGCAGGAACGACTGGAAATTGTCATCGGAAATCATCGTCAGGTGGGTACCTTGGGTGTCTTGCCAGACTGCAATGCCTTCAAGATTGCCATGGGTCCAGGTTGAGGTCGTCAACAGGATTTCTGACCCCGCAATAGCATCGCCATCCAGTGTGAAGCGCCGCACGCGGCTTCGAAATCCAAAGCCAGAGAATTCGCGTTCCAGCAGGTAGAGCCGCCCGTCGGGCCCGAAATCCGCCCCAACGGGCAAAAACCCACCGTCGCGGGGCAGGGTAAAGGGGGTGGTCCAGACTTTGTCCTCAAACCGATAGACGGAAAAGGGCTGTGTAACCCCCCCGGATCGTTCCGGTATGGCATAAAGCCGCCCGGCGTCGTCTACCGCCAAAGCCTCCAGCCCGGAATTGTGTTGAAGCTTTGTGAACTCGTCAGGGATTGGCACCCAGGAGGCGGTATCCAAAGAGGAATAGGCGACGACCCTGTGAAAGGCCTCCAACGAGACGAACCAGCGCCCGTCCTGCGCTATCGCGAGCCCTTCTGCATCGCCGCCCCCCTTAATATCCGTCGCGCGATAGTCTCGCAGCGTCTTTATAGGGTCTGCATCTATTGCGGTGACGCGACCGTCCTGCCGCGTCAGCCGGGCGGTGACATAGCTGCCGCGATCACTGATGGTGGTCAGGGTCAGCCCATCGTCAGACAGTTCCAGACCAGAGAACCCACCAAAGCGTTCATCCTCGCCTTGCCATGTGAATGAGCCGATGAGCCGCGCCTTGTGAGCAGGCGCGGCGAGCGCGTTCAGCGCGAGCGTGAGCCCAATGGCCGCGCCTAGCGCGCCGACAATACGGTGGCGCATTGGCGGGGCAGGTCGGCAAGCGTCAATTCGCGCTTCGGCTTTGGCTTGGGGGCATTGGGGTTGGGCGGCGGTGGGTTGAGGATATTGTTCACCCAAGCCTGCGCGTCGGCGCAGCCATCACCAGCCGGGGGCGGGGCCTGATCGACGCACCCGGCCGTCCCGGAAGGGCAGCTCAGCCGTACGTGGAAATGGTAGTGATGACCCCACCACGGCCGAACCTTGTTCAGCCAGGCGCGGTCGCCCTTTTCATCGTTGCACATCTGAACCTTCGCACCGGGGAAGATAAAGATGCGGGCCACGCGCGGATCCTTTGCCGCGGCCTTGATGATTTCGTGATGCGCGCGGGTCCAGTTGCCATTGGTGTAGGCGCCGTTGGACCGCCGCATTGAAATCGACGAAATGTTTTCGCGCGCCGAGGCGCTGAGGTTCAGGTTGTCGGCAGGGCGCAGCCAGATGTCGGCATCAAGCCCGATCTGGTGGCTGGCATGGCCCGACAGCATCGGCCCGCCACGCGGCTGGCTGAGATCGCCCACGTAAAGACCGTTCCAACCGGGTTGGCGCGCGGCCTTGCGGCTGAGATCCTGTACGAAATCGACCGTGTTCGGATGGGCCCAGTTACGGTTGCGCGACAAGCGCATTGCCTGCCAGGTGGGTCCCGTTTCAGGCAATTCGGCACCGCCTGCGAGACATCCTTTGGCATAGCTGCCGAAAGGCGAAGGTGTCTGCCCGGACCCTTCGGATTTATACCCAAATAGCTGCTTCGCGCTCTTTGAGCTGAGAACCCCGGCAGAGCTGCCGACGGTTTCTATCGTTTTTTCGGTTTTGCCACCACCGCAGGCGGCAAGGCCAAGGGCCAAGGTTAGACTCATAAAAATGCGGATCATACTGCTCGTTCTCCGTCTGGATGCACGTAGCGTAGCAGAAAGAGGCCGATGATAAAAAGAAAGATCACAGGCAAGAAGGCCAATTGGTTTGAATTTGTGATCACCCCGAAGACGGTGATCAAGGCCGGTGCAAGAAACGCCGTGGCCTTGCCCGCAAATGCAAACAGCCCGAAGGATTCCGCAGCGTTCTCTGGCCGGGTGTGGCGGACCATCATGGATCGCGATGCGGAATACAGCGCCCCGCCCGCCCCGCCGATGGCTGCGCCGCAGAAGTAGAACAGGATGTCGGGCAGGTTCGACCCTTCCGGCAGGGCAAAGCCAAAGATCGCTTCGCGCGACATGCCAACGATGATCGAGCCGACGCCAAGCATCATCCAGATAGAGAAGGTGATGACGGGTTTGGGGCCAAGCCGCTGGTCTGCAATCCCGCCGACCCAGCTGAGGATGGCGGCTGCGATGGCGGCGATGATGCCGAAGACGCCGATCTGGATCGTTTGCCAGTCCAGCACCTGCCGCGCATAGATCCCGCCATAGGCATAAAGCGCTGTCAGCGCGTCGCGGTAAAAGAGCGACGCCAGAAGGAAGGCGCGGGTCGAAGGCTCGCCCGATACGCGCCGAATGCTGGACCAAAGCTCTGCCAGAACCTGACGAAACCGGGGACGTTTGCGGTTGATCGCGGGGTTTTCGCGCGTCCAGAGAACAAAGGGGATCAAGAAGATCGCGAGCCACAAAGCGATGAACGGCCCAACAAACCGCGTGCCCTCGCGCGCCTCGGGATCAAGCCCGAAAACCGGCGCGATACCGACAAGCGTCGTGCCGCTTTCATTCTCGGCGAAGAAGATCAGCATCGCGAACAGCGAAAGCACACCTCCCCAATAGCCGAAGGCCGTCGCACCACCGGAGATGCGCCCGATCTGCTCGGCTGTGCCCAGATCCGGAAGGAAGGCGTTGTTGAGGTTGAAGGCAGCTTCGGAAAAGACGAAGCCCACCCAGAACAGTGTAAGGGCGAGCATCAGGTTGCCGCCATCCGGTGTCAGCGTCCAGAGCATCCCTGCGCACAGCACTGCCATCATGGAAAAGGCCAGTATCCATGGCCGTTTGCGCCCCGACGCGTCCGCCCAGGCGCCCAGGAACGGGGCAGAGAAGGCGATGATCAGTCCGGCGATGGTCTGGGCCGACGACCACAGGTTTTGCGCGTCGACCTTGGCATCGCCAAGGCTTGTGCCTTGGGCGACCAGCGCGTCCGTCGCAACGGCCGCGAAATAGGGGGCAAAGATGAAGGTCAATCCAAGCGTCGCGTAGGGTTGCTGGGCCCAATCGAAGAAGAACCAGCCCCAAATTCGCTTTCGCAGCGCCGTTGTTTGCACTTTGTCGGCCTCCCCGCCTTTCATGTGGCGCGACCCTGCGCCGGTGCCAGAGCCGGTGTCAATGCCGCTCTGGCGGCCAGGGACGCTGCGCATCTGCATCGATCCAGGCCTGAATCCAACCGGGTAGAGGCGGGGAGACCGTTTTGGTTCCCAGGGACTTGGCGACGCGCTCGGGTGCGACAATGCCATCCGAGCTGGTGACGGCGGTCCGGAACAGGGCCTGATTGGCGCAAATGCCATCCTTCCGCCACATCGACTGGTCGATATAGAGAAACCGATCATCCCATCCAACAAGGCGGCTGTGCAGCTCGATCACGTCGAACATCCGGATCCGGCGACGATAGCGCACCGATACGCCCGCCACTGTCAGCCCCCAGCGTTGCCGCCGCAGCACTTTGATCAGCCCGGTGCGCTGCGCCAGCGGGATCCGCCCCAGATCGTAGATCGTCAATGTGCGGCCATTGTTCAGTTCGGCCCACAGGTCGATGTCCCAGGGCATGCACATGTGGTGCGAGACATGCGTGCCGGTCGGCGGAAGCTTTGCGGCATTTCGGTTGATTACCAATTCCTTGGCCATCCGAATGAACGGGTACATGGGCGGTCTCCTTTGTCATCACAACTTCGCCGCGATGACCTGCGCGTCAATTGCTACCTTGCGGCACTCTTGCCCTTTGGGCGCCGCGCCATTACCTGTGCCTGCGATACCGACCTGAGAGGACATATCGCATGCAATCGCTTTACCAGATCCTGATGCTGATCCTGGACATCGTCTGGTTCATCATCATCGCGCATGTGATCATGAGCTGGCTGATTAGTTTTCAGGTTCTGAACCTGCGGCAGCCGCTAGTGGCACAAATATGGGACGGGCTCAACCGCCTGTTGGATCCGATCTACAGCCGCATCCGGCGCATCCTGCCCCCGATGAGCGGGCTTGACCTGGCACCCCTGGTGGCGCTGGTCGGGATCTACGCGATCCGGATCATCCTGGCCAACAACGCCGCGCTCTTTTACAGCTACTGATACCGGACAGCGCGGGGAACGGTTTTACCCGTGGTCGCGCGTCACTCGGCCTTGTTTCACGACACTTGGTATGTGATTGTCTGCATCAGAGCAGATGTAGACAATAAGAGCAGGTTCACATGCCCCGCGACTCCGCCAGTGCCGACGCGCTGCTAAGCGATGTATTCGGTTTCGGCGCCTTCCGTCCGGGACAGGAAGAGATCGTGCGCGCGGTGGCGGATGGCCGGAACGTGCTGGCGATCATGCCCACCGGGGGCGGCAAATCCCTGTGTTTCCAACTGCCGGCGCTGATGCGCGATGGTGTGACGGTGGTGATTTCGCCGCTCATTGCGCTGATGCGCGATCAGGTGCGGGGGTTGCGGGAATCCGGGGTGGTGGCCGGTGCGCTGACCTCTGGCAACACGCCCGAAGAAACCGATGCCGTCTGGCAGGAGATCGAGGCGGGCACGCTCAAGCTGCTTTATCTCGCGCCGGAACGTCTGGCCGCCGGTGGCACCATGTCGATGCTGCGCCGGATCGGCGTTTCCCTGATCGCGGTGGACGAGGCGCATTGCGTCAGCCAGTGGGGCCATGATTTCCGCCCCGATTACCTGCGGATCGGAGAGCTTCGGCAGATGCTGGACGTGCCGCTGGCAGCCTTCACCGCCACCGCAGATGCCGAAACGCAGGACGAGATCGTCTCGCGCCTGTTCGCCGGGGCCGAACCACAAAGATTTCTCCGGGGCTTTGACCGTCCGAACATTCATTTGGCCTTTGCCGGAAAAGACAACCCCCGGCGGCAGATCCTGGGCTTTGCGGATGCGCGAAAAGGGCAGGCCGGTATCGTTTATTGCGGCACGCGCGCCAAGACCGAGGGCCTTGCAGGGGCGCTGCGGCAAGCCGGGCACAATGCCTGCCACTATCATGGCGGGATGGAGGCAGAGGATCGGCGCATCGTCGAGGGGCGTTTCGCCCGTGAGGACGGGTTGATCGTCGTGGCCACTGTCGCTTTCGGGATGGGTGTGGACAAGCCAGATATCCGCTGGGTCGCCCATGCTGACCTGCCCAAAAGCATTGAGGCTTATTATCAGGAAATCGGGCGCGCCGGGCGGGATGGTGGTCCGGCAGAGACGCTTACGCTGTTCGGGCCAGAGGATATCCGGCTGCGCCGCAGTCAGATTGACGAAGGTCTGGCCCCTCCTGAGCGCCGGGCCGCCGATCATGGGCGGCTGAACGCGTTGCTGGGTCTGGCCGAGGCGCTGGAATGCCGCCGCAAGACGCTTCTGGGCTATTTCGGCGAAAGCGATGTGTCTTGCGGAAATTGCGACCTTTGCGACTCTCCGGCAGAGGTGTTCGACGGGACAGAGGCGGTGCGAAAGGCGCTGTCCGCCGCGTTGCGCACGGGCGAGTATTTCGGCGCGGGTCATCTGATTGACGTGCTGACCGGCAATCTGACCGACAGGATCCGTGACAAGGGCCATGACAACCTGCCGACATTCGGGGTCGGGCGCGAATTCGACAAACGCGGCTGGCAGGCGCTGTTTCGTCAGATGATGGGGCACGATCTGCTGCGGCCTGACCCTGAACGCCACGGCGCGCTGCGGATGACCGATGCGGCGCTGCCGCTTCTCAGGGGCGAGGCGCAGATCAGCCTTCGGCGCGACAGTATCCGTGCAGCCTCTGCCAATCGCAGGCCGGCGGTCAAAGCCATGGTCAGCGAGGAGGACGCACCGCTTTTGTCGGCGCTCAAGGCCAAGCGGCGCGCGCTGGCCGAGGCAGCCCGCGTGCCCGCCTATATCATCTTCACCGACCGGACGCTGGTCGAGATGGCCGAAACCCGACCCGAAACGCTGGACCAGATGGCCCGCATCAGCGGCGTGGGCGCAAAGAAACTGGAAAGCTATGGCAGCGCTTTTCTGGAGGTCATCACCGGCGCGGTAGAAGAGATGCACCCGATGCGGCGCAAGATGGCGGGTCGCCCGTCGGGGCCGCTGTTTGACCGGTTGCAAGAGGCGCAGGCGCGGTTGGCGCGGGGCAAGGATGGCACCGAAAAGTTTCTCAGCTGCACCACCGCGACCCTGCGCCATATCGCTGAGCGGCGCCCCGACACTGTCGAGGAGCTTGAGGCGCTGCAGGGCATGGGGGCGCAGAAGGTCGCGCGGTTCGGTGACGCTTTTCTGGACGCGATCCGGGATGCGGGCTAGATCCACCGCCAGATTTGGAAAGGGATGACATGCTGATCGTGATTTCTCCGGCAAAGCGTCTGGATTGGGCGGAATGCCCGGGGCAGAACATGACGACGCCGGGCATGCTGGACGATGCCAACCGGCTGGCAAAGACCATGCGCAACCAGACCCTTGGGCAGTTGCAGAAGCTGATGGATCTCAGCCCCGATCTGGCGCGGCTCAACCGCGACCGCTACCGCGCCTTTTCGGATGCGCCCGAAGCATCTGCGCTGCGCCTTGCCGCGCTTGCCTTTGCGGGGGACACCTATCTTGGGTTGGAGGCGGGCTCGCTCGACCCCGAAGAAATGGACTGGGCGCAGGACCACCTGCGCATCCTTTCGGGGCTTTACGGGATCCTGCGGCCACGCGACGGAATTCAGCCATACCGGCTGGAGATGGGCAGCAGGCTGAAAACCCGGCGCGGGAGCAACCTTTATGACTACTGGCGCGATGACCTTTCCAAAGCGCTGAATACGCAGGCAGTGGCTGCCGGGACGGATGTTCTGGTAAACTGTGCCAGCCAGGAATATTTCGGTGCGGTCGCTCTGGATGCGCTGAAGCTGCGCGTGGTGACGCCGGTCTTCATGGAGGAAAAACCGGGCGGGCCGAAAATTGTCAGCTTCTTCGCCAAGCGTGCCAGAGGGGCTATGGCGCGCTACATTATCCAGCGCAGGCTGACGGACCCGGCAGCACTGGCCGAATTCGACATCGGTGGATATGCGCTGCAACCGGATCTGAGCACCGCTGACCGGCCGGTTTTCGTGCGCAGCCAAGCCGCGCAAGCCGCCTGAGCGCTATTCCGGCGGGATGAGGGGCCGCGTGTCTTTTGGTCGGTGCCGCTCGATCATCTCCGTCAATACGGCCTTGCGCAGCGGCTTGGTCATGTGATCGTCCAGCCCGCAGGCGATCAGGGCGTCCCGATCCTCGGGCATCGCATGGGCGGTGAGCGCAACAATCGGAATATGCGATCCTGCGGGCTCTGTCGCGCGGATGCGGGCGGTGGCTTCGGTGCCATCCATTTTCGGCATGGAGATATCCATGAAGATCAGATCAGGGCGCTCCTCCCCCGCGGCTGCGACAGCCTCGATCCCGTCCTTGGCGAAGCGCAACGAAATATCGAGCGCGCCGACCATCTTCTTGAAGACCAGCCGGTTGGTCTCATTATCCTCGGCCACCAACAGCGTCATTTGACGGGCCACGGGGGCGCGCAGGTTCGGCCCGATCACGGAAGGCTGGGCAGGAAGAGCCGCCTGGGGCTGGGGGAGCGTATCGCTCGTCAGAGCCTCCATTTCCGCAAAAAGCGCCCTCCTCGACAGCGGCTTTTGCAGGACGGAGTTCACGTGGGGCCGGGACGGATCGGCCATGGCACCGCCCGGCGTGGAGGACAGCGCGATGATTGGTGCTGTGACCCCAAGCTCGCGCATCTGTTGCGCCAGACATTTGTCGCCTGTACCGGGCAGTTTCTGTTCGATGATAATGACATCGGGCGGGGGAGAGAGCCTGTCCAGCGCCGTTGCCGCAGAGGCGCAGACCAGCGTTTCGATGTCCAGAGCGGTCAGCTGTTTGCACAGGATCGCACTGCTTACCGGCTGACTGTCGACGATCATCACGCGCCGGAGGTTTCGGGGAAGGACAGGGTTCTGGTATGAGGGCGGTTCCGCTATGGGCAACGAGACGCGGAACCCAAAGCACGAGCCGCGCCCGATTTGCGAGTCGACCCAGATGTCGCCACCCATGCGATTGATCAGCCGCTTGGTGATGGCAAGTCCCAGGCCGGTGCCCTCGAATGCGCGGTTCTGCGCATCCTCGACCTGATTGAACTCGCCGAAGATATGATCGGACTTCTCTTGCGGCAGACCGATCCCGGTATCTTCGACGGTCACATGGATGGTCGCGCCGGACTGCTCGGAACAGATGCCGGTGACGCGGATCAGGACATGGCCAATCTGGGTGAATTTCAGCGCGTTCCCGATCAGGTTCGTCAGGATCTGCCGGACCCGGCCCGGATCTCCCATGAACCGTGTGGGCAGGAACATGTCGTAATCGATCATCATATCGAGGTTCTTTTCATGCGCGGCCGGTTGCAGCAGCATGGCGACCTCGTGCACGCAACGCTCCAGATCGAAGGGTTCGTGGTGCAGGACCAACTTGTCCGCCTCGATCTTGGAATAATCGAGCACGTCATTGATGATAACCAGCAGCGCCTCACCAGAATTCTTGATCGTCTCGACATAAAGGCGCTGTTCCTCGCTGAGCGCGCTGTCGGCAAGCACATCCGCCATGCCGATCACCCCGTTCATCGGTGTGCGGATCTCGTGGCTCATATTGGCAAGGAAAGCGGATTTGGCGCGGTTTGCGGATTCGGCGCGACGCTGCGCCTTTTTCAGTCGCTTTTCATAGCGCACGGTGGCGGTGATGTTCAGGGCAAGGCTGACCACATCGCCCTGCTGACCGCGCTCGTCGACCAGTTTGATGTATTGATTGTTCCACAGGCGCAGAATGATCGGGTCCGGATTGGGCGCTTCCCACCGGTCGATCATCATGGCGCGCCAATCGGCGGCAGAAAGGGCACGGGTGTTCACAATCCCCTCTTCCGTCGCCACCTGAAGCAGGCGCGGATAGAAAATTCCCGGCCTGACCTCTTCGACCCCCTCGAAGACAGACAGGTAGGCCTGGTTCGCGGCAATCATCATGTTGTCCGCATCGAAGAACGCGAACCCATCCGGGAAGGTTTCGATCGACTGCCAGAGGCGGCGCTCTGCGGTTGCGATCTTCTGGTTGGCTTCGGTCAGGTCCGATTTGAACTGCTGGTTTTCGCTCCTCACGGTCTGGACCTCGGCCCGGGTTTCGGTGATCTCGTGCGAGAGCGCGCGGGCATGACGCCCCAGTTTGCGATTCGCGGCAGAAAGCTCCGCTTGCTTGAGCTCCAGCAGGCGCTCTGCCGCAAGACGCGCGCGGCGTTCCTCGGCCAATTTTGTCGAAAAGCTCATGCTGGTACCGGATCGGTTCGTTCCCTGTTCGGACGATGCTGCATTGAAATGAAAAACTTCTTAAACCCGATAGTTAGAGGAATCCTTGCCCGCCGGGGCCGGGTCGTGCCACCATCGCGGCAGCGCTGCCTTGCGGGCATCCTTGCCCCGCGTGGGTGGAGGGTATTGGTCCGGCAATTCACGATTCCGGCCCGTTGGAGGTGAACCATGACGACCGAAACCGTGGCCATTGCCGAATGGCGCGCATTGGATCGCGATGGGCGCGATCAGTGCCGACTTGTCCGTTCCGACGGCGGCTGGATGCTTGTCGGTCACGCGCGGTTCGGCGAGGCCGAGGGCCGGTCGCGGCTTGATTACGTGATCAGATGCGACGCGGAATGGCACACGCAAGGCGCTGATGTGTCGGGTGTTTACCGCGAAAAGCCCGTTGCCCTGTGTATCAAGCGTTCCGGCAATGACTGGGTGCTGAACGATCTGCCGCAGCCAGACGTGGAAGGGGCTGTTGATATTGATCTGGGCTTCACGCCTGCGACCAATCTTATGCCGTTAAGGCGTCTGTGCGAGGTTGGCCGGATGCAGGCCCGCGCGGCCTGGCTGCGCGATCCGGAAAGCGGGCTGCAACCGCTCAACCAGGCCTACACGCGCGAACGTGGTGGGCTGGTCCGCTACGAGGCCGAACAGACAGGGTTCCAGACAGAGCTGAAAGTGTCGGGCGACGGGTTCGTAACGCTGTATCCGGGATATTGGGAAGCGCAGACGTTGCCTTGAGCTCTGCCAGGGGCGCAGATGACGCCCCCGGCAACAATCTTGGTCATACGCGGGTCAGATGCGCTCGATCGCCAGAGCGATGCCTTGCCCGCCGCCGATACACATGGTGACAAGCGCACGTTTGCCGCCGATTCTCTCCAGCTCGTATAGCGCTTTTACGGTGATGATGGCACCTGTTGCACCGACCGGATGACCTAGTGCTATGGCACCACCATTGGGGTTCACGCGCGCTGGGTCCAGCCCCAGCCCCTTGTTCACGGCCAAGGCCTGCGCGGCAAAGGCCTCGTTCGATTCGACGACGTCAAAGTCGCTCGCGGTAAGCCCGGTCCGCGCCAGCAGGGCCTCGACCGCCGGAACGGGGCCGATGCCCATCACCTCTGGCCGCACACCGGCATGGGCATAACCCAGCACCCTCGCCCGAGGTGTCAGGCCAGCCTTTTCCGCCGCGCCTGCCCGTGCCAGCACCAGCGCGGCAGCGCCGTCATTGATCCCGCTCGCATTGCCAGCCGTGACGGTCCCGTCCTTCTGGAAAGCAGATCGCAGCCCGGCCAGGATTTCCGCCGTGGTCGAGGCCTTGGGATGTTCATCCGTGTCAAAGGCCACCATGTCACGCTTCACCCGGACCTCTACCGGGACGATCTGGTCCTTGAACTGCCCTTCGGTGATCGCGGCCGCGGCACGCCTTTGGCTTTCCAGCGCGAAGGCGTCTTGCGCATCGCGGCTGATGTCATGCTCGGCTGCCACATTCTCTGCCGTGACGCCCATATGGCCGGTGCCAAAGGGGCAGTTCAGCGCGCCCAGCATCATGTCCAGCGTGCGGATATCGCCCATTTTCGCGCCCCAGCGCTGATCCGGCACGATGTAGGGGCTGCGCGACATGTTCTCGGCGCCACCTGCAAGGCCAAAATCTGCATCACCCAGCATCAGGGACTGCACGACAGACACGATGGCCTGCGCGCCCGACCCGCACAGCCGGTTGACGTTCATCGCGGGCGTCGTCTCTGGCACGCCCGCCTGCATCGCGGCGACGCGGCTAAGGTACATGTCGCGAGGTTCGGTGTTGATGACATGGCCAAAGGTGACATGGCCGATCTGGGCGCCTTCCACGCCGGAGCGTTCCAGCGCGGCCTTGGCGACGGTGGCACCAAGGTCGATGGGGGGCGTTCCGGCCAGCGCGCCGCCGAAAGTGCCGATGGCAGTGCGGGCGCCGCCGAGAATGACGATATCGTCTGACATGATTTGGGTTCCTCTCCTCTTCTCACCGAAGTTATGACGCGGGCGCAGGCGCGCGTCAGCCTGACGTTCCGTCACGGTTTGCGCTATCTTTTTGTCGCAGCGCAGTGGCTGGGAACGACGCATGCTTGACAGTGGCCTGTCCGCCGCCCAGATTTCCGCCATGACGGATGAAGATGACGACATACTGTCCCGGCTGCCCGCGCGGCTGAAGGAGGCACGGCGCATTCAGGGGCTCTCGCTGGAGGCGGTGGCAAAGCTGTCTGGCGTTTCTCGCTCGATGGTCAGCCAGATCGAACGCGGTGAATCCTCACCTACGATTGCCACGCTCTGGAACCTGACGCGGGCGCTTCAGGTGGATTTTGCCGGGCTTCTCGAAGCCGGTGAAACGGCGCAAAAGGTCGAAGTGCTGCGCGCAGATCAGGTGCCGACCATCGACAATATGGGGGAGGGGTGCCGCATCCGCATCCTCTCGCCTCCCGAAGAGGCGGGGCGTCACGAGATTTACGAATTGCTGCTTCGCCCTGGCGGGATGCTGGACAGCCAGCCGCATACCCGTGGCGCGCGCGAGCAGTTGTCGGTCGTCTCCGGCACGGTGATGGTGCAATCGGGTGACGCGGTCGAGCGATTGAGTGCAGGGGACACCGCGCGCTATGCCGCCGACATCCCCCACCGCATCGCCGCCGAGGGGGACTCTGTGCAGGCGTTCCTGATCGTCACCGGCGGATAATCCGGGATAACGGCAGGAATCCGTAATTACGGAATTCTTCTATTTCGGAACAAAATCCGTTATGCTAGAGTTTCCTTGCACAAGGAGATTCGCCGCATGACCAATGCCTTTCTGACCCATCTGCAAGACGAACTGCGCGGCATCGAGGCTGACGGCCTGATGAAGCGGGAACGCCTGATCACTTCGCCGCAGGGGGCCCATATCGACGTGGGCGGGCGCGAGGTGCTGAACCTTTGCGCCAACAACTACCTTGGTCTGGCCGACCACCCGGACCTGATCCGGGCAGCGAAACAGGCGATGGATGACCACGGTTACGGCATGGCCTCTGTCCGCTTCATCTGCGGCACGCAGGACCTGCACGCCCAGTTGGAAAAGCGGCTTGCCAGCTTTCTTGGCACCGATGATGCGATCCTGTTCGCAGCCTGTTTCGATGCGAATGCCGCCGTGTTCGAGCCTTTGCTGGGGCCAGAGGACGCCATCATCTCGGACAGTCTGAACCACGCGTCGATCATCGACGGTATCCGCCTGTGCAAGGCCAAGCGTTTCCGCTTTGCCAATTCCGACATGGATGATCTCGAGGCACAGCTGAAGGCTGCCCGCGAAGGAGGCGCGCGCCATGTGATGATCGCCACGGACGGCGTATTCAGTATGGACGGCTACCTTGCAAAGCTGCCGGAAATCCGCGCACTGGCGGACAGGTATGATGCGCTGCTGATGGTCGATGATTGCCACGCCACGGGATTTATGGGGCCGAAAGGTGCGGGCACGCCTGCGCATTTTGATGTGCGTGCCGACATTTTGACCGGAACGCTGGGCAAGGCGCTTGGCGGGGCGATCGGCGGCTACATCGCGGGGCCGCAGGCGGTTGTGGACCTGCTGCGCCAGCGTGCGCGGCCCTACCTTTTCTCCAACGCTTTGCCGCCCTCGGTCGTCGCGGCAGGGATCGAGGCGATCCGTCTGGTGGAAGAGGGCGACGGGTTGCGCGCGCAGCTGTTCGAGAACGCCCGCTACTGGCGTGAAGGGCTGACGCGGCTGGGATTTGACCTCTTGCCGGGCGAGCATCCGATTATCCCGGTCATGCTGGGTGAGGCACAGCTTGCGCAGGATATGGCAGCGCGCCTCTTTGATGAAGGTGTCTATGTCTCGGGCTTCTTCTTCCCGGTCGTCCCCAAAGGCCGCGCCCGTATCCGCACGCAAATGAATGCCGCGCTCAGCCGCGCCGATCTGGATGCTGCCCTTGCCGCCTTTGAGGTCGCGGGCAAGGCCACGGGGGTAATCTGATGTCCGGGACGATGAAAGCACTGGTCAAGGCGCAGCCCGCCGAAGGGTTGTGGCTGGAAGAGCGCCCCATCCCGGAGATAGGCCCGGACGACGTGCTGATCCGGGTCCACAAAACCGGGATCTGCGGCACGGATGTTCATATCTGGAACTGGGACGAGTGGGCGCAGAAAACCGTGCCAGTGCCTTTGGTCACCGGCCATGAATTCGCGGGCGAGATCGTAGCGATGGGCCGCGATGTTCAGGATCTGCAGATCGGGCAACGTTGTTCCGGCGAGGGGCATCTGATCGGCAAGCACAGCCGCCAGAGCCGCGCGGGCAAGTTTCATCTGGACCCCGAAACGCGGGGGATCGGGGTGAACGAACAGGGTGCCTTTGCCGAATATCTGCGCCTGCCCGCCTTCAACGTCGTGCCTTTGCCTGACAGCATCCCTGACGATATCGGGGCGATCCTCGATCCGCTGGGCAATGCCGTGCATACGGCGCTGAGTTTTGATCTCGTGGGCGAGGATGTGTTGATCACCGGCGCTGGTCCCATCGGGATCATGGCCGCTGCGATTGCCCGCCATGTCGGTGCGCGTCACGTGGTGATCACGGATGTGAATGACGACCGGCTGGTGCTGGCGGAACGCGTGACGGACGTGGTGCCTGTGAATGTCGCCAGAGAGGATCTGGCCGACGTCGTGCCGCGCCTCAAGATGCGGCAGGGTTTCGACGTGGGGCTGGAAATGTCCGGCAATGCCCGCGCCTTTGACCAGATGGTCGAGAGCCTTGTCATGGGCGGACGCATCGCGATGCTGGGCATCCCGCCGGGCAAGTCGCCCGTGGATTGGAGCCGCATCGTCTTCAAGGCGCTGACAATAAAGGGCGTCTACGGGCGAGAGATCTTCGAGACGTGGTACAAGATGATCGCGATGTTGGAGAACGGGCTTGATGTGTCCGGCATCATCACCCACCGTTTTCCGGCCACTGAATTCGAGGCTGGCTTTGCCGCGATGCGGGGCGGGTCCAGCGGCAAGGTTGTGCTGGACTGGGGCTGACGCTGCCGCTTGAATGCTGCTTTGCCGATCCACGGCAGGCAAAAGGGCGCGCCAGTTACAGGTGCGCCCTACCGGTTTGCATCACGCGCCGTAGGGAACCCAGACTGTTTTGACCTCTGTCGCGGCGTCAAGGAAGATCTGACCTTCGCCATCCTCCCCCATCCAGTCGCGTGCGTGGCCGTTGTTCACCCAGGTGCGTTTCAGATTGCCTGCGGCGCCGCGTTCGATGGCGGCGGAAAGATCGGTTGAGGAAAAGCTCCAGACCGCATCCACATCCATATGGCTGGCAAGCGTGGGTGCCAGCTCGGCATGGTTGCCGGTCAGGATGTTGACGACGCCCGCGGGCATGTCCGACGTGTCCAGCACCTGATAGAAATCGGTGGCGGCCAGCGGGAAAGGCTCTGACGCGGCCAGCACCACGCGGTTGCCCATCGCAATGGCGGGCGCCATGACCGAGACCAGCCCCAGGAGCGGTGCCTCGTCCGGGCAAAGTGCGCCGATCACGCCGACGGGTTCACGCATTGCCAGGGCTACCCCGCGCAGGGGGACAGACCGGACATCACCGTCCAGCTTGTCCGCCCAGGCCGCGTAGGTGAACAGGCGATCCACGGCGGCGTCGACCTCCTTGGCGCCGGCTCGCGCTCCGGTCAGCTGGTCCAGACGTTGCGCGAATTCCCCGGCCCGCGCGGACAGGTTTTCGCCCAGATAATACAGCACCTGCGCCCGCAGATGGGCCGTCGCGGCGGGCCAGCCCTTGGATGCCTGTGCAGCCTCTACCGCGTTGCGGATGTCCTTGCGGTTGGCGATGGGCACCTGACCGACAAGCGATCCGTTCCTGCCATAAATGTTGCGCGAATAGCCGCCATCGGGGCGCGCCTGCTTGCCCCCGATATAAAGCTTTGCGGTGCGGTCGATACCGTCCTCTGGCCCCTTGTCACCGGCGAAAGCGTCGACCTTGGCCAAGGGTTTCGCCTTGCCCGAGGGTCTGGTGTAGGCCGCCAGCCCCTCCCAACCGCCTTCGCGGCCAAAGCCGGATTCGCGCACGCCACCGAAGCCCGCGGCCGCGTCAAACATGTTGGTGCCGTTCACCCAGACCACACCCGCGACCAGCTTGGGCGCGATATCGAGTGCGACGTTTATGTTCTCGCTCCAGACGCTCGCGGCCAGCCC
Source organism: Primorskyibacter sedentarius (assembly GCF_004342065.1). Taxonomy (GTDB): domain Bacteria; phylum Pseudomonadota; class Alphaproteobacteria; order Rhodobacterales; family Rhodobacteraceae; genus Primorskyibacter; species Primorskyibacter sedentarius. The sequence goes on along the minus strand of NZ_SLZU01000002.1, from coordinate 71,081 downwards.
GTAGCGGGTATTGTTGGCCAGTTCGACAGCTTCGGAGGGCGTACGGAAGGTGGTGCCCACCAGCACGGGCCCGAAAATCTCGTCCTGCATCAGGGTGCTGGCGGGGCTGAGCCCGGTGATCAGCGTTGGCGGATAATAGCACCCCTCGGCAGGCAGCGTCGCGGCAGAGCGATAGGTTTCACCGTCGGTATTCGCCTCGACCATGCGGGCGATGCTGTCACGCTGCACGGGATCGACGATGGCGCCCACATCGATACATTTGTCCAGCGGATCACCGACGCGCAGCCCGTCCATGCGGCGGCGCAGGCGGCGGTAGAAATCTTCTGCGACGCCCTCTTGCACCAAAAGGCGAGAACCTGCGCAGCAGACCTGCCCACCATTGAACCAGATCGCATCGACCAGCCCTTCGACCGCGGAATCCAGATCGGCATCCTCGAACACGATGTAGGGGGATTTGCCGCCCAGCTCCAGCGTCAGGGATTTGCCCGACCCGGCGGTGGTTTCGCGGATCGCGCGGCCAACTTCGGTCGAGCCGGTAAAGGCGATCTTGTCGACATCGGCTCCAACGATCATCCGGCCAACGTCACCATCGCCGGTCACGATGTTCACCACGCCCTTGGGCAGCCCGGCCTGACGGCAAAGATCGGCAAACAGAAGGGCCGTCAGTGAGGTGTATTCCGCAGGTTTCAGGACAACCGTGTTGCCCATCGCCAGTGCGGGCGCAATCTTCCACGACAGCATCAGCAGCGGGAAGTTCCACGGGATGATCTGGCCACAGACGCCAAGCGCCTCCCGCCCCGGCAAGGTCTGATCCATCAGCTGGGCCATGCCCGCATGATAGTAGAAATGCCGTTGGGCCAGTGGCACGTCGATATCGCGGCTTTCGCGGATGGGCTTGCCGTTGTCGAGCGTCTCCAGCACTGCAAACAGCCGCGCGTGTTTCTGCAAAAGCCGGGCCAGCGCATAAAGGTAGCGCGCACGCCCCTTGCCGCCCAGCCTGGCCCAGCCCGCCTGCGCCTTGCGCGCAGCCGCGACGGCCGCGTCGATATCTGCCTGCGTGGCCTGTGTCAGCGTGGCAAGCGTCGCCCCCGTCGCCGGGTTGCGGCTGTCAAAGCCTGCTCCGGGCTTGGTGAAGGTGCCGTCGATGAAATGGCCGAAACGCCTGTCACGTTCGTCCAGCCAGGCCAGAGCGTCGGCAGCACTTTCCGGGGCGGGGCCATAGTCCATCGTCTCGAGGATTTCTTTCACGGTCATGACGGGTTGCCTTTCAGCACGGAGAAAACGATCATCGCGGCGTAGGCTGCCGCGACCGTCCAGCAAAGATAGATCACCCAGCGGGTACGTTTGTGCAGCGCCGCGTAGGCCCGCAGATCATCCGGCAAACGATCATCCGGCGGCGGTATGAACAGGGGCTCTGGTCCCAGAAGCCGCTGCATGCGGGTTGGCAGATCGCGGACGGCGCGCCGCAGGCGTCTGCGCCGCCACATCGTCGACAGCACGATCAGCATGGCGAAAACGGTGATGAGTGCGTGGTTGCTGGAGATTGGCATGGCAGGTCAGCTCGTCGCGTGACGCCACGCCGCCGAATAGGCGCCGGTTACATGATGTTCCAACTGCCGTTCGATATCACCCAGCAGGGACGACGCGCCAAAGCGAAAGAGATCCGGCTGTACCCAGCGGTTGCCAAGCTCGTCCTTCATCAGGGCAAGATAGGTCAGCGCGTCTTTGGCCTTGGATATGCCGCCCGCCGGTTTGTACCCGACGCGGTAGCCGGTCGTGTCAAAGAATTCGCGGATCGCCCGCACCATGACCAGCGTCACCGGAAGCGTAGCGTTGACGCTCTCCTTGCCGGTGGAGGTCTTGATGAAATCCGCGCCTGCCATCATGCAAATCAGCGAGGCGCGGGCAACATTCTGCAACGTCCCCAATTCCCCGGTGGCGAGGATCGCCTTGACATGGGCATCGCCGCAAGCAGCACGGAAGGCGCGCATCTCGTCATAGAGCGCCTGCCAGTTGCCTGTCAGAACATGACGGCGAGAGATCACGATGTCGATCTCGGACGCCCCGGCGCGCACGCTTTCCTCTATCTCTGCCACGCGAAGGTGAAAGGGCGACAGGCCGGCCGGAAAGCCGGTAGATACGGCAGCCACCGGGATGCCGGAACCTTGCAGTGCATCGACGGCGCAGGGCACCATGTCATGATAGACGCAAACTGCGCCGGTGGTCAGACCCTCGACGCCCAAAGCGGCCAGAAGATCGGCGCGCACGGGTTGGCGCGCCTTTGCACACAGGCGGCGCACCCGGCCTTCGGTGTCATCCCCAGACAGCGTGGTCAGATCGATGCAGCTGATGGCCTTCAGCAGCCACGCGGCCTGATAGTCCTTCTTGACCGACCGGCGGCCGGGCAGGGAAGCCGCGCGCCGCTCTATCGCTGACCGGTTGGCCCGCGCCCGCGCGACCCAATCCAGATCAAGCTCCGTTCCCGGATTGCGCGGCTCCAGCGTTTGGGGAAGCTGGTGCGTTGCGGTCTTTGTCGTGCTGTTCATCTTCATGCCCCGACTGCTGCAGAGACACCAAGCGTGTCATGGTGGCGCGCCGCTGGCAAGCACGCCCGTGACGTCAGTTCCAGTAGCGGGCCACGCGTTCCCCCAGCCATGTCTTGAACCGGGATTTCTGCGGGCGCAGGATCGGCAGGTGCACGATGCGGGGCTTGGGTTGATCGGACCAGATGACCTCTGATCCCTCGAAGATGCGCTTGTTGTACTGGGGCGGCAGAACGTAGAAACGCAGATCGCTTTCCCAAAGCAATTCCCGGAAGGTCGGCTGGTCCACGCGGAACCCGGCTTCGATAAAGGCGCGGCTCCAGTCGCGGAAAAAGTCAAAGACACGATCCGAAGAGCGGTAAAGCAGCACCCCGCAATTGATCTCCGGGAAGGCATCGGGCGGTTCCTTGCGCCAGATTTTGCGATGCCGGGGGCGGTGCCACAGCATGACCTGCGCGCCGCAAAGCTCGAACTTCTGCAGAAGATCAAACAGGCTCGACAGGTCCTCGCGGATGATCGTGTCGTTATCCAGGTACAGCGTCTCGTCAAAAGGTGTGTCGGGAAGAAGGTCCACCTTGGGCCGCTTCAGCCCCGCCGGGATCACGAAACTGAGGTCAAAGCCGCTGGTGTCATCGTCCGCGGCGCACCAGATGCAGGTCTGAAGGCCGGGGTTCGACTTCTTCACACTGGCCGCCGATCGCCGGGCCACGTCCACATGGGCGCTGCCCCATGCGATATACATTACCCCGCGTCCGCCTGTTCGGTCCATTCTCCGGCCTTTCCTGCACGTTTGCTATGCATTCGTCTTAGCGCGCGCCAGCGGCGGGGTAAATCGGGCGCAGTAGTTGCGAATTATTCTCAATATCATTGACTTTGTGAGAATGACTCGCATATGCATCGGGTATGAAACGCCGTGATCTCCTTCTCGGCCTTGCCGGGGCCGCCGCCACCACCACGCTTCCGCGCATCGCGGCAGCGCAGGACACCCTTACCGTTGTCGCCACCACAGGCATGATCGCCGACACCGCGCGGCGTATCGCCGGGCCGTTGGCACAAGTGCGCGGGCTGATGGGGCCGGGGGTCGATCCGCATTCCTACCGCCAGACGCGATCCGACATTGTCGCCCTGACCCGCGCCGATCTGGTGTTGTTTCACGGGCTCTACCTCGAGGCGCAGATGGAAGAGTTCCTCCTTCGTCTGGGGACGTCGCGACATGTCGTGCCGGTGGGCGAGGCTGTTCCAGCAGATCTGTTGTTGCGCCACGCCGATTACGAAACGAAGGCCGATCCGCATGTCTGGATGGCGCCAGAGCTTTGGCGGCCGGTCGCGCTGCGCATCCGGGACGCCCTGACCGAGGCGCGCCCGGACCATGCGCAGACCTTTGCCGCCAATGCCGACGCGTTCGTGGCCGAACTTGACGCCCTGGCCGCCTATGCAGGCGAGACTCTGGCCAAGGTGCCAGAGGCCGCGCGCGTGCTGGTCACCGCGCATGATGCCTTTGGCTATTTCGGTCGCGCATATGGGTTCGAAGTGATGGGCATTCAGGGCATCTCGACCGAAAGCGAGGCGGGTCTGGAACGCATCCGAACGCTGGTTGATACGCTGGTGGACCGCCAGATCGGCGCGGTTTTCGTCGAAAGCTCTGTATCTGACCGCAACATCCGCGCCTTGATCGAAGGGGCCGCCGCCCGTGGGCACGAGGTGCGCATTGGGGGCGAGCTTTTCTCTGACGCGATGGGGCAGGACGGCACCTACGAAGGCACTTACATCGGGATGCTCGATCACAACATCACCGTGATCGCCCGTGCGCTGGGGGCTGACGTGTCGGCAGGCGGCATGGCAGGCAAGCTGACGGTGGGAAGTTGACATGAAAGACGCGATGCCCGAACTCGTGGCCGAAGCGGGCCAGCAGATACCGGATGCTGTCTCGCACAGCCCGCTGGCGATCCGGGGAATGACCGTTTCTTACGGCGAAGAACCCGCCATCTTTTCCATCGATCTGACGGCAGAACCCGGTGCGATGACCGCCATCATCGGGCCGAACGGCGCCGGGAAGTCGACGCTTCTGAAAGCCGCGCTCGGGATCGTCCGGCCGCTTTCGGGCGCGGCGATGGTCTTTGGCAAGCCTCTGTCCAAACAGCGTGCACATATCGCCTACATGCCGCAGCGCGCCAGCGTTGACTGGGATTTCCCGACCACCGTCATCGACGTGGCGCTGATGGGGCTTAGCCGCGAGCTGGGCCTGCTGCGCCCGGTGCGCGCGCGCCACAAGGCTAGGGCGCTGGCCTGCCTTGACCGCGTCGGCATGGCCGAATTTGCAGACCGGCAGATCGGTCAGCTGTCAGGCGGCCAGCAACAACGCGTATTCCTTGCCCGCGCGCTGGCACAGGATGCAGAGCTTTACCTGCTGGACGAACCCTTCGCGGGCGTCGATGCTGCCACCGAACGTGCGATCATCGACGTGCTCAAACAGTTGCGTGCCGAGGGCAAGACTGTCGTGGCCGTGCATCATGACCTGTCGACCGTTTCGGAATATTTCGAGAATGTCTTTCTGATCAATCGTCGGCGGATCGCCGAAGGGCCGGTTGGCACTGCGTTCACCGCCGAAAACCTGCAAGAAGCCTATGGTGGTAGGTTGGCCGCCGGACAGATCGAACAGCTGGTGTTGGGGCGCGCATAGGACATGCTGCTTGACGCGCTACTGCTGCAATTGGGCTATAACGCCACGCTTGTGGCGCTGGGTGCGGCAAGTCTTGGTGTCGCGGCTGGGGCGACCGGAACGTTTCTGTTTCTGCGCAAACGGTCGCTTGTGTCCGATGCCATCAGCCACGCGACCCTGCCGGGGATCGGTCTGGCCTTTATTGTGATGGTCGCGCTTGGGGGGGATGGGCGCTGGTTGCCCGGCCTTCTGGCGGGCTCCGCACTGTCGGCGCTTGCCGGTCTGGTGTGCGTCAACTGGCTGACGCGGAACACGCGGCTCGCCGAAGATGCGGCGATTGGCGCTGTGCTTTCGGTCTTCTTCGGGGCCGGGATCGTCATTCTGACGATCATCCAGACGCTTTCCAGCGGGCGTCAGGCGGGGCTGGAGAGTTTCCTACTGGGATCTACCGCCGGGATGCTGTTCAGCGATGCGCTGACGCTGGCCATCGGCGGGGCGTTGGTGCTGGCGCTTGCGCTTGTCCTGCGCAGGCCCATGATACAGGTGGCGTTCGACCCCGGATTTGCTGAAACCACAGGTATCTCTGTCAGCCGGACAGATTTTCTTACGATGACGCTGGTAATGGCAATCACCGTGGTGGGGCTGAAGATCGTCGGGCTGATCATGATTGTGGCCCTGCTGATCATTCCGGCCGTCACTGCGCGGTTCTGGTCCAACCGGGCAGAGCATGTGGTGGCTTTGGCAGGGCTGTTCGGCGGGCTGGCAGGCTATGTCGGTGCGGCCATCTCTGCCACGGCGCCCGCTTTGCCCACGGGACCAATCATTGTGCTGATCGGTTTTGCGCTCTTTGCCGCGTCACTGCTTGTGGCGCCGGGACGCGGGGTGCTGGCAGCTGCGTGGCGATACCGCCGATTTCAGCAGCGGCTGCACCTGCGGCAGGGCCTGATCTCTTTGGCGCAAGGGCAGCCTGTCTATGAACGTCTGACCCGTCGGCTGTTGCGGCGCGAAGGTTATCTGCGTGCTGACAACGTGATAACCGACGAGGGTCGCGCCCGCGCGGCGACCGTCCTGCGGGACGAGGCGCGCTGGCAGGCTGTGCGGCGCAGCGATAGCCTGGCACTGCTGGCGCAACAGGATGACGGGATGACAGACATCGCATCGGTGCTCACATCCGACCAATTGGCCGAGATCGATGCGCGGATCGGCGGACCAAAGGCGGTGACGCCATGATCGGCGCCGAATTCGTGGCCCTGTCACTGCCGCCGCTGCTGATCGGCACATTTGCCGCGATCGCATGCGCGCTGCCGGGGAATTTCCTCGTGCTGCGACGGCAGGCGTTGATCGGTGACGCGATCAGCCATGTTGTATTGCCCGGCATCGTGGTTGCGTTTCTGGTGACCGGACGGATCGGAACCTGGCCCATGATGCTGGGGGCGGCGGGGGCCGCGCTGATTTCCGTAGCGCTTATCGAGCTGATCAGGCGGTTGGGCCGTGTCGATGCTGGCGCTGCGATGGGGGTGACTTTCACCGCGATGTTTGCAGGCGGGGTCTTGCTGCTGGAGCAATCGGACACGTCCTCGGTCCATCTGGATGTGCAGCACGCGCTTTACGGTAACCTCGAAAGCCTGATCTGGCTGGAAGCGGCGGGCTGGAAGTCGCTGCTGGACCCGGTGGCCCTGGCGGCGTTGCCGCCGGAACTGACCCGCATTGCCATAACCCTCGTCGCGGTGATTGCGTTCATACGGCTGCTGTGGCGGCCTTTGAAAATCTCGACCTTCGACGAAGGGTTCGCCCGCGCACAGGGAATACCGGCCACTCTGCTGGGTCTGGCACTGGTCGTGACAGCCGCAGCAGCGGCGGTTGCGGCCTTTGATGCTGTGGGGTCGATCATCGTGATCGCGATGTTCATCTGTCCGCCAGCGGCCGCGCGTCTGATGACACAGCGTCTGGAGGCGCAGATCTGGTGGAGCGTGGCTTTTGCGACGCTGTCCGCTGTTTTGGGATATGTGCTGGCGGGGTACGGGCCGCTGTGGCTGGGTGGTCAGAATTCTGTCAGCGCGGCGGGCATGATCGCGACTGTTTCGGGGATGATCCTTGCAGCGGCGGCGCTGTTTGCACCACATCGCAAGGCGTCCTGACGCGCCAGACGAAACGCGAGGTGGCGTGATCCGATTGAGTGCCTGCGGCACGCAGGATTCTGGCGCTTGTTGCGATGTGAGCCCGCGCTTTCACTGTCGGGACAGTGGAGAGCGCGGGGTTGGTTCCCGGATCAGATGCCGGAGTCGATGATCGCCTTTGCGAGGATCGGCACCGTGGTCTTGTTCAGCCCGGCGATGTTCAGCCGGCTGTCACCGACCATGTAGATGCCGTGGTCGGCACGCAGGGTTTCGACCTGTTCGGGCGAGCAGCCGAGCCGCGAGAACATGCCGCGATGCTGCGCGATGAAGCCGAACCGGTCGGAGCCGGAAAGGCGTTGCAGCTCGCTCGCCAATTGTTCGCGCAGGTCGAGCATGCCTTTGCGCACATCTTCGAGCTCTGCCGCCCAATCGGCGCGCAGATCTTCGTCGGTCAGGACCATCGTCACCAGACGCGCGCCATGATCCGGCGGGAAAGAAAAGTTCTGGCGGTTGAGATAGGCCAGCGTGCCCTGGTTGAGCTTGCGGGCCGACGCGTCCTGCGACACGGCCATCAGCAGGCCGGTGCGTTCGCGGTAGACGCCGAAATTCTTCGAGCAGCTGGCCGCGATCAGACATTCCGGTATGGACGATGCCACCAGCCGTGTGCCTGCGGCATCGTCTTCCAGCCCGTCGCCAAAGCCCTGATAGGCGATGTCGATCATCGGTGTGGCGCCGGTTTTCAGCAGCAGGTCGACCACCGCCTGCCACTGCGTCAGGTTCAGGTTCGCGCCCGACGGGTTGTGGCAGCAGCCGTGCAGCAGGACGAGGTCGCCCTTCTTCGCCTGCGACAGATCCTCCAGCATGCCTTCGAAATTCACCGCGCCGGTGGCATTGTCGAAATAGCGATAAGAGATGGTGGGCAGGCCCATGAATTTCAGGATCGACAGGTGGTTGGGCCATGTCGGATCAGACACGAACACACGCACATCGGGGTTCGCCATCCGCGCCATTTCGAAGGCGTGGCGGACCGCGCCGGTGCCGCCCGGGGTCGCCGCAGCGGCGACATTCGCGCGCTCGACTGCATCGCCCAGAACAAGCGCGATCAGCGCGTCAGAAAAAGCGGGATCGCCTGCTAGGGCCACGTAGCTTTTGGTGGTTTCCTCTTCCCACAGCCGTTTTTCGGCTGCCTTGATGGCGCGCATGACCGGGGTCACGCCTTCGGCATTCTTGTAGACGCCGACGCCCAGATCGATCTTGGTGTCCCGCGGATCTTCCTTGTAGGCCTGCATCAGGGCAAGGATCTTGTCGGCGGGTTGGGCTTTGAGGTTTTCGAACATCAGGCGTCTCCGGTGGCAACGGGGACCGTGGGGAACATGCCCCATTCGGCCCAGGACCCGTCATAGAGCGCGTGATCGGTCTTGCCGATGCGTTCCATGGCGAGGGACAGGATCGCAGCGGTCACGCCGGATCCACAAGTGGTGATCGCAGGCTTTGTCAGATCGACGCCCGCAGCCTCGAACGCTTCGCGAAGCGCGGGGGCCGATTTCATCGTGCCGTCTTCGGTCAGCAGTGTCGCATAATGGACGTTGCGGGAGTTGGGAATATGCCCGGCGCGCAGCCCTTCGCGGGGTTCCGGCTCGTCCCCGCGGAACCGGCCGGGCGAACGCGCATCAATGATTTCATAGTCGCACAGCTTTGACGCGGACGCGACCTGCGTGACGTCTTTGACCATCTGGTTCTGACGCCGCACTGTCATGTGGCGGTCGCGCACGATGGGCGGCATGTCTTCTGTCGGGCGCCCTTCGGCCAGCCATTTCGGCAGACCGCCATCCAGCACCGCGATGTCAAACTGGCCCATCAGGCGGAACAGCCACCAGACCCGCGCGGCAGAGAACATGCCCATGCCGTCATAGACGACCACCTGATGCCCGTCACCCACTCCCATCGCCCGCAGGCGCGACATGAATTTCTCGACCGGCGGCGCCATATGCGGCAGGTCCGAGCGGTTGTCGGAAATCTCGTTAATATCGAAAAAGCGTGCCCCGGGGATATGCGCGGCGTCATAGTTGGCGCGCGGATCGCGGTTCATGTCAGGCAGGTACCAGGACGCGTCAAGAATACGCAGGTCCGGGTCCTTGAGATGCGCGGCGAGCCAGTCGGTCGAAACCAGTGTCTTGGGATCGTCTTGTGCCATGTTAACCCCGAAATCAGTTGCACCTGTGCATACGGTCTGGGGGAATTGTAGGCAAGGGTCAGGCGGCCCGGATGGGCCACCTGAGCGGTGAAATTCGCTTATTTGGCCATCATGTTGCGAACAACGCCGACGATTGCCAGCACAACGCCGCCACCGACGCCGCCACCAGCGACCTGGCCGAGAATCGATGCGATATCCAGGCCGCCACCCGCCGCTGCTTCGGCCATGCCGCCACCGGTCAGGCCGGACAGGATCGTCCCACCCAATCCGCCGCCGACGATGCCGGAGATAGAGTTGATCAGTGTGCCCTGGTTGAGGTTCTTGAGCAGGCCGCCCGCGACGTTACCGCCAACCGCGCCAGACAGAAGTCCGATGATGAGTTCCATGAAGTATGTCCTTCCCGTTGAGCCCATGATCGGGCGAATTGCCGGGCAAGCCTGTCATGGTCCGGGCCTGAAGGTCACGGGAAATACGCAGCCCAATTCCCCCATAGGGTCAGTGGTTCTGGCAGGGTCAGTGGTTCTGGCGTAACAGTCGCTGTTTCTGGCGACCCCAGTCGCGTTTTGCCTCTGTCGCGCGCTTGTCGTGGTTCTTCTTGCCTTTGGCGATGCCGATCTTCAGCTTCACGATACCCCGGTGGTTGAAATACATCACCAGCGGGACGAGCGTCATGCCTTTGCGCTGGGTCTCGTTCCACAGGCGGGAAAGCTCTCTGCGGCTTACCAGCAGCTTGCGCCGGCGGCGATCCTCGTGCCCGAACATCGCCTGCTCGTAAGGTGCGATGTAGGAATTCACGAGCCACAATTCGCCCTCATCGACGGTCGCATAGCTTTCGGCGATGTTGGATTGGCCCGTTCGCAGGGATTTCACCTCGGAGCCGGTCAGGATAATGCCGACCTCGAGGTCGTCCTCGATGGCATAATCGTAGCGCGCGCGCCGATTCTCGGCGATCACCTTGTAGTTTGGATCTGATGTTGTCTTGGCCATGATGGCTGTGATTACACCCGCGCGCGGCGGCTGTCACGCCGGTTTCCGGGTATGGAGCGATGCGCGCCCCGGACTTGATCCGGGGCCTTTGCCCCGCCACGAGTTCGCAATGGCCACGAGGCCCCGGATCAAGTCCGGGGCAGGTGACGCAAAAGGGGCCGCCCGAAAGCGGCCCCTCGTCGGCAATGTTACAGGTATCAGGCTTTGAAGCGCTTGATCTCACCTGTCTTGAGGCGCGTCAGATAGCTTTCCAGCTCGCGCTTCACGACGGGCATCAAGAAGTACAGCCCGATGATGTTGACGACCGCCATGGCGAAGATCGCAGCATCCGAGAAGTCGATAACCGGGCCAAGGCTGGCGGCAGCACCGATCACGACGAAGATGCAGAAGATGATCTTGAAGACCAGTTCCTTGCTTTTGCCTTCGCCGAACAGGTAGGTCCATGCCTTCAACCCGTAGTAGGACCAGGAGATCATCGTCGAGAAGGCGAAGAGGATCACCGCGATCGCAAGCACGTATTTGAACCATCCGAATGTCGAGCTGAACGCAGCAGAGGTCAGAGCCACGCCGGAATTCCCGTCGACCGTCGCGATTGCGCTGCCGGCTTCATTGAGCATGTAGAGACCGGTGTCAGGGTTCACCATCAACTGCCCGGTGATGATGATCACAAGCGCAGTCATGGTGCAGATCACAACCGTGTCGATGAAGGGTTCGAGCAAGGACACGAAACCTTCGGTGATCGGCTCTTTGGTGCGGACCGCCGAGTGCGCGATCGCAGCAGAACCAACGCCCGCTTCGTTCGAGAAGGCCGCACGCTTGAAGCCCTGGATCAGTGCCCCGACCATGCCGCCTGCGACGCCAAGACCGGTGAACGCACCACCGAAGATCTGGCCGAAGGCCCAGCCGATCTTGTCATAGTTCACCAGCAGGATGATCAATGCGGTCGCGACGTAAAGCACACCCATGATCGGTACGATCTTTTCGGTCACCTTTGCGATGGACTGCAGGCCACCCACGATCACCGCAAAGACAATGCCCGCGAAGATGACGCCAGTGATCCAGCCCGGATAGTCACCCACGACATTGGTGATCTGTGCATGCGCCTGGTTTGCCTGGAACATGTTGCCGCCGCCAAGGGCGCCAAGGATACAGAAGATCGAGAACAGGATCGCAAGGAAGCGCCCGCCGGGCAGGCTGCGCTCTGCAAAGCCCTTGGTGAGGTAATACATCGGGCCACCAGAGACGGTGCCGTCTGCATATTCATTGCGGTATTTCACACCCAGCGTACATTCGGTGAATTTCGACGCCATGCCCATCAGGCCTGCAAGGATCATCCAGAACGTGGCTCCGGGGCCGCCGATGCCAACGGCAACCGCGACACCCGCGATGTTGCCCAGACCGACAGTGCCCGAAAGGGCGGTCGCAAGCGCCTGGAAATGGCTGACTTCGCCCGCATCGTCCGGGTCGGAATAGTCACCCTTCACCAGCGCGATGGAATGTGGAAACGCGCGGAACTGGATGAACATGAAGTAAAACGTGAAAACCGTGGCAGCCACGACCAGCCAGGCGACGATCCAGGGAAAGGATGTGCCGGGAAAGGGGCTGAAGATGAAGCTGACAAACCAGCCTGTGGAGTTGGCGAATATCTGGTTGACCTTCTCGTCGATGGATTGCGCCATTGCCGGACCGGCAAGGCTACCCAACATTGTGACGAAGAGCGTCAGAAGGATTGGAAGACGTGACATGTGATATCCCTGTTCTGCTAATCTGTTCTTATGCGGCAATTTTTATGGAACGATGGTGCAGGGCACGGGGGCGATCTGAACCAGTGATCCCGCAACCGAGCCGAAAACCCGCGCAGAAAAAGCGCCCTGTCCGTCACGCCCGACAAACATCTGGGTCGCGCCGGTATCCTTGACGACCTTGCACAAGGTGTCCGCAATGTGTCCGTATTTGATGACCGTCTCGTTCTTGACACCTTTGTCTGACAGCTCGGCCACGACCGGGGCCATCAGTGCCTTTTCGGCGCGTTCAAGTTCATCAGTCCGGCGCTTGTGACGCTCTTCGATCTCTGTCGGCGTGAGGAAGGAATAAGGGGACCATTCCAGCACGTGCGTCACGACCAGCGTTGCATCGTTTGCAACGGCGCGCTCGGCGGCAAAATCAAGCGCCCGTTTGGACGCTGGGCTGCCGTCATATGCGACGACGAATTTTCCTGACATTGCGTTACTCCTGACCTGTTGCCGCAGCCCTATGCAGCGACACATCAGCGCAGGATAACAGCAACGGAATAACCGCGCCTCCCTAAATTGTTACCAAATCCAGCAAATCGCCTGAAATTACGTCGTTTTGCAGGCCAATTGGTCAGGAACGGGCACCTTCTCGACACATGCGACTGCTTGCATCTTTGCGTTGTGGTCTCCGTCTGGCCTATCCCCACCCGCCCGCGGCACCTTTTTCGATTTCGAAAAAATTCATTAATGTGAATATATGAAGCGAAACGAGTCGGGATTGCCCCCTTCACCCTCGCCAAGGAACGCCGCATGGACCTCAAACCGATTTCCGACAGCCTGACAGTGTCGCCCCAGATCACCGTCGCCGATATTCCGGAGCTTGCGCGACAAGGCTATCGTGCCATCATCTGCAACCGCCCGGATGGCGAAGGCGCTGACCAACCCACATTTGAGGAAATCTCGGCTGCGGCGAAGTCCGCAGGGATGGAGGCCGCCTATGTTCCGGTGGTGGCGGGCAAGGTCCTGGACGCGGATGCCGATGCCTTTGGCGATGCGATGCGCGAATTGCCCGGCCCGGTGCTGGCCTATTGCCGCACCGGTACGCGCTCGGCGACGCTTTGGTCACTGGCAGAGGCCGACACGCTTGGCACGGCAGAGGTTCTCTCCCGGACCAAGGCAGCGGGCTATGACATGGCCGGTGTTGTGCGGCGCATCGTGAACGGTGGCAAAACGCCGACCGATACGGGGGATGCCAAATACAACGTCGTCATTGTTGGCGGCGGTGCGGCGGGCATCTCTGTCGCGGCCAGTCTGAAATCCCGCAGCCCGCAGACAAATGTTGCGGTGATTGATCCGGCGGATGTGCATTACTACCAACCCGGCTGGACGATGGTCGGCGGCGGCATATTCGAGGCCTCCTCGACCGCGCGCACGATGGGCAGCCTGATCCCGCGCGGAGTGCATTGGATCAAGGCCGGTGTGGCCGCGTTTGAGCCAGACAACAACGCTGTCATTCTGGATGGCTGCCGCGTGGTGAAATATGACCGTCTGATCGTGTGTCCGGGTCTGAAGCTGGATTGGGACCGGGTCGACGGTTTGGTCGAGACGCTGGGCAAGAACGGCGTCACCTCGAACTACCGCTACGATCTGGCACCCTATACGTGGGAGCTGGTGAAAGACTTACGCAAGGGCCGTGCGCTGTTTACCCAGCCGCCCATGCCGATCAAATGCGCGGGCGCGCCGCAAAAGGCGATGTACCTGTCGGGCGATCACTGGTTCCGCGAGGGCCTGCTGCCCAATATCGACATCCAGTTCATGAATGCGGGTGGCGTGCTGTTCGGGGTCAAGGATTACGTCCCGGCGTTGATGGAATACGTCAAGAAATACGATGCGTCGTTGAACTTCTTCTACAACCTGATTGCCGTGGATGGTAAAGCAAAGACGGCGACCTTTGCTGTGAACAAACCCGATACAGAGGCCGGGCAGGTCACGGTGGAATTCGACATGATGCATGTCTGCCCGCCCCAGACTGCGCCCGATTTCATCCGAGTCTCTCCGCTTGCGGATGGGGCTGGCTGGGTGGACGTGGATCAATCAACGCTGCGCCACAAGAGCTATGACAACATCTGGGCGCTTGGCGACGTGATGAACGCGCCGAATGCCAAGACCGCGGCCGCTGCCCGCATTCAGGCCCCGATCGTGGCCGAGAACGTGGTGGATGACATCGAGGGGCGTTCGCCGACGGCGGTGTATAATGGCTATGGCTCTTGCCCGCTGACGGTCGAGCGCGGCAAGATCGTGCTGGCAGAGTTCGGCTACGGCGGCGCGCTGTTGCCGAGCTTCCCCAAATGGCTTCTGGATGGAACGAAACCCAGCCGTGCCGCTTGGCTTCTGAAAGAGCAGATCCTGCCGCCGATCTATTGGAAGGCAATGCTGCGTGGGCGCGAGTGGATGGCCAAGCCCGAAAAAGTTACGGCTGGATGATCGTTGGGGGGCGTGTCTGCCGCGCGCCTATGTCCCTGCGTCCGCGATGCAGGGCTTTACATATTCTAAAAAATGAATACATAGCGAATTGAAAGCGCCGTAGCGCAAAGCCTTGGCTTGGAAATTGGCAGAACAGGACAGATCGATGACACCGCCGAAACTGACCCGCGCCGCGTTGGAACGGCATTTGCCGATCCTGACATGGACGAAGACCTACGGCCGCGACACGTTGACCTCTGATCTGGTGGCGGCGGTGATCGTGACGATCATGCTGATCCCGCAATCGCTGGCCTATGCGCTTCTGGCGGGATTGCCTGCCGAGATGGGGCTCTACGCATCCATTCTGCCGCTGGTGGCCTACGCGATCTTCGGCACCAGCCGAGTGCTGGCCGTGGGGCCGGTGGCCGTTGTGTCGCTGATGACAGCTGCGGCCGTTGGCAACATGGCGCTGCAAGGAACAGCGGAATACGCGGCAGCGGCGATCACGCTCGCCTTCCTGTCGGGGCTGATCCTTGTGGTGATGGGGTTGTTCCGGCTGGGGTTTCTGGCGAATTTCCTGTCGCATCCGGTGATTGCCGGCTTCATCACTGCGTCGGGCATTCTGATTGCCACATCGCAGTTGAAACATATTTTCGGCGTGGAAGCGGAAGGCCACAATCTGATCGAGCTTGTGTCGTCGCTGGTTTCCCATCTGGGACAGACCAATATCATCACGATGATTATCGGCGTGGCGACGGTGGCGTTCCTGTTCTGGGTCCGCAAAGGGCTGAAGCCATTGCTTATGTCCGCCGGTTTGAAACCGCGAATGGCCGATATCGTGGCCAAGGCCGGGCCGGTGGCGGCGGTTGCGGTCACGACCATTGCTGTCTGGCTGTTCAATCTGGGCGAGCGCGGTGTGAAGATCGTGGGCGAAGTGCCAACGGGCCTGCCTCCGCTGACCATGCCAAGCTGGGATTTGGACATGTGGGGCACGCTGTTCGTCTCGGCCCTGCTGATCTCGGTCATCGGGTTTGTTGAATCGGTCTCCGTGGCGCAAACGCTGGCCGCAAAACGGCGCCAGCGTATCGTGCCAGATCAAGAGCTGGTCGGCCTTGGCGCCTCAAACATCGCGGCCGCGATTTCCGGCGGCTATCCGGTGACCGGCGGCTTTGCGCGCTCGGTCGTGAACTTCGACGCAGGCGCAGAGACGCCGGCGGCGGGTGCCTTCACGGCCGTGGGCATCGCACTGGCCGCGCTTTTGTTGACGCCGCTGCTGTTCTTCCTGCCCAAGGCGACACTTGCCGCAACGATCATCGTGGCCGTGCTCAGCCTCGTCGATTTCTCGATCCTCAAGAAGACATGGGGCTATTCGAGGGTCGATTTCACCGCCGTCGCAGCGACCATCCTGCTGACACTGGGTTTCGGGGTGGAAGTGGGTGTCTCCGCTGGTGTCATGCTGTCAATCGGCCTGTTCCTTTACAAGACGTCGCGCCCGCATGTGGCAGAGGTGGGTCTGGTCCCCGGCACGCAGCACTTCCGCAACATCAATCGCCACGAGGTGGAAACGCGGCCCTCCCTGGTCACGCTGCGGATCGACGAGAACCTCTATTTCGCGAATGCGCGTTTTCTGGAGGATTACGTGACCGACCGCGTTATCTGTGACGAGCCGATCACGGATGTCGTCCTGATGTGCTCTGCCGTGAACGAGATCGACATGAGCGCGCTGGAAAGCCTTGAGGCGGTCATGCACCGGTTGTCCGATATGGGCATCCGCCTGCACCTGTCAGAAGTCAAAGGCCCGGTGATGGACAGGCTAAAACGCAGCCATTTCCTTGACGAGCTGACCGGAGAGGTCTTCCTGTCGCAATTTGATGCCTGGGCGGCGCTTGGCAATCCGCCTGCCAGAGAAGCGTCATAACGGGACGCGGTGCCCGCCCGCCAGAAGGCTGACTGCGCGGCCCTCTATGATGGCAGGGTAAAGCGGGCGCCCATAGCCCGCGCCGCCGTCAAGGTTAACGCGGTTCTCATACCGTTGCGGGACGTGTAGCGCAGTGTGCCCGTGGACGACCAGACGGCCATGGTCGCGCGTATCCTCCAGAAAGCCCTTGCGGATCCAGATCAGGTCTTCCTCGACCTGTTCATCCAAAGGAACGCCGGGTCGAATGCCCGCATGCACAAAGATATGCTCGTCCGTGACATGCATAAGCGGCAGGTTGCGGATAAAGTCGATATGCGCCTGCGGGATCGCCTCTACCGCATCGGCATGGATGTCTTCCGGACTGCGGCGAGAATGGGCATCCACCCCGTAGGAGGCCAGCGTTTCCCGCCCGCCGATCCGGCTATCGAGCCATTCCAGATGGTCGCGCGTATTGGGGTCGCGAAAGCGCGGTGTTTCCAGAAATTTGAGCATGTAGCGGTCGTGATTGCCCATCAGCGCAACCCAATCCCGGCCAGCTGCGATACCGTCGATCAGACATTGAATGACATCTTTGGCCTGCGGTCCGCGGTCCAGATAGTCGCCCAGAAAGACGACGCGGGCAGGAAAGTCGGGGTCGGCCTCGATCTTTGACAAAGCGCCCTGCATGGCGTCGAACTGGCCGTGAATGTCACCGATTGCGAAAAGGGGTTGTGTCATGGGGGCGTCCTTTGGTTGACGCAAGGTCTAGCGCTTTCGAGTTGGCTCTGAAACCCCGGAGGGCAACACCAAATGAAAACGCCGCCCCGTGGGAACGGGACGGCGGTCTTTCAGGTTTTTGACGGGCGCATCAGGCGACGTCGAATTCCAGCGTCTTCACCTGCTGGAACAGCCCGGTGCTTTGCAGCTTGTCCAGCACAGCGGCCGGAACCGGATCGTCGACGTAAAGCAGAGCAATCGCCTCGCCTTTTATCGCAGAGCGACCAAGGGTGAAGTTCGCGATGTTGACGTTGTTTTCGCCCATGGTCGCGCCCAGGGTGCCGATGATGCCGGGCACGTCCTCGTTGGTGGTGTAAAGCATGTGCTGCCCGATCTCGGCGTCGATATTGATGCCCTTGATCTGGATGAACCGCGGCTTGCCGTCCGAGAAGACCGTGCCGGCAATGCTGCGCTCGAACTTGGAGGTGACCACGGTCACTTTGACATAGCCTTCAAACACACCCGACTGCTCTTGATTGGTGGTCGAGATCTGGATGCCACGCTCTGCCGCGATCACCGGGGCAGACACCATGTTCACATCCGGGTTGGCGCGTTTCATGATGCCCGCGATCACGGCGCAGTTCAGGGCGGCGAGGTTCATCTCGGATACGACGCCGTCATACAGAATGTTGATCGCCTTGATCGGCTCGTCCGTCATCTGGCCGATGAAACTGCCAAGATGTTCCGACAGCTTGATCCACGGGCCCATGACCTTGGCTTCTTCGGCGGTGACCGATGGCATGTTGAGCGCATTGGTCACGGCCCCCGTCAGCAGGTAATCCGACATCTGATCGGCGACCTGAAGGGCAACATTTTCCTGCGCTTCAGTGGTGGCGGCACCCAGATGCGGAGTGCAGACAACATTGGGCAGACCGAACAGGGGGTTTTCCTTGGCAGGCTCCTCGGCGAAGACGTCGAAGGCAGCCCCCGCGACATGGCCGGACTTCAGCAGATCGGCGAGCGCTTCTTCGTCCACCAGTCCACCGCGTGCACAGTTGATGATGCGGACGCCCTTCTTGGTCTTTTCAAGGTTTTCACGGCTGAGGATATTGCGGGTCTGATCGGTCAGCGGCACGTGCAGGGTGATGAAATCGGCGCGTTTCAGCAGCTCTTCCAGCTCGACTTTGGCAACACCCATCTTGTCGGCCTTTTCCTGGCTGAGGAAGGGGTCGTAAGCGACGACCTTCATCTTCAACCCACGGGCACGGTCGCACACGATACCGCCAATGTTGCCGGCGCCGATGACGCCAAGGGTCTTGCCGGTAAGTTCGACCCCCATGAATTTGGATTTTTCCCACTTGCCGGCATGGGTCGAGGCCGAAGCCTCCGGGATCTGCCGGGCCACGGCAAACATCATCGCGATGGCGTGTTCGGCGGTGGTGATCATGTTGCCGAAAGGCGTGTTCATCACGATCACGCCTTTCTTGGAGGCGGCCTCGCGGTCGACGTTGTCGACACCAATGCCTGCGCGGCCGATGACCTTCAGATTGTCGGCGTTCTCAAGGATCTTCTCGGTGACCTTCGTGGCCGAGCGGATGGCAAGGCCGTCATACTGGCCGATGACCTCTGCCAGTTTGTCCTTGTCCTTGCCAAGGTCGGGCTGGAAATCCACATCAATGCCGCGATCCTTGAAGATCTGAACGGCGGCGGGGGAGAGTTTGTCGGAAATGAGTACTTTGGGCATGGTATTTCTCTGCGTGCCCCGGACTTGATCCGGGGCCTCCTGTTCAGGGGAAAGGGAGAGGTCCCGGGTCAGGCCCGGGACACGTTTCGCTTGATTGCGATCAGACCGCTTCGGTCTGTTCTGCCATCACTTCTTCGAAGGCCCATTTCAGCCAGAGCGTCAGCTTTTCGACATCCGCCGCCTCGATGGTGGCACCGCACCAGATCCGCAGTCCCGCAGGGGCATCGCGGTAGGCGCCAATGTCATAGGCGGCATTGTAATCGGCGAGCTTCTTGGCAACCGCCTTGGCAAAGGCAGCACCATCCTTGATCCGCTCATCGGTGAATTTCAGGCAAACGGAGGTGTTGGACCGTGTGGCCGGATCGTCGGCAAGGTTCGCGATCCAGTCGTTGCGGTCACAGAAATCCCAAAGCACCTTGGCATTGGCATCGGCGCGCGCCATCAGGCCTTTCAGCCCGCCGACGGATTTTGCCCAGTCAAGTGCGACGAGGTAATCCTCAACCGCCAGCATGGAGGGTGTGTTGATCGTCTCGCCGACGAAGATGCCTTCGATCAGCTTGCCACCCTTGGTCAGGCGGAAGATCTTGGGCAGGGGCCATGCGGGCGTGTAGCTTTCCAGCCGCTCGACAGCGCGGGGGCTGAGGATCAGCATCCCATGCGCGGCCTCTCCACCCATGACTTTCTGCCAGGAGAAGGTTGTCACATCCAGCTTGTCCCACGGCAGGTCCTGCGCAAACGCGGCCGAGGTTGCGTCGCAGATTGTCAGACCCGCGCGGTTCGCCGGGATCGCATCGCCATTGGGCACGCGCACGCCAGAGGTGGTGCCGTTCCAAGTAAAGACGACGTCCGTGTCGAAATCGACGGTCGCAAGGTCAACGATCTGGCCGTAATCGGCGGTCTTGACCTCGGCATCGATCTTGAGCTGCTTGACCACGTCGGTGACCCAGCCTGCGCCAAAGCTTTCCCAGGCAACCATGGTCGCCTTGCGTTCGCCCAAGAGCGACCACATCGCCATTTCCACGGCGCCGGTATCCGATGCGGGTACGATGCCGATGCGGTAGTCTGCGGGGATGCCCAGAATTTCCCGGGTTTCTTCGATCGCGGCCTTCAGCTTGGCCTTGCCGACAGCAGCGCGGTGCGAACGGCCCAATGCGGCGTCCGACAGCTTTGCCAATTCGAATGTGGGGATTTTGGCACAAGGGCCAGAAGAAAAACGCGGATTGTTCGGCCGCGAAGCCGGTTTGGTCATAGCCATGTAGCTACCCTCTCAGATAAGCGCCCTTCGTTGGGGAAGGGTGTCCCACGGCCGGAAATACGGCGGTCTTGGGCGACCCGCAAGACGGATAATGACGATACTGTGTCGCAAAGACACATTTTCGGGCAGCGCGATGGAGCGGATCGGAAATCTTTTGCCTCGGGCGCGCAGTTTGCGCCGGGCGCCTGTCACCTTGGGCGTGTCTTGCCGCGAAAGGAGCAGGTCGGGGCTGGAGATTTTCGGCGTCTCGTGATTAAGCAGCCGGGACGAGAACGAGAGGATATGCCATGTACACCGCAGTCTTGATCGCGAAACCGGGCAATCTGGACCCTGCCTTGGCAGAGGCTCTGCGCAATGCCTGGGGTGGGGCGGATGTGGTCTGGCTGGCGCCGGACGAGGCAGCCGAGTTCGCTCTGGCAGAGGTGCCTGCCAACTTTTGGGGAGTCTGGAAGGACCTTCAGGGGCAGGGCGTTGACCTGATCGCGCAGCCCTCCGAAGGCCGCCGCAAGAGGATGCTGCTGGCGGATATGGATTCCACAATGATCCAGCAGGAATGTATCGACGAACTGGCGGAAGAGGCGGGCGTCGGCGCGCATGTGAAAGACATCACCGCGCGGGCGATGAATGGCGAGCTGGACTTCGAAGGGGCGCTGACCGAACGCGTCGCGCTGCTGAAAGGTCTGGATGCGGCGGTCATCGACAAGGTTCTGGACACGCGCATCACCTTGATGCCGGGTGGGCGGGAACTGGTTGCGACGATGAAGGCGCAGGGCGGCTATGCGGCGCTGGTGTCGGGCGGGTTCACGGCCTTCACATCGCGGGTCGCGTCTCAACTGGGGTTTGATGAGAACCGCGCCAACACGTTGATTGCTAAAAACGGTGCGCTGACCGGCGATGTCGCGCGGCCAATTCTGGGACGCGAGGCCAAGATCGAAGCGCTAGAGCAGATCACCGCAACGCTGGGCATTGCCGAGGCTGATGTGATTGCTGTGGGTGACGGGGCCAACGATCTGGGCATGCTGTCCCGGGCAGGGATGGGGGTGGCTCTGCACGCCAAGCCCAGCGTGCAAGAGCAATGTGACATCCGCGTCAACCATGGCGACCTGACGGCGCTGCTGTATCTGCAAGGCTATGCCAAATCGGAATTTGCTTCCTGAGGGTCAGCCCGCGAACAGGCTCGGGGCAGGGCGCAGGTAGCCGACTTCCACCCCCCGGCCATTGTGCAATTTCGGCGTCATGAAGCGGGCGACGTCCGGATGCGCTGCGTCCACGACGCCAAGCGAGACGAGCAACGCGGCAATCGCGCATTCTGAGGCGCGGGTCGCGCCGTCGGACGCTTTCAATGCGATGCCCATGCCGCGACCGGGCAGGATGGCGATAAACACACCCTCGGCCCCGGTCTTGACCACCAATGGTTCCTTGGCGGCACGCATCAATAGCGTGCAGGCCCGCCCCTTGCCCGCAACATGTTCGGGCCATGCGCGCATCGCCGCAGCAAGCCGGGCGGCGGCGCGGCTTTGCGTGTCATTCCGGCTGTGCGCAGTGGCAAAAAAGGACATGGCGCGCGCAAGGGCCTGCAGGCTGGTTGCGAAATTCGGGGCAGAGCATCCGTCAATCCCGAAACCGGGAGAGGTCATGCCGGTCACGTCTTCGAACGCCTCGCGACAGGCGCGCTGGACCGGGTGATCGGGGTCGACATATTCGGAACCGCCGCCAAGATGCTGGTTCAGTGTCAGGAACCCGGTGTGCTTGCCAGAGCAGTTGTGGTGGATCTGGCAGGGCGCCTGACTGTCTCGAATCATCTGGTGACGCAATTCCTTGTCGCGGCTTGGCTCTGTACCGCAGCGCAGATCGCCTTCGCCAAGACCCAGATCGGAAAGCCAGCTGTCGACCGCCTCGATATGCAGCGGCGCGCCTGAATGAGAGGCGCATGACAGCGCGAGGCGCATCTCGCTCAGCCCCTTCGCATCAGCGGCGCCAGAGGTCACCAGTGGCAGCGCCTGAAGCATCTTGGCCGAACTGCGCGGGAAGATCAGCACGCCCGGATCCCCATGCGCCTGAATGACCTGGCCGGTGTCGTCGGTGATGACGGCATGTCCCAGATGCAGGCTCTCCAGGAACGGGCCGCGCCAGACTTCGCAAATCGGTTGGGGCTGCGTCATCCATGATCTCCTTGCTCTCGGCGAATTTATGCCGTGGGGGTCTTTCGCCCATAGCGCATTTCAGGCTAAAATGCTTTTGTCGAGAAGGAAAACGAGTGCTTCCGCTAACAATCAAGGGCCGTGAAACGGTCGGGACACTTGAACGTAATTGAGGCTGAGTACAGCTGGAGGCTGGACATATGAAATCACGTTTTGCGCGATTGGCTGCCGGGGCTTTCATGGCACTGGCCGCTACGGGCGTTGCCGCGCAGGAAACAAGTACCAATCAGGTCAACGCGATCACTGACTGGAGCGTATTCGAGGGCACAGATCCGCGGGAATGCTGGGCGGTCACGACCTACAAGGAAAGCGTCAACACGAAGGGTGGCCGCGTCGTGGCGGTGACGCGTGGCGATATTCTGCTGATGGTATTCTACCGTCCCGGAGCGGACGTGCAGGGCCAGCTTGCCTTTACCGGCGGCTATCCTTTCGCGGGCGGATCGACGGTGAATGTCAATATTGGCGGGACGGAATTTGAGCTGTTCACCGAAGGTGAGTGGGCCTGGCCTGCCTCGCCGCAGGACGATGCCAAGATCGTGGCCGCGATGAAGCGCGGGACCGATGCCGTTCTGACAGCGCGGTCAGCACGTGGCACGCAGACCAAGGACACATTTTCGCTGCTGGGGTTCACCGCGGCAACCGAGGATGCGCAAAAGCGCTGCTCTAACTGACGCCACACACGCGCCAGGCGTGACATGAATACAGGCCTTTCCTTGCGGAGAGGCCTTTTCGCATTTGAGCCTTTGGCATTGGCCTGCGAATCCTATATGTACCCGCATCCACTCTCGAAGGACGAACCTGATGCCCGCCAGCGCGCCGATTACACAAGATGTCGCCACTATCCCTCGCAAGTTGCCGGAAGGGCCCGTGAATCTTGTCGGGCTGACGCGGGAAAATCTGCGTTCGGCACTGATAGAAGCGGGCACCCCGGAAAAGCAGGCCAAGATGCGCGCCGGGCAGATCTGGCAATGGATCTATCACTGGGGGGTGCGCGATTTCGACCAGATGACCAATCTGGCCAAGGATTACCGCGCGATGCTGGCCCGGACATTCGTGATCTCGCTGCCAGAGATCGTGACGCGTCAGGTGTCCTCGGACGGGACGCGCAAATACCTTGTGCGGATCGCGGGCGGCCACGAGGTGGAGGTCGTTTACATTCCCGAGACGGATCGCGGGACGCTGTGTATTTCCAGCCAGGTGGGTTGCACGCTGACCTGCTCTTTCTGCCACACCGGCACGCAAAAGCTGGTGCGCAATCTGACGGCGGCGGAAATCGTGGGGCAGATCATGCTGGCCCGTGACGATCTGGGCGAATGGCCGGAGCCGGGCACTGGCACTGGTGAAAACGGGCCGCGCCTTTTGTCCAATATCGTGCTGATGGGGATGGGAGAGCCGCTTTATAATTTCGACAACGTGCGCGACGCGATGAAGATCGCCATGGATGGTGAAGGTATTTCGCTCTCGCGCCGCCGCATCACCCTGTCGACAAGCGGGGTCGTGCCCGAGATCGCCAAGACGGCCGAAGAGATCGGCTGCCTTCTGGCGGTCAGCTTTCACGCGACCACCGACGAGGTGCGCGACAAGCTGGTGCCGATCAACAAGAAGTGGAACATCGAGGCGCTGCTGAACGCCCTTCGGGAATACCCGCGCCTGTCGAATTCGGAGCGTATCACCTTTGAATATGTGATGCTCAAGGATGTGAATGACAGCGATGAAGACGCGCAGCGGCTGATCAAGCTGATCGAGGGCATACCGGCCAAGATCAACCTGATCCCGTTCAATGAATGGCCCGGCGCGCCGTATCAGCGGTCTTCGAATAACCGGATCCATGCATTTGCCGATATCATCTACAAGGCCGGCTATGCCTCGCCCATCCGCACGCCGCGGGGCGAGGATATCATGGCAGCCTGTGGGCAGTTGAAATCGGCGACCGAACGGGCCCGCAAATCCCGCGCGCAGATCGCGCAGGAAACCGGCCTTTGATGCAGTGAATACGCTAAGGCGTCCGGCTGTCTGTGCCGGACGCGCTTTATCGCCGGGTGCCGTTCCGATCAGGCGAGCAGGTCGTAGACCTGACCGCCTATCTGCAGGTTGATTTCATCCTGTGCCGCGCCATCGATCAGAACCCAGAGTATCTGACCTGTCGGCCGGTAACTGACAAACGCCTCGGCCGCCGAAGCATCGGCCGCACCGGTATCGGCAAAGCGAACGAGGTAGTCCGAAGCCGAAGACCGCGCGATGCCGGTTCTCAGGACATCGCCCTCGGCGGAATCGTAATCTTGCACCCAGTCGGAGCCGTGGCCGCGCACGCCGACATGAAAGAACTGGTCCGCATCGCTGCCGCCAACCAGACGGTCAAACCCGAAGCCCCCGTTGATGAAATCCTTACCCTTTCCGCCAATGATGCGGTCTGAAAAGGACGATCCGGTCAGCACGTCATCCCCATTGCCGCCAAGGATGGTGTCCGCGCCGAAGCCGCCGGCGATCGTGTCATTGCCCGCGTCGCCTCGCAGCTCGTCATTGCCATGGCCGCCGTCAATGCGGTCGTTTCCGCCCCCACCATAGACGAGGTCGCGCTTGTCGTTTGACGTGTCTCCACCAAAGATGAAGTCGTCGCCCTGCGCACCAAAGATGGTATCCGCGCCGTCCCCGCCAAACAGCTCATCGGCAAAGCCCGATCCGCGTAGCCGGTCACTGCCCTGCCCCCCCTGCAACACCGTGTTGGCGCCGTTTGCGGCCAGGATGTCGTTGCCCTTGTTCCCGGCAAGCACTTCGTTGCCGTAATTGCCGATGATCGTGTCATCGCCGGCCAGTCCGGCGACAAAGCTGCTGGCGGCGTCTGTCACGATGCGATTGCTGGTTTGTCCGCCAATCGCGACGTCGATATGGACGTGGTCAAAGGCCACGCCGTCTACCAGATAGGTCTCGTCCGCATAGGGGTCGGACAGGTCCGCGATGAAATCCCCGGTGGCACGCAGGATCTGCGCATTGTTCGGTGCCAAGAGCGTGACATTGTCGATCCGCAGCCCGTTCAGCGTATCTGGGTCCAGATCCCCGTCCCCATCCAGAAGGGCGGGCAGCAGCTCGGTAAGCGAGGACGAACTCCCAAGGTCGGTCGGAAAGCGGCCGTTCACCTCTATCGTGAAGTCGTCGACCTTTACGGATACGACGTTTCTGCCAAGGCTGACCGAGACAATCTCGGAGCCGGACTGAGATACTGACATGCCGCTGACCTGATAGCCTGCAAGCGCGGCCTCGTATTCAGCGATTTCCGCGTTTGAAAGGAAATAGGGATCTGACAGTTCAACGATGGCAATCATCGCGGACAACACATCACCCAGACCGGTCGGGAAGGTGCCTGTTAGCTCCAGCTCGAGATCGTCATAACGCAGCTGCAGGGAGGATGCGGTGAGGCTCAGGCCGACGACTTCGGTACCCTGGTCTGTAAGCGTCAACCCTGTCAGCGTTCCCCTGGCGGTCCCGCTTTCCAACGCTCTGCCCAAAGCATCGACGGACGACGTGGGCGAAATGCCTCGCCCCAATAGGTTGACGGCATAACCGTCATTGCTGATCGAGATGCGGCTGGATGTCAGTCGCGTGACGCTGCCTCCGTCAAATGCTGCGTCGAAGGGAACGAGCGCGCTGCCGAAATCAAGCGACAAAGCGTCCAATCCGCTTAGGTCAAGCGCGTCGAAATAGTCCAGATTATGGCTGGAAAGATTGACCGTTATCGTCACCGTAAAACCCCTTGGAAAAAAGTCAGTCGCGCCGGACCATGCCTTCATGCGCGCTGCAACGCAACATGAACCGACCCGCAAGCCATAGAAAACGATCGCTGGGAATCGCTGTCGAAAGGCGCAGTCAGATCAGCCCGGAATGATCTCGAACCGGGTCACATCGACCATGCCACGATCCGTGATCTTCAACGCGGGGATGACCGGCAAGGCAAGGAAAGCCAGCTGCAGGAAGGGTTCTTCCAGTACAACGCCCAGCTCCTTCGCGGCGGCGCGCAGGTCAATCAGCCGGTCGCGGACTTCCTCGAAAGGGGACAGGCTCATCAGCCCCGCGACGGGAAGCGCGAGCTCTGCCAGCACCTTACCGTCGCAGGCGACGACGAATCCGCCCTCGATCTCTGCCAGCCGGTTCGATGCCAGCGCCATGTCGGCATAATCCGCGCCGACACAGGCGATATTGTGGTGATCGTGACAGACAGTCGAGGCGATAGCCCCTTTCTGCAGCCCAAAGCCCCGAACGAACCCGGTGGCGATATTGCCGTTCTTGCCGTGCCGTTCGACCACTGCGATGCGGATCAGGTCGCGCGACGTGTCGGGTGCCTTGTCGCCATCGATGATCGGGATGCCCTCTGTCAGGTGCTGCGTGATGATCTTGCCTTCTACGATGCCGATCACGTCGGTGGCTTCGCGGTTGCCGGTGCTGCGGAAGCTTGCAGGCGTCAACCTCGGCGCCTTGACAGAGTTGCGGCCGACGGGCGGCACCTCTTTGCGGGCATCAAAGGCGGCAGCATCAACCAGCACGCCGCCGCAGAAGACCGTCTGCGCGTGGCAATCCTCAAGGCTCTCCACTGCGACAATATCGGCGCGCTTACCCGGCGCGATCAGCCCGCGATCCTTCAGCCCGAATGCCTCGGCCGCCGAAAGCGATGCTGCCCGATAGGCGGCCAGCGGCGGCGTGCCCAGTGCGATCAGCGTCCGGATGATGTAATCAAGATGCCCGTGTTCTGCGATGTCCAGCGGATTGCGGTCATCCGTGCACAGGCACATGTAGGGGGCGGTACGCTCTGTCAGTACGGGTTGCAACGCGTGCAGATCCTTGGAGACGGAGCCTTCGCGGATAAGGACCCGCATCCCCTTTTGCAGCTTCTCGCGGGCCTCTGCGGCGGTGGTCGCCTCGTGTTCCGTGCTGATCCCTGCGGCGATATAGGCGTTCAGGTCGCGTCCCGACAGCTGGGGGCAGTGGCCGTCCACGTGGCCGCCCTCGAACAGGCGCAGCTTGGCCATGGCCTGCGGGTCGCAGTGAATGACGCCGGGATAGTTCATGAACTCTGCCAGCCCGATGCCGGACGGATGCCCCATTAGCGCCTTGAGGTCATCGGCAAGGATTTCCGCACCAGCGGTTTCCATATGCGTCGACGGCACGCAGGAGGACAGCTGCACGCGAATATCCATCACCGTATGTGCGCTGGCCTGCTGGAAATACCGGATGCCTTCCACGCCCACCACATTGGCAATCTCGTGCGGGTCACAGATGGCGGTGGTCACCCCGCGCGGGGCGACGCAACGGTCGAACTCAAAGGGCGTGATGCAGGAGCTTTCGATATGCAGATGCGTGTCGATGAAGCCGGGCACGAGGGTCAGCCCGGTGACGTCAATGACCTTGCGCCCGTCATAGCTGTCACAGGTGCCGATAATGGTGTCGCCCAGAATGGCAACGTCGCCGTCCAAAAGCTCGCCTGTCACAAGATCCAGAATCTTTCCTCCCCGCAAGACGATATCGGCGGGGTCATCGCCGCGTCCGGCGGCGATACGGGTCTCGAGATCTGCCATGATGGGGGCCTCCTGTCTGCTTCGCGACCAGCAGACCGGAAAGCGACAGGAGGGTCCAGAGGCAGGATGCGGTCAGATCGCTTTGTTCAGCGCGATTTCCAGCTTGTCGACCACTTCGGTGACCTGTTCGTCGGTCATGATGAAAGGGGGAGCGAGCAGGACATGGTCGCCCTTCACCCCGTCGATGGTGCCCCCCATCGGGTAGCAGGCCAGCCCCGCATCGAACGCTGCGGCCTTGACCTTTGCGTTCAGGCGCAGCGCCGGGTCGAACGGGGCCTTCGTTTCGCGGTCGGCCACCAGTTCCAGCCCGCGGAACAGGCCGCGCCCCCGGATATCGCCGACATGCGGGTGTTGCCCGAACCGGTCTTCCAGGGCCGCCTGTAATTTCTCGCCCATCACGGCGCAGGCGCTGACGAGACCGTCATCAACAAGGCGCGACAGAACGGCATTGCCCACGGCGGCGGCGGTGGCGTGGCCGATATAGGTGTGCCCGTGCTGAAAAAAGCCCGACCCGGAGGCGATGGCGTCGTAAATCGCACTGGTGCACAGCATCGCACCGATGGGTTGATAGCCCGCGCCCAGACCCTTCGCGATTGTCATGATGTCAGGCGCGATGCCGTCCTGTTCGCAGGCAAACAGCGTGCCGGTCCGACCCATGCCGCACATCACCTCGTCAAGGATCAGCAACACGCCGTATTGGTCACAAATCTCGCGGATACGCCTGAAGTAGCCCTCGACTGCGGGCACGGCGCCCATGGTCGCGCCGACAACCGGCTCTGCGACGAAGGCCATCACCGTCTCCGGGCCAAGGCGCAGGATCTCAGTCTCCAGTTCGTTCGCGACACGCTGACCGTAGTCAAAGCTGCTTTCGCCGTCTTCGCAGCCGCGATATTCGTAGCAGGGCGCGATATGGGTGCTGTCGATCAGGATCGGCTTGAAAGGCTCCCTCCGCCAGGCATTTCCGCCGATGGCCAGCGCCCCCAGCGTATTGCCGTGATAGCTTTGCCGTCTGGCAATGACGCGCGACCGCTGCGGCTGCCCGGTTTCGACAAAGAACTGGCGCGCGAGTTTCAGCGCAGCTTCCATCGCTTCGGATCCGCCGGACACGAAATAAACCCTGTCCAGTTCCCCCGGCGCCAGATCGATCAGCCGGTCGGCAAGCTGCTCTGCCGGGTCCGACGTGAAAAAGCTGGTATGCGCAAAGGCGATTCGGTCCAGCTGCGCCTTTGCGGCGGCAATGACCTCCTGATCGCCATGACCCAGACAGGAAACTGCGGCACCGCCAGAGCCATCGAAATAGCTTTTTCCTGAACGGTCGATCAGACAGCACCCCTGACCGTCTACAACGGTGGGCAGTTTGGACTTCGAATGGCGGGGAAAGACATGAGACACTTTGGTTTTCCGGGATGTTGATGCGAAATCTTCGCGAAGCAGAAGCAGACCAAACACGGCAATGCCGCCGCAGCGGCACCCGTTCAGCAAACGCGAATCAGAGCGCGTTCGCGACGGGGTGCCCGTGATAGTACATTCGTTTCAATCGTTGACAAAGAACGAAACACTTGCGTAGCGTTCGCCCTGTGGGGGGGCTTCAATGCCAGAAGGTCCGGGTTTGACCCGAAGGATATCGACGAACTACGCCCTGCTTTCTGCGAAACTGCGGGAGGCGGCGGATTATGTCGTCGGCAACCCGTTCGAGGTTGCCACGCGGTCCTTGCGGCAGGTGTCGGCGGTCAGCGGGATCAGCCCTTCGACCTATTCCCGGCTCGCGCGGGCTTTGCAGTTTGAAAATTACGAAGACATGCGCGAATCCGCCCGCCGGTTGATGGGCAACCAGATGCCCAGCTTTGCCGAGAAGGCGGGCAAGCTGCGCGAGGATGGCTGCGAAAGCCTGTTCGAAAGGCATCTGGAAGCATGCGAAGCCAATTGCGCGCAGATGCGGGTTGATACGGATCGGGCGGCCTTGGCTTCGGCGGTGAAGGCGCTGGGTCAGGCGCGGCGCGTGACCGTCTTTGGGGCCCTCGCCTCGGCCGGGATCACCGAATACCTGTGTTACCTGGTGAACTACTTTGACAGCCGGTGGACCCTGGCCGGGCGACAGGGCAGTGCCTTGGGCCCGTTGCTAAGCGCGCTGACCGCGGAAGATGTGCTTTTGGTGGTGACGAAGACGCCATATGTGCGCCGCGCCGTCATCGCGGCCGAAATGGCACGAAACCGTGGGGCGCAGTCCATCGTCTTGACTGACAGTCACGTATGTCCGGCGTTGACCTTTGCAACCCATGCGTTCATCGTTCCGACAAACAGTCCTAATTACTTCTCCTCCTATGTCGCGACGCTTGCGTTGTTGGAGGCGATGATTGCGATGCTGGTGGCCAATAGCGACTGTGACGTTGCCGCCATCGTGAAGGACGTAGAAATGCAAAACCGAAACTTGGGAGAGTTCTGGTCGAGCTGAAGAAAACTTGATCCACTGTAAGGGAGTAAATCTATGTTTAACAAATTGGGACTGGGTGCTGCTGTGCTTGTCGCCGGGGTCGCAATGTCCCCCGCCGCCATGGCGCAGGACTTCATCACCATCGGCACCGGTGGTGTCACGGGTGTGTATTACCCGACCGGCGGCGCGATCTGCCGTCTTGTCAACAAGGGCCGCAAGGAACACGGCATCCGCTGTTCCGTGGAATCCACGGGCGGTTCTGTCTACAACGTGAACACCATTCGCGCGGGCGAGCTGGAATTCGGCGTTGCGCAGTCGGACATCCAGTACAACGCCTTCGAAGGCGTGGAGCAGTTCGACGGTGAAGCGTTCGAAGGTCTGCGCTCGGTCTTTTCGATCCACCCGGAACCCTTCACCGTTGTGGCGCGTGCCGATGCAGGCATCACGTCCTTCGAGGATCTCAAGGGCAAGCGCGTGAATATCGGCAACCCCGGTTCCGGTCAGCGCGCAACGATGGAAGTTCTGCTCGAAGCCATGGGTTGGAGCACGGATGACTTCGCACTCGCGACAGAGCTGAAAGCGGCTGAACAGTCAGCAGCGCTTTGTGACAACCAGATCGACGCGATGGTCTACACGGTCGGTCACCCGTCCGGTTCGATCCAGGAAGCCACCACAGCGTGTGATTCCGTGCTGGTGAATGTAACTGGCGAGGCGGTCGACAAGCTTGTCGCGGATTTCCCGTTCTACCGTACGGCGACGATCCCCGGCGGCATGTATCGCGGTTCCGATGAGGACGTATCGACCTTCGGTGTCGGTGCGACCCTCGTCACGTCGGCCGACGTGTCCGAGGACGCCGTCCATGCGCTGACCGCTGCGGTCTTCGATAACTTCGACGACTTCAAGCAACTGCACCCTGCCTTCGCCAACCTCACGAAAGAAGAGATGGCGAATGACGGTCTGTCCGCCCCGCTGCATCCGGGGGCCGAGAAGTACTACAAAGAGGCCGGCCTGATCGAATGATCGGCTGACCGCTGCGGGGGGCCATCGTGCCCCCCGCTTCCGTTAAAAAGTTTGCATTTGATGACAGAAGGGGCTGAGGGATGGCCGAAGACAAGAATCGCGCTTTATCGGAAGAAGAGCTACAGGATCTCGTAGCATCCTCCGACGCCGGCGCACGTAGTCCGGAAGGGGCCATTGCCCTGTTCATGGCAGCGGTCGCATTGATCTGGTCGATTTTCCAAGTCCTGCTGGCGTCGCCGATTTCAAACCTTGTTCTGCCCGGCGACATCATCAACAACTCGCGCCAGATCCACCTCGCCTTCGCTATCTTCCTGGCCTTCATGGCCTATCCCGCGCTGAAATCGAGCCCGCGCAGCTATATCCCGATCCAGGATTGGGCGATGGGCGTCTTCGGAGCGTTTCTCGCGCTCTACGGCTATTTTTTCTACGACAAGATCGTCTCTTCGGGCGGGTTGGCTGACAATACGGACAAGTGGTTTGCACTGGCCGGTTTGATCATCCTGTTCGAAGGTGCGCGCCGCGCGCTTGGCCCGGCAATGGCGATCATCGCCACGATCTTTTTGCTTTACGTCTTCTTCGGCTCTTCTGCGGCCGTGCCGGAAGTCATCCGTTGGAAAGGCGCCTCGCTGCAAAAGGCGATGAGCCACATGTGGATAACATCCGAGGGTGTCTTCGGCATCGCGCTTGGTGTGTCGACCAAGTTCGTCTTCCTCTTCGTGCTGTTCGGCGCGCTCTTGGACAAGGCGGGCGCGGGCAACTATTTCATCAAGATGGCCTTCGGCGCGCTTGGCCACCTGCGCGGCGGTCCGGCCAAGGCGGCGGTTGTTGGCTCTGCCGCGACCGGCCTGATCTCTGGCTCTTCCATCGCGAACGTGGTCACCACGGGGACATTCACCATTCCGCTGATGAAGCGAGTGGGCTTTTCATCCGAAAAGGCCGGCGCGGTCGAGGTTGCCTCCTCGGTCAATGGCCAGATCATGCCACCGGTCATGGGGGCCGCGGCCTTCCTGATGGTTGAATATGTCGGCATCTCCTATGTCGAGGTGATCACCCACGCCTTCCTGCCTGCCGTGATCTCCTACATCGCGCTTGTCTATATCGTTCACCTTGAAGCGGTGAAGCTGAACATGCCGACGCTGGGCGACCGCGTCGTCAGCATGGGCAAGACGATCGGCGGCATGGCGGCCTTCTTCGTCGGCTTCGCAGCTCTTTGCTATGGCACGAAATACCCGGTGGCGCTTATTACCTCGATGGTGCCGGATGGCGCGGGCTGGATACTCGCTGTTCTGACCTTCGCGGTTTATGTGGCGTTGCTGTATCTCGCCGCTCAGGTGCCGGATCTCGAGCCTGATGACCCCAATTCCGAAGATGTGACCCTGCCTGTGGTGGGCGATATCTACAAATCGGGTCTGTACTACCTTCTGCCGATCATCGTGCTGGTCTACTTCCTGATGATCGAACAGAAATCACCGGGTCTGTCCGCGTTCTGGGCGTCCTTCCTGCTCTTCGGTATCCTTCTGACGCAGCGGCCTCTCAAGGCGATGTTCCGCGGCGAAAGCGAAGTGGCCAACGCATTCAAGCAGGGTGTGCAGGATCTGATCAGCGGTATGATCGACGGTGCGCGCAACATGATCGGCATCGGTCTGGCCACAGCAACGGCGGGCGTGATCGTCGGCACCGTGACGCTGACCGGTGTGGGGCAGGTCATGGCCGACCTTGTCGAATTCCTGTCGGGCGGCAACCTGATCCTGATGCTGGTGATGGTTGGTATCCTCAGCCTGATCCTGGGCATGGGCCTGCCAACCACGGCCAACTACATCGTTGTCAGTTCTCTGATGGCGGGGGTTGTCGTGGAACTGGGCGCGCAATCGGGGCTGATCGTTCCGCTCATCGCGGTCCACCTCTTCGTGTTCTACTTCGGGATCATGGCGGATGTGACGCCACCTGTTGGTCTTGCCAGTTTTGCCGCCGCGGCGGTGTCTGGCGGGGACGCGATCCGCACCGGCTTCATCGCCTTCTTCTACAGCCTGCGAACAGTGGCGCTGCCCTTCATGTTCATCTTCAACACCGATCTTCTGCTGATCGATGTGGGAATGGTGCAGGGTATCATCATCTTCATTGTCGCGACCATCGCCATTCTGGTGTTCACCGCTGGCACAATGGGCTGGTTCATCACCCGCTCGCGCATCTGGGAGAGCGTCGCACTGGTCCTGATCGCCTTCGTACTGTTCCGTCCCGGCATTGTGCTTGACCGGTTCCAGCCGCCCTATTCCGATTTCGGGGCCGCGCAGCTTGAACAGGTCATGGACGAGGCAGAAGTTGGCGATGTCGCAAGGGTGCGTGTTTCGGGGCCGGACTTCTTGACCGGTGAAGCTGCTGAAACCACCCTTGTTCTCGATATCGACAGCGAAGGAACCGGTGCAGAGCGACTTGAAGCGCAAGGCCTGATCCTGACGCAGGAAGATGGCCGGAGCCTTCTGGACGAGCCGTTCCCCGGAACGCCATTCTTCGAAGTGCTGGGCGATTTTGACTTCTACGGCGATGAGCCTGTCGAGATCACCCAGGTCCGTGTCCCTGCAGACCAATGGCCGAAAGAGCTGGTCTTTATCCCGGCACTTCTCGCGCTTGGCCTGATCGGCTTCCTGCAATACGCGCGCAGTGGTCGTGAAACAGAAGGAGCAATCGCATGAGCAAGTCTGTTCTTTGCGCCGTCGACATCAACGAACCCAAGCAAGAGGCAAAGGTGCTGTCGCGTGCGTCGCAACTGGCCGCTCTTGATGGTGCCACTTTGGACGTGGTGACGGTTGTGCCGGATTTTGGCAGCAGCATGGTGGCCGGTTTTTTCGAGGCACATCACCATGAAAAGGCGGTGAAGCATGTCAGCGACGAATTGCACAAGTTCGTCGCGGATACGCTGGGCGCGCAAAACGCGAAAAACGTCCGGCATATTGTCACGACCGGCAAGGCCTACGAGGAAATCCTGAAGGTCGCGAAGGAAACCGATCCGGAGCTGATCGTGCTGGGGGCCCATAAACCGGACCTGAAAGACTATCTCCTAGGCCCGAATGCGGCGCGGGTTGTCCGTTTCGCCAAAGCTTCGGTGTTCGTCGTCCGTTAGGGTCGACCTTGCCAGAGGAGGCGAGGGCGTTAGCCTTTCGCCTTCTCGCCCAATGCCCGGAATTGGCTGACCGTCATCGTGGTTGACAGCATTTCAGGGTCGGTGACCACTTCAATCACCGCAGGCAGGCCAGAGGCGAGCGCGCGTTCAAAGGCTGCGCCAAACTCTTCGGTTTTCTCCACCCGCTCACCATGGCCGCCATAGGCCTTTGCCAGTGCCGCAAAGTCGGGATTGGCCATTTCCGTGCCGGACACGCGGCCCGGATAGGTCTTTTCCTGATGCATGCGGATCGTGCCGTAGCGCCCATTGTTGACGACAACAGTGATAACAGCAGCGCCATGTTGCACGGCCGTGGACATTTCGTTCAGCGTCATCTGGAAACAACCATCGCCCGCCATGCACACCACCACCCGGTCAGGATGTTCCAGCTTGGCCGCAGTCGCCGCCGGGAACCCGTATCCCATGGAGCCGGAGGTCGGGGCGACCTGACTGTCATGCTGCCGGAACTGGTAGTAGCGGTGGATGAAGGCCGCGTAATTTCCCGCGCCATTTGTGATGATCGCGTCGTCCGGCAATGTGTCTGACAGCCAGCGCATCACGCGTTCCAGCTTCACCTCTCCCGGCGTTTCGGTCGGCTCGCGCCAGCTTTCGTAATCGGCGCGCGCAGAGGCCGTCCAGTCGGGCCATCCCTGGCTTCCCGGAAGTTCGGCAAGCACGTCCAATGCCGCAGGCGCCGTGCAGGTCAGCGATCCGTCAACGCCATAGACGGCGCCGATTTCGTCAGGGTCGGGCAGGACGTGCAGGATGGTCTTGTCCGGCCTGGAAGGGTCGACCAGCGTGTAACCCGCCGTTTCGATATCGCCGAACCGGGTGCCAAGCAGCAACAGGCAATCTGCGTCGCGCAGGCGCTGTACCAGTTTCGGGTTGGCCCCGACGCCAAGGTCCCCGGCATAGCAGGCGTGGCGGTTGTCGAGATGCCCCTGCCTGCGGAAACTGACGGCTACGGGGATCTGCTGGGTTTCGGCAAATCTGGCTAGGTTTCGGGCAGCATCGGCGCTCCAACATGGGCCACCAGCAACGACCAGCGGACGTTCCGCCTGGTGCAAACGGTCAAGAAGGGCCTGTGCATCGTCCGGCGAGGGTCGAGAAGGACTGGCGCCCCTGCCGCTGAAATCCGGCACGTCGGCTTTGGCCGAAAGCATGTCTTCGGGCAGCGCCAGAACAACCGGGCCCGGACGGCCCGACGATGCCACGCGGAATGCCTTGGCGACGTATTCGGGAATGCGGGCGGTGTCCTCGATCTCTGCCACCCATTTCGCAAGCGGGCCAAACATGGCGCGGTAGTCCACTTCCTGAAATGCTTCGCGATCGCGGTGGCCGCGTGCGATCTGACCGACAAACAGCACCATCGGCGTGCTGTCCTGCCGCGCGACGTGGACGCCTGCGCTGGCATTGGTCGCACCCGGGCCGCGGGTTACGAAGGCAACGCCCGGACGTCCGGTCAGCTTTCCATGAGCTTCCGCCATCATCGCGGCGCCGCCTTCCTGGCGGCAGACGATGTTGGAGATGCCGCTGTCATGCAGCCCGTCCAGCGCGGCAAGGAAGCTTTCGCCCGGGACGGAAAACACGCGGATGACGCCCAGCGCGACCAGTTGATCGACAAGTATTTGTCCGCCGTGCCGTGTCATCTGTCGCCCCTTACGTTAACCCTTTGCGTGACACTGCGTCAGCGCAGCAACAAGCGCAAGTCGAGACCGGCCTTGCGCGAAGAGCTGGCGGGGCTACGTTCAATCCACATGACATCAGAGGATTGACATGACTGAATTGACCTTGCTGGGTATCTCCGGTTCCTTACGTGCAGCATCGACAAATACGAAACTTGTGCATGAAGCCGCACGGTATTTCGAAGACGCCCAATTCATGATGGGCGATCTGCGATTGCCGCTGTTTGACCAAGACATACAGGACGGCCCCGGCATCCCGTCAGAGGTTCAACTGCTTGCCGACCAGATCGCCTTTGCCGACGCCGTCGTGATTTCTACGCCGGAATACAACAAGGCCATCTCGGGCGTGCTTAAGAATGCGCTGGATTGGGTCAGCCGTACCGAAGGCAACCCCTGGCTGGACAAGCCCGTCGCGGTGATGTCGTCAGCTGCAGGGCGCGCGGGTGGAGAGCGGTCGCAATGGGTGCTGCGATTGTGCCTCAACCCCTTCCGGCCGCATGTGCTACCGGGGCCGGAAATGCACTTGGCGAGGCCGACAAGCGAGTTCGACGAGGCCGACAGGTTACCTAACGAGCAATATCAGAAAGTTCTGAAGGAGCTTATGGGGAATTTGCGCAGCGAAGCTTTGCGTCGGAAAAGCTAAGCCGCTGCGGCGAAGGGGCCGCGAGGACGCGGCCCGGTCTCCTCAATAGCCTGTTCCACGCAGCACAACGCCCACCGTACGCAGCAAGACTTTCACATCAGTCGTGAAAGACAGCCGATGCAGGTAATCCGTGTCAAACGCGGCGCGCTCGGAAAAGCCGGATTTGTTGCGGGCAGAGATTTGCCAGAAACCAGTGATGCCGGGGCGCAGAGCGTAATATGCCGTTCCCGGATACATGCCGCGCTGACAAGGCATCATCGGACGCGGACCAACCATGGACATGTCGCCCATCAGCACATTCCAAAGCTGCGGCAACTCGTCCAGCGACGTCTTGCGGATGATCCGACCGATGCGGGTGATGCGCGGATCGTAGCGCAGCTTCTGGCTATGGTTCCACTCCGCCTTCGCCTCGGGGTTCTGTTGAAGGTAAGAGGCCAACGCCGCGTCGGCATGGGGCACCATGCTGCGCAACTTCCACATCCGGAAGCGCTTGCCGTTACGACCTATGCGTTCCTGAAAATAGAACGGGTTACCGCCATCAAGCATGATGAGCGGAACCAGAACGATCATGATCGCCAGCAGCGGAATGAACGCAATGATTGCCAGAGCGACGTCCAAGAAACGCTTGCCAAACCCGGAATAAGCCAGGCCAAGCCCGGACGTCAGAGCAACATCAGCTTCGCGCTCTGCGCTAGGCGTCATGTTTGTCATATGTAAAGTCACTAAACCGTCCCCTTTGAAGGCGGAAAATCAGCACATGAAATGAAACGTCCAGACATCATCAGTCATCGCCAACAGGCCGGTTTTCCCGGTCTCGCGCGGCGATGTCACCCCAAAGCCAAAGATTGGGTATCCGGTTCTTCTGGACCTGGAACCTTGTGGTGATGTCGGGCGGTACAAAACTGAGCCTCACTCATTACTGTCACCGTCAACCTTCCCCAAAGCTTCCTGCGACATTTACTCGAAAGTTACTTAAACTTTAACTGTCTCATCGGGTTATGCCCTTCCGGCGTGTTTGCGTCAACTGGCGGCCGTTCAAACATCTTTAGGTTGATTTGAGCGGCTGCCATGCGACATTTTCCACAGCTGACCTAAGTTTTTGCGCGGGTAGATTTCAGGGGAAAAGTCGACGAATTATGCCCGTTGTGCGGCTGGATTTTGGCCGAAACCTGGCTTCGTTCACACTGCCTGAAAATCGGGAATGTTGCCTTTCTGCGTTTGGATGGTACGCGACGCCGGTGCAACCGCCTTATTTATATGAATTTAGCTGGGCTTTCGATCTTTGCGCGACGTGCAATCAAAGGCATAGATGGGGAAATGGTGGCCTGAGTGGGCTCGACGACCTTTTGCCTCAGATCGCGCGAAGACTGCCCTGTCCCGGACCGCCAAAGTTCTACGCAAGGGTGATTGCGCTCTTGGTCCTGGCGGATGCTGGCATGGCGAAACACAAGGCATTGTTACAATATGTTTCAGATTTTGTCGGGATTTGTGTCAATCCGTGATGATTTTTCCGAATCGCTGACACTGTTCAGGCCATGCGTTTTCGCGCATTAGCGTCAGTCGGACTCTTCTTGGCATCAGTCACGGTGCTTGCCCGCAGTTGCAAGCGTCTCTTCGAGAGTTTACCTGACAGGCAACAGACCAAGGAAGGGAAGCTCCGTGGCGAACACTCTTTACCAGGGCGACTTGCCCGATGATCTAGATCTTGGACCCGTTGTCGCGATTGACTGCGAAACGATGGGCCTGCATCCGCATCGTGACAGGCTTTGCGTTGTCCAGCTTTCGGGGGGCGACGGGAATGCGCATCTGGTGCAGGTTGCCAAGGGTCAGGATGCTGCGCCGAACCTGTGCCGACTTCTGGAAGATCCGGATGTGCTCAAGCTGTTCCACTTTGGCCGTTTCGACATTGCAGCAATGTACAATGCTTTCGGGGCGCTGACGGCACCGGTTTACTGCACCAAGATCGCGTCGAAACTCGTGCGCACCTATACGGACCGCCACGGGCTGAAGAACCTTCTGCAGGAATTGCTAAGCATCGACATTTCAAAGCAGCAGCAATCCAGCGATTGGGGCGCTGCTGAGCTGACCCGCGCCCAGGTTGAATATGCCGCGTCGGATGTTCTTTACCTTCACCGGTTGCGCGAGGCGCTTGATGAAATGCTGGCCCGTGAAGGGCGCACCGAGATGGCGCAGGCTTGCTTTGACTTTTTGCCAATGCGGGCCAGGCTGGACCTCGCGGGTTGGCCTGAAATCGACATTTTCTCTCACTAGGCGGATCCGGGAATGGTGCGTTCAGCAGGCATATATTCGCACGTCATCTCGTGGCTGAAGATCCTGCTGCCGCTGGCCGCGCTCGGGCTGTTGTCGACGGTCTTCCTGCTGTCCACCGATCTTGAAACCAGCACCGAACTGCCCTTCAGTGACGCGGAACTGGCCGACCGGGCCAAGTCCCAGCAAGTGACCGCTCCCTATTTTTCCGGCACCACGAATAACGGCGCAAGCCTGACCATCTCTGCCACTTCGGGTCGGCCGGACCCGACGGAGGCAGGACGGGCCTTCGCAAATGACGTCACCGCCCGGATGAAAATGAAGGACGAAAGCCAGATCATGCTGACGGCGGATGATGCCACGATCAGCGATCTTGACGACACCGCAGTTCTGACCGGAGATGTGCTGATCGAAAGCTCTACTGGTTATGTCATGCGGACCGCCGGGCTGGTCTCGTCCCTCAGTCGGATCGAGGCGGAGAGCACCGGGCCGGTGCAGGCCGACGGGCCCGCCGGCACGATCAATGCCGGGCGCATGCGGATCGAGACGATCGAAAACGGCGAGGATGTTCGTTTACTGTTCACCGATGGCGTAAAACTGGTATACGAACCGCAAAACTAGAAAGTCTGCCCAATGTTGCCGATCCGTACCGCGCTGTTGTCGCTCGTCTTGATTCTGCCCCTGCCGCTTTATGCCCAAGGGGCGAATGTCGCGTTTGGTGCCTCCCGTCAGGACAGTTCCGGACCGGTGGAAGTTACCGCTGACAACCTGTCGATCAACCAATCTGACGGGACTGCGCTTTACACTGGCAACGTGGTCATCGGGCAAGGCGAGATGCGCCTGGCTGCACCGCGTGTGCTTGTCGTGTTCACCGAAGACAACAGCAAGATTGATCGGCTTGAAGCGACCGGCGGTGTTACCTTGGTGAGCGGCGAGGATGCTGCCGAGGCGCAGCGGGCAGATTACAACATCGAAGGCGGCGTCATCGAGATGTCCGGCAACGTGCTTTTGACGCAAGGCGCCAGCGCTGTCACGTCCGAGCGTATGGTCGTCGATCTGGATGCTGGGACCGCACAGATGAGCGGGCGGGTGAAAACGCTTCTTCAGAACGGCGACCAGTGATGGCACCGCCGGAACTGACCGTGACGGAGGGCGACAGCGGCCTGACCGTCGAACACCTGCGCAAGAGCTATCGCAAAAGGGTGGTGATCCGCGACGTCAGCATGACGTTGCAGCGCGGGGAGGTTGTTGGCCTGTTGGGTCCCAACGGGTCCGGCAAGACGACGACATTTTACGCCATTGCCGGTCTGGTCAGCC
The DNA here is from genome assembly GCF_004342065.1 of Primorskyibacter sedentarius. Classification (GTDB taxonomy): domain Bacteria; phylum Pseudomonadota; class Alphaproteobacteria; order Rhodobacterales; family Rhodobacteraceae; genus Primorskyibacter; species Primorskyibacter sedentarius. The sequence goes on along the minus strand of NZ_SLZU01000002.1, from coordinate 30,486 downwards.
CCGAGGGCGGGCAGGTCAAGATCGATGGGCGCGACGTGACTTACCTGCCAATGTACCGACGGGCGAAGCTGGGTATCGGATATCTGCCTCAAGAGATGTCGATCTTCCGTGGATTGTCGGTCGAAGACAACATCGCCGCCATTCTGGATATCAGCCAGTCGGACCATCACAAACAACGCGAGCGGCTGGAAGAGTTGCTGAGCGAGTTTTCCATCGAACATCTGCGCCGTGCCCCTGCGCTGGCGCTATCGGGGGGCGAGCGGCGCCGGGTGGAGATTGCTCGCTGTCTTGCGGCGGATCCGAAATACCTCTTGCTGGACGAACCTTTTGCGGGCGTCGATCCGATCTCTGTCAACGAGATCCGGCATCTGGTGGCCGACCTCAAGAAAAGGGGCATCGGCGTGCTGATCACGGATCACAACGTCCGCGAGACGCTGGAGATCGTTGACCGGGCCTATATCCTGCATGACGGGACTGTCCTTATGTCCGGCACGCCCGAAGAGGTCGTCCAGAACGAAAATGTGCGCCGCGTCTACCTGGGCGACAACTTCAAGATCTCCTGACCTAGGGGCAGCCGGCCGAAGACGGCGCAATTTTGTACGAATTTCTGCGTTTCGCGGCCGGATTCGATTGACAGTGGGCCTGCGTCTCGCCTCAAATGGGTGTCATGACAGCACTGCGATCGACCACCGTGCGCCGCATCCCGGACTCTCCGATGGAGGGCCAACGCTCTTTCGCAATGATGTCTTTTTCCCCGCTTCGGACCTGACGCATTGCGGATTTCCCAGTGCGCCCATGCCCGAAGTGTCAGATAAGAAGGATCTCAGGATGCTCTACCAGATCACAGGCAAACACATCGATGTCGGCGAAGCCCTGCAAACGCATGTAAAGGACGAACTGGGCTCAGTCGTTCAGAAATATGCGGAACGGCCCACCGACGCGAATGTCATCTTTTCCAAGAGCGCCCATGAATTTGTCTGCGAGGTGACTGTGCACCTTTCGACTGGCCTGACCGCGACTGCGAAGGCTTATGCCACTGAAATATATTCCTCTTTCGATAGCTGCGCCGAGAAAATGGAAAAGCAGCTGCGTCGCTACAAACGCCGCCTGAAGGATCACCACAAGGACCGGACGGAACCCGTTGAACTTTTCGGGGCAGCCTCGTATATCCTCGCCAGCGATTCCGAGTCGGAAGAGTCGGAGACGGACACGTTGCAGCCGATCATCGTGGCGGAGATGGAGACCAAGATCCCATCCCTGACCGTTGGTGAAGCGGTGATGCAGATGGAACTTGCCGGCGCGCCGGTCCTCGTGTTCCGGAACGAAAAAAAGGACGGGGTGAACGTGGTGTACCGCCGCGATGACGGTAACATCGGTTGGATCGACCCTTAATCGACCACGAGGCAGCACGCCGCAAGGCTGTGAACGACTCGCCCAGAAAACAGGCATGTGATGAACTTTCTGAAGCTTTTGAAACCGGAAGCGGTCAAGGTTGTTGGCGCAGTTTCCAGCAAGAAACGACTGATGCATGACCTGGCTGATCTGGCCGAAACTGCCTATGGCATCAGCGCCCCGGCCGCGGTTGAGGCGCTGATGGAACGCGAAAGCCTCGGGCCCACAGGTGTGGGCCACGGGGTGGCTCTGCCCCATGCCCGCATTCCCGAGCTGTCGGATGTGGTCGGCGCGTTCATCCTGTTGGAAAAGCCGATCAATTTCGAATCCGTTGATCGCCAGCCCGTGGATGTTGTCTTTGGTCTTTTCGCGCCCGAAGATGCGGGCGTTGAACATCTCAAGGCGCTTGCACTGGTTTCCCGGACTTTGCGGGAATCGTCGATCTGCGCAAAACTGCGCGCCAATCCGGACACGGCGACGCTTTACAGCATCCTGACTGAGGGCGAGACCGCCGCCGTCGCCTGACCCGCCGCGTTTCAGAAGAGGCTTACTCCGCCGCGTCCAATTCTTGGTGCGCGGCGCGGCGTTGAATCAGGGCTGCCAATCCTCGAACCCGAAACTCAGGTAATCGCGATGATAGGCATCGCGTGCCAGCGCCTCCAGCTCGGCGTCGTATATTTCCTCCAGGGTAAACGGTGCGTCGGCGTGCGCAACCAGCGGGTCGGGCGGTGCGCCATGATCGACCTGCATAGCCAGCGCTGGCAGGTATGCGGCCATCTCCTCTTCGCGCACGATCATGTCGGGCAGGGCGAAGGCGCACATGTCTTGCAGGCACTGTGACTGGCTGGCCCAATGCGCATCGACCCTTATCGCAGTCTGTCCGTTCAGGTTGGCCTTGATAAACTTCAGGAAGGCGGCAAATCCGGCCTTGTGCTGGGCGACGTCATAGCTTGAATGCGTCGGATCATCCGGCAGGTCGAGCCCATGTGCGCGTTGCAGGGTCTGCCGGATCCTCGCGAAACTTCCCGCGCCACGCGAGACGATCTTCGTACAATACGCGGAATGGGCGCGTGCCAACGGGTGCCGGATGACTGTGAAGCAGCGATGCCCGGGATGCGCCTGCATCCATTTCCGCAGGCTGTTCTGCGAAAATCGGGTTTGCAAGTCACGCTCATTGCCCGCGTCCAGCTCTGCCATCCAGTCCAGAACCTGTTGTTCGGGACCTGACCGTACCGGCATGTACAGAAGGGCGCTTTGTGGGGCCGCAACGTAGCTGGGGACTTGCGGACCCCTCCGCGGTTCAAAATTCGGCGTACGGGTCAGGTTAAACCTGTCCAGCCGGGCAAGCGCCGTCTCCATCTCTGGGAAATTGGCGACCTTCTCGGATAGAGGTTCGGGGTTCTGACGCTTCAGCTTCTTGTTCAGACTGTCCAGACGGGCGGGCACGTCAAGCCACGTGGCCATACCGTTCATGACGTCGATGTCGTGCAGATCTTCGTAGCCGATGTAAAAACCCGTCTGTCCGGAGGTCTGCAGCGCATTCAGAAGACGAATTTGAAACGCCTGCAGCTGTGCCAAATGGTTTTCGAATTCTGCGGCGTCGAACCACGCGAGACTGTCCTTCCTGCGCTCCACATTGGTCAGTTTCCACTGGCCGGTGGCTTTCGCAATCTTCCAGCTGGCATAGCTTTCTGCCGGATTACGCGTCAGGATGATCTTGGCACAGCGCGGATCATTCAGGATCAGGTCAAGCGCGCCGGGGTGATGATCGTGAAAGAAGCGAAAGCCCCCCAATCCCGGGGTCTGGTCGCGGATCGCCCCGATCAGCAGTTCTGGGTCACGGTCGCGTTGCGTCTGGGTGACGCCCAGAACGTCCTTTGAATTCGGATAACCGATAAAGTTCGGATTGAACGCCTCGCCGTGACAGGTGATCCCGTCAAGTTCGTTGAGATTGGCCTCCAGAAAGTTGGAGCCGGTGCGCATTTCAGCGAACACCACGAAATAGTCAAAACGTGAGGACATCTGTCAGCGCACCAAATATGGCTTCTGGGCAACCGCCGGGTCATCGATCAGGGCGGCTTCGCTGCAGAAATCCCCCATCAGATAGGGCTGCACGCCTTGGTTATTGAGGTTTTGCAGAAACTGACCAAAGCCCGTCAGATCAACCATGCGCGGGGCCTCTGCCAATCGTCGTGCGGGATTTTGGCACATTTCATCAATGATGGGCTGCATCAACCCGATCGGTGATTCGATAAATTCCGACAGTGTCCAGATCCTGATCCGGGCGTTCGCCTTGGACGATCGCAAGACAGCCAGATGTTCGGCCTCGATCTTCTGTAGCCGCGTGACTTGCTTGCGGATCTCAGAGAAATTCAGGTTCGACCGGAAAAGGGGGATCGCCCAGGCCCCGCTGATAACGGAAATCTGCGCGTTCGGGTCATGGGCGATGGTCTTGCTGATCCGCTGATTGTCGGCAGGACCGAATTGAAAGCACTGCCGTTCGCCCCTCGTGTTCCATATGAGGTTGGTCAGAAAGGCTCGGGGATTGGCATCACGCAGGGCGGCGCTGTCGGTCAGGGCCCCTTCGACGATCGTTTTGCCCCCCGCAAATTCGACACGATCCGGGCCGAAGAGATGCCCGTGCGGCTTGGTGCCGGTCGCATTGAACAGCCAGTCGTCGAAATCCTGAAAGAGATCGGCAAAACCTTCGAACACCGAATATTTCGCGGCCGTGCCGGCGTTTCCATACCCACCCCGCGGAAAGCGGCTTTGCATATACAGGCCCGGACGACCTTTGATCCTGCGCTGGGTGGCCTTGTAGAACAGCCGGTCAACCTTGTTCAGGTCTGGCTCTGTCGTGTTCAGAGCATCGGCAGAATCGGACAAGAAAGACTCGTACAGCCTGTCTGCACGCGGCCAGATCTTGCGGGCGACGAAGCATTCGGACCGTTTGAGAAGACGCAAATGATCGTCGTAGAAGATATGCGGCCTGCCTTGAAAGTCGAATTTCGACAGTGTCAGCGAACGGCTTTCCAGCTTGACCGAGTAGCGCCGTGCGAGCGTCTGAAAGTAGCTCTCATCCGGGATCCAGACCCGCCGGAAATACCTGTCATACGTTTTGCGGGCCGGATCCTGAAGGATGGCCGAAAGCGTTTGCCGAGTCAGACACCACCATTGGCTGCCCAGATGCGGGGAGAGGCCGTCAGGAATGCGCCTTCGGAAATTAATTCGGCGTTGAAAGTCGACATATTTATCGAAGATGTAGCGGTGCTTTCGCCAGGAAAACGGAAATCTTAGCGTGAACCTTTCGTGGTCCAGCCCACCAACCGGCCAGAGCACCGTCGCCAGGCTGGCACTTTCGATGAAGTCGGTCTGGGGATGGTCGTCGAGATACGCAACGAGCTCTGCCACCGGGCGCAGGGGCAGGCAGGCTCCGGACGCGAGGTAGACGTGCCTGACATGCTTGAAACGATCCAGCATGATTTCGCTCGCGCCCTGTGTCGCGGCGACAATGCCCCAACTGCCCCATTCACAACGATAACGGGGCGCAAAACTGAGGTCAGAGACGTCGGAGAGATCGGATGCGAACCTGTCAAATTCCGACCGCGGCACGGCCTTGTCGACATGGATCACGACCGGGCAGCCCGCACGGGACCAATGACGCGCCACCTGCGCGGCCCGGTCAAGCGCGGTATGTACCAGCATCACAATGCCGACGGTCACGTCCAATTTCCTTTCGACATGAGGCCCAGAATTTCCAACTGTCGCCAATTTATGTACTTTTCCGAGAACTTACACCAAAGGTCGGGGTTATGGCGCAGGGCATCGGTATAGGCGATATACTCTTTTGATCCCGAATAATGTTGCCTGCGGCTCAACTCTTCCTCTGCCTTGTCGGGGAAGGTGTCCAGAAATTTCGTGTGCATCAGGACGCCGCTGGCCTTTTCGCCGCCGCCCTGATCGTAAACATTGTTCAACCCGCGCGGCAAAAGCATATGCGTCGAGCTGACATAGGCATAGCGCCGTTTCCACCGAACAAGTGGCACCTTGTTGAGCGCGGGGGCTTTTTCGGGCTCATCCGCAAAAAAGACCCGCGACCTTGGCCCCCCCTGTATCCAGAGGTTCCAGAATTTGGGGTTGCGGCTGATAGTATAGTTGCCCGCGTCGAACCAGGATGCGATCTCCAGCGGGTTTTGGCCTGGTCTGTAGCGCTGCGCATCCAGCCGCCCTTTGGGATACATGTCCAGCAGCATCGCGCCGAACGATCGGATAGACGAGTTGTCCAGCCAATCCGTCAGCGCCTGGATCGGCCGCGAGTCGCAGAAGGGGTACAGGAACAGCTCGTCCGGATCGACGACCAGCGTCCAGTGACCGTCGCCATACTTGCTTTGCAGCCAGTTCAGCCAATCGACGCCGAAGCGCGCATCGCGGTAGCTGTCCTTGGTCGTCCAGAGCGAAATGTCCGACTGCTGTTGCAGGTATTCACGCGTGCCATCCGTGCTGTCATTGTCGACGATCAGGAAATGGTCGATGCCAAGGTCGCGATAATACTGCAGGAAATGGGGCAGGCGGACCAGTTCGTTGCGCATCGTGGAAAACAGAAGGATCTGGCCCGGTTGGATGGCGCGGGTTCGGTTCGCAACAGAGCGCAGGCCAAGGCTCTTGCGCCGGGCGCGAACCTGGTACCTCTTGCGCTCAAGGCGCAGCTTGTATGAATCGATCAAACTCAATTCATATCCCTCGCAACGACTGCATCGGGTCGTTGTCTCATGTGTATTCCGAACTGGTTAACGTAACTTTGGTCTTGGCACTGTAAAAAGGGAAGCGCTTGAGTTGAGGGCGGCCCCGGGTCGTTTGGATATTTGTAACAGACTATAGGCGTTTTGATCCGTCCAGTAAACTTGTCGCGCGTCATATCCAGTTGCCTCGCGACATAAGCCCGAGAGATTCCATCTGGCGCCAGCCAAGATAGCGGGTCGACCGTTCGCACCACAGCTCTGGTGCCGTCATCAACGCATCGTAATAGCTGTCGTATAGACTGCTATTGTTGAAATGCTCCTTGCGGTGTTTTTCCTCTTTGGATTTTTCGACAATCGTGTCGAGGAATTTCGTGTGCAGCAGCAGGCCCGAGAGCTTTTCCTGCTCTGCGTAGACCTCGTTCAGGCGCCGGGGCAGCAACGCATGTGTGGAGTTGAGGTAGGCGTAGCGCCTGTCCCAGCGGACCAGCGGGGTCTTGTTCATCGTAGGCGAGCGCTCTGGCCTGTCGCCAAAGAACATCCGTGCCCGTACGCCGCCTTGAATCCAGAGGTTCTTCAGCGGGTCCTGCATCTGGATCCGGTAGTTGCCCCGGTCGAACCATTCGAGCACATCGAATGGGTCTTGCCCGGCCTCGTAGCGCTGCGCGTTGACTGGCCCCTTGGGATACATGTCGATCATCATCGCTGCAAAGGAACGGGTGTCGCATTCGTCCAGCCACTCAGTCAGGGCCGGAAGGGGGCGTGTTTCCCAATGCGGATAGATCAGGATTTCGTCTGCATCGACGGTCAGGCACCAATGGTCATGACCATGGCGGATCATCAGCCAGGTCAGCCAGTCCAGCCCGAACCGTGAAAGCCGGTAGCTGTAGGAAGTGTGCCACAACGAGACGTCCGGCTGATCTGCGAGCAGCTCTTTGGTGCCATCGGTGCTGCCATTGTCGACGATCAGGAATTGCGTCACTCCCAACCGCCGGTAATGGTCGAGGAAAAACGGCAGGCGCAGGGCCTCGTTCCGAACGGTCGTGAAGACAAGGATGCCGTCGGACGGGATTGACCCGGTTCGATCAATGACGGGTTCAAGCTGCCGACGCTTGCGAAACGCCCTGAATAGCAACCTGCGCCGTTTCCATCGAAGCTTATACCCGGTCCAGAGGTCGTGCTGTGCCAGCTGGGTCATGGCCTAGCGCCCCGACGAAGATCGCATGGTCACTTGCGACGTTCTTGTCGGATGAGGGCATGTAGCCTGGGCGCTCCTTCCGGCAGGATAAACACGGCGAATATCTGGGTGCCGCGATTGGAAACCGGGACGCGACAAAACCCTGCCGATCAGAGCGAAGATCGACGCATCACGGCGTGATTTCGGTAGTGATCTCGGGCCTGCAGCAATCGCGCCTCTGCATGCCGCATTTCGGGAGAAAGAAGCGTGACGACGTCGACCACCGGGAAACGCTTTGATCGCGTCCGACCCGGATTGGCCGTCGTCGTCTGCAAGGTCGCCTCTTTTCACCGAGATGGGTTACTCCGCTGCTTTGTCGGTCGAAATGATCTCTGTCAGGTAGCGATGGAGATCGTCCCGCAATTCTTCCCGGGCAAGACCGAAGGACACGGTGGCCTGCAGGAACCCTGCCTTTGACCCACAATCGAAACGCTGGCCCCGGAAGCGAAAGCCGTAGACCCCGTCCTTTGAGCCGATTTCCTGAGCGATGGCGTCGGTCAGTTGAATCTCGCCACCCGAACCGGCGCGCATCTTGTTGAGGTTCTTCAGCACGTTGGGCGACAGGATGTAACGGCCGATCACGGCCAGGTTTGACGGCTCTGTTCCGGGGGCGGGTTTTTCGACCATCCCCTTGACCGAAACCTTTGATCCCATGTCTTCCTCGATATCCAGAACACCATAGGAGCTGGCCTTGGCGCGCGGAACTTCCATCGCAGCAACCATGTTGCCGCCAGTATCCTGATAGGCCTCGACCATCTGCTGAAGGCAGGGCACTTCACCGGCGATCACGTCATCGGGAAGCATCACGGCGAAGGGCTCGTCACCGATCAGGCGACGTGCGCACCAGACCGCGTGACCAAGCCCGAGCGCCTTGTGCTGGCGCAGATAGGCAATGGCGCCGGATTCCATGTTCGTGCTTTTCAGGATGTCGAGCAGATCGGTCTTGTTCTTCTTGCGCAGCTCGCTTTCCAGCTGTGGGGCCTGGTCGAAGTAATCTTCCAGCGCGCCCTTGCCACGCGACGTGACAAAGATGAATTCCTTGATCCCTGCGGCGCGCGCCTCGTCGATCGCGTATTGGATCAACGGCCGGTCAACCAAGGTCATGATTTCCTTCGGGACCGATTTCGTGGCCGGCAGGAAGCGGGTCCCAAGACCGGCAACGGGAAAAATCGCCTTTGTTACCTTGTTTCGCATGCAACTACTCCTGACCTTGTCAACTTGGATAAAATCCAGATGGCTTCTGGACCTTCTTAGTCGAACAATACCTAACATTCATACTCAAAAAGTGCCAATAATGCGGCTGTTTACCGGGGAATTGTGCCGAGCGCGGATCGAATTTGACACATTTGATGCAAATTGTTTCAGACCGAGCGGTATTTTGGCGACCGCCTTCGAAAACGTCTTAACCAAAATGCAATAACGTCAGAGGCGGCGCAAACTGACCGCCGCCTCTGGAATGTGGCGCATGTCAGGCCTTTTGCAGCGTGACACCGGGCGCGTAGGCAATGAAGAACGGGTTGGCAAAGCCTTCCTTGCCATAGGCAAGCGGCGTGTGATCATCGAACCGGACCACCTTGCCGCCAGCGCCTGCCAAAACGGCGTGGCCCGCAGCGGTATCCCACTCCATTGTCCGGCCGAGGCGCGGGTAAAGATCGGCCTCACCAGTCGCGACAAGGCAGAACTTCAGCGAGGATCCGGCGCTGGTCATGTCCTTGACATCGTATTTGCCAATATAGTCGTCGGTCGCCTGATCGCGATGAGACTTCGATGCAACGACCATCAGCGCGCTGTTGTCAGGATCGGTTACGCGAATGGGCTTGGTTTCGCCCGCAACGTCCTTGTTCAGCTCGCCGGTTTCCTCGACAGAGGCGCCCGCCGATCCGGTGTAGAACAGCCGCCCCTTGGCGGGCGCATAGACGACGCCGCGTGTCGGAACGCCGTCTTCGACCAGCGCGATGTTCACCGTGAAGTCGCCCCGGCGGTTGATGAATTCCTTGGTGCCGTCCAGCGGGTCGACGATCAGGAAGGTCTTGGCGTCGACAGTGTGGCTCGTCGCCTGTTCCTCGGTGACCAGCGCCACATCGGGGAACGCCGCTTTCAGCCCGGCCGAGATATGGGCATCAGCCGCCTCATCCGCGGCCGTCACCGGGCTGTCATCGGATTTCACCTTCACTTCGAAATCGTCGGCGTTGTAAATCTCCATGATGACATCGCCGGCTTCGAGAGCAAGTTTGCGCATTACGCTTGTCAGGGTTTCGTAGTTCAATTCCGGTCTCCTTCGGGTGCCCGCGCGATGTGATCTGCGGATTCATTGATTAGCAGGGTCTGCACCCTTATGATGTGCGCCAGTCGGAACGGCAAGAAGGCCGGGTTCCCGGCGTCCCAGCTGCTGGAGCACTGTGCTGATGTTTCAACAATCAAAACCGCGCTCCGTTTTCGGGTCCGCCATCAATATAGCAGAGCTGATTTACCACAGCAGTGTCAGATCCGTGCGCAAGACCCACGGCAATGCCTTCATGTCACTGTTCATCAACATGCTGCAAACGATCATCTTCGTGATGGCGTTCTATTTCATGTTTATCGTGCTGGGATTGCGTGGAATGGCAATTCGCGGTGATTTCATGGTCTACATCATGACCGGCGTCTTCCTGTTCATGACCCATGTAAAGACGTTGGGCGCCGTGTCGGGGGCCGAAGGCCCGACCAGCCCGATGATGCAGCACGCTCCGATGAACACAGCGATCGTGATCTGTTCGGCGATGCTGTCAGCGCTCTACATCCAGATCCTGTCTTTGTTCGTGATTCTGTTCGCCTATGACGTGCTGGTGAACCCAAACGTGATCGAGGACATTCACGACCCCGTTGGCTGCATGGCGATGCTTCTGCTGGCATGGTTCACCGGGGCCGCGATCGGCATGGTTCTGCTGGCCCTGCGCCCGTGGTTTCCGACGCCCGTCAGCATTATCAGCACGATTTATCAGCGCGCCAACATGATCGCCTCGGGCAAGATGTTCGTGGCCAATACGCTGCCGCCTGCCATGCTCTCGCTTTTTGACTGGAACCCGCTGTTTCACGCCATCGACCAGTCAAGGGGTTACGCGTTCATCGATTACAACCCGCGCAATTCAAACTGGGAATATGCGTTCTACCTCGGGGTGGTCCTGATCGTTCTTGGCCTGATGGGCGAATTCTACACCCGCAAGCGCGCCTCTGCATCCTGGGCGGCGCGCCGCTAAGCCTTGGCGAACTGCACCGGTCAGGTCACCACCCGCAGCGTCAGGTTGAGCCGCCCGCCTTGTGGCAAGAGGCTCGACGATCCAAAGCGGATTCGGTCCACGCCGTGATGCGTGAGCCGCGCCGCGCCGCCCATCACCACCACGTCGCCCGATTTCAGCCAAACAGATTCGGTCGAGCCCTTCCGTTCCTGGGTGCCCACCCGGAACAGACCCTCGTCACCCAAGGATACCGACACGACGGGACAGGTGAAATCGGCCTCGTCGCGGTCCTGGTGAAGTCCCATGCGTGCGCCCTCGCCATACCAGTTGACCAGACAGCATTCCGGCGACCGGCTGCTTTGCGACAGGTCGTTCCAGATATTCATCACCCGGTCGGGAATCGGAGGCCACGCCATGCCTTGCGGGTGCTCTTCCGCGTAGCGATACCCGCTACGGTCAGAGATCCAGCCAAATCGTCCGGCAGAGGTCATGCGGACCGACATTTTCTTGCCCCAGCGGGTCTCGGGCGAAAACAGGGGCGCGGCGGCGACGATTTCGCGAATGTCATTGACCAGTGCGTCCTGCGTTGGACGATCCAGATAGCCCTGATAGATGGCGAATTCGCGCAGCATAAGCGTGGGTTTCATATCGCCATTTCGACCAGTCCGCCCGCCGCGTGCAACGAAAATCGGAAAATTTTGCAGGCTCTGTCGGATTGCGGCGCTTGCAGCGTCAATTCCGCCTCCTTATATAGCCTGCGAAGCGCGGGTCAGGGTGGCCAACTCTGGCGCGTCCAAAACAAAGCGGGGCAGGGATGCCGTAACGGGTCCAGACCTCGTGTCATCGCCTTGAATAAGAAAGGGATCGCAACATGGCCAAAGTGATTGGTATCGACCTTGGGACCACCAACAGCTGCGTCGCCATCATGGATGGATCGCAGCCGCGCGTGATCGAAAACGCGGAAGGTGCACGCACCACACCTTCGATCGTCGCATTTACGGATGACGAGCGCCTCGTGGGCCAGCCCGCGAAACGGCAGGCTGTCACCAACCCGGAAAACACTGTTTTTGGCGTCAAGCGCCTCATCGGCCGCCGGAATGACGATCCGGATCTGGCCAAGGACCGCAAGAACATGCCGTTCGAAGTGATCGACGGCGGCAATGGCGACGCATGGGTGCGCGCCAAGGGTGAAAAATATTCGCCCAGCCAGATTTCGGCCTTCATCCTGCAAAAGATGAAAGAGACCGCTGAATCCTACCTTGGTGAAGAGGTCACACAGGCGGTCATTACCGTCCCTGCCTATTTCAACGACGCCCAGCGTCAGGCCACCAAGGATGCGGGCAAGATCGCCGGTCTTGAAGTTCTGCGGATCATCAACGAACCGACCGCCGCTGCCCTGGCCTATGGTCTGGACAAGAAAGAGACCCGCACCATCGCCGTTTATGACCTTGGTGGTGGTACATTCGACGTGACCATCCTCGAAATCGATGACGGTCTGTTCGAAGTGAAATCCACCAACGGTGACACGTTCCTTGGTGGTGAAGACTTTGACATGCGCATCGTCAACTACCTGGCGGACGCGTTCAAGAAAGAGCATCAGGTCGACCTGACTCAGGACAAGATGGCCCTGCAGCGCCTGAAAGAGGCGGCTGAAAAGGCCAAGATCGAACTGTCCAGCTCCAGCCAGACCGAGATCAACCAGCCGTTCATCTCGATGGGCGCCAACGGCCAGCCGCTTCACATGGTGATGAAGCTGACCCGTGCGAAGCTGGAAAGCCTCGTGGGTGATCTGATCAAGGCGTCGATGAAGCCCTGCGCTGCTGCGCTGAAAGACGCCGGTATCTCCACGTCCGAGATCGACGAGGTCGTTCTGGTTGGCGGTATGACCCGCATGCCCAAGGTCATCGAAGAGGTGACCAAATTCTTTGGCAAGGAGCCGCATAAGGGTGTGAACCCGGATGAGGTTGTGGCCATGGGTGCTGCCATTCAGGCCGGCGTTCTGCAAGGCGACGTCAAGGATGTTGTGTTGCTCGACGTGACCCCGCTGTCGCTGGGCATCGAGACGCTGGGTGGCGTGTTCACCCGCCTGATCGACCGCAACACCACGATCCCGACGAAGAAAAGCCAGATCTTCTCGACCGCCGAAGACAACCAGAACGCCGTGACGATCCGGGTGTTCCAGGGCGAACGTGAGATGGCGGCCGACAACAAGATCCTCGGCCAGTTCAACCTTGAGGACATCCCGCCCGCGCCGCGCGGTATGCCGCAGATCGAAGTGACTTTTGACATCGACGCCAACGGCATCGTGTCGGTATCCGCCAAGGACAAGGGTACCAACAAAGAGCACAAGATCACCATTCAGGCATCGGGCGGTCTGTCTGACGCTGACATCGAAAAGATGGTTCACGAGGCCGAAGAAAACGCCGAAGCCGACAAGGCCCGCAAGGAGCTTGTCGAGGCGAAAAACCAGGCGGAAAGCCTCATCCATTCGACCGAGAAATCGGTGGAAGAGCATTCCGACAAGGTCGACCCGACAACTGTCGAAGCGATCGAACTGGCAATTGCCGCGCTGAAGGACGAGATGGAAACCGAGAATGCGGACAAGATCCGCTCGGGCATTCAGAACGTCACTGAAGCGGCGATGAAGCTGGGCGAGGCGATCTACAAGGCGAGCCAGGCCGAAGGCGGGGACGAGCCGACTTCGGCAGATGAGGCCCATGGCGGCGGTGACGACGATATCGTCGATGCCGACTTCGAGGATCTCGACGACAGCAAGCGGGCCTAAGGCCGCGCCCGCGGAACATCTATGGGCCGGTCCGGATGCCGGACCGGCCCGTTTCGTTCCGCGATAAGGAGAACGACATGTCGAAACGCGACTATTATGATGTTCTCGGGATCAAGAAGGGCGCTGACGCGGACGAGATCAAGAAAGCCTACCGCAGAAAGGCCAAGGAACTACATCCCGACCGCAATGCCGACAATCCCGAGTCCGAAGGCCAGTTCAAGGAAGTGAACGAAGCCTACGAGGTCCTGAAGGATGCCGACAAGAAAGCCGCCTATGACAGGTTCGGCCACGCGGCCTTTGAGGGTGGCATGGGCGGCGGCGGTGGGCGTCCGGGTGGCGGGTTTCATCCCGGCCAGAACGGCGATTTTGCCAGCGCTTTCTCGGACGTTTTTGACGATCTCTTTGGCGACTTCATGGGTGGGGGTGGCCGGGGCGGACGTCAACGCGCCGCGCGCGGAGCCGACCTGCGCTACAATCTTCGGGTCACGCTGGAAGACGCTTACAGCGGCTTGCAGAAAACCATCAACGTGCCGACCTCGGTGCAATGTGATGCCTGCGACGGGTCCGGAGCCGAAGGCGGGGCGGAGCCCACGACATGCCCCACATGTTCCGGCATGGGAAAGGTGCGGGCCCAGCAGGGTTTCTTTACCGTCGAGCGGACCTGCCCGACCTGTTCCGGCCTTGGCCAGATCATCAAGAACCCTTGCACCAAATGCGGTGGCAATGGTCGGATTCAGAAAGAGCGCGCGCTGAGCGTCAATATTCCCGCAGGTGTCGAAACCGGCACGCGGATACGGCTTGCCGGTGAGGGTGAGGCGGGGATGCGCGGGGGCCCTCCCGGAGATCTTTATATCTTCATCGAAGTGGCGCCGCATGACATCTTTGAACGGGACGGCAACAACCTGTTTTGCCGGGTTCCGGTCGCGCTGACAGCCGCCGCTCTTGGCGGGGATATCGAGGTGCCGACGATCGACGGCGGCCGAAGCCGGGTGAAGATCCCGGCGGGTAGCCAATCCGGTCGGCAGATGCGTCTGCGCAGCAAGGGCATGCCCGGATTGCGTGGCGGACCCTCCGGCGACATGTTCATCGAGCTTGCCGTGGAAACGCCAGTCAACCTGACGAGCCGTCAGAAAGAACTGCTGCGCGAATTCGAAAACCTGAGCGAAGAGAATAACCCGGAATCCTCGACCTTCTTCAAATCGGTCAAGAACTTCTGGGATTCGATGAAAGGCTGAGACTGGCCGATTTCATGAACAAGGACCGGCAGGGCAGCCCCTTGCCGGTCCTTTTTTTTGTGGCTGCTCAGCCGGTCAGATCTTAAGGAACGGTTGCGCCAGACGTGGCAACCAGCCTTTGAAACGCAGTGGCGCATCGGTCACCGCAAGGCAGATGCAATCCTCGGAAATATCCGCGATCGGGGTGTGTTCGACATCCGCATCGGCAGCTTCGACATCACCGCGTGCAAAACGTGCGGTTTCGTCCTCGAACGCGCCCTGCAATACCAGCGTCAGTTCCATGCCCGAATGCCCGTGATTCGGAACTGCGGTGCCCGCAGGGATGTATAGCAACCGGGCGGTTGCTTCGGGGCCGGTTGGCAGGATCGCCTGCTTCACGCCCATACCGACGGGCCGCCATTTCACCTCTGCCAGCGAGCCGCCGACATAGTCGGACAGCGGCACCGGCAGGGCGGGATCACGGCTTAGCCTCGGTGCAACCGGAACCCCGGATCCTATCCGCGCCAATGTTTGCTCGAAACTTCCCGGTGACAGGCTTTCGCCCGGCCCGTCGCCGATCAGGCTGCCCCCAATGGCGTCAATGCTCTCGGCAGCGGCGCGGCATTCGTCGCACATGGAGATATGCGCCGCGATTATCAGGTCGAACGCCTCTGGCAGCGTCCCAGCCGAATAACGCATCAGCATATCGTCGGGAATATGATGCTTTATCATGGTCATCGTCACTTCATTGCATGGCGCAAACGGTCGAGCGCCAGTCTGATTCGGGATTTGATCGTGCCGAGAGGCAGGCCCGTCTGTTCGGCAATCTCGCTGTGGCTGAGATCCCCGAAATAGGCTTTTTCGATCAGTTCACGCTGTTTCGCGGGCAAGGCCAAGATGGCACGCCCCAGCTGTTCGCTTTCCTGTTGCAGTCCAAGAACCTCGTCCTGGTCGGGCTCTGCTTCGGGGCCCCAGGTCAGATCTTCTGGCTCGGGGCGGCGTTGTTTGCGGATCAGGTCGATCTTGCGGTTCCGCGCGATCGTGAAGATCCAGGTCGCCACACTCGCGCGGCTTGGATCGAACAGATGCGCTTTGCGCCAAAGCGTCGCCATGACGTCCTGGGCGCATTCTTCGGCGAGGGCCGCATCCGTGCCGCCGCGCATCACGAAACCCTTCACGCGGGGGGCGAAGTATTCGAACAGTTCGCGAAATGCCTCTTGGTCCTGCGCGTCCCGAATGCGGCGCACGTGATCTACCCAATCGGCTCTGTCGCTGCGAACTGTCCTTGTCACACACACGTTCTCCGGCACTACAAAGCCTGCCACCACACGCGACGCGGATCCGCGAAAGGCGTGCTGCGGCTGTATTCGTTGATGTTCGACGTTGCTTAGCATGCGTTGAATACGCCTGTCAGGGCCAGTCGGATCACGGGGGCGCATTTTTCTTTGCATCCAATCGGGGTGCCGGGCCGTACCTCACATACCCGTAATTTATATGAGTGGATGCCACATGCCTTTCGAAGCCCGCCCTGCCACCCCCCGCAAAGTCGCCGTCATCGGGGCTGGCATCTCTGGGATGGGGGCCGCGCATTTCCTGTCCGACACCGCTCGCGTGACCTTGTTCGAGGCGGGCCCAAAGCTTGGTGGCCACGCACGCACCATCGTGGCTGGTAGGCGCGGCGACCAGCCGGTGGATACGGGATTTATCGTTTTCAACTACGCCAACTACCCGACGCTGAAAAAGCTGTTTGCGCGGCTCGATGTGCCGGTCGTCAAAAGCAACATGAGCTTTGCGGCCTCGCTCCGCGACGGGAAAATCGAATATGGCCTCGCGAACATGGCATCGCTCTTTGCGCAGCGATCCAATCTTATGCGGCCGCGCTTCATAGGCATGGTGCGGGACATCATGCGGTTCAATGCGCGCGCGCTGTCCGTTGCGACAGACCGAACGCAGCCGTTGCGGGATTTTCTTGCACAGTTGCAGACGGGCGATTGGTTCAGAGATTACTACCTTCTCCCGCTATCTGGTGCGATCTGGTCAACGCCAACCGACAGGATTCTTGATTTTCCGGCCCATGCGCTGGTGCAGTTTTTCGAAAATCACGCTTTGCTCAGCCATACTGGGCAGCATCAGTGGTGGACGGTGAAGGGCGGTTCGGTTGAATATGTCCGTCGGCTGGAAAACTCGCTGCGCAGGCGCGGCGTGTCTTTGCGCCCGTCGACATTCATTGCCGGGGTCAGACGCACGCCGCTTGGTGTGGAGGTTCGGGCCGAAGGTGGCGAGTGGGAACGGTTTGACGACGTAATCTTCGCCACGCATTCCGATGACACGCTCAGGCTATTGTCGGATGCCAGCCCGGACGAGCAAGCCGCGCTAGGGGCGATACGGTATCAGCCCAACAGCGTGACTTTGCACGCCGACGCTTCCATCATGCCGCGCAGGCGGGCCTGTTGGTCGTCGTGGAATTACGCCGAAGGGGCGTCGCGCGATTTTGACAGGATCGACCTGACCTACTGGATGAACAGCCTTCAGGACATCCCGCAGGATGATCCGGTGTTCGTGACGCTGAATTCCACCCGCCCGATCCGGGAGGAGTTGATTTACGATCAGACGACCCTGCGCCACCCTGTCTTCGACCTTGCCGCGTTGAAGGCGCAGGACGAAGTGCGCAGGCTGAACGGGACGCGCAACACTTGGTTCACTGGCGCCTGGATGCGTCATGGCTTTCACGAGGATGGGTTGAAATCCGCGCTGGATGTCGCGCAGGCAATCCGGGCCCGAGACGCGGTTGACCAGGTCGCATGAGCCGCGTTGAACATATCCCGGGCCACACGTTTCATGGCCGCAAGGGCGCGGTAGAGAACGGGTTTCGCTATTCGGTCGACTACGTTCTGGTGGACCCCGAAGCCATCCCGGACGGCCCGCGGCTCTTTTCGATGGGCCGCGCAAACCTGACCTCGATGCACCAAAGCGATCATGGCGGCGCGCCGAAACGGGGGCGCGGGGCCGCGTGGGTGCGCGAGGTTTTGGCGGCACACGGGACGGGCCTCACTGGGCCGCTTTTGCTGATGGCGCAGCCGCGCGTATTGGGGCACGTCTTCAACCCGGTCAGCTTTTGGCTTTGCCACGATGAGGGTGGAGTGTTGCGGGCGGTGATCGCAGAGGTCACCAACACGTTTGGCGACCGCCACAGCTATCTTGTGCGCCACGAGGATGGCGCCGCGATCACGGCGCAGGACCGGTTGAAAGCCGTGAAACTGCTGCATGTTTCGCCGTTTCAGCCGGTGGAGGGTGGATATGTCTTTCGGTTCGATATTCGCGAAGACCATATCGGCATCTGGATCGACTACACGGCAGGCGATGGCGGGCTGATCGCCACGCTGACCGGCCCGCGCCTCCCGCTGACCAATCGCGGTATTCTGACGGCGTGTCTGCGGCGACCTTTCGGCTCTCGCCGGGTATTGGGACTGATCCATTGGCAGGCGCTGAAGCTGTGGTGGAAAGGGGCGAAATATCGCAATCGGCCATCCCCTCCGGCGGCAGAAGTGTCGGCCTGCGAAGATTCATCCCCTGCCAGAAAGGCCTCGTGATGCGGGACTGGACCGGAAAACGCTATTGGTTGATCGGCGCCTCCGAAGGCCTGGGCCGCGCTTTGGCGATGAAAATGAGCGAAGCGGGCGCAGAGCTTGTTCTGTCCGGCCGCCGGCAGGAGCCGTTGCAGGCGCTGGCGTCCGAGCTTCCCGGCAATGCGCAGGTCCAGACGGTGGATGTTGCAGATCAATCCTCTGTGGATGAGGCAATCAAGGCCATAGGCGAGATTGACGGTCTGGTCTTTCTGGCCGGTGTCTACTGGCCGATGGACGCAAAGGAATGGGATCTGGACCACGGCGTCGCCATGGCGGATGTCAATTTCACCGGCCAGTTCCGGGTTCTGGGGCAAGTCGTACCCGCGATGGTGGCCAGGGGCACGGGCCATATCGTGCTGACGGCGAGCCTGTCGGCCTTTCGCGGTTTGCCGGGGGCGATCGGCTATTCCGCGTCAAAGGCCGGCATCCTCGCTCTGGCAGAATCGATGCGCTGTGACCTGCGCAGGACCGGCGTGGCGGTACAGGTCGTCAATCCCGGCTTCATCCGCACAAGGCTGACCGAGAAGAACGATTTCAACATGCCCTTCCTGATGGAGCCGGAGGAGGCAGCGGCGCAGATGTTCGCCCATATGAACAGCCGGGCCTTCAAGCGCAGCTTTCCGCGGCTCTTCTCGCTTGTGGTCCGCGCCAGCCAGCTGATGCCGGACTGGTTGTATTTCCGGATATTCGGTTAGGCATTTCTTGCGTAGGATCAAAGACAGCTGCGCCTCAGGGATGCGATGTCCTGTGTGACGTGCAGGAATGAAGGAGACGCACATGTTGGATATCAGTACGCGAAAGGTTGCCCAGATCATTGTCATGTCGCGGGAGTTGAACCGCGCCGAAGGCGAATTGCGCGCGTTCATCGATACGCTGAACGAAGATGAACAGGCAGAGCTTGTGGCCCTGATGTGGATCGGTCGCGGCAGCTTCGAGGTGGACGATCTGCAAGAGGCGATCGCAACCGCGAAGCAGGAAGCGACGACGCCCACGGCCGATTACCTGATCGGCACGCCCCATCTTTCGGATCATCTGGAGAGCGCGCTTGAAGCATTGGGAATTTCGGCTTCGGACGAAGAAGACGAGGTGATGTAGGCGTCAGCGCAGCGAACGACCCTTGACAATGGCATCGGGGCCGAACCGCGCGCGGATCTTGTCCGTCGCCCGCTCTGCCTGTCCGCGCTTGGCGGCACCGGTGTCCAAAAGATCGGGCGCGCGGTCTGCATCGATTTCGGGAACAAGGTCAGAAATGCCCGTGCCGATAAGCCGGTAAGGCCCCACGCTGCCCACTTGGTCAAACAAGCCCCGCGCGGACCGGTAGATCGAGTCGGCCATCTGCGTGGCATCGCGCAATGTGGTGCGCCGGGAAATCAGCGAAAAATCCGCCCGTTTCAGCTTTAGCGTCACGGTGCGCCCTGCGAGCTCTTTCGCCTTTGCCCGGTCAGCGACCTTTTGCGACATCCGCCAAAGGTGACCGTCCAGAATATCCGGGTCCGAGGTGTCCTCGTGGAACGTGGTCTCGTTCGAGATCGATTTCATCGGCGTATGCGCCGATACGCGGCGCCGGTCCTCCCCACGTGCAAGATGCCAGAGCCTGTCGCCCATGGACCCGAATCGCGCCTGCAGGTCACGGCGTTCCCATCGCAGCAAGTCGTCAAAGGTCCGTATCCCCGCCTTTTCAAGTGCGCCCTGAGCGGCCTGGCCGACCCCCCATATCATCCGCACCGAACGTGGCCGCAGGAACGCCTCTGTCCCCGCTTTGTCGATCACAGAAAACCCATGCGGTTTGTCGAGGTCCGAGGCGACCTTTGCCAGAAACTTGTTATGCGACAAGCCGATTGAACCGGTAAGCCCCAGCTCGTTGCGCATCCTGCGCACCAGCCGCGCCAGCATCACCGCCGGTGGTGCGCCATGCAGGCGTTCCGTGCCGGTCAGGTCAAGAAACGCTTCGTCCAGCGACAGGGGTTCGATCGATGGCGTCAGTTCGTCCATCATGGCCCGTATCGCGCGGCTTGCCTCGACATAGGCAGACATGCGCGGTTTGACGACAATCGCCTCCGGGCAAAGCTTCAGCGCCTGGAACATCGGCATCGCTGAACGCACGCCCTTGATGCGCGCGATATAGCAGGCGGTCGACACAACGCCGCGCCGCCCACCGCCGATGATGACAGGCTTGCCTTCAAGTTCGGGATTGTCGCGCTTTTCGACGCTTGCGTAAAAGGCATCACAGTCCATATGCGCGATGGAAAGGTCAAAAAGTTCATCGTTTTGCACAACGCGGCGGCTGTGGCAGGCCGGGCAGCGCTTTCCTGCATCAAATCTTGTCAGGCAATCGCGGCAAAGCGCGGGCATGGTCGCTATTCCGGGTGAGAGTTGTTATCAGCGTCGTCGGGGCCCCTTGTAACAGAAGCGACATGCCGGACGACACCAATTTCATCGGGGCAAAGCTGATCCCGTTCATCGGGGAGCGATTGCTCGTCATTCGAAGGGATTACACCAAGGGCATCCCCTGGCCGGGGTTCCTTGATTTTCCGGGTGGCGGACGCGAGCAAGACGAAAGCCCGGAAGTCTGCGCGCTTCGCGAAACCAGCGAGGAGGTCGGTCTGACCCTCGATTCCGGGGACATCGTGTGGCGGAATATGCTGGAACGGCCGAGTGGGCGGACATGGTTCTTTGTCGCGCGTTTGCCAGAGGGCGCCGAGGCGCAGATCACCTTTGGCGATGAAGGTCTGGGCTGGGGATTGATGGAGCCGGAGGAATATCTGTCGCGTTCCGATGCCATCCCGCATTTCCGCGATCAGGTGGCACATTACCTCGCAACACAGAAAGACGCCTGAAGGTCAGGAGGCGCGCCGCCCCGAAAGCTGCGTCTTCCAGCGCGGTTGCGGGGTGACACTGCTGGTGTGGGCGTGTGCGCTGCGCCGGGACAGCATCGCATTGCCACGAACCAGATCCCTGAGCGCCACGCGGGTCAGACCGCCGGTGATTATCCGGTAGGATGTGTTCATCGGCGCGTGAAACGCGCTGGCCACGTGAACGAGCGTCTTGCCGACATGCAGGGTGACGAGCGCCTCGAAACATTGGCTGGCCGCGTTGTATGTGACGTCACTGATCTGGGCGAGGGGATTTTGCATCGTTCCGGACTCCTGAGCCTGAATTATGATGCGTTAACGCCGTTTTGCCGCGTTTTGTTCCCCCTGCGCCCGTAAAGTGCCCGTCAGCGAAGCTCGTCCACGATGGATCGCGCGGCATCGGCAGGGCTTTTCGCCTGCCAGACGGGGCGTCCGACAACGATGTGATCCGCGCCCGCGTCGACGGCGCTGCGTGGCGTGGCGATCCGCTTCTGATCTCCCTTGTCGGACCCGGTCGGGCGCACGCCGGGCGTGACGATCAGGCGGTCCGTTGCCTCGGGCAGGGCGCGGATCAGGGCGGCCTCGTGCGGGCTGGCGATAACGCCATCGGCCCCGGCCTCAAGGGCGCGTGCGGCGCGCTCTGCCACGAGGTCGGGCAACGCGCCGTCCCGGATCATGCAGGCGTCAAGATCAGCGCGGTCAAGCGACGTCAGAATCGTGACGGCAAGGATCTTCATGTCGCTGCCCGCCGCGCCTTCGCGCGCCGCGCGGACCACGTGCGGATCACCATGCACGGTCAGGAAATCCAGATCGAACTGTGCCAGACCGCGCACAGCCGCCTCGACCGTGGCGCCGATGTCAAACAGCTTCATGTCGAGGAATATGCGCTTGCCCTGCTCCTGTTTCAGCTCGTTGGCCAGCGCCAGCCCGCCGCCTGTCAGCATGCCAAGCCCGATCTTGTAAAAGGAGACGGTATCCCCCAGCGTTTTTGCCAGCTCCAGCCCCTGCACGGCGTTTGGCACGTCAAGGGCGACGATGAGGCGGTCATCGGACATGGGGTAACCTTTCATTTGCTGAATTCGGGTCCTTTTCCGGCAGGCCAGAGCCGAGGTCAAGGAAACTTGCACGTCGTCGTGGCAAGAACGCGGGCAAACGCCGCGAGGACGTGGCCGAATTTGACCCGTATCAAGGACTGCGTTGGGCCAGCCGCTAGTTTGGGGTTGGGCCGGGGGCAGGCAGGCATGACGGCAGGCGCCTGAACGTCACAATGGGTGACAGGCGGGCTTTGCATTCAGGACCGGAGATGTTTCGTCGTGAAGTACTTGAAACAGAGCGGGAACGTCTCCACCTTATTCCCGAAGGCCCGAAAAGTCGTGTGCTGCATTGCAGGCATGGTCGAGTTGGGCGCTTAACAAAGGAGAGACACGATGAACTTGGAGAAGTTCACCGAGCGGGCGCGCGGGTTCATTCAGGCCGCGCAGACGATCGCGATGCGGGAAAGCCACCAACGGCTTAGCCCGGAACATATTCTCAAGGCTTTGATGGATGACGATCAAGGGTTGGCCAGCAACCTGATCAAGAGCGCGGGCGGTGCGCCCGAGCGTGTCGTTCAGGCCCTGGAACTGGCGCTGGCGAAGATCCCGAAAGTGTCCGGTGACGCGGGGCAGGTCTATCTGGACAGCACCACCGGCAAGGTTCTGGACGAGGCCGAGAAGCTGGCGAAGAAGGCCGGTGACAGCTTTGTCCCGGTGGAGCGTATGCTGACCGCCCTGGCCTTGGTGAAATCTGCGGCCAAAGATGCGCTGGAAGCGGGCGCTGTGACGCCGCAGGCGCTGAACGGGGCGATCAATGACATCCGCAAGGGCCGGACGGCTGACAGTGCTTCGGCCGAAGAGGGTTATGACGCGCTGAAGAAATACGCGCTGGACCTGACGGAGCGCGCCCGCGAGGGCAAGATCGACCCGATCATCGGCCGTGACGAAGAAATTCGCCGCGCCATGCAGGTGCTGAGCCGCCGTACCAAGAACAACCCGGTTCTGATTGGCGAGCCCGGCGTCGGTAAGACCGCAATCGCCGAAGGCCTTGCCTTGCGCATCGTCAATGGCGATGTCCCTGAAAGCCTGCTTAACAAGCGGCTCTTGTCGCTCGACATGGGGGCGTTGATTGCTGGTGCGAAATATCGCGGCGAGTTCGAGGAGCGGCTGAAGGCGGTGCTGTCAGAGGTTACCGCAGCTGCTGGCGAGATCATTCTGTTTATCGACGAGATGCACACGCTGGTCGGTGCGGGCAAGGCGGATGGTGCGATGGACGCCTCCAACCTGCTGAAACCTGCCTTGGCGCGGGGTGAGTTGCATTGCGTGGGTGCCACGACGCTGGACGAGTACCGCAAGCATGTGGAAAAGGACGCAGCCCTTGCCCGCCGGTTCCAGCCGTTGATGGTTGAGGAACCGACCGAGCAGGACACGATCTCGATCCTGCGGGGCATCAAGGAGAAATACGAGCTGCACCACGGTGTGCGTATTTCCGACGCCGCGCTTGTGGCTGCTGCGACGCTGTCGCATCGCTATATCACCGACCGGTTCCTGCCCGACAAGGCCATCGACCTTGTGGACGAAGCGGCCAGCCGTCTGCGCATGGAAGTCGACAGCAAGCCCGAAGAGCTGGACCAGTTGGACCGCAACATCCTGCAGATGCAGATCGAGGCGGAAGCGCTGAAGAAAGAGGACGACACCGCCTCGCGCGACCGGCTGGAAAAGCTGGAAAAGGATCTGGCCGAGTTGCAGGAGCAATCTGCCGAGATGACTGCGAAGTGGCAGGCTGAACGCGACAAGCTCGCCTCTGCCCGGGATCTCAAGGAGAAGCTGGACCGGGCTCGTGCCGAGCTGGAGATTGCCAAGCGGAACGGCGATCTGGCGAAAGCCGGGGAGCTTTCCTACGGGGTGATCCCGCAGCTGGAAAAACAGCTGAACGAGGCCGAGACACAGCAGCAGGACGGCGTCATGGTCGAAGAGGCCGTGCGCCCTGAACAGATCGCGCAGGTGGTTGAACGCTGGACCGGCATTCCGACATCGAAGATGCTGGAAGGTGACCGTGAAAAGCTGCTGCGGATGGAGGATGACCTTCATCGCCGCGTGGTCGGCCAGAATGCAGCGGTCAAGGCGGTCGCGAACGCGGTGCGCCGCGCGCGTGCGGGCCTGAATGACGAGAACCGGCCGCTTGGGTCGTTCCTGTTCCTCGGGCCGACGGGTGTTGGTAAGACAGAACTGACGAAGGCCGTGGCGGAGTTCCTGTTTGACGATGACAACGCGATGGTTCGCATCGACATGTCAGAGTTCATGGAAAAGCATTCCGTCGCCCGTCTGATCGGCGCGCCTCCGGGCTATGTCGGTTATGACGAAGGCGGTGTGCTGACCGAGGCCGTACGGCGACGTCCCTATCAGGTGGTGCTGTTTGACGAGGTCGAAAAGGCGCATCCGGATGTCTTCAACGTGCTGTTGCAGGTGCTTGACGACGGTGTGCTGACCGATGGGCAGGGCCGGACCGTGGATTTCAAGCAGACGCTGATCATTCTCACGTCGAACCTCGGGTCGCAGGCGCTTAGCCAATTGCCCGACGGCGCGGATGGCGCGCAGGCAAAGCGGGATGTGATGGATGCAGTGCGGGCCCATTTCCGCCCTGAATTCCTGAACCGTCTGGACGAGACGATCATCTTCGACCGCCTCAAGCGCGAGGACATGACCGAAATCGTCGAGATTCAGTTGCGCCGTCTGCTCAAGCGACTGGTTGGGCGCAAGGTCACGCTCGAAGTCGATGATGCCGCGAAGACGTGGCTGGCGGATGAGGGCTATGATCCGGTCTTTGGTGCGCGTCCTTTGAAGCGGGTGCTTCAGCGGGCGTTGCAGGATCCGCTGGCCGAGATGCTTTTGTCGGGTGACGTTGTCGATGGGTCCACGATCCCGGTAAGCGCCGGGGTGGATGGTCTTATAATCGGTGACCGGGTCGGAGCCTCTAACCGGCCCAAGCCGGATGACGCGGTGGTCCACTAAAACAAGTTGAAAGCGCGCCGGGTGGACCGGCGCGTTTTCTTTATTTCGGCAAAAGCACTGTATCTACCCGATGGATCACACCATTCGAGGCCATGATATCTGCCTGGGTGACGCGGGCGTTGTTGACCTTGACCCCATGCCGTCCGTCAATATGCACGTCTTGGCCCTGCACGGTCGCCACACTGGTGCGCGTTCCGGCCAACTGGTCGGATGTCACGGCGCCGGGCACCACGTGGTAGGTCAGTACACTGACCAGCATATCTTTGTTTTCCGGCATCAACAGCGACTCGACCGTGCCTGCGGGCAGCTTTTCGAATGCGGCATTGGTCGGCGCGAAGACCGTAAACGGCCCCGGCCCCTTCAATGTATCAACAAGATCGGCAGCGGTGACTGCGGCGACCAGCGTCGCGAATTGTTCGTTCGAGGCCGCAATATCAACAATATCAGGCTGTCCGCCCCCCATGGGCGCGCAGGCGGACACGGCAAGCGAGAGGCCTGCAGCACTGGCAAGGCCAAAGAAAGTACGACGTTTCATGAATGTTTCCTCCAATAGAATGTAGGTGCGGCGCCCCATCTCTGAGGCGCCGTTTGACGCGACAGGCGCGCTTACTTGGGCATGATGACCTTGTCGATCACGTGGATGACGCCGTTGGAGGCTTCAATGTCCGGCGTCACGACGTTGGCGTCATTCACCATCACGCCGCCTTCGGTCTTGATGGTGACATTGTCGCCCTGAACCGAGGCCGCCATCATGTTGTCAGACAGATCGCCCGACATCACTTTGCCCGGCACGACATGATAGGTCAGGATCTCGGTCAGCTGGTCCTTGTTTTCGGGCAGAAGCAAGGTTTCAACAGTGCCTTCGGGCAGTGCGGCGAAGGCGTCATCGGTCGGTGCGAAGACCGTGAAGGGACCGTCGCCTTTCAGGGTATCGACAAGACCCGCGGCCTCTACGGCGGCGACGAGTGTCGTAAAGCTGCCGGCCTCGACAGCTGTGTCGACGATATCCTTGGAATGGCCTCCGGCGAAAACCGGGGCTGCGATCAGGGCGGCTGCGGTCAGGCTCAGGCAAGTTCTGCGAAACATCGAAATTCCTCCAGGTGAACTGTGGTTCAAGACAATGCCGTCACTGGCATCGAGTTGGTTACGGGCCGTGGAGGCGGTCAGTTCACCGGGGATTCTTGCCGGGCAGGTTTGACATCAGGCGGGGCGGCACTAAGCCCGCGCCGCCGTTTGTTTCCAATCACATCTTTGTGTCGGGACGTGCGCGCCCCGTGACTTTAATCCATACCGACAGCGGTTCGCGCAAGCTGATCCAGAAGGGCTTCGACCTCTTTCATCGGGCCATCAGGAAAGCTGCGATAGCCGATGGTCGTCTGCGTCGGGCTGTCGGGGCTTTGCATCACGAAGATCCCGTAGGGGCAGAACTGGATGTTCATCGGGTCAGCCTCCATCACCTTGCGTGACAGGGTGGCCGAGCAGAAGGACATCACGTCTGCATGCGCATAAAGCGTTGTATCTGAGCCGACATCGGCGCGGGTTCGTTCCAGCATGTCGCCGACATGGCTGACAGAATCAATCACGAGGCCCGCATCCAGAATGGCGCTTTCCAAGCCAAAGCTGACATCCTCGAAGCTTTGTTCGACAGTGTAGGTGACCGGGTCGTCCGCAAGCGCCATGCCTGCGGTCATCACGGCGGCGGTGAACGGGATCAGCTTGGGGGTCATGGTGTCTCCTCCATCTATCATGACGGGCAGGCTTGCCCGCAGGGTGGTATTTGTCCAGTCTGACAGCAACTGTCGAGGACGCCTTGACGAGGATCAAGCTGGGAGAGTTCTATGAGCTTCACAATGACGACGTTGGAACTGCTCGCCGTGGCCTTTATCGGGCTGCTCGGACTGATGGGGCTCGTGGTGGTGGTTTTCTTCGTGATCGACCGGTCACAGAAAGGCGACGCCATTCGCCGAAACTATCCGGTGATCGGACGGTTCCGGCACCTCTTTACGGAGCTTGGCGAGTTCTTCCGTCAGTATTTCTTTGCGATGGACCGCGAGGAAATGCCGTTCAACCGCGCGCAGCGAAATTGGGTGGAGCGTGCGGCAGTCGGTAAAAGCAACATGGTGGCCTTTGGATCGACCCGCAGCCTGAACGTGCCGGGCACGACCATCTTCATGCCGTCCGCCTTCCCTCCGCTGGATGACCAGTTCGCAGCCACCATGCCGATGGTGATCGGGCCGCATTGCCGGCAGCCGTATAGCGCCAAGTCGATCTTCAATATCTCGGGGATGAGCTATGGCGCGATTTCAAAGCCTGCGGTTCGGGCACTGTCACGCGGGGCGGCCCATGCCGGGATCTGGATGAACACCGGCGAGGGCGGGCTTTCGCCGTTTCATCTGGAGGGCGGGTGCGACATCGTCTTTCAGATCGGCACGGCGAAATATGGCGTGCGGGACGCCACGGGCAATCTGGACGACGACAAGCTGCGAGAGATTGCAGCACATGAAAATGTCCGCATGTTCGAGCTGAAGATGAGTCAGGGCGCCAAGCCCGGCAAGGGCGGCATCCTGCCCGGCAGCAAGATCTCCCCTGAGATTGCCAAGATCCGCGGGATTCACCCCGGAGAGGACAGCATCTCGCCCAACCGGCACCGCGAAGTACAGGATTTCGGACAGCTACTGGACCTGATCGGCCACATTCGCGAAGTTACGGGCAAGCCGGTGGGCTTCAAGACCTGCATCGGCTCATCGGATCCGTTCGTGGAGCTGTTCGAATTAATCAACCAGCGTGGCCCGGAAAGCGCGCCGGATTTCATCACCATTGACGGGGGCGAAGGCGGGACGGGTGCGGCGCCCATGCCGTTGATGGATCTGGTTGGTATGCCTCTGCGGGAAGCACTGGTGAAAATGGTCGATCTGCGCGACCGTCACCATCTGAAGGAACGTATCCGCATGGTGGCCAGTGGCAAGCTGGTCAATCCCGGTGACGTGGCCTGGGCGCTGTGTGCGGGCGCGGATTTCGTGACTTCCGCGCGCGGCTTCATGTTCTCTTTGGGGTGCATTCAGGCCATGCGCTGTGACCGGAACACCTGTCCGACAGGGATCACCACGCATGATGCCGGTCTGCAAAAGGGTCTGGTGGTCGAGGAGAAAGAACACCGGGTCGCGCATTACGCGCGCTCTGTCATCCACGAGGTCGAGACGATTGCCCATTCGGTCGGCGTGGCCGAGCCGCGCCTGATGCGCCGCCGCCATGTTCGTCTGGTCCAAGCGGATGGGCGATCCGTGGCGATGAACACGCTGACCCCAAGTTACAATGCCGGCACGCCTTCGTGAAACGATGTTGTTTTGAGAGACGGACCATTTCGACTACACCGTCTTGAAGATCTTTAGGAGAACTCGATGGCCGGACGCTGGATAAACAAACTGACACATGCTGACGTGACGCCCGAAGCGGCGTTTCTGAACCGGCGCCAGATCATCGCCGGGGCGGCTGGCCTTGGACTTGGGACCATGATCTCGCCCGCTATGGCGCAAGAGGCCGGGGACCTCACGCCCAACACGTGGGAAGAGATCACCCAGTACAACAACTATTATGAGTTCGGCACCGGCAAGGAAGACCCCGCCAAATACGCCGACCAGCTGACCATTGCGCCCTGGACCGTCAAGATCGACGGTCTTGTTGATCGTCCCGGCGACTATGCGTTCGACGAGATCATGTCACAAATGACGGTTGAGGAACGCATCTACCGTTTCCGCTGTGTCGAGGCGTGGTCGATGGTCGTGCCGTGGAATGGTTTCGAACTTGCAGACCTTCTGGCGCTGGCCGGCGTTCAGGAGGGCGGGAAATACGTGGCCTTCGAAACCCTGCACCGGCCCGAAGAGATGCCGGGCGCCCGCTACCCGGTGCTTGACTGGCCCTATGTCGAAGGATTGCGGCTGGACGAGGCACTGCATCCGCTCACTATAATGGCGACGGGTATCTACGGCCGTGACATCCCGATACAGAACGGTGCTCCGCTGCGCCTTGTCGTGCCGTGGAAATACGGATTCAAATCGATCAAGTCCGTGGTGCGGATCACCGTGACAGACGATGAACCGCCCACCAGCTGGAACAAGGCCAATGCAAGCGAATACGGTTTCTATTCGAACGTGAACCCGACTGTGGATCACCCTCGATGGACGCAGGCGTCCGAACGCCCCATCGGTGGCGGGCTGTTTGCCAAGCGGCAGCCAACGTTGATGTTCAACGGGTACGAAACAGAGGTGGCCGCGCTTTATGAGGGCATGGACCTCAAGGCGAACTTCTGAGGCATATCGTATGACACTGGTTGATCGGTTCAACGCAGCGGCGCGTAGCGTGCCCACCGCACCTGTATATGCGCTCGCCGTTCTGCCGGGGGTCTGGTTCTTCTATCTGGGCCTGACCGGGGGGCTGGGCGTGGAGCCGATCAAGGCGCTCGAACACAAGCTGGGCGAGCTTGCGCTTCAGTTTCTTGTCGCGGGCCTGGCGGTGACGCCACTTCGCCGCCAACTGGGCGTCAATCTTCTGAAGTTCCGCCGCATGCTGGGCCTCGTGGCCTTCTTCTATGTCGTGGCACATCTTCTGGTCTGGTTGGTGCTTGATGTGCAGCTTCTTGGTCAGATCTGGGCCGACATTCTGAAGCGCCCCTATATTACTGTTGGGATGGTGGGCTTCTTGCTGCTTGTCCCGCTCGCCCTGACGTCCAACAACTGGTCGGTGCGCAAACTGGGACCAACTTGGCGCAAGCTGCACAAGCTTACATATGGCGCAGTCCTGTTGGGCGCGCTCCATTATGTGATGCTCGTAAAGGGGTTTCAGATCGAGCCATTGATGTATCTGGCGACGATACTGGCTCTTCTCGCGCTCAGAGTTCGCATTCCGCTTAGAAAAGCGGCGGCCTGAGGGGCGTCAGGCGATGGAATGGGCGCTCTGAGAAGCTCTGATTTCATCGAAAACGCACCTTCACCCAAAAAATCTTCCTTTTCGCCCCCCATTTTCGGCCCTGATGGGCCCCCGAGTCTGCTGCAATGCGTGAATCGCCGGGGCGAGTCGCAGCAATTTTCAAGGTCGAGTCGCGGCGTCTTGGGGGTAAGTCTGTGGGTAACCCAACATCTTGTTTCGCTTTGTGCCGCATTGCAGCGATTCCGCCCTGGTGAAAGCCCCGTCGTGAACGCATTAACAGCGGAAATCCGAGCGTCTGCGGAAAATGTTGTCGAGCAACTACCTGTAAATAAACAGAAAAACAGACAATCCGAAAAAAGATGCGGTTTCTTCAAAAAACTGCTTGCGGGCATCGTCAACTAACCGTAGAACCCCCTTCACCGGCGGCGCTGAGGCGCTAACGGGACGCCGGACGGGGCGG
>NZ_SLZU01000001.1 GCF_004342065.1 Primorskyibacter sedentarius | reverse complement strand
CCCAAGTTCACCTCACATTCCGATCCGGCCAGCCAATGGACTGCCGCGCGAAAAGGGCCTGCTTTCTTCAGCTATTCCGACAATTATCTGATCGACACGGATCACGGTGTTATTTTGGACGTCGAAGGCACCCGTTCAATCCGGCAAGCCGAGGTTGGGTCGACGCAGACCATGCTGACACGGGTGAAAGACAAGTTCGGCCTGGTCCCTGACTGGATGATCGCCGATACCGCCTATGGTTCAGGCCCGATGCTCGGCTGGCTCGTAGATCGCGACATCGACCCCTACATCCCGGTAATCGATAAGGCCGCACGCCCCGACGGCACTTGGACACGCACAGATTTCGAATGGGACGCTGAGAATGATCAATACATCTGCCCCGAGGGTCACGCGCTCAAACAGTTTCGCAGGAATTATTCCGATCCGAACCGGGGCCCGACGGGCAAAGGCACAGCCCGCTATCGCGCCTTGAAAGACGTCTGCCAGGTCTGCCCGTCCAAGCAAAAATGCTGCCCCAACGCTGATGCGCGCAAGATCACCCGCGAGGAGCACGAAGATGCGCGTCAGGTCGCCAGGGATCTGGCCAAAACCGAAGAGTACCAGATTGCGATGAAGCTCAGAAAGAAGGTTGAGATGCTCTTTGCCCACCTCAAACGCATTCTCGGGTTGGGACGACTGCGATTACGTGGGCCGTGCGGCGCAAATGACGAATTCCTACTCGCCGCCACCGCCCAAAACCTCCGCAAACTGGCCAAGATCCTTCCTGCACCGCAGCAAACGCGCAAAGCCTGATCAGAAAGGCGCTCGCGGTCAGTTCAGCGCACTACTTTCTGCGACCGCAACACGTTGTTTTTCCACAGAATGGGCTCTCCTTCCTCCTTCGCTGCGCGGTTCAGGAGTGGCAGCTTCGGGAAGCACAACCGTTCGCTGCGCAATGCTCTAACTGGCAGGACGCGGACAAAGCATGGGTAATCGGGCTGACCAGATAGCGGGGTCAGGTTCTTGATAGAGTTGCAGTGTGTTTCTGCAATTTGAGGAGAACGAAATGGATTACTATGTGGGTTTGGATGTGTCGCTGCGGTCGGTTGCAGTTTGCGTCATTGATGTGGATGGCAAGCATGTCTTCGAGCGTACGGTCGAATGCGAGATTGATGACATTGTCCGAAGCCTTAAGAAATTTCCAATCTCAAAGCTGCGCGTTGGTTTTGAATCCGGAGCGATGAGCCAGCATCTCTACTATGGCCTCCGGGCCGCTGGGTTTGAGGTTGTCTGCATGGAAGCGCGTCAGGTCAATGCGGCGTTGTCGGCGATGCGAAACAAGACCGATAGGACGGATGCGCGGGGCATTGCGCAGGTGCTGCGGTCCGGCTGGTTCAGCGAGGTTTTTATCAAGAGCCGGGAAGCCCACGCAGTGCGTGCCCTGCTCAGCAGCCGCAAGGCGATCCAGAAGAAATGCATTGATCTGGCCAATGAGGTTCGCGGGCTGTTCAGGGTCTTTGGCTTGCGGCTACCATCGCGTGTCGATCAAGGGTCGTTTGATGAACGTGTTAGGCCTTTGGTGGAGGCAGATCCGGATCTGTCACATGCTTTGCTTCCACTGCTTGATGCGCGGGTCGTGCTCTACAAGACGTACCGTGAACTGGATCGCCGCGTGAAACAGGCGGCAAGTCGGGATGAGATCTGTCTGCGGTTCATGGCAATTCCGGGAGTTGGCCCTATCGCAGCACTGACCTTCCGTGCAGCTGTCGATGATCCGGCCCGGTTTACCAGTTCCCGCACCGTAGCGGGGAGTATCCGAAACTCTGTGTATGAGACTTAGCCCATGCGGTTTCGACGGGTCATTTGTTGAACCGTTCGGGGTATAGGATAGCGAACTGGTTTCGCGCAGCAACCCATTCCCTGACGGCCCTGCCGGTCTTTTCGAAGCTGCGGATGGCGAGGTAGATCAGCTTTGTCGCGGCATCATCTGTCGGAAAGCTACCGCGCGTTTTGGTTGCTTTGCGGATGACTCGATTCAGGCTCTCAATCGCATTTGTCGTGTAGATGATTTTCCGCACGGCTGGCGGGAAGGCAAAGAACGGGATGACCTCTTGCCACGCCCTTCGCCAGCTTGGGGCAATTGAGGGATATTTTTGACCCCATTCTGCTTCGAAATCCGCGAGCGCTTTCTCGGCCTCGTTGTCGTCGGTGGCTTGATAAATCCGCTTCAGATCTTTGGCGACCATCTTGCGGTCTTTCCAGCCGCAGAAGTTCAGGGAGTGGCGCACGAGATGCACGATGCAGGTCTGGACGGTTGTGTCCGGAAAGGCCGCGTTGATGGCGTCAGGGAAGCCCTTGAGGCCGTCCACAACGGCGATCAGGATGTCTTCGACGCCCCGATTGCGCAGGTTGTTCATCACCGAGAGCCAGAATTTTGCCCCTTCATTTGCCGCGATCCACAGGCCAAGAACCTCGCGTTCGCCCTCGGCGTTGACGCCCAGGGCCACGTAGACTGCCTTGTTCTTCACTTGACGGCTTTCCGCGTCGCGGATTTTGACGCGCAAGGCATCGAGGAAAACAATGGGGTACATCGGCTCCAGGGCGCGGTTTTGCCAGTCCGACACTTCTTCCAGGACGGCATCTGTGACGCGGCTGACCAGATCGGCGGACACCTTCAGGCCATAAACCTCCTCAAGGTGGGCGCGGATATCACGGGTTGATAATCCGGCGGCATACAGACCGATGATTTTGTCATCCATGCCGTCGATCCGGGTCTGGCCCTTCTTGACCAGCTCAGGCTCAAAACTGCCGTCCCGGTCGCGGGGGACATCAATCGGCAACGCCCCATCATTGCCCTTTAGCGTTTTGCGCGTCGTGCCATTGCGGCGGTTGTTCTGTTGGTTCGAGGGTTCCGCATCCGGTTCATAGCCCAGATGCTCGGTCAGTTCCGCACCCAGCATCCGCTCCATCAACTTGACCTTCAGTTCCTTCATCAGGCCCTGATCGCCCAGCAAATCGTCAGCGTTCTCAACGCCAAAAAGCAGCTCGTCTAAAACTTCCTTGGAAATCGTCATTATCGTCATGCTCCTTCAGTTTGGAAGCATGGGCCAATTTACTCATACACAGAAGATCGGACACTCTCCCGTAGCGGCGCACTTCGGGTTGACGCCGCGACGATACCAATCCGGCGAAATTGATAATCCCGGCCGTATATCAAAAGCAGGCGACCGCGATGTGCGCGCAGCGCTCTATGCCGCGGCCAATGCGATGATGATGCGCTCCGTCGCAAGCTCTGAAATCAAAAGCTGGGGCTTGCGTCTGATGCGCCGCAAGGGCCGCCGTCGTGCCGTAGTCGCTGTCGCCAGAAAACTGGCCGTTATCATGCACCGCATTTGGGCAGACAACACCGAGTTCCGTCATGGGAAAATGGAGGGCACTGTATGACCTGACAAACCCACCAAAAGCCAATGACGGGATCGTCCCTCACCGGACGAGGTCTGTGGATGACGCCGAAAAAGCTCACTGCGCAACTTGAAGCGCGAGACAAAGCGGGGCGCTCCACGTCCAATCCGACACATGCATGCAGCGGTCCAACCGAACCGGACCATCAATGACTGCGAAGAGAAGTGTGACCCGGATGAGAGACAACGATCCCTATCTGACGGAAATGAAACGATGAAATGAACTTGACCCAAACGCCCGATTAGAGAAGCGAGCTTTCGCTGCAGTTGCACTAATGGCTACTCCGGCTCAATGCGAAGGAAATTGCTGGCCTTCGCTGCGTGAAGTACATCTCGGTGTCTCTGTCAGACTACCGCTCATACAGGCTGCATTCTCTAGGAGAGATTTCGCGCCTGAAAAAAGCTGCGCCTGGCAGGCAGTCAACGTAAAGCCCTTCGATCTCACTCACTTCGAATGTCAGCAAATGGTCATCGTCGACGATGAGCTTGCAATCAACTCTGACCGGATCAAGCTCAACTTTTGAATCAGAAAGCACCAAAATAGCACAGTTTGCCTCAGCAAGCTCTACTGACCGAGAATAGTCTTCCCTGAAGTCGGTTAGCGTATGGACCCCGTAGCCAAGAAAAAGGCCCACGCAGAAAAGAACTATCCTCATTTCTTTCCCTTAGCTGTTTCAAGTGCATATTGGCATCGACGTGAGCAAGTCTCAATCATTGCCGACATTGGCGCATAGCGCAGCATCAGTCACTAAGGGCTCTCTGCGGACCAACACAATTTGCGGGCATCACGTTTTTTCTCCGGGAACTGGAGGTTGGCCCAGGACAAGGTCGTCTTTGCCAAGACCGGTTCAGTATGGCGGCGCGATGGGTTACACTTGGCAGGATCAACGTTGTCAGGAATGGACATGTCACTGTTTTCAAAACTTTTCGGTGGCGGGGGCGGCGGTAAGTCGGCTGCGCCGCAACCCGTCGAATACAACGGTTTCCACATCATCCCCGAACCGATGGGGGCCGATGGCGGGTTTCGCCTCGCCGCACGGATCGAACGTGAGGTGAACGGGGAAACCAGGTCTCATCACCTGATCCGTGCAGATGTCATCCGCGACAAGGCCGAGGCCGAAAAGGCCGCGATCGAAAAGGCCAAGCAGATGATCGACCAGCAGGGTGAGCGGATTTTTGACTGACCTGGGTCAAACCATGCAGACCGGTTTTACCATCAGGACCCGGGGGCAAGGGCTGTATGAGTTCACCCGCGACGTTGCCGGCTGGGTCGCGCAGCAGGGGGTATCTTCGGGGCTGCTCACGCTGTTCATCCGGCATACCTCTGCCAGCCTGCTCATTCAGGAAAACGCCGATCCGGAGGTGCAGGTCGACCTGCGCAACTTCTTTTCCCGGCTGGTCCCGCCCTCGACCGACCCGGCGATGTCCTATCTGACCCACACCTATGAGGGGCCGGACGACATGCCTGCCCATATCAAGGCCGCGCTCTTGCCGGTCTCTGTTCAAATTCCGGTGAGTGGCGGACGGCTGGCGCTCGGCACATGGCAAGGCATCTACCTGTTCGAACATCGCGATTCTGCGCATGAACGCTCAGTTGTGGCGCATTTGGCGGGCTGAGCGCGCATATCGGGGCATATCTGCCCCTGCCGTGGCACAGGCCGGCAACAGGCTGCGTTTTTCGGGCGCGCGGACATTGCCGAGCCGGGTCTTCTGTGTCAAAACAAAAGACGACAATCTGAACGAACGAGTTTAGTACATGCCCGATTACGCGACCCGCCGGACACTGATGGTGGATACACAGATCCGCCCATCGGATGTCACCAAGTTTCCGATCATTGACGCGATGCTTTCGGTGCCGCGAGAGGCTTTCGTGCCGCGTGACAAACGCGAAGCGGCCTATATGGGCGAGAATATCGAACTTGGCGGCGGCCGCGTCCTGCTGGAGCCGCGCACATTTGCCAAAATGCTGGATGCGCTGGAAATCTCGGGCGACGAGCTTGTGCTCGACGTGGGGGCGGCGCTTGGCTACTCCTCCGCCGTGATCGCCCGCATGGCAGAGGCCGTCGTGGCGGTCGAGGATGACGAGACCCGCGCTGAAGAGGCGCAGGGCCTGCTCACAGAACATCATGCCGACAGCGTGATCCTGCATGTCGGCCCCCTGGCCGAAGGCGCGCCAGAGCATGGCCCCTATGACGTGATCATCGTCGAAGGCGGTGTCGAAGAACTGCCCAAGGCGCTTGACGATCAACTGAAAGAGGGTGGCCGCATCGCGGTGCTGTTTCAGGAAAACGCGTTGGGAACGGTTCGTATCGGTCACAAACACAAGGGGCGCATCAACTGGCGCTTCGGATTCAACGCCGGCGCCCCGGTGCTGCCGGGGTTCGGCAAACAGGATGCTTTCGCGCTCTGACGGGCGGGGCGCAGGCACAACCATCGACCCGGGAAAACGGGCATAGCGACGAGGCAAGCATGGTAGGTACAGCGTTCAAGGCGAAGCTGGCAGCGGGCCTCACGGCCCTCGCGCTGACAGTTCCCGGGGCTACATGGGCAGACACATTGGCGGATGCGCTGGTGGGGGCCTACAACACTTCAGGACTTCTGGAACAGAACCGGGCATTGCTGCGGGCAGCGGATGAAGATGTCGCCGTGGCCCAATCGGCCCTGCGTCCGGTGGTTGACTGGACCGCGCGGCTGAACCGCACGTTTGGGCGCAGCGCGTCCACCAGCACGGCATTCCGGACCGTCGGCACCGCCAATACCCAGGCCTCTTATGAACTCTCGGTTCAGCTGACGCTGTTCGATTTCGGCCGCACCAAGCTTGCCATCGATTCCGCCAAGGAATCCGTGCTGTCAGCCCGCGAAGGTCTGATCAGTCTGGAACAGGACGTGTTTCTGCGTGCGGTCGAGGCGTTCATGGGCGTGCGCAGCGCCACCGAAAACGTGGCCTTGCGCGAAAGCAACGTGCGCCTGATTACACAGGAATTGCGCGCGGCGCGGGACCGGTTTGAGGTGGGCGAAGTGACCCGTACCGACGTGGCCCTTGCCGAGGCAGAGCTTGCCGGCGCGCGCTCCGCTCTGGCCTCCGCCCAGGGCGAGCTGGATCAGGCGAAAGAGGAATACCGCGCCGCGGTCGGCCGGGCGCCGGGCCAGCTTGTGCCGCCGCGCGCCATTCCGGACATCCCCTCCAGCCTTGATCGCGCCAAGGCTCTGGCCGTGCGCAACCATCCTGACATGAAACAGGCGCAGCGCGAGGTCACCGTGGCAGAGCTGAACATCCTGCGGGCCAAGGCGGATTTCAATCCGTCGGTCACAGCCGATGGCAGCTATGGCTTTACCGAGAACTTCAGATCCGAAGCAAGCTCTCAGGGCGGCAATATCGGCATCACCGCGACGAAGCGTCTTTATCAGGGCGGGCGGCGTTCCGCGCTGCTGCGTCAGGCGCAGGCCAACCGCGATGCCGCACGCGCCAATCTGCATGTTGTGCAGGTCGGGCTGGAACAGGCCGCAGGCAATGCCTGGTCCTTCCTGCAATCGACCCGTGCGGCCCGCGATGCCAGCCAGCGCCAGATCCGCGCAGCAACCGTCGCCTTTGACGGCGTGCGCGAAGAGGCGAAGCTGGGCGCGCGTACCACGCTTGATGTGCTCAACGCCGAACAGGATCTGCTGGACGCCCGCGCCGCGTTGATCGACGCGACGGCCAATGAATATGTCGCCGCCTATACGCTGCTTTACACGGCGGGGCTGCTGACCGCGGACCATCTGAAGCTGGGCGTGCAGCAATACGACCCTTCTGCCTATTACAACCTCGTCAAGGACGCGCCACATGTCAGCAGACAGGGCGAAAAGCTTGATCGCGTGCTGAAGGCATTGGGCAAGAACTAGGCCCCTTGCCACCGGTTGTGAGAATCCTCGTCGCCCGGTACAGTTTCCGGGAGGCGAGAGTGGTAAAAAGATGTCTGATCCAGTGACGAATGTCGAAATAGAGGACGTGCTGTCCTCCATCCGCAGGCTTGTATCCGACGAGGAGCGCGTCACGGCGCGAAAGCCGGGCAAACCGCCTGCGGATCTGCTGATCCTGACGCCAGAGCAGCGTGTGCCGGGCACTTCCAGCAAAGGCGCCGCGAAGGCTGCGCCGGGGGCACAAAAGCGCGCTGATCAGAAAACCGACCCTGTTGGCAAGGCGCCGGCCTCTGCGGGCATAAAGGCCGATCCCCCGATTGGGCAGGCATCAGCGGCGCTCTTGCTGGACAGGTCTGCGAAAAGGCCACACCGGAACGATCCTGCCTCGGCAGATGCCAGTGATTCGAACGACACCCCGGCCCGTGGCGACGATCTCTATACGCTCCATGCCAACCGGGCGGGCGCGGACAAGCCTGCTGATGCGTCGTCCGATGGCAGTCTGGAAAGCAAGATCGCCGAGTTGGAGGCGATGTTCGCCAAGGGCGCGCCCCGTTGGGAAACCGAAGAGGACGAGGATGGCAGCACCGCCCCCTTCGCGCCCCCGTCGCCCCGCCCGCAAAACGCTAGTGAAGCTTCGCAGGCATCTGCCGATGGCGCGCCCGCGACCAAGCCGGCGGGCACCGATCTGGTCGATCCGTCAGCCCAGCCGCTTCTGGACGAGGCCGCCCTGCGAGAGATGGTGTCAGAGATTGTCCGACAGGAACTTCAGGGCGTTCTGGGCGAGCGGATCACACGCAACGTGCGCAAACTTGTGCGCCGCGAGATCAACCGTGCCCTGCTCAGCCAGGATTTCGACTGACCGGTCAAGGCCTTCCGCCTGATCAATATCCTTGGCATTCAGACATGAAAAAAGCGCGCCCGATGAACGGGACGCGCTTTTTTTGGGCCGGTTGCCCGGGTGTCGTCAGGCCGCCTCAGCTTGCTGCGCGGCATGACGGCGTTCGCTTTCCTCGCGCGACAGCGCGACGGAGGTGCGGACACCTTTGGACACGAACTCCATCAGGCCGGACACAACCCGTTCGTTCGGGTCGATACCGGCACAGCTGAGAACTTCGCGCCCATCGCGCGAACGTGCCCAACGGGCGATCTGCTCGGGGCCGTTGCCGTACTTCTTGTCGTCGGCAATTGCGTCGTCCAGTGCGGCCAACACAACAGCGGCGAACAATTTTCGGGCACGGTTGCCCTGTTCGCTGTTGAAAGCCGTGCCATCAACGAAATCGGTCATGATTCGTCCTTTTATTCTTGCTCTTTTCTTTTCGGCGTGCCGTGCGTTATGGCTGATTCCGAACGATTCGGATATAGCTAAAAAGCATGGCTGCCATGTTCTGTGCGCATGGCTTTCTGCGGGTGCAGCACGAGATTTGGTTGCCTTGCCAGCACGCCGTCCACGAGATATAGGTGCCGCGCTAATATGATCAAGCGATTGCCAAGGTTTTGACCCATGCCCAAGATCAACGGAAACGAGATACGCCCCGGCAATGTGCTGGAACATGACGGGGGTCTGTGGGCCGCCGTCAAGGTGGACCATGTCAAGCCCGGCAAGGGCGGGGCATTTGCCCAGGTGGAGCTGCGCAACCTGCGCAACGGCTCCAAGCTGAACGAGCGGTTCCGCTCTGCCGACAAGGTGGAACGCGTGCGGCTTGAACAAAAGGACATGCAATTCCTTTACGAAAATGACGGGATGCTGGTCTTCATGGATACCCAGACCTACGATCAGGTCGAGCTGCCCGCAGAAATTCTGGGCGAACGTCGCCCGTTCCTTCAGGATGGCATGACGATCGTTGTCGAATTCCACGAAGAAGAGGCGCTGAACGCGACCCTGCCGCAGAAAGTCACCTGCCAGATCGCCGAGACAGAGCCGGTCGTGAAGGGCCAGACAGCCGCCAACAGCTTCAAGCCCGCAATTCTGGACAATGGCGTCAAGGTCATGGTCCCGCCCTTCGTGGGCCAGGAAGAGATGATCGTGGTCAATACCGAGACCATGGAATATTCCGAACGCGCCTGACCCCTGCGCCAGATCCCACACCAAACCCCGCCCCTGAACCGGGCGGGGTTTTGCGTTGCTGACGCTGCCAAAGCATGCCCGCCCCAGCTACCCGTCCAAAACGGGCACCGTCCGGTTTGAGCCCTTACCTACCGATTTTCCCATCAGAAAGGCCGACCTTATCAACAACATTCCAAACGACACTCTCGAAAAACCAAGCGTCTGGTAGGCGCGGCAACCAAAGGCGGTCTTCGGCACCATAGATCATAAGGGATGTCTTCGTGCCCTTCATCTTAGTAATGCCGTCCAACCCAATTCCGTAGGATTTTCCGTTTGGTTCAACGGCTAGAATTCGTTCTGTCGTAATGATATAAGTAATCGGTCGAAAAATCCGGTGAAGTATTGGTACTAAAAGGAAAAACCACACAGGAACAAACAAAGTAATAAATATCACGTCAGACAAACTTGGAAAAATTCGAGCATCCACAGCCATGACAATCTGTTCGTGTTTGTTAAGTGAAACTGGAGGGTGCTGTTGATTAAGGTGCCGCATCATTTTCCTATAGACGTTGGCGGCTTGGGGGCCAACGTCGTTAACTAACCATACTATACTATGATCCATCCATCGGCTCGTGCCTCTAGACAAGTATGATGCCAATTGGCTGAACGGTAAGTTTGTCCGCCTTCCGACCCAGTAGCGCAGCATCGCAGCATCGTGGCGTCTTCATCGCATGTTGTCGGACACCAATTTTGGGCGAATGGTCGGTCCGGGGGGCTTATGTACAAAAGAGCAGTACAAAAAGCACAAAAGGCCCCAAACGTCAGAGCGTGCTCAGGCTTGGTCTTCCCGCACATCGCCAGAAAATGCCTGTCCGTGACCTTGGGGTAAACAGGTTGAGCGGCGCTTTGTAACCTTAGGGAAAGACAAGCGCGGGAAGTTCTTGGCAACGAACACGTCTTTGGCGTAACGTCACCTTCGGGGCTGCCCGATATTGTGGGAAAGCCCTGACGCAGAGCCGGGTCAGATGTGCCTGCCCCGTGCAGGCGCCGGCCCGGTGACCGCGGCATTGGGGGAGGTGATCTGCAAGGCTCACTGGTTTGTTCGTAAGGGCAAAGGCGCTCCTTTTGCGGGATACGCATGCGCGCCTGATGTGCTGACGAGACCGCCGCCATCCGGATTGGGAGGACCGGATGGCCGATCTGACACGGGATATTCCTGCGTGAATTTTGACGGCTGCCGTGGCGGATGCCCGGATTGATGGGAGCGTCCGAGATGTTCGGAAACCTCGCCGGTTCCCGCGCCGCGGACCAACAGGTTGGGGAGGAACGATGAGCCTTTTGGAGCTCGACAATATCACCAAGAGCTTTGGCGCCATCCATGCGCTGAGCAAGGTCAGCCTGACGATCCAGCCGGGCGAGGCTGTCGGCCTGATGGGCGATAACGGTGCAGGCAAATCCACGCTGATGAAGATCATCGCGGGGAATTTCATGCCATCTTCGGGTGAGATCCGCATTGAAAACAAGCCTGTCGCCTTCCACAAACCGATAGACGCGCGAAATGCCGGGATCGAGATCGTCTACCAGGATCTGGCGCTTTGCGACAACCTGACTGCCGGGGCGAATGTGTTCCTGGGGCGGGAGTTGAAGCGCAAATTCGGGCCGATCAGCATGCTGGACTACCCGGCGATGTACAAACGGGCGGGCGAACTCTTTGCCGAGCTGAAGTCGGAGACCCGGCCGCGCGATCTGGTGCGCCAGATGTCGGGTGGCCAGCGAC
Source organism: Primorskyibacter sedentarius (assembly GCF_004342065.1). Taxonomy (GTDB): domain Bacteria; phylum Pseudomonadota; class Alphaproteobacteria; order Rhodobacterales; family Rhodobacteraceae; genus Primorskyibacter; species Primorskyibacter sedentarius. Next base: position 812,165 of record NZ_SLZU01000001.1, on the reverse strand, counting down.
AGGCCGTTGCCATCGCACGCACGCGGCTGTCGGACCCCAAGCTTGTGCTGATGGACGAGCCGACCGCCGCCATCTCTGTCCGGCAGGTGGCAGAGGTTCTGGCCCTGATCAAGCGATTGAAAGAGACCGGCCACGCGGTCGTTCTGGTGTCGCACCGGATGCCCGATGTGTTCGATGTCTGCGACCGGGTGGCTGTGCTGCGGCGCGGGACCAAAGTCGCGGACAAACCCATCAAGGAAACCAGCCCGGAAGAAGTGACCGGACTCATTATCGGGGCGATCGAAGCAGCATGACGGATACGACACCAAAACCGAACAACGCGGCCCAGGCCGGAACGGACCACGCGGCTATCGACGAAGACATCACCCTGCGCCAGGAAGTGTCCGGTTTTGGCGCAATATTGCGGACGCAGCCTTTCTGGGTGTTCGTTGCAATCCTGTTTATCGGCCTTGTCATGAGCTTCGTGTCCGACGCGTTCATGACAGAGCGCAACATGTTCAACATCACGCGAAACATGGCGTTTTTCGGCATCATGGCATTGGGCATGTCGGCCGTCATCTGCACGGCCGGGATTGACCTTTCGGTAGGCTCGCTTTTGGGCCTGTGCGCGATCACGCTGGGCCTGACCATGCAGGCGGGGTTCGGCATAGGCGCCGGTTTTGTCGTGTGCATGCTGACGGCCGCGGTGGTCGGGCTTATCAACGGGATATTGATTGCCTACCTCAAGATGGCGCCCTTCGTGGTCACGCTGGGCATGCTCGCCATGGCACGATCCATCGCGATGGTGATTTCCAACAACAAGATGATCTACGAATTCGGCCCGGACATGGACCTTTTCGAATGGATCGGCGGTGAAAGCGTCCTTGGCATCCCGAATGTCGTCTGGGTGCTGGCGATCCTGACGGGGGTGTTCTGGTGGGTCTGGAAATTCTCGACCTGGGGGCGCTGGGTCGTAGCGATCGGGGGGAACGCGCAGGCCGCAAAGCTGGCGGGCATTCCGGTCGAGCGCATGATCGTCTCGGTCTATGTCGTCTGTTCGCTTTGCACCGGGCTCGCGGCCTTCATGTTCATTGGCTACACCGGCTCTGCCACCAACGGGATGGGTGCGACCTACGAGCTCAACGTGATCGCCGCGACGGTAATTGGTGGGGCCAACCTGATGGGGGGGGTGGTCTATGCGTTCGGCGCATCCATCGGCGCGGCGCTTGTCGAACTGATCAGAAATTCCTTGTTGCTGGCCGGTATCCCGGCGCTCTGGCAGCAATTCTTTGTCGGGCTGTTCCTGATTCTTGCAGTGCTTCTGGAACAGATCCGCAATCGAGGGGGCAAGTAAGACCCTCATTTCCAAACTCTTCGAAAAATCCAAAGGGAGGAAAGACCATGAAACGACTCTTAGGAGCCACGATCCTGACCGGTTTGCTGTCGCCATTCGCGGCAATGGCGGACGGCCACAGCATGACATTCGCACTGGTGCCCAAGGCGATGAACAACCCGTTCTTCGATCTTGCACGCGACGGTTGCTACAAGGCGCAGGAAGAGGTTGACGGGCTGACCTGCGAATATATCGGACCGGGCGAGCATACGGAGCTGGAGCAGATCCAGATCGTACAGGACCTGATCACCAAAGGGGTCGACGGGATCGCTGTGGCGCCTTCGAACGCGCCGGCAATGGCCAAGGCGCTGAAGGGTGCGGCAGATGCAGGTATCCCGGTCATCACCTGGGATTCCGACCTGTTGCCGGAAGACAAGGACCTGCGGACCATGTTCGTGGGGACCAACAACGGCGATATCGGCGTGAACCTTGCAAAGCTGGCCATGGCGCGCCACCCAGATGGGGGCACGGTCTGCCTGCAAACGGGCGGCGCTGCGGCAGCCAACCATAACGAGCGTCTGAAAGGTGCCCGCGATACGCTGGCAGGCATGGATATGGGGACGCCTCCCGGAAAGGCGCTGTCGGGCGAGGGCGGCTGGACCGAAATCTCGGCCTGTCCGCTTATCACCAATGATGACGGCAATGTCGCGGTGCAGGGCATGTCGGACATTCTGGCAGCCAACCCGGATCTCACGCTGTTCCTGTCGACCGGCGCCTTTACCATGTGGTTCGACAACGCCTATCGTCAGGCGGCGGAGCCTTACAAGGAGCGTATGGATGCCGGAGAGTTGACCATCGTTGTCGCGGACACGCTGGACATGCAGCTGGAGCAGACGAAGGATGGTCTTGCCAACGGTCTGGTTGGTCAGCGGCCGTTCGAGATGGGCTACAAGGCGATGTATATCCTCAAGGACATCGTGGACGGAAAAACGGTTGAAGACCCGCAATATACCGGTTTGGATGTCTGCGATAACAGCAATATCGACACCTGCGTGAACTGACGCCTGTCGCAATCAAACCACTCCGGCGGTACGGGATCCCCGCGCCGCCGGTTCTATTGAGATGAGAGTATAACATGACACATCCCGCATTGAGCGCAGGCGCCGTCGCCGTTGTGACAGGCGCGGCATCCGGCATCGGGTTGGCGACGGTCAAGGCATTGTCGAATGCAGGCCTGTCGGTCGTCCTCGTGGATATCGACGGGACCCGGCTGGATGACATTCTGGCCTCACTTCCCGGTGACGGGATTGCCTGTCCTGCGGATGTCGCCAATCCAGAAGAGATCGAAGCACTGGCCCGGACCGTGCGGGACCGTTTCGGGCGGGTCGACTTTCTGATGAACAATGCCGCCACGCGGGTTGCCGGAGGCGCGCGCGAGGATCTGGACGAATGGCGGCGCACGATGGACGTCAACTTCTGGGCAGCGGTCTATGCGGAACGTGCCTTTTTGCCGGGCATGATCGCGGCGGGAAGGCCTGCCATGATCGTCAATACCGGCTCCAAGCAGGGCATCACCAACCCGCCGGGCAACACGATTTACAACGTGTCGAAATCGGCGTTGAAGACCTATACCGAACAGCTCCAGCACCGTTTGCGCAATACCGAAGGCTGCGAGGTTTCTGCGCATCTTCTGGTGCCGGGGTTCACCATCACCGGGCCGCACAAACCCAACCCCGGTGGCTGGCAGCCCGAAGAGGTGGTGGCCCACATGCTTCCCCGGCTGGAGAAAGGTGACTTCTACATCATCTGCCCGGATAACGAGGTCACCTCTGAAATGGATGCGCGCCGGATCCGCTGGGCCGCCGGGGACATCGCGGAAAATCGTCCGCCCCTGTCGCGCTGGCACCCCGACTGGGCGGACAAGTTCAAGTGATCATCGACGCCCACCACCACTTCTGGAACCCTGCGCGCGGCGATTACGGGTGGTTGCCGCCGGACGATCCGGTTCTCAGCCGCCAATACGGGCCTGCCGACCTTGCCGCATCGCTTGCAGAGACGGGCGTCGCGCAAACCGTGCTGGTGCAGGCAGCACCCAGCGTGGCAGAGACGGAATACCTTTTGGGCATCGCCGATGCCACACCGCATGTTGCCAAGGTGGTTGGCTGGGTGGATTTCGAAGATAGCAGCCAAAGCGGCGTGCTCGAAAGACTGGCCGCCCATCCGAAATTCGCAGGCGTCCGGCCCCTGATTCAGGACATTCCCGATGACGACTGGATGCTGCGCGACGATATCCAATGGGCGTATCGCGCCATTATCGAGCTTGACCTCAGTCTGGATTGTCTGGGATTTCCGCGCCATCTGGAGAATTTTCACAAGGTGCTGACGCGCTACCCGGACATGCGCGCCGTCATCGACCATTGCATGAAGCCGCAAATCGGCGCGCAGTCACAATCCGATTTCGAGGCATGGAAGACGGGCATGACCCGGCTGGCGCGCGACACGTCAGCCGCCTGCAAGCTGTCGGGTCTGGTCACCGAGGCAGGCGCGGACCTGTCGGATGACGCGCTGGCACCCTGCACCGACCACGTGTTGGAGGTTTTCGGCGCGGACCGGGTGATGTGGGGGTCGGACTGGCCGGTGGCACGACTGCGATGCGAATACGGTGAATGGTATGCGCAAGCCCGTCGCCTGACATGCAATCTCGACCCGTCGGCCCGCGCGCAGGTTTTCGGCGGCACAGCGGCCAAATTCTACAGGATAAGGAACACATAGGTGGATAAACGCAGGATCAGCAATACGGGGCTTGGTGTCACGAATATCTGCTTTGGCACTTCGGGGCTGGGGAACATGCCCGACACCTACGGTTATGAGGTGGACGAGGGCCGCGCCCGCGCAACGTTGCAGGCGGTGTTCGACGGACCGGTCAATTTCCTTGATACGTCGAACAATTACGGGTTCGGGCGCAGCGAGGCACGCATTGGCGATGCCATCCGCGAGCGGGGCGGGTTGCCGGACGGGTTCGTGCTGTCCACGAAGATCGACCGCGATATGGAAACCGGACGGCTGGACGCGGACCGCGTGCGCCAGTCGCTTGAGGAAAGTCTGGAGCGTCTTGGCCTTGACCGCGTGCAAATGCTGCATCTGCATGATCCCGAACATGCGCGCGATCTGGGGGAAATCACGGCGACGGGTGGTACCGTTGAGGCATTGTTTCGCTTGAAGGAAGAGGGCCTCGCCGATGCGGTCGGGCTGGCGATGGGGCGGATCGACGTGATGTTCCCGCTACTGCGGGCGAACCCGTTCGACGCGATCATCAGCCACAATCGCTATTCCCTGCTGAACCGCGCCGCCGACGAGATTTTCACCCATGCAAATGGCCGTGGCATCGCGGTTTTGAACGCAGCGCCCTATGCCGGCGGGGTTCTTGCCAAAGGCAGCGCCGTCATGCCGCGCGTGACCTACCAGCCTGCCGGAGAGGCCGAATTGGCGCCCGTCCGCGCGCTGGAAGCAGTCTGTGCGCAAAACGGTATCGCCCCGGGGCCGGTGGCGTTGCAATTCTCGCTGCGCGATCCGCGTATCACATCAACCATCGTCGGCGTCTCTACGCCGGAGCGTGTCAGCCAGACGCTTGATTGGGCGCTGAGGGACATCCCCGCAGAGGTTTGGGAGCAACTGGACGATCTGGGCTATTCAACCGAAGATCCCGAGGCGAACCGCGATTACAGGCCCGGCTGACCCAAGTCGCCCGGTTCAGAATTGCTGTCGTTCCAGCGTGAAGCCGCGCGCTTGTAGCAGGGCAAGCACCCCGTCGGGGCCGGACAGATGCGCCGCACCAAAGGCTGCGACGATCAGGCCGCCTTTTGCCGCGGCTGCTGTGATAACGGGAATCCAGGTCTGATTGCGCGTGGCCAGAAGCGCGCGTTCCATCTTGTCCAGCGCGGGGTCGTTGTCCCCGGCTGAATTGGGGGCGTGCAGCACCGAAAGCTCGCGCATAACCTCCCACGCCTCGGCGTGACGCTCCGCGAAATAGGTGGCAAGCAGGGTGGCGAACATGTCTTCTGCCGTCTGGTTCGGCACGATACTGGACATCAGCAAATCGATCTGATCGTCGCGGCTCATCTCGCCGAAGGCACGCATCCCGGTGTCAAAAGCCTCTAACGACAGCAGCTCTTTGCCGTTTTCCTGCGCGAAGGCGGCAATCCGGCCGTCCATTCCCGCGACGCCCCCTGTCAAGGTGGACATGGCGCAGGGCGGTATCGACAGGAGCGTCGCCAGATACCACGGCTGATACTTGGACACCAAAATGGGCGGCAAGCCACGCGCCGATGCCGCACGCGACAGGGCCTGCCAGTCCTCTTCCGGCAGCAGTTCGGGCAGGGTCGTATCGGTCAGCAAGAGCAGCTCTGGCTGGGTAGAGAGCGCCGAATGGAGGGCGGCCTCCTCGTCTGGTGTGACCTCCAGCAGGATACGGTCCGCCGCTTCAAGGATCGGCCGCAGCCGTTCAAAGGGCGCGTCAAGGCGGGGGTCGTCGATATGGACGGTTCCGATCAGGTGAACAAGTTGGCCGTCGCGCCTTGCCATCCAGTGATTGCCCTCTGCGAAGGGCGTCTGTGCAAGACGTGCCGCAAGCTCCTTTTGCAGCTCCGCGGGCAGGCTGTGGCGCAGGTCGGTGCCCAGGCATTGCGCGCTGGCGATATTTGCCAATCCAAAGAGAATCAGGGTGACCAGGGCGCGTAACATGGGGGGCCTCTTTCAGTTCGGCGTCACGCTATCGCGACGGCTGGGTCTGGACAAGCCGGGCCATGCGGGCATGATCCCACCATGAACCGCGAGAGCGATCTTTATCCGCCGGTCAAGGCGCTTCTGGAACGTCAGGGCTATGAGGTCAAGGGCGAGGTCGGGGCTGCCGATCTGGTCGCCCGGCGTGGCCAAGAGCCGCCCGTGATCGTGGAGTTGAAGCTGCGTTTCGCGCTCACCCTGTTTCATCAGGCGGTCCGCCGTCTTTCGGTGACCGAGGCGGTCTATATCGCGGTGCCAAGGCCCACGGGCCGGACGGCGCGGCGGGTGCTCAAGGACAATCTCGCGCTGTGCCGCAGGCTTGGGCTGGGGCTGATGACTGTGCGGGAAGACGGGCGGGTCGAGGTGCATTGCGATCCCGGCCCCTACGCGCCCCGCCAAAACAAGAAGGCCGCGGCCCGGCTGCTGCGGGAATTCAACCGGCTGGAAGGGGACCCCAACGACGGTGGCGCAACGCGGCACGGGATCGTGACGGGCTATCGTCAGGACGCGCTGCGCTGTGCCGCCTGTCTGGCGCAACTGGGCGCCAGCCGGGGGCGCGACGTTGTCAAGGTGACCGGCGTCAAGGTCGCCACACGGATCATGCGGGACAATCATTACGGCTGGTTCGAGAAGGTCAGCACCGGTGTCTATGCCCTGACCGATCAGGGGCGCGAGGGGCTGGTGCATTGGGCCTATAGCTGGGATGAGACGGCTACAGGGGAACCGCGCTGAATGTCTCTTTGAGCATTTCGGCAGAGGCGCGCAGGGCATCGGCCTCGTCCGTGGAGAGTTCGGGCACCAGTGCTTCGGTGACGCCTCCCGCGCCAAGCACGCGCGGCACAGAGCAGGCAACCTCGCGGACGCCCTGAACATCCGACACGCAGGACACGGTCAGCACGGTCTGCTCGTCTCGGGCGATGGCGGCCACGATGCGGGCAAGACCTGCGCCGATGCCGTACCACGTGGCGCCCTTGCCCTCGATGATGGTGTAGGCCGCGCGCCGCACGCCCTTGTCGATCCGGGCCATCTGGCCGGCGTCGAGCGGTTTGCCGATCTGTGCCGCAAAATCCCCGACGGGGACCGACCCGGCGCGGGCGCTGGACCAGGCCAACACCTCGCTGTCGCCGTGTTCCCCCAGCACATAGGCGTGAACCGATTGCGGCGCGATGCCAAGGTGACGCCCCAAAAGCCAGCGGTACCGGGCGGTGTCGAGTATTGTGCCCGAGGCGATCACCCGTCCGGGCGGCAGGCCGCTGAGCGCGGTGGTGATCTGGCCCATCACATCGACAGGGTTTGAGGCGACCAGCAGGATGGCATCCGGGCTGGCGCGCATGACCTCTGTGACCACATCGCGGAACACGGCGGCATTGAGTCCAAGCAATTCAAGCCGTGTCTCCCCCGGCTTCTGCCCGACACCGCAGGACAGGATCACCACCTGTGCGCCTTTGAGGTCGTCATAGCTGCCCGCATCCACGCGGGTGGCACCGGCAAATGGTGCGGCATGGGCAATATCTTCGGCCTCTGCCAACGCGCGGGCCCGATTGATATCCACCAACACGATGCGCGACGCGACACCGCGCATGACGCAGGCAAATGCGGCAGCTGATCCGACCATTCCGGCCCCGACGATTCCGATTTTCATGCCTGCCATGCTCCAATCTGCCTTCCGCCAGCTTAGGCGCGGCGGGGTGCGGGGTGCAAAGGAAACAAGCCCGTGCAGGCCGGGCAGGGGCTTTGCGCCGGAATTTCGCGCGTTTGCGGGGGCGTCGCGGGGCTTATGGTGCCAGCCATCGCGGCGGCGGGGCTCAGGGCTCCCACATGCACCCCCGTTTCGGACTGTGCGGATTTCTTGATCGGGCTGTTGACACGACGCAGCGACATGCCTAGCTATGCGTCGTTAGCACTCGACCTCTGCGAGTGATAATGATCCCCGGAAGCCACCGGAGGGTCTGGAGGAAACCTAAGAGCCAAGGAGCTTCTTGCAATGGCATTTAAACCGCTTCATGACCGTGTGCTGGTCCGCCGTGTGGAAAGCGACGAGAAAACCAAGGGCGGCCTGATCATTCCCGACAGCGCCAAGGAAAAGCCTGCTGAAGGTATCGTCGTTGCTTGCGGCGAAGGCGCGCGCAAGGATTCGGGCGAGCTGATCGAGATGGCCGTTTCGGCCGGCGACAAGATCCTGTTCGGCAAATGGTCGGGCACCGAGGTCACCGTTGATGGCGAAGAACTTCTTATCATGAAGGAAAGCGACATCCTCGGCATCATCGAGGACGACGCAGCCGCCAAGGCCGCCTGATCGCCCACGATCGCGAACCCCATAGAAATTACGGAAGATCTGAGGAGTAATCCCGAATGTCCGCTAAAGACGTCAAATTCGATACCGATGCCCGCAACAAGATGCTGCGCGGCGTCAACATCCTGGCCGATGCGGTCAAGGTGACCCTTGGCCCCAAAGGCCGTAACGTGGTTCTGGACAAATCGTTCGGCGCACCGCGCATCACCAAGGACGGTGTTTCTGTCGCCAAAGAGATCGAACTGGAAGACAAGTTCGAGAACATGGGCGCGCAGATGGTCAAGGAAGTTGCTTCCCGCACCAATGACGAAGCCGGTGACGGCACCACCACCGCAACTGTTCTGGCACAAGCCATCGTTCGCGAAGGCCTGAAGTCGGTCGCAGCGGGCATGAACCCGATGGACCTCAAGCGCGGTATCGACCTCGCGACTTCCAAGGTGGTTGCAGCGATCAAAGCAGCCTCCCGCCCGGTCAACGACTCGGCCGAAGTTGCTCAGGTCGGCACGATCTCTGCCAACGGCGAAGCCGAAATCGGCCAGCAGATTGCGGACGCCATGCAGAAAGTCGGCAACGAGGGTGTTATCACCGTCGAAGAAAACAAAGGTCTGGAAACAGAGACCGATGTTGTCGAAGGCATGCAGTTCGACCGTGGCTACCTCAGCCCCTATTTCGTCACCAACTCTGACAAGATGATTGCAGATCTCGAAGACTGCATGATCCTGCTGCACGAGAAGAAACTGTCGTCGCTTCAGCCGATGGTTCCGCTGCTCGAGCAGGTGATTCAGTCGCAAAAGCCGCTGCTGATCATTGCGGAAGACGTTGAAGGCGAAGCGCTGGCGACCCTCGTGGTCAACAAGCTGCGCGGCGGCCTGAAAATTGCTGCTGTCAAGGCGCCGGGCTTCGGCGATCGCCGCAAGGCCATGCTGCAGGACATCGCGATCCTGACAGGCGGTCAGGTGATCTCGGAAGATCTGGGCATGAAGCTGGAATCCGTGACCATGGACATGCTTGGCACTGCCAAGAAAGTCTCGATCTCCAAGGATGAGACCACCATCGTTGACGGTGCAGGCGAGAAGGCCGAGATCGAAGCGCGCGTCGCTCAGATCCGCAACCAGATCGAAGAAACCACCAGCGACTACGACCGTGAGAAGCTGCAGGAACGCGTTGCGAAGCTCGCAGGCGGCGTTGCAGTCATCCGCGTTGGCGGCATGACCGAAGTCGAAGTGAAAGAGCGTAAAGACCGCGTTGATGACGCGCTGAACGCAACCCGCGCTGCTGTTCAAGAAGGCATCGTGGTTGGCGGCGGCGTCAGCCTGGTTCAGGCGGCCAAGACGCTTGAAGGTCTGACCGGTGCAAACGCCGATCAGAACGCTGGTATCGTCATCGTTCGCAAGGCGCTTGAAGCACCGCTGCGTCAGATCGCCGAGAACGCCGGCGTCGACGGTTCGGTTGTGGCTGGCAAAGTCCGCGAATCCGACGACCTGAAGTTCGGCTATAACGCACAGACCGACGAATATGGCGACATGTTCAAGTTCGGCGTTATCGATCCGGCCAAAGTGGTCCGCACCGCGCTTGAGGATGCATCCTCGATCGCCGGCCTGCTGATCACCACCGAGGCAATGGTTGCCGACAAGCCCGCCAAGGAAGGCGCTGCCCCCGGTGGCGGCATGCCCGACATGGGCGGCATGGGCGGCATGATGTAATCTGCCTCTCGGCTCAAGCCTTTTGGGGTCGCCTTCGGGCGGCCCCTTTTCGTTTCTGCACCCAAGTCTGCGGGTCACGGTGACCATGCGTAAAGATAATTCTTTCCGACAGCCCGTGTTTCGCCTTATGGTTGAGGCTCCGGGATCGCCTGCAATTTAGATCCCGAGCGAAAGGGAGACATAAACTTGAATAAACTGGCAGGTTTCGCCGTATCCGTTGCTGTCCTGACGATGGCGTTTACAGAATCGACAGAGGCCGGGACGAACCCCTACATCGGCGACATCGTGATGGTCGGTGAGAATTACTGCCCGCGCGGGTGGGCGGAAACTGATGGTCGGTTGATGCCGATTTCGCAGTACAATGCCTTGTTTTCGCTCCTTGGGACAACCTATGGCGGTGATGGGCGCACAACCTTTGCTTTGCCTGACCTGCGGTCGCGTGTCGTGGTCGGGATGGGGCAGGGCGCCGGGCTGTCACCCATCCAGCAGGGCCAGACCGGCGGGGTGGAGATGGTGACGATCACCCAGTCGAACATGCCAAACCACACCCACACGGCCACCACCACGGCCACCACTGTTCTGAACGCCTCTAACGAAAGTGCGACGGAACAAAGCCCGGAGGACGGTATCCTCGCCGAAGCGAGCGGGAATACCTATGGGTCTACAACGGTTGACGCCACGCTGCGCAACGACGCGGCCGCGACGACCGTATCGACTACAATTGCACCGACCGGCGGAGGACAACCCGTGAGTATTGTCCAGCCCTTTATCGGAATGAAATTCTGCATTGCGATCGAGGGCGCCTACCCCAGTCGGAGCTGAAGACGGAGGAGAAAATGATGCAAGGTGAAATGTCGGGATGCGCTGTGCGTCCCTACCTTCAACAGCGGCCATTGACGATCCGCCGCCCCGGATTTCTGCGCGAGATGCGCGGATCAGAGCTTGCTCAGGCAGACCAGCTCTTGCAAGCGGCCTTTGGCGGCCCGGACGAGGCGGCTTTGGTGCGACGTCTGCGCGCCGATCGGGCGCTGGCCGGAGAGCAGGTTCTGCCCTTCGAGGACCGGATCGTAGGCTATGCGGCCCTGTCGGAAATGCGCAGCCCCCAGGGCTGGCTGTGCCTTGCACCCATCGCCATCGCGCCGGATTTTCAGGGTTTCGGCCATGGTCGCCGCATGGTTGGCATGCTCGCTGAATGGGCGCGTCGCTCTGGTGTGTTCCTCGTCGTGCTGGGCGATCCGGCGTTCTACCGGCGGTGCGGCTTCTCGTCGGAACGGGCTGCCAAGCTTCGCGCACCCTATCCGGCTTCGCATCTTCTGCTGGCAGGTCCGGGCGATGCTGTGCCCGAAGAGACCCTCGAATATCCACGCGCGTTCGGCTGATCCTATTCAGTAGGCGAGCGGTTCCAGCGGATCGTAAATCGGCGGCGCAGGTGGTTCAAAAGCCACCTGCGCAAGGCTGTCGGGCTTGTGGCGCATCGTGGCCAGTTCGGTCTTCGTAACCCATCGCCTCTCTGTCACGATGCCTTCAGGGTCGGTCCACGCGCCGTTGCGATCACCGCCGAGGATGCGGCAGTGAAAGAACAGCTCTACCTGATGAAACCCGCGCGCCTCTTCGTGATATTCGTTCAAAAGGCAGGTTTGCCCGACCGCGATCTTCAGCCCGCATTCCTCCCATACTTCGCGCGCAAGGTTTTCGGGCAGGGACTGGTGCATCTCGGCGCCGCCGCCCGGTGCGCACCACAGGTCACCGTCCTTCCAGGCATTCACCATCAACAATCGGCCGTCTTCGACGATGACGGCGCGCAGGGCAAGACGTGGCGACATAAACCGGCTCCGTGTGCATTTGCCCCTGTTGTAGGGGGATCGGGCGGACTATCTCAAGGCGTATGCGGTGGTTCATTCTTTTTCTGGCGATGCTTCCCGGCGCGGCCCTTGCCGATTGCGTCGTGCTGCTGCACGGGCTTGCGCGCACTGAAGCCAGTCTGACGCTCATGGCGTGGAGCCTTGAGGCAGCCGGATATCGCACTGTCAATCCGGGCTACGATTCGACCCACGAACCGCTTGAGCCATTGATGCGCGAAACCTTGCCCGCAGCGGTTGCGGAATGCGGCGAGGACCGGGTGCATTTCGTGACCCATTCGATGGGCGGTATCCTTTTGCGACTGTGGTTGGCAGAGGGGAACCGGCCCGAAGACATGGGCCGCGTGGTCATGCTTGGTCCGCCCAATGCGGGCAGCGAACTGGTCGACCACCTGCGCGATCTTGCGGCCTTTGGCTGGGTCAACGGCCCGGCCGGCGTGCAACTGGCCAGTGACGGCGTGGTGACAGACCTGCCGCCCGTAGAGGCCGATCTGGGTGTGATCGCGGGCAATCGATCGCTCAATCCGGTGTTTTCGCTGATGATCGACGGGCCGGATGACGGAAAGGTCTCTGTCGCCTCGACACAGGTGGCAGGCATGGACGATTTCATCGTTCTGCCCGTCACACATACCTTCATGATGCAGAGCCCGCTGGTGATCGCGCAGGTTCTGGAATATCTGGAGACCGGCCAATTCAGGCCGGATATGGGCTGGGCCGAGGTCCTGCTTCGCAGCGGCCTGACCTGTGCGCTGCAGGGCTGTCTGGAGGATGACAATGAGCTATTCGACTTCGGGGCCAGCCCTTGACCTGACGCTGACGGGCGCGCGCGTGCTGCGGCCCGAAGGGTGGGACGCCGACGCGCTTTGCCTGTCGGGTGGGCTGATCAGCGAGGCGGCAGATGGGCGGCAGGTCGACCTTGCCGGGTGTCTGGTGCTGCCCGGGCTGATTGACGTGCATGGTGACGGTTTCGAACGCCACATGGCGCCGCGTCGGGGCGCCTTGCGAGAGGCGGAAAACGGCGTGATCGCCACGGCGGCCGAGTTGGCGGTAAACGGCATCACTACGGGCGTCATGGCGCAGTTCTTCAGCTGGGAAGGCGGGATGCGCAGCCCGGAATTCGCCGCCTCTGTCTTCACCGCAGTCGGCGCGGTTCGCGACAGTGTGGCGGTCGATCTGCAACTGCAATTGCGGTTGGAGACGCATATGATGGACGATTTCCCCCGCGTGCTGGAGATGATCGCCGCGCATGACATCTCATACGTTGTGCTGAACGATCATCTGCCGCATCAGCGCCTGTCCGAGGGGCGCAAGCCACCACGTCTGACGGGGCAGGCGCTGAAATCCGGGCGCTCGCCCGAGACCCATCTGGCCCTGATGCAGGATCTGCACGCACGCGGTGGCGAAGTGCCAGCGGCGGTTGCGGCGCTGTGTAAGGCATTGTCAGCGCAAGGTATTCGGCTGGGCAGCCATGATGACCGCACCGCCGAGGTGCGGGAGGATTGGCGGAGAAAAGGCGTTCTTGTATCCGAATTCCCCGAAACGGCAGAGGCAGCGAGTGCCGCGCGGCAAGGCGGGGATGCGATCGTACTGGGCGCGCCGAACGTGGTGCGCGGGGCGAGCCATGCGGGCAATGCCTCTGCCACAGAGCTTGTGCGCGAGGGTCTGTGCGACGCGCTTGCCTCCGACTACCACTATCCTGCGATGCGGCAAGCCGTCTGGCGGCTGGTCGATCAGGATATCCTGCCGCTGGAGGAGGCCTGGGCGTTGGTGTCTTCCGGGCCTGCGCGGGTTCTGGGCCTGGCGGACCGTGGCGCGTTGGCACCCGGCCTTCGTGCCGATCTGGTGGTTCTGGAAGAAGACACGCGGCGCGTCGGGGCCGTCATCAGCGGCGGACAGGTTGCATATATGACAGGGCGGGTCGCTTCGCGGTTTCTGGCCTGAACGCCGTGCAAACTGGCGCTGTCCCTCGCCAATCCAGTCTGGCCATGGGCACGGACCTGCCTGACGTCAAAATGCCCTAGGCTTTGCCGCGCTGAATGCGGTTCACATGACCCATCTTGCGGCCCGGTTTGACCTCTGCCTTGCCATAAAGATGCAGCGCGCAATCCGGTTCAGCCGCAAGGTCGGCCACGCGGTCCATGTCGTCGCCGATCAGGTTTTCCATCACCACATCCGTATGGCGCTGCCCATCGCCGAGGGGCCAGCCAGCGACGGCGCGAATGTGCTGTTCAAACTGGTCGATGGCACAGCCGTTCTGGGTCCAGTGCCCGGAATTATGCACACGCGGCGCGATTTCGTTCACGATCAGACCCTTGGGCGTCACGAACAGCTCGACCCCCATGACGCCAACGTAATTCAACGCGTTGAGGATGCGGGCGGCGAGCAGTACCGCGTCGCTGCGTTGTGCAGAGCTGAGCCGCGCAGGCACGGTGGTGGTGCGCAGAATGCCATCCTTGTGGACATTCTCACCCGGATCGAAGGCCGAGACAGACCCGTCCAGCGCACGTGCGGCGATGACCGAAACCTCATGGCTGAAATCCACAAAGCCCTCAAGGATCGCGGGCGCCCCGGCCATATCGGCGAATGCCTGAGCGGCGTCAGACGATGCGGAAATCCGCGCCTGCCCCTTGCCGTCATAGCCAAAGCGGCGAGTTTTCAGGATCGCAGGCGTTCCAATCTCTGCCAGCGCGGCATCCAGCGCCTCGGCACTGTCTATCGCTTTGTAAGGGGCGGTGGTCAGGCCCAGTTCACTAAGGAAGTCTTTCTCTGTCAGCCGGTCCTGACTGATCCGCAGCGCCTCGCGACCCGGAAAGACGGGCGCAATCGCTTCGAGCACGTCAAGCGCCTGCGTCGGGATGTTCTCGAACTCGTAGGTGATGACGTCGACGCTCTTTGCAAATGCGCCCAAGGCGGCCGCGTCGTCATATGACGCCGTCGTGACCGCATGCGCCACATCGGCAGCGGGCGGGTTGGCGCCGGGCTCGTAGATATGGGTGCGCAGCCCCAGCCGCGCAGCAGCGACAGAGAGCATGCGGCCAAGCTGGCCCCCGCCCAGAATGCCGATGGTCGAACCTGTGGGAAGCGGGTTTGTCATCTGCTCGAACCTCCAGCGCTGTCGTGGTCTGCGTTGCCGTGCGGGGTACAGAAGGCCAGCGAACTGTGCAAGACGGGTCAGTCGTCGGTTGGAATCTCGGGGATGGAGGCTGACAACGCCGCGCGCCAGTCGTCCAGCCGCTTTGCAAGCGCGTCGTCCTGAAGCGCGAGAATGCCTGCGGCCATCAACCCGGCATTCGCGGCACCCGCAGCCCCGATGGCCATGGTGGCAACAGGAAAGCCGCGCGGCATCTGGAGGATGGAATACAGGCTGTCGACACCCGAAAGCGCGCGGGTCTGCACCGGCACGCCGATCACTGGCACCCGCGTCTTGGACGCCATCATGCCGGGCAGATGCGCAGCACCGCCGGCACCCGCGATGATCACCTGAAGGCCGCGGCCCACGGCTGTCTTGCCATAGTCCCAAAGACGGTCTGGCGTGCGGTGGGCTGATACGATGCGCGCCTCATAGGGCACGTCTAGCGCGGCCAGCATATCGGCGGCTTCCTTCATCGTGGGCCAGTCGGACTGGCTGCCCATGATGATGCCAACCCGGATCAATGTGTCGTCGCCCATACGGCCCTCCGCGAAATCAGAGCGGGCACTATAGCCGGATCACGCCTGCTGGCAACGGCTCTCAGGCGATGATGTCGGGCAGCAGCCGATCTTCGATTCGCGCGATCAGATCCTTCAGCCGCAGCTTTTTCTTTTTCAAACGCTGCAAGGTGATCTGGTCGGCCGTGCCACGTTCGTTCAGCGCGCGAATCGCATCGTCGAGGTCGCGGTGCTCGCTGCGAAAAACCTCAAGCTCCACGCGCAGGACGTCATCCGTCTTCATCGAGAGATCAGTGGGCGCGTTCATGGATATATACCTGACAGACTATGGGGTTACAGAAT
The DNA here is from genome assembly GCF_004342065.1 of Primorskyibacter sedentarius. Classification (GTDB taxonomy): domain Bacteria; phylum Pseudomonadota; class Alphaproteobacteria; order Rhodobacterales; family Rhodobacteraceae; genus Primorskyibacter; species Primorskyibacter sedentarius. The sequence goes on along the minus strand of NZ_SLZU01000001.1, from coordinate 796,229 downwards.
ACCGCGTCGATTTGCGTTTGGCAAAGGTCTTGCAAGCGCCGGGGGTGCGACCCATATTTGTGTTGCGGTGGTGCCTATAAGGGCCGCCGCAGCATTGTCGCTTGTTTGATAAGGACACCGCATGACGAAACTGACACTGGGATCATACCCGCACATGCTGGGTTTCGAGCAGCTTGAACGCGCTCTGGAACGTACGGCGAAATCGGGTAACGAGGGCTATCCTCCCTATAACATTGAGCAAACGTCGGAGTGTTCCTACCGGATCACGCTGGCTGTCGCCGGCTTCAAGGAAGAGGATCTGTCGATCACTGTCGAAGATCGGCAGCTGGTTATCCGTGGCAAGCAAGGCGACGATGAAGAGGGACGGATCTTTCTGCACCGCGGAATCGCGGCGCGACAGTTCCAGCGGTCCTTCGTTCTGGCTGAAGGGGTCGAAGTGGGCGACGCTCTCATGGAGAACGGGCTTCTCCATGTCGATCTGGAACGATCACGCCCCGAAGCCGTTGTCCAGACTATCCATATCAGGAAAGGTTGACGTCATGCATACCCCTATCGAGCTTCCGAAATTGGATGATGAGCGCATTGTATACGTGCGCCAAGTGAATGTATCCGACCTGCCTGCCGAGGTTCAGAATCAGGCGGGCGGCGTAAAGCAGCTTTACGCGGTACACCGCGCCGATGGCGAACGGTTGGCACTGGTGAAAGACCGGCAGCTTGCCTTCATCCTCGCGCGCCAGAACGATCTTGCGCCAGTCACCGTTCACTAAACCTGCGGCGCCCGGCCTGTTGTTCTGAAATGGCGATTGCGCGGTAAGGCCGTCAGCGATCGCTGCGGTCGAACTGCGCCGCTGCGTGGCGGCACATCAAACCAGCTTACACAAGGCCCGAAACCCGGTGCGGTTCGGGCCTTGTTGCATCCACGCCCATGGCGTTTCGATGGGGTTTTCTGGCAGACCGTTGCGAGGCCATGCCCTCCCAAATTCTTTGGGCGGAATTGCGCCAAATCTCGAACAATTTGCCCGTTTTCATGGGAACCGCCGTGCTCTCGGATCGAGCGCGCCGGGTCTTTTCGTAAATTGTTGAAATAGAATGGCAAAAGCCGCTGAGCCGCTTTGGAGTTATGTCAGAATTCTTGGGCCGGAATTGCGGTCGAGAGGACGCCTAGAGGACGCGCGCGTGATAGGGTGGTCAAATCCCGGTTCAAGGCTCCAGCCGCACAATTTTTTCGTCATCCGTGCAGGAACATTCCCCCTTTCTGCCGTGTTCATCCTCCATAGCCAGACGGGCAAACCTGCCTGTCCCCGGCAAACGAAAACTGGAGGACTGAACTATGAAAACTCTGCTTGCAACAACCGCCATCGTGATGGCCAGTGCAATCCCCGCATTCGCTGAAAGCCACAGCATGGCCACCGAAAGCGGCCCCTTCCTTGACAGCGCCAAGATCGAAAGCAATGCCGATCTGCGTGCCTCGCGTCTGATCGGGATGAGCGTTTACACCACCGAAGCCGAAGTTGAAGGCGAAGCGATGGCCGATGCCGGAACCGACTGGGACCGCATTGGCGAAATCAGCGACGTCATCCTGTCGCGGTCGGGCGATATGGAGGCTGTCCTGCTTGATATCGGCGGTTTCCTTGGCATCGGCGAGCGCACCGTCGCGGTGACCCTGTCCGAGCTGAAGCTGGTTTCTGACAGCGATGATGCGGACGATTTCTTCGTCGTGCTGAACACGGATCGCGCTTCGATCGAAAATGCGCCGGAATTCGATACAGACGTCATTGGCGCCTGGAACGGCGTTGAGCGGACTGGCGAAAACGCCGCAGATATGGCCGAAGAAACGACCGAGAAAACTGCTGATGCGGTCGAAAATGCTGCTGAAGATGCAGAGGGAACCGTTGTTACGACCGGTGCCGAGCTGAACGAAGCGGGTGATCAGGCTGTTGAAACCGCCGAGACTGCTGGTCAGAATATCGAGCAGGAAGCCGAAGAAATGGCTGCCGACACCGAACATGCGATGGACGGCATGACCCATTCGCCCGAAGGTTACATGGCTGCCGACACAGCGACCCTGACGGCCGAAATGATCGACGGCGCCCGCGTCTATGACGGCCGGGACGAGTGGATCGGTGAGATTTCCGAAGTGATCGTGGCCGAAGACGGCAAGATCAGCGAAGTCATCCTTGACGTTGGCGGCTTCCTTGGTCTGGGCGAAAAGCACGTGTCCATGCCGTTCGACAAGCTGAACCTGCAGCAGGAAGACGGTGGCGATGATCTGCGCGTCTATGTCTCTGCCACCAAGGAAGAGCTTGAAAGCATGGAAGACCGCGGCATGTAAGCCGACCTCCATGTGACACGCGACGTAGCTGACGAGTACCAACCCCGGGGCTTTCCCCCGGGGTTTTTTCTATCATGCGACCAGGGTTTCGGCCTTCTTGAGGTCAACCGACACCAGCTGGCTGACCCCCTGTTCCTGCATCGTGACGCCGAACAGGCGATCCATACGGCTCATCGTCACGGCGTGGTGGGTAATGATCAGAAAGCGCGTGTCGGTCTGGCGACACATCTCGTCCAGAAGATCGCAGAACCGGGTCACGTTGGCATCGTCAAGCGGCGCATCGACCTCGTCCAGCACGCAGATCGGCGCTGGGTTCGCGAGGAACACCGCGAAGATCAGCGCCATAGCGGTCAGGGTCTGCTCTCCGCCAGACAGCAGCGAGAGGGTCGACAGCTTCTTGCCAGGGGGTTGGCACATGATTTCCAGCCCCGCGTCCAGCGGATCGTCGGATTCGACCATCACGAGGTTGGCTTCGCCCCCGTTGAACAGGTGGGTGAACAGCAGGCGGAAGTTGCTGTTCACCTGTTCAAAGGCGGTCAGAAGGCGCTCGCGGCCTTCGCGGTTCAGGCTGGCGATGCCGTTGCGCAGGGTGCGCACCGCCTCTTCAAGATCCGCCTTTTCGTTGACCAGCGTATCATGCTCTTCGCGGACTTCGCGGGCGTCTTCCTCGGCACGCAGGTTCACAGCCCCCAGCGCGTCGCGCTGACGTTTCAGCCGGTTCACATCCGTTTCAATACTATCGGAATCGGCCATCTTCTCCGGGTCGGCATCAAGCTGTTCCAAGAGCTTTTGCGGGGTCGTTTCCTGCTCTTCTGCGATACGCTCTTCGGCGGCAGCCACGGTCTCGCGGGCGGCTTCTGCCCGCGCCTCTGCCCGCGCCCGTGCTTCGCGCGCCTCCGATGCCGCGCGCTCTGCCTCGCGTTCGCCTGTCTCTGCCTCGCGCAGGGCGCTTTCGGCAGCGCTAAGCGCATCTGCGGCGGCGGCCCGGCGGGCATCAGCCTCGGAGATCGCATGCGAAAGTTCATCGCGCTTGGCGGCGATTTCCTCTGGCGCGGCGCTGGCTTCTTCCAGTTCCTCTTCTGCTGCTTCCTTGCGGTCCAGCAATTCCTGACTGCGGGTCTTGGCGGTTTCCAGCCGGTGCCGCCAGCCGCTCAATTCCTTCGTGACCTGCTGGCTGCGGGCGCGGCGCGCTTCGCCTTCACGCCGCAATTCATCATGGGCCGATCGCCGGGCCATCATCGTCATCCGCGCGGCTTCGACCGTCATCTTGATGTCGTCGACCTCTGCCCGGGCACTGTCGAGGTCTTCCAGACCCTGCGCGGCGCGCTCTGCTTCGGCGAGCTGCTTGCGCGCGGACATGGCCTCTTCTTCATAGCGGGTCACTGCCATGGCGAGGCTTTCCAGCTTGCCCCGGGCCAAATCGCGGTCGGCCTCGGCCCGGTTGAAGGCGCGGCTGGCCTCGGTCACCTGTGCGTCGGCGTCGCGGCGGGCCTTGCGCGCTTGCTGATCGGCGGCGGCAAGCTCTGCCATCTTGGCCGTCAGCGCCTCGTGCGCGGCCCGCGCCCCATCGACGCGCGCCTCGGCATGGGCGTTTTCCTGCTTGAGCGCTTCCAGGCGATTAAGCTGTTCCAGACGCAGCGCCGCCGCGGATGGTGCGTCCGCCGCCCAGGCCCGATACCCGTCCCAACGCCAAAGATCGCCTTCAAGGCTGACAAGGCGCTGTCCGGGCTTCAGCAGCGGCTGAAGACGCTGGCCATCCTCTTCCTCGACCAGACCGATCTGGGCCATCCGGCGCTGCAGAACATCCGGCACCGATACATGGTTGGTCAGCGGGGTGACGCCCTCTGGCAGGGTCTGCCGGGTGTCGTAGTCCGGCAGGATCGCCCAGCCGGACGGGCCATCGCCTTCCACCTCTGGCGCGCGCAGATCGTCTGCGAGTGCAGCACCAAGCGCCTTTTCGAACCCTTGTTCTACCTGCAACCGGTCGAGCACCTGGCCGCCTTCGGCCGTGTCGCGTTCCAACAACCGCGCCAGCGCCGTGACCTCGGCGCGCAGGGCGTTGGCTTCGCCCTCTGCCTCGGACCGTTCAGCGCGGGCATCTGCCTCTCGGGACTGGGTGTCGGCGCGGGCCTCTTCGGCAAGGTTCAGGGCCGTTTCCGCCCGTTCGGCGTTTTCGCGGGCATGTTCCTCTGCGTTGGCGGCGCGCTCCATCGCTTCGCCCGCAGCTTCCAGCGCCTCTTCGGCGGTCTGCATCGCATCACGGGCACGCGCGGCTTCGCTTTCGTTCTTGTCCAGCATCTTGCGGCTGTCTTCCAGAAGCCGCATCGCTGAATGGTGCCGTGCCGCCAATCGCGCGACATCCTCGGTGCGCTGTGACAGGTCCGCTTCCCGGCTTTGCAGCACTTCTGCGGCCTCATGCGCGGCGGCTGCGGCTTCTTCCAGCCGGGTGTCATGCCCCTCGCCAGCCTTGGCAAGCTCGCGCGCTTCCCATTCCAACTGGTCAATCGTCTCGCCCGCGTCGCGGTTCAGCCCGGTTTCGCGCTCCATGTCCAGCGCCATCTGGGTGATGCGTCGCTTCAACGTCTCGATCGCGTCCAGCGCGCGCTTTTCCTGATCCGCGAGGGTGTCACGCTGCACCTGAAGGCGTTGCAGGACGGCGGCGGCGATCGCCTCTTCCTCGCGCAGGGGCGGCAGGTTCGCGTCACGCTCCTCGCGCAGTTTCGCAGCCTGGCGCGCGGCGGTTTCCGACTGTGCCGCCACTGACGTGCGTTCCCGGAGCACGCTTTCGGCTTCGGCGCAGGCCAGATCGGCCTCTTTCCAGCGGCGATAGAGCAACAGCCCCTCGGCGCGCCGCAGTTCTTCTCCGATAGAGCGATAGCGCGCGGCCTGTTTTGCCTGCCGTTCCAGCTGCGCAAGCTGCGTGGCCAACTGTTCGACCACGTCGTCGACGCGGGTCAGATTGGTTTCGGTATTTTTCAGTTTCAGCTCGGCTTCGTGGCGGCGTGCATACAGGCCCGAAATCCCCGCAGCCTCTTCAAGGATGCGGCGGCGTGATTTCGGCTTGGCGTTGATAAGTTCGCTGATCTGACCCTGCCGCACCAATGCGGGCGAATGCGACCCGGTGGAAGCATCGGCAAAGAGCATCTGAACGTCGCGCGCACGCACATCCTTGCTGTTGGTCTTGTAGGCAGAGCCCACGTCACGGGTGATCCGGCGGACAATCTCCAGCATGTCGCTGTCGTTGAACCCGGCCGGCGCGAGGCGGTCCGAATTGTCGATGGTCAGGGAAACCTCGGCAAAGTTGCGTGCAGGTCGGGTAGAGGCACCGGCAAAGATCACATCCTCCATCCCGCCGCCGCGCATCGCCGTCGGCCGGTTTTCACCCATGACCCAGCGCAAGGCTTCCAGCAGGTTGGATTTGCCGCACCCGTTCGGCCCGACAACGCCGGTCAACCCATCCGCGATGATCAGATCGGTGGGGTCTACAAAGCTTTTGAAGCCTGTGAGTCTGAGTTTCGAAAAGCGCAAGACAACGGGTCCCGTGATTCCCTCGTGTTTTGCGAGACTGAAGGCTCAGCCGGGGTCAAGTCAAGCTATCTGCGCAGCATGTGGCGGTAATTTGCATCTTATCCACAAGATGTAGTCACTCCGCCCTTCAGGAATTGCTTGACCGATTGCAGATTTTATTCTCAACTTCAACAGGTTGGAGAGGAGGGGGCATGACCGTAACGATCAGGGCCGGATCACCGCACGAGCCCCAGGCCAAAACGTTGCTGAAGCAAAGCCAGCGGCATATGCGCGATCTGTTTTCTGCCGAGGATAATCATTACCTGTCCATCGATGCTCTGTGCGACGAAGACGTGACATTTCTGCTCGCCGAAGACGCGGGAGAGATTGTCGGCTGTGTCGCGATGAAGCGCATGGCGGGGTATGGCGAGGTCAAATCGCTGTTCACAGCACCGCGGGCGCGCGGGCAGGGCATTGCGGCCATGCTCGTCACCCGGCTGGAGGCGGTGGCACGGGACGAAGGTCTGCCATTGCTCCGCCTGGAGACCGGCGATCTTCTGCACGAGGCGCACAGGCTTTATGCCCGGCAGGGGTTTGGTCTTTGCGAACCGTTTGGCAGCTACGCGGCCTCACCCGCCAGTATTTTCATGGAGAAACGGCTGGCCTGATCCGCTCATCCCCTGCGGCAGTCCATCTGCAGTTCACCAACGCCGCGTTTTCTAGACAGGTAGCCCCCCGTCACGTCGCAAACATAGCTTCGTCGTTTGCGCGGTTTTGCAGGGGCGCGGCTGCCATTGCAGGACAGGCCCGCAATCATCATCGCGGGATCGCCAACGAACCATCGGCTTTCGCAGCCCGTCTGGGCCAGTATCGCCTCTGCCGCGCGCTCGGCTACGACCGGAAAGCGGGGTAGAAATTCGCGCGATGTGCGTGTCACCTCGACCATCCCGTCAGCGTAACGCAGCAAAAACTGACTCCCGCCAGCTTCGGCGCGGGCTGATGTGGCGCCGCGAAAGCCCGGACCCGCCATGTTGCAGGCGGTCAGAAAAACCAGAAAGACGATCAGAGCGCGCATTGCGACAGCTTGGACCCTGGCTGATTAACAGCCGGTAAACTCGCCTGGCGACGGTACAGTCACAGATTTGGGGGATCGAAGACACCTTACGGCGGCTGCCCTTGCGTCGGCCGCGCGCTCAGATGACCTTGATCACCGCCTTGTCGATGGTCAGCATATAGCCGCGTCTTGCGATGTTCTTGACCAACAGCTCGCTGACAAGCTGGTTGCCCAGCCCGTCGCGCAGGCGTTTGATCCGCGTGGCGCCTGCCGCCTCCTCGCAATCGGATGCGTGGCGGCCCGATATCACGGCCTCAATCTCGGCGCCGGTCATGACGTCATCATCCATGCGCGCCTCGGCCAGCACGCTCAGGGTTTCCATCGCGGCTTCGGTCAGCTTGAACCCCATATTGTTGAGGTAGACGGTGTTTTCCTCCCTGCTGATCAGAAGCGAGGACACCTGTATGCCGGATCGTTCGATCTGTGCCATGCGGCGGTTCAACGTGACGAGCATTACAAGGAACACAAGCGCGGCCACCAATAAAGCGGTCGCAAAAATCAGCAGCACGAAAATCACCATGCGGTAACTGGCCAGCGTTTCGGCAAAGGACGTCCCCGATTGTGCGAGGATCTCCAGCAGCTTGATTTCCGCCTGCGCGGTCAGGTCATTATTCTCTACGAACAGCTGCTCGACACGTTCGTTGAACGCGCCCGCATCGGGCAGGGACGCGAACAGCCAGACAGCGGCGCCCAGCAGCAGGATCACGATGGCGGTGATTCCGCCAACCACGATTCGTGTGCCAGAGCGCCGTGCGTCAGTAGCGGAGGTAATACTGTCCGGCACTGTCTCTCCTTTCGGCAAGCCCGGCATCGTCGAAGACGGACAGGACTGTCAGAAGCGTCCAGCCGTCAGCGGCGAGACGCGGTTTCAACTCTGCCCGGGCGGCATCGCGCGAACAGGCACCTGAGATCTTGGCGATACCGTAATGCAGGCGCAGCGGCGTGTCGCGCTTGGCCTTGTAATCGGCATAGCAATCGGCCTGCGCCATGGCGGGCAGGGCCAGTAGCACGGTCAGGATCACCGCGCGAAGGGGGCGTGTGTGTTTCATGCCCGGACTCTGCGCAAACCCCCGCGGCAATTCAATAACCAACAGTATGTTATCCGATAACAGGGGGGCGTTATTGCCTGACTTTCGTCGCCGGGGCCAGGGTTGATCCATAGGCGATGCCGTGCTGGCCGCGCCGCATCTGCTGACTTCGTATGACGGAAAGGATCCCCCCCATGTCCCGCAAATATATCGCCTCTGTTCTGGTCGCCACCATGGCCATCACCGGTTTCGCCGCCCGCCCCGCAGCCGCCGCCAGCGAAGAGGATATCGCCCGCATTCTGGCCGGGGCGGCCACGATCTTCATCATCGGAAAGGCCATTCAAAGCAGCCGCGACAATGATCGCGACGACAAGAAGAGCGCCAAGAAGGCGCATTCGCAGCGTCACGATCACAAGGATAAGCCTGTCGTGATCCGCAAGCATGACCACAAGGACAAGGGTCGCAAGGTCACCAACAAGAACTACGACCGCAATGATCGCGGCCGGGACGGGCATCAGACCCGCAGCCGGGGCGCCACTCCGTTGCCGCAAAGCTGCCAGATAAGTGCGCGTACACGCCATGGCACGCAGACCTTGTATGGGGCCCGTTGCCTTGATCACACCTATCGCAGCGCAAGGAAGCTTCCCGACGAATGCCGCCGCGAGGTTCGGACCAGTCGCGGGGAAAGCAAGGCCTATAGCGCCGATTGCCTGCGTCAACGTGGTTACACCTCCGCCAGATACTAGGGTTGGCCTGTCCGTAAGAGACAGAGTCGAGCAGCGGGCGCGGCCGCACCCCAGCACCGCGTCCGAAGGGGGAAGGGGCCCGCCTGTGGCCCCTTCCTTTCTTTTTGACTTGGCAAACCCCACAGGCTGCGGTTCAACGACGATATGACCAAGGACATCCTGACGCCCGATTATTCGCTCGAAACCAGCGCTCTCTCTCGTGGGGCGCGCGTCATTGCCGGTGTGGACGAGGTTGGCCGTGGCCCGCTTGCTGGCCCGGTGACCGCCGCTGCGGTCATTCTGGACGCCTCCCGCATCCCGGACGGCCTCAACGATTCCAAGAAGCTGACGGCAAAGCGGCGCGAAGCACTATCGGTGGAACTGGAGGCCGTCGCGCACATATCGGTCGCCCATGCGAGCGTCGAGGAGATCGACAGCCTGAACATCCTGCGCGCCAGCCATCTGGCCATGGAACGCGCGGTAGAAGGCTTGCCGGTCACTCCCGATTATCTGCTGATTGATGGCAATCTGATACCGCGTGGGTTGTCCATTCCGTCCGAAGCAGTGGTGCGCGGTGACGCCCGTTCGGTCAGCATTGCGGCTGCTTCGATTGTGGCGAAATTGTGTCGCGATCGGATCATGTGGGATTTGGCGCAACACTATCCGGGTTATGGGTGGGAAACCAACATGGGCTATCCGTCAAAAAGCCACAGGTTGGCGTTGGAAAATCTTGGGGTGACCCCACACCATAGACGATCCTTCAAACCGGTACACAATATCTTGTATCAAGACAAAACCGTAAGCCCCTGATTCAAAAAAGAATTTGACCGCGAATCGGCTTTGAATCATCTTCGTACTCAATCAGTGAGCGCAAAAAGGCGCCGGATAGAGGCAGAGATGAAAACGATGACCAAGAAAAAGAGCACTGCGGTGCTCCCTCTAAACACGATTCTTGCCGGTGACTGCATCGAAGCGATGAACAGTCTGCCCGAGGAATCGGTCGACCTGATTTTCGCCGACCCGCCTTACAACCTGCAACTCAAGGGCGATCTTCATCGTCCGGATAATTCGCGGGTGGATGCGGTCGATGACCATTGGGACCAGTTTTCCTCTTTCGCGGTGTATGACAAGTTTACCAGAGAGTGGCTGAAGGCCGCGCGCCGGCTTCTCAAGCCAAACGGTGCCATCTGGGTGATTGGCTCCTACCACAACATCTTCCGTGTCGGTGCCTCGCTTCAGGACGCGGGTTACTGGATCCTGAACGACGTGGTGTGGCGCAAGTCGAACCCGATGCCGAATTTCCGGGGCAAGCGGTTCACCAATGCGCATGAAACGATGATCTGGGCGTCGAAATCCGAAGGTGCGAAATACACGTTCAACTACGAGGCACTCAAGGCGCTGAACGAAGGCATCCAGATGCGCTCTGACTGGGTGCTGCCGATCTGCAATGGCGGCGAGCGTCTGAAGGATTCCAATGGCGACAAGGCCCATCCGACGCAAAAGCCCGAAGGTCTGTTGCACCGGGTTCTGGTGGGATCGACGAACCCCGGCGATGTCGTGCTTGACCCGTTCTTCGGCACTGGCACCACGGGTGCTGTTGCCAAGATGCTGGGCCGCGACTGGATCGGGATTGAGCGGGAAGAGGCCTACCGCGAGGTGGCCACCCGCCGCATCGCATCGGTGCGCAAATTCGACCGCGAGGCATTGCAGGTCAGCACATCCAAACGCGCCGAACCGCGTGTTCCCTTTGGCCAACTGGTGGAACGCGGGATGCTGCGCCCCGGCGAAACGCTGACTTCGCCTTCGGGCAAGATCGCCAAGGTGCGCGCCGATGGCACGCTGATCGGCGACGACGTCAAGGGATCGATCCACCAGGTCGGCGCCCATCTGGAAGGCGCGCCAAGCTGCAACGGCTGGACCTACTGGCACTTCCGCCGCGAGGGCAAGACCGTGTCCATCGACGTCCTGCGCCAACAGATCCGCGCGGAAATGACCGACCGCCCACATTGAAATTGAACACCGCCGGTGCCTGTGTTTAACACAAGGCACTCGACTTGACCCCGCCGGTCTGGCGGGGTCTTTTTTCGTTCATGAGGCAAGGAAACAAACATGGATCTGCGCGCGATTCTGATGGGGATTTCCTTTGCCCTGATGTGGTCTTCGGCCTTTGCCTCGGCGCGGATCATCGTGGCCTACGCACCGCCGCTGGCGTCCTTGTCGCTGCGGTTTTTCGTCTCCGGCGTGATCGGCGTGCTGATCGCCAAGGCCCTGGGGCAGAGCTTTCGCCTCAGCCGCAACCAATGGCGCGCAACGATCATCTTCGGGATCTGCCAGAACGCGCTCTATCTCGGGCTGAATTTCGTGGCGATGCAGACGGTAGAGGCGTCACTGGCCTCTATCATCGCATCCACCATGCCGCTGATGGTGGCGCTGGCGGGCTGGATCATCTTTCGGGACCGTTTGCGCTGGCTAGCGGTGGCCGGTTTGATCGCGGGAACGGTGGGCGTGGCGCTGATCATGGGCGCGCGTCTGCAAGCGGGCGGCGATCTCTGGGGCATCGCGCTTTGCGTCGTGGGCGCTGTGGCGTTGACAGTTGCGACGCTGTCGGTGCGCGGCGCCTCCTCGGGCGGGAACCTGGTGATGATCGTGGGCTTGCAGATGTTCGTGGGGGCCATTGTGCTGGCCGTTGCATCGGCGCTTTTGGAATGGCCGTTCACGGTGACGATGTCCCGGCCGCTGGTGCTGGCATTCATCTATACAACGCTGGTGCCGGGGCTGTTGGCGACGATCGTCTGGTTCTCGCTTGTGAACCATATCGGTGCGATCAAGGCCGCGACTTTCCACTTTCTCAACCCGTTTTTCGGCGTGGCCGTTGCCGCGGTTCTGTTGGGTGAAAAAATCGGTCCGCTTGATATTCTGGGTGTTGCCATCATCGCGGCCGGCATTCTGGCGGTTCAAATCTCCAAACAGCACCCGTCGAAAGGCTGATCAGGTCAGCAGCACAAGAAGCAGGTTCAGCGTCACGAAGGACCCGACTGTCGTGCCCAGAAGTGCGAGCGACGCCAGCCCCTCGTGCCCGTAATCCTGCGCTATGATGGTATAGACGCCGATCATCGGAACCGCAGCAGACAGTATGACCGCGACCGCAAGATCCGGCTTAAGCGGCGGAAGACCAAGCAGTGGCAGGGCCAGCAAGAACAGCGCGACCATCGCCGGATGCAGGATCAGCTTGCCAAAGACGATCTGCCCGGCCAGCAAGCGGTTGCCGACGATGGGCAGCCCGGCCAGCGTGCCGCCGATCACGAACAGAGCGATGGCGCTGGTAGAGGCGGCCGTCATCTCCAGCATCCTGCTAAGCGCTTCGGGGATCGGCAGGCCCATGACCGACACCGCCACACCGGACAGAAGCCCGATCACCAGGGGCCGACGGAGGACGCCAACCAATGTGTGGCGCGCGCTTGACCACAACGACATGCCTTTGCGCGGCCGCGAAAGCTCCAGCAGGGCGAAGCTGAGCGGGACCAACAGGAAATTCTCCACCACCAGGTTCATCGCAAGGATCAGCCCCGCGCTGTCCGAAAAGAGCAGCATCATCATCGGAAAACCGATATAGGCGGAATTCGGGCAGGCAGAGCCCATCGTCGCTATGGCACGTCGGGCGGGGCCCGTGCCGTGCAACATCGAGATGCCATAAGCCAGCAGCATGGTCGCCAGCCCGCCAAGCGCAAAGACGACGACGTAGGAAGGCAGGATGATCTCTGTCATCCGGCGGGTCGCCACGGCGTTGAACAGCAATGCGGGCAGGGCGATGTTCAGCACGTATTGCCCAAGGACCCGCATATCCGCTGTCCTGAAAACCTTCAGATAGACGCAGAGGTAGCCAAGCACCACCAGCGCGAAGATCGGGAAGGTGATCGCGAAGATATCAACCAAGCGTGGGACCGATCTTGCCGCGTGTCTCGCCGATTTCGCCGCCAATCTGGCCGCGATGCAGCAGCATGTGGTCAAGGATCACGCAGGCCATCATCGCCTCGCCTACCGGAACGGCGCGGATGCCGACGCAAGGATCGTGGCGGCCCTTGGTGATGATCTCGGCGGCCTCGCCCGATTTGGTGATCGTCTGGCGGGTTTTCAGGATGGAAGAGGTCGGTTTGACCGCGAACCGCACAACGACGTCCTGCCCGGTAGAGATGCCGCCAAGGATACCGCCGGCATGGTTGGACGAATAAGCCGGCTTGCCATCATTGCCCATGAAGATCTCGTCGGCGTTTTCCTCGCCCGTCAGCATTGCCGCAGCCATGCCTTCGCCGATCTCCACGCCCTTGACGGCGTTGATGCTCATCATCGCGGCGGCAAGATCGGTGTCCAGCTTGGCATAGATCGGCGCCCCCAGCCCGGCGGGCACACCGCTGGCCACCACTTCGATGATCGCCCCCACCGAATTGCCGGACTTGCGCAAACCGTTGAGGTAATCTGCCCAGGTCTCGGCCGTTTCTGCCGAAGGCACCCAGAACGGGTTCTGGTCGATCTGCGACATGTCCCGCTCGCCCGTGATCATATGCGGCCCGACCTGCACCATGTAGCCGGTGATCCGCAGCCCCGGTGCCAGCGCGTCAATCGCCGCGCGTGCAATCCCACCTGCGGCCACACGTGCCGCCGTTTCGCGCGCCGAGGACCGCCCGCCGCCGCGATAGTCGCGGATGCCGTATTTCTGCCAGTAGGAGATGTCGGCATGGCCGGGGCGAAACTTCTCGATGATGTCGCCGTAATCCTTGCTGCGCTGATCGGTATTCTCGATCATCAGCTGGATCGGGGTGCCCGTCGTCTGGCCCTCGAACACGCCGGACAGGATGCGCACCTGATCGGGTTCCTGCCGCTGGGTAGTGAATTTGTTCTGGCCCGGCTTGCGCTTGTCCAGCCAGTGCTGAAGCATCGCCTCGTCGATTTTGATCCCCGGCGGGCAGCCATCCACCGTGGCACCAAGTGCCGGCCCGTGGCTTTCGCCCCAGGTCGTGACGCGGAAGAGATGGCCAAACGAATTCATGCTCATGGGACGGCTCCTTTGGGCGTCTCTGTTAGGCCAGAGCCGTCCGACCCTCAAGGGATTTCGCTTGAAACCGGGCCTTTGGGGCCTTACCAATCGCCGCACCTCGGGGTGCCTGCAAGGGGCTGAGATGCGCGACGCGAACCCGTTGAACCTGACCCGGTTAACACCGGCGGAGGGAAGGTATCGGACATATGCTCCTTATCTTGCCCATCTGCCGCAAAAAGGAGGATGCCGATGAAAAAGGCCCTGACATTTGCAGCGGGCATGATGATTGCCAGCATGGCAGGCGCGCAGACGCCCGTGCTGACGGTCTATGCCCCGGATTATTTCACGTCCGAATGGGGCCCCGGCCCGGCGATCGAGGCGGGGTTCGAGGCGCTTTGCGGCTGTGATCTGGAATACAAACCCGGTGACCTTCTGCCCCGGCTGATGCTGGAAGGCGACAAGACCCGCGCCGATGTGGTGATCGGTCTGAACACGGATGTGACGGCCAAGGCGCGGACCAGCGGGTTGTTCGGACCGCATGGGCAGGATCTGTCCCCCCTGACGCTGCCCATCGCCTGGACGGATGAGACCTTTTTGCCCTTCAACTACAGCCAGACCGCCTTTGTCTATGACAAGACGCGCGTCGACACCCCGCCTGAAAGCTTCGAGGCGTTGCTTGCGGCGCCGGATGATCTGAAGATCGTCATTCAGGACCCGCGCAGCTCGATCTCTGGTCTGGCACTGGTGCTGTGGGTCAAGGCGGTCTACGGCGACGAGGCGGAGAGCGTGTGGGAACAGCTTGCGCCGAAGATCCTGACTGTCACCAAGGGCTGGTCGGAAAGTTACGGCCTGTTCACCGATGGTGAGGCGGATATGGTGCTCAGCTACACGACCTCGCCCGCCTATCACATCATCGCTGAAGAGGATGATACAAAGGCCGCCGCGATCTTTCCCGAAGGTCATTATTTCATGGTCGAGCTGGTCGGCAAAATCGCCGCCACCGAACAGCCGGAACTGGCCGATCAGTTCATGGCCTATGTCCTGAGCGGAGAATTCCAGCAGATGATCCCCACCGGCAACTGGTCGCTGCCCGCCGCCTTGCCAAGGTCCGAGTGGCCCGAAGGTTTCGACACGCTGCCCCTGCCGGACAAGACGCTCTTCTTTGACGAGGTGCAGGCCGCGGCCGTGCAGGACGAAGCGATTGAGGAATGGCGACGCGCCCTGTCGCGCTGATCGCCGGATCGCTTGTCGCCGGGCTGACCCTGGGCCCGGTGGCGGCGGTGGCGTGGCGCGCAGGTGTTCTGACGGGGCTGGAGCCCGCCGACTGGGCGGCGCTGCGGTTTACCGTCATGCAGGCGCTTTTGTCGGCGGCGCTCAGCGTTGGCTTCGCCATTCCCGTTGCACGGGCGCTGGCGCGGCGCGCCTTTCCCGGTCGCGCCTTGCTGATCGCACTGCTCGGCGCGCCGTTCATCCTGCCGGTGATCGTGGCCATTCTGGGTTTGCTTGCCGTCTTTGGCCGGTCCGGCGTGCTGAACCGTCTGTTAGAGGCCTTGGGTCTGCCCGAAGTGTCGATCTACGGGCTGCATGGCGTGATCCTTGCGCATGTTTTCTTTAACCTGCCGCTGGCGACCCGGCTGATCCTGCAGGGCTGGCTGGCCATCCCCGGTGAGCGTTTCCGGCTGGCCGCAACGCTTGGTTTCACCTCGCGCGATGTGTTCCGGGTGCTGGAGCGACCGATGCTGGCCTCGATCCTGCCGGGGGCCTTCGCGGTGATCTTTGTCATCTGCCTGTCATCCTTTGCCGTGGCGCTGACCTTGGGGGGCGGACCACGTGCGACGACGCTGGAACTGGCGATCTATCAGGCGGTGCGGTTTGATTTCGACCTCGCCCATGCGGCCTCTCTTGCGCTGGTGCAGCTTGGGATGGCGCTGGTTGCCGGGCTGGTGGCGCTGCGCCTGTCCGGCACTGGGCTGGGGGCGCAGGGGCTTGACCGCGTGGTGCCGCGCTGGGACACGAACAGCCCTGGCCTGCGCGCGCTGGATGCGCTCTGGCTGCTGCTTGTGGCGCTCTTCCTGCTCTTGCCGCTGGGGTTGGTGGCGGCGCGCGGTGCGCTTGGCCTGTTCAGCCTGCCGGGTCCGGTGTGGATTGCAGCGGCGCATTCGCTGGCGGTGGCTCTGGCATCAACACTGCTTTGCATCCTCTGGGCCATCCCGCTGGCCACGCGTCGCGGAGAGTTGTTGGGCCTTGCGGGTATCGCGCTGTCGCCACTGGTGCTGGGCACTGGGCTGTTCCTGATCCTGCGCGAGTTTGCCAATCCGTTTGCGCTGGCGCTGCCGGTGACGGGCGTGGTCAATGCGCTGCTGTCGCTGCCCTTCGTGCTGCGCATCCTGCGGCCAGAGGCAGAGGCGCTGCAGAAGGACTTTGGCCGGTTGGGCGACGCATTGGCGCTTAGCCCGCTGGCATGGTTGCGCTGGGTCTACCTGCCGCGTATGCGCCGCCCCTTGGGCTTTTCCGCCGGTCTTTGCGCGGCCCTGTCGATGGGGGATCTGGGCGTGATCGCCCTCTTTGCCGATCCCGACCGGGCCACACTCCCCTTGCAGATCTACCGCCTGATGGGGGCTTACCGGATGGATCAGGCAGCCGCGGCCGCGGTACTGCTTCTTGCGCTCAGCCTTGGGCTATTCTGGTGTTTCGACAGGGGAGGCCGCGCAAATGCTGGTTCTTGAAAACCTTGTGATAGGGGCGGGGGCGTTCCGCGTTTCTGCCGACTTAAGCCTCGGCTCAGCGGAGCGTGTCGCGATCATCGGCCCGTCCGGGGCAGGCAAGTCCACGCTTCTGGACGCGATCGCAGGCTTCCGGCCGCCGCATGCGGGGCGGATCCTTTGGAATGGCGTCGAGATCACCCATGATGCACCGGGAAAACGGCCCGTGGCGATGCTGTTTCAGGACAACAACCTGTTTCCGCATTTGACCGTGGCGCAGAACCTGGGGCTGGCATTGCATCCCGATGGTCGTTTGCAGAAGTCCGACCGCAGGGTGATCTCTGCCGCACTGGAGCGTGTCGGGTTGGCAGGGATGGAGGACCGGCGTCCCTCGGGGCTGTCCGGTGGTCAGATCAGCCGCGCGGCGCTGGCGCGGGTGCTGTTACAGGCCCGCCCGATCATGGCACTGGACGAGCCGTTTGCGGCGCTTGGTCCAGCGCTGAAGGTCGAGATGCTGGACGTGGTCGGCAAGGTGGCGGACGAGATCGGGGCGCATGTCCTGATGGTCAGCCATGATCCGCAAGACGCGCAGCGTTTCGCGTCGCAGACCATCTTTGTTGATGCTGGATCGGCGCAGGGGCCATTTCTGACCGATAGTCTGTTTTCAGACCCGCCAGAGGCATTGCGGGCCTATCTGGGCCGCTAGCGATATCGCAGTTAAACTCTGCATAGCGTGCTGGACGTCGGTGTCATACGCACTTGAACGGACTTTCTGGAGGATGGTGCAGCTTGGTTCACAGCGAAGGAATGACACCGGACGCGATGACCGGTGTAGAATTTTGGCTTCTGCACGCATCTGCGTAAAGGTCCGGCCGGCAGGATTTAGCGACACAACGCGGCGACTGCACAGATGTCAGTTTCTGATGTTAGCCCGGCGAAAACTCGTCGATCGACGAGACCAGCTTCGACAAGTCAGCCTCATAGAAACCCGCAGCGTTGATGCAATTCGTTTCGAGCATCTTTAGCCCATCATCCGTGCGACAGATGTCGATAACATAGGCGGGCACGTAATCTGGGTTCGCCTTGACCAGCATCTTTGCAAACTCCAAGGCGTCGTCATCAATTTCATGCCGGTAAACGACGCGCGAGCCGTCCTTGTAAAGAGAGAACGTTACGATCTCGTCTCTCACCGCCCACAGACGCCATTCTTTGAGTATGCGAACGGGCTTTGTGAACATCATTTCCGTATCGTGACGAAGTGAGCCATTTGGTATCTCGTGTGCTTCAAGGGCGAGTACCTTGTTGGCCAAATCGATGATTTCACGAGCGGACTTTACGTTTCCCGGCTCCTCCTTGCTGTCTTGCACCGGGCGTAAGAACCAGTCTTTCCCGTCGTCCGGCAGCTGTTCAGGAACGTCGCGCAGTGTCAGGAAAAGAGCATCCGCGCCATTAAGAAGAAATGGGTGCCACGGTGCTTCATGGACAAATGGTCTGATTTTGAAGACGCCGGGCTTCAGGTTATTGGCCTGTGCGTAGCGCCATAGGGCATAAGAACCGAACATGACCACTGCGTTCGGGTCGCTGATCGTCGGGGCCGGTGTCAGTTCGCCGATGAACGGAACGACTTTGTGCCACGTGTACGGAATTTCCAGCTGATCAAGTGCATCAGCCATTTTCCGAGTGTCCTCAAAATCCTGAAGTATCCATTGCATGAGTTTGTGCTCAGATCTGACAGCTTCGTTCCGCACTTACAAAGCATCATCAGGCAAAATGCTCAACAGCAGACATTGGACCTGCGTGTGATCTCAATGCGTGTGGGCTCAAGCCAAACATTCCGGAACATGCTGTGCATTCGCAGCATTGCTGCCTTCACTTGCCAGTCGTTCCAAAAAGAAAAGCCCCGCGTGAGCAGGGCTTTTCATGGTCTATCCAAACGTCGAAGGGTTTACGCCTCGGGCTTGTGCTTGCCTTTGAGTGGCGCCCAGATGCGCTTGTTCGTGAGGTAGAGCAGCACGGACAGCACGGTCAGGAACAGCACGGCGACAAAACCCGCATGCTGGCGCGCCATCATTTTGGGCTCTGCGGTCCACATCAGAAAGGCAGCAACGTCCTGCGACATGTGGTGCACGGTGTTGCTGTGGCCGTCGTCAAACTCGACCATTTCATCGGATAGCGGCGGTGCCATCGAAATCCAACCGCCCGGGAAGGCGTGGTTTTCGTAGAAGGTGGTGCCTGCTTCGACTTTTTCCTCGCCGGTATAGCCCGACAGGAGCGACGCGATGTATTCCGCCCCGCCAATGCCGCGGAACAGCTGGTTGAGGCCGGAACCGTAGGGGCCGTGGAAGCCCGCACGCGCCTTCGCCATCAGCGACAGGTCAGGTGCGCCAACTGCGTCATTCGCCGGGAACTTGTCGACGGGGCCAGCGGGACGGAAGTCATCCAGCTCGGCGTCGAACACTTCGAAATTCTCGGCGGCATAGGCGCGAACCTGTTCTTCGGTGAAGCCCGGGCCGCCTTCGTCGCCAAGCGTGCGCAGCGGGACGAACTTCAGCCCGTGGCAGGCGGCGCAAACCTCGGTGTAAACCTTGAGGCCGCGCTGCAGCTGGTTCTGGTCATAGCTGCCGAAGGGGCCTTCGTAGGAGAAGGCGAAGTCTTCGACATGGCCCTCATCGCCGGCAGCAAAGGCGCTGCCAGAGGTGAGGCCCAGGACCGTGACAGCCGCGATGGTGAGTTTCTTGAACATGCCTGTCAGTCCCCTGTTCATTCCGCCGGAGCCGTGTCGGACGGCTTGGCGTAGTGGGCGTTGAAGTCTTCCTCGATCGTCGCGGGCTGGGCCTGCGGCTTTTCGATCACGCCAAGCAGCGGCAGGATCACGAGGAAATAGCCGAACCAATACGCCGATGCGATCAGCGAGAAGGACGCATAGGGCTCTTCCGCGGGCATTGCCCCCAGCCACATCAGGACGATGAAGTCGATGACCAGCAGCGCGAACCACCACTTGAACATCGGGCGATAGCGGCCCGAACGTACCGAGGAGGTGTCGAGCCAGGGCGCCAGCGCCATGACTGCAATCGCGCCGAACATCGCCAGAACACCGAAGAACTTCGCGTCGATCAGGCCACCAGTGATGAAAGAGGCGATCTGAACAACCCAGACTTCGGAGGTGAAGGCACGCAGGATCGCGTAGAAGGGCAGGAAGTACCATTCGGGAACGATATGCGCGGGCGTCGCCAGCGGGTTGGCTTCGATATAGTTGTCGGGGTGACCCAGGTAGTTGGGCATGAAGCCGACAATTGCGAAGAAGATCACCATGATCACGGCCAGCGCGAACAGGTCCTTGATCACGAAGTAGGGCCAGAACGGAACAGTGTCCTTTTCGGCCTCGGCTTTCGATGCGCGGCGCACCTCAACCCCGGTGGGGTTGTTGTTGCCGGTCGAGTGGAAGGCCCAGATATGCACGGCCACCAGCGCTGCGATCACGAAGGGCAGCAGGTAGTGCAGCGAGAAGAACCGGTTCAGCGTGGCGTTGTCCACAGCCGGTCCGCCCAGAAGCCAGGTCTGGATAGGCTCGCCGATGAACGGGATCGCGCCGAACAGGCCGGTGATCACGGTCGCACCCCAGAAGGACATCTGGCCCCAGGGCAGAACGTAGCCCATGAAGGCAGTGCCCATCATGCACAGGTAGATCAGCATGCCGATGATCCACGTGATCTCGCGCGGGGCCTTGTACGACCCGTAGTAGAGACCGCGGAAGATGTGGGCGTAGACGGCCACGAAGAACAGCGAAGCGCCGTTTGCATGCAGATACCGCAGCATGTGGCCGCCGTTCACGTCGCGCATGATATGTTCGACAGAGGCAAAGGCCATGTCGACATGCGGTGTGTAGTGCATTGCCAGCACGATGCCCGTCACGATCTGCAAAACAAGGCAGAACGTCAGAACAATGCCCCAGATCCACATCCAGTTCAGGTTCTTTGGGGTCGGGATCATAAGCGTGTCATAGAGCAAGCCAACGATCGGAAGCCGTGAGTGGACCCACTTCTCGGTTCCGGTGCGCGGCTCGTAATGGTCGTGAGGAATTCCTGACATGGATCTCTCCTTAACCCAGTTTGATCGTGGTTTCGTCGACGAATTCGGCGACCGGGACATGCAGGTTCTGCGGGGCCGGGCCTTTGCGGATGCGTCCGGCACTGTCGTAATGCGATCCGTGGCACGGACAGAACCAGCCGTCGAACTCGCCAGAGCCGTTGCCGATCGGAACGCAGCCCAGATGGGTGCAGACGCCGATCATGACCAGCCACTTGCCGTCTTCGTCAAGCGCGCGGTTCTGGTCGGTGGCAGGGGCAGGCGCGCCATTGCCGACATTCGGGTTCTGTGCGGTGGGATCGATCAGGGTGTCCACGTCTACGGCACGGGCCTCGTCGATTTCGGTCTGGGTGCGGTGACGAAAGAACACCGGCTTGCCCAACCATTTGACGGTTAACTGCGTGCCCTCTTCGACACCGCTGATATCGACCTGGATCGAGGCCAGCGCGCGCACGTCGGCGGCAGGGTTCATCTGATTGACGAGAGGCCAGACTGCAGCACCGGTAGCCACCGCCCCGGCGCCTGCCGTGGCGTAGTAGAGGAAATCCCTACGGGTGCCTTCGTGATCTTCTGCGTGGGACACGAGGTTAACTCCATTCGTTGGGCCTTGAGAACGGCCAATACGGGTTTTGGCCGCGGTCTGGGCCGCAGCGTTTCCGAGGGCGTATTTAACGGGGCTATGTATGCCCGTCCAGAACACAAAATGACGTGAAGTCGATTAGCGCGCATGTGTCGCGGTTGAGCCGACGTTAAATGGCCTATATGAGTGGGTCAAATACACTCTGACTGCCCGATGAGGTTGCTCCATGAAAAAGGTGATTCTTTCTGCCGCCCTGGCTTTGTGCATGGGGGCGGGCGCAGCTTCTGCGGAAATGGAGCTTAGCGTCTATTCCGGCTGGCAAACCGCGCCGCATAGCCGTGCGACGGGCAACCACCCCGATGGTGGCAGCTATGACGCGTTGATCGGCTGGGAAGGCAAGTCCTTTGAAATGCCGCCCTATTACGGTCTGCGCGGCACGTGGTGGCGGGATGAGCGTCTGGGTTTCGGGCTCGAATTCACTCATGCCAAGGTCTATGCGCCTGATTCCGAACGCGAAAATATCGGTTTCGACCGGATGGAATTCACTGATGGGCTCAATCTGATCACGGTCAACGCCTATCATCGCTGGCTGAACCGTTGGGACGATTTCACACCTTATGTCGGTGGCGGCATCGGTCTGGCGATCCCGCATGTGGATGTGGAGTCCGCCGGGGGCGAGAAGACATTCGGCTATCAGGTGACGGGTCCCGCCGTCAGGGTTCTGGCCGGTGTGAGCTATGATCTCAGCGAACGGTTCGCGGTTTTCGGGGAATACCAGTTCACCTATTCCAACAATAAGGCCGACCTCGAAGGCGACGGCACTCTGGAGACGGAAATCAAGACGAACGCGCTTAATTTCGGTGTAACGCTGAAGTTCTGACGCGGCGATTGCGGATTTTCGGATCGAATGCAGAAGGGCGCCCGCATTGGCTGGGCGCCCTTTTGATTGGTCTGGGTAAGATCTGACCGCCGCTATGCCGGCGGGACGGTCGCTGTCATGGAGTCGCGTTCGGCAAAACTGGCATACCAATTTGCAAGCGCGTCATTGCCCTTGCGCCAGCCGCGCGCGTCATGACGAAAATCGACATAGGCCAGCGCACAGGCCACGGCAATCTGGCCCGCATCGAGCGGCCCGGACAGATGGCTGATCCACCGGGCGTTCAAAGCGGCGCAGGCATTCTCGATCTTGGCCCATTGCCCGTCCACGAACGCTTCCATCTGCTGGGCTTCGGGCCGCAGGCGCGATTCGTAGGTCATCAGAAGCGCGGCATCGGTGATTCCGTCACCGGTTGCTTCCAGTGTCTGCGTCTCCCAGCCCCGGGCCCCCGAGGGATAAAGCCCGGCATCGGCGCGCGCGTCCAGAAAGCGGCAGATCACCCGGCTGTCATATAGAGTGCAGCCATCAGGGCGTTCCAGCGCCGGAACCTTCGTCAGCGGGTTCTTTGCGGCCAGCCCTGTCGCGGGGGCGAGCGGCGTGCCGCTGGTTTCCTCAAGCGACACGTCCTGCAACTGGTCGGTTTCGTGAAGTATCACCATGACCTTGCGGACATAGGGTGAAGTCGGGCTGTAAAAGAGCTTCATCGCGGTGCCTCCCTCGCGGATCGTGACCTGAGGCGCAGACTAGGGACTAATCGCGGCAGCGCAACAGCTCTGGTGGTGCACCCGGTCGGGCGCGGGACGATCCAGGCGTCAGCCAGCCTTGGGGTGGGCCTTGTTATAGGCATCCATCAGATGAACCGTATCGACAGAGGTATAGGCCTGCGTCGTGGACAGTGACGAATGGCCAAGAAGTTCCTGTATCGCGCGCAGATCGCCACCCGCCGCCAGAAGATGCGTGGCAAAGCTGTGGCGCAATGCATGCGGCGTGGCCGTGGCTGGCAGGCCAAGCTGCAACCGGACCCGCGCCATAAGCTGCTGCACGATGCGCGGACTTAACGTACCACCCCGGACGCCGCGAAAAATGGGGGCGTTCTGCGACAGGTCGAAAGGGCAAAGCCTCAGATATGCCTCGACCGCATCGCGCGCCGGACCGATCACCGGCACGATGCGCTCTTTTCCACCCTTGCCGACGATACGAAGCACCTCGCCGATGGGCAGATGCGCCGGGGTCATGCCCAAAGCTTCGGAGATTCGCAAACCGCAGCCATAAAGCAGGGTCATGACCGCGATATCCCGCGCAGAGACCCACGGCGTTTCGGACTGCGTGCCCACCGTGTCCAGCAAATCGCGGGCGGCATCGACGCTCAGGGGGCGCGGAAGCTTCTTTTCGAATTTCGGGGCGCGTGCGGATAGAACGGCAGTGGGTTCGAAACCCTGCCGTTCGCCCAGCCAGCGATAAAAGGACTTCACCGCCGACAGTTTGCGCGCGACAGAACGTGCGCCGACCTCCTCTGCCCGCAGACGCGCCATCCAGGACCTCATTTCGGAAATGCCGACCTGCGTCAAAGGCGCCAGTCCCTGCGGGCCGCCCTGATGATGGGTCAGGAAGACAAGAAAGTCCCGCACATCGGCCCCGTAGGCTGTCAACGTATTGGCCGACGCGCCTTTCAGGGCCTTTTGCGAGATCAGCCAATGCTCCAGTGCGTCGCGCGCGGCTGGTGACAGAGCCAGGCTCATGACAGCCAGCGGCGCATCGACCTTTCGAAGACACCTGCGAAAAAGGCTAGCAGGTCGGTGCCTTGCTGGGCCGAGAATTGCTGGCCGTCCCGCGCGCCCATCACCAGCATGCCGGGCAGGCGGCCTTCGCCAAGGTCCAGCTTGAGGCAGGCCTCGGAATTTACGCTGTCTGCCGCATCCCCGTAAACGCGCGCGTCGACCACCAGAACCTCGCGCAGGGTGACTTGCCGGGCCGGGCCGCCACGGCCCATCGTCAAATAGCTGTCAATGAAGCCCGGGGCGCAGACCGACAGCACGTCACCAAGCTTCTTGACCGCCTCATTCTCTTCATCCTGGGCGGTTTCCAGAACGAGTTTCACGCAGTCGACACGCAGGATATCTGCAACGGGCCCGCCAAGGTCGCGCAAGAACCCTTCGAACTCCGTGGGGTCCAGCATCCGCAGGATGGCGCGATGCACCTGGTTCGTGCCTGCAAGGTTTTCGTATGCGGCGGCGATCACCGAACGATGCGTGTCCTCCAGCCGGTCCAGCCGGGTTTCCAGACGTTCCATCGCGATGCCGCGCAGATCGACGATATTGCCGCCCATTGCCTGTTCGTTCGCCGCAATCAATGCCTGCATCACATCCTGATCATCAAGGATGACATCCGGACGCGAAATAATCGTCTCCCTGAGGGAGTCGTCAATTTGGGGGCTGCTGCTCATGCTTGCCTCTGTTTTGTGTTTTTTGCGACCATAGCAGAGCTTGCGCGGGGAATGCCCGTTTTTTCGGGCGCGGTCCACGGAATTTGTTCACTGTGGCATCGCGCCAACGCAAAGGCGCCGCGACGGAGACCCGCGCGGCGCCAATTTTCGAAGCAATCAGTCCGGGATCAGACGATTTTGATGCCCGCCTGTTTGGCATCTTTGACGAACTGGTCCAGACCTTTGTCGGTCAGCACGTGGTTGGCCATCGCCTTGATCACACCCGGAGGGGCGGTTGCCACATCGGCACCGATCTTGGCGCATTCGCTCATGTGGTTGGCCGACCGGATCGAAGCGGCGAGGATATTCGTCTCGAACCCGTAATTGTCATAGATTTCGCGAATATCGGCGATCAGTTCCAGCCCGTCCATGTTCAGATCGTCCAGCCGTCCAATGAAGGGGCTGATGAACGTGGCACCGGCCTTGGCCGCCAGCAACGCCTGATTGGCCGAGAAACACAGCGTGACGTTGACCATCTTGCCTTCGTCCGTCAGCACTTTGCAGGCTTTCAGGCCATCCCAGGTCAGCGGCACTTTCACGGCGATGTTTTCGGCGATTTCTGCCAGTTTGCGGCCTTCCGCGATCATGCTTTCGGCATCCAGAGCGATCACCTCGGCCGAGACCGGGCCAGAGACCATGTCGCAGATCTCCTTGGTGACTTCGAGGATATCACGGCCGGATTTCAGGATAAGCGAAGGGTTGGTCGTGACCCCGTCCACCATGCCCAAAGCGTTCAGTTCGGCGATGGCATCGGTATCGGCAGTGTCTACGAAGAATTTCATGGCAGCACATCCTTGGTTGGCTTGGCTTTCGATTGCGGCTGTCATACCCCAAGGAGGGGGAAGAGAAAAACCCCTTTCGGACAGCGCAAACAAGCAAGGTCATTCATGGACGCTGGGTATTTCGACGAAGGCGAGCTGGTGGGGGTGCTGACGACGCAGCCCCTCGACAGAGTGCTGGACTATCGCGCCCCCGAAGGCGGCTGCCAGCTGGGCGCGTTTGTCGAGGTGCCGCTGGGCCCGCGCAAGGTTCTGGGCGTGATCTGGGGGCCGGGAAAGGGCGACTGGGACATCTCGAAGGTGCGTCAGGTGATACGCGTGCTGGATACGGCCCCCATGCGGGATGAGCTGCGCGCCTTTCTGGAAAAGGCCGGGGATTACACGCTGACGCCGATGTCAGCGATGCTGCGTCTGGCCACCCGCGCGCCGGGGCTGGGCGATCCGCCATCAATGCGCAAGGTCTACCGGCTGGGTCATGCCGAACCGGAACGCATGACCGATGCGCGCTGCCGCGTGTTGGAAGCGTTGAAGGAATATGGCGGGCTGTCCTTCACGTTAAAGGAATTGGCCGAAATGGCCGGCGTCACGACCAGCGTGGTCAAGGGGCTGGCCAAGCTGGGTGCGGTTGCCGAAGAGGACAGCCCCCGCGACCTGCCATTCCCCCGGCTGGACCCCGATCTTGGCAGCAAGGAGCTGACCGGCGATCAGGCGGTGGCGGCAGATACGCTTCGTGCGGGCGTGGCCTCTGGCAGCTATGGTACGGTCTTGCTGAAAGGTGTGACCGGCTCGGGCAAGACCGAAGTCTATCTGGAGGCCGTCGCAGAATGCTTGCGCCGGGGTCGTCAGGCATTGGTGCTGCTGCCCGAAATCGCGCTGACGGCGGAATTCCTGACGCGGGTGCAGGCGCGGTTCGGGGCGCAGCCTGCGGAATGGCATTCCGGCGTGACAATGACCGAACGCCGCCGGGTCTGGAAGATGATCGGGCAGGGCGGCGCGCAACTGGTCGTCGGTGCGCGATCGGCCCTGTTTCTGCCGTTCCGCGACCTTGGGCTGGTGGTGGTCGATGAAGAACATGACACCTCCTACAAGCAGGAAGAGGGCGTGCTTTATAATGCGCGCGACATGGCGGTGCTGCGGGCATCGCTTTGCGGGGCGCGGGTTGTGCTGGCCTCTGCCACGCCGTCGCTGGAAAGCTGGGCAAATGCCGATGCGGGCAAGTATGACAAGGTCGAGCTGACCTCACGCTATGGGCCTGCGGTGATGCCCGAGATGCGCAGCCTTGACATGCGCAGCGAAAGGCTGCCCTCGGATCGCTGGATTTCCAGTGCATTGCAATCGGCGGTGAACGCCCGGATCGAACGGGGCGAACAGGCGCTTTTGTTCATCAACCGGCGTGGCTATGCGCCCGTTACCATCTGTCGGGCCTGCGGGCATCAGATCGGGTGTGACCATTGCGACGCGCGGATGGTGGAGCATCGGTTCCTCAAACGCCTCGTCTGCCATCAATGCGGTGAGACGAAACCAATGCCAGAAATCTGCCCCTCCTGCGAGGCGGAAGGCAGGTTGGCGGCGGTCGGGCCGGGGGTTGAGCGCCTGACAGAAGAAGCGGTGAAGCTCTTTCCCGAAGCGCGGGTGGCGACGCTGTCTTCGGACATGTTCGGATCGGCCCGCGCGCTGAAGGCAGAGATCGAGGGCATCGCGCAGGGTTCTGCGGACATCATCATCGGTACGCAGCTGGTGGCCAAGGGGCACAACTTTCCGCTGCTGACCCTTGTAGGGGTGATTGATGCGGATCTGGGGCTGCAAGGCTCTGATCTGCGGGCGGCCGAACGCACCTTTCAGCTGATGCGGCAGGTTGCGGGCCGTGCCGGACGGGCCGAGAAATCCGGCGTGGCACTGCTCCAGACCTATCAGCCCGAACATCCTGTGATCCGCGCGATCCTGTCAGGGGACGAGGAAGGCTTCTGGAAGGCGGAGGCGGGCGAGCGCCGCCATGCGTGCGTGCCCCCTTATGGACGGATGGCGGGGATCATCCTGTCGTCATCCGATGTGCAAGAGGCGTTTGACCTTGGCAACGCGCTGGCGCGGCAGGACGCACCTTTGCGCAGAATTGGCGCGCAGGTCTTTGGCCCCGCGCCCGCTCCCATCGCGCGGGTCAGGGGGCGCCACCGTGTGCGGCTGCTGGTCAAGGCAGACCGCGGCACGCCGCTGCAACCGGCCTTGCGTCAGTGGGTGGGGCAATTCCGCCTGAAGGGCGACATGCGCCTGTCGGTCGATATCGATCCGCAAAGTTTCTACTGAGCGTCCGGTTTTTACGCATCAATGCTGGCAACTGCGCCACGTCACCCCGGTTTGTGCGTGGCTGACCTTGTTTGTCGGGCGGGGGCAATCTACATCCCGAACCATGAAACAGTGGATCCCCTACCTGAACAAGGCACCCACCGTTGCGGTGGTCCGGCTGAACGGTGCAATCGGCATGTCCGGGCGCGGCAGCCTGAACGACGAGGCCATCGGCCCGGTTCTTGAAAAGGCTTTCCGGCGCGGAAAGCCCGCGGCGGTGGCGCTCCAGATCAACTCTCCGGGTGGGTCGCCCGTGCAATCTTCGCTGATCGGCGCCCGCATCCGGCGGCTGTCGGAAGACAAAAAAGTCCCCGTTCTGGCGTTTGTCGAGGATGTCGCGGCCAGTGGCGGCTATTGGCTGGCGGCCTCTGCGGACGAGATTTTTGCCGACGAAAGCTCTATCCTTGGGTCGATCGGCGTGATCTCGGCCGGGTTCGGCGCGCATGTCTTCCTTGCCCGCCAGGGGATCGAACGGCGCGTCTATACTGCGGGCCGGTCGAAATCGATGCTGGACCCGTTCCGCCCCGAAAACGAAGAGGATGTCGAGCGGCTCAACCGTCTTCTGGGTCAGATCCACGAGAATTTCATAGCCCATGTTCAGGCACAGCGCGGCCCCAAACTGGCACAGGATCCAGAGCTTTTCACCGGCGAGATCTGGCTGGGCAAAGCGGCAGTGGAAGTGGGGCTGGCCGACGGGATCGGGCACATGATGCCGGTTCTGAAAGAACGCTTTGGCGACAAGGTTCGCCTGCGCCGTTACGGGCTGAAACGCCCCTTCCTGTCGCGGTTCGGCATGTCTCTGGCGCAGGACGCGGTCTCTGGCATCGAGGAACGCGCCCATTTCGCGCGCTTCGGTCTCTGACGTGGTAATCAAGATTGTCATCCTGTTTCTGGTGGGCATGGGCGTAATGGCCATGTTTGGAAAACTCCGGTTCCCGGGCAGCAAGCGGTTGGCTTCGGCGAAATGTCCCAAATGCGGGCGCTACAGGATCGGACGCGGGCCCTGCGCCTGCGGTCACGGAAAGGGCTGACATGGTCTGGTTGATGTCGGGGCTGGGGCTGGTCATTCTGCTCCTCGCCGGGGATGCGCTTGTCAAAGGCGCAGTGAATCTGAGCCTGCGGGTTGGTATCCCGGCACTGATTGTCAGCTTGACCATCGTGGCTTTTGGCACCTCTGCACCAGAGCTGCTGATCGCGATCAGCGCCGTGCTGGAAGGCGCGCCGGGTCTGGCTCTGGGCAATGTGGTGGGGTCGAATACCGCCAATATCCTGCTGGTGCTGGGCGTTCCGGCATTGATCTCGACGCTCAGCACGTCCGAGTGCAAGACGCATAAGACTTACGTATTCATGCTGATGTCATCGGTCCTGTTCATCGGGCTGGCGTTCACGGGCGTATTCGATTGGAAGGTCGGCCTGATACTGCTGGCGGCTCTGGCGCTTATCCTTGCCGACGCGATACGAGACGCGCTGGCCCACCGGCGTGACGCCAAGGCCAATGAGCTTGAAGACGTCGAGGGCGCGGACCCGGACATGCCCTGGTGGCGGATCGTGGGCTTTCTTGCGTTGGGATTGGTCGGGCTTCCTCTCGGCGCGAACCTTCTGGTCGAGAACGCCTCGATCATCGCGCGCATGTATGGCGTCAGCGATACGGTGATTGGCCTCACGCTGGTTGCCGTGGGCACGTCGCTGCCGGAATTGGCAACCACAGTCATGGCGGCGCTGCGGCGTCAGGCGGACGTGGCGCTTGGCAACGTGATCGGTTCGAACATGTTCAACCTGCTCGCCATCATTGGTATTGCGTCATTTGTAGGCCCGATCCCGGTTGATCCGGAATTCCTGCGCTTTGACCTATGGGTGATGCTGGCGGCGTCCCTGGTGCTGTTCCCCTTCGTCTGGATGCGGTGGAACATGTCCAGGGCCTGGGGCGGCGCGTTCACCGCCCTATATGTCATCTACGTGGTGGCCATCCTGATCTGAGGCCCAATGCGGCCAACTGGAGGAACGTCATGACGATTGCATTAGTGACAGGCGCGGGCAAACGGCTGGGCCGGGCCATGGCGCTTTACCTCGCTGGACGCGGCTTTGACGTCGGTGTGCATTACGGCAGCTCCGCAGAGGCCGCAAATGATGTCGCAGAGGAGATCCGCGCGATGGGGCGCCGTGCAGCGCCCTTGCAGGCGGACCTGCTGGACGAGACGCAGGTGCAGGCGTTGCTTCCCGCCTGCCGTGATGCGCTTGGCGGACCGGTGACATGCCTTGTCAACAACGCGTCGATCTTTGAATATGACCGGATCGAGACCGCGACCCGCGACAGCTGGGACCGGCATATCGAAAGCAATCTGCGCGCACCTTTTGTGCTGTCTCAGGCGATGGCGGCAGAAATCCCGGACCCGACGCCTGACGAAAACGGCGAACCGGTGGCGCAGGGGCTGATCGTCAACATGGTTGACCAGCGGGTGCGAAAGCTGACGCCGGAATTCATGACATATACCATCGCGAAGATGGGGCTCTGGGCCTTCACCCAGACTGCGGCGCAGGGGCTGGCGCCGCGTATCCGGGTCAATGCCATTGGCCCCGGCCCGACGCTTCAGGGCGCGCGGCAAAGCGACGAGCATTTCGCGCGACAGCGCGCGGCAACTGTTCTTGAGCGTGGCTCCAACCCTTCTGACATCACCGCCGCACTGGGATTTCTGATCGAGTCGCCGGGCGTCACGGGGCAGCTGATTTGCGTCGACGGAGGCCAGCACCTGGGTTGGCAGACCCCGGATATTCTGGGCACAGAAGGGTAGTGCCGGGGAAGTTGTGCACGGGCGTAACGATTGTCGCAAAACCTTCATAGAAACTTTAATGTTTTCAATAATTTGGCGCAGGTAAAAAATAAATACATTTGTTTTCATGCACTTGGGGGGGTGCCTAAAAATTAGGCAAATTCACGAAAGGGGCCGAAACCAACGAAAATTTCCGTGTGAACCAAACTTGTCCGCAGAGTTATCCACAAGAATCGTGGATGCCTTAGCTCTTGCTCCCGGTGCCGATAGTGTGCAGCCATCACAGAGAATCACGTAAAGAAAACCATGGTCGACGAGAACGAGCAGACGACGGGGAATGCGCCTACCGGGCACCGCCTGATCCAGTCCTACCTCAAGACGCTTGACAGCTCTCCGGGGGTGTACCGGATGCTGGATGCGCAGGCGCGTGTGCTTTACGTCGGCAAGGCGCGGAACCTCAAGGCGCGGGTGTCGAACTATGCCCGGCCCTCGGGGCATTCGGGGCGGATTGCGCGGATGATCCGAGAGACCGCGTCGATGATGTTCCTGACGACGCGGACGGAAACAGAGGCGCTTCTGCTTGAACAGAACCTCATCAAGCAGTTGAAGCCGCGCTATAATGTGCTGCTGCGCGACGACAAGTCCTTTCCGAATATCCTCGTCTCCAAGGAACATGCCTTTCCGCAGATCAAGAAGCATCGCGGCGCGAAGAAGGACAAGGGGGCCTATTACGGACCCTTCGCCAGCGCGGGTGCGGTCAACCGGACATTGAACCAGTTGCAGAAGGTGTTTCTGCTGCGCAATTGTTCTGACGCGATGTTCGAGAGTCGCACCCGTCCGTGCCTTCTGCATCAAATTCGGCGGTGTTCCGCTCCTTGTGTGGGCAAGATTTCAGAGGCCGAATACCTTGAAAGCGTGGCCGAGGCGGAACGGTATCTTTCGGGCAAATCGACCCAGATTCAGGAAACGCTGGCGCGACAGATGCAGGAGGCGTCAGACGCGATGGAGTTCGAGCGTGCGGCGGCGCTGCGAGATCGGATTCGCGCGCTGACGCAGGTGCAGACATCCCAAGGCATCAACCCGCGCGGCGTGGCGGAGGCGGATATCATCGCGCTTCACATGGATGGCGGGCAGGCCTGCGTGCAGGTGTTCTTTATCCGCGGCAACCAGAACTGGGGCAACCGTGATTTCTATCCGCGCGTGGGGGCGGATGTCGAAGAGGCAGAGGTGCTGGAGGCCTTCATCGGTCAGTTCTACGACACCAAAGAGCCGCCCCGGATGCTGCTTTTGTCCCACGCGATCGAGAATACCGACCTGATGGAAGAGGCGCTTGCGGGAAAGCTGGGCCGTAAGGTCGAGATTCTGGTGCCGCAACGCGGGGAGAAGGCAGAGCTGGTTGAGAGCGCAGCCCGCAATGCCCGCGAAAGCCTTGCCCGGAAGCTCGCCGAGACGGCCAGCCAGGCGCGGTTGCTCAAGGGCATCGCCGAAGCGTTCGACCTTGACGGACCCCCGAAGCGGATCGAGGTTTATGACAACAGCCACATTCAGGGCACCAACGCCATTGGCGGGATGATCGTTGCGGGGCCAGAGGGGTTCATCAAGGGGCAGTACCGCAAGTTCAATATCCGCGGCGATGACCTGACCCCCGGGGATGATTTCGGGATGATGAAAGAGGTGCTGAACCGCCGGTTCAAGCGTCTTCTGAAAGAAGATCCGGACCGGGACAAGGGCATGTGGCCCGACCTATTGCTGATCGACGGTGGCGCGGGGCAGGTCTCTGCCGTGGCCGAGATCATGCGGGAACACGGTGTCGAGGATATCCCGATGGTGGGCGTGGCCAAGGGGATCGACCGTGACGCAGGCAAGGAAGAATTCCACCGTGTGGGCCAGCGCCCCTTCGCGCTGCGCCACAATGATCCGGTGCTGTATTTCGTGCAGCGCATGCGGGACGAGGCGCATCGTTTCGCCATCGGCACGCATCGTGCCAAGCGGGCCAAGGCCGTGGGCGCGACGCCGCTGGACGAAGTGCCGGGTGTGGGTGCGTCGCGCAAGCGGGCGCTATTGGCGCATTTCGGGTCAGCCAAGGCAGTGAGCCGCGCAAACCTGTCCGACCTGAAGGCCGTTGATGGCGTCTCTGGCGCGTTGGCCGAACGGATATACGCCTATTTCCACGAGAACGGTTAGGGCCTGACCCGTTCAAGGCAGGCGGCGCACCCAAAATGAGCGCTTCCGCGCGCTCTTTTTTCAGCCAGTGGAAGCGTGACGCGCCAAGGTGACCTGCGCGTCCGGTATTAACTGGTGCGCAGGTTGTTTTGGTCGGCAGGACGCGGGTTCAGATCACTTGTTGGGCCGCGTCACGGATGGCGCGGATGTTCTGGCCATAGATTTCGAGCGCGCCGACCGAGCCGCCTTTGAAAACGGCGGACCCGGCGACAAGAACGTCGGCGCCCGCAGCCGCAACCAACGGAGCGGTCGACGGGTCGACGCCACCATCGATCTGGATGTGAATGTCGCGGTCCCCGATCATGTTGCGAATGGTTTTGACCTTTTCGACCTGGCTGTGAATGAACTTCTGTCCGCCAAATCCGGGGTTCACGGTCATGACCAGCACCATGTCGGCAAGGTCCAACAGGGTTTCTACCGCAGAGGCGGGCGTGCCGGGGTTCAGCGCCACACCTGCCTTGGTGCCGGTGGCCCGGATGGCCTGCAATGTGCGGTGGATATGGGGGCCGGCTTCGACATGGGCGGTGATCATATCGGCGCCTGCGTCCGCATAGGCGTCGATATAGGGATCGACCGGCGCGATCATCAGGTGCACATCCATGAAGGTTTTGACATGCGGGCGGAAGGCTTTGACCGCAGGCGGGCCGAAGGTCAGGTTCGGAACGAAATGCCCGTCCATGACATCCACATGCACCCAATCGGCGCCCTGATCCTCTATCGCGCGGATCTCCTGGCCAAAATTGGCAAAATCGGCGGAAAGGATCGACGGAGCGATCTTGATGGAACGGTCGAAGCTCATGGTGGTCTCCTGCGCTGGTTGAGGGCGCTTTATCAGTAGCCGCGGTCCCGGTCTACAAGGTGATTGAGCGGCAGGCCGTCCTCGGCCCGCCGGATGTTCTGTGCGATGGTGCGGGCGGCGGTCTTGGGCCGTGTTTCTGACGCGATATGGGGCGTGACCGTTACCTTGGGGTGTGCCCAGTAGGGGTCATCGGCGGGCAACGGCTCTACGCGGAAAACGTCAAGCGTGGCATGTGAGATATGGCCCTCATCAAGCGCCGCGATCAGCGCCGCGTCGTCAATCAGGCCACCGCGTCCGGGGTTGATGATGACGGCCCCTTTGGGAAGCCGTGCGAGCGCGTCCGCGTCGATCAGATTTTCCGTATCAATGGTCAGTGGAAGGAGCAGAACGAGGATCGCCGCTGTCTCAAGCGCCTTTGTGAAACCGTCGGACCCGTGCAGACGATTGATGCCGGGCGTGTCGCCGGGCCGTCGGCTCCAACCCGTCACAGGAAAGCCAAGGGTCCGAAGCGCCTCGCCGCAGGCGGTGCCAAGGGCGCCGTAGCCCAGAATGGTGACCGGGCGGTCCTCTGCCAGAGGGGGCGCACCGAGAGCCCATTCATGCGCGGGGTTCACGATATGCGCATCCATGCCCAGATGGTGCCGCAAAACGTGGCCTGTGACCCATTCGACCATGCCTTGCGTCAATCCGTGGTCCACCATGCGCGCAAGCGGAACATTGAGCGTCTGGTTGCCAGCGACGCCTTCGACGCCGGCCCAGAGGTTCAGGACGGCCTTCAGCCGCGTGTAGGGCGTGAAATCCTGCACGTCGCTGCTGGGCGCGTAGACGATGTAATCCACCACCTGTGGGTCGAACGTGGTTCGCAGGTCAAACTCCAGCCCTTCGGTTGTCAGCGCCTCACGCAGAGGAATCTCGTAATCGGGCCAGTCCGCCTGATCGGCGGCGAAAAGTATGTTGACGCTCATGGAGTTCCCTTAACGTGGTCGGTGGATATGGGCGCTTTGCACCAGGCCGAAGGCGATCATCAAGACCAGCATCGCCGAGCCGCCATAGCTGACAAGCGGCAGCGGGACACCGACCACGGGGGCCAGCCCCATCACCATCGACATGTTGACGGCAAAGAACAGGAAAAACGTCAGCCCGACCCCAAGGGTGAGGAGCGAGGAGAACCTGTCGCGGTTCTGAAGGGCGGAAATGATGCAGAAGATCAGGATCAGCACATAGAGCGCCAGCAAAGAAAACCCGCCGATAAAGCCGAATTCCTCGGCCAACGTGTTGAAGATGAAGTCGGTATGCTTTTCAGGCAGAAAGTTCAGCCGTGATTGCGTGCCCTGCATGAAGCCGCGGCCCGTCCAGCCGCCGGACCCCATCGCGATCTTGGCCTGCGTGATGTGATACCCGGCGCCAAGCGGATCGGTGGACGGATCGAGGAACGTATCGATACGGCGGAACTGGTAATCCTTGAGCAGTTGCCAGTCCGTGCCGCGGCTTTGGAAAACCGCAGCGATCGTGCCCCCCGCAAGGGCGAGCACCACGGCGAAATAGGCCCAGTGGACACCGGCAAGAAACATCATCAGCCCGCCTGCGGTGACGAGCAGGATCGCAGTGCCAAGGTCTGGCTGTTTGAGCACCATGGCGGTTGGCAGAAGGATGATCAGGATCGGCGGCAGCACCCAGAGCGGTCTCGACGTATTACGCATCGGCAGCCAGTCGTAATAGGCGGCAAGGAACATAACGAGGGTGATCTTCGTCAGCTCTGAAGGTTGCAGCCGCATGAAGCCAAGATCGATCCAGCGCTGTGCGCCCATGCCGACCGTGCCGAACAGTTCCACGAAGACCAGCAGCATGATCGAGACCAGATAGGCGAGCGCGGCCATGTTGCGCCAGAACCAGATCGGCACAAGCGCCACGAGGAACATCGCGACAAACCCAAGGGCATAGCGCTTCATCTGCGGTTCGGCCCAGGGAGAGAATGACCCGCCCGCGACGGAGTAGAGCATCAAGAACCCGATGCTGGCCACCGCCGTCAGTAGGAGTGCGAGGGGCCAGTTGAGGTAAAGCACCTTGCGCAGCCCCGACGGGACGGCCTTGACGGTATATTCAAGATAACTCATGCCCGGCTGCGCCCATCGCTTTCGGGCAGGCGGCGTTCGCGTTCCAACCGTTCCTGTTGTGCCTTGATGCGGCTGCGATCCTTGCTGGGATAGGCACTGAGCGGCGGGTCGCCGCCGTAAAGTGCCTGAAGTGCCACGTCCCGCGCAATCGGCGTGGCCGCGCCAGAGCCACCGCCATGTTCGACAACCACGGAGACGGCGATTTTGGGTGCCTCGTAGGGTGCGAAGGCCACGAACAGGCCGTGGTCGCGCCGCTCCCACGGAAGGTCATCGTTGCTGGTCACGCCTCGGGCGCGTTCGGCGGCCGTAATGTTTCGGACCTGGCTGGTGCCGGTCTTGCCCGCCATGCGAAACGCCTCTTCGGCGATGCGCTGGCTGTAGGCGGTGCCGCGCTTGTTGTTCGAGACCGCGAACATCGCCTTGCGGATCCAGCGCAGGTGGTTCTCGTTGAAGCCAAGGCTTTCGCCGACCTGGCTTTGGGTTTCGACGCCCTCGATCGATTTCACCAGCCGGGGCGTCACTTTGCGGCCCGTGGCCAGCCGCGCCGTCATCACCGCCAGTTGCAGCGGCGAGGTCAGCACGAATCCCTGCCCGATGGAGGCGTTGACCGTGTCCCCGATCACCCAGGACGACCCGCGTTCGCGTTCTTTCCACGCCTTGGTCGGGGTCAGCCCCTCGGTGACGGCGGACATCGGAATATCGTGCGAGGCACCCAGCCCGAGGCGCAGCGCCGTTTCGGTGATTTTCTCGATCCCGACCTTCAGCGACAGGTCATAGTAGTAGACGTCACAGCTTTCGCGCAGCGAGGTTTCGAGGTTCATGTGACCATGGCCCCGACGCTTCCAGCAGTGGAATTTGCGCCCGCCAACTTCAAGGTGGCCGGGGCACCAGACAGTTTCCTCGGGCGAGATCACACCCGCATCCAGCGCCGCCAGCGCCGTCACCATCTTGAAGGTAGAGCCGGGCGGATAGGCATCCTGCACGGTCTTGGACGCCAGAGGGCGATGCGTGTTGTCGCGCAGGATCGCGTAGTCATCAAAAGAGATACCGCGCACGAATTTGTTGGGGTCATAAGACGGCGACGAGGCGATGGCCAGAACGTCGCCTTCGGTCAGATCCATCACCACGACAGAGGCGCTTTCGGGGCCAAGCCGGGCCTGAATGTAGTTCTGAAGGCCATTGTCGACGGTCAGTTGAAGGTCGGCGCCCGCTTCGCCCTCGCGGCGGCCAAGTTCGCGCATTACACGGCCAACAGCGTTGACTTCGACCCGTTTCGCGCCGGCCTTGCCACGCAGGGCCTCTTCGTATTTCGCCTCCACCCCGACCTTGCCGATCTGGAAGCGCGGGATGCGCAGCAATGGTTCAGGGTCTTCATAGCGCGCCAGATCACGTTCAGAGACGGGGCCGACATAGCCCGCCACATGCGCAAAATCAGATCCCATCGGGTAATGCCGCGACAGGCCAACCTCGGGCGTGATGCCGGGCAGGGCGGGGGCGTTGACGGCCACGCGGCTGATATCGTCCCAACTGACGCGGTCGGCGATGGTGATCGGCAAGAACGGCGCGGAGCGGTCCATCTCGGCCATGGCGCGGCTCAACTCGTCCTCGTCCAGCCTGACCAGAGCCGACAGACGCTCGATCACCTCTTCGACATTGCCTGCATCCTCGCGCACCATCGTGATGCGGTAGGACGGCGCGTTTTCGGCAATAACAGCACCGTTGCGGTCAAAGATCTGGCCGCGCGCGGGCGGGATCAGCCGGATATTGACGCGGTTCTCTTCGGCAAGAAGGCGGAACTCATCGGCCTGTTCGACCTGCATGTACCGCATGCGCAGGCCAAGCAATCCGACAAACCCCAACTGCATGCCGCCAAGGATCAGCCCGCGCCGCGATATGCGGCGATAGCTGTCGACGGTATCCTTTGGCGAGCGTCTCATATCTTGCGTCCCAGAGTGTCTACTTCGCCGGGGGCGGCGTGGCGCACCCCTAGCAGCAGCCGCGAAAGCATTACCACCACCGGATAGGCAAAGGCTGTCATCGCCAGCTGCATCAATGCCAGGTACAACGATCCAGGCGCGTACATGACCGACAGCAAGACCAACCGGTTGGCAAGCGTTGCAAGCGTCAGCGCGGATACTACCGTAAGCCATTCCATAGCGAAAGACGTGTCGCGGTGGCGACGCTGGCGTCGTTTCAGCCATTCGACAGTGATCACGATCAACGCGGCCCAAAGTCCTGGAGGACGTTGAAACATCAGATCCGCCAGCAGCATCACCGCCGCGACAGATAGGGCTGGCACGTATTCAGGGCGTCGGATTGCCCAAACCACGCTGAGTGCAACCATGAAGTCAGGCGCGGCCCATCGGCGCGGCATGGTTTCCAGCGGCAACAGGTGAAAGAAGATCACCACGAGGCACAGCGCCACATAGGCCGCGCGCATCGTCCACAATCTGGATGGGCTTTGATCAACCATTGCCATCCTCGACTTCCGTGACGGGATCGGCGGCCTGTTCTTCGGGCGGCAGCACCTCGTCGGGCAGCGTCAGCGGGGCGATCAATGCGCTGGGGCTTTCAACCCTGCGGCTGCCGTGGTCCCGCAATACGCGCAGGAATTCGAGCCGTTCGTAATCGGCGGCGAGCCGTGCGCGGAAACGTCCGCCCGGGTCTTGTGCAACCTGACCGATCAGCAGGCCCGGCGGGAAGACCTCGCCGTCGCCGCTGGTCACGATCCGGTCGCCGGGGCGCACCTGATCGGGGTCTTCCAGAAAATCGACAGGCGGGGCGGCAGAGTTATCGCCAACAATCAGCGCCCGCTGGCCCGAAGGCTGGATCGTCGCAGGGATGCGGCTGGAGGCATCGGTCAGCAGGATCACCCGGCTGGTATTCTCGCCCACGCCGGAAATCCGTCCGACAAGGCCGATGCCGTCCATAGTCGCCCAGCCATCCACGATCCCGTCGCGCGCCCCGACATTCAGAAGGACCGATTGGCGAAAGGGCGAACCGCTATCGGCCAGAACCACGCCCGTCACGAAGGTCAGCCTTGGATCAAGCCGCACATTGTTAAGGTCGAGCAACCGGGCATTTTCCTGCTCCAGCTGCAGAGCGGCCTCTTTCCACGACTTCATCTGCTGCAATTCGCGGCGCAGTTCCTGATTCTGTTCGTAGATGCTCTGGTAGCTCTGGAAGTCGCGGATCAGGTGGACCGTGGCCGTCACCGGCACCATCACCCATTCAAAACCCGGCATCACCCTGTCGATGACCTGTGCGCGAAACCTCTCGACGCGCGGGCTGTCGATCCGCCAGACCAGAAACAGCCCGATCAGACACAGCACCAGCACAGACACCAGCAGCCGTCGCAACGGGCCTGTGTAGTCTTCGCTTTGTGAACGATCTCTGGCCAAAGGACCCCCTTTACGACAAAGGTGGGCAGCTTAACTGTCGTAGTCAATCGCGTGGCGCAGCTGTTTTTCGTATTCCAGCGCCTTGCCGGTGCCCATGGCGACGCAGTTCAGCGGCTCGTCGGCGATGGAAACGGCAAGCCCGGTCTGTTCGCGCAGCGCCAGATCCAGATCGCCAAGCAGAGCGCCACCACCGGTCAGCATGACGCCGCGGTCGACGATATCCGCCGCCAGATCCGGCGGCGTGGCTTCGAGCGCGGTCATCACGGCCTCGCAGATCTGCTGCACGGGTTCGGACAGCGCCTCGGCGACTTGCGCCTGGCTGATCTCTGTTTCCTTGGGCACACCGTTGAGCAGGTCACGCCCGCGGATCAGCATCGACGCACCGCGCCCGTCATCGGGCATCCGCGCGGTGCCGATGGAGGTCTTGATGCGTTCAGCCGTCGATTCGCCAACCAGCAGGTTCTGCTGGCGGCGCAGGTAGTTGATGATCGCCTCGTCCATACGGTCGCCGCCGACGCGGACAGAGCGCGCATAGACGATGTCCCCAAGGCTGAGAACCGCAACCTCGACCGTACCGCCGCCGATATCCACGACCATGTTGCCGGTCGGATCGGTGATCGGCATGCCGGCACCGATGGCAGCGGCGATGGGTTCCGCGATCAGACCCGCCTTGCGGGCGCCTGCCGACAGAACCGACTGGCGAATCGCGCGCTTTTCCACCGGGGTGGCGCCATGCGGCACGCAAACGATGATCTTGGGCTTGGAGAAGGTCGAACGTTTATGCACTTTGCGGATGAAATGCTTGATCATTTCCTCGGCGACATCGAAATCGGCGATAACGCCTTCGCGCATCGGCCGGATCGCTTCGATGCTGCCGGGGGTGCGGCCCAGCATCAGCTTGGCATCTTCACCGACGGCCAGCACTTTTTTCACGCCATCCTTGACGTGATAGGCGACAACTGACGGTTCCGAGAGGATCACGCCGCGACCCTTGACGTAAACCAGCGTATTCGCGGTTCCAAGGTCGATTGCCATGTCTGATGAGAACATGCCCATCAGTTTGTCCAGTCCAAGCATTCTGTGTCGTGCCTCAAGCAATGAAGTTGGGCCCGCGACTCTTCCGATGCAGGCCGGATGTCCTTATAGGCGCGGAAGCGCGGCAGCGAAAGGGCCAGTACCCTCTGAACAGGCGTTAACTTGCCGGAACTTGCCGACCCGGGCCGGGTTTGCTGTATCGCGGCGGTTTTTGCGAGCTGGCGAGGCAAAAGCCGCAACCCCGCGCGTGGAAAACATACGCCCTGCCAGCGGCACGGATCGGCATGGGCGCGCCCGGAAATTTGCGCTATGTAGGCAGAAGTTGCAGGGGCCGGGAGCACTGGCCTTGCGTCGCGGGTCTTGCAAACGCGGCGCGGGCATCGCATTAGCGGGAACCACAAGGCAAGAGGTGGAAACGTGGCGCCAGCCGAGACCATCGTGAAGACGGGCCAGCGTGTCCTGCGCATCGAAGCCGCCGCGCTGGCGACTTTGGCCGAAGCACTGCCCGCAGATTTTCCCGCAGCCGTCGCAATGATCCTTGGCGCCAAGGGGCGCGTCGTGTTGTCGGGCATCGGCAAGTCCGGCCATATCGGCAACAAGATCGCGGCGACGCTGGCCTCTACCGGGACGCCCGCGCAATTCGTGCATGCATCCGAGGCGAGCCATGGCGATCTGGGGATGCTGACCACCGATGACATTTGTGTGCTGCTCTCCAACAGCGGTGAGACGACCGAACTGGGCGATATCGTGGCCCATACGCGGCGTTTCGGTATCCCGCTGATCGGGATTTCCAGCCGCGAAAACAGCACCCTGATGCGAGCGGCCGATCTGCGTCTGACCCTGCCAGCCGCGCCAGAGGCCTGCGCCATTGGCATGGCACCCACCACATCGACCACGATGATGCTCGCCCTCGGGGATGCGCTTGCGGTGGCTTTGATGGAAGATCGCGGCTTTCAGGCCGAGAATTTTCACGTCTTTCACCCCGGTGGCAAGCTGGGCGCGCAAATGGCGAGCGTCGCGGATTTCATGCATGGCGGTGACGAACTGCCGCTTGTTTCCGCCGATGCGGATATGAGCGAGACCTTGCTGCAAATGACCTCAAAAGGGTTCGGCATTGCCGCAGTGGTCAAAGATGGCAGGCTGGCGGGCGTTGTCTCCGACGGTGACCTGCGCCGTAACATGGCCGACCTGATGAGCCGCACGGCGGGACAGGTCGCCACCCCCGATCCTGTGACCGTGGCGCCAGATTGTCTGGCCGCGGTCGCGCTGAAAACCTTGAACGAGCGCAAGATCGGCGCGCTTGTTGTCGTCTCGGAGGATAAAGAACCCTTGGGCATCCTGCATATTCACGACCTTCTGCGCGCCGGTGTGGCATGAGCGCGGTCATCCTGATCCCCGCCCGCTACGCCTCGCAGCGCTATCCGGGCAAGCCATTGGCCGAACTGCGCCAGCCCGATGGCAGCCGCAAATCCCTGATCCGCATGAGCTGGGAAGCGGCCTGTCAGGTTCCGGGCGTCGATGCGGTGCATGTGGTCACCGATGACGACCGGATAGCCGATGCCGCAAAGGCGTTTGGTGCCAGCGTGATCATGACGTCCGATCAATGCGAAAACGGCACCGCCCGCTGCGCCGACGCGCTTGCGCGGGCCACGCTGAACGCCGACATCATCGTGAACCTGCAAGGCGACGCGCCCCTGACGCCGCCCTGGTTCGTCGAGGCCCTGATCGAAGAGATGCGCCGCGATCCGGCAGTTGGCATGGCGACACCCGTCTTGCGGCTTGACCGCGAGACCTATGGCCATTTCACCGAGGACCGAAAGAATGACCGCGTGGGCGGCACCACGGCGGTCTTCGACAAGCATATGAATGCGCTCTACTTTTCGAAAGAGATCGTGCCGTATCTTGACCCTGAGAAGCTGCCCGATGGTCCCTTGCCGGTGTTCCACCATGTCGGCGTTTACGCATACACGCCCGACGCGCTCACCGCCTATGGCAGCTGGCCGCAAGGCCCGCTGGAAGGCGTCGAGGGGCTGGAACAGCTCCGTTTTCTGGAAAACGGCCACCAGATCCGCTGCGTCGAGGTCGATGGGCGTGGCCGGGTCTTCTGGGAGCTGAACAACCCCACCGATATCGACCGTATTGAAGCTGTATTGAGGACGCTGGCATGACCCCGATGGATGGACGCACGGTAAAGGTCGGCGATATAGAGGTGGGCGGCAACGCCCCCTTCATGCTGATCACCGGGCCGTGCCAGCTTGAAAGTCTGGACCATGCCCGGATGATGGCAGGCCGCATTGCCGAGGCCTGCGCGCCGACCGGCACGAAGTTTGTCTTCAAGGCCAGCTATGACAAGGCCAACCGGTCCTCCATCGGCACCAAGCGCGGCCTGGGCATGGAAAAGGGGCTGGAGATCCTCGGTCGTATCGCAGAAGAGTTCGGCTGCCCGGTCCTTACGGATGTGCACGAACCCGGCCATTGTGCGCCCGCTGCCGAAACCTGCGATATCTTGCAAATCCCGGCCTTCCTGTGCCGACAGACCGATCTGCTGCTGGCCGCCGGCGAGACCGGCAAGGTGATCAACGTGAAGAAAGGGCAGTTTCTGGCACCCTGGGACATGGGAAATGTCGCCGCCAAGATCGCCAGCACGGGAAATGAAAACATCCTGCTTTGCGA
Source organism: Primorskyibacter sedentarius (assembly GCF_004342065.1). GTDB lineage: Bacteria > Pseudomonadota > Alphaproteobacteria > Rhodobacterales > Rhodobacteraceae > Primorskyibacter > Primorskyibacter sedentarius. Next base: position 753,632 of record NZ_SLZU01000001.1, on the reverse strand, counting down.
GCGCGGCACCAGTTTCGGATATAACACGCTTGTCACGGATTTCCGGGGCCTGCCGACGATGGGCCAGACGGGTTATCCCGTCGTGTTCGATGCCACGCATTCCGTGCAGCAGCCCGGCGGGCAGGGAACATCCAGCGGGGGTCAGCGTGAATTTGCGCCGGTTCTGGCGCGGGCAGCTTGTGCCGTCGGGGTGTCTGCACTGTTCATCGAGACCCATGAAGACCCCGATAATGCACCCAGCGACGGGCCGAACATGATCCCTGTGGATCAGATGTCCGGCCTCATCGCGGAACTTCGGGCGTTTGACGCCTTGCGCAAGGGATTGCCTGCGCCGGGCTGAACGCCCAGGGTCTTAGATGTGGTACAGGTCGGCAAAAACGTGCTGCACGATCCGATCACGCGGGATGCCCAGCTTTTCAAGCTGCTCGTCTGACATCGCTTGCAAACGCTCGACCTTTTCGAGGCGGCGGTTGTGCGACGATGCTTCGATCAGCGCTGTGCCGATACGGCCGAGGAAGGCCAGAAAGCCGTGAGTTTTGCCTTGCGAGCCTGTGGCTGCGTAGGTGGCGGTATGTGCCATGATGTTGTTTCCTTACAGATCATCTTGCTGTTGAGACTGAAGATAGGCCTTGGGTGCCGCGTTGCCTATGCACAATGCTGCATAGCGGCATTCCGTTTAGTGCAAGGGTTTCGTTATGTTTTCGCTAATGTTTTGGGCGATGGGTCTGCAGAAATTCTGCGACGCAGCGTAAGCGGCGTTTCCAAACTGCCCAAATTTTACCAGTTGATAAAAAAATAAACCTGTGAGAGCCTTTCCTGAACCTATTGGACGCGGAGGGATGGAATGGACCCGAAAATGTTAAGTGAAGGGATTGTTGCAGGGCGGCGCAGTGCCGGGCAACTGGCCGAAGCTTTCGACGATCTCCATCCGCCTCTGACAGAGCATGAGGCGCTTGTCGCAGCCGACCGTTGCTACTTCTGCCACGATGCGCCCTGCACCGTGGCCTGTCCCACTGATATCGACATTCCGCTTTTCATTCGACAGATCGCAACCGGCACGCCAGAGGCCGCGGCGCGTACCATCCTGTCGCAAAATATCCTTGGTGGGATGTGTGCCCGCGTCTGCCCGACGGAAACCCTGTGTGAAGAGGTCTGTGTCCGCGAGACGGCAGAAGGCAAGCCGGTCCTGATCGGGCAGCTGCAACGCTTTGCGACAGATACGCTGATGGCGGCGGATGTGCATCCGTTCAGCCGGGCGGCCTCCACCGGCAAGCGCATTGCCGTCGTCGGGGCAGGGCCCGCCGGGTTGGCCTGCGCGCACCGGTTGGCGATGAAAGGCCATGATGTCGTGCTTTACGATGCGCGGTCCAAGGCCGGGGGACTGAACGAATATGGCATCGCGGCTTACAAGAGCGTCGACGGGTTTGCCCAGGCAGAGGTCGATTGGCTGCTCAAGATTGGTGGCATCACCCTGGAGAATGGCAAGGCCCTGGGCCGGGAACTGGCCTTGGAGGCTTTACGCTCAGAATTTGACGCCGTGTTCCTGGGGGTAGGCCTTGGTGGCGTGAATTCTCTCGGCGTGACCGGCGACGAAAAAGACGGGGTGCGCGACGCCGTCGACTTCATTGCCGATCTGCGTCAGGCCACGGATCTGACGGCGCTGCCTGTCGGGCGAGATGTTGTCGTGATTGGCGGGGGCATGACGGCGGTGGATGCGGCAGTACAGGCAAAGCTTCTGGGCGCTCTCAACGTCACCATCGTCTATCGCCGCGGCAAGGATCGTATGGGCGCCAGCGCGTTCGAACAGGATCTGGCCGCTTCTCGCGGAGTGCGGATCATCACCAATGCGCAACCGGTTGCGGTACATGGCAACGGGTCCGTCCGCGAGGTCGAATTCGCGTTCACCGATGACGCGCTGACCCCGACGGGCCAGACTTTTCGTCTGCCCGCCGATCAGCTTTTCCGTGCCATTGGACAGACACTTAACGGCGATGGCCTGCCGGAACTGGATGGCCGCAAGATCGCCATTACCGGTGCCGGGCGAACCAGCGTTGCGGGCGTCTGGGCTGGCGGCGACTGTGCAGCGGGAGGGGATGATCTGACCGTGACGGCCGTGGCAGAGGGAAGAGACGCCGCCGAAGATATTCATGCCCAGCTGATGAAATAAGGGCTGCCCGCCCCGGGCTTGACCCGGGGCCTTGCGGCAGCCGACCCAGAGGCCCCGGGTCAAGCCCGGGGCGCGAGAGGACAAGAAAAGGACGTACGTGACATGGCCGATCTGACGACCGATTTCGTAGGCATCAAATCCCCGAACCCGTTCTGGCTGGCCTCTGCGCCGCCCACGGACAAGGAATACAACGTCCGCCGTGCGTTCGAGGCAGGCTGGGGCGGCGTGGTCTGGAAGACGCTGGGAGAAGAGGGGCCGCCCGTCGTCAATGTCAACGGTCCGCGCTACGGTGCGATCTGGGGGGCGGAGCGACGGCTCCTGGGTCTCAACAATATCGAGCTGATCACCGACCGCCCGCTGGAGGTCAACCTGCGCGAGATCAAGGCCGTGAAGCGAGACTACCCGGACCGGGCGGTTGTCGTCTCCCTTATGGTACCCTGCGAGGAAGAGGCGTGGAAGAAGATCCTGCCGCTGGTGGAAGAGACCGGCGCCGACGGGGTGGAGCTTAACTTCGGCTGCCCCCATGGGATGAGCGAGCGGGGGATGGGCTCTGCCGTGGGTCAGGTCCCCGAATATATCGAGATGGTGACCCGCTGGGTAAAGCAATATTCCCGCATGCCCTGCATCGTGAAGCTGACGCCCAACATCACCGATATCCGTAAACCCGCCGCTGCCGCTCATGCCGGGGGGGCGGATGCCGTCAGCCTGATCAATACGATCAACTCGATCACCGGCGTTGATCTGGACATATTCGCGCCCGAGCCGACGATTGATGGCAAGGGCGCGCATGGCGGCTATTGCGGCCCGGCGGTCAAGCCTATCGCGCTGAACATGGTGGCCGAGATTGCCCGCTCGCCCGAGATGCGCGGGCTGCCGATCAGTGGCATAGGCGGCGTCACCACTTGGAAAGATGCCGCAGAATTCATGGCGCTGGGTGCGGGCAACGTGCAGGTCTGCACCGCCGCCATGACCTACGGATTCAAGATCGTGCAGGAAATGATCTCTGGCCTGTCGCAATTCATGGACGAAAAGGGGCTGACATCGACGTCAGAGCTGGTGGGGCGCGCAGTGCCCAATCTCAGCGACTGGCAGCATCTCAACCTCAACTACATCACGAAGGCCCAGATCGATCAGGATCTTTGCATCAGCTGTGGCCGGTGTTTTGCCGCCTGCGAAGACACCAGCCATCAGGCCATCGCCATGTCGGATGATCGCGTGTTCACCGTCAAAGACGAAGAATGCGTGGCCTGCAACCTTTGCGTAAATGTTTGCCCGGTCGAGGATTGCATCACCATGGTCGAGATGCAGCCGGGCCAGACCGATCCGCGCACGGGCCTTACGGTGCAAAAAGACTACGCCAACTGGACAACGCATCCGAACAACCCGGGGGCAGTCAAGGCCGCGGAATGATCCGTTTGAACTGACAGCCAGATCCCCATCCTGTCTGCTCAAGTGCCGCTGCGGGTTTCGCCCGTGGCGGCACGGTCGTTTTGGGGTAGGCGTGATTGAATTCAATCAATCGATTGATTAAACTTTCAGAATGGCACCGCCCGACTCACCTTCGTCGTCCTCCTCGGACAAAACCCGCGACAATCTCATTTCGGCTGGGTTGCACCTTTTTGGGGCGCAAGGATTTGCCGCGACATCCACCCGACAGATCGCAGCGCGTGCGGGCACCAATGTCGCGTCGATCGCCTATCACTTCGGCGGCAAGATCGGGCTGCATGAAGCATGCGGTCGCGCAGTGGCAGACCGCATGGCCGCCACCGTAGGGAAACCCCGCCACCACGCAGAGCTGACGGCCCGGGAAGCCGCATCCATGATCGAAGCGATGATCCGCAACCTTGTCCGCTTTGTCACGGCGGCGCCTGCGGCGACCGATATCGTCGCATTCCTGCTGGGCGAAATCCGCGACCACGGACCCGCCGCTGACCTGATCTACAGCCGGTTCGTCGGGCCGAAACACTCGGAGCTTTGCGCGCTTTGGGCCGCCGCCACGGGGCGGGATGCCGAAAGCGAGGCGGTGAAAATTGCTGTCTTCGCCCTGGTCGGGCAGATCGTCTATTTCCGCATTGGCCAGCCCTTTGTTCTGAAACGCATGGGCTGGGATCACCTGACAGAGGCAGAGGCCGCGCGGATCGCCGATGTCCTTGTCAATCAACTGCATGCGACGTTGGAGCGGGGGCGGGAATGATGGGGTTCTTCTGTGCCTTGCCTGTCATCAGCGCCCTGCTGGGCAGCTGCGCCCCACCGTCGCCGTTTGCTACCGGTTATGTTGAGGGCGAATTTGCCTTGGTCGCGCCTGTCGCGGTGGCGCAGATCGAAAGCCTGAGCGTGTCGCGCGGCGACCGGGTTGAGAAGGGCGATGTTCTGGCAAGGCTCACCCAGCGTGACGCCGAAATCGCGCTTGCCGAAGCCGAAGCCTCACTCGCCCGCGCAAAAGCCGCACTGGCCAATCTGACCGAAGGCAAACGCCCCGAGGAGATCCGGGTGATCGAGGCCGCACTCGCCAGTGCTCGCGCGCAGGCGGCCGAGGCGGAACGTTCGAGAGAGAGGATTAGCAGCCTTGCTGCACGCGGGGCCGCAACCACGGCGCAACGCGATGATGCGGTGACGGCTGCCGAGGTGGCAAATGCGCGGGTGGCCCAGACAGAGGCTGATCTGGCTGTCGCGCGCTTGCCCGCCAGACCGCAAGAGATTGCCGCCGCAGAGGCGACCGTTGCAGGTGCGGTCGCCGCGCGGGACAGCGCCCTTTGGCATTTGGAAGAGCGCACGCTGCTGGCCGCTGCAACCGGCACCGTCTTTGACGTGATCCGCATTCCGGGAGAAATCGCAGGCCCGACTGCCCCGGTCGTGTCCTTGTTGCCTGACGGCGCGGTGAAGCTACGGCTCTACGTGCCGGAAATTGCCGTCTCTCAGATCGCAGTGGGCAGCATGCTTGACGTTCGGTGTGACGCTTGCCCAGAGGGGCTCCGCGCCCGCGTGACCTATGTTGCGGACGAGGCCGAATTCACCCCGCCGGTGATCTACTCGCTGGAGAACCGGCAGCGGCTGGTCTACCTGATCGAGGCGCAGCCAGACGCGGGATCGCCGTTAAAACCGGGCCAGATCGTTGACGTCGCCCTGCCAGAGCCGGACGAATGACGGCGCCTGCTATCTCTGTCCGGGGGCTGACCAAGCGGTTTGGCGACAGGACCGTGGTCAAGGACGTGTCGCTAAATGTCGCCCGCGGAGAGATTGCCGGATTTCTGGGCCCGAACGGGTCTGGCAAGACCACGACGATCCGGCTGATGTGCGGGCTTCTGACGCCCGATGCGGGCGAAGGTACGGTTCTGGGCCACGACATCCTGCGTGAGGGCCGGGCGATCAAGCGCCGGGTCGGGTATATGACGCAGCGCTTTTCGTTTTACGAAGACCTGACCATTGCCGAGAACCTGCACTTTGTGGCGGGCCTATACGGGATGCGCCCCGTTGCCAGTGTTGTCCGGGACACGCTGGAGGATCTGGGGCTAAGCTCGCGCCGGGATCAGTTGGCGGGGTCACTGTCGGGCGGCTGGAAACAGCGGCTGGCGCTGGCGGCGTGCATCATGCACCGGCCTGACCTGCTGTTGCTGGATGAACCCACGGCCGGGGTGGACCCCAAGGCTCGGCGCGAATTCTGGGACGAAATCCACAGGCTGGCGGCGGACGGGCTGACAGTGCTGGTGTCGACCCATTACATGGACGAGGCAGAACGCTGCCACCGGATCAACTATATCTCTTATGGCGAACTGGTCGCGCAAGGCACGGTGGAAGAGGTCGTGCGCAACGCGGGCCTGACCACGCTGGTCCTGACAGGTCCGCGCAGCGCCGAGGCCGCGCGCCTGCTGAAAGGCGCGCCGGGTGTCGAACAGATTGCGCCCTTCGGCAACACGCTTCACCTTGTCGGCGCCAACGGGGCGACCCTGCGCGCCAGTGCCGAACGGGTCGCGGCACAGACCGGCACGCAATTGGCCCCGGCAGAGACCAGCCTTGAGGACGTGTTCATCCGCCTGATGGGCGACGCACGGGACAACGTGACATGAGCCGGTTCTTCTCATTCGGGCGGCTATGGGCGCTGCTGACCAAGGAAACCATCCAGATGCGGCGCGACCGGCTGACCTTTGCGATGATGCTGGGCATCCCGTTGTTCCAGCTGATCCTGTTCGGATATGCCATCAACACCGACCCCAAGCAGCTGCCTGCGGCCCTTGTCGCGCCGACCCAGGACCGGTTCACCCGCGCGATGGTCAGCGCGTTGGAGCTGACAGGCTACTACCGTTTCGTGACCGTGGGGGCCACGGCGGGCGAGGCGGAAGAGATGATCGCACGTGGCGACGTGGCCTTTGTCGTGACCGTGCCATCGGATTTCGGACGCCGGGTGGAGCGCGGCGACAGTCCGGTCATCCTGATCGAGGCGGATGCCACCGACCCGTCTGTTGCCTCTGGCGCGATTTCCACCCTCAGCACGGTCGCGGCCGAGGCGCTGTCGCGTGAGACCGGGGAGGAAGCGCAAAACGCGCTGAATGCGGCGAAACAGCTGAGTGTGATCGTGCATCGACGCTACAACCCCGAAGGCATAACGCAATACAACATCGTGCCCGGCCTCTTGGGGGTGATCCTGCAACTGACCATGGTGATGATGACCTCCATGGCGCTGACGCGAGAGACAGAGCGCGGCACGATGGAGAACCTTCTGTCCATGCCCGCCACCCCGTTCGAGATCATGCTGGGCAAGGTCATGCCCTATCTGGCGGTCGGGGCGGTGCAGGTGGTGGTGGTGCTGCTTGCCGCCAAGGCGCTGTTTGACATCCCCTTCGTTGGATCGCTGCCGCTGATCCTGATCGGAGTCTTTGTATTCGTCCTTGCGCTGGTGATCCTTGGGTACCTGATTTCCACTGTCGCGCGGACGCAGATGCAGGCCATGCAGCTGACATTCTTCTTTTTCTTGCCGTCGCTCATGCTGTCAGGCTTCATGTTCCCGTTTCGCGGCATGCCGGTCTGGGCGCAGATGCTGGGCGAGGTCTTTCCGCTGACGCATTTCCTGCGGCTAATCCGGTCTGTGATGCTGAAAGGTGCAGATGCGGTGACGGTGGCAGGCTCCTTCGGGGCGCTGGCTCTTTTCGTGGCATTATTGGCCGGGGCCGCGCTGTTGCGGTTCCGGCGTACTTTGGACTGATCCAAAGCAGCCGGATCATTGCTGCGCGCGCGACTGATCGCTGGTTCAGGCCGTCCCCGCGATGATCTGGTCAAGCGGGTCATGCTCTGCCACCAGATGCCCTTCGGATACCTCGTCAAGCTGCGGTACGTAGTCATCCTCGCCCGCCGCCAGCTTTGACGGCAGAAACCGTAGCGCGGCGCGTGTGTCCAATGGCGAGGGCAGCTCTCCGGGCAGGCGGATCCTTTGCCGGGTCCGTTCGACCGCCGGGTCTGGAATGGGCACGGCGGAAATCAGCGATTGCGTATAGGGGTGCAGGGGGCGGGCGCAGATCGTGTCGGCATCGGCCAGTTCCACGATACGGCCCAGGTAAAGCACCATGATCCGGTTGGAAATCGCGCGGACCACGGACAAATCATGGCTGATGAACAGCATCGACATGCCGAATTCATCCTGAAGATCGCGGAGCAATTGCACGATCTGCGCCTGAATGGACACGTCCAGCGCGCTCACCGCCTCGTCACAGATGATCAGGCGCGGCTTGTTGATCATGGCGCGGGCGATGCCGACACGCTGGTTCTGCCCGCCAGACAGCTCGTGCGGGTAGCGGTTATACATCGCCGCCTCCAGCCCCACGCGTTCCATCATCGCCTGCACCTCTGCGCGGCGTTCGCGTTTGGTCAGGTCGGGGCGGTATGTGCGCAGCGGCTCGGCGATGGAATCTGCGATTGTCATGCGCGGATCAAGGCTGGCCAGCGGGTCCTGAAAGACGATTTGCAGATCCTTGCGCTCGCGCTTCATGCCTGCGCGGTCCAGATCCGTCAGCGGCGTGCCCAGCCAGCTGACGCTGCCTGCAGAGGGTTCGATCAGGCGCAGCACCGCGCGGGCAAGGGTGGATTTGCCGCAGCCGGACTCGCCGACGATGCCCAGCGTCTCGCCTGCCCGCAGGCTGAAGCTGACGCCATTCACGGCCTTCAGCGGAACCTTGCGGCCAAAAAGCCCGCCTTTCACCTGAATCGGGAAATGCACCTTGAGGTCATCGACCTTCAGCAGGGTTTCAGAAGCGGCCGCCGCCTCGGGTGCCTCGCCCTTGTCGATGCGGGGCATCGCATCCAGCAGTTTCCGGGTGTAGTCGTGTTTCGGCGTGGAAAAGACCTGCTCCACCGGACCTTCTTCGACAAAGGCACCAAGGCGCATCACCTTCACCCGGTCGCACATCCGCGCCACGACGCCCATGTCATGGGTGATCAGGGCGATTGCGGTCTGCAGATCGTTCTGCAAACCTGCCATCAGGTCCAGCACATCAGCCTGCACCGTGACATCCAGCGCCGTCGTGGGTTCGTCCGCGATCAGCAGCTTGGGTTCGCACAGCATCGCCTGCGCGATCATCACACGCTGACGCATGCCCCCTGACAGTTCATGCGGGTACTGGTCCAGCCGTCGCGCGGCCTCGGGGATGCGCACGCGGTCCAGCCAGTCAAGGCAATGTTTGCGGGCGGCGCTGCGCGACATGCCGCGATGCACTTTCAGCACCTCCGCCATCTGCTCGCCCACCTTCATATGGGGCGTCAGCGCGGTCAGCGGGTCCTGAAAGATCATGCCCACATCGGCGCCGCGAATGCGGTTCAGCCGCCCCGGCGACAGGTTCAGGATCTCGCGGCCACCCAGCGTGACAGAGCCGGACGCGCGCCCGTTGGGAGGCAGCAGCCCCATCGCAGCCATGAAGCTCTGGCTTTTGCCGGAACCGCTTTCGCCGACGATACCCAGACATTCCCCTGCTGCGACGTCGAATGAAACGCCCCTTACGGCCTCGACATGCCCGTCCGGCGTGTCGAAGCCCACTCTCAGATCGGTGACGGAAAGAACGGTCATGTCAGTGATCCTTCGGGTCAAGCGCGTCACGCAGGCCATCGCCGATGAAGAACATCGTGATGATGATGGTGACGTAAAAGAAGAGCGGGTAAAGCAGTTGCCAGAGCGTGCCGTAGGCCATCGTTCCTGCCCCTTCGGCGATCAGCCGGCCGAGCGAGGTGTTGGGTTCGGAAATGCCCAGACCAAGGAACGAGATGAAGGATTCCGCAAGGATCATCTCGGGCACCAGCAGCGATGCATAGACGATCACCACACCCATCAGGTTGGGCAGAACGTGGCGGAAGATAATCGCCGTCTCCGATACGCCACCTGCGCGCGCGGCCTCGATGAATTCGCGGGTCTTCAGGGCGAGCGTCTGGCCGCGGACGATCCGGCTCATCGTCAGCCAACTGACCGCGCCTAGGGCGATGAACAGTGTCACGAAGCTGCGCCCGGCGATCACGAGGATCAGGATGAGGATAAGCGTCAGCGGGATCGCCAGCAGGATGTCGACAAAGCGCATCATCACACTGTCCAGCTTGCCGCCAAAATAGCCCGCGATGACACCCCAGGCCGTGCCCACGATCAGCGCCATTCCTGCGCCGATCAACCCCACCAGCAACGAGGTGCGGGTGGCCTGGATGGTGCGGGAATAAAGATCGCGTCCCAGATCGTCGGCGCCGAAATAGTGGCCTGATTCCAGCGAAGGCGCGCCGAGTGCCAGCACATCGCCCATGACCACCCAGTCGATCTCCTCATTGCTCCAGACCGCGAAGAGCGGCCCGAAAAGAACGAAGAGCACGATAAGCCCCAAGACGAAAACGCTCGCCATTGCGGCCTTGTTGCGCAGAAACCGGCGCAGGGCATCATTCCACAGCGATCGCCCGCGCACGGCGGTGAAATCGGTGATATCGGCGGCGAGCGCCTCGGCTTTTTTCGATTTTCCGAACATGCGCTGCCTCCTTAATAGCGGATCTTGGGATCGAACCACGCATAGGCGAGGTCGGTGAGAAGGTTCACCACGACAGTCAGCGCGCCGTAGAGGATGGTGATCCCCAGGAGCACGGCATAGTCGCGGGTGAGCGCAGAGCTGACATAGGATTGCCCCAGCCCGCCGGTCGAAAAGTAGATATCCACGAAGACCGATCCGGTCAGGACGTAGACGAAGACTGGGCCTAGGTAGGAGACCACCGGCAGCAGCGTCGGTTTCATCGCATGGCGCCAGATGATGGCGCGTTCGGGCAGGCCCTTGGCGCGGGCTGTGCGGATGAAATTGGAGTTCATCACTTCCAGCATCGAGGACCGGGTGATCCGCGCGATGTTGCCCATGTAGGAGGTCGACAAAGCGATCACCGGCATGATGAGGTAAGGCCATTGGCCGCCATTCCAGCCGCCACCGGGAAGCCAGCCAAGCCAGAGTGTGAAGGTCAGGATCAGGATCGGTCCCATGATGAAGTTCGGCAGCGCCTGTGCGGCAATACCCAGACTGACCGCAAAATAATCCAGCCAGGTGTTGTGGCGGATCGCCGCCGCAATCCCCAGCGTGATGCCGACAAGTGATGCGGCCAGAAAGGCCAGAGAGCCGTAGGTCAGCGAGATCGGAAACCCTTGCGCGATGATGTCGTTCACGTCTCGATCCTTGTAGCGGAAGGACGGTCCGAAATCGAAATGCAGGAAGATATTGGTGAAATAGTCCCAGAGCTGTTTCCACAGCGGCTGATCCAGCCCGTAGCGCGCTTCGATATTGGCCAGCACCTCGGGCGGCAGGGGCCGTTCCGAAGTGAACGGACCACCGGGGGCAACATGCATCATGAAGAAGGCGGCGATGACAAGCAGCATGATGGTCGGCACGGCGATCAACAGCCGCCGGATGACATAGGAAAGCATGGTTGGGATGTCCGAAATTTGAGAAACCCGTGCCCCGGACTTGATCCGGGGCCTCTACCTGCGACACGCGCGCTGGCAGGAGGCCCCGGCTCAGGGCCGGGGCACGGGGCGCATCAGGTTACTCTGCGATCTTGTAAAGATCCTTGGAGTACCAGTTCTGTTCGACGTTCTCGACGGGCCAGTTGCCCACGTCGCTGTCCATCATATAAACGCCCGCATAGTGGTAGATCGGGATCACGGGCATTTCTTCGGCGAGGATCTGCTCAATCTCGGTATAGATCGGCGCGGAATCATCGGCAGATTTCGCCTGAACCAAAAGCTCGTCGACACGCGGGTTGCTGTATTTGCCGTCGTTGTAGCCGGATTCGCTGTCCAGCAGATCAAGGAAGGTCGACGCTTCGTTATAGTCGCCACACCATGCGCCGCGGGCCAGATCGAAATCCTGATTGCCGCGCGTCTCGAGAAATACTTTCCACTCCATATTGGCAAGGTTGGCCTGTACGCCCAGCTTCTGCTTCCACATCTGGGTCAGGACCACGGCGATCTTCTCGTGGCTTTCGGACGTGTTGTAGATCATGTCAAAGGTCAGCGGATTGTCGGGGCCATAGCCCGCCTCTGCCAGCAATTCCTTGGCCTTTGCGTCGCGCTCGGCCTGGGTCATCTTGGCCATTTCAGTCTCGGGCGGGGTAAAGCCTGCGACGGCTTCGGGCGTGAACGTGTAGGCCTCAGGCTCGCCGCCCGCCTTGATATTTTCCGTGATGATCTTGCGATCCACGGCCAGCGACAGCGCCTGACGGACGCGGACATCCTTGAACGCCTCGGGGCCGGAATCGCTCTGATTGAACGTGTAGTAATAGTTGCAGAGCTGCGGGAAACTGACCGCCTTTTCCGGGTGTTCCTTCTTAAGGCGGGGGAACTGACCGGCGGGCACTTCGGTGCGGTCCAGCTCTCCGGCCATGAACCGGGTGAGGGCTACGTTTTCATCGTTGATGACCAGCGCAACGGTCTTGTCGATAATCGTGTTCTCGTTGTCCCAGTACATCTCGTTGCGTTCACGCACAGAGCGTTCGTTGGGCAGGTGCTCTGTCAGGACATAGGCGCCGTTGGATACGATGTTTTCGGGCTTGGTCCAGTCCTCTCCAAATTCCTCGACCACCTTCTGCGGCGCCGGGAAGGTGGTGGCATGTGTGGTCATCTGCGGGAAATAGCTGAGCGGCGCTGACAGGCGCACCTCGAGCGTGTGATCGTCGATGGCCGTCACGCCCAGCTCTTCGGGGGGCATGTCCCCGGCCACGACCTCTGACGCGTTTTCCAGCGACATCAGCTTGACATACCATTGATAGGGAGAGGCCAGTTCGGGCGAGGCGGCGCGGCGCCATGCAAAGACGAAATCGCCTGCGGTCACCGGATCGCCGTTCGACCACTTGGCATTGTCGCGCAGGTGGAATGTGTAGGTCATCTTGTCGTCAGACACATCATAGCTGGTGGCGACGCCGGGGATCAGGTTGCCCTTGGCATCCTGGTTCATCAGTCCCTCAAACAGGTCGCGCACGATCTCGGCACCGATCGTGTCTTCGACGACCTGCGGGTCGACAGAGCTATGCTCGTCCAGAACGCGATAGGTGAAGGTCTGGTCCTCGGCCAGCGGTTCGCCGGTCTCGGGGTGGGTTGCCTGTGCCAGCGCGGCACCTGAAAGCAGCGCAGAACACAGGAAGGTGGACAACGTCAGTTTGGCATGATGTCTCAAGGGTTTTCTCCACTATTGTTGGGGCGAGAAAGGACTTCTGGTTGCGAGGCCTTTGATAGGCGAAGTGTAGGGCGCTGTAGTCCTTACGCAAGAGTCGTGATGCGTTTACTCGCCTTGTGCGGCAGGTGTAAGAAAATTTTTCCGATTGGTCAAATTTTGCGCGGATCTGGTCACGGGGCGGTGCGGAAAACCGCTGACGCCGTATGCCCGGCTGGACAGGATGTGGGCGGTGCAGGACGGTGGCCTTCAGTCAACCGGCAACCCGCTTGGCACGCGATCAGGCCGCCCCAAAGGCCGCGTCATGGCGGTTCGGCCGGTCAGCGCGTGCAGGAACGCCTCGATCTGCGCGACCTCTTCATCTGTCAGTATCACGGGCTCTGCATCAAGCATGCGAGTCTGACGGGCCATTTCAAGCCGGTCCGCCCGGATCACAAAGTCGGACGCCTCAAGCCAGGGCGCAGCGGGCAGGCGGGCCATCGTCGGGGTCCAGGCAGACCGCGCACTGACAGGATCTGCCATGTGCCGGATCATATCGGCCAGAGTGGGATAGGCGCCATTATGCCCGTATGGCGCGGTCAGCGCGACATTGCGCAGCGAGGGCGTGCGGAACCGGTAGGCATCTTCCAGCGCGTCCGTCTTGCCCATGCGGCCCACGTCACGCGGCATCGGATCAAACCGCCGGGTGCGGCCGGGGCCAAAGGCGGGCAGCCCCATGGCGTGAAAGTCGTGATCTGTCAGAAGCGGGCCGTTATGGCACCTGCTGCAATTGGCCTTACCGAAGAAAAGTTGCCGCCCAAGCTCGGCCTGTGCGGGCAGGGGCGTGCCAGAGGCCACCCAATCATCGTAAGGGCTGTCATGGCTTTGCCACTCGGTCCCGATAAAGGCGGCAAGCGCATTGGCGACATGGACAATGCTGACATCCTCGGGGTTTTCCACATCGTCAAAGGCCTCGACAAAAAGCGCTGCATATTCGGGAATGATGCGCACACGTTTGGCAAGGATCGGCCAGGCCGCATCAATCCGGTCATGCACGGCGCCCGCGATCTCGTTCTCGCGCGGGTTGCCCGCCATCTCAAACTGAGACGTCATCGGGAACAGCGCCTGCGCAGCGAGGATATTGTTCAGCCCTTGCGGCAGCCATTCCTCCGCAGGGGAATTGAAACCGTTGCCGTAAAGATCCGACACGGCTAGCCGCCCGTCGTGAAACAGTGTCGTGACCGATCTGTGGCCCAGATTCCAAAGGGCCGGGGCATTGCGGGGAATGCGTTTCGCAATACGGTCGGCACCGCTGCCGGGCGTGCGCATTGGGCCGACGCCCTCGCCCCCTTCGCCAATGCCAAGGCTCAGCCCATCCCCGCCTGCATGGTCGTGATGGTGGCAGGTGCCGCAGCTGATATTGCGGTTGCCGCTCAGGATCTTGTCATAGAACAGCATTTGGCCGATGCGGGCTTGCGCCGGGTCGAAGGACAGGAAATCATCCGGGTCAACCGATTGCGCCGCCAGCGGCGATGTGGTCAGGCAGAGGAGGGCCAGAAAGCAATGAAGCCGCGATATCAGCTTGCCGCTCTGGCGCTTATGCTGGGCACGATTGGCCCCCCGGCTGCGGCCGATATTGAAGAGGCGCGCGATCTGATGGAGGCCAGCCGCTTCGAGCAAGCGCGCGCGGCGCTTTGGCCCGCCGCCCGGTCCGGCAATGCAGATGCCGAAGAGCTGATCGGCGTGATGTATGCGCTGGGGCTGGGCGTGGAGCAGGACCACGTACGGGCCTTCGAGTGGTATCTGCGCAGCGCCCTGAAGGGGCATCCCGGCGCGCAATCCGGCATCGGCTGGTATTACGAGGTCGGCCTTGGCATGCCTGCTCCCGACCTTACCCGCGCCTATATGTGGTACGTGCTTTCGGCCATCGGTGGCGACCCCGACGCGGCGATCAGTCAGGAAGAGGTTATCAAGAAGATGACGCCGGACGAAATCGAACATGCCAACACACTGATCGAGGATTATCGCGTATGGATGTACCCGTTTCGGTAAGCCTGCGCCAGTCTCGGCCCGCTGTGTGAGGGGGCGTTCCGGTTATCTCGCGTGCCGTCACAGCAACGAAGAACGGCGACCCGAAGGCCGCCGTGCAAGTTCTTTATCAAGGCTTTTGGCCGAAGCTCAGGCCGCTTTACGCTTCCGCGCAACGCCAAACCCTGCAAGGGCGGTGCCCAGCAGCAGAATACCGGCGGGAAGCGGCACGGGGGCCACGGAGTCCAGTGTCACGGTCGCGGAAGCTGTGTAGTCGGGGTTGCCGTCCAGCAGCCAACCCCGGCCTTCTTCAAAGCCGAGCGAGAAGACAGAGCCATTATCGGCGGTCACCGACAGCGGCATCGTGTCATTCCAGAACAGCTCGCCACCAGTGATGTAACCGAAAGCCGTCAGAGCGCCGCCGCTCCCCGTGCTGCCCGCGGATGCGAGCGGATCGGTGAAGGCCAGTTGAGCTTCGATGTTGAACTGGGATCCGCCGAGCCCGCGTCCAACTGTTTCAAAGTCGATGAAGTCGAACTCAATGCCATCGCCCTCTTCCAAGTCGAAGCTGAGGCCATCGAGCGAGGTTGCCAGAGATGCCGAGACTTGGCAGTTGCCAAAGCAGAGCTGACCATCCTGAAAAATGTTCACGAAAGAATTGGCATAATCGATCGTGAAGCTCTGCGTTGCGGCCATGGCCGACGTGGAGGTCAGTCCGACGACAGCAGCAACCAAAAGTTTCTCTTTAAGTTTCATTAATAATACACCCCTTTTTAATATGCGCGCATTTAAGCCCTCTTAGATAAAGGCAGCTGCCACCATCGGACAACTAAAATGAAATTAAATTGCCCGAAATATGTGCAGTTTATTGGAGTTCTGGGACCTTTTTTAGTGGATTCGCGCTATGATTGTAAGTCGCTGAATGCTCTCTCGCTATAGTATCACCTGATTAATGGTTGCCGCACGTCCCTAAATCAGGGGGCGACTGCCCAAAGGTGTGTCACGACAAAGCCCGGCCTCTTCCAATTCTTCTATGTCCGGGACCGTCAGCTTTCCGTCGGCCCAGATCGCCAATCGGGCGGCCCGCAGCTTTGCCAGTGTCTTGTTCGTATGGACCAGAGATAGCCCCATTGCATCCGCCAGGTCCTGCTGGCGATAGGGCAGCGAGGTTGTGTCGCCGTTGGTCATCTGCAGCGCCTCCAGCTTGCGCCAGATTCGCGCCAGCGCCCAGGCCAGCAGCTCATAGGCGTCGCGCTGCCCCAGGGCGGCCAAAGCCTCCCCAAGAAAGCGTTCCTCGTTCGCGGCGAGCCATGTCAGGTCAAAGGCCCTTTCGGGCTGGGTGCGAAACAGGTTCCACAGCTCAGACCGGTCAAAGACGCAGAGCCTCATCGAGGTGGTTGCCTCGACCGAATGGGTCATCTGGTTCATCACACCCGCCTGCAATCCGATGAAATCCCCCGGCAGCACCAAGCTGATAACTTGGCGGCGACCATCCTCAAGCAGCTTGTAGCGGAGGCCCATCCCGCTGAGGGCTGTATATATCTGCGGAGTATTGCCGCCCTCCGACAGGATTGGAGCGCCCGGGGAAATGCTGAGCTCGCCAACCTTGAAATGCTCCATGAACTCTACTTCGTCCGACGTCATCGGATCGAAGAGGGGCAATTTACGGATCGGACAGTTGCGGCACTTCACGCCCATTTTTCTCTCCAGCTATGTCGTAGTTTAATGCGGAGAATCGGAAAACGTTCCATCATTGCGGTTTGATGGATGGGAGTCCGTATGTTGATCACAGTTGAAAAGCCCACTGTCGGCGCCCGCCAATTCGGCGTGGTTTGTCGCGACCCGGTTATTCAGATCGACGCCGTAGAAACGCTCAGAGAGGTGTTTCCTGGTGCTGCCGTCCACATGGCGCACGGACTTGGATCCACCGAGGCGGAGATCGAGGCGCAGGGCGCTTGCTCGGTCCTTCTGGTGATCGGTCCGGGGATGCATGTTCGCAGTGGCGCGCTGGCCAGCCGCCTTGTCGCGCGCGGTGCGTCGGTTGTTCTGGTCGATTGCGACCCGTCCGAATGGGAAGCGTTCGGTATTCAGCCAATTGAGCTGGAGCTGCCATTCACGTCAGAAACTCTGGCAGCGGCATTGCAGTCCATCTGAGAGGTCCGGCGCTGTCGTGGGGTGGTGAGTGTGACGCCTGACGCAGCGCCGATGGGTGCCGACCCGGTGACCGGGTTCTTGGGAGGGAACCCGAACCGGATCGGTACGATGCCGGGGCCGAATTGAGCGGCCCCGGCATCACTATTACTGAAGATCCTTCGCGCGGCCTTCGTTGATTTCGGCCTCGGCTGCGGCAACCGCCTCTGTCAGGGCGGTGAAGATTTCCTCGCCACCATCGACATTGGTCTTGAACCAGTCATAGACCGGGGCTGCAGCTTCCTTGAACGCTTCCTTTTCCTCGGGCGTGGGGACGTAAAGATCGCCGCCACCGGCCACGAAGTCCTCATATGCCTGGATCGACTTGCGCTTGGGTGACGCGAATGTCGCCTGTTGCAACTGGTAGAACCCGTCCACGACAACGCGGCGCAGCTCTTCGGGCATGGACATGAACTTGTCGTTGTTCATGAACCACAGCGCACCCATATAGGCATGCCCGTCCAGCGTGACATATTGCAGGCCGGCATCGGGGAATTTCATGCCCATGATGTCGGTAATGCCGTTCTTGGATCCCTCGACCACGCCGGTCTGGAAGCTGGTGAACAGTTCCGGCCACGGGATCGGGGTGGGCGACGCGCCAAGCGCCTTGACCAGTTCCTGCGGCAGATCGGCGACCACGGTACGGATCTTCAGGCCTTCCATATCGGCAGGCATCTGTACCCGGCGCTTGGTGTTGGCGAAATTGCGCCATCCGCCGGTATTGCCGATGGTCATCAGGCGGATCATGCCGTTTGAATCCTCGAGCGCCATGTCGCGCATGGTCCGGACAAAATCACCTTGCAGCACTGTTTCGGCAACGCGGTCGTCGGCCATCAGGTAGGGCAGGTCCAGCACCTGCACATAGGGAAAGATCCCCGCCGCGCCACCAGAAGTAGAGATGTAGACGTCGATCGACCCATCAGCGATGCCTTGCAGGCATTCCGTGCCATTGGAGCACAGCTGCGTGCCGATGAACATCTCGACGCCGATCTGGCCGTTGGAGGCGGCTTCGACATAGTTCTTGAAGACCACGAGCCCGTCGTAATCCTCGTCATTCTCGTTGGAATTGGCAGTGGCGCGAATGGTGTATTCCTGCGCGCTTGCGGCGAGTGTGCCGCCCGCCAGAAGTGCCGCGGACAGTGCCGCCGTTGTAAGACCCTTGAGCATGTATAACCTCCCTAATGCTTCGTTCTTGGTCGATGACCGGGCAAGGCGCCCGGGTTAGTTGACGAACCCCGTCAGGCGCGGAATCGTCATTGAAATCGCGGGGATGTAGGTGATCAGGAAGATCACCACCACCTCTACCGCAAGGAATGGCAGGATCGCACGGGCGATCTTTTCGACCCGTTCGCCCGATACGGACGAGGCGACGAACAGCACCAGCCCCATCGGCGGGGTGGCCAGCCCCACGGTCAGGTTGACGGACATGATGATCGCGAAATGCACCGGGTCGACGCCGAGGCTGACAAAGATCGGGCCCAGGATCGGGCCAAGGATGATGATCGCGGGGCCCGCATCAAGGAACATGCCGACGATAAACAGCAGCAGGTTGATCAGGAACAGCAGGATCAGCGGGTTGTCCGAAAGCGCAAGGATGAAGGCTGCCAGTTGCTCTGGCGCGTGGCTGAGGCTGACGACTGTCTTGAACGCCATCGCGGCGCCCACCAGCAGCAGCACAACGGCGCTGGTCATGGCAGAGTTCGACAGCACCTCTGGCAGATCCCGAAACCGCAGCGTGCGCAGGATGAAGAGCCCCACGATAGTGGCATAGGCGACGGCCACCGCCGCCGCTTCGGTCGGGGTAAAGATGCCGCCCAAAATGCCGCCCAGGATGATCACGGGCGTCAGCAGAGGAAAGAAGGCCTTGAGGCTCGCCTGTCCACGCTCTGGCCATGTGTGTTTGCGCGTGGCGACGGGGAAGTCGTATTTGTCGGCCATGACCTTGACCATTACCATCAGCCCGGCCCCGACAAGGATGCCCGGCACGATACCCGCGAGAAACAGCGCCGCGACGCTTTCACCCATGACATAGGCATAGATGATCATGATGCCCGAGGGGGGGATGATCGGCCCGATGACGGAACTGGCGGCCGTGATCGCGGCGGCGAATTTGCGGCTATAGCCCTGTTTCTCCATCGCGGGGATCAGCATGGACCCCAGCGCCGACGTATCCGCAACCGCTGATCCCGACAGGCCCGCGAACAGCATGGAGCTGAGCACGTTCACATGTGCCAGCCCACCGCGCAGGTGGCCCATCATCGCCTGGCTGAACTCCACAAGGCGCATGGTGATGCCGCCGCGATTCATCAATTCGCCCGCCAGCATGAAGAACGGGATGGCCATCAGCGGGAAGCTGTCCATGCCGTTGTAGACATTGCGGTATAGCAGGGCGACGTCACGCTCTTGCCCGTTCATCCAAAGCAGGATGCCCGGTGCGGCAAGAAGGCCAAAGAAGACCGGCAGGCCGATCATCAGGAAGACAAGGAAAAGCGGCAGAAACCAGATAAGCATCTATTCAGCCCCCGGCGTGTCGAGTGTTGGTAGCGGCGGCAGGTCATCCCCGCCCCCGGTCAGGCGCACAAGCTGTCTGAGCAGCAGTTCCACGGTGACAGAGGTCAGCAGGATGACGCCCACATAAAGAGACATGAACATCCAGGCGAGCTTCAGCTTCACCGGCGCCATGCCGATCAGGTCCAGCGGCAGGCGAAGCGAGGATGACGCGAACAACCAGCCGGAATTGACATGCTTCAGCCCCAGTTGCAGCGCGACGACGAGGACCAGAAGGGCCAATGCCAGAAGAACGAAGTTGAGAACCGCACCGATGTTTCTGGGCAGCAACATCGTGAGCGTGTCGATGGCCACGAAGCCGCCCCGGCGGTAGGCGGCGGGCGCAACAAGCCCCGTCATCCAAAGCATGCAGAAGCGCGCCAGTTCTTCGGACCAGTTGGGGGCGGCGTTGAAACCATAGCGCATCACGACCTGATAGAGGATCGACAGGACCATGATCGCCATGGCAAAGACGGCGATCGCCCGGCCAAGGCGCAACACATGCGTGTTGACGAATTGCAGCGGAGCCAGCAGCCCCTTCAATATCGCCATACGGTCTTCTCCTCCCTGCGCCGCGCTACTGTTTTTTCTATGGCGGCGAATTACGACACTTTTTCTATGGCTCCGTATTTTCCGGCGAAAAAGGTCAGCGGTTTGCCGGGCCGGGTCGTGACGCGCGTCACGCGGGCCACGATAATGGAATGGTCGCCGCCATCATGCTGTGCGGTTCGCGTGCATTCGAACCGGGACAGGCACCCGTTGATCAGCGGCACGCCATGGCTGCCTTCCTCCCAGTCGAAGGCATCGAAGACGTCGCCATTGCGCGCGAAGCCAGAGCAGATATCCGTCTGCTCGGCGCTCATGACATGGATCGCGAAATGCTCTGCCGCCATGTAGAACGGGTAGCGCTGAGAGCTTTTCGCAGGCGCCCAGAGAACCAGCGGCGGGTTCAGCGACAGGCTGGCGAAGCTGTTGGCCGTGATGCCGATCGGGCCGCTGCCGGATTGGCAGGTAATCACGGTGACACCCGTTGCGAAATTGCCCAAGGCGGCGCGGAAGCTGCGCGGATCCTCGGTCGCGGGGTCGAAGCTGTGAGGCTCTGCCGTCATCAGTGACATGTCTCAGGCGACTTCGTGGCCGATTGCGTGGGTGTAGATCTCAAACCAGGTCTCCCTATCCATCTTTAACTTAGCAGCATCGCCGATACGGGCGATACGGTCCAGATTGTTGGTGCCGAGGACAGGTAGGATGCGGGCGGGATGTGCCAAGAGCCACGCGACGGCAACCGCGGCGGCATCAACGCCGTGTTCTTCGCCGACTTTCTTGAGCTCTTTGCGCAGATCCTCGCGGCTGCTGGCAAAAAGCGTGCCACCACCAAGCGGCGACCACGCCATCGGCGGGATGCCGCGTTCCTGCAAGAACGCGATGTCGCCATTGGTAAAGGCGTCATGCGTCATCAGGCTAAGCTCGATCTGGTTGGTGGAGAGCGGGGTCTTCATCGCCGATTGCAGCAGGGTCCAGTCCCAGGGGCGGAAATTGGACACACCCACGGCGCGGACCTTGCCCGCGGCCACCACCTCGTCCAGCGCGGCGCCCGTTTCGTGGTGATCCATGAAAGGATCGGGCCGGTGGATCAGCAGCAGGTCAATCCGGTCTGTTTTCATCAAGCGCAGCGAATGTTCGACAGAGGCAAGGATATGCGCTCGGCTGGTGTCGTAATGCTTGACGCGCGCCTTGTCGTAGCGGCCCGCAGGGGCCACGATATCGCATTTCGTGACAATCTCGATCTTGTTGCGCAAATCAGGTGTCAGCGCGTTGCCAAGGATCTCTTCGGCCATGTAGCCGCCATAGATGTCGGCCTGATCCATCGTCGTGATGCCCTGATCAAGGCAGGCGGAAATCTTGGCCTGCACATGCTCCGGCGCGGTATTGTCATCGTCGCCAAGGCGCCACATGCCATAGACGATACGGCTGAAATCAAGTCCCGGGGTAATCTGGATACGGTCCATCAGCGGCGCTCTCCTGCGGCAAGGGGGGTGTTCGGCTGGCCCTGCGGCACGCGGCCGTAGGCTTCGGGCAGCGAACATGTCTTCATCTGCGGAAGCACCTTTTGACCGAAATGGCGGCATTCGTCGAGATGCGGATAGCCCGACAGGATGAAAGCGCGGATGCCCATCTTCTGGTATTGCTCCAGTTCGGACAGAACCTGATCGGTTGAACCCACCAACGCAGCCCCGCAGCCAGAGCGCGCACGGCCCACGCCGGTCCACAGATGCGGCTCGATAAAGCCCTCCATGTCGGCCAGTTCGCGGTTCCTGGCCTGATGCGACACACCAAGGCTGGTGGCGTCCAGAGAGCGTTCACGAATCGCGCGGCCCTGATCGTCGTCCAGCTGGCTGACGATATGCTGCGCCCATTCACGGGCCTCGGCCTCTGTGTCGCGCACGATGACATGCACGCGCAGGCCATAATCCAGCGTGCGGTCGTATCTTTGCGCCACGGCATGCACGGCCTTCATCCGTTCGGCCAGCGCGTCCTTGGCCTCTGGCCACATCAGGTAGACGTCGCAATGCTGGCCGCACAGCTCCAGCGCATCGGGCGAATAGCCGCCGAAATAAAGCAGCGGCCCGCCAGTCTGGTAGGGTTTGGCCGGATCGGTCCACAGCCCCTGAAAGTCATAGACATCGCCCTTGTAGGTGATCTCGTCCTGCGTCCATGCCTGTTTCAGGATCTCGACCACTTCGCGCGACCGCTGGTAGCGGAATTTGCTTTCCGCCTTCTCGCCGGGGAAATCGGACGAGATGATATTCACCGTCAGCCGCCCCTCCAGCATGTGATCCAGCGTGGCGATGGTGCGGGCCAGCATGATGGGCTGCATTTCGCCGCAGCGCACAGCGGCCAGCATGTTGATCCTGTCGGTGATGGGCGCGCAACCTGCCACGAAGCTGAGCGTGTCCTGACCCACCTGATAGGACGACGGGCACAGGATGTTGCGAAAGCCCTGTGCCTCGGCCTCTTTCACGATGGATGAACAATGCGCCCATGATGATCGCAGGCGCCCTTCGGGGACACCAAGGTATTCGTAGTCATCCGAGCAGAGCGCCGCGAACCACGACACTTCGGCCGCGTCAAGATCAGGAGAGGTGATAGGGACCACGGTCATGGGCAGGCTCCGGCATGCGTCATTTTGTCTTGCGTAGCACCGGCTTTAATGTAGATCAATAGTGTATCAATTATTCTTCGCCCGCGCCGGACCCGCTCGATGACCAACCAGAATGCCCTGCCGCTCTATATCCAGATCAGCGAAATGCTGATCCGCGAGATCAACGCGGGCCGCTATCTGGACGGTGAGCGCCTGCCGCCAGAGCGGGACATGGCAGCGACGCTTGAAATCTCTGTGGGCACATTGCGCAAGGCTCTGGCAGACCTGACATCGAAGGGGATGCTGGAACGCGTGCAGGGGTCGGGCAACTACATTCGCGCGCGGGCCGATACGCAGAGCGTCTACACGTTTTTCCGGGTCGAACGGCTGCGCGGGGGCGGGTTGCCGACGGCGGATGTGCTGGACGTGGCCCGGGTCAGCAAACCGGATGACCTGCCGGATTTTGGCACCTCGCCAGAGGCGCATCGCATCCGCCGCCTGCGCAGGCTGGACGGCATCCCGGCAGTGCTGGAGGAAATCTGGCTTGATGGCAGCTTTGCCGGGCGGATCGCGGCGCAGGACCTGTCAGAGTCGCTCTACCTTTACTACCGCCAAACGCTGGGCCTGTGGATCACACGCGCCGAGGACAAGGTGAGCCTTGGTCAGGTGCCCGACTGGGCCCCGCCCGAATTTGGCATGGCTGAGGCCAGCCCTTGTGTCCTGATCGACCGGATCAGTTGGGGCAAGGACGGCGCGCGGGTCGAGGTGTCGCGCAGTTGGATAGATACGAATGTGGCGCGCTACGTAGCGCGGCTGAAATGAAGGCAGGAAGCATGAAAGACACCGTCACCTATGGCATCATCGGCTGCGGCATGATGGGGCAGGAACATCTGCGCAACATCGCCCTTGTGCCCGGCGCCCGCGTCGGCGCCATCTTCGAGCCGGACCGCGCGATGCGCGAAGCCGCAGCGGCGATTGCTCCGGATGCGGTGCTGCCCGAAACCGCCGAGGATCTGCTGGAGGTCGAGGGGCTGGATTGCCTGTTGATCGCCTCTCCCAACCATCTGCATATCCCGCAACTGGAGATGATCGCGGCCAAACGCCCCCTGCCATTGCTGATAGAGAAGCCTTTGTTCACCAATCCCGCCGATGCGGATCGTGTGACGGAGATTTGCGCGGCCTACCCGGCACCGATCTGGGTGGCGATGGAATATCGCTACATGCCGCCCATCGCGGCGCTGCTGGAACAGGCGGATATGGCAACCGGCGGCGTGCGGATGCTGACGATCCGCGAACATCGGTTTGCCTTCCTCAAGAAGGTCGGCGACTGGAACCGGTTCAATCGCTACTCTGGCGGGACCTTCGTGGAAAAATGCTGTCATTTCTTTGATTTGATGCGGCTGGTGATCCCGTCAGAACCGGTGCGCGTCATGGCCAGTGCGGGGCAGGCGGCCAATCATCTTGATGAAAGCTATGGCGGCGAGACGCCGGACATATGGGACCATGGCTATGTCATCGTGGAATTCGCCAACGGCGCCCGCGCCATGCTGGAACTGTGCATGTTCGCCGAAGGCAGCAGGTATCAGGAGGAAATCTCGGCCGTCGGTCCTGCGGGCAAGATCGAATGCCTTGTGCCCGGTCCCGGACGGTTCTGGCCTGCTGATCTTGGCGATCCGCCTGTGCCCCAGCTGATCGTCAGTCCGCGCAACCCCAAGGGGCCGATGGTGCTGGATATCCCGGTCGACCCGGAATTGCTGGAGGCGGGGGATCACAACGGCTCTACCTACTATCAGCATGTGCGGTTCCGTGACGCGGTGCTGGGCAAAGCGGCGCCAGAGGTCACCGCAGAGGATGGGCACATGGCCGTGCGACTTGGGCTTGCTGCGCAATTGTCTGCAAGCACCGGCAAGGCTGTGGAGGTCTGAGGCAGGCAGGGCCTTTGCAGGGCGCGCAACCGGTGTGACAAAAATGCGCTCGCGGTCGGCAATCGCGCCGTGCTAACGCGGCGTCAAAGCCGTGCGCACCCGCATGCAGACCCGGAAGGAAATCCCATGCCCTCAACCTGCGCCCTGTGCAGCGCCCCCGCAACTGCCGAGACTGCTGTGGCCCCTCGCGACGACACGCTGCCGCTGTGCGATACCTGTCAGGCCGGTGTGCAGGACGGGCCGCAGGAGGCACCGCATTGGCAATGCCTGCATGAGGCGATCTGGTCCACTGATCCGGCGACGCAGGTGCTGGCATGGCGGTTGCTGAAGGGGCTGGAGACCGAAGTCTGGGCGCGCGACCTGCTGGACATTGCCTATCTGGAACCGGACGTTCAATCCTGGGCCGAGGCGGGCCTGTCCGACGCACCGGACGTCATCCACCGCGATAGCAACGGCACGGTTCTGGCCCAGGGCGATACGGTTGTTC
The DNA here is from genome assembly GCF_004342065.1 of Primorskyibacter sedentarius. Lineage (GTDB taxonomy): Bacteria > Pseudomonadota > Alphaproteobacteria > Rhodobacterales > Rhodobacteraceae > Primorskyibacter > Primorskyibacter sedentarius. The sequence continues at coordinate 728,509 of NZ_SLZU01000001.1, read as the reverse complement.
TGATCAAGGACCTGCCGGTAAAGGGCGCAGGGTTCACCGCGAAACGGGGCACGGCCGTGCGGGGCATTTCGCTGGTCGCTGACAATGCCGAGCATATCGAGGGGCGCGTCGAGGGGCAGCGCATTGTCATCCTGACGCAGTTTGTGAAGAAGTCCTGACGCCTACGCGGCGGTGTCGATCCAGATCGTCACGGGGCCGTCGTTTACAAGGCTGACCTTCATATCCGCCCCGAACTGCCCCCGCGCGGTCTGGATGCCCAGGTCGGCCAGTGCATCGGCAAATGCCTCGTAAGCCGGTTCGCCCGTCGCCGGGGGCGCGGCAGCAGAAAATCCGGGACGGTTGCCGCGCTTCGTATCGGCGGCCAAGGTGAACTGGCTGACGACCAGCGCCGCGCCGCCCGTATCGGAGAGCGACCTGTTCATCTTGCCCGCGTCGTCGGAAAAAATCCGCAGCTTGGCGATCTTGGCCGCCAATCGGGACGGGGCATCTTCGGCGTCGCCCTGCATTGCACAGACAAGGATCAACAGGCCCGGCCCGATTTCGCCCAGCACCTCACCATCGACCCGCACGGCGGCCTCGGTCACGCGCTGGACAAGTGCCCTCATGCCAGTTCTTCGGCCCAGGGCGGGTTGGCGCCAGCACGGCTGACGGTGACGGCTGCGGCGCGTGCCCCCAGTTCGATAGCCGGGCGGAGCGCGTCCTGTCCGGCAGAGGCGATCGCCTCCTTGCTCAGCAACCCGTCCTGCCAGAGACCGGCAAGCAGCCCTGCGTTGAACGTGTCACCGGCACCGACCGTATCCACGACAACGGCCTTCTGCGCGGGCACTTCGAAACTGCCGCTGGCAAGATGCGCCTCGACACCCTTTGCGCCGCGGGTCATCAGGATCAGCTTTGGCCCGCCGCTGGCCAGCAGTGCTTCTGGCGTGGTGCCAAGCCAGGCCAGATCCTCGTCCGAGATCTTGACGATGTCTGTCACGGCCAGCATCGCATCCAGACGGGCGCGATAGCGCGCCTCGTCGGTGATGAAGCTGGGGCGGATGTTGGGATCCATCATGACTGGAAGGCGCGGGGCCTCGCGCAGGGCGAGCGCTTTGTATGCATCGGCCGCGGGTTCGCCGACCAGGCTGATGCCGCCGAAAAAGAGCGCGTTCACCTCGTCCGTCAACGCGGGCAGGTCGTCTGCATGCAGCATCCGCCCGGCCGTATTCTCATCGTAGAAGGCATATTGCGCATGTCCGTCGGTCAGCGTCACAAAGGCCAGCGTCGTCGGCCTGTCAGAACGCGGAGCAAGGCGGCTGTCGACATGGGCAGCGGCAAGGTTGGTTTCCAGCAGCTTGCCAAAAAGATCATGGCTCAGACCGCCGAAATACCCCGCAGGTGCGCCCAAACGCCCCAGCGCGATGGCGGTATTGAAAACAGCACCGCCCGCATGCGGCGCAAAGGCGCCTTCGCCTTCGGTCGTCGTACGCGGCAACATGTCGATCAGCGCTTCGCCACAGCAGAGTATCATGGACACCTCCCAATTGCTTTGTTTGCGCTAACATGAGCAACGATTCCCTTCAAGGCCAAGCCTCGCGGATTTATGCCCGGCTGAGGTAGCGCGCAGTTTTCCACGCTAGACTTCGCAAAGCGTCAAAACAACGTTGAAGAACGCGTAATGGGCGATGGACATTGATATGGTCCGTTCCCGGCAGGTCTGCGCGCGGCCGGAAAAGATTTGCGACCGCGCGGGAACGGGCGCCCTATTGGTTCATCGCGACGACATAGCCGACGCCCGCCGCCACGATCAGACCAAGGATCACGGCAATCGCGATTTTCCAGGCCGACCAGGGCCGTTCGCCCTGCACCCGCCCGGTACGGCCATTGACGACAAAGCGGTAGGTCTTGCCGCGGAATTTATATGCGGCCAGCCAGACCGGTAGCAGGATATGTTTAAAGGTCACGTCGTCCACATCGGTATCAACGCTGTGAATGCGCTGCCTGTCGCCGCCAATGTCAAAGCGGATATCGCGCGCAATCTGGCGGTCCATGATATGGCGGGCCTCGTCGAACCCGTCTTCCAGTTGCACGCCGTAGCCTTCAGCGCGGAAACCGGCCAGAAATTCGGGCCGGTAAGTTTCCAGCTCTGACAGATCCCAGGGTTCCAGCGCGTCGGTGAACCGCTTGGGCAGGGATGTCGAGGCCAGCACGAGCACGTCGTCAAAGAACCGCGCAACGCGGCCCGACACTAACTGCCATCGTATCTTCTGCACGCGGACCTGCTCGGTCTTGCCTTCGCGCGTGACGGTGCGCGTTTCGTAATAGACGGTGCCCCGCTCGCCCCGGTAACGCGACTTCGTATCGGCGTCGAAGGTCCAGTAGGGCACGTAGATCCCGTTCATCTTTCGACCCTTTCGCGCATAGTCCTTCAGGCCGCCGGGGGCGAACCAAAGCCCGCCAAGCCAGTCGTTCATCGCTGTCCGGGCCTCTTCCTGACTAAGGCGGAACGGCAACAAGGCGCGCGGTTTGATATGCCGATGCGCGCCGGTATCGGTGACGACGGGCGTGGCGCAGAACGGGCATTCGGTGGCGTGAATATCTGCGTCGAATTCTACCGAAGCACCGCAATTGGGGCATTTCGTGACGCGGGTTTCCTCGATCTCGGCCTCGGACATGTCGCCCCGGACGGCGCGGTCAAAGTCGATTTCACGGATGCCGCCGGTCCAGGGACCAGATTGCGCCACTTCCGAGGTGTTGCCGCAATGGTCGCAGACCAGCTGGCCCGCATCCGGGTCAAACCGCATATCCGCGCCACATTGATCACAGGGAAAGCGGTGCTCTGATTGCGGCGCAGTCAGGGTCTGGTCGGGCATCTCAACCTCGTGCCTGTTGCGGGTCAGGAGCGCGGGCCGAGTTTTGGCGCCCTTGACCCGAAAACGCTGTCGTCGTCCAAATCCGAAGCCCCCCGCAAACACCGCCTGCGAAGGGCTCTAGCTGTGTCAGATGCCCGGCGGCGGGGGCGGGGGCATGACGGTGAAAAGCTGCGCCAGCTCGTCCACATCCTCGGCAGGTTTCCAGCCGTCCTGACCTGCGGTCCAGACATAGGTCTCGCGGGTCATTTCGCCGTTCTGGGCCATGCGACCCAGTTGCGCCTTGGAGAACGGGCCCTGCGTTTCGCCATTCTTGGCAAGGTGCCAGACATGCTCCACCGGGGGCGGCGGCGGTGCGCTGGGGGCCTGGGCCGGGGCCGCGCCCCATGGGCCGCGCTGGCCGCCCATCATCTGGCCTGCCATCGCCATGCCCATGCCTGCACCCATGCCTGCCCCCATTGCGCCCGATGCGTCACCACCCTGACGCAGCGCCTCGGCGGCAGAGTATTTCAGGTGCTGCTCCAGATCGCCCGACAGCCCGCGAGAGGTGCGGGTGTCCAGCGCCTTTTCCACTGCAGGCGGCAGCGAGATATTCTCGATGTAAAGCTCGGGGATGGTCAGGCCGTATTGCTCCAGCGTCGGAGAAATCGCATGGGCCAGCACTTTGCCCAGCTCGGCGGTGTTCGCGGCCATATCCAGTACGGGTATGCCGGATGCAGCAATCACCCGGCTGAATTCCTGCACGATGATGTTGCGGATCTGAAAGCTGATCTCGTCCATCGTGAATTCGCCATCCGTACCGACGATTTCAGACATGAAACGCGCGGGCTCTCCGACGCGGACGGAGTAGGTGCCGAAGGCGCGGATGCGGGTCGGCCCGAATTCCGGGTCGCGCAGCATGATAGGGTTCTTGGTGCCCCATTTCAGATCATTGAACCGCGTTGTATTGACGAAATAGATCTCTGACTTGAACGGGCTTTTGAAACCGTGATCCCAATGCTGGAGCGTCGTCATGATGGGCATGTTGTTGGTTTCGAGCATGTACAGGCCCGGCGTGAACACATCCGCCAACTGACCTTCATGCACGAACACGGCCGCCTGACCTTCGCGCACCGTCAGCTTGGCACCGTATTTGATCTCGTGGCCCTCACGCTCGAAACGCCAGACCATCGTATCGCGGGTGTCATCGGTCCAGTGGATGACGTCTATGAACTGACCGCTCAGAAAATCGAAAATGCCCATGGGTTACTCCTCGGGTTAACTGGGGCCGCCGGTCATCCGGGCGGCAAGCTCTCGTACGATGGGGCGGGCCTGGTCGGCGGACATGCCGGGCTTCAGCCTTGGATCGTACAGGATTTTCAACAACATCTCGTCGTGCGTCGTCAGCAGGGCGAATTCGTCGTCGTCATTGAAGATGGAGGGGCGTGCGGTCGGGCTGTCATTGCCAAGCCCGAGCCCCTGCGCCAGCTCTTCGTGAATGCAGGATTGGCGCAGCAGATCAGGATGCTCGGCCCGGATCAGCGCCACGGCGCGGGCGTAGTCATAACCGTTCGGGCTGCCCGAGAAGGCGAGCACAAGGCAATGGATACCACGCGGAAGGTTGTCAAAGATCGAAAGGGCGGAATCGCTGATTTCGGGCACAAGGGCGCGAATGCGGGGCTTGAGCTGGTCGCTGTCATCCTCGCCCATGAAAAGCACGTGGAAATTCGCGTTGCTCTGGCTGATGCTGACAGGATGGCGGGTGACGCGCGCCAGCCTTGCAACATAGCGCGCAACCTGGGCCTGATCTGTGATGCGCTGGTCGGCATCGACAGAGGCGCCAAAATCGACCGAAATGCGCACCGGGCCGTTCCACTTCTTGACCCGTCCAAGCTCTCCGCTGCTGCGGGTGAAGCCTGCGCCGCGGGCGTATTCTTCGGCAAGAGCGATACGTTCGAAATTGCGCACCAGCATCGTGTCTGTAAAGGGCGTGTCCGGGCCGCCGCCATCGGTGCGTAACAAACCCTGAACCAACAGATCCTGTTGCAACCGGCCATAATACGCCGCCAGTTCGCGGCTGGCCGCCGATCGCGGGGCAGTGCTTGGCGCCGGGGTCGTGTCTATGCCGGTTGTCGGCGAGGGAGCGGGTTGCGGGGCGGCGCGCGGACGTGTCGGCGCCACCTGCGGTATGTCTTCGGGCGGGGTGGGCTCATTTGGAAGGATTTCACAGGCAGCGAGCGCCGCCACCGCGAACCCGGTCAGCAAGAGCTGACGTGCCCTACGTCCCACCCGCATGTTTCAGCCCCGTGGTACAGAGGTCGAGGCAGTATCGCCCAGCCCGGTCTTTTTGGCCTTTGCTGACGCAAGCGTATCGCGCAGTTCGGCTTCCATCTTCTTCAGTTCAGCTTCGGCAGCGGCGCGGCGGGCCTTGCCTTCATCCGCGATCTGAAGCGATTCCTGAATGGTGCCAATCAGGTCGGCATTGGCTTGCTTGACGGCCTCGATGTCGAAGACGCCGCGCTCCATTTCCTGACGGATCATCTTGTTGCTGTCGCGCAGGTTCTTGGCGTTCGACGTCAACAGCTCGTTGGTCAGGTCATTGGCATCGCGCACGGCAACCGCCGCTTCGGCAGAGCGCTGGATCGTCACCGCCTGTGCCAGTTGGGTTTCCCACAGCGGGACAGTGTTCACGAGGGTCGAGTTGATCTTGGTGACCAGACTCTTGTCGTTTTCCTGCACAAGGCGGATGGAGGGCAGCGACTGCATCGTCACCTGCCGGGTCAGCTTCAGGTCATGGACCCGGCGTTCCAGATCATCGCGCGCGGCGCGCAGATCCCGCAATTCCTGTGCGACCATCACCTGGTCGCCCTCGGGCGTGGCCTGAACTTCGGCCTCTTTCGCAGGGATCACCTCTTCGTCCAGAACGCGCAGCTTTTCTTCGCCTGCCGCGATGTAAAGCGCCAGTTCGTCATAAAAGGCCAGTGTCTTTTCATACAGCAGGTCGAGCGACTTGATGTCTTTCAAGAGCGTATGTTCATGCTTGAGCAGGTCGTCGGTCACGCGGTCGATCTGGCCCTGCACCTGCTCGAATTTGGCGGTAAACTTGGCGAAGGGCGCGGCGCGGCCCAGAAGCTTTTCCCACCAGCTGCGCTTGCGGCGAACATCCAGCTCGGACACCGAAAAGCCCCGGATCGTGGTGACGATATTGCGCAGGGAGTCGCCCGCCGGGCCCACATCCTTGTTGCGCACGTCCTGCAGCATGGCCTGGCTGATTTCCTGCAATTCGGCCTGCGCGGCAGAACCGAACGCGACGATGGAATTGGTATCGCCCATGTCGATCTCGTCCATCCGGCTACGGATTTCCTCACCCAGCGGCGCGTCGGCCTCGGCCAACGAAATGACCTCACCGGCGTCTACCGGTTCGGGCAGGACAACGGCATTCACTTCTTCGACGAGCGCAAGCGTCTGCTCGGCCTTTTCCCTTACGTTCTCAGACATCGGTGTACCTCTTTAAAGTCATGCAATTTTCTATTTCAGCCGGATACCGTCGCGCTGAAGCCGGTCACGAAGGACCTCTATCTCGACCGTCAGGTCGGAATTGTCGTCCAGCAGCAACTTGCGTTTCTTCGCGCTGAAGCTTTCTTCGAGATCGGTCAGCAACATCATGTAGTCAGAGCGCGCCCCGGCATCCTGCGTCCGGCTGTAGACATCGGCGAATTTCACCGAAGCGTCGCGGGCGCCCATCAGGTAGACACCCATGTATTTCCGTGCAGCGGTCAGATCGCGAGGGTCTTCTTCGACCGTGCGCAAAAGTTCGCGCACCTCGCCCTGAAACCGCTCTACCCGCGCTTCGACCTGCCTGTCGCCCGCGCGCCGGATGGCGTCGGACATGGCGGCAAGATGTCTTTCGGCTTCGTCGACGGCCTTGGCCACGCGGTCTTGCTGGAAAGTGTCGATCCCTTCCATGCCCTTGTTGCGCATCGGATCGATGCCGAATGCGGCCAGATGCAACCCACCCGCAGCCGCGGCATAAAGCACGGGGGCCAAGATGCCGGGCTCATTGCGCCATGCGGCAAGGGCCACACCTGTTGCCGCCAGCAGGGCGGCTGCGATTTTTCTGGGAAATCCCGGCCGTCGCGCGACCTTGCGGGCATTATACGCCGCCTCTGCGCGAAGCCCGTCCCGCAGAAGCCATGCCCCCAGCGCCAGTGCCGCAGCGCCAAGCAGGCCAGTGATCAGAGTGGTCGCACCCCCTGCGATGGAGGTAAAGGCCAAGACCACGGGCGGAACGAAAAGAACATTGCTGCGCGCGCCCACGGGATCGACTGTCGCACCGCGAAACGCGCCGCGTTCTTCGGATGTCTCCGGGCCCGTGCCGTCGGGGCTGAACTTGCCGCCAAAACGCTGTGCCATCGTCAAAGCCCCCCGAGCCAGCCGGAAGACACCCCGAACAGGACGACAATAAGCAGAACGTAGGCGATCTTCTGAAATGCGGTGCCAGTCATGCTGCCTCTGGTTTCTGAGCCGGATCTGTTGTGTCAGAACTTAGGCGATAGGCCCTTTGCGTGCTAGGGGGAGAATTGCCTACGCATTCCACCTTTCCGTGGCAGCCCGTAATACAGGCTGCCACGGTTCATTTGGCAGGCATTCAGTGGCGCGAGGCTGTTCTGCGCTCGGCATTCAGCTTTCGCGAATACCGCGACTGGATGATCTCTACCGCGACCAGCACCAACACGCTGAAGTAGAAGGTGGTCTTGGACATGGGCACGACCTCGTAGCCGAAGAAACGCAGCGCAAGCGTTTCGTCATGCATCGCATGGGCCGCGGCCTGTCCGGATTCGCCCAAAAGGACGACGCCCACGATCAGCAGGATGAAGAGGCCCAGAACCTCGTACATCCGGTTCTTTTCAAGAAACGCGGTGACCGTGTCAGCCAGAACCAGCATTGCCAGCCCTGACAGGATGATCGCCGTCGCCAGCACCAGAAACACATCCGTGATCGCAATCGCCGAAAGCACGGAGTCAAACGAGAAGATCAGGTTCATCATGACGATGAGCAGCACGACCTGCGTGGCGCTCTTGCCGGATTTCGCGTCCACATCCGTGCTGAGATGTTCAATCGCCAGCATGTGGCCGATTTCCTTGACCGCCGTGTAGATGATGAAAATACCACCAATTATGAAAACGCAGGTGGCAAAGTTCACACCGCCTTCGATGACGCCCGGCCAGTCAAAGACGTAGAACGGCTCTGCCATCGAGTCGATCAGCTGGATCATGGTGAACAAAAGGACCACGCGCAGCGCCACGGCGATGATGATGCCCCAGTAGCGGACCGCCTTTTGCTGCGCCACAGGCGCGCGTTGCGATTCGATGGAGATGTAGAGCAGGTTGTCAAACCCCAGAACCGCTTGCAGGAAACACAGCATCAGCAGGTTTCCAAGGTTCTCGATGGTCAGTAGTTCGGCCATGAGCGTATTCCCGTAGATAGGTCAATTTGTCGTGAGACTCCACGAAACAACGCCGTTGAACAAGGGGAGTTCCGGCGACAAATCGGCAATGGGGCGACAAAGTGGTGCCATGGCAGCGATCTGCAGCGGTTTGCATCAAGTTGCAAAGGCGTCGCGCATCAGGTGTCGCTTGATGGAAATGCGCCTATCTGCGCTTGCGCGAGACCTTTGGCTTGTCGGTCTTGGCGCCTTCCAGACCCAGCTGGTCGCGCAAAACCTTTGGCCGGATCTCCTCGACCGCGCCCGCCTTGAGCTGACCCAGCTGGAACGGGCCATAGGAGACCCGGATCAGCCGGTTCACGGCCAGTCCCAGATCCATCATCGCGCGCCGCACCTCTCGGTTTTTGCCTTCGCGCAGGCCAACTGTGACCCAGGCATTTGCACCTTGTTGGCGGTCGAGTGTGACGATCATCGGCTGGAACCGCTCCCCATCGATCACCAGACCCTTGCGGAGCGGCTCGAAGGTTTCGTCGGTGGGCCTGCCATTGATCCGCACGCGGTAACGCCGCAACCATCCGGTCGAGGGCAGTTCCATCCGGCGTTTCAACGCGCCATCATTGGTCAGCAGCAGCAGGCCTTCGGAATTCAAGTCGAGCCGCCCGACCGTCATCACCCGGGGCAGATCCTCGGGGAGGTTGTCGAAAATCGTCGCGCGGCCCTTTTCGTCGCTGTTCGTCGTCACCAACCCGGTCGGTTTGTGGTACAGCCACAAACGCGGCGGCTCTGCCTCTTTGAGCGGTTTGCCATCCACCGCGATCCGGTCCTTTTCGGTGACGTTCAGCGCGGGGCTATCGATCTTGCGACCATTCACGCTGACGCGGCCCAGTTCGATCATGCGCTCCGCCTCGCGGCGGCTGGCGACACCGGCACGGGCAAGCACCTTGGCGATGCGGTCTCCGGGAGGGGTGGTCTGGCTCATGCGGCGCACCTTTGACGATGAAAGATCTGTGTCGTTTCGCAAATGCCCGTCAACCAAAGGGCGCGCGAAACGGCGGAACCCGACAGGCCTTAGAGTAATTTTCGCTCTTGGGAAAGCGCGAAGGCGGACTTATGAGGGGCGCATGACCTTCAAGAGCCACATGCACACCGCCTTGTCAGAGGCCCAGGCCGCCGCCGAACGCGGCGAAGTGCCTGTGGGTGCCGTATTGGTCGGGCCGGACGGCAGCATTGTTGCGCGCGCAGGCAACCGCACGCGGGAGCTTAGCGACCCGACAGCCCATGCAGAGGTGTTGGTGATCCGCGAAGCCTGCGCGCGATTGGGTTCGGAACGTCTGACAGGTCACGACCTCTATGTGACACTGGAGCCTTGCCCGATGTGCGCCGCCGCGATTTCTTTCGCGCGGATCCGGAGGCTGTATTACGGGGCGGGTGATCCGAAATCCGGCGGTGTTTCGCATGGCGCAAGGGTTTTCGCGCATCCGCAATGCCACCATGCGCCAGAGGTCTACGATGGCATCGCCGCATCCGAGGCCGAGGCCCAGTTGAAAGCGTTTTTCAGCGCAAGACGAGGCTGATCCGGTGGCCCGACCCCGCAAATCCAACATGTCCAGGCCGCGCGCGCCGAAGCCACGCCCGACAGGGCCTGCGCGGGTGATCCTGCTCAACAAGCCGTGGGGGGTGTTGTCGCAATTCACCGACAAGGGCACCGAAGGGTCGGCCCGTGAGACGCTGTCCAACTATGTGAACGTGCCAGAGGTGTACCCTGCCGGTCGGCTTGACCGCGACAGCGAGGGGTTGCTGATCCTGACCAATGACGGGCGTCTGCAAAATCGCATCGCGCATCCCGACACGAAGCTGCCCAAGACCTATCTCGCGCAGGTCGAGGGCGAGGTCACCGAAGAGGCGCTTGCCCTGTTGCGCAGCGGCGTGGCGCTGCAGGACGGCATGACCCGACCGGCAAAGGCGAAGCGGATTGACCCGCCGGACTGGCTCTGGCCGCGCGATCCGCCGGTGCGGTACCGCAAATCCGTGCCCGACAGCTGGGTGGAGCTGATCCTTACCGAAGGGCGCAACCGTCAGGTCCGCCGCATGACGGCCGCTGTCGGCCTGCCCACGCTGCGCCTTATCCGTTGGAAAATCGGCGACTGGACGCTGGGCGGGCTGCAGCCCGGGCAATGGCGGGATGCCTGACCCCTAGACCCATTTGGCCATCGGGGGCAGGCTCATCAGCACGGCATTCGCATCATGCCCGGTGGCCAGACCGAATTTCGTGCCCCGGTCATATACCAGATTGTATTCGGCATAGAGCCCGCGATGCACCAGTTGCGTGTCCTTGTCGGCGTCGGACCAGTCCTGCACCCGCCGCTTCTCGACCAGTGGGACGTAAGCGGGCAGAAATGCCCGGCCAATATCCTGCGTCAGCGCGAAATCGGCCTCCCAGTCTCCGGTGCAGCGATCATCCATGAAGATGCCACCGACGCCCCGCGCGCGACCGCGGTGGGGGATGTAGAAATACTCGTCCGCCCAGTCCTTCAGCCGCGGATAAAGCTCGGCCCCATGTGGCGCCAGATGCGCCTCTTGCACGGCGTGGAAATGCGCGGTGTCCTCTGCGTATTCAATGCAAGGGTTCAGGTCCGACCCGCCCCCGAACCACCAGGCATGCGGCGTCCAGAACATGCGCGTGTTCATGTGAACGGCCGGGGCACGCGGGTTCTGCATATGCGCGACAAGGCTGATCCCGCTGGCCCAGAAACGCGGATCTTCCGCCATCCCCGAAAGCCCCTTGCGGGCCATCATCGACGCCTGCGCAGCCTCGCCCAGCGTGCCGTAAACGGTCGAGACGTTGACGCCGACCTTCTCGAACACACGGCCACCGCGCATGACGCTCATCAGCCCGCCGCCCGCATCCGAGCCGTCCTCCGAGGCGCGTGTCGTCTCTGTCACGTCAAAGCGCCCCGCTGGCCTGTCGTTCAACGGCCCCTCGGCATGGCTGGTTTCGAGCGCCTCGAAAGCAGCGACGATACGGTCACGCAACTCCCGGAACCATGCCGAGGCGCGCGCTTTCTCACTTTGAAATTCTTCGCCCATCCCGGCCCCCTTTTTCAAGCTTGCCCCGTCCCCTAGCGCAGGGGGGCGGCGATGGGCAAGCTCTGCGCGGCCTGAAGCGGCCTTCCGTCATGTCGGATACGTAACCCACGCGGGCGGCAGGGGCCGCGGCCCGTGTTTCTGCGAAGCACTGAATGCCCTATCTGGCGGCAATTAATGCGCCGGCGCGCATACCGGATCAAGAAGGGTGCGCCCACCATCCACTGTCAGGATCTGGCCGGTCACGAATCCGGCCCCTTCGGAGGCAAGATACTGCACGGCTTCGGCAAGCTCTCCGGGCGAGGCGATCCGGCCCATCGGGGTGTGGCATTCGATCTCGCTGCGATACTCGGCATGCTCTTTCAGCGCACCTTTGAGGCTGGCAGACATCACCGACCCGAATGCGACGGCATTGACGCGAATCCGGTGCGGTGCAAGTGCGACCGCCAGCGACCGTGTCATCTGGTCCAGCGCGGCAGTCGACACCGAATAGGCCAAGAGCCCGGGTTGCGTGCGCCGCGCGGCGATGGAAGACAGGTTCACGATGGACCCCGCCTGACCTTCCTCTTTGCCCTCGGCCTGCTTGACCATGCGCTTGGCCACCAGTTGGGACAGGCGCAGGCTGGCCATCAGATTCTGTTCCAGCAGGGTTTCCACACTGGTGTCATCAAGGTCCAGCGGGTCCGTTGGAATGATTTGACGGGCGCCGTTCACAAGGATGTCGACCCGGTCGAACGTATCCAGCGTGGCAGAGAGCAGGTTTGCGATTGTCAGCCTTTCGCGCAGGTCGCCCGCGAAGAAATGGATGTTGCTGTCTTCGGACAGGTTTCCCACCTCTTCCTGCAGCCGCGTCTCGTCGATATCGGCGAGCATCACATTGGCGCCCTTGTCAGAGAAATGCCGCGCCATGGCAAGGCCCACGCCATTTGCGGCCCCTGTCACGATTGCGGTCTTGCCTTCAATGGAGAAACTCATGCGGCTCCTTTCCCCGCGCCCGCCAAAGCGGGGCCGGTGGCGGTTATCTGCCCTGCCGAAGCGGGCGTGCTGCGTGCAAAATCTTGAAACGGGCGTCGCCGCCCACTTCGGAGTGACTGGTGAAGTACTGCGTTAGCGTTGCTTCATAGGGCAGGTGCCGGTTTGCCACCATCCACAACTGACCTGACGGTTTCAGGCATGCCGCAGCCGTCGCGACAAAGGCCTGACCCAGTGAGGGGTCGGGCGTGCGGCTGGTGTGGAAGGGCGGGTTCATGATCACGCTGTCGGCGCGGGTATCAGGACGCCACCGCGTGGCGTCATCCCAGTGAAATTGCGCGCGCGCGTCGTCAACGTTCCGGCGTGCGCAGTCCAGCGCAATGTGATCGGCCTCCACCAGATCGATGCGGGTGACGGTCTCCCGTTCCAGGACCTTGCGCGCAAGATAGCCCCAGCCAGCGCCCAGATCGACGACATGCGCCCCCAGCTTTGGGGGCAGGGCAGCCGCCAGCGCTTCGGACCCCGGGTCGATGCCATCGGCGGAAAACACGCCCGGCGCGGTGACAAAGCCCTCAAGCTGCGGTTGCGGCGCCTGTGTCCAGTCGTTGCCGAGATCATCAGCTGCAAACCAGAACAGCTTGCCATGCGACCGGGTGTCGAGGCCGACCAGATTGACCAGCTTGCGGATCTTGCGAAGCGCGGCTTCAACCCCATCGGTCTTGAGGCCATCGACTGCGACCAGCCCGCCGGGTGCCGCGGCAGAGGCCTGCGCGATCAGCGTCTCGGCCAGCGCCCGTGTGCGGGGCAGGAACACGATCGCTGCGGCATAGCTGCCCGTCGGCTCCAATACGCAGTTGAACCGCTGGGCGGTAAGTGCCGCCACATCAGGGTAGAAACTGCTGATGACGTCGCAGCGATCCCTGGGCAATGCCGCAAGATCGGTATCGGCGCGGGGCTGAAACAATGCGATGCGGCCCGTATCGGGCAATACCAGATCTGCGCTTTCAAGCGCGTGGGTCAGTCGGGATGAGGCCATGACATCGGGCAAGGAACGCGCAAACGCGGTCCGGCGCCTATTCCTTTTCCATGGTGCATTGCAGCGGGTGCTGGTGGCGCCGGGCAAAATCCATCACCTGTGCCACCTTGGTTTCGGCGATCTCATGGGTAAAGACCCCCACGACAGCCAAACCTTTCTTATGCACGGTCAGCATGATCTCGAAGGCCTGCGCGTGGGTCATTCCGAAGAAACGTTCCAACACATGCACGACAAATTCCATCGGCGTGTAGTCGTCATTCAGCAGCATGACCTTGTAAAGCGGCGGGCGCTTCGTCTTGGGCTTGGTTTCAAGAACCACATCACTTTGGGACCCGCCGCCGGGGGCGTCGGGGGAATTGCTGGCCAGTCTGGTGGCAAAGATGAAGGTCTGCCCGGTCATTGCGCTCGTCTGACTGTGCTTGTCCGCTCCTGAGCGCTCTATATAACCTGATTGGCGCGTGTGAAAAGAGGCGCCGGACGCAGGAGAGGCAGGATGGCAAGAAATCTTCTGACAATCGGCTTCGATGCGGATGATACGCTGTGGCATAACGAGCGCTTCTTCCAGCTGACACAAGAGCGATTCGCAGAGCTTCTTTCGGATTTCACCGAACCAGATCACCTGATGGCCCGGCTGCTGGACGCAGAGAGGCGCAACCTTGGCCATTACGGCTTTGGCATCAAGGGGTTCGTACTGTCGATGATCGAAACCGCGATCGAGGTCACGGAGGAACGTGTGCCGGCCTCGGTGATCCGGCAGCTCGTGGATGCCGGGCAGGAGATGCTGCGCCACCCGATCGAGCTTCTGCCGCATGCGCGCGAGGCAGTGGAAAAGCTTGCCACGGATCACCGTCTTGTCCTGATCACCAAGGGCGATCTGTTGGACCAGGAGCGCAAACTGGCACAATCCGGGCTGGGGGAGTTGTTTGATTCGGTCGAGATCGTCTCTGACAAGACGCCGCAGACCTATGCCAGGATTTTCGACGCGTCGGGCGGGACGGACCGCGCGCTGATGGTCGGAAATTCGCTGAAATCGGACGTTCTTCCTGCAATCAAGGTGGGCGCGCACGGGGTTTACGTTCCTCATTCCCTGACTTGGGCGCTGGAACAGGCTGAGCCGCCAAAGACCGAGCCGCTCTATCATCACATTGACGACCTCGCCGGGCTGGCGCCACTGGTGCAGACCCTCGACTGAGCTGCCCGGTCTTGTGGCAAGGTCCCTGTCTTGTGTCTGGTAACAGATCGGCCGCAACATATCGTGTGCCGACTGAATGAGAATTAATAATTTCTTTATTATTGAAAGCTTTATTCGGATCAGTTGATGTGCTAGGTTGAATTCAATCAAGCAGAATAACGTTCACCGGAAAAATCCGGGAGCGAGAGGCAGTATAAGGGCAGAAATCGTGACGGGACGGCGTAGGCAGCCGGGCCTCTTTGGCCTGTTCATTATCACAATCATCTGGTTGGCGGTTCTTGTGCCGCTCAGTGCGATGGCCGCTCCATATGCGGCGGTCGTGATGGATGCGCGCAACGGCAAGGTGCTGCATTCAAGCAACGCCGATACGCGGCTGCATCCGGCATCACTTACCAAGATGATGACCCTCTATATCGCGTTCGAGGCGGTTGAGAATGGCGAGATCAGCATGGACACGCAGGTGCGGATTTCGCGCCACGCGGCGTCTGAGCCGCCCTCGAAACTGGGTCTGCGCGAGGGCCAGCGCATCAAGCTGCGTTACCTTGTGCGCGCGGCGGCGGTCAAATCGGCCAATGACGCGGCCACCGCCATCGGCGAGGCCATCGCAGGGTCCGAGGCGGCATTCGCCCGCCGCATGAACCGGACCGCAAGCGCGATGGGGATGACCCGGACAACCTTCAAGAACGCACATGGCCTGACAGAAAGCGGCCATCTGTCCACCGCAAGGGACATGACGCTTCTGGGGCAGCACCTGATCTATGACTACCCCGAATACTACAATCTGTTTTCCAGACAGACGGCCGATGCAGGCATCAAGACGGTGTCGCATACCAATCGGCGCCTGCTGCAAAGCTACAGGGGCGCGGACGGTATCAAGACCGGCTATACTCGCGCGGCAGGTTTCAACCTTGTCGCCTCTGCCGAGCGCGGCAGTGAGCGGGTCATCGCAACAGTCTTTGGTGGCCGTTCCACACTGACGCGGAATGCAAAGGTGGCAGAGCTTCTGGACCTTGGCTTCAGCCGGGCGCCGTCGCGCGTCGCGATGCGGGTGCCGCCCAAGCCGCCCTATAAGGGGGGCGTCTCTAAAAGCACGGCAGTGGCCTCTGTTGCAGCAAGCGGCGACAAGCAGGGTAAATCGACACGCGTCGCCGCAGCAGCGGTGAAGCGCAGCCTGCGTCCGGTTTCGCGACCTGCCGCGGCAGCGCCGACACCTGCACCGGTGCTGGTGGCGGCGAAAG
This sequence comes from Primorskyibacter sedentarius, assembly GCF_004342065.1. Lineage (GTDB taxonomy): Bacteria > Pseudomonadota > Alphaproteobacteria > Rhodobacterales > Rhodobacteraceae > Primorskyibacter > Primorskyibacter sedentarius. Next base: position 712,713 of record NZ_SLZU01000001.1, on the reverse strand, counting down.
TGGATGTCGAGGAAGCCCTGAAAGAAGCGCAGGCGGTCAAGCTGGACAGTGCCAGCGGCTCTGCGCCTGCAAGCTCGGCAAAGCCCGTCAGACGGCCCGCCAATCTGGTGCTAGCGTCGACCCAGGAGGCTGCGGTGGCGGCTGCTCCGGCGCCGGAGGCAGAGGTGGTCACACGTCTGTCAACCTCCGGCGGGCGGCATTGGGGGATCAATGTGGGCAGGTATCCCAGCCGCTATCAGGCGGAGCGGGTGCTGCTGAAAACGGCACTTGCAGAAATGGCGACGCTGGACGGCTCCTTGCGCAAGGTGGTCAGCCGGTCGAATGGGCATGACGCGAATTTCATGGGGCTGACCCGTGATATGGCGGACCTCGCCTGCCGCAGGCTTCAGGCGCGTCAGGTGACCTGCTTCATGATCGGGCCAAACTGAGCGCTGAAAGCGTGTTCAATCGCCACGAGACTTGACTGCAACTCAGGGATTGCGCCCCGGCTTTGCCGGGTCGCCCGGGGGCCGCAGGCGCGCTGCGCGCCCCTATCCGTATTGGCGATGACGGCCTCCGGGCACGGGCCAGGACGGCAGGACCTTACTCTGCCCTTCGGGTCGCGCCCGTCAGGCCAAGGTTAATCCGGTTTCGGGTGATCATCATACTCGTCTGACAGAATGCGCCGCGCATCGCCTTCAGGGTCCTCATATTGCCGCGATTTCACCGTAAAGACGAAGAATGCCAGACCAATTCCGCCGAGAATCAGGGAAATCGGGATCAGGAAGGCGAGGACATTCATGGCTGGCTCCGAAGCCTGAGGGCGTTTAGGCTGACCGTGATGGAAGAGGCCGACATCGCCAATGCCGCAATAAGCGGCGTGGCCAGCCCGGCCACGGCCAGAGGTACGGCAATGATATTGTACCATGTCGCGATGCGAAAGTTCTGGCGAATGCGCTTGGTTGCCGCGCGCGCTGTCCGGACGGCCTCTGGCAACGGGGACAGATCGGTGCCCAAAAGGACGATGTCCGATGCCGCACGGGCCGCGTCCAGCGCTGATGCCGGCGAGATGGACACATGGGCGGCGGCGAGCGCAGCCGTGTCATTCAGCCCGTCACCAACCATCAGGACCTTTGCGCCTGTCTCAGAGAGAGACGCAATCCGTTCCGCCTTGTCTTCCGGCAGGCAATTGGCCTGCCAATTGTCGATCCCAAGTTTTTGGGCAAGCTGTGCGACGGCCCCTTCGGTATCGCCGGACATCAGAAGGATGCGCGTCCCATCGGCTTTCAGTTCGGCCACGGCCTCTGCCGCACCGGGGCGCAGTTGGTCCGTAAAGGTGACAGCACTTGGAGCGGCATCGCCGATGCGCAGCCAGGAGGCTGTCAGGTCAAGCTCTGTCCCGCCTGTCCATCCGGTGCGGCCAAGACGCACGGGCTGGCCGTTCCAGAGCGCCTCTGTGCCGTAACCCGGCACTTCTGACACCGCGTCGAGAATTGCCGGTTCCACCCCCTTCGCGCGCGCGGCACCGGCCAGCGCGACGGAAAGCGGATGGCTGGACCCTTCTGCCAGCGCCAGCGCGACGCTCAACTGTTCGGTTGTAAGGCTATCGAGATTGATGGGTTCCGGCGTCCCGGCGGTCAGAGTGCCGGTCTTGTCGAAAACCACGGTGTCGACTTCTGCCAGACGTTCCAACGCGGTGGCATCCTTGATCAGCAGCCCGCGCCGAAAGAGCCGACCGGAGGCGGCGGTGGTCACGGCAGGCACGGCCAAACCAAGCGCGCAGGGACAGGTGATGATCAGGACGGCAGCGGCGATATTCACGGCTGTACGCGGATCGAACGTCGCCAGATACCAGCCGATGAAGGCCAGCGCCGACAGGATGTGCACACCGGGCGCATAAAGTTTTGCCGCCTTGTCCGCGAGCGACGTGTAGCGCGAACGCCCCGATTCAGCGACAGCAACCAGATCAGCCATGCGGTGAAGCGAGCTGTCGCGGCCCACGGCAGTGGCGCGGATGGTCAGGGGGCCAGTCAAGTTGACCTCTCCGGCGCTGACGGCTTGTCCGGGTTCCGCGTAGATCGGCAAGGTTTCTCCGGTCAGCAGCGACCGGTCCAGTTCCGATGTGCCGGACGTGATTTCCCCATCCACGGGCATGCGGCCACCGGGACGGACGCGGATTAGGTCGCCCACGCTCAGCTCTGCGACAGGTACTTCCGTTTCGCTGCCATCGGGCCAGACGCGGCGGGCGCGGGGCACCTCCAGCGCGGCCAGTTCCTCGGCGGCAGAGCGGGCGATGGCGCGCGTGCGATGGTCGAGGTAGCGGCCGGTCAGCAGAAAGAATGTCAGCGCGACGGCAGCGTCGAAATAGGCATGTTCGCCCGAAAGGGACGTTTCCCAAAGCGAGGTGACAACGGCGAGGCCGATGGCCAGCGAAATGGGCACATCCATGTTCAGCTTGCCGACGCGCAGCGCGCGCCAGGCATTGCCAAAGAAGGGCTGTGCGGAAAAGGCAATCACCGGCAGGGCGATGGCGGCCGAGATCCAGTGGAACATGTCACGTGTCGGACCCTCGGCCCCCGACCAGACGGCGATGGACAGCAGCATGACGTTCATCATGGCAAAGCCCGCAACGGCCATGCGCATCAACAGGTCGCGGCCAGCGCGATCCGTCTGGGTGGCGCGCAACGCGGTGGCATCCAGCTCGTGCGCCTCATAGCCCGCATCGGCGAGAAGCGCGATAAGCTGATCCGCGGTGACGCCTGCATCGGCCACGATCTGCGCGCGTTTCTGCGTCAGGTTCACGCGGGCCTGACGGATGCCCGGCGCTGCGTTCAGCACCTTCTCCACCGTCGAAATGCATGCGGCGCAATGGATCGTGGGCAAGGAAAGCGCCAGATCGGCATCCTTCACCGCTTCGCGTTCCGCAAGCGCCTCTGCCGCGGGGGCCGCGGCGCAGGCGGGGCAGGCAGAGATCTGGGGCCGCATCGCGACGGTCATCTGGGTCAGCCTTTCACGTGCAGGATGACGCGCTGGGTGAATTCCGTCCCATCAAGAGCGGTCGCTTTCATGCGGATGTTCCAGTTCCCGTCGGGCAGCGCCTCGTAGGCGACATAGGCTGTGCCGTCGAACTGGAAATCGGGCCTGCGGTCATCCTTGACCTGCGTGGCGCGGCCCAACGTGGCATCCAGACTGCCGACCTGCACCGGGCGGCCTTCGGCATCGGTGATGGCCAGCATCACCTTGTCGCCCTGGGCATCCGCGTGCACTGTCCAGCCAAGCGCTTCCTGTTTGGCGCGGCGGTCGTCGAAAGTCTGGCTGGCGACGTAGGAGTTTTTCACCTCCAGCCCCGGAAAGGTGCGCACCGCGTTATAAGCGAGCGTAAGATTGACCGCGATGATGACCCCGAAGGCGCCGCCGAAGATCGCCAGCACATGCCAGCCTGTCAGTTTGCGTTCACGGGTCATCAGTTCGTCCTGCCGTTGAAAATCGTGTCTTTATAGGCGCGCTCACCGTTCGAGGTATCCTCGACCCAGAAGCGGAATTCGGTCCTCTCGGCCTCTGCCGGCTGCGAATCGGGCGGTGCGATCACGTAGACCCGCTGAAGGTAGTTGCTGTCGGCGGGGACGGTCACGGACTCGTAGGGTGTGCCCTCCAACTGTACACGCAATGCGGGGTCGCCCGCGACTGTAATGCGGAAAGGCCGGTCATCGCCATGCTTGTTGAGCAGCCGCACGTCATAGGTGTTGCGGATGGACCCGTCAGACAGCGTGACGAAAGTGGGGTTGCGCACGGGCGCGACATTCATTTCGACATCGGGCCGGATGAACAGCGCAAAGACAAGGCCCAGACCGACCAGAGACCACAGGGTCGTGTACATGATCGTACGGGGCCGGAAAATGTGCCGCCAGACGGGTCGCGGTTCGTTGCCTGCACGCTCGCTCGTCTCGTCCGAGGCGGCGAGGTAGTCGATCAGGCCGCGGGGCTTGCCGATCTTGGCCATGACGTCGTCGCAGGCGTCGATGCACAGCGCACAGGTGATGCACTCCAACTGCTGCCCATCCCGGATGTCGATTCCCATCGGGCAGACGTTCACGCAGGCCATACAGTCGATGCAATCGCCCTGATTGGCGTCCAGCTTGCCTTTCTTGAGCTTGCCGCGCGGCTCTCCTCGCCACTCGCGGTAGCCTACCGTCAGCGTGTCCTCGTCCATCATTGCGGCCTGAATGCGCGGCCATGGGCAGGCATAGATGCAGATCTGTTCACGCGCGAAGCCGCCGAAGATGAAGGTCGTCATGGTGAGGACCAGCATGGTCGTGTAGGCGACCGGATGGGCGTTCAGCGTTACCAGATCGCGCAGCAGCGTGGGCGCATCGGTAAAGTAGAACACCCAGGCCCCGCCGGTGGCGAGACCGATCAGGAACCACAGCACCCATTTGGTCAGGCGTAGCCGCGCCTTGCGGAAATCCAGTTTCTTCTGCCGGTGCAGCCGCAACCGCGCGTTGCGGTCGCCCTCCACCCAGCGTTCAACGAGGATGAAGAGATCGGTCCAGACGGTTTGCGGACAGGCATAGCCACACCAGACCCGGCCAAGCGCCGAGGTGAACAGGAACAGCCCCAGCCCCGCCATGATCAGCAATCCGGCGATGAAGTAGAACTCATGCGGCCAGATCTCGATCCAGAAGAAGAAGAACCGACGGTTGGCGAGGTCCACAAGCACGGCCTGATCGGGCAGGTTCGGGCCACGATCCCACCGAATCCAGGGGGTCAGGTAGTAGACGCCCAGGGTGACGATCATGATCACCCATTTGAGATTGCGGAATTTTCCCGAGACACGGCGCGGAAAGATCGGTTCGCGCGCGGCATAAAGGCTCGGGGGGGCTTCGGGTTGAGAATCGGCCACGGAATCACTCCGGAAATTGGGCGTATTTGCGTGCTGTTGTCTCAGCCCGCGCGCATTCGGGCTTTGACCTGTGTCAAATACTGAGTCTGAAACTCACCTATTGGCCGGTTCTCCTTCAGGGCCGGGTCGCAAAGATGCGCGGCATGAAGCGACGGGGCCGGAACCGGCCAAAGGTGCGACATTTCATCAGGTCCGGCAGGGGGTACTTGATATTCCAATTACTGAATACTTATCTGGAGTGCTTATGTGATCTTGTAAAGGACGACCGAGATGAAGAAACACCTGACCATCACCGCTGTTCTGTGCCTTCTGGCCGCCCCCGCATTTGCGGATCATGCGAACCCCTGGGCCGGGGAAGGCGACACCGTCCTGAGCAGGAACCACGATGCCAACCAGGCAAAGAGCGTCAACACGCCGGGTCAGGACGAAATGCGCGGGAAGATGGAGCAACGGGCGCGCGGCAAGCTGGAAGATGCGGGTCGCAGCAACCAGAGCGGTGGACGGTCACAGGCGTCGCGTGGCGGTAAGGGCCGGGGCAGCTGATCTGGCCGCAAGGGAGGGTTGAAAATGACCGTCCCCTTGCCGGAAGCCCTTGGTTACAATGGCGAAGCCGGTCTTTGTATCGCTTGCACTGCGCCAAATCATCTTGGATGATCGCCAATGAAAAAGGCCGCAACCGTTAACGGATGCGACCCTTTTCGTGAGCGCCGGTATCCCTGGAAACGCGCGAACAGGACGGGATACCGGCGTCACACCGCCAGACAAGGGACATGCCCGGCGGTATTCCTGAGTGTCATTCGGGGGTGGCTTCGCCCCCGCCAAGACCGTGTACGTAGGACGCGACGGCGCGGATTTCTGCCTCGGACAGACGGTCCTGCCATTCGGGCATGACTCCGTAACGGGCGTTGTGCACCGTTTCCATCAGCGCGTCGTAGTCGCCCCCGTAAAGCCAGATCGCATCGGTCAGGTTCGGCGCGCCCTGCGTCCGGTCGCCGGTGCCGTCTTCGGCATGGCAGGACGCACAGTTGTCCATGAAAACGACCTCGCCTTCCGCTACGAGCGCCGGATCATTCGGCGTGCCCGACAGCGACATGACGTAGTTCACCACCTGTTCGATCTGCTCGTCTTCCAGCAATTCGTCGCGGCCAAAGGCGGGCATCTCGGAATAGCGCGCATCGGGGTTCGTCTCGTTGCGGATGCCGTAGCTGATCGTTTCGTGGATGGCTTCGATATCGCCGCCCCACAGCCAGTCATCGTCCAGCAGGTTGGGATAGCCCTTGGCACCCGCGGCACCCGATCCGTGGCACTGGGCGCACCATGTGCGGAACACCGCGCCCCCTGCGTTCTGGGCATAGCCCTGAAGCTCTGGATCGGCGCTGATCTGCGTCAGCTCGACCGAGGCCAGCTGTTCGTTGATCCCGGCATTGCGCGCCTCGACGGCGGCGATGTCCTTGGCAACCTCGGCACGTGTCGAATAGCCCAGCACACCGGCCGTTGCCTTGTTGACCATCGGCCATGCCGGGTAGGCGATAGAATAGCCGATTGCCCAGACGATGCAGGCATAGAACGTCCACAGCCACCAGCGCGGCAGGGGGTTGTTGAATTCCTGAATGCCGTCCCAGCTATGGCCGGTGGTTTCGGGATCACCCTTCTTGAGTTCCGGTTTCTTGCTCATGTCCTCGCCTCCTTGTCTTCGGCGGGTTTGTCTTCATGCCGGAAGGGGATGTCGGCCGTGTCGCTATAGGTCTTGCTGGCACCGGGGCGGAACACCCAGATGATGATGCCGATGAAGAAGGCGAACAATGCCAGCAGCATCCAGCTGTCCGCGAATTGGCGAAGTAGAGAATAGGTTTCCATGCTCAGTCTCCCTCAGCGGCTTGCATCAGGCGTGAAGGTCGAGAAATCGACCAGCGTGCCCAGCATTTGCAGGTAGGCGATCAGAGCATCCGCTTCGGTGACGCCCGGCTGACCGTCGAAATTGCTGACGACCACTTTCTCGCCATAGCGTTCCAGAAGACCGTCATAGTCGCTGTCAGGGTCGGCTTGTGCGGCAAAGTCCCGCTGACCTTCCTCGATCATCTCGTCGGAATAGGGAACGCCCACAAAGGCATGGGTGCGCATGAGGTCGGCGACATATTGGCCGTCGATCACCTTTTGCTCCAGATAGCCGTATTTCGGCATCACGGATTCCGGCACGACCGATTGCGGATTACGCAGGTGGTCCACATGCCAATCATCCGAATAGCGCCCACCGACGCGTGCCAGATCCGGCCCGGTGCGTTTGGAGCCCCACTGGAACGGATGGTCGTACATCGATTCCGCGGCAAGGCTGTAATGGCCATAGCGTTCGACCTCGTCCCGCATGGGGCGGATCATCTGGCTGTGGCAGACATAGCAGCCTTCACGGATGTAGATGTCGCGCCCCGTAAGCTCCAGCGGGGTGTAGGGGCGCATGCCTTCCACTTCCTCGATAGTGTTTTCGAGGTAGAACAGCGGCACGATCTGCACCAGGCCGCCGATGGTCACCACAAGGAAGCTGAAGATCAGAAGAAGCGTCGCGTTCTTCTCGAGGATTGCGTGTTTGTCCAGAATTGCCATTGTCTCGGCGCTCCTTATTCGGCCGGGGTGGCATGCGAGGCAGCGATATCGGCTTCGACGGCCGGGCTGCGCTTCACAGTCATCCAGAGGTTGTAAACCATGATCAGGGCGCCGGCGAGGAACATGACCCCACCCAGTCCGCGGACCACATACATCGGGAACTTCGCAGCCACCGTGTCGGCAAAGGCGTTCACGAGGAAGCCGTTCGCGTCAACTTCACGCCACATCAGGCCTTCCATGATACCTGTGACCCACATCGACGCGGCGTAGAGCACGATGCCGATCGTGGCGAGCCAGAAGTGCCAGCTGACAAGGCTTAGGCTGTAAAGACGTTCGCGGTTCCACAGTTTCGGCACCAGGAAGTACAGCGCGCCGAAGGTGATCATGCCGTTCCAGCCAAGCGCGCCGGAATGCACGTGGCCGATGGTCCAGTCGGTGTAATGCGACAGCGAGTTCACTGCGCGGATCGACATCATCGGACCTTCGAAGGTCGACATGCCGTAGAAACCGATGGAGATCACCATCATCCGGATCACCGGGTCGGTGCGCAGCTTGTCCCAGGCACCCGACAGCGTCATCAGCCCGTTGATCATGCCGCCCCAGGAGGGCATCCACAGAACGATCGAGAACACCATGCCCAGCGTCGATGCCCAGTCAGGCAGCGCCGTGTAGTGCAGGTGGTGCGGGCCTGCCCAGATATAGATGAAGATCAGCGCCCAGAAGTGGATGATCGACAGTTTGTAGCTGTATACCGGGCGGCCAGCTTGCTTGGGCACGAAGTAGTACATCATCCCCAGAAAGCCCGCCGTCAGGAAGAAGCCCACGGCGTTGTGGCCGTACCACCATTGCGTCATCGCGTCCTGCACGCCCGAAAAGACCTGAACGGATTTCGACCCGAACAGGCTGACCGGGATGGACAGGTTGTTGAAGACATGCAGCATTGCCACGGTCACGATGAAGGACAGGTAGAACCAGTTTGCGACGTAGATATGCGGCTCTTTCCGCTTGATGATCGTGCCCAGGAACACGGCCAGATAGGCCAGCCAGACAACGGTCAGCAGAAGGTCCACATGCCATTCAGGCTCGGCATATTCCTTGGACTGCGTGGCACCCAGCAGATAGCCGGTCGCCGCCAGAACGATGAACAGCTGATACCCCCAGAAGACATACCACGCCAGATTACCACCCCAGAGCCGCGCAGCACTGGTGCGTTGGACGACGTAGAAAGACGTGGCGATCAGCGCGTTGCCGCCAAAGGCGAAGATCACCGCCGAGGTATGCAGCGGGCGCAACCGACCGAAATTCGCATACCCATCGGCCCAGTCGAAATTCAGCGCGGGAAAGGCCAGCTGAAAGGCGATGAATGTGCCGACCAGAAAGCCGACGACGCCCCAAAAACAGGTGGCGATCACGCCGTAGCGGACCACGCCGTCCATGTAATCGGTCTGCAGCACTGCTGCTGGCACCGGCTCGTCCGTATTGCGCAGCGTCCACAGAAACAGGCCACCTGCGAGCAGCATGATGATAATGGCATGCACCATATAAGCCGCGTCACGCGCATAGTTGGCCGCGATCATCGCAAATAGCGTGACCAGACCAAGCGCGATCAGCTTGAAATAGTTTGTCATTGTTTGTCCCTTCGTCGTACCCGCACGATTCGTACCCTGCGCGGAGGGGTATCCGATTGCCGCGTTTTGCGATGTTTGCGGTGCGGATGCCTTGATCTAGGTCAACCTTTGTCTGTGGGGTCTTTGATGCGCATCAAAGATCGCGTCGCGCATCGGGCCTAGGTTTGTAAGACAAGGCAGAAGGCAGGAGAGGGAATCATGGCCTATAAGACATTATTGACCGTCCTAACCGACAATGGTGTGGCGGGGACGACTTTGGCCCATGCAGCGACGCTGGCAGAGGCCAACGAGGCGCATCTGGATGTGCTGTGCCTTGGGGTCGATCGCAGCCAGGCCGGGTACTACTACGCCGGTGCAAATGCGATGATCCTGCAGGAAACCATCGCGCGCGCGACAGAAGAGGCAGAAACTCTGGCAGCCTTTGCCCGCGAGCATCTTGATGCCCGCGATGGCCGCTGGGGGGTGGAGGCAGGCGTGGCGCAACTGGCCGACATCACGCGTCACGTGGCCGCCCGGGCGCGCTTTTCGGACCTTGTCGTCGTACCGCAGCCCTATGGCAAGGATCGCGGCGCCGAACTCGAACCGGTGGTGGAGGGGGCGCTCTTCGAAGGGCAGACGCCTGTGCTTGTCGTGCCCGATGACGCGGACCTTGTTGCGCAGCCCAAGCGGATCGTGCTGGCCTGGAATGAAAGTGCCGAGGCGCTGAATGCTGTCCGCGCCAGCCTGCCTCTCTTGCAGGCGGCCGACATCGTGCATGTCGTCATCATCGACCCGCCGACCCATGGTCCGAACCGGTCCGATCCCGGCGGCATGCTGTCACAATATCTTGCGCGCCACGGTGTGAAGTCGCAGATCGACGTGCTGTCCAAGGTGATGCCGCGGGTGTCCGATATTCTGGTGCGCCATGTCGGCGACGTCGAAGCGGATCTGATTGTCATGGGGGCATACGGGCATTCTCGGTTCCGCGAGGCGATCCTGGGGGGTGCCACCCGCAACATGCTGGAACATTCGCCCGTGCCGGTGTTCATGGCGCACTGATCTTCGCATAAGGTCAGAGGCGGCTTTCATGCCGCCTCTACCGTCCGGAAATGTCTGCGGTCAGGAAATCAGGCCGCCATCCATATCGTCGCCTGCCTCTTCCAGCAGTCGGCTGATATCCGGGACGGTCACGTGACGCTTGCCTTCCAGAGAGATCACACCATCCTTGCGCAGCGCAGAGACCTGTCGGCTGACGGTTTCCAATGTCAGCCCGAGGTAATCGGCCATGGCTTCGCGTGTCAGCGGCAGATCAAAGACAACCGGCCCGTCCTCGCGGCGGATATGCAGCATGGCGTCGCGCCGGGCGATGATGGACAGGAGCGAGGCGATCTTCTCGCGCGCGGTCTTGCGGCCCAGAACGAGCATCCATTCACGTGCCGCGTCCAGTTCGTCCAGCGTCATCTCAAGCAGCCGGTGCGCGATATGCGGCGTGTCCTCGATCAGCGCTTCGAAAGGGGCCCTGCGGAAACAGCACATCAGCACGTCGGTCGTGGCCGTCACATCATAGGCGGCAACCGCGCGACCGGGGCGGCCCACGAAGTCAGAGGGCAGCAACAGCCCGACCATTTGCGTGCGCCCGTCTTCCATGGCCTGGGTGAGCGAAGCGACGCCCAAGACGACGGACCCCACGAAATCCATGCGGTCGCCGCACCAGATGATGGGCTGGCCGGCCTCGAACCGACGGTAATACTTGACCTCTTCGAGGCGCTGCAACTCATCCGTTTCGCACCGGGCGCACACTGCGCGGTGCCGGATCGGACACTCTTCGCAGTTCTGTGATCCCGTTAGAATGGGCTCTTGCAGCATGTTGAAGTCCCAACTTGATCTAAGTCAAAGCCAATCGAACACTTGACTAGCTAACAATAGGGGGATGATCAGCCAAAAACAACTCGCGCAGATGGGGTTATTTGACGCGCGTGTACCTCGTTACACGAGCTACCCCGCGGCTGCACATTTTTCTGGCGAGACTGGCCCGACGCAGCACCGTGAGTGGATCAAGGCGCTGCCGCCCGGTGCGCGCATTTCGATTTATGTGCATATCCCCTTTTGCAGCAAGCTGTGCTGGTTCTGCTCTGCACGCACCCAGACTGTGCAGGGACGGGGTCCGGTCGCTGCTTATCTTGACGCGTTGAAGGCAGAGCTGCGCCTCCTGGCCCGCGATCTGCCACCGGGGGCCACACTCGCCTGCATGCATTGGGGAGGCGGCACACCGACCTTGCTGGATGCGGCGGCGCTTTCGGATCTTGCGCAGGCCGTTTTTGAGGTAGCGCCCCCCGATGCGTCTACCGAATTCTCGGTCGAAATCGACCCGAACGAGATTGACGCCGCGCGGCTTGAAGCACTTGTTGCGGTTGGCATGAACTGCGCCACGATCGGTGTTCAGGACTTTGACCAGCATGTCCAGAAGACCATCGGGCGGATGCTGAGCTACGAGGTCACCGCCGATGTCGTGGCGATCCTGCGCGACCTTGGCGTGGCCAGACTTGACGCTGAAATCCTGTATGGCTTGCCCGGGCAGACCAATGTGCGGATCACGGACAGCGTGCAAAAGCTGCTCTCTCTTGGTCCGGACAGGGTTGCGCTTAACGGGTATCTGCACGCCCCGTGGATGGCGAAACGGCAGATGCTGATCTCGTCCGATCTTTTGCCGGAACCCGGCGAGCGGCTGCAACTGTTCGAAATCGCCCGCAAACTGTTCGTCTGGGATGGCTATGCAGAGGTCGGAATCGACCATTTCGCGATCAAGGGGGACAAGCTTGAAATCGCGCAGCGCACGGGTCGGTTGCGGCGCTGTTTCCAAGGCTATTCCGACGATAGAGCAGAGGCACTGATCGGGCTGGGTGCCTCGTCTATCTCGCGTTTCGCGCAGGGCTACACGCAGAATGCGGCCGCGACCTCGGCCTATTGCGAAACCGCGGGGGCGGGGGCGTATGCGACGGTTCGTGGTCACGCGCTGACGGAAGAGGATTACCTTCGCGCCCGCCTGATCGAGATGCTGATGTGCGATCTGGGCGTTGATTACAAAGAAATTCTGTCACGCTTCGACATCACGCCCGAGCGTCTGGACGGGATGCTTTCGACCGTCACCAAACGGTTCGCGGATGTTCTGACCAAGACAGCCGAGGGGTTCCGGATCCGCCATTCGGCCCGTCCCTTCGCGCGTTTGATTGCGGGCGCAATTGACGGGTATGACATGCGCCGCGCGGGCAATAGCCCCGCGGTCTGACGCCCGCCGCGCAGACACGTAGCGGACTGGTTGCTAGGCGGCGCCTTTGCCTTGCAGATCAAAGGCAGCGGCCAGCAGTTCGCGCGTATAATCGGTCTTGGGCGCCTCGAATATCTCTTCCGCCGTGCCATATTCCACGACATCGCCCTGTTTCATCACCATGACCCGATGCGACATCGCGCGCACGACTTTCAGGTCGTGACTGATGAACAGATAGGCAAGGTTGTACTTGCGTTGCAGGCTGCGCAGCAGGTCCACGATCTGCACCTGCACCGTCATGTCCAGCGCCGAGGTCGGCTCGTCCAGAACCACCAGCCGGGGGCGCAGGATCATCGCGCGGGCAATCGCGATACGCTGACGTTGGCCGCCGGAAAACTCATGCGGGTAGCGGTGCATCGTGGCGGGGTTCAGCCCGACCTCTGTCATGACCTCGGCCACCAATTCCTGAGAGGGGCGGCCATCCGGGCTGCCATGGACGCCCAGACCCTCGGCAATGATCTGTTCGCAGGTCATGCGCGGCGACAGGCTGCCGAACGGGTCCTGAAAGACGATCTGCATCTTGGCCCGCAGGCGCCGCAGCTCTTTTGTCGACCATTGCCGCACGTCCTGCCCCATGAAGGTGATGCCACCTTCGGACTGGATCAGCCGCATGATCGCCAGTGCAAGCGTGGTCTTGCCCGACCCGCTTTCGCCCACGATCCCAAGGGTTTCACCCGCATGCACCGCGATCGACGCGTCATTCACGGCCTTCACATGGCCCACCGTGCGCTTGAACAGACCCTGCTGGATCGGAAACCAGATCTTCAGCCGGTCTGTTTCAGCAACCAGTTCAGCGCCTTTTGTGACCGGATCGGGCGTGCCGGTGGATTCCGCGCTCAGCAGCATTTGCGTATAGGGGTGCTGCGGATCGGCGAAAATCTCTGACGTGCGGCCGGCCTCGACGATTTCACCGTCCTTCATCACGCAAACACGGTCGGCGATGCGCCGCACGATGCCAAGATCATGGGTGATGAACAGCAGGCTCATGTCGAGATCCTGCTTGAGATCGGCCAAAAGCTCGAGGATTTGGGCCTGAATGGTGACATCCAGCGCCGTCGTCGGTTCGTCCGCGATCAGCAGCTCCGGCCCGTTGGCGAGGGCCATCGCGATCATCACGCGCTGACGCTGCCCACCGGAAAGCTGGTGTGGATAGGCGCCCAGTCGGCTTTCGGGGTCTCTGATGCCCACCTGGGTCAGCAATTCGATGATCCGCGCCCGCGCCTTTTCGCCCGTCAGCCCCTGATGCAGCGCCATCGATTCCGCCAGCTGCTTTTCCAGCGTATGCAACGGGTTGAGCGAGGTCATCGGTTCCTGGAAGATGAAGCTGATGTCGTTGCCGCGCACGTCGCGCAGCCGCGCAGGCGAGGCGCCGATCATCTCTTGACCGTCATAGGTGACAGAGCCTTCGACAATCGCGCTGTCGCCCAGAAGCGACACGGTAGACAGGGCCGTCACCGACTTTCCCGACCCGCTTTCGCCGACCAGCGCCACGGTTTCGCCCTTTTCGATGGTAAAGGACACGCCCTTGACCGCGCGCGAAATCTGGCCGTCCTGACGGAAACCCACCGTCAGGTTTTTGACCTCTAGGATGGTGGTCATGAGAAAGTCTTCCTGGGGTCGAACGCATCCCGCACGCCTTCGAAAATGAAGACCAGAAGCGACAGCATGGCGGCAAAGGTGAAGAAGGCGGTAAAGGCGAGCCAAGGCGCTTGCAGGTTCTGCTTGGCCTGAAGCGTCAGTTCGCCCAGCGAAGGCGCGGAGGAGGGCAGGCCGAAGCCAAGGAAATCCAGCCCCGCCAGCGTGCTGATCGTTCCCGTCACGATGAAGGGCAGCATGGTCACCGTGGCCACCATCGCATTGGGCAGCATGTGGCGGAACATGATCGTCCAGTTGCTGACACCCAGTGCGCGGGCGGCGCGGACATATTCCAGATTGCGGGCACGCAGGAACTCTGCCCGCACCACGCCCACCAGCGCCGTCCAGCCGAAAAGGACAGTCAGGAAGACCAGCAGCCAGAAACTTCGCCCCAGAATCGCGAAGAGGATGATGATGATATAGAGCGACGGCGTCGCGCCCCAGATCTCGATCACCCGCTGGAAAATGAGGTCCAGCCAGCCGCCGAAGAAGCCTTGAAGCGCGCCCGCGACGATCCCCACGACAGAGGCCAGCGTGGTCACGATCAGCGTGAACAGGATCGACAGGCGGAAGCCATAGATCACACGCGCCACGACATCGCGCTTGGTGTCATCCGTGCCCAGCCAGTTCTGCGAGTTCGGCGGCAGCGGCGCGGCTCCGGGCCGGTCAACGGTGGTCTGATAGCTGTAGGGGATCAGCGGCCACAGCATCCAGCCCTTGTGGAAATCACCCTCCAGCACCTCGCCCGCATCCACGCGTTCAATCAGTTCGTCCGGCGTGTCGAAACACTGCTCAAGGCCCCCGGTGCGCACAAGGCATTTCACCTCCGGATCGCGATAGATCGCTTCGGTTTGAAAATCGCCGCCAAAATCCGTCTCTGCGTAGAAGTTGAAGATCGGCGTATAAAGCTCTCCTCGATAGCTTACGAGGATCGGCTTCTCATTCGCGATGAACTCGGCAAAGAGCGACAGGCCAAAGACCACGGCGAAGATGATCAGCGACCAGAAGGCGCGTCGGTTGCGGCGAAAGTTGCGCCAGCGCCGCTGATTGAGCGGGGACAGCGTGAAGAACCCCTTTCGCGGGGCCGGAGCAACGGGTTTGCCGGGCATCGGTTCAGGGATCAGGTCAGGGTTCTGCATCCGCTCAACCCTCCCGCTTTTCAAAGTCGATGCGCGGATCGACGAAAACATACATCAGGTCGGACAGGATACCGACCAGCAGCCCCATCAGGCCAAACACGAAGAGCGTGCCGAAGATCACGGGGTAGTCGCGTGCAACCGCCGCTTCGAACCCCAAACGCCCAAGCCCGTCGAGCGAAAAGATCGTCTCGATGATCAGGCTGCCGGAAAAGAACACGCCGATGAAGACCGCCGGGAAGCCCGCGATGACGATCAGCATGGCGTTGCGGAAGACGTGACCATACAGCACCGCGCGTTCGGACAGGCCCTTGGCGCGGGCGGTCATCACGTATTGCTTCTTGATCTCGTCCAGAAAGCTGTTCTTGGTCAGCAGCGTCAGCGTGGCAAAGGCCGAAATTGTCGAGGCCAGCACCGGAAGGGCGATATGCCAGAAGTAATCGGCAATGCGCGCGGGCCAGGACAGGCTTTCCCAATTGTCGGACACAAGGCCGCGCAGCGGGAAGATCTGCCAGTAGGACCCGCCGGCAAACAGCACCAGGAGCAGGATCGCGAACAGAAAACCCGGGATCGCATAGGCGACGATGATGGCGCCGGAGGTCCATGTATCAAAGGCCGAACCGTCCTTGACCGCCTTGCGGATGCCCAGCGGGATCGACACGATATAGGCGATCAGGGTGGACCAGAGGCCCAGCGAGATCGAAACCGGCATTTTTTCGATCACCAGATCGATCACGCTGATGGACCGGAAATAGCTCTCGCCAAAATCCAGCCGCATGTAGTTCCACATCATTCCGAAAAAGCGTTCCAGTGGCGGCTTGTCAAAGCCGAATTCCTTTTCAAGCTCTGCGATGAATTCTGGCGGCAGGCCGCGCGCGCCGGCATATTGGCTTTCGCCGCCGCCGCCCTGGGTCTCCAGCTCTGATGCGGGCGCGCCACCGCCCCCGGCAAAGCCGCCGAATACGTCGCCGCCGCCTTCGATCTGGGCGATGATCTGTTCGATCGGGCCGCCGGGGACGAATTGCACCAGCGCAAAGTTCATCACCATGATCCCGAACAGCGTCGGAATGATCAGCAGCAGTCGTCTGAGGATATAGGCGCCCATTTAACGAAGCGCGCCCTTGTCCTTGAGGGCCTGTGCCTTGTCGGCATCGATCCACCACAGATCAAGATAGCCAAGGTCATAGGGCGGCAGGGGGTCGGGATGATCGTACATGTCGAAATGGGCTACCCAGTGTTCAGCGATATAGCCGGTGGGTATCACGAAGAATTCGTAACGCAAGGCCCGATCCAGCGCCATCAGGGCTGCATCCTGATCTTCCTGGTTGGTGGTGTCGAAAGACGCCTCAATGATCGCATCGACAAGCGGGCTGGCGATGCCTGCGGGGTTGAACAGGCTGAATTCGGCCTCTTTGGAGCCGTACATCTGGCTAAGCCCGCCACCCGTGGACAGAAACGCGCCATATTGCGTCGAATAGATCACGTCATAGTCGCGTTCGCGCCGCCGCAGCGTGTATTGCGCAGGGTCGATCTTTTCATAGCTGGCATTCACGCCCAGAATTTCGAGGTTCTGAACATAGGTTTCGACCATCGCCTCCAGCGTGGGATCCATGTTCGACGGGATCGGGATGCTCATGTCGAGCGTCTTGCCATCGGCATTGCGGCGCAGCTGATCGTCACCGATGGACCAGCCGGCCTCCTCCAGCATGGCAGCCGCTTTGCGCAGGTTGCCGCGATCGTTCAGGCGGGCGGCACCCGACACATGGCTGGTCATCGGCTCTTCGGTCATCAGGGCCGCAGGGACAATGTCGCCCAACGATTCAAGAAACGCCTTCTCGGCACCTTCGGGCAGACCTTTGGCTTCGAGCGGCGTGCCTTCCACAAAGGAACTGCGCTGGCTGTAAAGACCGTAGCGCAGGGATTCGTTGGTCCATTCAAAGTTGAAGGCCAGCGCCAGCGCCTTGCGGACCTCCTTGTCGGCAAATTGCGGCTTGGCAAGGTTGAAGACAAAGCCCGAGGCATCGGGCGGGCTGCCATCGGGCAGGGCCTCTTTCACCACGGTGCCATCCTGCACCTTCGGGAAGTCGTAACCCGTCGCCCATTGCTTGGGGTCGCCTTCGTTCTTGAACGTGTATTCCCCGGCCTTGAACGCCTCGAACGCGGCGGTACTGTCGGCAAAATATTCAATGCGGATGCTGTCGTAATTGTGGCGGCCCTTGTTGAAGGGCAGATCCTTGCCCCAGTAGTCGGGGTTGCGCTTGTAGACGATCCGGCGATTCACCTCGTAGCTGTCCAGCACATAGGGTCCGGAGCCGATGGCGACCTCCAGCCGGGGTTCATCCAGACGGCGTGATTCGTCCGCTTCGAACCACGCTTTGGAGAAGACTGGCGTGCTGCCGACAGTTTCGATCAGGCTGCGGCGGGTGATACCTTCGGCAAAGGTGAATTTCACGGTGTGTTCGTCCAGCGCCTCGGCCCCGGTCACCATGCGGCCAACAGCTTGTGCATAGGATGGCAGGCCCTGTTCGATGAACAGACGGTGGCTATAGACCGCGTCCTCGGCCGTGACGGGGGTGCCGTCGGAAAAGACCGCTTCGGGGCGGAGGTGGAAAATGACGTAGTTCTTGCCCTCGTCATATTCGAGGCTTTCGCAAAGGACGCAGTAATATTGCCCGACGCTGTCGGCGACGGATTCGATCAGCTGGTCATACTGCAATGTCGTCAGCGCACCCGCGCGCCCCTTGCGGGAATAGGGGTTGAGGCTGTCAAACGTACCGGTGGCGCCCAAAGACAGTTCGCCACCCTTCGGGGCGTCGGGGTTGGCATAGGGCAGGTGCGGGTAATCGGCGGGATAGTCGAGGTTGCCGAAATACGAATAGCCATGCGCCTGGGTGATGTTTTCGGGGGCATCTTCGGCGAGAGATTGGCCCGCCCATAACGCGATACCGGTGGCCATCAGCCCTGCGGCGACGGCATTGACGGTGGAGAATCCCTTGGCGACACGGGTCTGTGCCTGCGCATGCATCCTGGTCATGTCTTCCCTTCCGGTTATGAGAACAACCCCTTGGACATTGGCCATAAGCTAAGGGGCGTGTCCAACCACATTCAAGTTGAGATTGCGTGATCTGCGGGGAAGTTGCCGTTTGGGAAAGAAAAAAGGCCGCTGTCCCGGCGGACAACGGCCTTTATTCGGGATTTGGAGCGATTTAGCCGCCCAGCGTTTCGAGATACGCGATCAGGTTGGCGCGATCTTCGGGTTTCTTCAGGCCGGCGAAGCTCATCTTCGTGCCGGGCGCATAGCCTTTGGGGTTCGCAAGGAAGCCGTCCAGATGCTCGGGTGTCCAGACATCCGCAACTTCTTCGAGGGCGCCGGAATAGGCAAATCCGTCGACGCTGTCCACGGGGCGGCCAACAATGCCGTAAAGCGTTGGGCCGGTGCCGTTCGCGCCGGGTTCAACCTTGTGGCAGGCGCGGCATTTGCTGAAGACCTTTTCGCCCTTGCCTGCATCGGCAGAGGCCAGCAGCGTTGCGAAATCGACTTCTTCTTCGGGTTCAGCCGCGGCGCCATCGCCACCGGTTTCGATGGCATAGCCCATCGCGTGCTCCTCACCGTGGCCGCCTGCACCAACGTGGTACAGTGTTTCGCCGGCCCATTTGCCGAGAAGGAAGATCAGCAGGGCCCCGCAAAATGCGCCGAGGATCTTGGTGAGGGTCATCGTGTCCAGCATAGCTCGCCTGTCCGTATGAATAGGGTTCCGGCGCGTGTCTACGGCTTCCCCTTCGCTCTGGCAAGGTATAGAAACCGCGACCAAACGCCCGACAGGCGTCAGGACACGGGAAATTTGAAATGACCAGACGTATTGCATTCCAGGGCGAACTTGGCGCCTACTCGCATGAAGCGTGCCGACAGGCCCGCCCTGACATGGACGCATTGCCCTGCCGGACCTTCGAAGATGCCATCGAGGCCGTGCGCAGCGGTGCCGCAGAGCTTGCGATGCTGCCGGTCGAAAACACCACCTATGGTCGCGTTGCCGACATCCATCGCCTTCTGCCAGAATCAGGTCTGCATATCGTCGATGAAGCCTTTGTGCGCGTGCATATCAGTCTGATGGCACTGCCCGGTGTGGAAATTGAAGATCTCGAGGCCGTGCGCGCGCATCTGGTGCTTCTGCCGCAGGCAAAGTCATTCCTGTCGAAATACGGTATCCGCGGCGAATCTGCCGCAGACAGCGCTGGCGCGGCTGCGGAACTGGCGGAATCGGGCGACCGCAACGTCGGGGTTCTGGCTTCTGACATTGCGGCGGAATTGCACGGGTTGAACATTCTGGCGCGCCATATCGAGGATCATGCGCATAACACGACCCGGTTTCTTATCATGTCGCCCGAGCCTGATCTGTCACGGCGTGGCACGCACGGGATGATGACAACCTTTGTTTTTCAGGTTCGCAACATTCCGGCCGCGCTTTACAAAGCGATGGGTGGTTTCGCGACAAATGGTGTCAACATGACCAAGCTGGAAAGCTACATGGTGGGCGGGTCGTTCACGGCGACGCAGTTCTATGCTGACATTGAGGGCCACCCGGAGGATCCCGAAGTGGCGCGGGCGCTGGACGAGCTGGGCTATTTCACCAGCATGCTGGAAATCCTGGGCGTCTATCCGCGCGATTCGCGCCGCGACTGAACGGGGCTGTTCCCTTGATGAGCGGCCTTTCGGCCGCACAGGATGTCTCGCTTCCCGCCTTTGGGCAGGAGGCTCGGCGCGCGTGGCGAGGCGACGCGCCTGTCTGACGTCCGGGGGATTGAGGGGTTAGATGAGCAGGCTGGCCGCGCCCTCATGTTTCAGCAGCCAGACCTTGGTTTCGATGCCGTGGCGACCCGAGAAGCCCCCGAGGTTGGAGGCCGCAAGCACACGGTGGCAGGGGATGATCAGCGGGATCGGATTGCCGCCGCAGGCCTGACCAATCGCCTGGGCCGGCGCGCCGAGCGCCTTTGCGATTTCGCCATAGGTGCGGGTTTCGCCGAATGGGATGGCTGACATGGCGTCGCAGGTGCGGAGCTGGAGGGACGATCCGCCCGGGTCGAGTGGCAGGTCGAACCGCGTCAGGCGGCCGTCAAAATAGGCGGTGACCTGCGCTGCGGCGTCTTGCAGGAGCGGGGTGACATCATCGCCCCCGCTGCTCCACTCGGCGCGGGTGATCTGACCGTGCTCTTCGGAGATTGTGAAGGGGCTGGTGGGCGTTGGGACGGTGAGGCTGGGCATGGCCCGCAGGGTGGCGCGGGCAAGGTGTTTTGGCAAGGGCGGTCAGAGCCGGGTCAGCACCACGCCAAGGACGATCAGGGCGGCGGCAAGCGCCTTTGTGCGGTCGATCCGGTCGCCCATGAAGAGCCAGCCCAGAAGGAGGGCAAAGAGGATCGAGGTTTCGCGCAGGGCGGTGACAAGCGCGATGGGTGCCTGGGTCATGGCCCAGACGACGATGGCATAGGCGGCGTAGGACCCGGCGGCGGCGAGGCTGCCCAGCACCCAGTCTGGACGCCGCGCCGTCAGCACCGTGCGTCCGCGCAGTGCCAGACAAATCGGGGTGAAAAACAGCCCGTCGAAGATGAAGAGCCAGGCGACATACATGGCGGCGTTTCCCGCGGCGCGCGCGCCCAGACCATCGACCAGCGAATAGCCTGCCGTCATCAGGGCCGATCCGAGCGCCAGAGGGACAAGGCGCCTGCTTTCGCCGTTCTGAAAGACGCCGTGAGCCATGAGAAGGATGCCCAGGCCGAGGATGGCGATTGCGAAATATTCCAGCGCAAGGATGATGTCGGCAAGCAGCAGGCCCGAAACCAGCGTGACGATCAGCGGCGCGGCGCCTCGTGCGATGGGGTAGACCCTGCTGAGATCGCCCTGTTCGTAGGCATAGGCCAGAAACAGCTTGTAGCCGGAATGAAACACGCCCGAGGCCAGCAGCCAGAGCCAGATTTCGCCCGAGGGCAGCGGGTAGGCCATCGCGATGATGCCGCCCATGCCCGCCTGCACAAGCGTCAGGATGAGCATTGAGGTCATCTTGGACGCGCCGAGCTTTATCAATGCGTTCCAGCCTGCATGCAGCAGGGCGGCGGCGAGGACCGCGAAGAATACCGTCAGGCTCATCGCGGTCCGCCTTTCTTGTCAGCGCCGGGGCGGGTCAGCCCAGAGCCGCGTCGCAACGGGCACAGGTGCCCGGATGCTTGTGCGTGCCGACATCGGGCAGGATCTTCCAGCAGCGCTGGCATTTTTCGCCTTCGGCCTTTTCAAACACCACACCGACGCCTTCGACCTCTGGCAGGCGGAACGCCTCGTTCGGAAGGGGATCGCCAGAGAGCGACACGTCCGAGGTGATGCAGATATCGTCGAAATTGACCGATTTCAGCGCAGTCAGCATATCGGCGTTGCGCACATGCACGACCGGTGCTGCCTCCAACGAGGCGCCAATCACCTTGTCGGTCCGCTGCACTTCGAGCGCGGCTGTCACCACGCGGCGGGCCTGACGGACGCTGGCCCATTTGGCCGCCAGCGGCTCGTCCAGCCAGTCCGCGGGGGTGTCCGGGAAATCGGTCAGGTGGATGGAGCTGTCGGCACTCGGGAAGCGTTCCAGCCAGACCTCCTCCATCGTGAAGACCAGAACCGGGGCAAGCCAGCTGGTCAGACGGTGGAACAGGATATCCAGAACGGTGCGCGCAGCACGGCGGCGATCCGTGTCGCCATCGCAATAGAGCACATCCTTGCGGATATCGAAGTAGAAGGACGACAGATCCACCGTGGCGAAGTTGAACAGCGCCTGGAATACCCCCTGGAAGTCGAACTCGGCATAGCCCTTGCGGACGCGGTGATCGAGCTCTGCCAGACGGTGCAGCACCCAGCGTTCCAGTTCCGGCATGTCGGCAGGCGCGACGCGGTCGGATTCCTCGAAATGCGACAGCGCGCCCAGCATGAACCGCATCGTGTTGCGCAAGCGGCGATAGCTGTCGGCCGTGCCTTTCAGGATCTCCGGCCCGATACGCTGGTCGGTGGTGTAGTCGGCCTGCGCCACCCAAAGCCGCAGTATATCGGCCCCGTATTGCTTGACCACATCATCGGGCGCGATGGTGTTGCCCAGCGACTTGGACATCTTGTTGCCCTTGCCATCCAGCGTGAAGCCATGCGTGACCACGTTGCGATAGGGCGCGCGGCCGATCGTGCCGCAGGCCTGAAGCATCGAGGAATGGAACCAGCCGCGATGCTGGTCGGTGCCTTCCATATAGACATCTGCGATGCCATCCACGGTCCCGTCTTCCCGGTCGCGCAGTACGAAAGAGTGGGTGGAGCCGGAATCGAACCACACATCGAGAATGTCGAAGACCTGATCCCAATCATCGGCATTGTAATCGCTGCCAAGGAAACGCTCTTTCGCGCCGGGCTTGTACCATGCGTCCGCGCCCTCGACCTCGAACGCCTCTAGGATACGGGCATTCACGGCATCGTCGCGCAGAAGGAAGTTTTCGTCCGTGGGCAGCGTGCCCTTGCGGGTGAAGCAGGTGAGCGGCACGCCCCATGCGCGTTGGCGCGACAACACCCAGTCGGGACGCACTTCGATCATCGAATACAGACGGTTGCGACCCGAAGGCGGCGTCCACTTCACCAATTCGTCGATAGAGGTCAGCGCGCGTTCGCGGATGGTCTTGCCATAGGTGTCCTGCCCGTCGCCGACCTCGCGGTCGATGGCGGCGAACCATTGCGGGGTGTTGCGGAAGATGACCGGAGCCTTGGACCGCCAGCTATGCGGATAGCTGTGCGTGACGCGGCCCCGCGCGATCAGGCCTCCCACCTCGACCAGCTTGTTGATCACGGTGGAGTTGGCCTTGCCTTCCTTGCCCTTGCGGTCGAACACTTGGAGGCCCGCGAAGAACGGCACATGCGGAAGGAATTCGGATTCCTCGCCCACGTTATGCGTCATCCGGTCCAGCCAGTTGCGCTTCATGAAGCATTCGAAGTCATCGGCGCCGTGGCTGGGCGCGGTATGGACAAAGCCCGTGCCCGCATCATCGGTCACGTGATCGCCGTCGATCATCGGCACCTCGTAGTCCCAGAAGCCGTCTGCGCCATCAACACCCGCAAACGGATGCGCCAGCGTCAGAGTGGACAGTTCCTCGGCAGAGACATCGCGCAGGCGGCGATACATCGTGTCATCCAGCCGTGCAGCACCCAGCACATCCCCGGCCAGCGTGTCAGCCAGCAGGTAGCGGTCGCCGATCCTGCACCAGCATTCCTCTGGGCGGCCAGTGACCTCGTAGAGGCCGTAGTTGATCTTGGGGTTGTATGCGACCGCCTTGTTCGACGGGATCGTCCAGGGGGTCGTTGTCCAGATCACCACCTTGGCGGATAGCAGGTCAGAGGCGACCAGCGCCGCATCGGCACCTGCATAGTCGTCATCCTCGCCCTCGGGCATTGTGAAATCACCGCCAGAGACGATCTTGAACGGCACCCAGATCGTGTGGCTCTTGTGATCGTGATACTCGATCTCGGCCTCGGCCAGCGCTGTCTTTTCGACCGGCGACCACATCACGGGCTTGGAGCCCTGATAAAGCGTGCCGTTCATCAGGAATTTCTGGAAATCCTCGGCGATGATGCGTTCGGCGCGGAAATCCATCGTCAGGTAGGGGCGGTCCCACTTGCCGGTGATGCCCAGACGTTTGAATTCGTCGCGCTGCACGTCGATCCAGCCCTCGGCAAAGCGGCGGCATTCCTGACGGAAATCGACGACATCGACCTCGTCCTTGTTCTTGCCCTTGGCGCGGTACTGTTCCTCGATCTTCCACTCGATCGGCAGGCCGTGACAGTCCCAACCGGGGATATAGCGCGCATCCTTGCCCATCATCTGGTGGGACCGCACGATCATGTCCTTGATCGTCTTGTTCAGCGCGTGGCCGATGTGAAGATGACCGTTGGCATAGGGCGGCCCGTCATGCAGCGTGAAGGGCGTGCGGTCGCCCGCAGTCTCGCGCAGGCGATCATAGATGCCGATCTTCTCCCAGCGGGCCAGCCATTCAGGCTCGCGCTTGGGCAGTCCCGCGCGCATCGGGAAATCGGTTTTGGGCAGGTTCAGCGTGGCTTTATAGTCGGGCGTCTCGGCGCACATCTTGGGCGTCCTTGAAAATCGGGTGAATTGTCAGGGGGTCAGGGGCGGCGCTGCGGTGCATACGCCTTGTCCCGGCAGCTCGTATGTCAGAGCGCCGGGCATATAATTCGAATGATGATCGCGTGAATAAGCGTCATGTCGCGGGTTATAGGCCCGGTCTGCGCGGGCGTCCAGTGGCCGCGTTGTATGCCGGGTTCAGGCCGCGCGGGGGATGTGCTGGTCGTTCCTGATCCGGTCGAACTTGCGGCGCAGCAATATTGAACGCCGCACGCGGATCAGGATCGCGGCTGTGCCCATGCATATCATGAAGCCCTGCGTTAGTGCCGCCGGAAGGTTGAAATCCTGCGTCAGCCCGATCAGGACCAGCACGGCGGCAGTCGTGTTGACGACGAAATAGCGAATACCCTGAGCGGTGAAGATCTGCGTCGACAACAGGAAATAGTTGATGACGTAAAGGCAGAACCCGACAAGCCCCAGCATGCGGCAAAGCAGCCCCGTGTCGATCGGTTGAGAAAAATCGGGCATGAAATGGCTCCGTACTCAGCAAAAAATTCGTCAAGATATTCCGCATATCAATGGGTTGCGGTCAGAACAGTCTGCCCGAACCCGTGATCGGGGGGTAGTCAGGTAAACCTGACCGGGAAGGTCAACTATCGCGTGTGCGGCGTTTGGGCGGTGGGTGATCAGGGTTGCGCGGGCGTTCGGCGATCGGTCGCCGGTTCCATGGGCAGATGGCACTTGGCGGATCTTGGCGCATCTCGCCTGCCCTGATCGGCGGGGACTGGCCCAGCACTGGCGGGGGGCGACGCTTTCATCGAACCAATCCGAATTTGGCGCGTTTGGTCTGCATGAGGCGGACGGTCCGGACGGGCCAAGCGACGCCCCGATAGCAGAGACGTAAACAGGAGAAACGACATGGCCTTTGAAACGACAGAAACCCGTATCGATGATCCCCGCACGCCCCGCGAGGTTCGGACCACGCGCTCCGGCGGTAATGCTGCACTTGGGATTGGCATCGGGATCGTGGTGATCCTTGCCGTGCTGATCGGCGCATCGCTGATGGGCGGGGCAGACCGGGAAGAACCAGTGATGACAGAACCGGCGACAGAGACTGCGCCCATGATCGAAAGCGACGCGCAGGCCCCCGCCGTTGAAAGCGAAACGACCGCCCCCGCAGCGGAAGCGGAGACGACAACCGAAGGTTCGACGCTTGAGAGCGCCCCTGCCGCGACAGAGCAGCCAGCGGCAGGTGAAGAAGCTGTGCCCGCCGAATAACTCTGGCACACTTATGCCGCCCGCGCCTCGTCGCGCGGGCGTCCAAGGCGCCGACGCTTATGTCGGCGCCTTTTCTGCGTTTTAAGAAAGAGGTGCGCAGCGGCCAGTGTTAACGTTTCAAGTTGCGCGGACGTCCGTTGCTACGAGGTCAAGCTCAGTCCTTGGCCTGCTTGAACAGCCCTGTCAGGGCCGATTTCACCATGCTGCGCACCGGGGGGCGCGGCTCTCTGGTGAAGGGCAGGGGGCGGCAGACCTCCATCGCGGCGGCACCGACGCGGGCTGTCAGGGCGCCGTTTATCAGACCTTCGCCAAAGCGGCGCGAGAGTTTCGCCAGAATCCCGCCGCCCAGCACGGGCTCTAGCATGTCGTCACCGACGGCCACGGCGCCGGTGGCCACCAGATGCGACATCACGGCGCGGGTCAGCCGCCAGCTGCCCAGCGTGCCCGCGCGGCCACCGTAAATTTCGGCAATGCGCCGGATCATCCGCAGGTTCGCCGTCAGGGCAGAGGCCACATCGGCCAGCGCCAAAGGCACCAGCGCTGTCACCGTCGCGACCTGCCGGGCTGCGGCCTCGACCTCTGTCCGCGCGGCGCGATCCAACGGGCGCAGCAACTCGGCCTCGGCCAGACCCAGAAGACCACCCGCGTCGAACTGTTCTGCGCCCAGCTCCGCCACGCGTTGCCGACCCCAGCGTGTGTCTTCGCGCCCACTATAAAGCGTGTCCAGCTCCTTGATGACGATGCGGGCACCGCCAAGGTCATCCTCGGCCAGCGCTTGGGCGGCACGGCGGTGCAGCTTGTCGATCCGCGCCAGACGGGCAAAGACCGATAGTTCGCGCACCGCGATTGCCAGCAGCACCAGCACGAAAAGCGCGAAGAGTGCTGTCACGGTCCATCCCAGAAGCGGCACGCGCCCGATCAGATCGGCGGCAAAGTTCCACGCGGCGACCGACACGACCGTGGTAATCACTGCCGTCAACAACCCCCAGAACCACCGCGCGAGCGGCGAACTGCGTCGCCCGGCAAGCGCCGCCACGGTGGCCATCGCCTGCCCGCTTGGGCCGGGCTGTCCGGTTTCAGGGACGGGCGGCGCCTCGGCGGGCGAGGGAGCGCGGCTCTTTCCGTCCAGGTCGATCAGCACGGGGCCGTCACGGTCGCTCATGTCTTGGCCTTTCGCGTCCAGAGGTATCTGATGTCGGGCAGTTTCTCGTCGTTGCTCTGCCCGTCGGTCCGTTTGACCTCGGTAAAGCCTTCGCGCAGATAAAACCGCTGTGCGCCGGTGTTCAATTGAAAGGTCCAAAGCTCCAGCCTGTCACGTATGGCCTTCGCATCGTCCAGCAGCATCCGCCCGATCCCCGCCCCTTGCGCCTGTGCGGCCACGTAAAGCGAATGCACCTCGTCCTCCTGCCGGGCGATGAAGCCCAGAACGCGGCGGTCCTGACAGGCGACCGTGACCCAGCCGCGATCAATCATCTTGGCGCAAAACCCAATATCTTCGGCGCCGGAATGCAGGTGCGGTTTCCATGGGTTTGCACCGTTCCCGTCGGTCAATATCTCCCCGATCTTGCCTGCATCCAGCGACTGGGCGGGCCTTAGGTAGACGCTCATAGCCGATCTCCGATCAGGAATTGCGCGGCCTTGTCCAGCCGGATATGCGGCGGCCCTTCGCCGGGTTTCAGCGTCAGCGGCGCGGGCGAGAAGCGCATGACCTTGTAATCCTGATCCAGCCAAGCCTCGGCCCCCTGACGCGCGGGGCCCAGCAGGTGACCGGGGTCGTCAGGCAGCGCGCCGGGGTAAAAGGCCGCTTCCTTGCCACTGTCCAGCAGCCTGCCGCGCACGCAGTCCAAATTGCGGCCATCATGTTGGATGGTTTCCTCGACCGTGGCGCGCAGGGCAGCCAGCGACATGGCAGAGGTTTCCGCCCCGGCAAAGCGCGCCCGGTCGCGGGCCTCGCGGGTCAGCGCCTCCATGATCGCGGTCAGGCGGCCATGCTGGGTATGGTGCAGGTGATCGGCCTTGGTGGCGGCGAACAGGATCTTTTCGACCCGTTTGCCGCGGAAAATCTGCGACAGAAATGCATTTCGTCCGGGCCGGAAAGACGACAGGATATCCGCCATCGCCAGACGCATATCCTCGACCGCCGCGGGGCCGGAATGGATCGCACCAAGCGCGTCAACCAGCACGACCTGCCTGTCGATGCGGGCGAAGTGATCCCGAAAGAAGGGCCGTACCACGCGCGACTTGTACGCCTCATAGCGCCGCTCCATCTCGCGCCAGAGCGACCGGCGCGGCGGATCGCCCGGGTCGGGCAGGGGGCCAAAGGTCAGCACCGGCGATCCGGCAAGGTCGCCCGGCAGCAGGAACCGCCCCGGCGTGCAATCGGAATAGCCATCCTGCCGGGCCTGCGTCAGGTAACCGGTAAAGCTGCGGGCAAGCGCCTGCGCATCGGTTTCCTGCAGTTTCGCGGACGGGTCGAGCGCGCCGGACGTGGCCATGAACTCTGCCGCCTGCGGGCGGGACGCAATCCGCGCCAGCGTCTCGCGCGACCAATCGGCATAGGATTTCTCCATCAGGCCAAGATCCAGCAGCCATTCGCCGGGATAATCCACGATATCCAGATGCACGGTCCGCGGCCCCTGTAGCCCCGCCAGCAGCCCGGTCGGTTGCACCCGCAGCGACAGCCGCAACTCAGAGATCATGCGCGTGCTGTCGGGCCAATGCGGCTCTCTCGCGGTCAGCGCGGCCAGATGTGTCTCGTATTCGAACCGGGGCAATGTGTCATTGGGCTGGGGTTGCAGATAGGCGGTGGTGATCCGCCCATCCGCTGCCGCCAGGAGCTGCGGCATCCGGCCACGATCCAGCAGGTTGGCCACGAGCGAGGTGATGAACACGGTCTTTCCCGCCCGCGCCAGCCCCGTGACGCCCAGCCGGATCACCGGTTCCGAAAAAGGGCTGGTCAAAGTGTCGGTCAGGGATTCGACCCCGCGCGTCAAACCGTCTGCCAGCGTCGAGATTACCACTGCTCTGCCCCTTTGCGCATTCTATGGCCGCAAGATAGGGGCACCCGGCGCCAATCACCAGTGCGGCAGACAGGGATTGTGCGGCGGGCGCGCTCGGGGTATCTGCGCCGCCATGCCCAGATACGCGCTCTTGGTGGAATATGATGGCGGCCCGTTTTCGGGCTGGCAGCGTCAGGCCGGCCTGCCGTCTGTGCAGGGCGCGATAGAGGCTGCGCTGGCAAAGCTGGAACCGCGCGCGCATACCATTGCCGCTGCCGGACGCACCGATGCGGGCGTGCATGCGCGGGGCCAGGTGGCGCATTGCGACATGGAGAAGGACTGGGACCCGTTCCGCCTGTCCGAGGCATTGAACTACCACCTGAAACCGGCTCCCGTGGCGATCCGCGCCTGCGCGGTCACGGCCCAGGACTGGCACGCCCGGTTTTCGGCGATGGAGCGGCGCTATCTCTTCCGCATCCTCAGCCGCCGCGCGCCGCTGACGCTGGAGGCCGGACAGGTCTGGCGCGTGAGCCACGATCTTGATGTCGAAGCCATGCACGAGGCGGCTCAGCGGCTGGTCGGGCAGCATGACTTTACCACCTTCCGCTCGACCATGTGCCAGGCCAAGTCCCCGATCAAGACCTTGGACAGGCTCGACATCCGCGCCATTTCCACCCCGGCCGGGACGGAGATCCAGTTTGACGTGCGTGCGCGGTCTTTCCTGCACAATCAGGTGCGCAGCTTTGTCGGCACGTTGGAGCGGGTCGGCGCGGGCGCGTGGACAGCCGATGACGTCAGCGCGGCACTTGAGGCACGCCAACGCGCAGCCTGTGGGCCGGTTTGCCCGCCAGAAGGGCTCTACCTGATGGGGGTGGGATACCCCGACAATCCGTTCGCTGCCGGGCAATAGGGTGTGATGCCCCAAGCGCCGCGTCGCCGCGCGCTGCGATGGGCAGATTTCTCCGCCTGAAACACCAAAACTCTGCCGCTTCTTGTGCGTGGGCCGTCAGACGCGCCGCCCATTGGCATCAAAGAACATGGCATCCGCATCGGCCCAATTGAGCTGTACGCTTTCCCCTTCGGCAGGGATATGGTGCAGGGCGTCCTGCCGGACGGTTACCTGACGCCCGCCTGCAACCCTGCAATGGATCAGCGTCTCGGCTCCCAAGGCTTCGGCAAAGGACACCGTCGCGGTCAGGCGGCCCTGATCTTCGATCTGAAGATGTTCCGGCCGAATGCCGAGGCTGGGCGCTGTCGAAAGTCCGGGCAGAAGTGCGGTATCAAGGAAATTCGTGGGCGGCGACCCGATGAAACCTGCCACAAACTCTGTCCGGGGATCGGCATAGACATCCAGCGGTTTGCCGACCTGATCCGCCACGCCGCCATTCATCACTACCATGCGGTCCGCCAGCGTCATCGCCTCTACCTGATCATGCGTGACGTACAGCGCCGTGACCCCCAGCTCGCGCTGAAGGGCCTTGATCTCCAGCCGCATCTGCACGCGAAGCTTTGCATCAAGGTTGCTGAGCGGCTCATCGAACAGAAAGACCGCAGGTTTGCGCACGATGGCGCGCCCCATGGCCACGCGCTGACGTTGACCACCTGACAGCTCTCGGGGGCGGCGCTTGAGATATTCCTCCAACTGCAACAGTTTGGCGGCGGTGGCCACGCGGTCCTCGATCTCGGATTTGGGGACCTTGGCGATCTTCAGCCCGTAGGCCATGTTGTCGAACACCGTCATATGCGGATAAAGCGCGTAGTTCTGAAACACCATGGCGATGTCGCGATCCATGGGCTCGACCTTGTTCACCAGTCTGCCGCCGATCTCCACCTCGCCGGAGGTGACCGTTTCCAGACCCGCCACCATGCGCAGCAGAGTGGATTTGCCACAGCCCGACGGGCCGACGATCACGATGAATTCGCCATCGGCAATCTCCAGGTCGACGCCGTGGATGACATCGGTCTTGCCAAAGGATTTCCTGACGTTTCGAAGCGTGACAGTCGCCATTATTTCTCGCTCTCCACCAGTCCGCGCACGAACAGTCTTTGCATACCCACCACGACCAGCACCGGCGGCACCATTGCCAGAATGGAGGTGGCCATGATCACCGGCCAATCGGCCAGATCATCGCCGGATGGGAACATCTGCTTGATGCCCATGACGATGGTGTTCATCCCGGGGTCGGTTGTGATCAGCAATGGCCAGAGATATTGGTTCCAGCCGTAAATAAACAGAATGACGAAGAGCGCGGCAATGTTCGTCCGGCTCATCGGCAGCAGGATGTCGATGAAGAACCGCATCGGCTTTGCCCCGTCGACCCGCGCCGCTTCGGCCAGCTCGTCCGGGACGGTCATGAAGAACTGGCGGAACAGGAATGTCGCGGTTGCCGAGGCGACAAGCGGCAGGATCAGCCCCTGATAACTGTTGAGCATCTTGAAATTGGCGATCACCTCGTAGGTCGGCACGATCCGCACCTCGACGGGCAGCATCAGCGTCAGGAAGATCAGCCAGAAGAAGAGCTTTCGCAGCGGAAACCGGAAATACACGATCGCGAAAGCCGAGAGCAGAGAGATCACGATCTTGCCCAGAGCAATCCCCAGTGCCATGATCAGCGAATTCACCAGCATTGCGGCCACGGGGGCGTTCACGCCGGATGTCAGCGCGCGGGCGTAGTTTTCAAGGAACTTGTCGCCCGGCATCAGCGGCATCGGCGGCTGCGAGATGTCCTGCTGCGTCACGGTCGAGGCGACGAAAGCCAGCCAGATCGGGAAAAAGATGAACAGGACGCCGATGATCAGACCCAGATGGGTCAGCCAAAGACCGGCGCCGCGTTTTTCGACCATGCCGTTACGCTCGGCCATCAGTAATGCACCCTGCGTTCGATGAATTTGAACTGAACCACCGTCAGGATCGACACAAGGAACAGCAGCACCACCGACTGCGCGGCAGATGAGCCCAGATCCTGCCCAACGAAACCGTCAGAGAAGACCTTGTAGACGAGGATCGTCGTTGCCTGTTGCGGTCCGCCGCTGGTGATCGTGTGAATGACGCCGAAGGTTTCGAAAAAGGCGTAGATGATATTCACGACCAGCAGGAAAAACGTCGTGGGCGACAAAAGCGGGAAGACGATGGTACGGAAACGTGTCCAGAAATGCGCGCCATCAATGGCCGCGGCTTCGATCACAGATTTCGGGATCGCCTGTAGCCCGGCGAGGAAAAACAGGAAGTTATAGCTGATCCGTCCCCAGGCAGAGGCAACCACGACCAGTCCCATCGCTTCGCCCTCGTTCAGGACATGGTTCCAGTCATATCCCAGAAGGCCCAGATACCAGGCCACAACCCCCACGCGCGTATTGAACATGAAAAGCCACAGCACGCCTGCGACGGCAGGGGCGACGGCATAGGGCCAGATAAGAAGCGTCCGGTACACACCGGAGCCCTTGATCAGCCGGTCTGCGAGCACGGCAAGATAAAGCGCGACACCCATGGAAACGACCGTGACGAGGATTGAAAAGACCGCCGTCGTCACGAAAGAGGCGCGGTAATACGGGTCGGAAAACAGGTATTCGAAATTGCCCAAGCCCACCCACTGCATGGACAACCCGAACGGGTCGGGGATGAAGAGCGATTGCCAGATCGCCTGACCCGCAGGGTAGAAGAAGAAGACAACCGTAATGACCAACTGCGGCAGAACCAGCAGAATCGGCAACCAGATGCCTTTGAAAGTGACGCGCTTTTCCATGGGGTTATTCGGCTGCCCCGCAGGACGGGGCAGCCTTTATCCGATTACTGCGAGGCTTGCTCGAACCGGCGCAACAGCGTGTTGCCACGGTCCACGGCGCTGTCGAGCGCGGCTTGCGCGTCCTTGTCGCCCGCCCAGACGGCTTCCAGTTCCTCGTCGATGATGCCACGGATCTGGTCAAAGGACCCAAGGCGCAGGCCCTTGGAATTGTTCGTCGGCTCCTTGGCGGTCATCTGGATCACCGCGATGTCGGTGCCGGGGTTTTCGTCGTAAAAGCCCATCTCGCGGGTCTTTTCGCCGGCTTCTGTCGTGATCGGCAGATAGCCGGTATCCTGGTGCCACTTGGCCTGGATTTCCGGCGAAGACAGGAAGTTCAGGAACGCGGCAACGCCCTTGTATTCCTCGTCGCTCTGGCCTTCCATCACCCACAAGGACGCCCCGCCGATGATCGTGTTCTGCGGCTCGTCAACCAGCGCTGACCAGTAGGGCAGGGGGCGCACGTCGAAATCGAACTCCGCCTCGGCCTTGATGCCTGCATACCCGGCCGAGCTTTCGGTGAAGAGCGCGCATTCGCCGCCACGGAAATTGGCACCGCCCTCGTTGCGGCGGCCCGCATAGATGAACTTGCCGTCCTGCGCCCATTCGCCCATGGCCGAGATATGCGCGACCTGCGCTTCGCCGTTGAAGGCCAGCTCGGTATCGGTGCCGCCAAAGCCGTTATCCTTCGTCGCAAACGGGACGTCGTGATAGGCCGAGAAGTTCTCGAGGTGAATCCAGCTTTGCCACGCTGTCGTCATCGGGCAAGAGATGCCGGCATCTTTGAGCTGATCAAGCGTCGCGCCCACATTCTCCCAAGTGGAAAGATCGGTGTCGGGGTCGATCCCGGCCTCTTCCAGCTTGTTGCGGTTGACCCACAGAACAGGCGTCGAGGAGTTGAACGGCAGCGACAGCATGTTGCCATCGGGTGATGTATAATAACCCTTGACCGAGCCGATATATTTCGACTGGTCGAACTCTGCGCCCGCATCCGCCATCACTTCAAAGACGGGCTTCACGGCGCCCTTGGCGGACATCATCGTGGCGGTGCCAACCTCGAACACCATCAGGATGTCGGGCTGTTCGCCCGCGCGGAATGCGGCGATCCCGGCATTCAGCGTCTCCGAATAGTTGCCCTTGTGGCTCGCCACGACGGTGTAGTCGCCCTGGCTGGCATTGAAGGTTTCCACCTGTTCGGCCACGAGATCGCCAAGACGCCCCGTGAATGCGTGCCAGAATTCGATTTCGGTCTGCGCAAAGGCAGCCTGTGTCGAGCACAGGACTGCGGCGGTTGCGATAACGGATGTTGAGTGTTTCATCATACTCCTCCCTGGTTGTCCTTTCATAGATCGACGCCCCCGCTCCGACCCTTGCGCGCGCGCCTTGACGGCGTTCTCGCCGGGGATGGTAGCTGGCACCTCCGTGTCGATCTACAGACTATTCGTGACATAAATTTGTCAGTCTTGATAGATAGTTCGAAGATGTGTGCCATTGCGTCCATTCGAATGCAAGCTTTGCGAACCCGCCGATTGCGCGGCGTTTGACCCGGCCTTTGCCGCTCTCGCCGGGGGCGGTTCTGCCTGCCCACGCCCAGCAGATCAAGGGTGCGCAGGCGGGTCGCCCCGGGGTCCGGCAGGCGGTTCCCGGCATCTGTCCTTGTCTTGCTCGCGAGGTCGCGTCGCGCGGTGGTTTCGGTCCGGGGGCGGGCTCATTTTTCCATCGTGCCGCCGATTTTTATCTGGCGGGAGCGTTTGGGACGGTGTAATGCAGCGCCCATGAACACCACGCGCCACATATCCGTGATCCGACGCCGACGCATTCGCGTCTGACGTCCCGCGCCTGCTGTTCCCGCGCCGCCCCCGGCGCAAACATACCCTCTCCAGATTGACTTGAGCCTGCCCATGCGGCACTCAAAGAGCTTCATTCACAAGGATGCTGTCCATGATCCCGTCCGTTCTGCCCACTTATGCGCGTGCGCCCCTGTCCTTCGTCAAAGGCGAGGGCCCCTGGTTGACCGAGGCTGACGGGCGCCGATTTCTGGATCTGGGCGCCGGGATCGCGGTCAATGTGCTGGGCCATGCCAACCCGGACCTGACGGCTGCACTGACCGAGCAGGCCAACAAGGTCTGGCACGTGTCCAACCTTTACTCGATCCCCCAGCAGCAGGCGCTGGCAGACAAGCTGGTCGCAGCGACATTCGCCGACACGGTGTTTTTCACCAATTCCGGGACCGAGGCCTGCGAGCTCGCCGTGAAGATGGCCCGCAAGTACTGGTACGAAAAGGGCCAGCCCGACAAGGTCGAGATCGTGACCTTCTCGGGGTCTTTCCACGGCCGGTCCTCGGCCGCGATTGCGGCGTCGGGGTCCGAGAAAATGGTAAAGGGTTTCGGGCCAGTGCTGCCGGGATTTGTCCATGTCGACTGGGGCGACCATGACGGGCTGCATGCCGCGATCAACGACAACACCGCCGCGATCCTGATCGAACCGGTGCAGGGGGAAGGCGGCATTCGCCCGCTTCCCGATCAGTGCCTGAAGGGCCTGCGGGATCTTTGCGACGAGAAAGGTATCCTGCTGGTGCTGGACGAGGTGCAGAGCGGCATGGGCCGGACGGGGCGGCTCTTTGCGCATGAATGGGCGGGGGTCACGCCCGACATCATGATGGTGGCCAAAGGCATCGGCGGGGGTTTCCCGCTGGGCGCCGTGCTGGCGACCGAGGATGCGGCCTCTGGCATGGTCGTCGGCACTCATGGCTCCACTTACGGCGGCAACCCGCTGGCCTGCGCCGTTGGCGGCAAGGTCATGGATATCGTGGCCGACCCGGATTTTCTGGCAGATGTGCGCAGACGCTCTGGCCTGCTTCGGCAAAAGCTGGAAGGGCTGGTTGCGTCGCACCCGGACGTCTTCGAAGGCGTGCGCGGGTCGGGCATGATGCTGGGCCTGAAATGCAAGGTCGCGCCCGCCGATCTGGTCAAGGCCGGTTACGACAAGCTGGTTATCCTTGTGCCTGCGGCGGATAACGTGGTGCGCCTGCTGCCGCCGCTCAACCTGACCGAGGACGAGATCGCCGAGGCCATCACACGCATCGATGCGGCGGCAAGTGCCGTTGCATCCGATGTATGAATTCCGCCCAGTGACCCGAGCGGATTACGATATGCTGCGCGGGTGGCTGGGACAGGACCATGTGAGCCCTGTCTGGGGCCCGGTCGAGCATGAAATCGCGTTGATCGACGCCGAAATCGACGGCGGCGATTGCCAGATGCATGTGGTGGGGCTGGAGGGCGCGGAATTCGCCTTCATTCAGCACTGGTGCCCGCATCTGGCAGGCGTGCCGCATTTTCACGACGCCCTGCCCGGAACCCGCGCCGTTGATACGTTTCTTGGCGTTCCCGCCTTTCTGGGGCGCGGCCATGCCAAGGCCTATGTCCGCCAATATGCGGAAACGCTGCTGAAGGATGGCGCGCCCGAGGTCGTAACCGACCCGCGCGTGACCAATCCTCGCGGCATCTCGATGTTCCGCGGGGCAGGGTTTGTCCCCGGCCAGATCCGCCCCTGCGAAGATGGCGCCATGGTGCAGAACATGCATTTGCGACGAAACTGACCGATACACTCTTGCCACATTTCCAACGGGGTGAACGCTCCGACGACAGGCCGTATCTTGCCGGCAGACAATAAAGCGAAAAAAGACATGACCCATTTTCTGGATATACATACGACGGATCCCGATCAGCTTCGGCAGATCATTGATGCAGGCAAGGCGATGAAGGCCGCGCGCCTTGGCCGGCCAAAGGGCGCGCCGGATGACGAACAGCCGCTTGCTGGCCACATGGTCGCGCTGATCTTCGAAAAACCCTCGACCCGGACGCGGGTCAGCTTTGACGTCGGGGTGCGCCAGATGGGCGGACAGACGATGGTGCTGTCGGGCGCCGACATGCAGCTTGGCCATGGCGAGACGATCGCCGATACGGCCCGCGTGCTCAGCCGCTATGTTGACCTGATCATGATCCGGACATTCGAGGAGCAGACCCTGCTGGAGATGGCCGAGCACGCGGATGTGCCGGTGATCAACGGGCTGACCAACCGGTCCCATCCCTGCCAGATAATGGCCGATATCCAGACCTTCGAAGAGCATCGCGGCCCGATCGCGGGCAAAAAGGTTGTCTGGTCTGGCGATGGCAACAATGTCTGCGTCTCGTTCATCCATGCGGCCGGGCAGCTGGGGTTCGATTTCACCTTCACCGGCCCGCAAACGCTGGATCCCGAAGCGGGCTTTGTCGAGGAGGCACGCGCCAAGGGCGTGAACATTGAAATCGAGCGTGACCCGATGAAGGCCGTCGAAGGCGCCGATCTGGTCGTGACCGACACATGGGTCAGCATGCACGATCCACAATCCGCCCGCGAGCGGCGGCACAACCAGCTGCGCGGCTACCAGGTGAACCAGCGGCTGATGTCCAACGCCAAACCCGACGCGTTGTTCATGCATTGCCTGCCCGCGCATCGCGACGACGAGGCGACATCCGAAGTCATGGACGGCCCGCATTCGGTGATCTTCGATGAAGCAGAGAACCGCCTGCACGCGCAAAAGGCGATCATGCGCTGGTGTCTGGGCGTCTGAACCTCTGACGTCCAAGCGTCGAAATGCGGGCGTCGGGCATGTGCGGACGTGGGCGGTGCTTGCGTCTGTCAGTGCGCCCTGAGCAGCCCGACGGCGCCCGTACTGTCTATTGCCCGCGCGGTTTTGCGCGCAGGGTCGGGTCGGCCTCGGTTGGATCCTCGGGCCAGGGGTGTCGGGGGTAGCGTCCGCGCATGTCCTTGCGAACGTCCGCATAGGACGTCGCCCAAAAGCCCGGAAGGTCCATCGTTGTCTGCACCGGGCGCCCGGCAGGCGACAGCAGCGTCACCCGCAATGCCTGCCCCGCCACGGTGGGGTGGGTGGTCTGGCCGAACATCTCCTGCAGGCGCAGACTGATCTCGGGTGCCTCGCCGGAATAGTCGATCGGGATCGCGCGCCCCAACGGGGTGGTGAAATGCGCAGGCACCGCGCGGTCCAGCGCTTGCATCTCCTCC
The DNA here is from genome assembly GCF_004342065.1 of Primorskyibacter sedentarius. GTDB lineage: Bacteria > Pseudomonadota > Alphaproteobacteria > Rhodobacterales > Rhodobacteraceae > Primorskyibacter > Primorskyibacter sedentarius. Next base: position 675,273 of record NZ_SLZU01000001.1, on the reverse strand, counting down.
CAGCTCAGCATGGCGCGAAGGGCATCCAGCGGCTCGAACCGTTTCCAGTCCGCGGCGCTTTTGACACCGGTGATATAGGGCAATAGCCAGTCCTCAAGCCGGGCCATGAGCGCGTCATCCGACATGTCGGGAAGAGACGCGCCATCGGCACGGGCCAACGCCACACGGGCCCGAAAGAGCTGTGCCTTGTCCGAGAAGGCAAACCCCAGCTCGCGAATGCCCTCCAGCATCGCGCGGGCAACCGCCTCGGAGGGGGCGTCCTTCCACAACCGGTCATCCAGCGCCAACGCGCCGAAACGCTCTTGCTGACGGGCGACAACGCGGCGTTCGCGGCGTGACCACTCGCAGACATTTACCCAGGCGATGCGGTCAGGAAACAAGCTGCGCAATTCCGCTTCGGACAGGGCTATCGCCTGGCGGATCCGGGCCTCGCGGGGGTTGCCATCGGTATCTGTCACGACGATCAGGCGCTGGCCTGCAAGCGGATCTGCATCGCCCATTACGGCCCCTTTGCCGCCCGAAAGGACATAGCGCGGCGCCTCGCCACTGCGGCGCAGGCCCACGCGATCAGGATAGGCAAGCGCGGCCATGGCCGCTGGTGAAAGCTGCCCGTCGCCCTTTGCAGATCGTTCCAGCCGCTTTGCCTCTGTGCGGATGCGCGACACCGCGCCGCGATCGGCAGGCCACGGGCGGTGTTTGGCATACGCCTTTGGGTCGCGCAGCGCCTCCAGCCGCAGGGCCAGATCGACCGGCGCGCCACGCAGCGGGTCGCGGTCGGCCAGCAGCGCGGCCAACAGGGCAGCACCTCGCCCCGCGCGCACCAACATATGTCCCAGGCGTGGATGCAGGGGAAGTGCTGCCAGCGCCTTGCCATGATCCGTGATGCGGCCGCTTTCATCCAACGCGCCCAGCATCCGCAAAAGCGCCTGCGCCTCTGCCAGCGCGCCGGGATTTGGCTGCGTCAGGAATGGCATCTCAGCCGCCTCTGCCCCCCATAGCGCCAGTTCCAGCGCAAGCCCGGTCAGGTCCGCCGTGTCGATCTCTGCGGGTGGAAAGGCAGATAATGCGCCCTCTTCCCCGCGAGTCCACATCCGGTAGGCCACGCCTTCGGCCACGCGCCCCGCGCGGCCCGCCCGCTGTGTGGCCTCGGCTCGCGTGACACGTTCGGTCACCAGTCGCGACATGCCCGATCCCGGATCGAACCGCGCGCGCCGCGCCCGGCCTGCGTCGATGACCACGCGCACATCCTCGATTGTCAGCGAGGTTTCGGCGATGGCCGTGGCCAGCACGATCTTGCGGCAGGACGTGTCAGGCCGGATGGCCGCACGCTGATCGGCAAAGGGCATCGCGCCGAACAGTGGGCGCAGGACGCATCCCTTCGGCAATTGGCCGGACAGGGCCGCTTCGACCCGGCGGATCTCGCCCTCGCCGGGGAGAAAGACCAGCACCCCGCCGGTCGTCTCGCGCAGCGCCACCAGCACCTGTTCTGCCACGGCATGCTCCAGCCGCGCGCGGCGATCAAGCGGGCGCGGCAGGTGGCGCGTCTCGACCGGAAAGCTGCGCCCTTGCGAAGAAATGACAGGCGCGCTCATCAGCTCTGCCACCGGTGCGGCATCCAGAGTTGCCGACATGGCCAGCAGGATCAGGTCGTCGCGCAGCGCGCCCGCGATTTCGAGACATAGCGCGAGGCCAAGATCAGCGTTGAGAGACCGCTCGTGGAATTCGTCGAAGATGACAGCGCCGATACCGGAAAGCTCTGGATCGGACTGGATCATCCGTGTCAGGATGCCCTCTGTGACCACCTCGATCCGCGTGTCGCGCCCGACCTTTGCCTCGCCGCGGATGCGGTATCCAACCTGCTGGCCGACGGGTTGGCCCAGCGTTTCGGCCATACGTTCCGCCGCGGCGCGCGCTGCAAGCCTGCGCGGCTCCAGCATCAGGATACGGCCGTCTGTGAGCCGGGCATCGAGCATCGCGAGAGGGACGCGCGTCGTCTTGCCGGCCCCGGGCGGCGCCTGCAACACCGCACGCCCCTGCGCGGAGAGGGAAGAGATCAGTTCGGGCAGGGCATCATCAATGGGTAAACGATCCATGACCCGCCTTATGAAACGCACCCCCTCCGGCGTAAAGCCTGCGTCTTCGTGGTGGACCCACACTGTCCAGAGCGCAAGACGCGCCAAACCGGGTGTAGGCGCGTGGGTGACACCCAATAAGACCGGCGCGACAGGGCGTGTCGGGGCGGGGCTATGTTGCATCGCTTGCGCTCAGCCCGGTCAAAGGAATGGCGCGGATACCCCGGACCTAGGCCGGGATATCCGCAATGTAAACCGCCGTTCAGGTGCGGGTGTTGCCTGTCAGCTCGCCCTTCGCGTGTCCCGACAGGCCGCCAGAGACCTCCTCTGTCGCCTCGTCTGACAGCTCTTCCGGCAGTACCAGGTTCAGAACGATTGCGATCAGGGCGGCAGGCAGCAGGCCGCTTGTCATCAGGATGCGAACCGAGTCAGGCAGGTATTGGACAGCCTTGGGGTCAAGCTGCAGCCCAAGGCCGATGGACAGCGCAATGGCAAAGATCACCATGTTCCGGCGGTTCCATTTCACGTCCGACAGCATCGAAATGCCTGCCGCTACGACCATGCCGAACATCACGATGACGCCGCCGCCCAGAACCTCAATCGGGATGGTGCGGATCACGGCGCCGACTTTCGGGATCAGACCGCAGAGGATAAGGAAAATGGCGCCAATGGTCACGACATGGCGGCTCATCACACCGGTCATGGCGATCAGTCCGACATTCTGGCTGAACGAGGTGTTTGGAAAACCGCCGAACACACCGGCCACGGCCGTGCCCAGACCGTCAGCATAGGTGGCACCGGTGATCTCTGCCTCGGTCGCCTCGCGGCCCGCGCCGCCCTTGGTGATGCCCGATACGTCGCCGACGGTTTCCACCGCCGAGACAAACGCCATCAGGCAGAAGCCGATGATCGCGGCAAAGCTGAACTCGAACCCGTATTTGAACGGCATCGGCAAAGCGACAGGCGCCGCACGGCCCCAGCTGGTGGCGATGCCCTCGACCGTGATCATGCCCATGAGCAGCGCGTAGACATAGCCTGCGAGAATGCCAATGACGACGGCAGAGACCGCAAGCATGCCCTTGGCATAGAATTTCAGGCCCAGCGTCACAAGGATGACAACCAGCGCCGCCGACCAGTTAAGCAGGGAGCCATATTCCGGGGAATTTATCGCCGGAACACCACCGGCGGCATATTGAATGCCGACCTTGACCAGCGCCAATCCGATCATCGTGACCACAAGCCCGGTCACAAGCGGGGGCAGGGCAAAGCGGATCTTGCCGATGAACGTGGCGATGAACATGTGGAACAGACCACCGATCACGACGCCCCCGAACAACGCGGGCAGCGCCTCGACCCCTTTGCCCGCGACAAGCGGGATCATGATCGGAATGAAGGCAAAGCTGGTGCCTTGCACGATCGGCAGCCGCGCGCCAACCGGGCCAAAACCGATGGTCTGGAACAGCGTGGCGATGCCCGCAAACAACATTGCCATCTGGATCAGGTAGGTCATGTCCGGAAAGCCCTGCGCGCCTGCATCGGACCCAAAGCCAAATCCGGCCGCCCCGGCGATGATGATCGCGGGCGTCACGTTCGAGACGAACATCGCAAGCACGTGCTGGATGCCCAGCGGAATGGCGCGTTGAAGCGCCGGTGTGTAATTCGGATCCCGGAGCTGTTCCGGTGTCCCGATGGACGAATGTGCCATTCTAGTCGTACTCCCCTGAGTGTTGTTGCGTGTCAGCTTTTGCCGATCACATTTTTCAGTCTTCGATCAGGTAGTCCTGTTCGAACCAGTGCTCCTGTAGATTTGGGCCCGCGCCGATCCGGTCGATGACGGCGAACAGACCTGGCTCTGACAGCGGGGTCAGGACGCCGTGCCATGTTCCGCACAGCAGGTTGATTGCCTGACCGGGTTGGGTCCGAAACGCCTTGGGATTTGCAGGTGTGCCGCCCGCATCATCCGCGACGACGACAAGGAATGGATCCGCGCTCATCGGGATGAAGGCCTGACTGCCTTCGGGGTGACGCTCCATCATCTCCAGCCGCAGGGGCAGGTGCGCTGCTTCGCTTTGGAAGATGCTGATACCGGCCCGGCCATCGGCAAAGTCGAGCCGCGCCTGATCGTGGTAGCGCCCGCACCGGCCCTGATTGATCAGCTTGTCCGGCGCGCCCGTGGCATCAAGCACATCGCCGTAGGGCATGAACGCCTCTGCCGTCAAAGGCTGTATCCTGATGCGCACAGTCATCTTCGCAGCTTTTCTTCAAGACGCAGTTCCGCGATCCGTTCCACCTGTCGGCAGGCCTCGGCGAATTCGCTGTCGCGGTCGTTTTCGATCCGGCGCTGAAAGCTGTCGATGATGGATGACTTGGTATTGTCACGCACCGCAATGATGAAGGGAAATCCGAATTTCGCGGTATAGGCGCTGTTCATCTCGGTCAACCTGGTGCGTTCGTCATCCGTCAGCGCGTCCAGCCCGACAGAGGCCTGCTCTGCCGCGGAATCGGCAGTCAGCCGTTTGGCCTCGGCCAGCTTGCCTGCAAGGTCTGGATGGGCGTTGAGCACCTCAAGCCGCTTTCCCTCTGGCGCGCTGCGGAAGATGCGCGCCAATGCCTGATGGACCCCTTTGGGGGTGTCATGGGTCGGCCCCAGTTCCAATCCGTGCGCGGCCTCTGCGATCCATGGGCTATGTTCGAACACGCCGCCAAATTCCGCGACAAAGCTGTCACGATCCATCTGGGAAGGACGCTCAAGGTGCACCGGCGGGTTCTCCTTTGCCCAGTGTTCAGCAATTTCAAGGCGAGTGGCAAACCAGACGCCTTCATGCGATTTGAAATGTTCGAGGGCTCGCTGCAACGCAGCGGCGCGGCCCGGTCGCCCGATCAGGCGGCAGTGCAAACCGATTGACAACATTTTGGGCGAACCGGCGCAGCCTTCGGCATAAAGGTAATCGAAACTGTCCTTGAGATAGCTTTCGAACTGATCGCCATTGGTGAAACCCGCCTGAATGGCAAAGCGCATGTCGTTGCAATCCATCGTGTAGGGCACGATCAACTGGTCGCGGTCGCCGAACTGCATCCAGTAGGGCAGGTCATCCGCATAGCTGTCCGCGACATAGGCAAACTGCCCGGTCTCGGCGGCAAGGCGGACCGTGTTGTTGGAACAGCGCCCGGTATACCAGCCGCGCGGCGGGGTGCCGGTCACTTCGGTATGCAGACGTATCGCCTTGGCAATGGTTGCGCGCTCTTCCTCCTCTGGCATGTCCTTGTGTTCGATCCATTTCAGGCCGTGGCTGGCAATCTCCCAGCCTGCGTCCTTCATCGCGGCCACCTGCTCTGGCGCACGTGCCAGCGCCGAGGTCACACCGTAGACAGTGACCGGCAAATCCCCCAACAGCCGGTGAACACGCCAGAACCCGGCACGCGCGCCGTATTCGTAAATCGATTCCATGTTCCAATGCCGCTGACCGGGCCAGGGCTGTGCGCCCGTGATCTCGGACAGGAACGCCTCGGAGGCAGGATCGCCGTGCAGGATGTTGTTCTCGCCGCCTTCTTCGTAATTCAGCACGATCTGGACAGCGATTTTCGCCCCGTTTGGCCAGTTTGCGGCGGGCGGGGTCGCGCCATAGCCCGTCATGTCGCGTGGGTAACGTCTCAAGTCTTGCCCTCCTGCATGAGATGCGTTCATTTCGGCACAGTTGAGCAGGTTTTCAGATGAACCGAAAGTCAGCACCGTGCAGTTCGGGGTTTGCCTTTGGCGGATCGAATTGAGAGACTGCCCCAAAATGGAGTGATACGACCCATGTCCGGATACCTGACAACCCATATTCTTGATACCGCGCGCGGCTGCCCTGCCGAAGGCATCCATATCGCGCTGTACCGAGTGTCGGGCAATTCACACAAGAAGATCGCCGAGGCTGTCACCAATAGTGACGGACGTACAGATGCCCCGATTCTGCCGACAGAAAGCTTCAAGACCGGAAGCTACGAGTTGATTTTCTTTGTCGGCGACTATCTGCGCGACACCGGGCAGGCCGAGGGCGAGGTGTTGTTTCTTGATCAGATCCCGATCCGTTTCGGCATGTCCGACCCGGAGGCACATTACCACGTCCCGCTGCTGCTATCGCCCTACGGATACTCCACATACCGGGGCAGTTGACCCGCGGCACAGGGGCTTTGCGACGACATCTGCATCCGGCGAGCCGCTGATTGCACGGACCAAAGCCAATTTTGCCCATGCGGGCATCTTTCAGCCGGGTCATGGCCCTTAAAAAGGCGATACCCCTTGGCATGCGCGCGCAATGCCGGAAAACTGCAACTCGCCTGATCTGCGAACACGAATTCTCGGGAGACATTAGATGTACGATATCGCCACAATGTGGGAATGGGTCGCCTTCGTGGTCCGTTGGCTGCATGTCATCACCGCGATGGCGTGGATCGGGGCGTCGTTCTTCTTCATCGCGCTGGATCTGGGGTTGGTCAAAGCGCCGGGAATGCCCGCAGGCGTGACGGGTGAGGAATGGCAGGTCCATGGCGGCGGCTTCTACCATATCCAGAAATACATGGTCGCGCCGGAACACATGCCAGAGCATTTGATCTGGCATAAATGGCAAAGTTACACGACATGGCTGTCGGGCGCCGCTCTCTTGATGATCGTCTATTGGGTGGGCGGAGAGCTGTTCCTGCTGGATCCCAACAAGGCCGATCTTGCGCTGTGGCAGGGTATCGTGATTTCTGCCGGGTCGCTGACCATCGGCTGGGTTGCCTATGATTACCTGTGCAAATCCCGGCTGGGCGAAACGCCGACCGCGCTGATGGTGCTGCTTTTCGTGATCCTTGTGATCATGGCCTGGGGCTATAACCAGATCTTCACCGGCCGCGCCGCCATGCTGCATCTGGGCGCTTTCACCGCAACGATCATGACGGCCAATGTCTTTTTCATCATCATGCCGAACCAGCGCATCGTGGTGAAGGATCTGCAGGAAGGCCGCACGCCGGACCCAAAATACGGCAAGATCGCCAAGCTGCGGTCCACCCATAACAACTACCTGACCTTGCCGGTGATCTTCTTGATGCTGTCCAACCACTACCCTCTGGCCTTTGCCACAGAGTATAACTGGATCATCGCCAGCCTCGTCTTCCTGACGGGGGTGACCATCCGGCACTACTTCAACACGTTGCACGCCACTGGCAAAGGGCCGCACTGGACCTGGGCGGTCACGGTGATCCTGTTTGTGTTGATTGCCTGGCTGTCGACGGCTTCAATGCATGACAGCTATGAAGAGGCAGAAGCGCGCGACCTGACACCTTACGAGCAACGGTTTGCGGCTGCAGACGGGTTCGAGGACGCCTACGACGTCGTGCTGGGCAATTGTTCGATGTGCCACGCCCGGGAGCCTGCTTGGGAAGGCATGCACTGGGCCCCGAAAGGTGTGCTGCTGGAAACCCCAAGCGATGTCGCCCGGCACGCGAAAGAGATTTATCTGCAGGCCGGCCTGACCCATGCGATGCCACCACCCAATGCCATTTCGACGATGGAGAGCAGCAACCGTGCCGCCATCGTGTCCTGGTATCAAAGCGCAGCGCGGGACTGACTTTCTGGGTCGCAGCTAAGGCGCCAATATGCAGTTCTCAGGTGTCTTTCTCGGATGGCTGTTCGTGCTCGCTCAGAAATTGCCGGATGAAGCGCCGGATTTCGCGCGCGGCAGAGGTATCAAGATCCTTGCAAAGCGAAACAAATGCGTCCCTCTCGCCTTTGGGCAGGCGCATCACCAACTGACTGTCTTTCTGGTTTTTCTTCTTGGGCTTCGACATGTCAGTGAGCGCCTCTTGAAATTTTCGTCAAAAATGTATATACATTGGATGTATTTTCGAGTCCATATCGAGGTTTGACATGATCCTTCAAAACGCAAGACACATCCTTGTTCAGGAACGCCTTGGCAGGTCACGCTCGTTCCTGCCCTGGTTGCCGAGGCTGCTTTACAGATCCGATACAAGAAGCAGTAAACGGCGGTCGGCTGACAAGTCCTGACCATTCGGTAAACGCGTCACGCCTCGCACGGCGAAAAAGCGACTGCGCCGAGGATCTGTCGGCAGGGCTGCGAGTGGGGCGTTGTTCCTGATCGGGCGTCCCGTATGGGCGGGTAGGTCACCCCGAGATGATGCCGGGGTGACTGGTCGGGCAAGGGTTTTCCACCCTTTGCGACGCTACTTTTTCTTCGACTTGCTCTTCTTTTTACCGCCCGCCTTCTTACCACCCGACTTCTTGGCGTCCTTTTTCTTTTCAGGCTTTGACTTCTTTGTGGCCGTCTTGCCCTTTTTCTCGGCAACCTTCTTCTTTTTCTTCTTCTTCGAGGTTTTCTTTTCAGCCGGTTTTTTCTTGGATTTCTTCTTGGCAGGCTTCTTTTCAGCCTTTTGCGCAGGTTTCTTCTTGGCGGGCGCCGCTACCGGCTGTACCTCTTCGTCAGAGGCATCGCTTTGAGCCTCTTCATCGGCGGTCGCGACAGGTTCAGCTACAGGTTCAGCGACCTGGGCAGGCGCGGGGGCCTTTGGTGCTGCGGGTTCGGGAGCTTCTTCGGGCGCATTCGCAGCAACTGTTTCTTTGGCAGAGGCAAGGATTGCGGCGGCGCGCTGCGGTCCGACCCGGGGGACCGACTGCAAGCTCTCAAGCGACAGATCGGCCAAATCTTCAGCCGTCTTGACGCCTTTTGCAGCCAAGAGACTGGCCATGGCGGGGCCGATGCCGGTGACTTTCAGAATGGGGGTCATGGGAGGGGTCTCCTTCACTTTGGCCTGAAGGGAACATGCCGAACGTCGGGAGAGCCGGGATGGATCTGCGCCCATTTTCGTCGGATTCAGGCAGCTTGTTACTTTCTATTGAATGAGCATCTTGATGAGGCCGTAAACCGGGCCTAGGCCCGTCACGACGAAGCATAGCGAATGTATATACAAAATTGCAACCTGCTTCTTGGTACACCCGGGTGGCGGCCCTGCGGGACGACCTGTCCCAAAGAAAATTTCGCATCCGCAGAATTTTTCGACGGAACAGCGCGGCAACGGCGTTAAAAAGACCAAGAACTGTTAAAGGGACATTTTTCAAGATGCGCAGACTGATGACTTTGGTCGCAGCGGCCGCCATTCTGGCAGGGGCCTATACTGTGACATTCGGCATGCCCGCCCCGCTATCGGCCATGTTGGGCAATGACAGCACTGCCGGGACCGGTGCCGACGCTGCCAATGGGGCGCGTCCGGGCGCCGGTATGCCCCGTGGTCCGGGCGGACGCTCCAGAGCGACGACGGTCGTGACGACTGCGCTTGAAAACCAGCCCTACGAAAGCGTGCTGAGCGCGATCGGCACCGGGTCGGCGCTGCGCAGTGTTGACGTTGTCTCGGAAATCGCGGGCACCGTGGTTGAGGTAAATCTGGCAGCCAATCGCGAGGTGGCCGAAGGCGACGTTCTGCTGCGCTTTGATGCCCGCATACAGGCGCTGAACCTTGAAATCGCGCATGCCGAACTGGAACTGGCCAGCGACACCGTCGCCCGCTACGAGCGGCTTCGGCAAAGCGGCAACACGACCGTGACGGATGTCACCCTGTCCGAGGCGCGCCTGAACCTGCGACTGGCAGAGGCCGCAGTGGGCCTGGCAGAGGTCGCGCTGGAAGACCAGACAATCCGCGCGCCGATCTCGGGGCGGCTAGGGCAGAGCGACGTCGATGTCGGAGAAACGCTCAGCGCGAACAGCGTCATCGTCAGCATCGACCAGTCGGATGTCATCGTGGTGGAATTCGAACTGCCGGAGCGTGCAATCGGTATGCTGGCCGAGACGAAAGACGTGCTGGCCAGCACCTCCACCCTGACCGGGCGGGTTTTTATCGGCAATATCGTCTCCTTTGACAGCCGTATCGACCCGGTCACCCGCAGCGTGACCGTCAAGGCCGAGATAGACAATTCGGAAGGTCTGCTGTGGCCGGGCATGACATTCGCGGTCCGGATGACCCAGGAAAGCAAACCGTTGCGCCGGGTGCCTTCTACGGCGATCACGTGGTCCCGGTCCGGGTCCAGCGTGTGGATCGACGCTGATGGCGTTGCCAGCCAGGTCCCCGTCACCATCCTGTATCGTCAGAACGACGCGGTGTGGATTGACGCAGATATTCCCGAAGGCACCTTGGTCGTGACCGAGGGTGCGCAGAAATTGCGGGAAGGGATGCAGATCTCGACCCCGGGCGGGGCTCCCGCAGATCGCCGCCCCCCCGCAGACGGGCAGACCCCGCCGGCCGCGCGCCTTATGGATGGCAACGCGCAGGCGCCCGCAAAGGAACCGACATGAGCACTCCTCCCGTGACAGAGCGCCGGTCCGGTCTTGCTGACCTGTTTGTCGGACGGCCGATCTTTGGCGTTGTCATCAACCTGCTGATCCTGATTGCGGGACTGGCGGCCTTGGCGTCCGTCGATGTGCGAGAGATGCCGGATGTGGACCGGCCGGTCCTGTCCGTCCGCACCAGTTACGAGGGGGCTGTACCCTCCACCGTCGACAGGGAGGTCACGCAGGTCCTCGAAGATGCGCTGAGCGCGCTGGAAGGGCTCTCCTACATTGAATCGACCTCTTCGACCGGGGAAAGCCGCATCACCATCGACCTTTCCGAAGGAACGGATGTGGACGTGGCCGCGAACGAAGCGCGCGAGATCGTATCAAGCACACTGCGCCAACTTCCCGATGACATTGACGATGATCCGTCCGTGTCGAAAAGCGACAGCAACGCCGACGCCATCATCCGGCTGGCGCTGCTTGGCGATGCCAGTCTGGACGAATTGACAACCCTTGCCGAAGGCCCGGTCTATGACAGGCTTTCGACCATCGACGGGATTGCCGAGGTCACGGTGCGCGGCGACAGGCCCAACGAATTCCGGGTGACGCTGAACATGCCCGCGCTGCAAAGCCGCGGCATGACGATCTTTGACGTGTCCGATGCGCTGGCAGCGCTGCGCGATGACACGCCGCTTGGTCAGCTTGAGACAGAGGCGCAGACCCTTGCCTTGCGCGTCGCCAATGCCGACGTGACCACTCAGATGGTCGCGCAGGTCCCGATTGATGCGAACACGCGCGTCGCGGATGTGGCCTTTGTCCGGCTTCTGCCAGAGGAAGGTAGCGTTCTGACCCGGGTCAACGGGCAGACGGCGGTCGGGCTTGATATCACCCGGCAGTCGGTCGGCAACACCCTGTCCATTTCGCAGGACGTGGCCGTGGCGGTGGCCGAGCTGAAGGCCTCACTGCCAGAAGGTGTTGAGCTGATCGTGACATCGGATGACGGCACATTCATCGAAGGGTCCATCAACGAAGTGGTCAAATCCATCGGTTTGGCCACGGTCATCGTGGTGGCAGTGATCTTTGCCTTTCTGCGCAGCCCGCGCGCCACGATCATCCCCGCTGTCACGATCCCCGTGGCACTGGTGGGCACGATTGCGGCAATCTGGCTGACGGGGTTCTCTGTCAACACGATCAGCCTTCTGGCGCTGGTTCTGGCGACGGGGATGGTGGTGGACGATGCGATCGTGGTGATCGAGAATATCGTGCGAAAACGCAAGCAGGGCATGGGCGCCTTCGCCGCCGCTGCTGCGGGTACGAACGAGGTGTTCTTTGCCGTCATCTCGACCACCGCGACGCTGGCGGCCGTGTTCATCCCGATTTCATTCCTCCCCGGTCAGGCGGGGGGCGTGTTCAGCGAATTCGGCTTTGTTCTGGCCTTCGCTGTAACGCTGTCCTCCATCACCGCGCTGACGCTGGCACCGGTCCTTGCGGCATTTCTTGATCCCGGCAAGGTGGATGTCGCGGATGGGCCACCGGCGCGTCCGGGCTTTGCCGCGCGCGCCTTTGACAAGGTCATGGACCGCGCAATCCGGATGCCCGTTGTCGTGCTTGCGGTTGCAGGCGCCTTTGTCATCATCGCGGCGGGCGCGGCGGGGACCTTGTCCTCCAGCATCACCCCGACCGAGGATCGCGGGTTCTTCCTTGTGCAGGCGCGCGGCGCGTCCGACACCACGGTCGACTATCTCGATACGCAGGTCGCGCTGATCGAGGACATCCTGCTGCCCTACCGCGAGAGCGGCGAGGTCGCGGCGGTGCAAAGCATCATCGGGGTCGGGGGCGGCACCAGTGCGTTCATCGTGGTGCGTCTGGCGGACTGGGCCGAACGGGATCGCAGCCAGGCAGAGCTTGTGGCCGAACTTAGCACCCGGTTGGCACAGGTCCCCGGCGTTCAGGCAAGCGCCCGCTCGACCAACAGCCTGAACATCCGGGGCGCGGGGCGCGGTCTGCAATTCGCGATCACCGGCATTGATGTTGACGCCATGACGGAGGCTGCGAGCGATCTTGTCGCCGCAATGGCGCAGGACGACACCTTCCTTAACCCGCAACTGTCGAACGATTCCGTTCAGGCCCAGTTCGAAGTGTGGGTTGATCCGGATATGGCCAGCGTCTTTGGCCTGACCGAGGCCGAGATCACCCGCACCATCGGCGCGCTGATACAGGGCGAAACTGCGGTGACCGTCTTTGCCGACAATATCGAAACTGACGTAAACCTCGTGCCGGGCGGCCCGCCGATCGACGACCCGTCCGATCTGGACAACATCCAGTTGCAGCTGCCCGGTGGCGGATATGTCCCGCTTTCGGCCGCCGCGACGCTGGAGCCTGTCCTCAGCCAGTCCACGCTTGTCCGGCAGGGTGGAACGCTGGCCGTTTCGGCGCAGGCGAACCTGGGCGAAGGGGTTGATCTTGGCACCGCCATGGCGCGGCTGACAGAGATCGCGTCAGGGTCGCTGCCCGATGGCATGGGCCTGATCTTCACAGGCGAGGCGGCAAGCTTGGACGACAGCCAGACGGCAATGTACACGGTGTTCGGTGTGGCCTTCATCGTCGTGTTCCTTGTGCTCGCGGCCCAATTCGAAAGCCTCGCCAGCGCTGTTGTCATCATGCTGACCGTCCCGTTTGGCCTTGCGGCGGCACTGCTGGCCATTTCGATCAGCGGCGGATCACTGAACTATTACAGCCAGATCGGGCTGGTGATGCTGATCGGGGTGATGGCCAAGAACGGAATCCTGATCGTCGAATTTGCCAACCAGCTTCGCGAGGCAGGGCAGGATATCGACAGCGCCATTCGCGACGCGCTTCGCCTGCGGATCCGCCCGGTGATGATGACCATGGTGTCGACCGTGTTCGGGGGGCTGCCGCTGATCCTGACCTCCGGGGCAGGGGCAGAGGCGCGTATCGCCGTGGGTTGGGTGATTGTCGGCGGGCTCGGTTTTGCCACCGTCTTTACCCTGTTCCTGACGCCGGTCTTCTACCGCTGGATCGCGGTATGGGGCGCGGAACCCGGCATGGCGACAAAGCGGCTCCGCCATGAAAGAGAGATGGGTACAGCCGTCCCCGCCGAATAGGCGGTGGTTGCCATGACATCACCCCTTCCCCGGCCTGGCGCTGAGGGAGGGGGTCCATCCAGACGCGCTAGCCACCCGTCAGATTGCCAAAGCGGCGCGCAAGCCGCGTTTCAAGCTGCACCATGGCATCGTAGAGCAGCACCGCAAACAGGCCGACGACCAATCCGCCTTGCAGAACATAGGCGGTGTTGTTGGTCAGAAGCCCCGCGATGATCACCTCGCCCAATGTGCGCGCAGCCACCGTTGATCCGATGGTCGCGGTGCCAAGGGCGATCACCGCGGACAGGCGAATGCCGGTCAGGATAACGGGCAGCGCGAGGGGAAGCTCCACCCGCCACAGCCGTTGCCAGCGCGTCAGGCCAATGCCCCGGGCGGCTTCCATTGTTGCTGTCGGCAAAGCGGCAAGCCCGGTCACGGCGTTTTCGAAAATGGGCAACAAGCCATAAAGGAACAACGCGACCAGTGTCGGCCCCGCCCCGAACCCCAACGCGGGCACTGCAAGGGCCAGAACGGCCACCGGCGGGAAGGTCTGCCCGATATTGGTGATCGTGCGGGAGAGGGGGCGAAAGACCGCTCCTGCGGGGCGCGTCACGAGAATGGCGAGCGTCACCGCGACAAGGGTTGCGGCCACTGTTGCCAGCACCACAAGCCCCAGATGGCTGAGCGACAGCGACAGCAGTGACGCGCGCGCATAGATGACAGGGCCACCTTCCGGCGCGAATGGTGCAAAGACCGGTACGAACCAGTCCGGCCGCAAAACCAGTGCCAGAAGCAGCGCACAGAGCGCTGCCCGAAAGACAAGCGCCCGCGTCATTCGGGGCCTTCCGCGCGGGCGCGGATCGCGCCGAGTGTCACCCGGCCAACCGGTGCGCCGTCACGAACCACCGGCAAAGCGTCACGCCCGGACCAAAGGCAGGTTGAAAGCGCATCGCGCAAGTTGGTGCTGGTCTGCACCGGCGCGCCCTCTGCCGGTCCGTCCTCGACAATCTCGGAGACGGGTACAAGCGACAGAAGACGGAGTGGACGATCGACACCGCCGACCATCTCGGCCACGAAATCCGTCGCGGGCCTTTGGATGATTTCTGCCGGGGTGCCGTATTGGACCAGACGCCCCGCATCCATCACCGCCACCTTGTCGCCAAGGTGAATGGCCTCTTCCATGTCATGCGTAACCAGCATGATCGTGGAGCCAAGCGTCTTCTGGATACGGCGCAGATCCTCTTGCGCCCTGGCCCGTATGATCGGGTCAAGCGCGCCGAACGGTTCATCCATCAGCATCAGATCGGGCCGCGAAGCCAGCGCGCGGGCCACGCCGACACGCTGCTGCTGCCCGCCTGACAGCTCGGCCGGGTAACGATCGCGGAACTGGGCGGGCTCCATACCGAAAAGTGTCAGAAGCTCGTCCACGCGCGCGCGGATCTTCTGGCCCGGCCAGCCCAAAAGCTCTGGCACAGCACCAATATTGCGCCCCACCGTGTGATGCGGAAACAGACCGTGACCCTGAATGGCGTAGCCGATGCGGCGGCGCAGCTCGTGTGGTTGCAGCGCCCCGGTGGGCTGTCCGTTTATCCGGACCTCGCCAGAGCTTGGCTCCACAAGGCGGTTGATCATGCGCAGCAGCGTTGTCTTGCCTGATCCGGAAGTGCCAACGATTGCCGTGATCGTGGCGGTCTCGACCGTCATCGAGACGGAATCGACAACGTTGCGGCCTTCATATTGCTTTGAAATTCGGTCGATTTCGATCATGTTGCGCTCTCTGGCAGGGGGCGGGTCAGTGCGACGAGGATGTCCATGACAATCGCCGCCGTGAGCGCCATCGCCACGGTTGGCAGCGCGCCAAGCAGGATCAGGTCCGTTGCCGTCTGGTTGAGGCCCTGAAAGACAAATGTGCCAAAGCCACCCCCGCCGATCAGCCCGGCGATGACGGCCAGGCCAATGTTCTGGACCAGCACGATACGAATGCCTGTGAGGATGATGGGCAGGCCAATTGGCAATTCGACCCGCAGCAAAAGCTGTCTTGCGGTCATCCCCATGCCGCGTGCGGCCTCACGGGTTGCGGGCGGGGTGCCTTGCAGGCCTGCCACCGTGTTCGCAACAACAGGCAGCAGGGAATAGAGCACCAAGGCCAGAAAGGCAGGCGCGAAGCCGATGCCTGCAATGCCAAAGGCCTGCGCACCGGGGACATTATCCCCGACCCAGCCAAGCAACGGGATCATGATCCCGAACATCGCCAGCGACGGGATGGTTTGCAGAAAGCTGAGCACCGGCAGCGTGGCACGCCGCAGCGCCTCACGGCGATGGCACAGCATTCCAAGCGGCAGGCCAAGTGCCGCCGCCGCAATCAGCGACCCGAAGGAAAGACCGAGGTGGCGCAGCGTGGCATCCGCAAAGGCATCTTTGCGGCTGGCAAATTCCTGCATGATGGACAGATCGACCAGCGCCCCTGACCCCAGCAGCACGGCAAGCAGGCTCGCCGCGACGATCAACAGAGACGCCTTGATCAAGGGGCGGGGTGACAGCACTGCCAAGGCGTCAGCCATCAGCAGAGCGAGCACGATCAGCAGGCACCAGAACCCCGCCCCGGGCGAGACGCGCGCATATTCCCCGGCGCCGTCCAGCAGGGCGGAGGCACCCCCGGCCAAAAGCCAGACCAGCCCGGCCAGACCCAGCGCCGCACCTGCCAGCCGCAGCCATGGGCGGCGCGGATGCAGACCAAGCAGAAGCGCCGTGGCCAATGCAGCCAATCCCGGCCATGTCACGCCGGGGCCGGCGAGGTTCCATGACGCCACCCCGTCGCCCGCGACGATGCGGTTGGCCGCCAAGGTCATGAAGGGCGCGCCAAGCGCTGCAAGGCCTAGCACGGCAAAAAGAAGCCCGGGCGCGGAAAAGGCAGCGCGCGGGCTTGGCGAGGACAAGGCTCCGGCGATCAGTCCAGAACCCCGGCTTGGGTGAGGTAGTCGCGCGCCACGGCCTCGGCCGGTTCGCCGCCCACCTGAATGCGCCCGTTCAGCTTTTGAAGCGTCGCCATGTCGAGACTGGCAAAGATCGGGTTCAGCACCTCGGCGATCGCGGGGTATTCCGCCAGCACATCACCGCGCACGATCGGGGCGGGCTCATAGACCGGCTGCACACCCTTGTCATCGGTCATCACGACCAGCCCGGTCGCGCCCACGCCGCCATCGGTGCCATAGGCCATCGCGGCATTCACGCCGGAGGTTCCGCGTGCCGCCGCCTGAATGGTCGCCGCGGTATCGCCGCCCGACAGAACCACCGTCTGATCCTGCGTCAGCACAAAGCCATAGGCGTCCTGCATGGCCGGCAGCACTGCGGGGGAGGAGACGAACTCTGTCGATGCGGCCAGCTTCACCTCGCCCCCGTTCGCCACCCAGGCGCCGAAATCGGACATGGTGACAAGATCATTCTCTGCCGCGAGCGTGCCGGTAAGGGCGATGGCCCAGGTGTTGTTTGCGGGCGCCGATTGCAGCCAGGTGATATTGTTCTGCTCGGCGTCCAGCTCTGCCGCGCGGGTGTGGGCGGCCTCGGCATCCTTCCACACATCGCTGTCGGCTTCGTTGAAAAAATACGCGGCATTGCCGGTATATTCCGGGTAGATGTCGATCTGACCGGCCAAAATAGCCTCGCGCACAACCTGCGTGCCGCCCAGCTGGAGGCGACGGTCCACCGGAAGACCTGCATCCTCAAGGGCAAGGGCGATCATGTTGCCCAGCAGCCCACCTTCCGTATCAATCTTGGAAGAGACGGTGATGTCGGCCTGACTGGCATTTGCCAAGGCGCCGACAAGGCCAGCAGTGGCGAGAACGATTGAAAGTTTCATGGTGAACTGGGTTCCTTTTGAGAGAAGGCCGAATCGTCGATGCAAGTTTTCAGGAACATAGAACGGTAGACGCCGTGGCCAAGGCCTTTGCGGCGCGCAAATTGCGGGAAGGGTAACGCGGGGTCATCGGCCGACAGATATCCACCTTCGAACGGTGGGGCAGGCCGCTCTTGGTTGCGTCGGAATCGGCCCGAAACGCCGCTGCAACCGGGCCGGATCTTGGCGCAGTTACGCCGAAGCACCGCGTGGCCGACCGGCCGCAGAACGAAAAACGCCGCCCCCGAAGGAGCGGCGCTTGGAAATCCCAAAAGGTCAGTGGCTTCAGAAGCCCAGGCCTTCGTATTTCTTTTTGAACTTGGTGACGCGGCCACCGGCATCCATGAGACGCGAGGACCCACCGGTCCAGGCAGGGTGCACAGAGGGATCGATGTCCAGGGCGAGCTGGTCGCCTTCTTTGCCCCAGGTGGAGCGCATCTGAACAACTGTACCGTCGGTCATTTTGACGTCGATGGTGTGGTAGTCGGGGTGGATGTCTTTTTTCATCTCGCCGCTCCTTACGCTTCTGCGCCCGCTTTGGGCTTGTAGTTTGCGACTTCCGCGATGCGGGCCGATTTACCGCGACGCGAGCGCAGGTAGTACAGCTTGGCACGGCGCACACGGCCGCGGCGAACCACGGTGATGCTGTCGATATTGGTCGAATAAAGCGGGAACACACGTTCCACGCCTTCGCCAAAGGAAATCTTGCGGACGGTGAACGATCCGGCAATGCCCTGGCCGTTCTTGCGGCTGATGCAAACGCCTTCGTAGTTCTGCACCCGGGTGCGGGTGCCTTCCGTCACTTTATAGCCGACACGGATCGTGTCACCGGCTTTGAAATCGGGAACGTCTTTCCCGAGGGAAGCGATCTGTTCCGCCTCCAGCTGAGCGATGAGGTCCATTGACCTACTCCTATGTTGCCTGCGGTTGTTCCGCAAAGTTCTGTCGCGTCCTCAGAGCTCTTGGTCTTCTTCCGGGTCCCTGTTGTGCGCTGCACACCAAGCCCGCCAGAGGTCAGGTCGTCTTTCCTTGGTCAGCCTTTCGGCCATGTCCCGCCGCCAGTCGGTGATCTTCGCGTGATGTCCCGAAAGAAGAACTTCGGGGATCTCGCGACCGTTCCAGACAGCTGGGCGCGTGTACTGGGGATGTTCCAGAAGCCCATCGGAAAAGGATTCTTCCTCCGTGGACGCCTGATTCCCAAGCACGCGGGGTATAAGCCGGACCGTAGCATCAATCAAGGCCTGAGCGGCAATCTCTCCGCCCGTCATGACAAAGTCGCCCAAGGACACTTCTGTAATGCCATAATGGTCGATCACACGCTGGTCCAGACCTTCGAACCGGCCACAAATCAGCGTGACACCATCGGTCTGGCTGAGCGCGCGCGCCATGCCCTGATCAAAGCGTCGTCCGCGCGGGGACAGGTAGATCAGCGGGACATTGCCGCGGGTCTTTGATTGTGCATGTTCGATCGCGGCACCCATCACGTCGGGGCGCAACACCATGCCCGCGCCGCCACCCGCAGGGGTGTCGTCGACATTGCGGTGCTTGCCTTCGCCAAAGCGCCGCAGGTCGACCGTGTCCAGTTGCCACAAACCATCCTTCAGCGCTTTGCCGGTCAAAGACCCGCCCAGAATGCCGGGGAAAAGCTCCGGAAAGAGGGTAATGACCCGCGCCGCCCAGACGCCGTGCAGCTCTGGCGTGTGGGTCATGAGCTCCTGCGGTTTCAGCGAAGGGCGTATGGTCTTGCGACCGTGGGATTTGGGCTGGTCAGTCATGCAGCGCTGCATAGGGGGTTTGCGCGGTCTTGGGAATGGGCTTTGCGCAGGTCGGGCGGGTCAGCGGTCGCGGCGGGCAAGCCGCAGGATGTGCCGCTTGGCGTCGGCGACCTTGTCATCCTCCATCCCGCTGCGGTTCAGCGCAAGAAAGACGTCGCTGAGCCCGTCATATGGCATGGCGTTGACGGCAGGCAGGACAGACAGCGCGGTGCGTATCCCTGGCGCAATGTCGAGCAGATCGAGAAGAGGGGTCAGCGGGCCTTGAGGCAGGCCGCTCGTGTGGTCCAAACGTTGGCTGCTGACCCGTGCGGGGGCTACGGACGCGCGAATATCCGCGAGAAGGCTGTCAAATTTCGATGCCTCCACGTGCCGCTTGACGAATTCGGGCAGGTCATCGGTCAGGCGCTTGCTGCGCAGGTTCTGCCAGTAGAGGCTGGCAAACCAGCTGTCAGGCTGGCGCGTTGAAAAATAGAAATCGATCTGTGTTTCATCCCCCAGGGATGCGCGCGCCGAGGCTGCAATCTGGGCCATGATTTTGGGGGTGGCGTCGTAACGCGTCAGCTTTCGGCGCCCCGGCATGTAGCCGCTCAGGTCTTCGGCAGAGATCAGGATCGGGCGCGGGTCCAGAGGATCAAGCGAGGCGAAAAATGCGCGCTCGGCCTGTCCGAGCGTCCGAAGGGCGGCCTGTTCGCGGGTGGCAGAGAACTTCTTGGCAAGTTCGGTGAGCCGTTGCACATCCGACTTGAGGTAACACCGCATGACCGGATCAAGAACCGCGCGGTTGGTGTTGATCATGGCTTGCACGCTCTTCGTGCCGGTCTTGTGAAAACCGGCATGAATGACGACGTGCACCATGTCAGAAAAGGCCGTCCGGAGGGTCGGCCACGATGCGCCCGGAGGCAAGATCCACCGTCGGGACTGCAGCCAGTGTGAAGGGCAGCAGCACGGTGTCGCTTTGTCCCGGGGCCTGAATTTCGAGAAGGTCGGCAGCGCCGTGATTGAGCACAGCCTTGACCCGGCCAAGCTCTGCCCCGCCGGTGTCATAGACCATCATGCCGATCAGGTCGGCGTGATAATATTCGTCATCGGGAAGCGAGGGCAGGCGGTCGCGTGGTGCAAACAGTCTGGTCCCGCGAAGGGCGTCGGCCTCTTCCTTGGTCAGAACGCCCGAAAGCTTTGCGGCAAAACCGCTTTTGACCGGGCGGATCAGGGTGACGTCGAAGCTTTGCTTGCCGTCTTCCGTGACCAAAGGGCCATAGTCGGCGATGCCGGTTGGTTCAGCGGTGAAGCTCTTCAGCCGCACTTCGCCCTTGACGCCAAAGGCGCCCGAGATGGCACCTACGCAGATCAGATCGCTCATTCACTTGCCCCGATGCAATGGCCCCGTCGCATTTCCCCAGACCCCTGGGCACATTGTTCCGCAGCCTGATTGCGTTCGAACATCACGCCCGCAGCGAAGGCGAGAAGCGTGAAGATGACAAGGCGCAGCAAGCGAAACATGCGGGGGTCCGTTTGGTGGGGGATGGGAACGGCGCTCTTTCAGCTTTGCTGAAACTCGCCCCGCCCACCATCCCCGGCGGCGGCCGCTTATTCGGCGGCGGCTTCTTCTGCTGCGTCTTCGGCAGGTGCTGCAGCAGCTTCGGCCGCGGCGGTTGCCTTGGCGGCTTTCTCGTCGGCGCGATCCTGGGCTTTCTTGCCCGGAACAGCTTTCTTGGGGTTGTTGCGGGTTTTCTTTTCCAGAACGCCTGCGGCTTCAAGCATACGCGAGACGCGGTCGGTTACCTGAGCGCCTTCGCCCAACCAATGCTTGACGCGTTCAAGGTCCATCTGGACGCGCTCTTCACTGTCCTTGGCGAGCAGCGGGTTATAGGTGCCCAGCTTTTCGATGAAGCGGCCGTCGCGGGGCATCCGCGTGTCGGATACGACGATGCGGTAGAAGGGGCGCTTTTTGGAGCCGCCACGGGCGAGACGGATTTTGGTAGCCATTGAGTTTCTCCTTTGAATGGCAGGGCTGGCGGGGCAGTCCCGCCTTACGATTGGTGTTGTTCGTGGTGCTTGATGACTTCCTGAATCACGAAATTCAGGAACTTGGCGGCGAATTCCGGGTCGAGATCGGCCTGTTTCGCCAGGTCTTGCAGCCGCTCGATCTGCTGGCTTTCACGCGCAGGGTCCGAGGGCGGAAGGTCGTGCTGAGCCTTCAGCACGCCCACGGACTGGGTATGCTTGAAGCGTTCGGCGAGGGTGAACACGAGGATCGCGTCGAGGCGGTCGATGCTTTCGCGATGCGCCTTCAGAAGGTCTGCGGCGCGGGTCACCGGATCGGTCATGGGGCGGTCCTCGGTCATGGTAAAGGGGGTGCGATCAGTCAATGGGGAACCCCTTTGGCTGAAAGAGAGGGTTGATGTAGTTCTGTATTTCCAGCGCGATACCGTCGGCGATCTGGCTGGAGCGCAGCTGAGCAGGCGAGGGGTGGCGGTAGCAGACATCGCTGCCATCCACGGTCGCCGCGTCCTTGTCTTTCTTCGCACCCAGCCGTTCGGCCAGGCGGATGGAATCCAGGTTCTTGGGGTCGAGATAGCTGACCGCTGTCTCCCAGCCCTGATCCTCGTAGAAATGGTGACGCACGCGGTTCGTGGCTTCAAGCGCGAAGCCCTTTCCGGCCTTGTCGGGCCAGATGATCCAGGCGATTTCACGCTCTGGCCAGCGCGCCGGGAACCAGCCCCCGGCCATGCCGACGGTTTCTTCGGTGTCCTTGAGATGCACCATCCACATGCCGAAGCCGCGAATATCCCAATGGCCGATTTCCGCAGCATAGAGCATCCATGTCTCATAGGCATTGAGAGGCCCCCCCATGAAACGCGCACGGTAAGAGCTGAACGTCGCCTTGAAATCGGGATAGTCCTCGGCACGGGGCGCACGCAGCTCCAGCCTGTCGGTATGCAGGACGGGGATCATTCCAGCACCTCGTCCGGTCCGAGATGGCGAAAGAGCATATCCTTGCCCATATGCGGGTTGTGATAGGTCCGCTCGTAGCGCGCGCCGAGCCGTTCTGCCAAGGCGACGGACCGGTCGTTTCCCGGCACGATATTGGACGTCAGCGTTTTCATGCCCAGATCTTCATAGGCATATTGGCGCGCGCGTTTGGCAGCCTCAAAGGCGATGCCCCGGCCTTCGAACCCTTCGTAGAGGGACCAGCCCAGCTCTGGCTCTGGCCAGCCCTCGGGGTTCCAGATGCCGCACAGCCCGGCAGCTTCGCCGGTATCACGCATCTCGATGGTGAAATAGCCGTAGCCGTGGATGTGCCAATGCCCGACGTTCAGCGCGAACCAGCGCCACGCCTCGCCGCGATTTGAGGCAGCGCCGAAGCCACCGGAACGGCTCTCGTCCAGCAGGAAGGCGATCATCGGCTCGACATCGCGCAGTTCAGGACCCCGCAGAATGAGGTTTTCGGTATCCAGCACCGGGGCTTGCGTCAGGTTCATACGCGCCCTCCCACCGCCACATGGCAGAGCAGGGCACCGAATTCCGGCGCTAGGGTATGGAAGGCGAAGGCGGGCATCGGGTTATTTCTTCTTGCCAAAGCCGCTGAGGCCCGGGGGCAGGCCACCGCCGCCCAGCCCGGGCAGTTTGCCGCCCGCGCCCAGCTGTCTGGCCGCTGCTTCCAGCGCCTTGGGGTCCATGCCCTGTGCCATTTGCTCTGGCGAAGGGCCGCCCTTGCCGAACATGCCCTTCATGGCCTGTTTCAGCATGCCGCCTTTGCCCATCTTGCCCATCTTCTTCATCATGTCGGCCATCTGTCGGTGCATCTTCAGAAGCTTGTTGAGGTCGGACACTTCCATGCCCGCACCACGTGCGATGCGCTTCTTGCGACTGGCTTGCAGCAGGGCGGGGTTGGCGCGTTCCTTCTTGGTCATCGACTGGATCAATGCGATCTGACGCTTGATCATCTTGTCGTCGATCCCTGCGCCTTCCATCTGCTTGGACATCTTTGCGGCACCGGGCATCATCGACATCATGCCTTCCATCCCGCCCATCTTCATCATCTGTTCAAGCTGCATCTTCAGGTCGTTCATGTTGAACTGACCCTTGGTAAAACGGCGCATCATGCGCTCGGCCTGTTCGACCTCCAGCGTTTCCTGGGCCTTCTCGACCAGCGCGACAATGTCGCCCATGCCAAGGATGCGGCCCGAAATTCGTTCCGGTTCGAACGTTTCCAACGCGTCCATCTTTTCGCCCAGACCGACGAAGCGGATGGGTTTACCGGTGACCGCGCGCATCGACAAGGCAGCACCGCCGCGCCCATCGCCATCCATCCGGGTGAGGACAACGCCGGTCACACCGATCTTGTCATCAAATTCTGTCGCGACGTTGACCGCGTCCTGACCGGTCAGACCGTCAACCACCAGCAGCGTTTCTCGCGGGTTGGCGACGTCGCGGACAGCCGCAGCCTGCGCGATCAGCTCGTGATCGATATGCAAGCGACCCGCAGTATCCAGCATATAGACATCATACCCGCCGAGGCTGGCTTGCGTCTTGGCGCGTTTGGCGATCTGGACCGGATCCTCGCCCTTGACGATAGGCAGCGTGTCCACACCGATCTGCACGCCGAGGATCTGCAACTGTTCCATCGCGGCGGGCCGGTTGACGTCAAGCGAGGCCATCAGAACCCGCTTGCCGTCACGTTCCTTCAGCCGTTTGGCCAGCTTCGCGGTTGTCGTGGTCTTACCCGAACCCTGCAGGCCGACCATCAGGATCGGCGCAGGCGGGTTGTCGATCTTCAACTTGCCGGGGTCTTCGTCGCCGGTCAGCACGTGAACCAGCTCGTCATGGACAATCTTGACGACCTGCTGGCCCGGCGTGACCGACTTGGTTACCGCCTGTCCGGTCGCCTTGTCCTGAACGGCCTTGACGAAATCACGCGCCACGGGCAGCGAAACGTCCGCCTCCAGAAGGGCGACCCGCACCTCGCGCAGGGCGGTCTTGACATCCTCTTCGGACAGGGCACCCTGCTTGGTAAGCCGGTCGAATACGCCGGAGAGACGCTCGGATAGATTTTCAAACATTTCCGCGGCTCCTTCGCCCGTTTCGATATAGCCCAACAGTTAAGTAGGACCGGCCCAAATGCAATTGTCCCCCGTGGGCGAAACTCGCTGACGGGGGGCGATCCCTGAACTTTCAGGGACCGGAAGCATGACAGACTTCCGGATGGTTGGTGCGCGGATAGGCCAAAAGGGCATATGGAGTCAAGCCCGCGTGGTCGCGTCTGCCTTGGGAGAGTTGCCATGAAGGATGGTGTGATCTTTGTCGCGACCGGGCAGGGCTATGTAGAGCTTGCCATTCAGGCTGCACAAAGCCTGCGCGCCACTAATCCCGGCCTTGCGGTGGATCTTTTCACCGACAGTGAAAATGCGACAGGGTTGGAGGTTTTTGACGAGGTTCACCCCACCCCGTCCTCTCATCCCCGGGTGAAGCTGGAATGCTTCTCTCGCGCGCGCTTTGAAAGGGTGCTTTTCCTTGATTGCGACGTGTTGGTACTGGCGCCGTTGGGGGATCTTTTCGCGCTTGCAGACCGGTTTGCGCTGTCGATTGCACATGATATGCGGCGGTGCACGAAGCTGATCCGACAAGGTCATGCCGCGACGACGCCCTATGCCTTTCCTCAGATGAACTCTGGCGTCATGGTCTATCGCAACGACGAGGAGATGGCCGCATTCTTTGCAGAGTGGAAACGGCGCTACGACGCGGCAGGGGTCACGCGCGATCAGGTTACGCTGAAGGATCTGCTGTGGGAAAGCGACCTGCGCTTTTATGTGCTACCACCGGAATTCAACCTGCGCCGGGTGACAGAGCTGGACGCGTGGGAGCCGCTGGATGCGATCCCCACGATCCTGCATTCGCACCGATTGTTGCAGCATCTGCGCGGGCAGGGCGCGCGCGTCACCACGCTGGCAGAGTTGCGTGTGCTGGAGCGTGAGGCCTTGGAGCAGGAATGGGCCGCGCTTGCCGGTGCTGCGCCATGGTCGCGTTGACAGGGGCTAGCGAATGGTTTGCTGAACGCTCTTGCTGCTCAGCTCCCTACCGTCGCGGACCAGTTTGACGGTGCCATGATAATGGCCTTTGGGCCAGCTCTCCCCGGACCGTTTGAGCCCGGCCGCGCGGAAAAACTGCGCCTGTGCCTTGTCCAATTGAAGCTCTTGTTTGACGATACGGCCTTCGGGGCCTGTCAGCGTCAGTTCCACCACATCACCCCGCAACCCGCCATAGGCGAGGCCGAAAATCACCATCGCGGGAGAGTTGGCGTCGAGAGGTTTCGCCGCTGTTCCAGCCTTGACCGCTGCATAGTCGGGGATGCTTCCGGCCAGTGCGACATGGATTATTCCGCCAGCGAAGTCTGGCAGGGGCGCGTCCCAAAGCGCAGATGCCGCGGCGCCGTCGCACCGGTCGGCGCCATTCGGTTCGAACGGATCAATCACCGCGCCCTCGTGCCGGACGGTCAGGTGCAGATGCGGGAATTGGGTGCGACCACTCAGCCCGATCTCGCCCAGCGGCTGCCCCGCGGCCACCGACTGGCCTTGAGCCACGGCGATACTGCCCTGGCGCATGTGGCAATATTGGGTCTGCCAGCCATCCTCATGGTCGATCACGACGCCATTGCCGCAGTCTCGCCCATTGATTTCGGCCATGTCGGTTTCAGCAAAGATGCGGTCTGCCATGCCGTCTCGCGTGGCACGGACAACGCCTCCGGCCGCCGCCAGAACCGCGACGCCTTCCTGCATGTCTGACAGGGTGGGCAGCGCGAAATCCGTGCCTTTGTGGCCGTCGTAACTAAGCGCGCCGCAGCGATAGTCCCTGACGTCAGGCCCGGCTGCGCGGTCCATGTAATGCTGGATGTGGCAAGATTCGTTCAGTTTGCAATCTACGGGCACTTGTAACGAAAACTCCCCCGCCACGGATGTCGTGGCGAGGGAGCATGAAATTACGGCCCAAAGCCGAAGCATCACTCTGCGGTAAGCAAAGGCGGCTTATCGCCCGAAAGACGCTTGCTTTCCGGTCCGCTCATCTCAAGGTGCAGCTTGCCATCTTTCAGGCCAACCTTGACCAGACCACCTTTGGCGAGCTTGCCAAACAGCAATTCCTCGGCCAGCGGCTTCTTGATGTGCTCCTGAATCACGCGACCCAGTGGGCGGGCCCCCATCTTGTCATCATAGCCCTTGTCAGCCAGCCAGGCGGCGGCGGGTCTGGTCAGTTCGATGTGAACGTTGCGGTCCATCAACTGCGCTTCGAGTTGCAGCACGAACTTCTCGACGACCTGCAAGATCACGTCCTTCGGAAGCGGCGCGAAGGAAATCACCGCATCCAGACGGTTGCGGAATTCCGGCGTGAAGGTCCGCTCGATCGCGGCGGTGTCTTCGCCTTCGCGACGGTCACGACCAAAGCCGATGGCCGCCTTGGCCAGTTCCGATGCGCCCGCATTGGACGTCATGATCAGGATCACGTTGCGGAAATCCGTCGTGCGCCCGTTATGATCTGTCAGCTTGCCGTGATCCATGACCTGCAACAGGATATTGTAGACATCCGGATGCGCCTTTTCCATCTCGTCCAGCAGCAGCACGCAATGCGGGTTCTGGTCCACGCCATCGGTCAGCATGCCGCCCTGATCAAAGCCGACATAGCCCGGAGGCGCGCCGATCAGACGAGAGACCGCGTGTTTCTCCATGTATTCCGACATGTCGAAGCGCAGCAGCTCAACACCCAGCGTATCCGCCAGCTGCTTTGCCACCTCGGTCTTGCCGACGCCCGTGGGTCCTGCGAACAGGTAGTTGCCGATGGGCTTTTCGGGTTCGCGCAGGCCGGCACGCGCCAGCTTGATCGCCGAAGACAGGGCCTCGATCGCGGCATCCTGCCCGAACACCACGCGTTTAAGGCTGGTTTCCAGATCCTTCAGAACCTCTGCGTCATCTTTCGACACGTTCTTTGGCGGGATACGGGCGATCTTGGCCACGACAGCCTCGATCTCTTTCGCGCCGATGGTCTTGCGGCGCTTGGATTCGGCCACAAGATGCTGCGCCGCGCCCGCCTCGTCAATCACGTCGATGGCCTTGTCGGGCAACTTGCGGTCATTGATATAGCGTGCAGAAAGTTCCACCGCCGATTTGATCGCATCCGTGGTGTACTTGATGTTGTGGTGATCCTCGAAATAGGGCTTGAGGCCCTTGAGGATCTTGACCGTATCATCCACCGACGGCTCGCTCACGTCGATTTTCTGGAACCGGCGGCTTAGCGCGCGGTCCTTTTCGAAATGCTGGCGGAACTCCTTGTAGGTGGTCGAGCCCATGCAGCGGAGTTTGCCGCCCTGAAGCGCGGGTTTCAGCAGGTTAGAGGCGTCCATTGCGCCGCCAGACGTGGCACCGGCCCCGATGACGGTGTGAATCTCGTCAATGAAAAGCACAGCGTCGGGGTGATCTTCCAGCTCTGTCACGACGGCCTTCAGGCGTTCTTCGAAATCGCCGCGGTAGCGCGTACCGGCCAGAAGCGCGCCCATGTCGAGCGAATAGATCGTCGTTTCCGCCAGAACCTCCGGCGTTTCACCGGCGACGATCTTGCGGGCCAGCCCTTCTGCAATTGCGGTCTTGCCCACGCCAGGGTCGCCCACCAGAAGAGGGTTGTTCTTGCGGCGGCGGCACAGCACCTGAATGCAACGCTCAACTTCCGAATCGCGGCCGATCAACGGGTCCACGTCGCCCTTGCGGGATTTTTCGTTCAGATCGACGCAATACTTGGCGAGGGCGGATTCCTTCTGTTCCCCGTCAGTGACAGGCGGCGTTTCCTCTTCGATCTCGGTCGCGCCCTGCACAGGACGCGCTTCGCCATATGCGGGATCCTTGGCCACACCATGGGCGATGAAATTCACCGCATCATAGCGCGTCATGTCCTGCTGTTGCAGGAAGTAGGCGGCGTTGCTCTCGCGTTCGGCAAAGATGGCGACCAAGACATTGGCGCCTGTCACTTCGGTCCGGCCCGAGCTTTGCACATGGATCGCAGCGCGCTGAATAACGCGCTGGAAAGCCGCTGTTGGCACAGCTTCGGAACCTTCGATGTCAGTGACGAGGTTGGCCAGATCGTCGTCAATATACTCGACAAGCGATGTGCGCAGTTCCTCTGTATCGACCGAGCAAGCTTTCATCACCCGCGCGGCATCGGGTTCGTCGATAAGGGCAAGCAGCAGATGCTCGAGCGTGGCGAATTCATGCGCCCGCGAATTCGCCAGCGCCAGCGCTGCGTGGATTGCCTGTTCTAGTGTCGTCGAGAATGAAGGCACGGTGTTGGTGCTCCTCTTATCTGGGTCGGTGCCGGTCGTAGCCTGCTCAACCATGGCCTCTTAGTATTAAAGTGTGGTGGATGTTCCCCCACATCTTCAAGCTATTTCTGCATTTCGTACGGTCACAAATGGGGCTGACGCTGCAACGTGGCGTGAAATGCATCTAGAAGTTATCCTTGCGCTTCCTTATTTCGGCGAAAACGCTCGCGTCCGGGGCGCCCTGCATGCCAAGCGCGGCTTTGACTTCCGGAAGGTTCGCGCGCAAAAACGGGTTCGTCTCCAGTTCTTCGGACAGAACAGAAGGGACCGTGGGGCGGCCTTCAGTGCGCGCTTCTGCAACCGCCTCGTATCTCGATTTAAGCTTTGCGTTGTCCGGTTCAATACTCAACGCAAATTTTGCGTTGCTCATCGTGTATTCGTGACCCGAGTAAATCCTGGTTTCCGGCGGCAGCGCGGCCAGCTTTGACAGGCTGTCCCACATCATTTCAGGCGTGCCTTCAAAGACGCGGCCACATCCCAGGGCCATCAGGCTGTCGGCCGTGAACACGACGCCCGCATTGGGAAAATAGAATGCCATATGGCCCAGCGTGTGGCCCGGCACCATCATTGGCACGGTATAGGCCTCATCGGTGCCGCCATTCATGCCTTCCTCCAGCGCCATGTCCAGCGGGGGCAGCTTTGCTTCTTCGGCTTTCGGGCCCATCACCTTGCATCCGTAGCGATTGCGCAATTCCTGAACGCCGCCGACATGGTCGTTGTGATGGTGGGTGATCATGATGACATCCAGCCCCCAGCCGCGCGACTCCAGCGCCTCAATGATCGGCCCGGCTTCGGGCGCGTCAATCAGGCAAACGCCATCCGGCCCCTTGATGAGATAGGCATAGTTGTCCGACAGGCAGGGAATGGTGACGATCTCAAGGGGCATGGTCTTTCCTCCGGTCTTGACTAAACTGCGGCCAGCTTCGCCGATCAAAGAGGGGGCTGCAATGCATCTTGACGTGCAGGACCTGCGCAATTTCTATTATCGCAGCGCGTTGGGCCGCCAGGCGCAGAAGGCGCTGCGCAGACAGCTGTTGCAGGTCTGGCCGGAGGCGAAGGGGCAGAAGGTGGCCGGATTCGGCTTTGCCGTGCCGCTGTTGCGGCCCTATCTGGCGGATGCGCGCCGGGTGGTCGGGCTGATGCCGGGGCCGCAGGGGGTGATGCCGTGGCCGCCGGGCATGCCGAATGTCAGCGTGCTGTGTGACGAGACGCTCTGGCCGATAGAAACCGGACATGTCGATAAGCTGGTCGTGCTTCACGGGCTGGAGACGTCGGAACAGCCTTCGGCGCTGCTGGATGAGTGTTTCCGCGTGCTTGGGCCGGGCGGCAAGGCGCTTTTCATCGTGCCCAACCGCGCGGGGCTATGGTCCCGCAGCGACAAGACGCCTTTCGGCTACGGTCGTCCCTACACGCTGGGACAGCTGGAGGATCAGCTCAAGAAGCACAATTTCATGCCCGAGCAGCATATCACCGCGTTGTACCAGCCGCCGTCGCGAAAGCGATTCTGGATGAAAACCGGTCCCATGTGGGAACGTCTTGGCGGATCGGTTTCCATGATAATGGCGGGCGGGGTGCTGATGGTGGAGGCATCCAAGCGTGTGCAGGCGCCTTCGGGTCCAAGCGCGCGGGTCAGGGTGCGCTCGCCTCTCGAAGTGCTGGGAGGCGCCGAAGCCAAACCCAAACCGGTGTGATGCCGCGGGGGGGGGGCGGGATAAAGAGTTGACGCACGAGGGGTGGAAATGCGTCTATCGGAACACCAGATGTCGTGTTTTGGAGCGCGATAACTGCACAAGAATCGCGCAAACCACGGCAAACAGACGGAATTTCTTTACCTTTTTGGGCGCGCATTAGGTCGCACTTTGTCTAACCTCATGTAAACGCAAGATTTTGCGTATTCGTCAAAACACTCTAAGCATGTTGCTAGGTTGGGAAGCCTCTGCTACATCCGCGCTGATTTAGTCGTCCCGGACCGATCCGGGGCACCAACACCCCCGGAAGAAGTGCTCCTCGTGGGCAGGGTTCGGGGCAAAGATATCGGAAGGGTGGACGTGTCTGAATCAGCTTCGATTTCCTCCGGCATCGCCGAACGCTACGCGAAAGCGGTGTTCGAGATCGCCAAGGAGACTAACGGGCTTGCCCAGCTTGAAGGCAATCTGGATGAGCTACATGGGGTCCTGCAAAGCAGCAGCGACCTGCGCGCGCTCGTCACATCGCCGATCTACGGCCGCGAAGATCAGGGCCGCGCGATTGATGCGATAGCCAAGAAGGCAGGGCTGATGCCCGTCATGCAGAACGTGCTGAGCCTGATGGCATCCAAGCGCCGTCTGTTCGTGGTTCCGGCAATGATCGAGCAGCTGCGTGAGATGATTGCCGATGAGAAGGGCGAAGTGACCGCAGAGGTGGTTTCCGCCCAGGCGCTGTCCCCTGCTCAGGCAGAAGAACTTTCCAAGACGCTCAAGGCCCAGGTGGGCAAGGACGTCAAAATCAATGCGACCGTCGATGAAAGCCTCATCGGCGGTCTTGTCGTCAAGGTGGGCTCGAAGATGATCGACACGTCGATCCGCTCCAAGCTCAATTCCCTCCAGAATGCAATGAAAGAGGTCGGATAAATGGGTATCCAAGCAGCCGAGATTTCTGCGATCCTAAAGGAGCAGATCAAGAACTTTGGCCAGGAAGCCGAAGTCGCCGAAGTGGGCCGCGTGCTCTCTGTCGGCGACGGTATTGCGCGGGTCTACGGCCTCGACAATGTTCAGGCCGGCGAGATGGTCGAATTCCCCGGTGGCATCCAGGGCATGGCGCTGAACCTTGAATCCGACAACGTCGGTGTCGTTATCTTCGGCTCTGACCAGGACATCAAGGAAGGCGACACGGTCAAGCGAACCAAGTCCATCGTGGACGTGCCAATCGGCGACGAGCTTCTTGGCCGCGTTGTGGACGGTCTTGGTAACCCGCTGGACGGCAAGGGCCCGATCAATGCATCCAAGCGCGGCGTTGCC
This sequence comes from Primorskyibacter sedentarius, assembly GCF_004342065.1. GTDB lineage: Bacteria > Pseudomonadota > Alphaproteobacteria > Rhodobacterales > Rhodobacteraceae > Primorskyibacter > Primorskyibacter sedentarius. The sequence continues at coordinate 643,773 of NZ_SLZU01000001.1, read as the reverse complement.
GACGTCAAGGCGCCCGGCATCATCCCGCGTAAGTCGGTCCACGAACCGATGGCAACCGGCCTGAAATCGGTCGACGCGATGATCCCGATCGGCCGTGGCCAGCGAGAGCTGATCATTGGCGACCGTCAGACCGGTAAAACCGCTGTCGCACTCGACGCGGTTCTGAACCAGAAATCCTATAACGACGCTGCTGGCGATGATGAGGGCAAGAAGCTCTACTGCGTCTACGTCGCGATCGGCCAGAAGCGGTCCACCGTTGCCCAGCTGGTGAAAAAGCTCGAAGAAACCGGCGCGATGGAATATTCCATCGTTGTTGCGGCCACCGCGTCCGACCCGGCGCCGATGCAGTTCCTGGCGCCGTATTCCGCGACCGCCATGGCAGAGCATTTCCGCGACAACGGCCGCCACGCCCTGATCATCTATGATGACCTTTCCAAACAGGCCGTGTCCTACCGTCAGATGTCCCTGCTTCTGCGCCGCCCGCCGGGCCGCGAAGCATACCCGGGCGACGTTTTCTACCTCCACTCCCGCCTGCTGGAGCGCTCTGCAAAGCTGAACGAAGACTTCGGCGCAGGTTCGCTGACGGCTCTGCCGATCATCGAAACCCAGGGCGGCGACGTTTCGGCGTTCATTCCGACCAACGTGATCTCGATCACCGACGGCCAGATCTTCCTTGAAACCGAACTGTTCTATCAGGGCATCCGTCCTGCCGTGAACACCGGTCTGTCGGTGTCTCGTGTGGGTTCGTCCGCTCAGACCAACTCGATGAAATCTGTTGCGGGTCCGGTGAAACTGGAGCTGGCTCAGTACCGCGAAATGGCGGCCTTTGCGCAGTTCGGTTCCGACCTTGATGCCGCCACTCAGCAGTTGCTGAACCGTGGTGCGCGCCTGACAGAGCTGATGAAGCAGCCGCAGTATTCGCCGCTGACCAACGCGGAAATCGTCTGCGTGATCTTCGCCGGCACCAAGGGCTATCTCGACAAGATCGCCGTCAAGGACGTCGGTCGTTTCGAGCAGGGTCTGCTGCAGCACCTGCGCGGCAAGCATTCTGATCTGCTGGACTTCATCACCAAGGAAGATCCGAAGATCAAGGGCGAAGCCGAAGACAAGATCCGTGCCGCTCTGGACGAATACGCCGCAGACTTCGCATAAGAAGGAGATAGGCCTATGCCGAGTCTCAAGGACCTGAAAAACAGGATCGAGTCGGTCAAATCGACCCGCAAGATCACCAAGGCCATGCAGATGGTCGCCGCGGCAAAACTGCGCCGTGCGCAGGACTCTGCCGAGGCGGCCCGTCCCTATGCCGAGCGCTTCAATGAAGTGCTCGGACAGCTGGCGGCCTCTGTGGCTGGATCGGATTCCGCGCCGCTTTTGCTGCGCGGAACCGGCAAGGACGACGTGCATCTGCTCGTTGTCATGACGGCAGAGCGCGGTCTTTGCGGTGGCTTCAACGCCAATATCGCAAAGCTGGCAAAGCAGCATGCTTCGGAATTGCTTGCCAAAGGCAAGACGGTGAAGATCATCACCGTCGGCAAGAAGGGTCGCGACGCCATCAAGCGCGACTTCGGCAACCTGTTCATCGAGCATGTAGACATGAGCGAGATCAAGCGCGTGGGCTATGCCGATGCGCAGGGTATCGCGAAGAACATCCTGTCGCGCTTTGATGAGGGCGAATTCGACGTGGCGACGATCTTCTTCTCGGAGTTCGTCAACGTGGTCACGCAGATCCCGACCGCTCAGCAGATCATCCCGGCCAAGTTCGATGTCGCCGAGGATGAGGGGGCCGCAACTGTATACGAATACGAGCCCAGCGAAGAGGCGATCCTTGCCGACCTGCTGCCGCGCGGCGTGGCAACCCAGATCTTCGCAGCTCTGCTTGAAAACGGCGCCAGCGAACAGGGTGCACGGATGTCCGCCATGGACAACGCGACCCGCAACGCAGGCGAGATGATCGACAAGTTGACCATCGAGTTCAACCGTTCGCGTCAAGCCGTCATCACAAACGAGCTTATCGAAATTATCTCGGGCGCCGAGGCGCTCTAAGGAACCGGAGACGAAACATGGCAAACGCAAAAGGCAAAATCACTCAGGTGATCGGCGCCGTTGTCGACGTGCAGTTCAGCGATGAACTGCCGCAGATTCTGAACGCACTGACCACCGACAACAATGGTAAGACACTGGTTCTGGAAGTTGCACAGCACCTGGGCGAGGGCACCGTTCGTACCATCGCGATGGATGCGACCGAAGGTCTGGTTCGCGGCCAGGAAGTGATCGACACCGACGGTCAGATCCAGATGCCGGTTGGCACCGCGACCCTCGGCCGGATCCTGAACGTCACCGGTGACCCAGTTGACGAAAAGGGCCCCGTAGATTCCAGCGAAACCCGCGCGATCCACGGCGAGGCACCCAGCTTTGCAGAGCAGTCCACCGAAACCGAGATCCTGGTGACAGGTATCAAGGTCATCGACCTTCTGGCGCCCTACACCAAGGGTGGTAAAATTGGCCTGTTCGGCGGTGCCGGCGTGGGCAAGACGGTTCTCATCATGGAACTGATCAACAACATCGCCAAAGTGCACTCTGGCCTGTCGGTTTTCGCCGGCGTGGGCGAGCGGACGCGTGAAGGCAACGACCTTTACCACGAGATGATCGAATCCGGCGTTATCGTGCCCGACAACCTGTCGGAGTCGAAGATTTCGCTGGTTTACGGTCAGATGAACGAGCCTCCCGGTGCGCGTATGCGGATCGCCCTGTCGGGTCTGACCCTGGCCGAGCAGTTCCGTGACGAATCCGGTTCGGACGTTCTGTTCTTTGTCGACAACATCTTCCGCTTCACGCAGGCGGGTTCCGAGGTTTCGGCCCTTCTTGGCCGTATTCCTTCCGCTGTGGGCTACCAGCCGACACTGGCAACCGACATGGGCGCCATGCAGGAACGCATCGCATCGACCAAAGCCGGTTCGATCACGTCGGTTCAGGCCGTCTACGTTCCCGCGGACGACCTTACTGACCCCGCGCCTGCAACGTCATTTGCGCACCTCGACGCGACAACCGTTCTTAGCCGTGCGATCTCCGAGCTGGGCATCTACCCGGCGGTTGACCCGCTCGACTCGACATCGCGCCTGCTCGACCCTGCCGTTATCGGTGAAGAGCACTACAAGGTTGCGACCGATGTTCAGCAGATCCTTCAGCGCTACAAGTCGCTGCAGGACATCATCGCGATCCTCGGGATGGACGAACTGTCTGAAGAAGACAAACTGACCGTTGCCCGCGCCCGTAAGATCCAGCGTTTCCTCTCGCAGCCGTTCGACGTTGCGAAAGTGTTCACCGGTTCTGACGGTGTGCAGGTTCCGCTGGAAGAAACGATCGCGTCCTTCAAGGCCGTGGTTGCCGGCGAATACGATCACCTCCCCGAGGGCGCCTTCTATATGGTTGGCGGCATCGACGAGGTGAAGGCCAAGGCAGAGCGCATGGCCGCAGACGCCGCCTAATCGGAAGTGCTTGTGGGGGGCCTGTGCCCCCCGCGCCTGACAGGAGGCCCAAATGGCTGAAACTATGCAATTCAATCTGGTAAGCCCGGAACGCAGCCTGATGTCGGGTCCCGTGCTGTCGGTAGAGATCCCTGGCGCCGATGGCGACCTGACGGCCCTGCCGAACCACGCGCCGACCCTGACCACCTTGCGCCCCGGCATCCTGACGGTTCAGACCGAAAAGGGTTCCGAGGAATATATCGTAACCGGTGGCTTTGCCGAACTGGGCGAAGGCGTCACGATCCTTGCTGAAAAGGCATTGCCCCGCGGTGATGTCGACCAAGACACTTACGAGGCGCTGGTTGACGAGGCGCACGTGGCCTATGGCAAAGCCAAGGAAGTCTTCAAGAACGAGCCCGGTCCCGTCGATGACGCGGTCAAGCTGCTGCATGACATGGTGGCAATCGGTGGCAAGATCGGTCTTGACCCAAAACAGCCGTCGCTCTGATCCCAGAGTGATATCTGAAATAACAAGGGGCTCCGCTTTGGCGGGGCCCCTTTGCTTTGGTGGTAACACCTTCCGGCTTGCGAATGGCAAAGCGCTGCGGTCCTTATGACCCCTTCGGACAGTCGCTGCGAAGCGACCTCCCAAAGAGCAAAGGCAATCTTGCTGTCACAACAGTCCGGGAAAGCCCCTGCACAGGCTTGGGCGGCAGGGCGATGAAAAGCGCTCAAACATGGGCGCTCCCCTGAGATCAGGCGTAGTACATGCCTTCATAGATCGGGGTCAGGGTTTCGGTTTCAAACAGGGACGAGACCGAGGTGCCATTCCAGATGTTCAGGATGGCTTGCGCAAACATCGGTGCCGTCGGCACGATACGGATATTGGGCGCACCCTTGACCTGATCCGTGGGTTGGATCGAATCCGTGATCACCAGTGATTTCATCACCGATTTGGTGATCCGATCAACGGCCGGCCCGGACAGGACACCATGGGTGATGTAGGAATGCACTTCGGTTGCACCGTGATCCATCAACACTTCGGCTGCTTTGCAGAGCGTTCCGGCGGTGTCGCAGATGTCATCCACGATGATGCATTTCTTGCCGCTGACGTCGCCGATCACCGTCATCTCGGCAATTTCGCCCGGTTTCTCGCGGCGTTTGTCAACGATGGAGAGCGGCGCGTTGATCCGCTTGGCCAGCTCGCGTGCGCGCGCCACACCGCCAACGTCAGGGGAGACGATCATCACATCGCCAAGCTGGTCCTTGAACTGGTGCATGATATCGAGCGCGAAGATCGGGCTGGCATAGAGGTTATCAACCGGAATGTCGAAGAAACCTTGGATCTGCGCGGCATGCAGGTCCATTGTCAGAACCCGCTCGATGCCCGCTTCGACGATCATGTTCGCCACCAGCTTGGACGAAATCGGCGTGCGCGCCTTGGATCGGCGATCTTGCCGGGCATAGCCGAAATAGGGGATCACTGCGGTGATACGTGCCGCGCTGGACCGACGCAGCGCATCGGCCATGATCAAGAGCTCCATCAGGTTGTCATTGGCCGGGTTGGAAGTCGGCTGAATGATGAACATGTCTTCGCCGCGCACATTCTCGTAAACCTCGACAAAGATTTCCTGATCGTTGAACCGTTCCACCCGCGCATCCACAAGGCCGACATTCATCCCGCGGTGCATGGACATGCGCCGGGCAATGGCTTTGGCTAGGGGCAGGTTGGCATTGCCCGAGATAAGCTTGGGTTCGATGATCGAGGCCATGTGAGGGAAGCTCCGCGCAAGTCGTTGATGTCAGATTCGTGACGTTGCGCACCGCTTAGCACGCGGTTACGGTCCCGCAAAGCTGCTCAGTCCCGGGAGAGACCAAATGGCCCATATCGACTACTTCTTTACGACGCTTTCGCCGTATTCCTACCTCGCCGGGCTGCGGCTGGAGGAGGTCGCGCAAAAACATGGCGCGACAATCACCTACAAGCCTTTCGATCTTATCGCGGCGTTCGGGCGAACTGGGGGCACGCCACCGATGCAGCGACACGAGTCCCGTCAGGTCCTGCGCGCGCAAGAGATTGTGCGGCAGGCGAAGAAGCTTGGCATGCCGATCAATCTGAAACCGGCGCATTGGCCGACCAATGCCGCGCCTTCGGGATATGCGATCATTGCGGCCCAGAACGCCGGGGGTGGCGATCTGGGCGCGCTGGTTCATTCGCTTATGCGGGCGTGCTGGGCGGAAGAGCGTGACATTGCGCAGGATGACGTGATCCGCGACTGTCTGGAAAAGGCAGGCTTCGATCCGGCGCTTGCCGATACGGGCCTTCTGGCAGGCGCCGAAACCTATGCGGCGAACCTGGAAGAGGCGGTCAGCCGCGGTGTCTTTGGCGCGCCGTTCTACATCACCGACAATGACCAGCGCTTCTGGGGGCAGGACCGCGTCGGGGATCTGGACCTGCACCTGGCGGGCAAGCTCTAGCTTTCGGGCGCTTTCTTTTGCCCGACCTTGGGTTCTGTGCCCGCGCGCAGCCGGGAAATGTTGGCGCTGTGTCGCAGGTAGACCAGCGCGGTCAAAAGAAGCGCCAGCACAAAGATCCGCCACGGTCCCAGGATCAGCACCCAGAGGGGGGAGCTTGCCGCAGCGGCCAGCGCGCCCACCGAAGAGATGCGGAAAATGGCGAATGCTGCGGCCCATGTGGCGCAGCACGCCAGACCGACCGGCCACGCCAGCGCCAGCATCAGGCCCAGAAAGGTTGCCACGCCCTTGCCACCGCGAAAGCCCAGCCAGACCGGCCAGCAATGGCCTATGAAGGCTGCAAGGCCCGCGACCTGCGCCGCGTCCTCGCCTGCCAGAAGGCGGGCGATCAGCACCGCAACCGCTCCCTTGGCCCCATCCAGCAACAGGGTCGCCAGAGCCGCGCCTTTGTTGCCCGTGCGCAGGACATTGGTCGCGCCGATATTGCCAGAGCCGATTTCCCGCAGGTTGCCAAGGTTCATGGCGCGCGTGATGACCATGCCGAAGGGGACAGAACCCAGCAGGTAGCCAAGCGCGGCCCAAGCCAGAAGAATCGCGACCGAATGCTCTATGACTGGCATCATTCTCTCCCGTAGACCTGCTGACCGCCAACGTAGGTTGCGAGTACCTTGCCCTGCATTCGCTGGCCGTCAAAGGGGGTATTGCGCGATTTCGACCGCAACGTGTAGCGGTCCATCACGAAGGGCGCATCGGGGTCGAAGAGCACCAGGTCGGCAGGCGCGCCATTCGCCAGCCGCCCACATGCCAGCCCCAGCCGTTTCGCCGGGTTCAGCGCCAGCGCGCGGAAGAGCGTCGGCAGATCCAGATGCCCGGCATGGACCAGCCGAAGTGCTGCGGGCAGCAGCGTTTCCAGCCCCACGGCGCCAGAGGCGGCCTCTTCGTAAGGAAGACGCTTGGATTCCTCGTCCTGCGGCGTGTGCATCGAACTTAGCGTGTCGATCAGGCCAGAGGCCAGCGCCTCGACCACGGCCAGCCTGTCATTCTCGGACCGCAGGGGCGGTTTCAGCTTGAAGAACGTGCGATAATCGGCGACGTCGAGCTCGTTCAGCGTCAGGTGATGGATCGAGGCTCCCGCCGTGATGTCCAACCCGTTCTGGCGGGCGCGTTCCAGCGCGGGCAGGGCGCGGGCGGTGGTGATCTGGTCGGCGTGATAGCGCGCACCGGTCATTTCCAGCAGGGCGATATCGCGGTCCAGCCCCATACGCTCGGCCATGGGCGAAACAGCGGGCAGGCCACGCAGCGATGCGAACTTGCCAGAGGTGACCGCAGCGCCCGCCGACAATGTCGGTTCCTGAGGGTGGCCGACCACCAAAGCGCCAAGGCTGCGGGCATAGGTCAGCGCACGTTGCAGCACCTTGGTGTTGCGGACCACGTGATCGCAATCGGAAAAGGCCACCGCACCGGCATCAAGCAGGAAGCCGATTTCGGTCATCTCGTGCCCTTCACGCCCCTTGGTCAGGGCGGCCATGGGCAGGACATTGACGGGCGCGGCCTCATTGGCGCGGCGGCGGATGAATTCCAGCGTTTCAGGCGTGTCGATGGCGGGCAGCGTATCGGGTCGGGTGATGATCGTGGTCACACCACCGGCCGCGGCGGCCAGACCGGCAGAGCCAAAGCTCTCCTTGTGGCGTTCACCCGGCTCGCAAACTTTCACACCCAGATCGACAATACCGGGGGCAAGGCATTTGCCGTTGCAATCGATCATCTCTGCCGCGCGGGTCTTCGCGGCGGCGATCTCGGCACTGTTGGTCATGACCGCGCCGATGGCACCGTTTTCGATCAGCACCGCGCCCGTGTCATCGGTGCCCGTTTCAGGGTTGATCAGGCGGGCATTCCACAGAAGTGTTGTCATTCGTTGTCTTCCCATGCCGCACCGGGCAACCACGCCACCGTCATTTGCCAGCCCCGGAAAATCCCAGCACAATGGCAATGATCGCGGCCAGGACCATAAGCACAAGCGTCACTTTCAGAACCATGGGCAGCGCCGGTTTGACCGGTTCGGCAGTGCCCCCGGCAGAGGCCTGCCCCTGCGCGGTGGCCACATGCAATTGCTCCATCGTGCTGCGGGGGCTTTCCTGGCGAAGCGTCGCGATCCAGCGCAGGGGCGCGCGCGGCTCTACCGTGACGGCCTGCCCTGAAAAGGCACGGGAGCCGACGATCAATACACGCTCCTGTATCGAATCGAGATGGCTGCGCAGCGGGGCAACCTCCTCTTCTGCAATGCCGTACCCTTCGATCAAAAGCCCACTCAGCCCCAGTTCGTCAAGATCACGCGGGTTGACGACTTCCATGTAGCGGCGGTCCATTCGCGTGAACGGGGCGCTTACGCTGGTCGCATTCAGCGTAACGATGGGTGGCCAGTCGCCCTCGGCATCTTCCAGAAACTCCCTGCGCTGCGCTTCTTCCGGCAGGTCGATCAGAAAGAGGCGGACTACCTCTGCCTCATGTGCAGAAATCTCGAAACGGTCGCTCATGCCATTACCTCCTTTGGGAGGGAACGTAGGTTGCGTGCCAGGATGTCCATTGCAGCCATGCGCACGGCCACGCCCATTTCGACCTGCTCCTGAATGACCGAACGGTTGATATCATCGGCAATTGTGCCGTCGATTTCGACGCCTCTGTTCATCGGGCCGGGATGCATGACAATGGCGTCGGGTTTGGCATGGGCCAGCTTTTCCGCATCCAGCCCGTAACGGTGGTAATATTCGCGCTCGGACGGGATAAAGCCGCCATCCATGCGTTCCTTCTGAAGCCGCAGCATCATGACCACATCAACATCGCGCAGGCCTTCGGCCATGTCCTCATAGACCTCTACTCCGAACTCAGCGATGCCCGAGGGCATCAGCGTGGGCGGGCCGATCAGCTTGACCCGGTTTTCCATCTTGCCCAGCAGCAGGATGTTGGAGCGCGCCACGCGGCTATGGGCGATGTCACCGCAGATCGCAATGCTCAGCCGGTGCAGCCGCCCCTTGGCGCGGCGGATGGTCAGCGCATCCAAAAGCGCCTGGGTCGGGTGTTCGTGCTTTCCGTCGCCCGCGTTCAGAACCGCGCAGTTCACCTTTTGCGACAGAAGATCCACCGCGCCGGAATGCGGATGCCGGACGACCAGAAGGTCAGGGTGCATGGCATTCAGGGTCAGCGCCGTGTCGATCAGCGTCTCGCCCTTCTTGATAGAGGACGCCTGCATCGACATGTTCATCACATCCGCACCAAGCCGCATGCCCGCCAGTTCGAAACTGGCCTGCGTGCGGGTTGAGTTTTCGAAGAACATGTTGATCTGGGTGAGACCCGCCAGAGCATCGCCATGTTTGGCGCGTCCGCGGTTCAGGTCGACGTAACGCTCTGCCAGGTCGAGGATCATGGTGATCTCGTCCGGGGCGAGCGGCTCTATCCCCAGAAGATGCTTATGTGAAAAGCGCATGGCCAGGCTCCCTGCCGTGTCCTTGGCGCTTATAGGAAGTGGCGACACGGGCGGCAAGACCCGGCGCGGCATCTTCCCCCTGCGCGGGCGCGGCAGTAGGGTGGGCGCATGGATTCGGCAATGGAATGGCATAGGGCGCGGGCACTGCTGCAATGGCAGGTAGAGCTGGGCGCGACAGAGGCGGTCTGCGACACGCCGATCAACCGCTATGAGGTGGCCGCAGCACCTGCGCCGACAGTGGCAAAGCCTGCCGCGGCAACCGGGCCGGTTGCGGTTCCGCAGTCCCCGCAGATTGATCCTGAGGCGGAGGCGCGGGTCGCTGCATCCGGTGCCGCCGATCTGGAGGCGCTTCGCGCGGCGATGCAGAGCTTCGAGCATTGCGAGTTGAAACGCGGTGCCCGCCAGCTGGTCTTTGCGGATGGTGTGGCGGGCGCGCGCGTGATGATCGTGGGCGAAGCGCCGGGCCGTGACGAGGATTTGCAGGGCAAGCCTTTCGTTGGCCGTGCCGGGCAATTGCTGGACAGGATGGTGGGCGCGATCGGCCTTGATCGCAAGGCGGTTCAGGCAAGGGATGCGGTCTACATCACCAATGTCCTGCCGTGGCGCCCGCCGCGCAACCGCGACCCGGAACGCGACGAAATCGCGATGATGCTGCCGTTTCTGGAACGCCATATCGCCCTGGCGCAGCCCGAGATCCTGATCGCGATGGGCAATATTTCCTGTCAGGCGCTGTTGGGTCGGCGGGGCATCAGCCGTCTGCGCGGGGGCTGGACAGAGGCGTTCGGCCTGCCGCTTATGCCGATGTTCCACCCGGCCTATCTGTTGCGCACGCCGGAAGCCAAGCGCGACACATGGGCGGACCTGCTGGAAGTGGATGCAAAGTTGAAAGGGCGCGGATGAGCAAGATTGACGAGTCCAGAACCTTCGTGCCGGTGCGCATCGCGGTTCTGACCGTTTCGGACAGCCGTAATCTGCAGGACGACCGCTCTGGCGACACGCTTGTGGCGCGGATCACGGCAGCCGGGCACGAGGTGGCCGACCGCAAGATCATTCGCGATGAACGCGGGGAAATCGCTTTGCAGCTGCGGGAGTGGTGTGCCGATCCGGACATCGATGTGGTGATTTCCACGGGCGGCACCGGGTTGACCGGGCGCGATGTGACCGTCGAGGCGCATCGCGATGTCTATGAGAAGGAGATCGAGGCTTTCGGGACGGTGTTCACGATCATCTCCATGAAGAAGATCGGCACCAGCGCCGTGCAAAGCCGTGCCACGGGTGGCGTGGCGCAGGGGACGTACCTGTTCGCCCTGCCGGGCAGTCCGGGGGCGTGCAAGGATGCGTGGGACGAGATCCTCGCCTACCAGCTCGACCTGCGGCACAGGCCGTGCAACTTCGTGGAAATCATGCCGCGGCTGGACGAGCATTTGCGGCGCAAATAGGCCACATTCGGTTGCCCCTGCCAGCGGAGTGTTCTTGCAAACTTGCCCCTCGCTGACCGACGAAGCGCCCTCAATTCAGGGACAAGATCATGCGCCCGACAAGCAAAGTCACTGGCAGGGTGATGAAGCTCAGCAAGGTTTGGGTTGTGATGATGGCCGCCATCAAGGGCGCGTCTCCCCCCATCTCGCGCGCGAGCGTATAGCTGGCAACACCGGTGGGAAGTGCCGCGAAGATCAGTGCCACCTCGATCGCCAAGGGATCGGGGGTCAGCACCAGCGCCGCGATCACCACTGCGGCAGGGTTGATCAGGAATTTTCCGACCGTTGAAAACCCGATCGCCCGGCGTGATCCGCTCAGACCGCGGAGTTTGAGATTGGCGCCAACGCATAGCAGCATGATCGGCAGCGCCGCGCTGCCCAGAATGCGGGCGATTTCATGCAGGACAGGCACCTCTTTCATGCCCAGAACGTTGAAAAGCGCGCCTGCGCAGATACTCAGAATCAGGGGGTTTTTTATCAGGCCGCGCAAGACTGTCTTGCCATTCCCGCCCAGTTGCCGGGTCATCAGCGTGACGACGGTCACGTTCACCACCGGCACCAGAAAGGCCGACCCCAGCACTGCAACCTGCAACCCTTCCGCCCCGAACAGCGCCTCGGCAATCGCCAGCGCAACGAATGTGTTGAACCGCGCACTGCCTTGCAGAAGCGAGCTTGCCTGCGGCGCGGGCATGCCCCGGCTCAGAACCCAGCCGCACAGGATGGCGCAGAAAAAACCGGCATAGAGCAGAATGGCATAGTCCCCAAGCCCGCCGCTCAGATCCGCGGCCGAGATTTTCGCGAAGAAGAGCGCGGGCATCAGAACCCAATAGACCAGACGGTCGTTGAGGTTCCAGAATTCGGTCGAAGGGATGCCCCCGCGCCGTAACCCGTAGCCCATCAATATGAGGGCGAAAACCGGAGCAATGGCCAGAAAGGTTGTCAGCATGTGCGGGGCGCCTTGTGGGAATGTCGAAGGACTATGTGACATTTTTGGGCGATGCAACGGGCGAGGGCGGCCCGGTTTAGCCTGAAGGCAAGATCGGGGCGGGCTTCAAAACGCTTTGGCCATCACGCGCCCTCAATTGATTTGGCGCAATGGCAATCAGCGTGTCTGCTGTAAGATGAGTCGTGCAGCCAGAAGGGGGAAATTCGATGACACGGTATTTGCTGATCCTGATATCGGCCTTGCTTGCAGGCCCCGTCCTCGCCGAAGAGGGCACCGCTTTCTTCAACCTGGGCGGCGATGTCTTTCGCGCCGGGCAGGCGGTAAGCCACGAAGATTCCGGGGCGGACGATCTTTTCATGGCGGGCGAGAAAGTGACGACCCGCGCCGACGTCTCTGGCACCGCGCATCTGGCGGGCCGCGAGGTTACGCTGGAGGGCGCAGTTGGGGGCGATGCCTACCTGGCGGGCGATAATATCCACGTTACAGGCAGCGTCGCTGGCGATTTGACGATGATTGGGCGCGATCTGACCGCTGGCGATGTCTCCGGGGATCTGCGGGCAGCGGGACAAACCGTCAACCTGACAGGAAACATAGGCGGCTACGCCATGATCGCCGGAGAGCACGTCACCGTGAATGCGAGCGTGGCCGGGGACGTGAGCCTCGCCGCAGAGACTGTTGACTGGGGCGAAGACACCGTAATCGCCGGGCGGCTGATACTCTATGAAGAAGAGCCGGGGGAGATTGACGTGCCAGTGAGCGTTGCATCGGCCGATCGGGTCGAGCGGCGTGAAATCGACGATTGGGACGGTCCGCAGGCGCCCGGATGGGGGCGGGCCATTCTTTGGTTCATCACGGGTGTGATCGTCGTGGCGGCGCTTGCGGCGCTGATTGCCGCGCTGGTCCCCGGACGGCTTGCCGAGATGCGAAAACAACTGCTTGCGCGGCCGTTCCGGACCCTCTGGCTGGGTTTTCTCGCGCAGTCCACCGTGATTGGCGCTGCCGTTCTATTCGCGATGACGATCATCGGCCTTCTGCTGAGCCCCGCAATGGTGATGCTGGCCCTGATCGGTGGCTTTGCGGGCTATGTGGTGTCGGCCTACTCTTTCGGTGTGGGGCTGCTGTTGGCCTTTGGCACCAAAGAGCCCGACAGTATCGGGGACCGCGCGCTTGCTGCGGCTGTCGGGGCGCTTGCGGCGGGTGTCATCGGCCTCATCCCCTTCTTGGGATGGCTGTTCGTGCTCGCATTGGTGCTCGCCGGGGTCGGGGCCATCACAGAACGGGTCATCCGGCCGGTGTTTTTCGCTGCGGGTGACCTGAAGGAGTAACGGGCGGGCTGCTTGTTCCCTGCAGAATCCGCAACTCGCTGACTGGGGAAAGGCCTGCGGCTTAGTTCAATCACGGCGGTTTGGGGGCGGCAAGTTAACGCAGCGTTCATATTTTGTTAACCATTCCTTACCTCACGACTTGGTACCGAGTCGCATATGCATCTGTGTAGACCTTGCGCGCACTAAGATGCGCGCAAGTTTCTGTTTTTAATAAGATTTTAGTATTTCTTCCGCGTCGATTTTCCTAAGGTGGCTCGGAAGCAGCATCCTGAGAATTCAGGAACCCGGGCGATGAACTCGCGCCACGGGGGAAAAATGGGATTTGTTTACTGCTTGTTCGACTGCTGCTCCTGCCATAGGGAAACCTAGTGAGTGGTTAATCCCGTGAGTAAAAAGTGCGCTGCCGAATTTGCGGCAGCCTGTTGTTATTATTTTGGTTTGGCTGCGTTGAGCGGCCACGGTGAGGTCAGATCATGCCCGATCAAACGATCAACGTTAACACGACTGTCGACGGCGTCGGTGTTGCAACGACCAGTACAATTCCAGACACCTCTTTCGACACGTTGAGCATTGACCACACGGTCAATATCGGCGCGCAAACCTCGCCGGATATCAACGTCGCCATCGCAGTCGACACGTCCGGGTCTGCAGGCGGGAGTTCCGGGTCCGACGTTGACGGCGATGGCACGACTGACACCTTTCTTGAGGCGCAGGTCTATGCTGCCAAGCAGGTGTTTCAAACCTATATCGACAATGGATACGACCCATCGACGGTGACGGTCACGCTCGTCGAATATAACAGCGATTCGTCCTTGGTTGGTGTATACACGTTGGACCAGCTGACCCAGTTCGAACAGGATATCGACGCATTGACGGCTGGGGGCGGAACCAACTTTGCTGCGCCCCTGCAAGAGATCAACGACAGCTGGACGGCGCAAGGCGTCACGGATCAATCGTCAAACTCGATCATCTTCATGTCTGATGGCGTTCAGAACCGAGGCGGTAATTTTACCGATGAAGCACTGGCGCTGGAGAACGATTTCGGCGCATTGATCTCGGGTGTTGGTGTGGGTGCCAGAAGTGGCCTGAACGCGGGCAGTGATGGCGGTCTGAACGACCTCGACAACACTGGCGGCTCAATCGGGTCGGCTGACGGTGCTATTCAGGTTGTCGATGCCTCGCAACTGACCGACGCGATCAGCTCTCCGCCGCCAATTCTGGACGTCGACTCCGTGACGGTTGTTCTGACCTATCCTGATCCGGCCGATCCGAGCCAGACGATCACGATTACCGAAGTCATTCCGGTTGGCGATCCACGCCTTGTTCCGACGCCCAGCGGTTATGTGCTGGACGACCTTGTCATCGACTACGAACCGAATCCGGCGCGCGGCGATGACATTCAGGTCGAAATCATCACCTCGTTCAATAACGGGACCGATGTCCTGTCGACCGGTGTTGTTACGATCCCGCAGCTGGTCTGCTTTGTTGGCGGTACCCGGATCATGACGGCGCAGGGTGAAAAGGACGTGGCTGATCTTCGGATCGGGGATCTGGTGCTGACGCGGGACAATGGCATGCAGCCGGTCCGGTGGATCGGCCGTCAGAGCTTTGATACGGCGTTTCTGGCCGGGCAACCCAAGGCGCGTCCGGTCTGCATCAAGGCCGATACGCTTGGTCGCGGCATGCCGAGGCGCGATCTTCGGGTGTCCCAGCAGCACCGGATGCTGATCCAGTCCCGTGCTGTCGAGGCACTGATCGGAAAGAGCGAGGCGCTGGTCGCCGCCAAGAAGCTGACCGGCCTGAAAGGTGTGGAGATCGACAACAGCTGCACGCCGCTTGAATACGTGCATTTCCTTTTCGACCGGCACGAGCTGGTGCTTGCTGACGGGGCGTGGTCCGAAAGCCTGTTCATCGGCCCGCAAGTCTGGACGCATATGGACAGCGAGACGAAGGCAGAGTTTCGCCTGCTTATGGGGATCACGCAGCCCGAGGACCGCCCGGCGCAGGCCGCTGCGCGAGATATTCCGACACCGCGAGAGCAGAAAGACATCGTCTTGGCGATGCTTGACAGCGCGAAGTAAGCAATCTTTACGGCAGGCCAGCGTGGCTGGCGACCTCTTGCGCTGATATGGCTTGGCGTCGGCGCGCATCTGGCACGTCGTCATCGGCGGGATGGAGGGTCTAACGCGCGGGCTGCCTCAGATTGCGGAGAACCGGTCAGGGTCGGTATCAGTGAGGTGGGCCGTGACTGCGGGCAGGTCATGACGCGTTGTCTGTCCAACCCGCGCGACACATTCCCATTGGTCCAACGAAAAACGCCACCCAAACCCGGGTGGCGTTTCTTTTTCGATTGGCACGTTGGCCGGTATCAGTGGCCCAGGATCTGGCTGAGAAACAGCTTCGTCCGGTCTGATTGAGGGTTGTTGAAGAACGCCTCTGGCTCGTTTTGCTCCACGATCTGGCCCTGGTCCATGAAGATCACACGGTTCGCCACCTGACGGGCAAAGCCCATCTCGTGCGTGACGCAGAGCATGGTCATGCCTTCCTCGGCCAGCTCGATCATGGTGTCGAGAACCTCCTTGATCATCTCCGGATCAAGGGCAGAGGTTGGTTCGTCGAACAACATCACGCGCGGCTTCATGCACAGCGACCGAGCGATGGCGACACGTTGCTGCTGACCGCCGGAAAGCTGGCCGGGATACTTGTTGGCCTGATCGGGGATCTTGACCTTTTCAAGGTAGTGCATCGCCGTCTCGATGGCTTCCTTCTTGGGGGTCTTGCGAACCCAGATCGGCGCCAGTGTGCAGTTCTCAAGAATGGTCAGGTGCGGGAAGAGGTTGAAGTGCTGGAAACACATGCCAACCTCGGAACGGACCTTGTCGATGTTCTTCAGGTCATTTGTCAGCTTCGTGCCGTCAACCTCGATAGAGCCTTGCTGATGTTCTTCCAGCGCGTTGATGCAGCGGATCAGCGTGGATTTACCCGACCCGGAGGGGCCACAAATCACGATCCGCTCGCCCTGGTAGACGGTCAGGTTGATGTCGCGCAGCACGTGAAACGTGCCGTACCACTTGTTCATTCCCTGGATTTCAATTGCCACCTCGTCAGAGACGGCCAATTCCTTGCGGGCTGTAGCTTGTTCAGACATTTTCTATCTCCTCACCGGTGAGAACGGTCGAGTTTGTTTTCCATGTAAACCGAGTAGCGCGACATGCCGAAGCAGAAGATCCAGTAGATCAGGGCAATGACGAGATAGCCGGTATAAGCGGTGGTGGGCGTCGACCATTCCGGGTCTTTCAGCGTGGCCGACAGGATGCCCAGCAGGTCGAAGATCGAGATGATCAGAACCAGCGTGGTGTCCTTGAAAAGGCCGATGAACGTGTTGACGATGCCCGGGATCACGGTGGTCAGCGCCTGCGGCATGATGATCAGCCGCATCTGTTGCCAGAAGCTGAGACCCAGCGACATGCCGCCTTCGTACTGGCCCTTGGGAATGGCCTGGAGGCCGCCCCGGATCACCTCTGCCATATAGGCCGAGGCGAAGAGGACCACGCCGATCATGGCGCGCAGGAGCTTGTTGAAGTCGACACCCGGTTCCAGGAAATAGGGCAACATCGCGCTGGCGAAGAACAGCACCGAGATCAGCGGAATGCCCCGCACCACTTCGATGAAGATGATCGAGCTGTAGCGGATGATCGGCGCGTTGGACTGTCGCCCCAGCGCCAGCAGCATGCCCACTGGCAGCGAGATCACGATCCCGAAGATAGCGACCACCAGAGTGATGGTCAGGCCACCCCATTTGTTGGTCTCCACGACCTCGGTGCCAAGGGCAAGGTCAAGCGTCATGGTCACCAGCGGAAGGCCGGCGAAGATGCCCAGCACGATGGCTGCCATCAGCAGGGCCGGGGCCATCGCTTCGCCGACATCGCCAATGCTGCCGTGGCTTGTCACCCAGTAGCCGGCAAAGGCAATCCCGGCGAGGATCAGCGGGAACCAGACGCCGGATACGACATGACCAATGTCGCCGTCATGCTCGATCGGCATACCGTTCAAAAGCACAAAGGCGATGACGGGATAGCCAAAGAGCATGAAGGCCGCGACCTTGCCACGATGCGGCAGCGGGAAGATCAGCCAGGCAATACCCACGGCAAGCAAGGCCATGCAGACATTCACCCGCCAGACCTCTTCCGGGGGGTAGAAGCCGTACATGAACTGGTACCACTTTGCCTTGATGAAGGGCCAGCAGGCACCTCCGGCGTCAAGGCAGGCCTCTCGTTTAAGCCCTTCGGGATCGAAGAAGGTGGCCGAGAAGATGGCAAAATCCAGCAGCGTCCATGTCATCCAGACCAGCGCATAGGCGGTGAAGACCGTGATGATCGTCATCATGATCGACACGATGGCCTTGCTGGGGGTGGCATAGTCCGCCATCGACGCGAAGATGTTCTCCCACAGCCATGCGCGGGGACCGATTTGCGAGGAAGGCGGCTCCAGCAGCGGAGCGTCTTCGGTACGAACGTATGAGATATCTTGATTCATCGTGATGTCCCTTTCCTACCGTTCGACCAGCTTCACGCGGTTGTTGAACCAGTTCATGAAGGCCGATGTGAGAAGAGAAATCGTGAGATAGACAAGGATCACGATGGCGATGATCTCGATCGCGCGGCCGACCTGGTTGAGCGTGGTGCCGGCGAAGACGGCAACCAGTTCCGGGTAGCCGATGGCGGCGGCGAGCGACGAGTTCTTGGTCAGGTTCAGATACTGCGAGGTCAGCGGCGGGATGATCACCCGGAACGCTTGCGGCAGGATCACCTTGCGCATGGCAAGGCCCGGGGGAAGCCCCAAAGCGCCTGCGGCTTCTGACTGGCCGTTTGGAACCGCCTGAATACCAGCGCGGACGATCTCGGCGATGAAGGCGGCGGTATAGGTGGTCAGTGCAAGGAACAGCGCGAAGAATTCAGGCGCGATATAGCTGCCGATACCTCTTTCGAAGCCGCGCCGCAGGATCGGGCCTTCGGTCACGAAGTTGGGCCATTCGATTGTCATTGGGCGTCCGGTCACCAGGAACACCAGCGTTGGCACGAGGATCAGCAGGCCCAGCGTGACAAGGCCCACAGAGCTTTGCTTGCCGGTGGCGTCCTGCCTGCGCTTGGCCCAGCGGGCAAAGCCCCAGGCGGCGACACAGGCCAAGAGGAAGGCGATCAGCGTATAGGAAAAGCCGGGCTCGACCAGCGGGTAGGGGCCGTAGATGCCCTTGGAGTTCCAGCTCAGCAATCCGGGGACCAGCCAACCGGCATCGCGCGGACCGGGTGCCACGAGGCGCAGCACAGCCGTCCAGAAGAAGATCTGCAGCAGCAGCGGCACGTTGCGCAGAAGCTCGATATAGATTGTCGCAAAGGAGTTCAGGACGAAGTTGTTCGACAGGCGGAAGATGCCAAGAAGGAAGCCCCAGAGCGTTGCAAAGATCACGCCCGCGATGGCGATGATCAGCGTGTTTGCGATTGACAGCAGGAACACGTCGAACACGGTATTCTTGCCAGCCTCATAGCCGATCAGCCACGTCCCGAAGGTCGTCAGGATCTGGATGTCGGATGGCCGCCCGAAAAAGTCGAAGCCGAATTCCCGGCCCTGCTCAGCAAGGTTGGCGCCCGCGTTACGAACGGCGATGTATGCGGCAATGATGATAAGGATGGCCAGCACGGCCTGGAAGAAGAGCGATCGGGCCTTGGCATCGAAGACAAGCGCGGCCAGACCGCTGCGCTCGCTCCGGACGGCGTCGTCGCTGTCACTGATGGAGCTCATGTTCGTTCCCTGTCGGATGTTATTGTTTTATTGGGAAAGGGACGGGGCATGCCCGTCCCTTTCGATATCTGCAGATCGCGCGATTAGCGGATCGGCGGTGCGTACATGAAGCCGCCGTTGTTCCACAGGTTGTTCACACCGCGGTCAAGCTTCAGCGGCGTGTCGGGGCCGACGTTGCGGTCATAGATCTCGCCGTAGTTGCCAACAGCCTTGATCGCACGGGCTGCCCAATCCTTGGTCAGGCCCATGGGCGCGCCGTAGTCATTGTCGCCAGCACCCAGGATACGCTGAACCGAGGGGTTCTCGGAGGTCATCATCTCGTCAACATTTGCAGAGGTGATGCCATATTCTTCGGCTTCGATCAGGGCGTTCAGGACCCACTTGGACACACGCTCCCACTGCTTGTCGTCTGCGCGAACGGACGGGCCAAGCGGCTCTTTGGAGATGGTTTCAGGCAGAACGACATGCGCATCGGGATCCGCGAGCTTCAAACGCTCGGCGGCCACGCCGGAACGGTCGGTCGTGAAGACGTCGCAACGGCCCGCGCCATAGGCTGCGATCACCTCGTCAGAGTTCTCCAGCGCAACAAGCTCGAAGCTCATGCCGTGCTGGGTGAAGTAGTCGGTGATGTTCAGCTCTGTCGTGGTGCCGGTATTGGTGCAGATCGTCGCGCCATCAAGCTCCAGCGCGGTGGTCACGCCCAGGCTTGCGGGAACCATCATGCCCTGACCGTCGTAATAGCTGACGCCGGTGAAGGTGATGCCCAGATCGGTGTCGCGGGTGATCGTCCAGGTGGTGTTGCGCGACAGGATGTCGATCTCGCCCGAGGACAGCGCGGTGAAGCGGTCCTTGGCCGAAAGCGAGACGAACTCGACGGCCTCGGGATCATCCAGAACGGTTGCGGCCACAGCGCGGCAGTAATCGACGTCCAGACCGGTCCACTTGCCGCTGTCGTCAGGTGTCGAGAACCCGGGTAGACCCTGGCTTACGCCACACTTCAGCTTGCCTGCGGCTTTGACATCGTCGAGCGTGCCCGCGGAGGCACCGCCTGCCACGAGGGCCGCAGCGGCGACCAGGGTATAAAATTTGGGTGTCATTTACGAACTCCATGTTGGTCGTTTTTGGGGGGCGTTTGAAACCGTCCCCGGTTTAGGCGGAGCAGAGGCTCCTTCCAGGCATGCAATCCACGGTCAGGTCCGAGGGGGAGGCGGGGCCTCTGGTTCGGAGCGGAGCGCATCTGCGATCCCAAGCTAGGTGACTCGATGAATAGCATGGGGAACTTTTTAAATCGCGATTCGTGATGGTGTAAATCGCCCATTCACATGGCATTTCCCGCTTTGACGCGGGCGATTCCCGGTGGGTTGCAGCCAAAGCGATTTGAGAAATTTGCAAGCCATTGAAAATCAACAGTTTTAATGGGGTTGATTTTAAAGAATTCAGGCGCGCAGCCAAATATTTAAATATGAACAACACACGTATAAGGCGAATTGCTGCCGGATTTTTTGGCACTAACGTCGCGTCAGTGAGAGGCGGCGCGGGCGCTGGCGCGGCTGAAATGCGGCGCTGAGAGCCGCAGGACGCGGCCCGGGGGGGCGCGCAAAGCGGGTTTGAGGGCGCGGGGGTTTGATGCCTTTTGTGCTTTTTGTACCCCCGTTTTGTACAAATGCCCTCTGACCCCGCCGAAAGCCGCTTGGACCTGATGGCGCGCGCGCCGGGACGGGCGGGGGACCGGACCTGCGGCGCGGGACGGGAATTGCGCGCGGGCGCTGGATTGCGCTGCGGCCACGGGGGCTGCGCGCGCCGGGTTCAGAATTTGGAAAGCCGGCCGTGTAAACATTCCCCCCATGACAACCGAATACCGCATAACCCCGCTGAGCACCTTTCGCCGCGACTCTGGCCGGTTGACCGAATGGGTCCGCCATTCGGGGGGGCGGATCTGGCTGACCAAACACGGCAAGGCCGTCGCCGCCGTGATCCCGATGTTCCAATGCGAACGGCTGGAAACCTGGGAGCGCGTCTCGCTCGCCGAGAAACGCCGCCAGATGGAAGAAGGCTATGCCCGCTGGAAAGCCGTCAAGGCGCTGAGCGGCGACACGGCAGAACGGGATTTCTGGGATCGGGGGATTTGAGGGCGAGCCATTTGTCGCACTTCAATGTAGCGGGCCGGTCTCGCGGTTACAGGTGCTAGCCGGGATTGGCATATCCCAGCTTTTACAAATTGAGCAACGGGCGGCGTCGTACCAAGCAAAGTTGTATTATCTACCAAGTTGGAAAGACATGGCCCTCGACGCAGTTGCTGATGGCAACGGCTAAAGCCCCGGCGGCGACCACATCTTTCATATTGGGCCTCCTCTCCCTTTCAGTGGGGCGAACCAAGGTTGTAAACGGATGCGTGTGTGTCTAGCTGTCTAGGGTTAGTGCCGGGTGGGACGTCTGCGGGGTGCAACGGATAGGAAGTGCATAGTAAGGTAGCAAAATACCGCCTTGCAAAAAACTCACACCGCTTGATAGTTAGGCCTCTCCGTTCAAAGCCCGCCCCGGGCATTTAATCAAAGTGAGGGTCGTTTTGGCGAAGATACCTGTCGTTGCAAGCGTCGGTGAATATTTGGATTTTGTACTCGATGATATAGTTAGTGGGAAAATTACCGCGTATCGCGGCCATTCCAATTATTCCTATAAACTAATTCCAAAGATTTACAGATTTGAGACCGCAAAGAAAAATGAAGAAAGAATTTTGTCAGAGTTGTTGACAGAGTCCCCTAGTGATTTTAAGGATGATAAGTCAGTTTTTGAGCAGCTAGTGAGGGCACAGCATTACGGCCTGCCGACCAGATTACTAGATGTAAGTCTAAATCCTTTGGTCGCATTATTTTTTGCTGTTCGAGACTATAAGTCCGTAGAAAAAGATAATGATGGTGAGGTGATAATTCTTGAAATTTCAGAACAAAGGTCGAAATTGTTTGACAGCGACGCGATAAGTTGCGTTTCTAATCTGGCGCGCCTGACATATGACGAAAAGAATACCCTTTATCAACACTTGATGTCGAAAAAAGGGAAGGGTGGGGTCTCTTCGATAAAGGTCGAGACGTTCAACGATATGCCGGAAGTTGAACGATTGGTGCAATTCGTTCGCGTTGAGAAGCCCTACTTTCAGAACAAGATAAGGGCGTTGGACTTAGGTCGATTTTTCTTTGTGAGACCAAAGAGGACTAATAGGCGTATTTTGGCGCAAAGCGGCGCATTTGTTATGTCAGGGCTCCTCAAACAGATCGGAGAGGAAACCAGTACGGCATTTAATTTTAGCAGAATAAGAATCGACCGCAATGAAAAACATAGCATCTTATCTGACCTGGATAAGCTTCATATTAATGACCGCACGATGTTCCCAGAAATCGAAAACACTTCTCGCTATATAGGTGAGAAGTACACGGATTAAATTTTCAAAATCGTTCATTTGTGGGGCGGCAAAAATTCTATTTGCTGAAATTTCCTGAGTTAAGAGCGCTCCGTCTCCCGACTACAATCACTCCGCCTCCGCCTCCATCACCTGCAATCCGACATTGCCGATGACGGTGTTGCGCAGGCGGTCCCGGTGCATGAGGACTCCGTCGGTGATGTAGAGCTTGTCGACGTCGAGTATCCACGGGCCGACACCGGGGGAGGCGACGCGGATCTTGGCCTCGCCGGCGGTGGCGTTTTTGCCCTCCAGCGTCACGTAATCCGTGCCGGGCTGGATCAGGGCAAACATGGTGGGGTCGGAATTCGCGGCGAGATTCTGCATGATGTAGAGGATCTCGTCATAATCGGTGATGCGGTCGGCCTTGAAATAGCACGCACCCTCGTACCCGCCCAGAGCCACGGCCGTGAGCCCCGCGATCACGATGGTAACGGGCGCGGTGGCGATGGCCGTTGCGGTGCCAAGGGCGCCGGATGCGCCGGTGGCGATGCTGGTGCCCGCAGCCGTTGCACTGGTGACGCCGGAGCTGATCATGGTGGCGCCGGTGACGGGGTTTTCCAGCGTGTAGGCGCCCACGGCCTTGACGCCGGTCGCAGCGGCGCTGGCGGCATCGGTTGCCATGTCGCGCGCGGCGGAGCCTGCCTTGCCCGCGACGATGCTGGGGCGGAAATCGCAGACCTCTGCAGCGCCGGTTTGTGCGGCGAGGATCAGGGCGAGGGTCAGAATCGGGCGCATATGTGCCTCCTGCACGGGCGTTTCGGCGCACTCTAGCGGAGCGGTGCGGGCCCGTGCAGGGGGAATGTCATCACGTTGATGTGCAGGCGTGGCGGCCTAGCCATCCATCTTGAGGGCAGAGATGAACGCCTCTTGCGGGATGTCGACCTTGCCGAACTGGCGCATCTTCTTTTTGCCGGCCTTCTGCTTTTCCAGCAGTTTCTTTTTACGCGTGGCATCGCCGCCGTAGCATTTCGCGGTCACGTCCTTGCGCAGGGCTGCGAGGGTTTCGCGGGCGATGACCTTGCCGCCGATGGCCGCCTGGATCGGGATTTTGAACATGTGGCGCGGGATCAGGTCCTTGAGCTTTTCGCACATGGCGCGGCCGCGCATTTCGGCCCGGTCGCGGTGGACCATGGTAGAGAGCGCGTCGACGGGTTCGTCATTCACGAGGATCTGCATCTTGACGAGGTTGTCTTCGCGGTAGCCCAGCATCTGGTAGTCGAAGCTGGCATAGCCCTTGGTGACCGATTTCAGGCGGTCGTAGAAGTCGAAGACGACTTCGTTGAGCGGCAGGTCGTAGACGACCATCGCGCGGGAGCCCGCATAGGTGAGGTCGAGCTGGATGCCGCGGCGGTCCTGGCACAGCTTCAGCACGTCGCCCAGGTATTCATCGGGGACGAGGATGGTCGCCTTGATGCGCGGTTCCTCGATATGGTCGATGGTCGAGGGGTCGGGCATGTCGGCGGGGTTGTGCAGTTCGATCTCGGACCCGTCGCGCATGTAGATCCGGTAGATCACGGAGGGCGCGGTGGTGATGAGGTCGATATTGTATTCGCGTTCCAGACGGTCGCGGATGACTTCGAGGTGGAGCAGGCCAAGAAAGCCGCAGCGGAAGCCAAAGCCGAGCGCGGCGGAGGTTTCCATTTCCGAGGTGAAGGACGCGTCGTTCAGGGCGAGCTTTTCGATGGCGTCGCGCATGTCTTCGAAATCGGCGGCATCGACGGGGAAGAGGCCGCAGAAGACCACCGGGATCGACGGTTTGAAGCCGGGCAGGGCGGTTTCGCAGCCCTTCTTCTCGGTCGTGATCGTGTCGCCGACGCGGGTGTCGCGGACCTGTTTGATCTGGGCGGTGATATAGCCGATCTCGCCGGGGCCGAGTTCCTTGACCTCTTGCATGGCGGGGCGGTAGACGCCGATCCGGTCGATGTCATAGGTGCCGCCGGTGCGCATCATCTTGATCCGCTGGCCCTTTTTCAGAACGCCGTCGATGACGCGCACGATGACGACGACGCCGAGGTAGGGGTCGTATTTGGAATCGACGAGCATCGCCTTGAGCGGCTTGTCGGGGTCGCCTTCATGGGGCGGCGGCAGGCGCTTGACGATGGCCTCCAGCACCGAGGGGATGCCGATGCCGGTCTTGGCAGAGATCAGGCAGGCGTCCGACGCATCGATGCCGATGACATCCTCGATCTGTTCGCAGATCCGTTCGGGTTCGGCCGCGGGCAGGTCGATCTTGTTGAGGACGGGAACAATCTCGTGATCCGCGTCGATGGCGGTGTAGACATTGGCCAGGGTCTGCGCCTCGACCCCTTGGGTGGCATCGACCACCAGCAGGGAGCCTTCGACCGCGCGCATGGAGCGGGAGACCTCGTAGGCAAAGTCGACATGGCCGGGCGTGTCGATGAGATTGAGGATATACGTCTCGCCATCCTCGGCCTTATACTCGATCCGGACGGTATTGGCCTTGATGGTGATGCCACGTTCGCGTTCGATGTCCATCGCGTCGAGCAATTGCTCTTTCATCTCGCGGGCGGAGACGGTGTTCGTGGACTGGATCAGCCGGTCGGCCAGGGTGGATTTCCCGTGGTCGATATGGGCAACGATCGAGAAGTTGCGGATATGCGAGAGCTTTGTCATGCGAGCCGATATGATGCGGAAAGCAGCAACGGTCAAGGTGGCACGATACGTCGCGGCGGGAGGCTTTGCGGGCCGTGCTGCGCATACCACGGAAAGGAAGGCGACATGACGCGGGAAATTGCACGGCAGGCGCGGGTGATGGGGCGGGTTCAGGGCGTGGCCTTCCGGGTCTGGACACAGGCCGCAGCGCGGCGTCAGGGCTTGCGCGGTTGGGTCCACAACAATGATGACGGGTCGGTCACGACCCTGCTGGTGGGGGCGGAAGACGCGGTAAAGGCCATGCTGCTGGCGCTGCGCGACGGGCCGGGAGCCGCGGCGGTGCGCGATGTGCTGGTGGACGAACTGGAGGATCTGCCGGATGTCGAGGGGTTCGAAATCACCGGTTGAGCGCAACAATTGCCGCCTTTCTTGGCCCGCCCGTCTGTTGGGAATTGAAATCTGCGCGGAAATCGGACAGGATTCCCGCAGAGGCAACAAAGTCCGGGCAAGAGAGGATAACCTCCGCATCCCGGCCGTATCGGAGCAGTAGAATGCGAGTTTTCATCCTGTTGATGCTGGTGACCACACTGGCAAGCTGCGGCGGCAGCAAGAAATCCACCACCTATTCCGGCGGGTCCGTGACCCGTCTTGCGTCGGGGCCGATCAGCCGGGCCTGCCTCGCGTCGGAACGCAAGG
Organism: Primorskyibacter sedentarius; assembly: GCF_004342065.1. GTDB lineage: Bacteria > Pseudomonadota > Alphaproteobacteria > Rhodobacterales > Rhodobacteraceae > Primorskyibacter > Primorskyibacter sedentarius. The sequence goes on along the minus strand of NZ_SLZU01000001.1, from coordinate 618,039 downwards.
CCAGCAGCCCGCGCCTGTGCGGCTGTATCCAGACGGTTGCGAACCGAACGCTGGATGGCGGCGACCAGCGGCTTGCGGCGAAATTCTTTGGCGATCCGCATCACGCGCAGGAAATCCGCCAGTCCGACCGCAGCTCTCACGAGGTGTTCTGGAAGAAGTACAAATCTTTCGCCAGCTCGGCCGAACGGAGCTGCCGGGGCTACTGAGCCCGGCCGCACAACGCGCATCACGGCGACCCGCCTGACAGCATAGCCCGCGGCCCGGAACAGGGCTTGCGGGCTTTTGCGTGGCACGGCCGGCTTGACGGGACGGGCTTGACGGGACGGGCTTGACGGGGCGGGCGATCGGTTTCAGAAAAGGTGAAACTGTGGGCGGGATGAACCGGTGTTCAACGGCGTGACCCTGAAAGGGCTGGAAGTGTTCGAGGCGCTGGCGGCGACCGGCTCTGTCGCGCTGGCATCAGAGCGCACGGGGCTGAGCCAGCCTGCGGTCAGCCAGCAGATGCGCAACCTTGAAACGGCGCTGAAGGTCGATCTGGTGGATCACGGTCGCAGGCCCATGCAACTGACGCCCGCGGGGCGCAGTTTCCTGCAACGCACGCAGGTGGTGCTGGGCCAGTTGCGGCTGGCGCAGAACGAGCTGACGGTCATGGACCTGACGCATCTGGAAACGCTGAACCTGGGCATGATCGACGATTTCGACAATGACCTGACCCCGCGACTGGTGACCATTCTGGCCGAGAGCCTGTCGAAATGCCGGTTCAAGCTGGTCTCGGCCCCCAGCCACGAGATCAGCGCCGCACTGGTTGCGCGCAGGCTGCATATGGCGGTGGCGGCCAGCGCGGGCGATCCCCTTGACGGGGTTACGGAATTTCCGCTTGTCCGCGATCCCTACATCCTTGTCATTCCGCGCGGTGCCGGGGGGGCAGAGGCGGCGCTGAAGACGCTGCCCATCCTGCGCCATGACCGTGATCAGCTGATCGGCCGGCAGGTAGAGGCGCATCTGGCGCGGCAGCGTCTGGACTGGCCCGCGCGGTTCGAAATCGGGCCGCACCTGTCGCTGATGGCGCTTGTCGCGCGGGGTGTCGGCTGGACGATCACGACACCGCTGGGCTATATGCGCGCGGCCCGGTTCCACCCGGAAATCGAGGCGCATCCGGTGCCGTTCGAGCCGTTCTCGCGCCGGATTTCGCTGTTTGCCGGGGCCGACTGGGCCGAGCAGGTGCCCCGCGACGTGGCCCGCACGATGCGGCTGTTACTACAGGAAACGGTGATCGATCCGGCGCTGGCGCAGCTGCCCTGGATGAAGGACGATCTGCGGCTGCTGGACGGCTAGGCCGCCCGGCTGGCGGGGGCCTTTGGTTTTCGATTTTTCGAAACTGCCGCTTATGCGTCGAGAAAGGCGCGGGCGGACGCTTCGAATTCGCGGGGCTTTTCGGCATGCAGCCAGTGGCCCGCGCCGGTGATCCTGGCAAAGCGCGCCTTGGGAAACAGGGTGCGGATGCGGTTCCGGTGGGCGGGCAGGACATAGTCGCTTTCACTGCCGGACAGGAACAGGGTCGGGCGTTCGAACCGGGCGTCGATCTCGGGGAAGCCCAGCACTTTGGGCATCTCGGCCTCCAGCGTGTCAAGGTTCAGCTTCCAGCGGCGTTCCTTGATGTCGAGCGACTGGGTGAAGAAGGACTGGAGGGTCTTGTCCTCGACCGTGCGGGCCAGCTGTTCGGTGGCGTCCGAGCGTTTTTCCACCCCGGACAGGTCCACGCTGCGCATGGCGGCGATGAATTGCGACTGGTCATGGCCGTAGGCGACGGGTGCGATATCGGCCACCAGCAGGCGGTTGAGCAGGTCGGGATGTTTGAGCGCGAGCGTCATGGAGGCCTTGCCACCCATCGAATGGCCGATCACGTCGGCGGGGGCATCGAGGGTGCGGATGACCTCGGCCAGGTCATCGGCCATGTCGGGGTAGCCGTGGGCGTCCGACCAGAAACTGTCGCCGTGGTTGCGCATGTCGACGGCGATGACCTGACGCGTGTCGGCGAGGCGGCGGGCAATGACGGACCAGTTGCGCCCCGACCCGAACAGGCCGTGGACGATGAGGAGGGGCGGGCGCGAGGTTTTCTCGCCGAATGTCAGCATGTTCAGCATGGCCCACATCTAGCCGTCCGCGCCGGGGTTTTCCAGTGCCCGCGCGTGGGGGAGAGAGGCGACTTGCCGGCCGGTTTGGTTCGGGGCGCGCGCGGGAAAGGCGGCTTTGGCTGCGTGCCAGATCCGGGGCGGTGCGTCGCGGGCGGGCGGGTTTAACGCCTCAGCGCGTCGCCTGCGTGCCACAGGGCCGTGTGTGCGGCATCGTCATCCATCTCGATCAGGGCGGCGAGCGGATCGGTATCGGGCCGGTGCAGCGGGTCGGGAAGGATGCCGATGCTCATGGCGAGCGCGGCGAGTTCGGGCCGGCTGTTCACGCCGGTGCGCTGCATCAGCGTGTTCATCCGCTGGCGCACGGCAGATACCGAGATGTCGAACTGTTTGGCGATGGCCTTGTCCTTCTTGCCCAGCCCGATCAGGCGCAGCAATTCCTGCTGCTTGTCGGTGATCTGGTTGCGTTCGGAAAATTCCTGCGAGAAGTGAAAGACATAGCGCTGGTGGCCCGCCAAAGCCGCGGCGTGCAGCGTCCAGCCATGCGAGCGCATGATGGTCTGCATGTCGCGCCGGGAATGATCGCCCGCAAAGGACAGCATTGCCGATTGCGCCGGGCTGTGCTGGCGCAGGGGGATGGAAAACCCCGAGCGGATGCCGCGCCGGGCGGCCTCTTGCAGAACGGCGATGCGGGTGTCGGGCAGGTCGTGATACTCGTCGATGAATTCCAGCCCGATCGCGATCGGGGTGAGGTGGGTCATCGCGTGGCTGCGAAAATAGGACCAGCGATCATTCTCGGGGTCCTGGTTATGTTCATGCAGCCACCTGGAATCGTAGGAGGTGCGGATGAACAGCGTCTTTTTCCAGTCGGTATAGCTGCTGGCAGAGACGAAATCCACGCAAGGCAGCTGCAGATCCCGCCCAAGCCTGACGATCATACGCCAGACCTGACTGGAATGCGTGGTGGTTTCGAGATCGCGGAGAAACCCCTGAAGAAGATCCGGCACAAAGCGCTCTGCCCCGATCAGGGGGCGGGGCGCGTCGTTGTCGGTCTCAGACAGTTTCGTCCTCCAGATGCATCTTCATCTCGATCAGGACTTTCTGAAGGGTCAGCGTTTCCTTCAGCATGCGCTTGGCCTCGTTGACCGTGATGACGCCGTCCTGGATCGACAGGTTGTATTCCGCCATCAGCATGGCGAATCGCTGGCTGAGCACGATGACATCGGAATTGATGCCGCCGGGCTTGTTGGAAGCGGTTGGATTGCCTTCCTGCGACAGGGTCATCCCGCGCAGTTCCGACAGGGCCGCGGTGACATGCGGATAGCTTGATGCCTCTTCCAGACGCGCAACAGCGTCGATGGGCATGAAACGGTCTGAATGTTCGTCATGATCTGAATAATACCGTCCAAGCGTCGCCTTGGATTTTCCGGTGATTTCGCAGGCCGGTTCTATGCCCACATCCTTCACCAAAGCCTCGGTGTGTTTTTTCAGATAACTGCCGATAGTGTCCATTCTGGTCCTCACTTGCCCGCCGGAAGCGGGGAATCCAATCCCCATTTCCCCTTAACCGTATTGAATGGAAATGTCATTTACAAAGCAAGCCCGCACGCAGGTGGGTAGGTAACGAGTTGCCGCTTTGCGGTTTTGTTGAAGAGGCCCCGGTGGGCCAGGCCCGTCAAACGGCCGAACGCACCGGGGTCATGTACCTTGGGCAAATCTCGCCAAAGGGTTTGACTTGTTCCACGACGACGGAGCCGGATGGCGAATCCACTCCCCCGTGAATGGCTGTCTGGCACCGTCGTCGTCCTTTATCCTGTCCTGCCCCTTCGTCCCGGCTTGAGCCCCCAGCAAGGCTGGGGCATATCTTGCGCCATGGCAAAGCTGTATTTTCACTACTCGACGATGAATGCGGGCAAGTCGACCTTGCTGTTGCAGGCGTCTTACAACTACCGCGAGCGCGGGATGGACACCTATCTGCTGACGGCCGAGGTCGATCAGCGCGCAGGTGCCGCGCGCATCGGTTCGCGGATCGGGATCGCGGCAGAGGCTGATACATTTGTAAGCGGCGATGATCTGTTTGCACGCATTGTGCAAAGACAGGAAAGCGGCAGCATTGCCTGCGTCTTTGTCGACGAGGCGCAGTTTCTGGAGCCTGAACAGGTGTGGCAACTGGCCCGCGTGGCCGATGATCTGAAATTGCCGGTGATGTGTTACGGGCTGCGCGTCGATTTCCGGGGAGAGCTGTTTCCCGGTTCGGCCACCTTGCTGGCGCTGGCGGATGTGCTGCGCGAGGTGCGCACGATCTGCCATTGTGGTCGCAAGGCAACGATGGTGGTGCGTCAGGATCAGGATGGCCGCGTGCTGCGCGACGGTGCGCAGGTGCAGATCGGCGGGAACGAGGCCTATGTCTCGCTTTGCCGCCGTCACTGGCGCGCGGCGATGGCGCAGGACGCAGAGGGCTAGCCCCTCAGTGCATCTTGCCGCCATCGGGGACCGGCGTTTTCGGCCCGATCAGGACGATATCGCCATTCGCGTCCGACAGCCCCAGCGTCAGGCATTCCGACATGAACGGCCCGATCTGGCGCGGCGGGAAATTGACCACGGCCAGCACCTGCTGCCCGACAATGGTTTCGGGGTCGTAATGCTGCGTGATCTGGGCAGAGCTTTTCTTTGTCCCCACCTCCTCGCCGAAATCGATCCACAGCTTGATCGCGGGGCGGCGCGCCTCGGGGAAGGGTTCGGACCGGGTGACGGTGCCGACACGGATGTCGAGTTTCAGGAAATCGTCGATCGTGACCTCAGCCATTGGCAAGCTCCCTTGAACGGTCGGCGGCGGCGGCCACGGTGTTTTTCATCAGCGACGGCAGGCCTGTATCCGAGTTCATCAGCACGTCGAGCCCCGCCTGCGTGGTGCCGTTGGGCGAGGTGACATTGACGCGCAGCTGCGCGGGCGTCTCATCTGCCGCCTCTGCCAGCGCGCCGGCCCCGGCAACTGTGGCCTTGGCAAGCGTCATGGCCAGATCCGGGGCCAGCCCCTGCGCCTCGCCCGCGGCGGCGAGGCATTCGATCATGTGAAAGACATAAGCCGGGCCAGAGCCGCTGACCCCGGTGACGGCATCCATCTGCGCCTCGGCCTGCAGCCGGACGGTCTGGCCCACGGCTTGCAGCAGCTCTTCGGCCATGGCCATCTGCGCGTCCGAGGCGACGGCATTGCCGATCAGCGCGGTGATGCCGCGCCCGACGGCGGCGGGGGTGTTGGGCATGGCGCGGATGATCGGGGTGCGGGCGCCCAGCATGTCCTGATAGGTGGCGATGCCGATGCCCGCGGCCACCGACAGGAACAGCGTGTCGCCATTGCCATAGCTTTTCAGCGTCGGCAGCGCGTCCTGCATCATCTGGGGTTTCACGGCGATCAGCACGATGGCGGGGCTGTCCGGCAGGGTGGTGTTGAGGTTCACGCCCTGCGCGGTCAGCCAGTCAGAGGGGTAGGGGTCGTTGACCCAGACGGAAGAGGCAGAGAGCCCGCCTTTCAGCCAGCCTTCCAGCATGGCCGATCCCATTTTGCCGCAGCCCAGAAGCACCAGGCCGCGGTTTGCCAGTTCCGTCATGTTCATAGCAGATCCCCCGTCGGATTATTCCTTGTCGGGGGATAGTGTTACGCGCGGCCGTAAGCCTCTGCAATGGCGACCTGAAGCGCATCTTTGGGGCGCTGGTCGGACCAGATCATCAGCTGGAAGGCGGGGTAGTAGCGCTCGGCGCTCAGCACCGCGGCGGTGATCATCGTGTCGATCTGTTCGGGGCTGGCGACCTGCCCGCCCGCGAGGATCAGCCCGTAGCGATAGACCATCAGCTTGGGTTCGGCCCAGTAGCTGAACGCGCCCGCCCAGCATTGGTCGTTCACAAGGTTCAGCCCTTCGTGCAGCGCGCCCATCTTTTCTTCCGGCGGGTCCATGTCGAAGGTGCAGATCATCCGCAGCGTTTCGTCATAGGCCGACCAGGCGAGGGTGATGGAATATGTGCGCCACTGGCCCTCGACGGCCATCGCGATCTGATCGTCCCCGACGCGGTCGAAATCCCATTCGTGGTTTTCGGCCAGGTGTTCGACGATGTCGATAGGGTGAAGGTCGTCTTCCAGATACTGTTCGGACAATGCCATGGCGCCACCTCATTTTTCTGTAGCGCGGGGGCTTGGCAGCGCCCCCAAGCGCTTGGTGCCTGCTCTAGGATGAGGGGGATTTCCCTCGATCCTTACCATATATGGTGGGGGTTGGGTATCGGCCTGTAAAGCTAAATATTCGTGAACAACGCAATAAGTTGTGGATTACTCCTGGCTCTGCCACCAGATTACGCGTGCTGCCGTAGGGTCAGGCAGGGCTAGTCCACAGGGTCGGATTTTTCGCCCTCGCCCGAGCGGACGATGTGCATTTCTTCGGCCGGATAGGGCTCCAGCAGGTCAAAGGCGGCGTCGGCGTCGGCCTCCAGCCATGTGGCATGATCGCCGGGTTTGAGGATCACCGGCATCCGGTCGGGATGCACGGGGCGCACGACGTCATTCGCGGTGGTGGTGATGATCGTGTAGGTCTCGCATTCCTCGGGGCCGTCCTTTGTCATGTAGCGCGAGCGCGTCCACATGCCCGCAAAGGCGAAGGGCGGGCGGGGGTCGTCGCCTTTCAGGGCGAACCAGTGATAGGTGGCCGGGTTGCGGCCCTTGGCCTCGCAAAAGGACGAGGCAGGCACAAGGCAGCGGCGGTTGAGAAACGCGTCTTTCCAGAGACCTGCGCTGCGCAGTTTGTCGGCGCGGGCGTTGTTCCAGGCCGACGGCATGATGAGGTTGCCTGTCTTCTTGCTTTTGTTCGTGGTGCGGAACCCCCAGCTGAGCGGCAACATCTCGCGCCCCTCTTCCGTCAGGCGCACCACGGGGGCCATATGTTTGGGAAAGATCGCGGGCAGCGGTTCGGCATTGCCGGTGCGGTCCAGCCCGGCAGTCACGTCGAACATCTGGCGCATCGCCTGCGCGGCGGTGGTGTTGGAATACAGATTGCACATGGCGCGGCCCTCCTGCTGCCCTATCCATATGCCAGATGCGGAGCCTTTGCACGACAGGCACATCAATGCGGCAGCGCCCACCCGGCGGGCGGGGGTGCGACGACCTAAACCTTGCATTTACGCAACAGCAGGCATAGCGGTGCTGTATTACCTCTCTTTTCCGGCCGCGCCGGACATTTCTTGCAAGACCGGCACAGCCGTATTTTCGGCGCCGCCATGAACATTCAGTTTCTGAGGACGCAGGTTTTCCCATGAAACCCAAAATCATCACGACGATGGCCAGCTATGACCGTCAGCAATTCACCTCTGACCTGATCGCGGGCGTGACCGTGGCGATGGTGGCCCTGCCGCTGAGCCTTGCCATCGCCATTGCCTCTGGCGCGGGGCCGGAAAAGGGGCTGATCACCGCGATTGTCGCCGGTTTCCTGATCTCTGCGCTGGGCGGCAGCCGGGTGCAGATCGGCGGGCCGACGGGGGCGTTCATCGTCGTCGTGTTCGGCGTGATCGCCGAGCATGGCTATGACGGGCTGGTGCTGGCCACGTTCATGGCGGGGCTGATCATGCTGGTCGCGGGGTATTTCAAGGCGGGCAGCCTTGTCGCCTATGTGCCGGAACCGGTGATCAACGGCTTTACCATCGGCATTGCCGTCATCATCGCCACCAGCCAGATCAAAGACCTACTGGGCCTGTCGATTGCCGAGGTGCCTGCAGAGTTCATCGGCAAGATGGAGGCGCTGTGGTCCGCCCGCGACACGCTGAGCGGGCTGGCGCTGGCCATCGGGCTGGCGACAATGGTGCTGATCGTGGCATTGCGGCGCGTGGCGCCGAAATTTCCGGGTCTGATTATCGCGGTCGGTGTGACCTCTGCGGCCGTGGCGCTGTGGATGCTGCCGGTGGACACGATCTTTTCGCGCTTTGGCGCCTTGCCCAGCACCTTGCCCATCCCCGCGCTGCCGGAGATCAGCCTTGCCCGGATCACGGAGCTTTTGCCCTCTGCCATCGTCATCGCCTTTCTGGCCAGCATTGAATCGCTTCTGTCTGCCATGGTCGCTGACCGGATGAGCGGCGGGCATCACCGCCCCAATGCCGAGGTTCTGGCGCAGGGCTGGGCCAATATCGGGTCGTCCCTGTTTGGCGGGCTGCCCGCGACGGGGGCGATTGCGCGCACGGCGACAAATGTGCGGGCGGGTGGCAAGACGCCGGTGGCGGGGATCGTGCATGCGCTGACCATTCTGCTGGTGATGCTGGTGGCGGCGCCGCTTGCGGGCTACCTCGCGATGCCCGCGCTGGCCGGGCTGCTGATCCTGACCGCGTGGAACATGAGCGAGCCGCATAAATGGGTCAGCTATGCGCAGGCGCGTGTTTCTGACCGGGTGCTGCTGGTGCTGACGCTGGTTCTGACGGTGTTTGCCGATCTGACCGTGGCCATTGGCGTCGGCGTGTCCGTGGGCCTCGCGCTGCGGTTGCGGCGACGCAACGTCGAGATGGAAAAGGACTGGGTTCCGCCCGAGGCATGACCGGCAGGGATGCGCGAGGGGGCGCGTTGGCGCCACGCTCCCCCTTGGCGAGCGGTTTCGGCGGCGCTATGACGAATGTCCCGAAGCCAGACGAGAGAGGCCGCACGTGGACCCCAGCATTCGCATCGCCCGCACCATCGCAACAGAGATTGGCGCGCAGCCGCAGCAGGTGAATGCCGCCGTGGCGCTGCTGGACGAAGGGGCCACCGTGCCGTTTGTCGCGCGCTACCGCAAGGAGGCCACAGGCGGGCTGGACGATACGCAGCTGCGCAACCTGGCCGACCGGCTGTCCTATCTGCGAGAGCTGGAAGCGCGGCGGGTGGCGATCCTCGAATCGATCAAATCGCAGGACAAGCTGACCGATGATCTGGCCCGCGCCATTGCCGGGGCCGAGACGAAGGCTGCGCTGGAAGACATCTATCTGCCCTACAAGCCCAAGCGCCGCACCAAGGCGATGATCGCGCGGGAAAACGGGCTGGAGCCGCTGTTGGAGGCCATTCTGGCGGATCGCGCGGCTGACCCGGAGGCTTTGGCCAAGGGCTATCTGTCCGAGGCGGTCGAGGGCACGAAACAGGCGCTGGAAGGCGCGCGGGACATTCTGGCAGAGCGTCTGACCGAAGATGCGGGGCTTTTGGGCGACCTGCGGGCCTTCATGCAGAAAGAGGCGTTTCTGACCGCCAAGGTTGTCGAGGGGCAAGAGGAGAAGGGCGCGAAATTCTCGGACTATTTCGATCACCGCGAGGCTTGGGCGGATGTGCCTTCGCACCGGGCGCTGGCGATGCTGCGCGCGTCGAAAGAGGGGATCGTGACGGTGGATATCGCGCCTGATCCCGAAGAAGGCGCAGAGCGGGCCGAACGCATGGTTGCCGCGCGTCTGGAATGTCGCGGCGCGGGGCCAGGGGACGACTGGCTGCGCAAGATGGCGGGCTGGACCTGGCGGGTGAAGCTGTCCATGTCGATGATGTTCGAGCTGCTGGGCGATTTGCGTGCCCGCGCGCAGGAAGAGGCGATTGCCGTCTTTGCCCGCAACCTCAAGGATCTGCTGCTGGCCGCACCTGCGGGCGCGCGCCCGACGCTGGGTCTTGATCCGGGTATTCGGACGGGCGTGAAGGCTGCGGTGATCGATGCCACGGGCAAGGTCGTGGCGACGGATACCTTGTACCCGTTCCAGCCCAAGAACGACACGCGCGGCGCGCAGGAGGCGATCCTGCGGCTGGTCAAGGCGCATGGCGTGGATCTGATCGCCATCGGCAACGGCACGGCCAGCCGCGAGACGGAGCGGCTGGTGGCCGAGACGCTGAAGCTGCTGCCTGCGGGCGTGAAGCAGCCCACGAAGGTTGTGGTGTCAGAGGCCGGCGCGTCGGTTTATTCCGCGTCCGAACTGGCGGCGCGTGAATTCCCGGATCTGGACGTATCCTTGCGCGGGGCCGTGTCGATTGCGCGGCGCTTGCAGGATCCGCTGGCGGAACTGGTCAAGATCGAACCCAAGAGCATCGGCGTGGGCCAGTACCAGCATGACGTCGACCAATCGCGCCTGTCCAAATCGCTGGAGGCGGTGGTTGAGGATGCGGTGAACGCGGTCGGGGTTGACCTGAACACCGCCTCGGCACCGCTGCTGGCGCATGTCTCGGGGCTTGGGCCGGGGCTGGCGGAATCCATCGTGGCACATCGTGACAGCAACGGGGCGTTTGCGGCCCGGAAGGAATTGCTCAAGGTTGCGCGGCTGGGGCCACGGGCGTTTGAGCAATGCGCAGGCTTCCTGCGCATCCGCGACGGTAAGGAACCGCTGGATGCGTCATCGGTCCACCCCGAAGCTTACGGCGTCGCGCGCCGGATCGTGCAGGCCTGTGGGCGCGATCTGCGGGCGATCATGGGCGATAGCGGCGCGCTGAGCGGGTTGCGGGCCGAGGATTTCGTCGATGACAGCTTTGGCCTGCCGACGGTGCGCGACATCCTGTCGGAGCTGGAAAAGCCCGGCCGCGACCCGCGCCCGGAATTCAAGACCGCCAGCTTTGCCGACGGGGTCGAGGACATCAAGGATCTCAAGCCCGGCATGGTGCTGGAAGGCACGGTCAGCAATGTCGCGGCCTTTGGCGCTTTCGTCGATATCGGCGTGCATCAGGACGGGCTGGTCCATGTCAGCCAGCTGGCCGACCGGTTCGTGAAAGACCCGCATGAGGTGGTCAAGGCCGGTGACGTGGTCAAGGTCCGCGTGACCGAAGTGGACGTGCCGCGCAAACGCATCGGCCTGACGATGCGCAAGGATGGCGGCGACCCCGCCCGGTCTGCAAAGACAGAGCGGGACGCAGGCCCGGCTGCACGCCGGGGCGGTCCGGGAGGAAAGGGCGGCAATGGCGGCGGCGGTGGCGGTCGTGGTCCGGGCAAGGGGCCCCGGGGTGGCACGCATTCGGCCAAACCTGCGGGCAAGCCCGATCAACCCGGCGCGTTGGGGTCGGCCTTGCTGGACGCGATGAAGAAGAAGTGAGCCGCCAGGGGGCGTCGGGCTTTTCGCTGCGACCCCAACGCCTTGCAGGGCAAGTCGGTTGCGCAGGTCTTGGGCCGAAGGCTGCCACGTGTGCGGCTGCCCCTTCCGGCGTGCGGGGCTAGGGGGCGTCTTCCCTTGGAAGCAAGCCTCAAGGATTTTATACGATCTGGTGCGTCATATCTGTGTGAAGGTGCCGTCCCTCGGGCGGGCGCCCGCGCAGTCTTCGTCGCGAATGTCCTTATCTAAAGGCAGGCAGGGTCGTCGGCGCAGCCGTCAAGGCAAGGTGATCGGTTGGCTTGAGGTGGCTGCTGTCCTGTCTACTTGCCCAGCAGCCGCAGCAGGCCTTTGGTCGCGTCTTCCTCCAGTTTGCGCTGCAGGACATCCTCGACGCTTTCGCCTTCCTCGACGGTCACGCCCAGCTCTTTTTCCAGCTTTTCGGTGACCTTGTCGCGGACCTTGGTTTCCAGCTCTTTCTTCTCTTCTGCAAGGTTGCGGTCGATCGCTTCGCCCATATCGGCACGGATGGCGGGCGCGTCCCAGGACCCTTTGATACGCACCGGGATTGCCAGCCCACGCCCGTCGCGCGCGTTCAGAGCTGTCGGGACGACCAGATAATCCAGCGTGCGTGCACCAAGGTTCACCTTGCCCTCGCCCTCTGCCGTGATGCCGGGCAGGGTCATCAGCAGATCGCTGTTGCGCAACACGCCGCCCGCGATGGTGTAACTGGCGGTGAGCGTATCGAAGACGGTGGTGCCACCGCCTGCGCCGCCCGCGCGAAACAGCTGATCCAGATCGATGCCGGAAATCCTGCCGGGACCGGCCTTGAGCGTCCCGTCGCCTTTGAGCGAGGACATGATCGCGGCCGTGCTTTGCCCGACGCCAAGGAAATTCAGCGTGGCATCGGCCTTGCCCGAAAAGCGGGTGACGTCGGCGGCATCCTTGAGCAGCGTCTGCAATTCGACATCCGACGCCCGGAGCTTGCCACCCACGGAGAGGCCATTGCGGTTGTTGGCGACGAATTCGCCGGTCACCAGCCCGTCATAGGCGCGCACCTCGTTCAGGGCGAAGACGGCGCGCGACCGATCCAGCGTCATGACCGTGCGGGTCTTGCCCAGTTTCAGCGTGCCAAGGTCGATGGCATTCGCGTCGAGCGAGATCTCTCCGTCAAAGGCGGCGAGGCCCGATGCGTCGATGGGGGCGGTGGACCATCCCGAAGACCCGCCAGAGCCGCCACCGGAGCCGCCGCTGCCGCCCGTACCCCCCTGCGCGAGGCCGGAGAAATCCAGCGCATCGGCGTTAAGGCGCGCGGTGATGCGCGGCTTCTCTGCAAGCGTGATGTCAGCGGCGGCTGTCAGCGTGTTGGTATCGAGCGTCAGGCGCGTGTCGCGCAGCGCCAGTTGCGTGCCCTTCGTCAGGGTGATCTGGCCTTTGGCCTTGGCGCGGCGGCCAAGGCCCTGCGGAACCTCCACGCCAGAGACGCCAAGCGCGGCAAGGAATTGCGCGGTGTCGGCAAGGTCCAGCGACAGGGTGCCTTGCGCTTCGGGCAGGGAGCCGAAGCTGCCGTCATAACTGGCCGTGCCGCCCGGTGCCTTGACCGATGCCGTGACAGGCGCGGTCTGCCCGGCCATAAGAGCCGCAGGGCGCGCGATGGTGGCGGCGATGCTGACAGGCTGACCCGCCGGGCGCAGGGTCAGGTTGAGCGTGGCCGCGCCTTGCCGGTCGGGCCAGGAGAGGTCAAGGTCGACCCCCTGCATCGAAACGGGCGCCTCGCCTGCCTGGGTATAGGACAGCGCGGCGTCGCTGAGGCGCAGCCGGTCCAGCGTAAAGACGGGAATGGCCGGGGTCTGGTCGGCGCTGGGCGAGGGGGCGGGGGCGGCCTCTGTCTGCTGCGCCTCTGCCGTGGTCAGCTCCCAGTTGCCGCGCCCGGAGGTGTCCGTGACAAGCGATATACGCGGGGCGTCGGCCTCGATCATCCGAAAGCGCATGTCACCGGATAGCAGCGACGCCGCATCCACGCCGATCCTTGCCGCCTGCGCGCGCAAGAGCGGCGTATCCCCGGCCCAGTCGGCATTGGCAATTTCCAGCGGGCCGGTGCTGACCGACAGGGTGGGCCAGAAGGCGAGCGAAACGTCGCCCGTGATCGTGACATCGCGGCCAAGCTGTTTGGACAGCTGTTGCGAAGCGATATGCGCCAGCCGATCGCCCGGCAGCATCAGCACACCCACAAAGGCCAGCAAAACCAGAATGACGGCTGCGGAAAGAAGGCGGAAAACAAGGCGCATCGGGCTGCTCCTATACCGATTACCAAGGGTTTTGCGCCCAGCGTGACGCGAAGACGCCATGCGCGCAAGCGGGATGCGGGCGTCTTGGCCCTTTTCTGCCGCTATTGCTGGCTGTAAGAGGGCGCATGACGCAGAACCCGCCGAATCTCCGCCCCGATCTTGCGCCGCGTGCGCGATATGATGACAGCCGCCGTGTTGGCCAGCCCACGATCGGGATGGTCAGCCTTGGCTGCCCCAAAGCGCTGGTGGACAGCGAACGCATCCTGACCCGGCTGCGCGCCGAAGGTTACGGCATCTCGGCCGACTATTCGGGTGCGGATGCGGTGATCGTGAACACCTGCGGGTTTCTGGACACGGCCAAGGCCGAAAGCCTTGAGGCGATCGGCGAGGCGCTGAACGAAAATGGCCGCGTGATCGTCACCGGCTGCTTGGGCGCAGAGCCTGACTACATCACAGGGGTGCATCCGCGCGTTCTGGCGGTGACCGGCCCGCATCAATATGAACAGGTGCTGGATGCCGTGCACAAGGCCGTGCCGCCCGATCCCGACCCGTTCATCGACCTGCTGCCCGCGTCAGGCGTGAAGCTGACACCGCGCCATTACAGCTATCTGAAGATTTCCGAGGGCTGTAACCACAAGTGCAAGTTCTGCATCATCCCCGATATGCGCGGACGGCTGGCCTCGCGTCCGGCCCATGCCATCGTGCGTGAGGCGGAAAAGCTGGTTGAGAACGGCGTCAAAGAGCTGCTGGTGATCTCGCAGGACACCTCTGCCTACGGGCTGGATATCCGCCATGCCGAGGATCGGGGCCACCGGGCGCATATCACCGATCTGGCGCGCGATCTGGGCAGCCTTGGTGCCTGGGTGCGGCTGCATTACGTCTATCCCTATCCGTTCGTGCGCAACCTCATTCCGCTGATGGAGGGCGCCGCCGGGGCGGGGGACAGCAAGCTGCTGCCCTATCTGGATATCCCGTTCCAGCACGCGCATCCGGATGTGCTCAAACGCATGGCGCGGCCCGCCGCCGGGTCCAAAACGCTGGACGAGATCGCGGCCTGGCGCGACATCTGCCCGGATATCACGCTGCGGTCGACCTTCATCGTGGGCTATCCGGGCGAGACCGAGGCCGAGTTCCAGACCCTGCTGGACTGGATGGACGAGGCGCAACTGGATCGCGTCGGCTGCTTTCAATACGAGAACGTCGCGGGCGCGCGGTCCAACGACCTGCCCGATCACGTGCCCGAAGAGGTCAAGCAGGACCGCTGGAACCGCTTCATGGAAAAGGCGCAGGCCATTTCCGAGGCGAAACTGGGCGCCAAGGTCGGCACCGTGCAGGAGGTCATCGTCGACGATATCGACGAAGATGGCATCGCCACCTGCCGCACCAAGGCCGACGCGCCCGAGATCGATGGCAACCTGTTTATCGACGAGGGGACGCAGACGCTCCGCGTTGGGGATATCGTGACGGTCACCGTCGACGAAGCTGGCGAATACGATCTGTGGGGGCGCCTGAATTGACGCCATATGGCGTCATACATGCCTCGAAAGCGCGTCAAATCGGTTTCTTCCGTGTCGATCTTAAAGAAAATCTTGATTTGTCGGAATTTGAAGCGCTTTGGAAGAAAAAAATTATGCGTTTCCGGGGGGTTGTCTGAGCGTCCCAAGAACCTGCAAGCGATTGCAACCCTTTGGTTTGTTCGGAAAATTTCCGTATACGAAATTAATCTTCAGATTCGAATCGCATTGGCGTCGCCTGACTGATTTCCGGTCAGCTGTTTGGCAAAATCTGTAATTTCTTACAGGTCTCAAGCGATAAATCCCGATATTTACCATAATCTAAGCGGATTTTGTCGCTGCTGACCGGCGACAAATCACTAAGCCGGAGTTAATATGGTGAGGCACTGGCAGAGTAGACGAGCGCCCAACGCCTCTGAAGCAAAGCCAGTCACGGGGGGGAAGAACCGCATCCGCACCAGTCCCGCGGTACAAGACTAAAGACCCGTGTATGCAGCAAAACCTTTATCCGCGTTTTTAGCGGCTTGATATTGAAGACAACCTTTTAATGATGACAAAGCGGCGCTCTGGAAACAGGGCGCCGCAATTTCTTTGCAGGAAGGCTGCCCGGATTTCGCAGGGCCAGACGTGGCAGGCGCGGCTAGACGAATTGCTCGCGGATCAACCGCTCTTCCAGCCCATGGCCGGGGTCGAACAGAATGTGGTGCACGACCGACGGTTCGGACCGGATGTCGACCACGGCGACATCGCGCACCGATCTGCCATCGGCATCCGCCATGACGGGCCGCTTTTCGGGTTCCAGCACCTCGAACCGCACATTCGCGGATTTCGGCAAGAGCGCACCCCGCCAGCGACGCGGCCGGAACGGTGCGACCGCCGTCAGGGCCAGCACATCCGACCGGATCGGCAGAATTGGCCCGTGGGCCGAGTAGTTATAGGCGGTGGAGCCCGCAGGCGTTGCCACCAGGGCCCCATCGCAGACCAGTTCGGCCATGCGCAGCTTGCCGTCTACGGATATCCTCAGATGCGCGGCCTGCGGACCGGCGCGCAGCAGGGAAACCTCGTTGATGGCCAGCCTTTCATGGGACTTGCCATCGGTGGTCCGGGCCACCATCGACAAGGGGTTGATCACCGCTTCCTCTGCCTCGGCCAGACGCTCTACCAGACCGGATTCGCTGTATTCGTTCATCAGGAAGCCAACGGTCCCGCGGTTCATCCCATAGACCGGGGCGGGCAGGTCGCGCGTGCGGTGCAGCGTTTCCAGCATGAACCCGTCGCCGCCAAGCGCCACGATCACATCGGCATGTTTTTCGGAGTGATCGCCATATTGGCGGCTCAGCGCTGCGAGGGCAGCCTTTGCGAGCGGCGCCCGGCTGGCACAGAAGGCGATTCGGAGGGTCATCGGGAAAAGACGTTTCCTGCAAAGGGGCACATGGTTCCGAAAGAACCACAAGTTTTCCCGAAGGGCCAGTCTTGCCGCTTCGAATTGCCTCCGCGTCGCTTTACGATCTTTGCACTGCGCGCGCAGTCGGGTAGGAACCCACATCCTTTAAAACTGCGCGCCGCAACAGGAGTGACCGCTCATGAACGCCCCTCACCGTGACACAGGCTTTTTCACCGAAACGCTCGCCGATCGCGACCCGGATCTATTTGCAGCGATCACCGGCGAACTTGGCCGGCAGCGCGAAGAGATCGAGCTGATCGCTTCCGAAAACATCGTCAGCCGTGCCGTCATGCAGGCGCAGGGGTCTGTCCTGACCAACAAATACGCCGAAGGGTATCCGGGCCGCCGGTATTATGGCGGGTGCGACTGGGTGGATGTTGCCGAAAATCTGGCCATTGACCGCGCAAAGCAGCTGTTCGGGTGCGAATTTGCCAATGTGCAGCCGAATTCCGGCAGCCAGGCCAACCAGGGCGTCTATCAGGCGCTGATCCAGCCCGGCGACACCATCCTGGGGATGAGCCTTGATGCGGGCGGGCACCTGACGCATGGCGCAAGGCCCAACCAGTCGGGCAAGTGGTTCAACGCTGTTCAATACGGTGTGCGCAAGCAGGACAACCAGTTGGACTATGATCAGGTCGAGGCGCTTGCCAAAGAGCACCAGCCCAAGCTGATCATCGCCGGCGGTTCCGCCATTCCGCGCCAGATCGATTTCGCCCGCATGCGCGAGATTGCAGACATGGTTGGCGCTTACCTGCATGTCGACATGGCGCATTTTGCCGGGTTGGTTGCCGCTGGTGAGCATCCTTCGCCCTTCCCGCATGCCCATGTTGCCACCACCACCACGCACAAGACGCTGCGCGGACCCCGTGGCGGCATGATCCTGACCAATGACGAGACGATTGCGAAAAAGGTCAATTCGGCGATCTTCCCCGGCATTCAGGGTGGCCCGCTGATGCATGTGATCGCCGCCAAGGCCGTGGCCTTTGGCGAGGCGCTGCGCCCGGAATTCAAAACCTATGCCAAGCAGGTCATTGCCAACGCGCAGGCGCTGTCTGATCAGTTGATCAAGGGCGGACTGGACACGGTCACCCATGGCACCGACACGCATGTCGTGCTGGTCGATCTGCGCCCCAAGGGCGTGAAGGGCAATGCCACCGAAAAGGCATTGGGCCGCGCGCATATCACCTGCAACAAGAACGGCGTGCCGTTTGATCCCGAAAAGCCGACGATCACCTCGGGCATCCGTCTGGGCAGCCCCGCAGGCACCACACGCGGGTTCGGTGAGGCAGAGTTCCGCCAGATCGCGGACTGGATCATCGAAGTTGTCGATGGGCTGGCTGCCAATGGCGAAGACGGTAATGCCGAGGTCGAAGCCAAGGTGAAGGCCGAGGTAGAGGCGCTTTGCCAGCGCTTCCCCATCTATTCCGACCTGTAAACTGGTAAAGGCCCGTCCCGGCAGCGTCCGGGGCGGGCCCTTTCATATGGTGTGATGCGCCTGCGGGGGCCACCGATTGGCCGCACCGCAAGATCACGCCTCGCCCTTCTTGAATTCTGCAGATGTTCGTTGTCAGGCTGGCAGGCCGGGCGGCGACCGCGCCATGCGTGTGTACGGAAAATTCGTGCCTTTCCATACGTGGCGCGATTTGGTCTTTGTTAACGCATTGCATGGTTAATTGTTCACAAGGGAGTGAATAGTTCCGTATCCCGTGTTTTTCCTGGCCAGGCCGTATGTAAATTGCAAAAGCATTTAGAACATTTTATTTCCCTGCAATTTTGCGTTTCTATACACGCCTCATTGCTCGACGCCTTCATTGGGGGCGCTATGTCGTGCGAGGATCGGGGGTGTCCCGATCGTTTCACACGTGCCACCCGCAATCTGAACCTAGGGCAAAAACCGATCAAACCACACGCCGAATCTGTGAAATTTCCGAGCGAACACGAGAGCTTGAAGGTGCTTTCCCATAATCAGGGAAGGGCGCCGGTCAGCCACTTGTCTCGGGGGTTTCCACGTGACGGAAAATTAATGGAATACAAAGATGTCATGTTTTGAGTTTACGTTTCTTCCAGATCCTGAACACCCGGAAGTCGCGGATCTCTTTGTGAATGCGGGCAAGTCCGGCACGCCGGTTCGAATTGGTCAGATCGATCAAATACAGGGGTCGAAATACCGGACGAACCTTTTTCTTCCCAATATGACGTCGACCCTCCACCCGACATGTGAGGATGCACGAACGTCCATGACGACCGAGGTCCGCAATTGGTTTGACCGCATGGGCCTGAGCGCCGGTGACGTGGATGCGCATGACGAGCTTGCCGACAGCGACACCCGCCCTTTCCGGCTGGACGAAGCGACGCGCGCAGACATTCAGGCGGCAGTCCGGGACGCGTGCAGTTTGCCCGAAGATCAGGTGACCAAAGCGGTAGCGCTTGGCATTGCCATCGCCCTGCAACGCGGCGTTTTCATGGAAGGGTGATGCGTGGAGCAATCCACGACACTGAAATCGCGCTTGTCCCCTCGCCGGGGCGGCGCGCGCCCTTGGCACCGCAACCCGCAGTGACGTTCTTTCTGCCTGACGATACCCGGGGGTGAGTTTCTGGCCCCCAGAACGCATGAAGCCGCCCATATGGACGGCTTCACGTAGCGATTTCTATGGGTGCCGGGACTAGCGTTTGCGGTCGCGGCGCGAGGACATAGGCTGGAACGCCACGCCGACATGCGCCTCGCAATAGGGTTTGCCTGCCTGTACCGGCAGACCGCAGAACCAGAAATCTTCGGTCGCGGGGTCACCGACGGGCCATTTGCAGGTCCGCTCTGTCAGCTCCATCAGGCTGATCTTCTTGGCTTTCTTTTCAACCTCGTTGACCTTTGCCAGCGCCTCTGGGCTGATCTCGTTGGCCGAGGGTTGCGGCGGCAGCGGCTGGCCGGCCGGGATGATCGCCTTGCGGGCGGGCGAAATGGCGGGCCGGGTTTCGGCAACAGGCGCCTCGGGTGCGGGCTTTGGCTTTGCCACGGCCTCGGGGGCCGGTTTGGGCTTGGGCGCCGCAGGGGCTGCCGCTGGCTTTGCCTCGGCCTTGGCGGGGGCAGGGGTGGCGCCTGCGCGGTTCGACAGACCCAGACGGTGGACCTTGCCGATCACCGCGTTGCGGGTGACGCCGCCAAGCTCCTTGGCAATCTGACTGGCAGATTGGCCTTCGCTCCACATCTTCTTGAGCAGCTCGACACGTTCATCGGTCCAGGACATCGGATTTCCTCAGGCAAAAGGCGGCCTCGCTTGGCGGGCCGCCGGTAAATTCGGACAAGTTCCTATTTTAATCACTGGGCGCTGAGTTACAAGGCTCCGACAACCATTGCGGAGAATGAGATGAGCATGCAGCAAGGACAAGCACATGGCGTCAGGCGTTTCGGGCGCTGGAACACCCTGGGTCTCTATACGCTTTGCGAACGCGAAGTGCTGCGCTTTGCGGTGGTCTGGACGCAGACGCTGCTGGCACCACTGGTCACATCGGGTTTGTTCCTGCTGATTTTCACCATCGCGATCGGTCCGCGCCGCGGCGATGTGATGGGCGTTCCCTTCACCCAGTTCATCGCGCCCGGCATCCTGATGATGACCGTGATCCAGAACGCGTTCACCAACACGTCCTCTTCGATCATGGTGTCCAAGGTGCAGGGCAATATCGTTGATACGCTGATGCCGCCGCTCAGCCCGGCGGAGCTGGTGATCGGCTATATCGTGGGCGGTGTCGCGCGCGGGCTGATCGTGGCGCTGGCCATCGCGCTGGGGCTGGCGCTGACGACGGGGCAGGTGCCGACGCATCCGCTGTGGCTGCTGCTTTTCGTGATACTTGGGTCGGCGCTGATGGGGGGGATTGGCGTGATCGCGGGCATATTCGCCCAGAAGTTCGACCAGATGGCGGCGATCACCAATTTCATCATCACGCCGCTCGCGTTTCTGTCTGGCACGTTCTACTCGGTCGAGGCCCTGCCTGCGGGGTTGCGGGAGATCACCCATATGAACCCGATCTTCTACCTGATCGATGGTGTGCGCTTTGGCATGATCGGCGTGTCGGACAGCTCTCCGCTGCTGGGGCTGGCGGTGTCGGTCGTGTCGGTCGCGGTGATCTGCTTTGTCGCGTGGACGCTGTTCCGGAAGGGCACGCGGCTCAAGTCCTGATTCGCGCCTCGCGCCAGGCCAGAAGGGCGGCGCCCGCGATGATCACCGTCGCCCCGGTGACGGAAACGGCATCGGGCCTTACGTCGAAGACCAGGAAATCGTAAAGCGTGGCAAAGACGAGCGTGGCATAGAAAAACGGCGCGACAAAGCTTGCCTCGGCCCGTGCCATCGCATTCACAAAGCAGAACTGCGCGGCGGCCATCAGCAACCCGATTGCGGCCAGCGCGAGCCATTGCGGCCCGGAAGGCGCCTGCCAGACGGCCAGAAGGGCAAGGCTGGCAATGCAAAGCCCGATCACGTTGTTGATGAACAGGATCTGCAGGCCGGCTTCGCGACCTGACAGCCGCTTGATAAAGATCAGCTCGGCGCCCAGAGCCACTGCGGCGGCCAGCGCCAGCAGGCTTGCGGGGCGAAAGCTGTCAGGGGCGGGGCGCAGCAGGATCATCATGCCGATCAACGCGATGGCGGCGGCGGTCCAGCGGACGCGGCCGACAGTCTCTCCAAGAAAGAGAATCGCGAAGAACATGCCGAAAACCGGGTTCAGAAAGCTGATCGCGGTGGCATCGGCCAGCGGGATGAAGGCAGCAGCGGCAAACATCAGCGTCACACCGCCCCAGCCCAGAAGCGAGCGCGCGGCATGGGTGGCCAGGGCTGGCTTTTCGATCCGCCTGCGCGTGGCCAGCATCGCGACCCCGATGGCCAGAAAGGCGAACAGGAACCGGCCGTGGCTGATCTGGAGAGGATGCAGCGGCTCGCCAAGCGCGCCGGTCCCGATCGCTTTGGCAAGCAGGGTGGTGCCCGCGACAAACCCCGAAGCGCAGAGCGTCAGCAAGACGGCGATTGGCGGGTTGGCGGCTGTCGGGGTGAACATGGCCGCAACCTTTGCGGCAGGGCCCGGGAATGTTCAAGCCCCGACTATTGTTGGCCGGGTCAGCGCCGCAGGGGCAGCGCCTGTTGCGCGATGCCAGCGCCAAGCAGGTAGACGGAGGTGATGACCAGCCCCCAGATCGCCCAGCTTTCGGGGTGGAAATCGACCCAGGCGGCCCAGCCCGCGAAGAAGGTCCAGGCAAGGGCCACGGGCAGTGACACGGCGCGCCACCGGTCCGTGCGCACCGGGTGGATGAATTTCAGCGGCAGGAACATCGCGACGGACAGCACGGCCACCAGCGCGAGGATGATCCAGAAATCGGGTTTCGTGGCAAAAAGCACGATCACCAGCATGTTCCAGCAGCCCGGAAAGCCGTGAAAGGAGTTGTCCTCGGTCTTCATGCGGCTGTCGGCGAAGTAAAGTGCGCTGGCGAAGGTGATGATGATGATCGCGAACCAGCCGGTCCAGCCGGGCAGCAAATCGGATTTGAAAAGCGCATAGGCCGGGATGAAGACATAGGTCAGGTAGTCGATGATCAGGTCCAGCAGCACCCCGTCAAAGCGTGGCGCGTTGGTCTTTACGTCGTATTTGCGCGCCAAAGGCCCATCGACACCGTCCACGGCAAAGGCGACGACCAGCCACAGGAACATCATGTCCCATCTCTGGTCGACGGCTGCGAGCATTGCCAGCATGGCAAAGACAGCGCCCGTGGCGGTGAGGAAGTGAACGGCAAGCGCCTGATTTTCGCGGGTCATGCCCTGTTCATGGCGCAAAACCGGCGGGAATGTAAATCCCGCAGTTCGCCTAAGCGGTCAGCCGGTTTCCGTTACGGCCGGTGATTGTCGCGGTGATGATCTGTCCCTCGGGGTGATCCTGCGCGAAAGTGACCTCGGTGAACTGCTCGGTCCGGCCAAGGCGCGGCTTTTCCATCAGCACGCGGTGGGTCTTTGAGATCTGGGCATCAAGGTGGCGCTGGACTTGCGCATCGCCTGCGGCGCGCAGCCGGGCGGCGCGGTCCTTGATGATCGCGCCGTTGACCTTGTTCGGGATGCGCGCGGCGGGGGTGCCGGGACGGGCCGAATAGGGGAAGACGTGCAGCCATGTAAGGTCGCAATCCTCGACCAGTTTCAGCGAGTTGGCGAAATGCTCTTCGGTCTCTGTCGGGAAGCCTGCGATGATGTCGGCGCCAAAGGTCATGTCGGGGCGCAGCGCGCGCGCCTCTTCGGCAAAGCGGATGGCATCGTCGCGCAGGTGGCGGCGCTTCATCCGCTTCAAAATCAGGTCATCGCCATGTTGCAGGGACAGGTGCAGATGCGGCATCAGGCGCGGTTCGGTCGCGATGGCCTGCATCAGGTTTTCGTCCACCTCGATACTGTCGATGGAGGAAATGCGCAGGCGCGGCAGGTCCGGCACCAGCTTCAGGATGCGCATCACCAGATCGCCAAGGCGCGGCGTGGCGGGCAGATCCGCGCCCCAACTGGTCAGGTCCACGCCGGTCAGCACCACCTCGTTGAAGCCCTTGTCCACCAGCCGTTTGATCTGGTCCACCACAACGCCCGCAGGCACGGATCGTGAATTGCCGCGACCGTAGGGGATGATGCAGAAGGTGCAGCGGTGATCACAGCCGTTCTGGACCTGCACATAGGCGCGGTGGCGGCCGAACCCGTCGATCAGGTGGCCCGCCGTTTCGGTCACGGACATGATGTCATTGACCATCACGCGCTCTGTCTGGCCGATGAAATCGGCCGCCAGCGAGGTCCATGTCTCGGGCTGCATCTTTTCGGTATTGCCGATGACGTGGTCAACCTCGTCCATCGCGGCAAAGGTTTCGGGTTCGATCTGGGCGGCGCAGCCGGTGACGATCAGGCGCGCATCGGGGTTCTCGCGGCGCAGGCGGCGGATTTCCTGACGGGCCTTGCGCACGGCCTCTGCCGTGACGGCGCAGGTGTTCACGACGACAGCGCCGTCCAGGCCTGCAGCTTCGGACAGCTCTCGCATGGCTTCGGATTCGTAGGCGTTGAGCCTGCATCCCAGCGTGGTGAATTTGGGTGGGGTGCTCATCGCGCGCTATCCAGAAAGGCGGCGGTCAGCACGCCGTCAAAAACGTGACTGGTGCCGCCGGTCATCCAGACGCCATCGTCGCGCCAGTCGATCTGCAATCTGCCGCCGTCCAGATCGATCGTGACGCGCCGCCCGGTCAGCCCGCGCCTTGCCGCAGCGACTGCGGTCGCGCAGGACGAAGAACCAGAGGCCAGCGTCAGCCCGACCCCGCGTTCCCAGACCCGCATCCGCAGGTGATCGGGGCCGATGACGCTGGCCACCTGCACATTGGTGCGTTCGGGATATAGCGGATGGTGTTCATAGCGGGGGCCGAATTCCGCCAGCGGAATGGCCTCTGCATCCGGCACGAAGAAGGTGCAATGTGGATTGCCCATGCCGGTGGCCGTCGGGACGCCTTCGATTGGCAGCTCCAGCGTGTCCATTTCTTCGGCCAGTGGGATTTCGTTCCAGAGCAGTTGCGGCGCACCCATGTTGACCGAGGTGATGCCATCGCCCATGTCGCGCCCGTAAAGCGTGCCGCGATCCGTGGTCAGGGTCAGGCTGTCGCGCCCGGTTTCGTCCATGAGGAACCGCGCGATGCAGCGGGTCGCGTTGCCGCAGGCCGCCGAGGTGCTGCCATCCGAATTATAGAATGTCAGATGTGCGTCGCCTGCGCCCCGTGCTTCGATCAGCGCGAGCTGGTCAAAGCCGACGCCCCGGTGACGGTCGGCAATCGCACGCGCAAGGGCAGGTGTTACGTCAAACTCGCGCGCACGCCCGTCCAGCACGACAAAGTCGTTTCCCAGCCCATGCATCTTCATGAAGGGCAATCCGGTATCTGCGCGCGTGTTCATGGGCGGGCATATACGCCTCTCGGGGCGCGCTTTCCAGAGGAGTCGGCGCGGATTGGCCCAAACAGTGGCGTCAACTGCCGCGCAGGCGATCCGTGGCGGTGGTGCATGGCACTTTCAGGCAGCTTGCGTCTGGCCCCTGCCGGACCCATTCTGCGGGGATGAACTCTGTCCATCGCCTTCTTCTGCGTCTGGTTTTCGTACTGCTTGTGGTGCCTTGCGTCGCGGTGGCGGGAGAAGTGACGGTTTTTGCCGCCGCCAGCACCAAAACCGCGCTGGACGACGTGGCTGAGGCCTGGACTGCGCAGACCGGCCACCGCGCGGTGATTGCCTATGCAGGCAGTTCCGCACTGGCGCGACAGATCGACCACGGGGCGCCTGCGGATGTCTTCATCTCTGCCAACGCGGATTGGATGGATGTGCTGGAGCGCGCGGGGCTGCTTCGCGGTGGCACGCGGCAGGATCTTCTGGGCAACCGGCTGGTGCTGATCGCGCATGGGCAGGCGGCCGAGGTTGAGGTCGGCCCGGAGCTTGATCTGGCGGGTTTGCTGGGTGAGGAGCGTCTGGCGATGGCCCTGGTCGAGGCCGTGCCCGCGGGCATTTACGGCAAGGCGGCGCTGGAGGCGCTGGGGTTATGGGCGAGCGTTGCAGGGCAGGTGGCGCAGACCGACAATGTTCGCGCGGCGCTGGCCCTGGTGGCCACGGGGGAGGCGCCCCTTGGCGTGGTTTACGCAACGGATGCGGTGGCGGATAGCCGCGTCAGCGTCATTGGCATTTTCCCGGAGGACAGCCACCCGGCTATCGTCTATCCCGTCGCTGCGGTGAGCGGAGGGGATAACCCGCTGACGATGGATTTCCTGACCTTCCTGCGGTCGGACGCGGCGCGGCACGCTTTTGCGGCGCAGGGGTTTATCACTCTGCGCGAGTGACGGGCGGCGAAGCGGCGCGAGGCCCCGGCTCGGGGGCCGGGGCGGGTGTCGCGGGTGGCATGGGTTCAGCGCTGAGAGTTCTGCCAGTCGGGGTGAATCCAGGGCTGCGCATTCGAGGCGGGCAGCATTCCGCGATCCAGAATGTGGTCGGCGGCCTTTTCCCCCACCATGATCGACGGCGCGTTGAGATTGCCATTGGTGATCTGCGGGAAGACCGAGCTGTCGGCGACGCGCAGCCCGTCCACACCGATCACGCGGGTTTCGGGGTCCACCACTGCCGCCGGATCATCCGCACGTCCCATCCGGCAGGTGCCGCAGGGATGGTAGGCGCTCTCGACATGTTCGCGGATGAAATCATCTAACGCTGCATCGCTTTGCACATCCGCGCCGGGCTGGATTTCCTTGCCGCGATAAGGGGCAAAGGCGTCCTGTGCAAAGATCTCTCGCGTCAGGTGGATGCAGGTGCGGAATTCATCCCAGTCATCCGGGTGGGACATGTAGTTGAACGCGATGCGGGGGGCCTCGACGGGATCGGCCGAGCGCAGGCTGACGGCACCGCGCGACTTTGATCGCATCGGCCCGACATGCGCCTGAAAACCGTGGCCTTCGGCGGCGACCTTGCCATCATAACGTACCGCGATGGGCAGGAAATGGAACTGGATGTCGGGATAGTCGATCCCCGCCCGGCTGCGGATGAAGCCCGCGCTTTCGAACTGGTTCGACGCGCCCAGCCCGGTGCGGGTGAAGAGCCACTGCGCGCCGATCATTGCCTTGCCAAAGAGGTTCCAGTGCTTGAACAGGCTGACCGGCTGGGTCGCGGCCTGCTGGATGTAAAGCTCCAGATGGTCCTGCAGGTTCTGCCCGACGCCGGGACGGTCAGCCACGACATCGATCCCGTGTTCGGCCAGATGCGCGGCGGGGCCGATACCGGACAGCATCAGCAGCTTGGGCGAGTTGATCGAGGACGCCGCAAGGATCACCTCGGCCCGCGCTGCGATCACCTCGGTTGCACCATTGCGCGTGACTTCGACCCCGGTGGCGCGACCCTCGTTGATGACGACACGCCGGGCGAGGGCGCGGATCAGCGTGCAATTCTCGCGTTTCAGCGCGGGGCGGAGATAGGCATTGGCCGCAGACCAGCGCTGGCCTTTCCAGATCGTCGAATCGAAGGGGCCGAAACCTTCCTGCTTTTCGCCGTTATAGTCGCCGGTGACCTGATAGCCGGCCTCTTGGCCCGCCTCGACAAAGGCGCGGGTCAGCGGGTTGGTGCGCGGTCCGCGACTGACATGCAGCGGGCCATCGGTGCCGCGCCAGCTTGCATCGCCGCCATGGCCGCCATCATGCCAATGCTCCAGCCGTTTGTAATAGGGCAGGACATCGGCATAGGACCAACCCTTGGCCCCCATTTCGGCCCATGTTTCAAAGTCGCGCGCGTGCCCGCGCACATAGATCATCCCGTTGATCGACGAGGACCCGCCGATCACCTTGCCGCGCGGCACGACAAGTTGCCGGCCACCAAGGTTCGGTTCCGGCTCGCTGAGATAGCCCCAGTCATAGCGCGACATGTTCATCGGATAGCTGAGCGCTGCCGGCATCTGGATGAATGGCCCCGCATCGGTGCCGCCATGTTCGATGACGATCACGGAATGCCCGGCCTCAGACAGGCGGTAGGCCAGCGCGCAGCCTGCGCTGCCCGCACCGACGATGACATAATCGGCCTGCATCAGAAGGCTGCCTCGCACGGGCCCATCGCGACATAGACGGATTTAAGCTCTGACCAATGGCCAATGGCAGAGCTGCCGTTTTCTCGACCCACGCCGGACATCTTGGACCCGCCAAACGGCGCCTCTACCGGGGTCAGGTTGTAGGTGTTGATATAGCAGCTGCCCGCCTCGAACCCGGCAACCATCCGGTGAGCGCGGGTGATATCCTGCGTGAAGACGCCTGCGGCCAGGCCAAATTCGGTGGCATTGGCGCGGGTCAGGGCCTCTTCTTCGGTGTCGAAATCCAGCACGGACATGACGGGGCCGAAAATCTCTTCGCGGGCGATGGTCATGTCGTCGGTGACGTCGGCAAAGACTGCCGGTTCGATATAAAACCCGTCGCGGTCCAGCCGTTTGCCGCCGGTAACAAGGCGCGCGCCCTCGGCCTGACCTTTTTCAAGATAGCCCAGCACGATATCAAGCTGTGTCTGGCTGACCATCGGGCCGATCGTGGTTTCCATCTGCATCGGATCACCGATCACGGCACCTTGCAGCCGTTCGGCAAGGCGTTTGATGAAGGCGTCCTTAATGCCCCTTTGCACGAAGACGCGCGTGCCGTTGGAACAGACCTGCCCGGTGGAGTAGAAATTGGCGTTGATCGCGCCAGACACGGCGCTTTCCAGATCGGCATCGTCGAAGATCACCAGAGGCGACTTGCCGCCCAGTTCCATCGTGGCGTGTTTCAGCCCGGCAGCGGCTGCGGCATAGACCTTGGCACCCGTCGGCACCGATCCGGTGAGCGAGACCTTGGCCACGCGCGCATCACCGACAAGCTGTGCGCCAACCGCACCCTTGCCCTGCACCACGTTGAACACGCCCGCAGGTGCGCCCGCCTCGGTCAGGATCTCTGCCAGTTTCAGCGCGCAAAGCGGGGTCATTTCGGAGGGTTTGAACACCATCGTGTTGCCGCATGCCAGCGCGGGCGCGGCTTTCCACGCGGCGATCTGGGTGGGGTAGTTCCACGCGCCGATGCCGACGCAGACGCCAAGCGCCTCGCGGCGGGTGTAGACGAAATCGCCGCCGGGCAGCTGGATATGCTCGCCCGCCAGACTGCCCGCGATACCGCCGAAATATTCCAGCGCATCGGCGGCAGAGGTGGCATCGGCGACCAGCGTTTCCGGCAGGGGTTTGCCGGTGTCATAGGTTTCCAGCACCGACAGGTCGTGGTTGCGCTCTCGCATGATGTCGGCGGCGCGGCGCAGGATGCGGCCCCGCTCTGTTCCCGACATGGCGGCCCATGCGGGCTGCGCGCGGTGAGCGGCGGCTAGCGCGCTATCCACCAGATCGGGCGATGCTTCGTGAAGCTGCGCGATTTCGGCCCCGGTAGCGGGGTAGATCACCGAAAGCGGCGTGCCTGAGGCATCTTCGACGTAAGCGCCATTGATGTAATGGCTGGCGGTGGGCTGGGTCGGGTAGGTCATAAGGGGGCCTTTCAGATAGGCGTCATTCGCCGCGCGGGAAGCGCTGGTTTTCTTCGACGTCGTTGAGATCCATGTGGTTGCGCATGAACCGCTCGGAGGCTTTCTGAAGCGGTTGGTAATCCCACGGGTAGTAGCTGCCGTTGCGCAATGCCTCGTAGACGATCCAGCGGCGGGCCTGGCTTTTGCGCACGTCGGCATCGAAGCGGTCCAGATCCCAGCGGGCGTCGGCCTTTGCGCGCAGCGTGGCCAGCGTGCCCGCATGGGCAGGCATATTCGCGAGGTTGGTCAGCTCGTGCGGGTCGTTTTCCAGATCAAAGAGCTGATCGGGGTCGAGCGCGCAGCGGTTGTATTTCCACTTGCCATAGCGCAGCGATACCATCGGTGCGTAAGACGCCTCTGCCGCGTATTCCATTGCCACGGGCGTGTCGCGGGTGGCACCTTTTCCAAGGGGAACAAGGCTTTCGCCCTGTGTCCAGGGGGCCACCTCTTCCATCGACACGCCTGCCAGATCGCAAAGCGTTGGGCAGATGTCGATATTGGACACGGGATCGGTGACCAGCCCCGGCGCCATGCCGGGGGCAGAGATCATCATCGGCACGCGGGAGGAGCCTTCAAAGAAGCTCATCTTGAACCAAAGTCCACGCTCGCCCAGCATGTCGCCGTGATCCGACACGAAAACGATGATCGCCTCTTGCCGGGTGCGTTCCAGCACGTCGAGGATCTCTCCGATCTTCTGATCCAGGTAGGAGCAATTGGCGAAATAGGCGCGGCGCGAGCGGCGGATGTCTGCGCGGGTGATATCGAAGCTGCGCCAGTCATTGGCATCGAAGATGCGTTTGGAATGGGCGTCCTGATCGTCATAGGGGATGGCACCGACCTGCGGTTCCAGATGCGCGCAATCCTCGTAAAGATCCCAGAATTCCCGCCGCGCCACATAGGGGTCATGCGGGTGGGTGAAGCTGACGGTCAGGCACCACGGGCGGTCATCCTTGCCACGCGCGAGGTCATAGAGCTTGCGGGTCGCGTTATAGGCAACCTCGTCATCATATTCCATCTGGTTGGTGATCTCGGCCACGCCCGACCCGGTGACGGAGCCCATATTGTGATACCACCAGCCGATGCGTTCGCCCGGCTTGCGGTAATCGGGTGTCCAGCCGAAATCAGCCGGATAGATGTCGGTTGTCAGCCGCTCTTCGAAGCCGTGCATCTGGTCGGGACCGACGAAATGCATCTTGCCCGACAGACATGTGTGATAGCCCGCGCGGCGCAGGTGATGCGCATAAGTGGGCAGGTCCGAGGGGAACTCGGCCGCATTGTCATAGACGCCCGTGACGGATGGCAGCTGCCCGGACATGAAGCTGGCCCGCCCCGGCGCACAAAGCGGGCTGGCCGTGTAAGCATATTTGAAACGGGTCGACCGTTCGGCCAGCTTTGTCAGGTTGGGCAGGTGCAGGAAATCGGCGGGGCCATCGGGAAAGAGCGTGCCGTTCAGCTGATCCACCATCAGGATCAGGATATTGGGTTTTGTCATGCGGCAGCTCCGATTTCGTGGTCCAGGGCGGACAGGACAAGCGCCGTGGCACTTTCGCCATTCAGCCCAGCAGGGGTCAGGGCAAAGCGCAGGTACAGCCCGTCGATCAACCCGCCGATACGCTCTGCTATGGCTGTCGCCTCTGCCCCGGTCAGCGGTTTGAGGTCATGCACAAGGTTGGAATGCAGCCTGCGCTGATAGACCCTGAGCAGGCGTTTCGCCTCAGGTGAGCGTTGGGCCAGTACGTAGAAGTTCAGCCAGGCGGCGATTGCGGTCGTGCAGAAATTGGACGGGGTAAAGCTGGCATGGATGAGGGCGCGCAGCCGGGCATCATGCCCTTCCGCCCTGGCCAGCGCGGCGCGCACTTCGGCGCCGTAGATTGTCAGCACATAGCGCATGGCCGACAGGAACAGGCGGTCCTTGTCGCCGAAATAGTGAAAGGCCAGCGCCGAAGAGACACCGGCCCGCCGGGCGATCTTGCTGACGGTGACGTCAAGCGACCCTTGCGCGCCGATCTCTTCGATCGCGGCGATCACGAGCTCTCTCTTGCGTCTGACCTCGATTCCCATCTGTCTACCCGGTTGCCAAGAAAACGGTTGTCAAATTGACCCTAATCAGTGATTGATTAACTGGTCAATCAGTAAACGGGACGAAGCGTCCGACAGGGAGAAACGAATGAAGCTGGCAACTGCTGCATCCATTTTTGCACTTACCGCGGGCATCGCCTATGCCGCATGTGACGAGGTTGTCATGTCCGATGTGGGCTGGACCGACATCACGGCAACCACCGCTGCAACAGCCGTCGTGCTGGAAGCGCTGGGATACGACGTCGATGTAAAGGTCCTGTCCGTTCCGGTTACCTATACCGCGTTGGCAGAGGGTGACGTTCATGTCTTCCTGGGCAACTGGATGCCCACGATGGAGGCCGATATCGCGGCCTACCGCGAGGCGGGCACCGTCGATACCGTCCGCGCCAACCTTGAAGGGGCGAAATACACGCTGGCCACCAATGCGGCAGGTGCGGCGCTGGGGATCACGGATTTCGCGTCCATCGCCGAACACAAGGACGCGCTGGATGGCGAGATCTACGGCATCGAGCCCGGCAATGACGGCAACCGCCTGATCATGGACATGATCGCCGACAACGCCTTTGGTCTTGACGGGTTCGACGTTGTCGAAAGCTCTGAACAGGGGATGCTGTCGCAGGTTGCACGCGCGTCGGGGCGCGACGAGCCTGTCGTGTTCCTGGGCTGGGAGCCGCATCCGATGAACGCCAATTTCGACATGACCTATCTGGAAGGTGGCGATGACTGGTTCGGCCCCAACCTTGGTGGTGCCACGGTCTACACCAACACCACGGCCGGTTACGTCGAGGCCTGCCCCAACGTGGGCAAGCTGCTGCAAAATCTCGAATTCACGCTGGCGATGGAAAACGAGATCATGGGCGCCATCCTTGATGACGGCGAAGATCCCGAAGATGCCGCACGCGCATGGCTGGCAGGCAATGCAGATGCCTATGCGGCCTGGCTGGACGGGGTGACCACGATGGATGGTGGCGACGCTTTGGCCGCCGTCAGCGCCGCGCTGAGCGAGTAACCGCAATCCGGGCAGTCCCGATCCGGGTCTGCCCGCCGTGCGGGGCATTTTCTGCGCGGTCACGAACAGGGATGGCCCGATGGACTGGTTGACGGAAAACAAGATCCCCGTGGGAAAGCTCGCGGGGAGTGGCTTTGAGTGGTTGGAGAAAAAGGGGAGCGTTTTCTTCGACTTCCTGGCCGACACGCTGGAGGCGATGATCGACGGCATCCTGTGGGTGCTGCAAACCCCGAACCCGCTGATCGTGATCGCGGTTTTCGTCGCTTTGACCTGGGCGCTGCAACGCAGCTGGAAAGTTTGCCTGTTCGTAGCGGTGGGCTTTCTCTTCGTTATCAATCAGGACTACTGGGAAGAAACCACCGAGAGCCTGACGCTGGTCCTGTCGGCCTGCGTGGTTTGCATGGGGCTGGGCGTGCCGATTGGCATCGCTGCGGCGCACCGGCCACGGCTTTATGCCGCGATGCGGCCCGTGCTGGACCTGATGCAGACCCTGCCGACCTTCGTCTACCTAATCCCTGCAATCGTCTTTTTCGGCATCGGCATGGTGCCCGGATTGATCGCCACGGTGATCTTCGTGCTGCCCGCCCCGATCCGGCTGACATGGCTTGGCGTGTCCTCGACACCGCAGGCGCTGCTGGAGGCGGCGCGGGCCTTTGGCGCAACACCCCGCCAGACATTGCTGAAGGTCGAACTGCCTTATGCCTTCCCGCAGATCATGGCGGGGCTGAACCAGACCATCATGCTGTCACTGTCGATGGTGGTGATCGCGGCACTTGTGGGCGCGGACGGGCTGGGAGTGCCGGTCGTCCGGGCGCTTAATCAGGTGAACACGGCGCTGGGGTTCGAAAGCGGCTTTGTCATCGTCGTGGTTGCCATCATCCTTGACCGGATGCTCAACGTGGGGGCCCGAAAATGACCGCTGCTGTCAAGATCGACAACGTTTCCATCGTCTTCGGGAACGCCCCCGAAAAGGCTTTGCCGCTGATGGATGAGGGGCTTGACCGGGCCGAGATCCAGACCCGAACCGAACAGGTTCTGGGCGTGCATGATTGCTCCCTGACCGTTGAGGAAGGGGAGATCCTCGTCCTGATGGGTCTGTCGGGGTCGGGCAAGTCCACTTTGCTGCGTGCGATCAACGGGCTGAACCCGGTGGCGCGCGGCAGTGTCACGATACATGACGGCGACTGGACTTGCGATGTCACCCATTCGGGTATCGCGGATCTGCGCCGCGTGCGCCGCGAATGCGTCGCGATGGTGTTTCAGCAATTCGGGCTGCTTCCCTGGAGGACGGTCCACGAGAATGTCGGGCTGGGGTTGGAACTGGCCGGTCTGCCCCGCAAGGAACGGCGCGCCAAGGTCGATGAACAGCTGGAACTGGTCGGGCTGGCCGACTGGGGCGACCGCAAGGTTGGCGAGCTATCTGGCGGGATGCAGCAGCGCGTCGGGCTGGCCCGCGCCTTTGCCACCGACGCCCCCATCCTGCTGATGGACGAGCCGTTTTCGGCGCTTGACCCGCTGATCCGGACGCGGCTTCAGGACGAACTTCTCGACCTGCAACAAAAGCTTCGCCGCACCATCATTTTCGTCAGCCACGATCTTGATGAGGCGTTCAGGCTTGGCAACCATATCGCGATCATGGAAGGCGGGCGGATCGTCCAGAACGGCACTCCGAAAGAGATTTTCACCAACCCGGCCAATGAATATGTCGCCGATTTCGTGGCCAACATGAATCCGCTTGGCGTGCTTACCGCGGCGGATGTGATGGAGCCGCTGACAGGGCGGGCAACGCACCGGATCGACGCTTTGGCAACCGTGGAAGAGGCGATGCGCAGCATTGTCGACCAGGACACGCCGCTTGCGGTCGTCGAGGGTGGCGAGACTGTCGGAGAGATTTCCAAAGCCGGCCTGATCCGGAAATTGCTGGATGTCCGGCCCGAAGATTGACGCGTCCGGTTTCCAACAATGCAAAGGTCCCGCATCCCGGCATTATCGCCCCGAAATATGATGGTGATACGTCGCATCGTTGGTCAGCACGCATGGTCGGGCGGCGTTACCGCGGGGACGCGCAGGTCAGAGCGGGCATCCGCCGCGACCTAGAGAAGAGCGCGGATCGGTTCCAGCATGCCGGTATTGCGCAGGGTGCGCACCGGGTAAGTGTCGTCATTCAGGATGCGGTCGAGCGTGAAGCCGGGTTCGATCCGCGTCAGCCGGGTCGCGGTTTCCTGCGCCTTTTCGAACTGACCATCCATTGCATAGAGCGCGAGCAAGTGCCGATGCGCCGGCCGAAAGCTGGGGGCTGCGCGGGCGGCTGCCTCGCCTGCTTCGATCGCTTGATGTGGATTGCCACAGGCGACGCTGATGATGCAGTGATACAGGTCCCACCAATGCTTGAACGGCGAAAAGCGCGCGATGGCACGGCCGTGTTCGGAATGGCGCAGCGCATCTTCCGGGCGTCCGGCCAACATGCTGGCGGCGGCAAGCGCCTGCCATCCGAAGCCGTTGCTTGGGTTGCGCGCCACCGCCTGTTCGGCAAGATCGATCCCGCCTGCGGCATCGCCCAGCGTCATCACCCGGACCTGGCTGATCAGCGCCTGTACCAAAGCATTGTCGGCGCCCGTCTCCAACGCCTGATGGTTCAGCGCCTCTGCCTCTTCCTTGAGGGCATCGGGATTGGTCTCCAGCAGCTCGATGAACTGGATTGACCGGATCAGGCTGCGCCACCCCAGATAAAGCCCGTTATTGTCCACGTCATGCGCCTGCCGCAGCAGGCTGTCGGCCTCGCGCAGCGCGTCGGGCTCAAAGCTGAACATGCGGTACATTGCCAGCCGCGACAGGGCTGTGGCCCGCGCTTCCGGCCGGGCATTCTCGATCATCAGGGGGAGCTTGCCGACCACCCTGTCCGCGGCCTCGAACACAAGGGTGGCGATATCGCGAGAGGTGCCCAGAATGTCGTCGGGGCCGTCGAGTTTATGCAGCTTTGAATAAAGGATCTTGCCGGAAGGCGCGTGTCCGACGCGCACAAAGACGGTAGAGTTGCCGTCCTGATCCAGCAGATCGCAGGACACGTCCAGATCGCGGTGATCGTCCTTGCCGGCATCAATCGGGCGCCCGGATTGCCGCCACGCCCGCACATGTTCGGCAATATTCTCGCCGATCTGGTTGGCCAGCACCTCGCCGATCAGGGCAGAGGTTGCAGAGCCATGCCCGTCAGCGCGGCAATTGATCAGGATGCCTCTGGCTTCCGATGGGCGCACCGCATCATAACGGGCGCGAAGCTGCGCGCGTTCTTCCCTGAGCCAATCTTCGAATTCCGGGTCGCGAACATCAAGCCCTTCAAGCAGGTCGCGGGGCTGATCCAGCCGCAGATCGGGTTGCAGCACATCGACGCTCACGCGGGCCGGATCCAGCGAGATGTTCAGCCGGTCGCTCAGAAGAATTCCGGAGGCATCGCCAAGGGCGGCGCGCAGCTTGGTCAGGGCCTGCCGCAGGTTCGCGCTTGCCTGTTCGGCGCCGAACGTGCTCCACAGCTTGTCTTCGATCCAGCGGCGGGATCGGGACATGCCCGGGCTAAGCGCGAGCAGCGCAATCAGCGCCTGGTTCTTCGCACCTGTCGGGGTCAGGACGACCCCACCCGGTCCGCTGACGATCAACGGGCCGACCATCGCAATCGAAACTTTCTCTGCCGTCTCGGCCATCGGCATGGGTCCATATGTGGCGCAAAGAGCCATATCGCCCCGCGCCTTTTCAAGGCGTTACCGTATCATCCGCTCTACCCTACGGCAACTGGCGTGAATCATGCGTGAAAAACCTGACCGCTTGTTCAAAGAGGTTTGACCGCGCATGCTGTCAGTATGCAGCTTTCTGAATAATTAATTAGCAACAGGGGATTTTTCTATGACCATTTACGGAGGCCAGGGAGGTCAAGGCGGCCAGGGAGGTCAGGGTGGACAAGGTGGCCAGGGCGGACAAGGCGGGCAGGGAGGGCCAGCCCATGCGGGCGGGGCGGCGTCACCCTATCTGAGCCTTGCCCTTGCAATGGCGCGCGATGGCACCCAGCAATACTGGCCCAAAGGTGCAGCGTCGCGCAGCCCGACCCCGGCAGGAAACAGCTGGGAGGCGTTCAGGCGGCTGGACAGTTTCCCGCGTCGTGCCGTCACGGATCAGGCGCTGCAATCCCTGTTTGGCGTCGATTTTGCAAACCATTCCGGCGCCAACACGACAGGCAACCTGAGCTTTCAGGGCATGCCATTGGTGACGCTGGAAAAACCGACAGACCAGTTCACGGCCGACGAGCAGCTGCATTACCTGCGCACGGCGGCGGACCTGCGGCTTGACCGGTTGGCGGAGATTCAGGTCCAGACCTCGGATATCCTGTCTTTCTACGGGTCTGTCGGCTACATGCACCCGGATGCGACCAAGTGGTCACACTGGCTTGCTGCGGCCGTTTTGCGGCTTTGTACCCATGTCGAGATGCCGCTGAAGATGGGCTTTGACGTGGCCCGCCCGATCACCATGTCCTACGAGGTGCAACCCGTCATCCAGACGCCGGGTCATGGCAGCTGGCCATCCGGCCACGCGACAGAGGCGTTTGCCGTGGCGACCTTGCTGACGCGTTTGCTCTATCCCGGTCCGTTCGATCCGGTTGCGGCGATCAAGGACCAGAACGAACTGTTCCGCCACGCGGCACGGATCGCCAACAACCGGACGGTTGCAGGTGTGCATTTCCCGACAGACAGCTTGGCCGGGGCGATCCTGGGTATGACATTGGCGCAGGCGTTGATCTCTTGGATGGACAAATCCGACAATACGCCAGCACGCAGCTTTCGCGGTGCCTCATATTCAGGCGATTTCAATCTGACGATCCTCGGAGAGGTGCTGGATAACACGAATGTGATCGAGTTATCCACTGTCGGACCGTATGATGTGGATGTGCCGCTTTGGGTGTCCGAGATGTGGACGGCGGCGCAAAAGGAGTGGTGACCTATCAGTTTTGGCGGTGCGGTCAAACGGTTATTTACCAGGGTCTTTAAAGAGTTGGGCCGGATATGTCTCGCGACAGTCCGGCCTTTTCCTTGGGCAGTCTGACCGGTTGCGGTCAGGCCGTGCCGCTCAAGGGTTTGCCCGCATCGCCGCGCCGGGCACGCGTGCCTTCATCAGGGATCAGAACGCCGTGGCCCAGACGGGCATCCTGCTGTGGCAAGGCGCGGATGGGCACGGCAAGGTCAGACAGGTGCGTGTCGCCCTGCCCAAGCCGGGCTGCGGAATGGCCAAGCGCGCGGGACAGCCTTCCGGCGGCGGCGCTGGTGCCGCCCATCGCTCGGGTGCTGCCCGAAATGGTCCCCGTCGCCAACACCCCGGCAAGGGCGCGGCCATCCTCTGCCACGGTGGCAACCACAGGGGCGGTCACCGCCCAATCTCCCGCGCCTTGCGCGCTGTAGACGGCCGCGCGATAGTCGCGCATCGCAGGCATGTCTTCCGCTGCGGCTGCGGTGAACACCTGTCGCGCGGTGCCCGGACCGCCGCCGGGATTTGCGGCGGTAACCAATGCGGAATGGCTTGCGGTGCGGGTGATGGCGCAGTCGGGCAAAAGCCCGCCATTGTCCTGTGCTTCATCGTCCCAGCCATAGGCATCTGGCGCGTCGAAATAGGATTGTCGCCCGCCCTGGCGGTAGCCCGGTGAATTGTCGTCGCGCTGTATCTGAAGATGCACCGTTGCGGCTTGCGGCGCCTTGTAGCGCAGGCCAACGGTCCAGCCTCCGGAGGGCGCAAGCGGGACGCCGGGCAGCATCGTCTGGGTAGGGGCCAGGGCGAGGACATAAGTCGAAGAACAGACCGTCTGATCGTCAAGCCGATGCGCAGGCGTGCGGTAAATCCGCGCCACCGGGGCGCCATCGGACCGGACCAGCGATCTGAAGCCGCCCTCGGACAGTGGCGCAAAGCCCGAGGATACCCCGTCCGGCGCGGTCAGCGATACTTCCAGAAGGTCAGCATCCAACCCGCTGCCGATCTCCAGGTAAGAGGCTGTCAGGTCGTCGGGCAGCACCCGCCACTCGATCTTGCGGTCAGTCGCGAAGCGCGGCTCTTCTGGCGGATAATCAAAGCAGGCGACCTGCCGGCTGCGATAATGGTTGCCGAACGCGTAGACAACGCGCACCTTCTGGCCCGTGACGCTTTCCCAATACCGCGCTTCACGCGCGATCTGGTATTCTGCGAACCGGGTGCCGTTCTTCGGCCCGGCGAGGATGCCAAGGCTGATATTGATGATGACCGGGGCGGTCGGATCGACCTTTGCCGCCTGACGCAGGATCCAGCGCATGCCTTGAACGAGGTAGCTCTCGAACCGGGTGCCGGTCGTATCCTCAATGGCTTCGGGCGGCAGTTGCACCCCAAGAAGCGGCCAGTTTTCGACCGGATCGCCCGTTCCGGGGTCTGCACCGGCCGCAAGATCAAGGACATGCGTGCCGTGGCTTTGGGAAAACTCGCAGCTGCGGCGCGCACCTGCGGGAAACAGCGTCTCGTGCAGTGCTGCATAGGCCGCCTGCTCCTCCAACGCATGGCCTTTTGCCAGCAAGCTGTCGATCTCTGCCGCCTCCAACATGTGGCCAAGGCGGATCGCGGGTGCCTCTTCGGCCTCGCTGCGCCGGGTTTCGAGCGCCTGCAACCAGATCGCGTGAAACCGGGTGCGCTGGCTGCCATCCTCTGCCTGCCTGCGAAACCGCGTATTCAGAAAGCCGATACCGTCGTCGATGATTGCCACGATCGGCCTGTCCTTGCAGGTCGGCACTGCCAGAGCGGCGGCGCGGTCGCGCATCTGGTCCGGCGTCGCGTCGTCCAGCATGACCGGGCTTCCGACATCCAGCACTGCGAACAGATCATCATCGCGCTCAGCGGGTTCTCTCAAGGCGTCAAGCCTGCGGTACAGCGCGTATTCGTCGGGAAGCCCGGCATCCCGCGCTGGATCATTGACCCTGTTGCAAAGAACCTCCAGCTCGTGCGGTTCCATCGCCAGAGAACCGCCGACCGTGTTCACGATGGCAAGCAAAGCCTGTCTGCGCGTCTCTATGCCCGCCGCCGCGCAGCTCGGGTTGAGCCGGATGAAGATGGGTTCGTACCAGACCCCTTCTTGAGGCGGGAGCAACGCCGAGCGCCGACGTTCCAGCAGTTGCGACCAGTCCAGATAGGCATCCCAGAGCTGTCCCGATTCGGCTTTGGTCCAGTGCAATGTCATGCGGTCTCCGATCGGTTCAAATCGATAATGCCAGAAAATTCGACCAAATGCCGCTGGGTCAAGCAATTGTAGAGATTTTGCGAATTATTCACGGCTCACCTCTGCGGAAATAGTAGGTGCCGCTACGGAATTTTCGGGTGGATCACGACATTTTCACAGTATGATCACTGTGGGATCACGGACCGGGGGCAGACTGAAGAGGAAGAGTAAGAAAGAATTTACGCCTTGGCGGGCCGCTTTCGGCAAAAGTCGCGCCAGCATTCCGGTCCAGCCGGGAACCGTCAGGGCACCAAAGACGATCCGGGGGAAGACCAATGACCTACCTGACTGACCATGCCCAGCATAGGCGAGCCTGTTTTCGCGTGATCGAAGGCACATGCGGCGAGGACGCCTTCCGCAGCGCGCGTCGAGCGCGGGCCGCGCGGCCGGTACATGCCGATGTGGGCCCGTCGGAACTGGCGGCGGAAATGGCCGTCATCTATGCTTTGTCGCTGCTGCGCGAGGTCCCGCTGGCAGAGCTTGAGAACCCGCATTTCAACCTGCGTATCGATGCGCAGACCTCCTTTTCGCTTCACGAGATGCTGTGCGAGCTGCGCAGCTTGCCTTGGCTGGATCGCCACTCCATTCCCTACCTTGCTCCCCGGGCAGAGGGTTCGTCCACTCTGACGGCGGGAACCGAAGAAATTGAGCGCCGTGCGAGCCGCTGGAACGATGATGGCCAGCTGACCCTGAGGATGCTTCTGCGCGGTATGACGCATGGCGACACGCGCGGACCGCTCTTGTCGCAGTTGCTTCCCGGTCTTGCGTCGTCGCAGCCCGGCACGGATGGGTCGGGTCTGGATGCCGCATTTGAGGCGATGCCAAGCCAGAGCGCGTCTGTGCTGACATGGCAGAACTGGCTGGACGCGAACCGCGAACAGGCCAAAGCGCTTTCCGGGCAAGTGCCGGAAACGCTGTGCGATCTGGCGGCCTTGGGGCATCTCGCCTCGCCGGGACGCGCGGCATTTGCGTTGGCCCTGTCGATGGCAGCAAAGGACATGGCGCCGGTGTCGGCCCTGTCCGGTCGTGGCTGGGCAGGCGCGGAACTGATGGCTCTGATCGCAGAGGCCGTTTCACTGTCCACCCAAGCCGCAAGGGCGCAGGCTGCACAGGCCGACCGCCTGCGTCGCCCTGCGGTTCTGGCCGCGCGCATTTCCCTGATGACCGGACGAGAGGACCCTGCGGGCAATGCCTCTGAGGGGGTGGCCAGGCAGGTTCTGGAAGAGCTGCGCCGCTTTGCGCCCCGTTTGTTGATGTGGGTCCACAGCCGCAATGGCGCGGACGGTTCCGGCGCGATCAGCGTGGCCGATGAGCAGGACACCGATCCGCGCGTGTCCCCGGCAATGCGGATGCGCGAAAACCTGATGCTGCCAATGACGCTGCGCGATGACCTGCCGCTGCACCCATCGGATGCGCAGGCGCAAGGCACCGTTGCAGGGGCTTGCGTGACCATCCTG
Organism: Primorskyibacter sedentarius; assembly: GCF_004342065.1. GTDB lineage: Bacteria > Pseudomonadota > Alphaproteobacteria > Rhodobacterales > Rhodobacteraceae > Primorskyibacter > Primorskyibacter sedentarius. Next base: position 577,724 of record NZ_SLZU01000001.1, on the reverse strand, counting down.
AAGGCGGTCTACGCCGGTCCGTTCTCTGGCCCCTCGGGACATTCGAGGGCTGGCACTGGCGGACCCACCAACAACATGATGCCACGTCGGCCGGGCCTTTCGGCGGATCTGGACAAGCTGGCGTCCAACGTTGTGCTGGGGCGTCTGGTCACCGGCGGCTACTTCCATTTCGAGAATCTCAACGCCCTGCGCAAGGGCGAGCGTATCGCGATTGCGCTGCTGTCGGAACTTGTGGAGACGCGGGAGGCGCAAGGCGATCTTGGGTTCTTCTCGTTCGACGGGAAATGCGTACGGATCTCGGCGCGGCCCCAGTCGAACGGCGTGCTGCGGGCAGAGGTTCTGGTCGACGGCTGTCCCGTTTCGGACCTGAGCGTTCCGGGCAATCACCGACCCACCCTGCGCGCGGTTTGAACCGGCATTCCCGGCCATCCGGGTAACCTGAAAGGGCCTGCGCTTTTGCGCGGGTCTTTTTCGTGCGGTGGCGGGATGCCTTGGCACCGCTGAGCTGCGTGTGACCGGGCAAATCCGCCGCGCCGTCTGGCATAGGTTTCGTGGCGAGGGGGCCCCAGACGATAAATCTGCTTGGCCACGGTCTGTGCCGTGCCGCCCTGACACCAAGAGGGCAGGGGCACAGGATCCTGTCCATTGCCCCTGCCTGATCTTGGGTTCAGTCAGGCGATGTCGTAGATCTGGCCGCCCAGCATCAGGTTGATCTCGGACTGGGCGCCACCATCTATCAGCGTCCAAAGGATCTGCCCGCTGGGTTCGTAGATCACGAATGCCTCCCGTGCATCGCCGCCCGCCCCGGCGGACTGGGCGTAGTTGACCCGGAAATCGTCGACATCTGCCCGGCGCCCGAAGACAAGCAGGTCGCCTTCCTGCGCACTATAGTCCCTGACCCAGTCCGTGCCGTGCCCCTTCAGGCCAACATGGTAGAACCGGTCGGCCCCCGCACCACCGCTCAGTCGGTCGAAGCCGAACCCCCCGTTCAGGAAGTCGTCCCCGTTGCCGCCAAAAACCCGGTCCGAATAGGCCGCGCCGTTGAGTACATCATCGCCGTCATTGCCGTACACGGTGTCTGCACCAAACCCGCCCGAAAGCGTATCGTTGCCGGACCCGCCGTAAAGGCTGTCATTGCCGTAGCCGCCTTCGACGTTATCATGGCCATCTCCGGCAAAGATGACATCGCGCCGGTCCTTCGTGCTGGAGCCACCGATTATCTTGTCATTGCCATCACCGCCGCTGATCGTGTCGGAGCCGTCATTGCCGCGCAGCACATCGCGGCCGGCCGCGCCTTGCAGCCGGTCTGCCCCGCTGCCACCGTCGATCACGTCATTGCCGAGCGTGCCGGAAATTACTGCCGCGCTCGTGCCGCCGATCACGCGCTCTATGTCGTGAAGTTCACCCGTAAAGCTGCGATCCACCTGGATATACCGGATGGAGAACGCTTCGGCTTCGTCGCTGCCGGGATCGGGCAGGATACGGGTCGCATCATCGGCGGAGTTGGAGAAGGTGGGGTTCGCTTCCTCCACCAGCTCAGGCGTCATGACCTGACCGTTGAAGACGCGCGCCTCGCGGGTGCCGGTATCGTCCCAGACGGGTTGATCGACACGAAGCGTTGCCGAATAGGTGCCGGCCACGAGGTCAATGTTGATGTCGCCATCGAGGTTCCCAAGGTCCAGCGTGTCCGTGCCGGCGCCCCCGAAGAGCGTGGTATTGCCTTGATCCAGAACGAAAGTGTCGTTTCCGTCGCCGCCATAGGCCAGATCGTCGCCCAGCCCCAGAACCAGCACGTCGTGACCGCCACCGCCGATCAGCGTGTCATTTCCCGCCCCGCCCGACAGGGCATTATTGATGCCGTCGCCGATGATCCGGTCATTGCCCGCGCTGCCGATGATGTTTTCGATGTTCAGCAACCGGTCGGAGCCCTGCGCGCCAGTGGCTGTCATCAGCTCCAGGTCAACGGTGACGTTGCCGAAATCCCCCGCACCTATGTCGCCATCCGTGTTTCGCACCACCGCATTGGCATAAGAGGCCGTGTCGCGCCCGGTGCCGCCATCCAGCGTGTCATTGCCCGCGCCACCGTGCAGCACGTCATTGCCCACGCCGCCAAGCAGGGTGTCGCGGTCGTCCCCGCCAACCAGCTCGTCATTGCCGCCATTGCCTTCAAGAAGGTCGCTGCCGCCCAACCCGATGAACCGTTCGCCGATGTCGCGCCCGATCACGTGGTCGGCGATATCCTCGGCGCCAATCACCTCTTCGACATTCAGAACGGTCGCCTCGATCCCGTTTATGTCACCGGGGGTCAGCAACTCCCCGGTGCGCAGGTTCAGCTGTACCTGCCTGACCAGCCTCGGGTTTGCATCAAGCGCCAGCGTGTCATAGCCCACACCACCGTTAATCGTGCCTTCCATGCGATCAACGTAGATATAGTCGTCGCCCTGGTTTCCATGCACGTAGTGTTTGCTGCCCGAGGCGTTGACGCGAAGCTCGTCATCCCCCGCGCCGCCGTAGATCTCTCCGTCCATCCTCAGCTCAAGGTAGTCGTCGCCGCCTTGGCCGAACAGCATCGCTTCGGCGCTGCCATCATTGGAATTGGCGCGGACCAGACGGTCCTCACCGTCCCCGCCATAGATCGTCATATCCTCGTTGCCATCAAGATAGACCTCATCGGCGAAGTCACCGAGGTAGAGGTATTCGAAATCCGTCATGTTCCCGCGCGCAAACACGGTTGTCGTCGTGCTGCCATTGGCGGAGGAAGACCCCAGATCGCCGGATTCGTCGGCGATTGCCGCGCTGATGCGCGTACCCAGAGACCCGGACAGGCGGATCGACCAGCGGGCATTGTCGATGAGCCGGGTGTCGAGCGTATCCTCGCCACTGCCGCCATCGAACGAGCCTCTGTCGCCGGTCACAAAGATCAGGTCATCGCCCGTCCCGCCAAGCGCCTCGGTCGCCCCCTGGGAGCGGATCGTGTCATTGCCGCCGCCGCCATCGATGAAGAACCGGTCATCATAGTTGGCGGGGCGCCCGAACAGCGTGTCGTCCATATCCGACCCGACGACGCGCTGGATGTTCTCGAACCGATCCGTGGCAAGGACCGTGCTGCCGTCATCGCTTAGCCTGCGGATAAGGCCACTGGCCGCGAAGACCCGCAGCGGGCCAGATGTTTCCTGCGTATCAATCCGGCTTTGGCTATGGTCCCGTCCGATCTGGTAGTTGTTCCACTGGCGCGAATAAAAGAGCGTGTCGAACCCTTCGTTGCCGTCATAGACGTCTCCAAGGCCACCAAAGACCGTTCCGCCCGCAATAAGTGTGTCACTGTCTTCGCCACCGGAAACAGTGTCCGCGCCGGACCCGCCGATAAGCAGGTCACGCCCGCCCCCGCCGGAAATCACGTCATTGCCCTCGCGCCCGTCAATGAAATCGCGGCCCGAATTGCCGACCAGGCGGTTGCCCGCACCGTTCCCCCGGAAATCAATGTCGCGATTGTCGTACATCTCGGCATTTTCGATGCTGATCAGGGTGTCGCGGTCGGACCCGTCCCAGGCCTGACCAGTCACCAGATCGACGGTGGTGCGGGAATTGCCGGAGGCAGAGTTTTCGGCGTAGATCCAGGTGTCATTGCCGTTGCCGCCCTCGACCGTATCGGCGCCAAGCAGCGTCACGAAGGCATCATCGCCTACACCACCGACAAGCGAATCCGCGCCGTTCGAACCGGTGAAGCGGTCATTGCCGCCAAGCCCGAAGGCGTGCAGCCCGTTCACCGCCGCATAGATGAAATCCGCCTTTTCGGTACCGGTAAAGGGCGATTGCGTGACACGGTAAACGCTGTTGAGCAATTGGGTCTGCGTCAGCTGGATGTCCCTGAAGACATAGGTTTCGACATCATGGGCAACTTCGATGCCCTGCCGGCCGCCGCCTTCGTGCAGAAAGACCATCGGGCCGTTCTCTTCCGGTCGCGTGTAGCTATACTTGATGAAATCGTCTTCGAATACGAGCCGGTCATTGCCAGAGCCGCCATAGATCGTGTCGTCGCCTATGCTGGCAAAGATGACATCGTTGCCGCCCCGTGCATCCACCACGTCATTTCCGGCGCCCGGGTCCAGCACATCTGCGGTTTCCTGCCCGACAAGCGTGTCGTCCTCTTGAGTGCCGCCGCGAATGTCGCCGGGCGCGTCACCGTCAAGGAAGTCGAAGATATCATCCGTCAGGTCGTCGATGAAATCCGCAATGTCAGTGTTCCAGCCCAGATCATCAAGAAAACCCTCAACTTCGACGAAGGCGCCGTCGATATTGGCCTCGATCCGGTCAAGCACATTTGCCCCCGGTATCAGATCTGCGATCCGGTCCGCGACGCGATCAAGGATATCGGTGATGCCAAGGCTGTCGAGGATCCAGTCGACAACCGGCGCGACGGTGATGTTGTAGATGAAGCCGACCGCATCCAGAACCGGCTCAATCGGGCGCAGCGCAGAATAGGCCGCGTTCAAGGGCCCGGACAGAAAGCTGAGCGAGTCGTTGATCTTTGAAAAAGCCGACGCGACCGAGTTCAGGGGCGAGAACAGCGACGTGTAGAATTTCGCCCGAAAGTCATCGATCTCGGTCTCTATGCCATCATATACGCCGTTCAAACGTTCCATCACGGTATTGAGCGGACTTACAGTGGTGTCCACCGCGCGCGAAAGCGGATTGATCGGGTCACCCACGAAATCGAACACCAGGATCATATTGCTGGCCCGGGCGAGCTCAACGAGCAGCTTTTCGTTGGTCACGGCAAGCGCCTCGTCGAAATCTTCAAGCTTGTCTTCGGCCTTTTCCAGACGGTCCGGCCAGCCCGAACGTTCGATACGTTCGTCAAGCTCGCGCGCCTTGTCGCGGATACGGATCGTCGCCGTCTCCAGCCGGTCAAGAACGCCGTCCATCACCTTGGCGACAGCCTTCATCGGGCCGACCTTTTCCATCACCTTCAGCGAGAATTGCATGGAGCGGATGGTGCTCAGAAAGTCGTTCGCCTGATTTTCGACGTAACCCGCGGCTTCGAGCGCCTGTTGGGCAATTTCCACGGCGTCGAGCATGTTGTCGACCTCTTGCCGCAGGTCGCGCACATTGGTCCGCGTGTGGTTCAGATTGGTCCTGTAATCGAGGAGCTCTTGTCCGGCTGCCATGTCAAAAATCCCATTAAATATAAACAAATCAATATGAAAGCCGCCAAAAAAATGTGGCGAGCTCTATTTGCGTGCCAAAGGTTACCATACGTCACAGGGCGCACCCAATCGGGTGATCACCCCAAAAGCCGGGCAGTGGGGTCAGTGCGCGCGGTCAATCTGCCGGGGGCAGGGCGACATAAAGGCTGGTGCCATCGCTTCGGGGCAGCAGGCCGAAATCCAGCTTGTGGTCTTTCACGATCCCTCCGACGATGGACAGGCCAAGCCCGCTCCCGTCCGCCATTTCGGCGCCGTCAAGCCGGACATTGCGGCCCAGGGCGGTTTGCAGATCGCTTTCGCTCAGGCCCGCGCCGGTGTCGTGTACCTCCAGCCTCGGCCCTGTGGGCCTGTTGCGCAGGCCGACAAGGATTTTGCCGCTTTGGGTATATTTGATCGCGTTGGACACAAGGTTCGTGGCCAGCCGCATCACCGCAAGTGGTGGCAGGGACGTCAGCGCGGTGCTGTTCACGATCCGCAGATCGAGCCCCTTGCTGCGCGCCTCTTCGGCAAACATGTCGCGCAGCGCGTCAAGCACCTGATCCAGCCTGACGTTTTCATCCTCTCGCGCGACCTCGCTACCATCTTCCAAATAAACCTCTACCCCGCCCGGGCCGCTGGCGCTTGCCAGCTCGCGGCTCACCAGCGCTTCGAGATAGCTGAACGTCTCTTCAATATCTGCCGGGCGGCGGTCAGCGGAAGCCGCATCGCCGTCGCGAACGAGGTTACGGACGTTCAGTCGTAGCGCGTGCAGCGGCTGGCGCAGATCATGGACCGCATCGGCCAGCTTGCGCTCTTTGGAGCGTGTCAGCTCGACCGCGAGGGCGTAGCGCTGCTCCAGATCCTGCAAACGGCCCGAGAGCGACAGGTTGCGCCGTGCCTCCGACAGGGACATCTGCAACGCCTCTTCGCGGTTGCGTTTCATCTGGTTGAACCGGTCAAGGATGGCAAAGCCCATCAGCGCCGCATCCAACACCAGGACCACGCGGATGCTGTCGAACTGCACTTCCTCGGAAATCTCCACGCCCAGCCAATGCCGTGCGGTCATGATGCCCGCCGAAACCACGGCGCCCCCCCAGGCCAGAACGTAAAACCGCACCTCGGTGAAACGTGTCCGCGCAACGACCAGCCCACAGACAAAGTAGAGCAGCATGGAGATCAAGGACATCAGAACCAGAAGCTTCTTGATCACCTGCGTGTCCACGACAAGCGTGGCGGCCACTGCTACCAACGTGGCACCCATCATCGTCAGAAGGGTTTTTTCCAGCACCGGATGGAAGAGGTAGGTTTGCAGGAAATGCCGCGCAAAATTGCCGCCAAACAGGATGATCCCCGATCCAAGCAGAACCGACGCATAGCCGTTGAACAACGGCGCGTTCGGCCAGAGATAGCGGAACGTGTTCCCATCAGCATGCATGATATAAAGAAGGCCGCAGATCGCGTAGCTTGCATAGGCAGCAAAGATGAACTGCCGTGTTCCGGCAAAGGCGGCCGTCGACACAAGCACAAGAAACAGCATCATGCCGTAATAGATGAAGTTCTTCGCGGTCTTGCGCTCTGCCAGCAAGGCAAAGCTTTCGGGTGTCCTGATGGCAAGGCTCACTTCGGATGATCCGCCCGACCAGTAGCGGATAAAAACGGTCGCGGCTGTTCCGGGTGACAGGGGTACCGGGACGACAAGCTCCGGATAGGCAATGTCGCGGTCTGAAAAGGGCGAAGACGGGGTCAGCTCTTCCAACAGCTCGGTGCCTTCGGGGCTGTCCAGATAGACGGCGAAGCCCTGAAAGAAGTTCTCGCGGACATGCAGGCGCCATTCCGACACGGCGGGATATTCGTTTTTCAATTCGACCCGAAGCCAGATCACATCCTTGGTGTAACCGAAATCGGCACTGGGCGCGTCGACGCGTTGCCACTGCGCCTCTGCTTCGGCAGATTTGACGTCTTCAAGCGTCAGATTTCGCGTCGGATCGCGCAGGGCGGCGACATATCCCTGCAACTGATCGGCCTCCATCGGGCCGTGCAGTTCGACGACGGGCTGTGCCAGCGCCGTTGCCGCAGACAGAAAAGCCAGATATATCAGACCCATGAGCGGGACGAACTTGCGCATGGTATGCCCTCTAGCTGGAAAGGCCACGACATATGCCAGTCACCCTTCTGGTCGCTGACGATCATGCCTTTACGCTGGACGGTATGCAACGCGCTCTGTCACAGATCGACGGGTTCGAAGTGGTGGCTGTTGCTCATACGGGGATCGAGGCGATTGCCCAGGCCCGGGCCCATCGCCCTGATATTGCCGTGCTCGACATCGCCATGCCGGGGGCGAACGGGCTGGAGGTGGTCGTCGAACTCAGTCGCTGGTCGCCAGAGACCTGCTGCGTCATCGTGACGGGAAGCCCCACGCCCGGCGTGTTGCACCAGTTGCAGGCGTTGGGCGTGCGCGGGATGTTCGTCAAATCCGCCGATCCGAACGAGATCTGCGAGGGCATCAAACAGATCGCAGCCGGGGAGACGGTGATCGCGCCCGAGATACAGCAGCGCCTGGATGATGAGGACGCGTCAAACGCCCTGTCAGAGCGCGAGCTGGAAGTGCTCCAACTCATCGCGCGGGGGCTGACCAATAGCGGGATTGCCGACGCGCTGTCGATCAGTCCCAAGACGGTCGAAAGCCACCGCGCCTCGCTGATGCGGAAACTGAAGGTGCATTCTGTCGCCCAACTCCTGATCCGCGCCGTGCGTGACGGGCTGATCTCTGTCTGACCTTGGGCGCGGCGCCTGACTTGCTGCGTTTGATGCGTGTCAATGCGGGGCAGGGCAGGCCGCGCTAGGCTGGGGCGGTAGGAGGTGCTCCATGAAATCCTTGATCATTCTTGTGTGTCTCGCCGCCAGCCCGATTGCTGCGCAGGAGGCTGAGTCAGGTGCGGCTCATTACCACCAACATTGCGCGACCTGCCACGGGCTTGATGCCGATGGCAACGGCCCGATGGCCGGGGTTCTGACCATCAAGCCGAGCGACCTGACAGCGCTTTCGAAGGGCAACGGCGGGGAATTTCCTTTCGAACGCGTGGCGAAACGCATCGACGGGCGCGACCCTCTGGTGGCGCATGGCTCGCCAATGCCGGTTTATGGCCCGTATTTCGAAGGGGGCCGCGATGTCGCGATTGGCACCGGGAGCGGCCAGCCGCTCATGACCTCCAAGCCCGTGGCCGACCTGATCGCCTATCTGCAAGAGCTGCAATCCGCCGACGAAGGGTAAAACGGGCGGAACAAGTCGACCCTCCCGCGTGTTGTCTGTGTGAATGCAACAGGCATAGGAGACGACGACATGAACTGGGATCAAATCGAAGGCAAATGGGAACAATTCAAAGGCAGCGCCCGCGAACAATGGGGCAAGCTGACTGACGACGAATTGGCCGAAGCCCGCGGCAACCGCGAGCAACTCGCGGGTCTTATCCAGGAACGCTACGGCAAAACCAAAGAAGAAGCCGAGCGCGAAATCGACGAATGGCAATCGCGAATGTGAGTCATCCAACGTAACGGAATATTTGGGCGGGTCGCGAGCCCGCCCAACTTCGTTCAGTGCATCTGCTCGGCTTTATAACCCGTATCTAGTTTATTTTCCGATACTGAAGGTTCGCGCTATCTGCTAAATTGTGCTGCAAAAACCTTTAGATCCAGAGCGTCACCGCTTGAGTAAAGGCGTCCAGCTCTGCTTTAAGCGCGAAATTGTTTAATGTCTGCGTTTACAAAGGCGAACTGGGCAAACCTGCCAGATACAAGTACCAAAGGTTCGTCGGGGCGGACTTTATTAAACATCCAGCTCTTCCACAAAGCGCGCGTTCTCCTGGATATATTGGTAGCGCATTTCGGGTTTTTTGCCCATCAGACGCTCTACCAGATCGCCGGTTTCGCCGGGTTCATCCTCGTCGATGGTGACGCGGATCAGCTTGCGCGTCTCAGGGTTCATCGTGGTGTCTTTCAGGTCCTTGGCGTCCATCTCTCCCAGACCCTTGAAGCGGCTGACGTCGATTTTTCCTTTGCCGCCCAATCCCTTTTCCATCCAGACGTCGCGCTCGCGCTCGTCCAGACAGTAGACGCGCTTTGCGCCCTGCGTCAGCCGGTAGAGCGGGGGGCAGGCAAGGTAGAGGTGCCCGGTGTCGATCATCGGCCGCATCTGGGTGAAGAAAAAGGTCATCAGCAAAGAAGCAATATGCGCACCGTCGACATCCGCGTCGGTCATGATGATGATCTTGTCATAGCGCAGGTCATCGACGTTGAAACGGGTGCCAAGCCCCACGCCAAGCGCCTGCGTAAGATCGTTGATCTCGGCATTCGAGCCGAGCTTGGAGGAGGCCGCACCCAGAACGTTCAGGATCTTGCCCCGCAGCGGCAGCAGGGCTTGAGTCTTCCGGTCGCGCGCCATCTTGGCTGAGCCCCCGGCGCTGTCGCCCTCGACGATGAAGAGTTCCGTACCGGCGCGATTGGTGGCCGAGCAATCCACAAGCTTGCCCGGCAGGCGCAGCTTTTTCGTGGCCGTCTTGCGCTGTGTTTCCTTTTCCTGCTTGCGGCGCAGCCGTTCTTCGGCGCGCAACACAAGGAAATCCAGAATGGCGCCTGCGGATTTCGTATCTGCCGCCAGCCAGTTGTCGAAATGGTCGCGGACAGAGTTTTCTACCAGCCGTTGCGCCTCTGTCGTGGCGAGGCGGTCCTTGGTCTGGCCCACGAATTCCGGCTCTCGGATGAAACAGCTGACCAGCGCGCAGCCGCCCGTCGTCAGGTCGTCGCGGGTGATCTGCGCGGCTTTCTTGTTGTTCACAAGCTCGCCGTAGGCCCGGATGCCCTTGAGGATCGCGGCCCAGAACCCGGCCTCATGTGTGCCGCCTTCGGGGGTGGGCACGGTGTTACAATAGGACTGGATGAACCCGTCGCGGGCGGGCGTCCAGTTGATCGCCCATTCGACCTTGCCCGGCGTGTTGAATTTTTCCTTGAAATCGACCAGCCCCGCAAAGGGGCGGTCGGCATAGGCGGTGGCGCTGCCCAGTGTCTCTGTCAGGTAGTCCGACAGCCCGCCTGGAAAGTGGAACGTGGCCTCTGTCGGCGTCTCGCCATCGTCGATCGCGGATTTCCAGCGGATTTCGACACCCGAGAACAGATAGGCCTTGGACCGGATGGATTTGAACAGCCGCGCAGGTTTGAACCGGTGATGGCCAAAGATCTGCTCGTCCGCATGAAAGGTGACCGTCGTGCCCCGGCGGTTGGGGGCGGCGCCCACCTTTTCCACGGGCCCCTGCGGAATGCCGCGCGAAAAGCGCTGCTCGTAGAGCTCCTTGTTGCGGGCGACCTGAACGACCATCGAATCCGACAGTGCATTGACAACCGAGGCCCCCACGCCATGCAAACCGCCTGACGTTTCGTAGGCCTTGCCCGAAAACTTGCCGCCTGCATGCAGCGTGCAGAGGATCACTTCCAGCGCGGATTTGTCCGGGAATTTGGGGTGCGGGTCGATGGGGATGCCGCGACCGTTGTCGCGGATGGTGATGGCGTAATCCTCGTGCAGTTCCACCTCGATCCGGTTGGCATGGCCTGCGACAGCCTCGTCCATCGAGTTGTCCAGCACTTCGGCGACAAGGTGATGCAGCGCGCGTTCATCCGTGCCGCCGATATACATGCCTGGCCGTTTGCGTACCGGCTCCAGCCCTTCGAGAACTTCGATGGACGACGCGTCGTAATCGGTTGGGGCGGCGCCCGAGAGGAGGTCTTCGGCCATGGCTGCTGCTCTTTTGCTGTTTTTTGCTTGTGTCCAGTATGGCAGAGCATGCGGTTAGGGAAAAGCATCTCTTGTGCCGGGAACCACAGCATGTTGTGTCGCAACGTGATTTCGTGACGACAGATCGGGCAAGAGGCCCCGGCTTGGGAGCCGGGGCGGGCATCACCCGGCAGAGGCCGTTTGTCCGATATCGTCAATCAGGCCCGCAAACCGATCTGGTGCTGGTTTCTGGCCTGACACCCATTGGTAGAGGTCCTGATCGTTTTCATTCAGGAGCGCCTCGTAAAGGTCGAGTTCTGCGTCATCCATCTCTGCCAGCCGTATATCGGCATAGCGCGAGAGCAGGATATCCATCTCTTTTATGCCGCGCCTCATGGATCGCATTGTCAGGCGTTTGAGGCGGATATCGCGCGGTTCGATCATTGTCCGGCTTCCTGCATCAGCAAGCGAAGGCGCTTTTCAAGCTTGGCCATCCGATCTGCCGATTTGCGGAAAGATACCCGCGCTTCGCGAATATCGGCGAGGATTTCGTTCAGCCCCTCGGGCATCTCCACTTCGTCCTCCGGCGCTTCGACGCCTTCGCCGTCGCCGTTCAGCAGCCACATGATCGAAACGTTCATCAGGCCCGCCATCATCGAAAGACGGTTGGCACGGGGTTCGGACGTGTCGGCCTCCCAGCTTTCCAGCGTGGACAATTTCACGCCCAGCCGTTTGGCCAGTTCCTTTTGTGTCATGTTGGCCGCCTCGCGCGCGGCCGCCACGCGGTCACCGAAGGTTGCCCTTTCGGGTCCATACCAGGCGTCGTTCGAATCGGTCATCGGCTATCCTTCCGGGATTGGGCTTGATCGGCCATTGGGCGTACCCTAAGACAACCGGGAATTGCCTTCAAACCGGGTGCGACCATGAGCTTCCTTTCAGCGACACTTTCCCGCGTCAAGCCGTCTCCGACGGTCGCCGTCACCACTTTGGCGCAGGAATTGAAAGCGCAGGGGCGCGATGTCATCGGGCTTGGGGCCGGGGAGCCGGATTTCGACACGCCCGACAATATCAAGCAGGCCGCGATTGCAGCGATCCATGCGGGCAAGACGAAATACACCGCGCCTGACGGGATGCCAGAGTTGAAGGCCGCCGTTTGCGCCAAGTTTGCCCGCGAAAACGGGCTGAGCTACACGCCATCGCAGGTCAGCGTCGCCACCGGGGGCAAGCAGATCCTTTTCAACGCGCTGCTGGCAACGCTCAATCCGGGGGACGAGGTCATCATCCCCGCGCCCTATTGGGTCAGCTATCCCGATATGGTTCTGCTTGGCGGCGGGACACCGGTGATCGTGGAATGCGGGCTTGAGGCGGGTTTCAAGATGACCGCTGAACAGCTCGAAGCGGCGATCACACCAAAGACCAAGTGGTTGATCTTCAACTCGCCCTCCAATCCGACCGGGGCGGGCTATTCGCGCGCAGAGCTGAAGGCCCTGACGGATGTGCTGATGCGCCATCCGCATGTCTGGGTCATGAGCGATGACATGTATGAACACCTCGTTTTCGACGATTTCGAGTTCTGCACCCCTGCACAGGTGGAGCCCGGTCTTTATGAGCGGACGCTGACCTGTAACGGCGTGTCAAAGGCTTATGCGATGACAGGTTGGCGGATCGGGTATGCTGCGGGGCCAGAGCATCTGATCGCCGCGATGCGCAAGATCCAGTCGCAATCGACCACCAATCCCAGCAGCATCAGCCAATGGGCCGCGGTCGAGGCGCTGAACGGGCCGCAGGATTTCCTGCCGGGGTTCAGAACGCTGTTTCAGGGGCGCCGCGATCTGGTGGTGAAAATGCTGAACGAGGCGCCGGGGATCACCTGCGCCACGCCGGATGGTGCCTTTTATGTTTACCCGTCGATTGCCGGATGCATCGGCAAGACCAGCCCTGCGGGTACGCTTCTGGATACGGACGAGGCCTTTGCCAAGGCGCTGCTGGAAGAGACCGGCGTTGCGGTGGTGTTCGGCGCGGCCTTTGGGCTGAGCCCCAATTTCCGGGTCAGCTATGCCACCTCCGACGAGGCGCTGACCGAAGCCTGCAACCGCATCCGGGGCTTTTGTGAGAACCTGACCTGACGCAGAGGCGCCTTCCGGGCTGTCTTGCTGAGGGCCGTTCGTGGCCCCGTACGGGCTGTGCGGCGTATAGATAGGCCAGTCTTTTAAAGAGCGGCCCGGCACGATGCACGAAGGCCCCGTCTGGGGTGGCGAGGGGGCACTCGTCTGTCGATTTTACTGGAAAGGCCCGAGCAGCGAGGGCAGGGGACTCAGCCCTGTAGCAAGGCCCGCATTTTCAGCGCAAAGCGCACCACCATCAGCAAGGCCGCACAGGCAAGTCCCAGCACGAGGCCGAGCCAGACACCGGGGCCGCCAAATCCAAGGGTGAACCCCAGAAGATAGCTGATCGGGACGCCGATCACCCAATAGGCTACAGCTGCCATGATCATCGGGACTTGGGTGTCCTGTATGCCGCGCAGCAGGCCCAGTGCCACAACCTGAGCACCATCGACAAGCTGGAAGAGCGCGGCCATGGCCAGCAAGCTGACGCCTGTGGCAAGTATCGCGCCGTAGCGCATGTCTGTGGGATCGATGAAGGCGGACACCAATACCTCTGGCATAAACAGAAAGACCGAGACGGTGACGAGCGACATTGCCACGCTCAACCCGCCCACGGCGGCAGCGCCACGAAGCAGATGTGCCATGTCCTCTCGTCCCAGCGCGTTTCCGGCCCGCACCGTCGCGACATTCGAAAGCCCCAGATGTACCATGAAGGCCGCCGTGGCCAGTTGCAGCACGATCCCATGCGCGGCCAGAGGCACTTCGCCCAGCCAACCCATCATGATCGCGGAACTGGCAAATAGCGCGACCTCGGCCAGATTGGTCAGGCTGATGGGCCAGCCCAAGCGAAAGACCGTCGTCAGTACCTCTGTATCCGGGCGCCAGAACCGTGTGAAAAGGGCATGTTCGGGCAGGCGGAGGCTGATATAGACCATCACCCCCAGCAGCGCGATTACATTGGTGATGGCCGACGCGACCGCCGCACCCAGCAGGCCCATTTCAGGCGCGCCCCAGTTGCCAAAGATCAGCGCGTAGTTGATCAGCGCGTTGAGGATTGCGGCAAATGCGGTGATCCAGAACACGATGCGCGTATGTTCCAGCGCGGCGAGATAGCTCTTCAGCGCCATGACCGACAGCGCCGGGATCAGGCCGATCCCGGCAATCCGCAAGTAAGATTGCGCCGCGGCAGACAGGCTGTCGCTTTGTCCCAGCCCGCGCAGGAGCGGAGCGGAAAACCAAAGCAGCGGAAGGACCAGAACGGCGAAACCCAGCGAGAGCCAAATGCCCATGCGCGTGGTACGGCGGATCATCACGTCGTCGCCCTTTGCGTGGAACTGCGCCACCATGGGCATCACGGCCCAGGCGAACCCCGCCCCCATGATGAAAAGAACGAAGAACAACGTATTGGCAAGCGTTGCGGCTGCCAGCGCCTCGACGCTGTACCAGCCCAGCATGAGCGTGTCGGTCAGACCGATGGCGAATTGCGCCAGATGTCCGCCGATCAATGGTAGCCCTAGAAAAAGGATCGCCCGAATATGCTGGGGCAGCGTCATCGCCTGAACCATGCTGAGCGTTTAGGCTGGTTTCAACACGCGGGCAAGCCGCGACGGACCCCGCGCATCACTATGGGCTTGCTGGATTTGTGTGGGCAGAAGAAACGGACCACTCACCTTCCGTTTCGTCTGCCCTGGCAGGCGGTCCGCTCCCCCCGGAGTCGCCTACGTTCCGGATGTTTCAAGCCGCGCCTTGCGTGGCGGGCACCTTTCGGCCTGTCCTTGCCTCAGCCGGCAGCCCCATGACGGGTGTCGGGATGCAGCGCCTTGCCAAGGATATGGTTCGTGCGATGGACGACATGCCCGGCACCGCCCACGATCAGCGGATCGGGTTGTTGCAGGATCTCGGGGTTTTTGCCGGGGTAATCCAGCGAGGACAGAAAGTGCCGCATGCAATTGAGCCGCGCGCGCTTCTTGTCGTTCGATTTGATGATCGTCCAGGGCGCGTCTGCCGTGTCGGTATAGAAAAACATTGCCTCCTTTGCCTCGGTATAATCATCCCACTTGTCCAGACTGGCCTTGTCGATCGGTGACAGCTTCCACTGCTTCAGCGGATCAGTTTCGCGACTGGTGAACCGCTTGCGCTGCTCGGACTGCGTTACAGAAAACCAATACTTGTAAAGACGGATGCCGGACCGGACGAGCATACGCTCCAGTTCCGGGGTCTGGCGCATGAACTCCAGATACTCGCTCGGCTCGCAGAACCCCATAACCCGTTCGACACCTGCACGATTATACCAGCTTCGATCGTAAAAAACCATCTCTCCCGTGGTGGGCAACTCGTTAATATAGCGCTGGAAATACCACTGTCCCTTCTCCTCCCAGGTGGGCTTGTTCAGCGCGACCACGCGGGCAGAGCGCGGGTTGAGATGTTCCATGTAGCGCTTGATGGTGCCTCCCTTGCCGGCGGCATCGCGACCTTCAAACAGCAGCACGAATTTCTCGCCGACCTCCTGCGCCCAAAGCTGTACCTTGAGCAATTCGGCCTGTAATTGAGCCTTTTCTTTCTCATAGATGCGGCGGGACAGCCGGTCGCGGTAAGGGTAGCGCCCGCTCTCAAAGGCCTTGCGGACATCCTCGGGGGATGGCGCGGCATCTGACTGCTGCGGAATCTCTCCGTTGGGGACCATGACCTGCGGCGCGTCGGTCTTCTCTGTCTGTGGTGGTGTACTGGCGGTCATGGTCAATCCCTCGCTATGGCAGTTGCCCGCGAGTTTACCCGATGCGCCGCCAGTCCACCTTGACCCCTGTCAAGTCCGCGCGGGATTATTCGCGTCAGTCATCAAGGATATCACGCCAGCTATGCTCTGGCTGGAAACCCAGCATTTCCTTGGCCTTAGCGATTGAATACATGGTCTCGTGCTTGCCCATCTCGCCTTTGACAGGGACGCCCTGATAGTATCGGTCGATCACCTCGGCACTGCTGAGCCCCACCGACAGGTCGTCATTCGCCACGTTGAAAACCTCGTAGCCCAGACCATCCGTCTGCAGGCAGCACTCTACCATCTGTCCCAGATCGCGCGCATCGATATAGGCAAAGATGTTGCGGCGTCGCAGGTCGGGATCGGCGATATAGGCAGGAAAATCCGTGGCATATTCATGCGGCTCGATCACGTTGTTGATTCGCAGCCCATAGATGTCTATGCCGGATCGCGCCTGAAAAGAGCGCCCGCACGCCTCGTTGCACACCTTTGACATCGCGTAGCTGTCATGCGGCACTGTGGGGTGCTCTTCGTCCACGGGCACATAATCCGGCTTCACCTCGCCATCTGCGAAACAGATGCCATAGGTGGTTTCGGAAGAGGCAAAGATAACCTTCGGAATACCCAGCTTCACGGCCGCTTCGATGACGTTGTAAGTCGAGAGCGTATTTGTCCGGAAGGTTTCGTTGTCGGGCTTGATCAGGATGCGGGCCAGTGCTGCGAAATGCACGACCGCATCGAATTTCGGCACCCCTGTTCCGGGCTCAAGCTCTGCAAAATTTGCTAGCGATGTCATTGCGTTGAACACCTGGCCAGAGTCCGTCAGATCGACCGTCAGGTTGTCTACCCCGGGGTGATCCAGCGGGATCAGGTCGGCGTTCAGAACCTGATGACCACGCTCCAGAAGATAGGGTATCACGTGGCGCCCGGCCTTGCCGGAGCCGCCGGTGAAAAGAATTCGCATAAGGGCCTCCCTGATTTCTGGCTCCAGAACTGCTTGAAGGCTGCCCGATTTTCAAGCCTGAGCGCATAAATTGCAGCAAATTTGTCGCTTAACAAATTTTTCGGTTTTTTGACCGAGTCTGCCAGTCAACAAGCGTATGGCGGAGTAAAAATTATGAGCATCCATTCGACAATGGGGCAGGGCCCGGAACAAGGCTTCATGGCGGGTTATCTTGAGGCGCTGGCCTTGGTCGAAAGGCTGCACCGGTTGCTGCTGGACGTCATCAAGGACGAATTCGAACGCGTGGGCGTGCTGGATATCAACGCGGTTCAGGCGCTCTTGCTCTTCAACATCGGTGAGAACGAAGTCACCGCAGGAGAGCTGAAATCCCGCGGCTATTACCAGGGCTCCAATGTCAGCTACAATCTCAAGAAGCTGGTAGAGATGGGTTACATGCACCATCAGCGCTGCGAGATCGACCGACGCTCTGTGCGGGTGCGCCTGACTCAGAAAGGCCGGGATGTAAGGGGCGTGGTGACAGACCTCTTTGCCCGCCATGCCGACGGGTTGATCGAAAAGGGCGTGCTGAGCGATGAGGGCCTTGCCGACATCACCGGGTCCCTCCGGCGGGTGGAGCGCTACTGGACCGACCAGATCCGATACATCTACTGATACGGGTTCTCAGGGCTGGTGGGCGGACATCACCAGCCCTTGAAGTTCCCGTTTCAGCTTTCGCACCATTGTGGCTTCGAAATCGGCAAAGCCCCGTGCGGTTTCCACGAATGCATCCGGGCCTCGCAGGACATATGCCTGAAAATAGGCGGAAAGTTCCGCGCCGGTTGCGTCACCATTTGGGGGCGGGGGGCCAATCACCAACCCGTTCACGGTGATACCGGCAAGTGCTGCACCATCTATATCGCGCGGATGCGGCCCGGTATTGGACTTGCCGTCACCTGAGAGGTCCAGCGTGCGCTTGGGGCAGGTGGCCTGTTCGGCGAGAAGCGCACCACCGTACAGCATAGAGGAACCGATCGCCGTCGAAGGATCGCCCGAGGGGCGCGGTGCCTCTCGCAGGATCGTTGCAACATTGGCAATCGCGGGGGCGCTGTCGATTCGCGTCCATGGCAGGGTGAGACGCTGGCTGGTGGGGCCGCTCCATTCAAAGACCGACAGCCAAACGACGGAGGCGGTATCCGACAGCAACGCCGCCTGCACTTCCGGATGCAGCAACGCATTTGCCAGCCCTTGCATCTGAAGCGCATATTCGGCGCTGTCGACAGAGCCCGAAACATCCAGCCCCAGCGCCAGCGCTTGACGGCAGTCAGCCTGCGCGATGCCCGCAGTGAGCGACGCCACCAGCGCACCCCCAGCCATAAGCCGCCGCATCAGGGTTGCGGTCCCGCTCATCCCCGAGAGCCTGCTGACGGCGGCCCGGCCTGCCCCACGGCCAGATCATTGATTTCCCGAAACAGCTTGCGTGTCATGGCCTGTTGATAGCCTTCATACCCCTGCGATACCTCAACAAAGGCGCGGGGCCCGCGGATCACTTCCTGTGCGAAATACTCCGCCAGTTCCGGCCCGTCCTCCAGCACGGCAAGGCCATTCACGGTTATCCTTTCAAAGGGAAAGTGGCGATAGGCCAGCGCGGGCGGGAACCCTTCATTGCTGCGCCCGTCGCCAGACAGATCAAGGACTTTGCGGGTGCAGCGCGGCCCGCGGTCAAGAAGCGTCGCGCCATATCCAAGCGCGTAACCCATCGCTGTCGGAAAGTTGTCATGGCTGCGTTCGGGCAGTAGCAGGGCCGCTACCGCGCGGTCGATCTGCGCTTCGGATTCCAGCACCGTCCAGTCAAGCAGCATCGCCTGCTTGTCCCGTCCGCTCCATTCATAGGCGGCAATCGCGACATGACCGGGTGCGCCGGATAGGATTGCGTCACGAATGTCGCGGTCATTCAGCGCCGCCGCCATGCCGCGACGCTGAAGGTCATGCTCGTCCGCGTCCACCGAAGAGGATACGTCGAGCGCCAATGCCAGCGCCAGTCGGCACTGCGCGGTCGCCTCAGCAGCCGCGCAAAGCGCCAACAGGACCGCCAGCGCCCTTACCAATGGCCCGTGTTTTCCATGCTGGCCCAGGGTTCTTGCGGCGGCAGGTCGTCGCCTTCCTGAAGCAGCTCGATGGAAATGTTATCGGGGGAGCGCACGAACGCCATGTGGCCATCTCGGGGCGGCCGGTTGATCGTCACCCCGTTATCCTGAAGCTTCTGGCAAAGCTCGTAAATATTGTCGACGCGGTAGGCAAGATGGCCAAAATGGCGGCTGTCGGATGGCAGGCCGTCATCGCCATCCCAATTATAGGTCAGCTCGACCGGGCATTCCTCCTGACCCGGAGGGGCCATGAAGACAAGGCTGAAGCGCCCTTTGTCATTGTCGATCCGGCGCGTTTCCTTCAGGCCCAAAAGCTCGTAGAAGGCCATGGATTTCTCCAGATCCTTCACGCGAACCATGGTGTGCAGGTAGCGTAGGGGCATGTCATTCTCCCGTAGTTTTGACTGCTCGCCACGATAGGGCTGTCCTCGCAGATGTCGAGAGCGCCGGGTCCGGGCTGCACAAATCCGGCGGGTAAACGGGCCGACCTCAAGTGGTGGGCAACCGGTTGTTCAGATCAGTTTCGGCCACGTCCACAGGGTTAAGTGCGGTTTCCCTGATCTAGTGGTTTATCGCGTTGCGTCGTCAAGATATGGTTCGGCTCGACTCATCTAATGCCAAAGGATTCGCCCATGTCCCTCTCGCCCGATCAGCAGGCTGAAATCGACGAGCTTCGCAGCTCTCCGCGCGAGACGCTTCGTGCGACGTCCCCCGGCATGGAACAGCATCTCTACAAGGCGATTCCTGTGCTGGACCACGGTTTCGTGCGGGTCATCGACTATATGGGCGACGATTCCGCGATCTGTCAGGCGGCCCGGGTCAGCTATGGCCGGGGCACGAAATCGGTGCAGAATGACGAGGGGCTGATCCGCTACCTGATGCGGCACTGGCATTCGACCCCGTTCGAAATGTGTGAGGTCAAGCTGCACGTCAAGCTGCCCGTTTTCGTCGCGCGGCAGTGGATCCGTCACCGGACGGCCAATGTGAACGAATACTCTGCGCGCTATTCGATCCTGGACCGCGAATTCTACATTCCCGAGCCGGAAGCGCTCGCCGCGCAATCTGTCGTCAACAATCAGGGGCGCGGCGAGGCCTTGACCGATGAAGAGGCAGACCGCGTTCTGCGCTACCTGCGTGACGACGCCATGCGCGCCTATGATCACTACGAAGAGATGATCGGCCAAGAGGGTCAGCAAGGCCTTGCGCGGGAATTGGCGCGCATGAACCTGCCCGCCAATATCTATACCCAATGGTATTGGAAGGTTGACCTGCACAACCTGCTGCATTTCCTGCGTCTGCGCGCCGATGCCCATGCGCAGTACGAAATCCGCGTCTATGCGGATGCCATTTGTGACGTCGTCGCCGACTGGGTTCCCTTTGCCTACAAGGCCTTTGCGGATTATCGCATGGGCGGTGCCACGCTGTCCTCAAGCGCGCTGGATTGCGTGCGCCGGATGCTGAAGGGCGAGGATGTGAACCAGGAAAATTCCGGCATGTCCAAAGGTGAATGGCGCGAGTTCATGGGCGTTCTGCAAAACGACGGAAACTAGGAAGCGGGTCAGAGCGCTTCAAGTTCCGGGGCGCCAGAAATTTACACCGTTTCGGCCCTTGCATCGTAGGGCCGGTGGACTATTGCGCCGCCCTGTCAACGCTTTCTACGCGCCCCGGCCACGCGCCGGGGCCTTGTCTGTAAGGCTTGATGCGCCATTGAGCGGGGCCGGACATACCTTGCCGTAACCCACGGAAACCATAGGCTGAAATCAGCCTCTGTTGCGCCCGGAACACGGCACAGTTTCGTGACTGCCGCGTGAAGGAACTGTGTGCAGCCTCTACCTATTTATCCCTCAGACGCTCGGCAGAACCGGGCGCCCAGATGGAAACACTAGAACGAGGAGTATGACATATGTCTGCATCCAAATTGTCTTTCGCCGCGGCGCTGGCCGCAACCACCGCAATCGCCGCCCCCGCCTTTGCCGGCAGCCTCGACAACACGCTCAGCGAAGCAGAGCCTGCCGCGCCCGTCGTCGTTACGGCCCCTGCGCCCGTCTATGACTGGACCGGTCCGTCGATCGGTGCGCAAGTGGGCTTCGGTGATATCGAAACTGACAACGCCGGTGGCGTCGAAGGTGACGGCGGCCTTTACGGTCTGCGCGCGTATTACGACTACGACTTTGGCAACTACGTTGTCGGTGGCGGCCTGCAATATGACGAGGCCGACATTGACGTAGATGGCGCCGCAACGCTGGACAAGGTCTTCCGGGCCGGTCTGCGCGCCGGTGTCGATCTTGATCGCACCTTCCTTTACGGGACCGGCGGCTATGCCAAGGCCTTCACTGAAGAAGACACCGTCGATCTTGGTGACTCCAACGGTTACTTCGTCGGTCTGGGTGCCGAGCATTTCGTCACAGAGAAGGTCACCATCGGTGGCGAAGTTCTCTACCATGAGTTCGACGATTTCGAGATTGACGACGTCGAAGCCTCCGCAACCACAGCGACCATCTCGGTCAACTACCGTTTCTGAAGCGATATCCTTGACCGGAGCGTGAGCCCCGGTTGAAGAGGGCGGCCCGTCGTGGCCGCCCTTTTTCATTTGTGCCTGCCTGCACGCAGTCGAAAACTGATCCGCCCGCCCCCCGGTTACGTACCCAAGACACGCAACAAACGAGGGCGCCCATGCATCTGATCATCCTTTACGTCTCGACCGCCGTGGTTTTCCTCGGGCTGGACGCGGTGATGCTGAAAACGGTGATGCGCCCCCTGTTTGAGCGGCACATCGGCAACACGCTGAGCGAAACGCTCAACCTTGGGGCCGCAGCCGGGTTCTACCTTTTTTACGTGGCCGGGCTGATCTATTTCGTGTCGTTGCCTGCACTGCGCGCGGACGCCCCGCCGCAGGCCTTCTTCACGGGGGCACTGTTGGGGGCAATGGCGTACGGCACTTACGAATTCACCAATTTCGCAACGTTGAAGGGGTGGCATTGGCACATGGTGGCGACCGATCTGGCATGGGGAACTGTCCTGACCGGCGTTTCGGCGCTTGCAGGCGTGTTGATCACCCGCGCTCTCTCTTGACGAGTTGCGGCCAAGATGTCATGTAAGGAACTGTAAAGTTTCGGTTTTTGGGAGGCTGATTGCCTTATGTCCTGGACAATCGCACAACTCTTGCACGTCGGGGCGTCCGCGGCCGGGGATGGATGCGCACGGTATCCTTCAGAGGATTTCTGGCGTTTTGTCGTCATGGGCTGTGCTGCGCGGCACTGAAGACTGTAGGTTCGGATGAAAGACGCAGCCCGGTCAAAAGGCAGCGTATCCGGCAGCTTTTGCACTGAAAATCTGACAAGACCCGCTTGAGGCAGGCCGGAATGCTCGAAGTCTGAGCCGATTTTGGCGGGCGACAGTTGCCATGTCACTGCCTTCCAATTGCCGCCATCGCCCACGCCCCTTGGCAATGTCGTTCAGGGCGCGTATACGCGCGGCCTGATTAGATGAGGAACCGGCGCGATGCAGGGCAGTGCAAATCTCAACATCATGATCAAGGCGGCTCGCAAGGCGGGACGGTCTTTGGTCAAGGACTTTCGCGAGGTCGAGAACCTTCAGGTGTCTCGCAAAGGTGCCGGAGATTTCGTGACCAAAGCGGATCTGGCCTCCGAAGAAATTCTGAAGGAAGCGCTGCTTGAGGCGCGCCCCACCTATGGCTGGCTGGCCGAAGAGGGCGGCGAGATCGCAGGCAAGGATCCGACGCGCCGCTGGATCGTCGACCCGCTGGACGGAACCTCCAACTTTTTGCACGGCTTGCCGCATTGGGCGGTTTCCATCGCGCTGGAACACAAGGGCCAGATCGTATCGGCCGTCGTTTTCGACGCTGCCAAAGACGAGATGTTCTACGCCGAAAAAGGCTCTGGCACCTGGCTGAACGACAACCGCCGCCTGCGCGTCTCGGGACGTAGCCGGATGACGGATGCGGTTTTCGCAACCGGGGTGCCGTTTGGCACAAAGCGTACCCTGCCGGCGACGATGCAGGATATTGCAAGGCTGATGCCGGAATGCGCAGGGCTGCGCCAGTCGGGAAGCGCGGCGCTTGATCTGGCTTATGTCGCCGCAGGCCGCTACGAAGGCTACTGGGAGCGCGAAGTGAAGATCTGGGACATCGCGGCCGGAATGCTGCTCGTGTCCGAGGCAGGCGGGCTTGTCGGTCCGGTCCGCGAAGGTCACGACCCATTGGTTGATGGCGATCCTCTCGTGGCCAATGGCGATCTTTACGACGATCTGGTCAAAATCATTCGCAACGTTTGAATGGCGCAAGGCGGCAGACCTCGCTGGGCGGGGTCGTTCTCTGCCCGGCCAACGCGCGGGTTCTGGTGCAAATGGATTGCGTCAAAACCCCAGAAACTTGCGCAGGAGCGTGATGAGCTGCTGCGCCTCCTCGGGGTCCAGCCGGTCCAGCTCACTGTCGGCGAAGTTGAAGAAGGCCTCCTGCCTCTCCTCGACAAACTTGTGACCCTTGGCGGTGAGGCGCAGCTCCATCCCGCGCCGGTCGCTGTCGGGCACGGTGCGCGTGACCAGGCCGCGCTCTTCGAAGTTCTGGATCATCTTGGTCATGTGGGGGCGCTTGATCCGCAAGTGCCGGGCCAGAGCGCCCTGCCGGATGCCGGGGGTTTCGTATAGCAGCCAAAGTACCGAGAATTCGCCGGGGCGCAGGCCATGTTCCGACAGTGTTTGATAGAAGGATTCAAACGAATCTATCTGGGCGATGCGCAACAGGAAGCCTAAAGACGTCCCGAGCCGTCCGAGTTTGATCTCTGTCCCATCCGTATTTTTGTCACTGCGCCGCGATATGAGCTGGTCCCCTGGTCCGTTTCCCGTGCGGCACCATGCAAAGGCCGCGGGTACAGAGTGCCGAAGTTCTTGATTTCTGTCACGGTCTTTGTCGCTGGGCGGATAACGCAGTTAACCTTTGCCAAACCGATCTGGTCAAAATCTGATCGCAGAAAATCAGGCCGCAAATCACTCGGCCTTTCTTTACGGACAGCCTGTCGGGCAGGGTGTCAGATCTCCGGGAAAGCCAATCTCCGCTCTCTAACGGGCCGCGGATGGCTTGGAGAGGCCGTAGCCCGTAGAGGCGAGGGGGGCCGGATAGCCCCCCTGCTGATCGTTCAGGCTGCGGCGGCTTTGGGACCAAACCGGCCGTAGAATTCCTGGCCCTTGCTTGCCATCTCGCGCAGCAGGTCGGGGCAGGCGAACCGGTCGCCATAGGCTTCGGTCAGCTGGTCGCAACGTTCGGCAGCATAAGGCGTGCCGATGATGTCGAGCCAGCTGAACGGGCCGCCCGACCACGGGGCAAAGCCCCAGCCAAGGATCGCGCCCACATCACCTTCGCGGATGTCTTCCAGCACGCCCTCTTCCAGCGCACGCACGGCTTCCAGCACCTGAGCAAAGAGCAGCCGGTGCTGCACTTCGACCAGCGAAGGCTGCTCGTCGGCCTGCGCATACCGCTCGCCCAGACCGGACCACAGGCCCTGCCGCTTGCCCTTGTCGTCATAGCTGTAGAAACCGGCATTGGACTTGCGGCCCAAACGGCCTTCGGCCTCCATCCAGAAGATCACCTCGTCCACCGCGCCGTCAGGATAGGCATCGCCCATCGCGGCCTTGGTCGCGCGGGCAATCTTGGCGCCCAGATCAATGGAGGTTTCATCCACCAGCTGCAGCGGGCCCAGCGGCATGCCGACCATCTTGGCGGCATTTTCGATCAGTGCAGGCGAGACGCCCTCGGCAACCATGCGGATGCCTTCGTTGATATAGGGGATGATGCAGCGGTTGGCGTAGAAGAACCGCGCGTCGTTCACCACGATGGGCGTCTTGCGGATCTGGCGCACGAAATCCAGCGCCTTGGCAACGGCGCGGGTGCCGGTTTCGCGGCCCTTGATGATCTCGACCAGCATCATCTTTTCCACCGGGCTGAAGAAGTGGATGCCGATGAACTGCTCGGGCCGTTTGCTGGCCTTTGCCAGGTCAGAGATCGGCAGGGTCGAAGTGTTGGTGGCAAAGATGCAATCCTCGCCAATCACGGCCTCGACGGCTTGCGTGACCTCGGCCTTGATCTTTGGGTCTTCGAACACCGCCTCGACGATCAGGTCGCAGCCCTTGAGCGCTGCATAATCGGTGGTGGCGGTGATGCGGGACAGCACTTCTTCCTTCTTCTCGGGCGTGGCTTTCTTGCGGGCGATGCCCTTGTCCATATGGCCGGCCGTGTACTCGCGGCCCCGATCGGCGGCGTACTGTTTCTGATCCAGCAGGACAACTTCGATCCCGGCCTGAGCGGATACCAGCGCGATGCCCGCACCCATCATGCCGGCCCCCAACACGCCGACTTTCTTGACGCGCTCATCGGCCACATCGGGACGGTTGGCGCCTTTTTCCAACGCTTCCTTGTTGATGAAGAGCGACCGAATCATCGCGCCCGAGGATGGGTTCAGCAGCACATTGGTGAACCAGCGCGCCTCGATCTTGAGCGCCGTATCAAAGGGCACCATCGCACCTTCGTAAACAGCAGAGAGCAACGCCTTGGCCGCCGGATAGACGCCCTTGGTCTTGCCGTTGACCATCGCGCTGGCACCCACGAAGGTCATGAACCCTGCCGGGTGATAGGGCGCGCCGCCGGGCATCTTGTATCCCTTGGCATCCCACGGCTTCACGATATCGGCGGGGCCGGCTTGCAGCACCCATGCCTTCGCGGCGGCGAGAGGATCTTCGACGACTTCGTCGATCAGGCCCGCGGCCTTGGCTTTCTTGGGGTCCAGAAGCTTGCCTTCGAGCAGGAATGGCGAGGCCGCCATCGCGCCCATCTTGCGCACCAGCCGCGTGGTGCCGCCAAGGCCGGGGAAAATGCCGACCATGATCTCTGGCAGGCCGATCTTTGCCTTGGGGTCATCGGCGCAGAAAATGCGGTGGCAGACCAGCGGCAGTTCATAGCCGATGCCAAGCGCCGTGCCGGGCAGGGCGGCAGCAATCGGCTTGCCGCCCTTGTTCTTGTCATCCATGTCTGCGCGTTCGATCTTGCGCAGCAGCTTGTGCTTGGCCATCGTCCCTTCGAACAGCCCGCGTGCAGGATCGTCGCCTGCGCTTTGCTTCATCTTGGCAATGATGTTCAGATCCATGCCGCCCGCGAAGGTGGACTTGCCAGAGGTGATGACGATGCCTTTCACGGCCTCATCGGCCAGAGCGTCATCAATCAACGTCTCAAGCTGGTCAAAGCCTTCCAGCGACATGACGTTCATGGATTTGCCCGGAACGTCCCAGGTGATGACGGCAACGCCGTCGCTGTCAGTGGCCATCGTGAAATCGGTCATGTCTTGTTCTCCGTTCAGAGGTGTTTCGGGTCCGCTGTTGCGCGGCATGTTCTAAAGGTGGGCGCTAGGAGCGGTCCCGGTCGCTGTCACCTGATCCTGGCGATGACGGCGCATAGCGGCTGTCGGCAGAAGGCCGGGCGGGATCTGGCCAGGCGCCCCCCGGAGGGCTCTTGGCCGTTTTTACTCTGGGCACGATCACCGGCCATGTGGGGTTCGCCAATCCAGACAGGACCAGATCGCATTTCCACCCCCCTTCGGCATTGCGCAGGCGCAAGTAGGAATCGTAGGCGGGAACGACGCGCACCGCGTTGCTCAAAAGCTCAGCGGTATAAAGCGCCCAAAGATCGCCCCCTTCGATCACTTCGTAGTTGCGTACCGTGCGGACCAGATGCGTTACGCGCTGTTCGTGCATCATCCGGACCCATGCGTCGAAGCCATTTTGCAGCATCGCCTCGTCGGTGATTGTCCAGTTTCCGCCACCATCGGTGGTGATGCTGACGGGAAAGGCCATATGCTCCTTGTAGGTCGCAAAATCGTTCGCCACGAAGCACGCGCTGGTGCGGTTGAGCCATTCCTGCACGATCTGCCGCGTCATGAGACCGACCCCGAAGGCGCCACCGGCCCGGCCGGGGCAGGTCCGGCGTTGTCACGATCTTTGACGCAGGACGCCGCCACGGGTTACACGCGCTCGATAATTGTCGCGGCACCCATTCCCGAGGCGATGCACAGCGTGGCAAGCCCGGTACCTTTGCCGGTACGTTCCAATTCGTCCAGCAGCGTGCTGATGATGATAGCACCCGTGGCACCCAGCGGATGGCCCATCGCGATAGAGCCGCCATTGACGTTGACCTTGTCTTCGCCCACGCCGAACGCCTGCATGAAGCGCAGCACAACGGCGGCAAAGGCCTCGTTCACCTCGAACAGGTCGATGTCGTCAATGCTCATGCCGCTATCGGCGAGGATCTTTTCGGTCACTGGCACAGGGCCCGTCAGCATGATCGTCGGGTCAGTGCCGATCTTGGCGGTGGCCCTGATGCGTGCGCGCGGGGTCAGCCCATGGGCCTCGCCAAACGCCTTGCTGCCAATCAGAACACCCGCGGACCCATCAACGATGCCAGAGGAGTTGCCCGCGTGGTGGATGTGGTTGATCCGCTCCAGATGCGGGTATTTCATCAGCGCCACAGCGTCGAAGCCGGGCATGACCTCGCCCATCTGCTTGAAGCTGGGGTTAAGCGCGCCCAGCGACTGCATATCGGTGCCCGGGCGCATGTATTCGTCGTGGTCAAGGATCGGCAGACCGTTCTGGTCGCGCACGGTGATAACGGATTTCGCGAACCGGTTGTCCTTCCACGCCTCCGCCGCACGGCGCTGGGATTCCACGGCCAGCGCATCGGCCTGATCGCGGGTGAACCCGTATTCGGTGGCAATGATATCGGCGCTGATGCCTTGCGGTACGAAATAGCTGTCCATCGCCAGGCTGGGATCAACCGCAATGGCCGCCCCGTCAGAGCCCATGGCAACGCGGCCCATCATTTCGACCCCGCCTGCGATATAGGCCTCTCCCGCGCCGCCGCGCACCTGATTGGCGGCAAGGTTCACCGCCTCCATTCCGGACGCGCAGAAGCGGTTGATCGCCAGACCGGGGATGGATTCGTCCAGATCCGAGGCGAGAACGGCAGAGCGCGCCAGACAGCCGCCCTGTTCGCCAACTTGCGTGACATTGCCCCAGATCACATCTTCGACCGCGTGGCCATCAAGGCCGTTGCGCTCTTTCAGTGAATTAAGCACCTGCGCCGAAAGCCGCAGGCTGGTGACTTCATGCAAGGCACCATCCTTGCGGCCTTTGCCGCGCGGCGTACGGACTGCGTCGTAGATATAGGCTTCGGTCATGCTGTTCGTCCTTTACGGGTCTCGCGTGTTGTCTCTGACTTGGCCGTCAGAACGGGTAACGATCAAGGGTGACGTGGCGACGTTTTACGTAAACGACGCCCCGTCACAAAAAGTCAGCGGCCGGGCGCGGCGCCGCGATATTCCGTTATATAGGGTCGCGCGGCGAAATCTCCTCTTACGCCCTGTCGGCAGGGGAGCCGGGCATCAGGTCATAGGGATGTTTCCATCCGGGAACCTGGCTAAGCCGGGTGAGCCAGGCGTCGATATTGGGCCAGTCCTCGCGCACGAAACCATAGGGTTCGGGGTAATAAAGATAGCCGCAGCAGCACAGATCGGCATTGGTCAGCGCGTCGCCGACGATCCATTCCCGACCGGCGAGATGCGCGTCCAGGATCGCATAAGCCGCCTTCAGACGGCCCTGCATGAAGGCGATCACCTCTGCCGGGCGTTTATCTTCAGGCAGGAAGTTCATCAGAAAACGCGTCATCCCCGCCTGGCTGGACAGCTTGTGATTGTCCCAGAACACCCACCGCATGACCTCGCGGGCCTCTTCGGGGGTCTTGCCGCCGAACAGGCCGGATTTCTCTGTGACATATTGCTGGATGACACCGGACTGGGTCAGCCGCACGTCACCATCGATCATCACGGGCACTTCACCCATCGCGTTGAGCGATTCACGGTAATCGGGTGCCCGGGTCGCACCGTTGAAGAAATCGACATAGACAGGCTCCCATTCGAGGCCGGAGAGCTGCAAAGCCAGTGCCGCCTTGTAGGCATTCCCGGATTCGCCGAAGCAGTGCAGTTGGATGGTCATAGGTGTCGTCCTTGATCGTGGGCAGGCGGGGCGTGCCGGATGCCAAAATGTGACCCCGGTCCGCCCCAGACTTTCGGGGCGGTCGTTTGCCATTGCAAATCGACCTTGCGATCAGTTCTTTCACGATTTCGCTGGTGCCGCCATAGACCCGCTGCACATGGGCGTCTGGCCGCACCTCCCCGATCGCATAATCCTGCATGTAGCTATCGCGCGGGTGTAATTGAAGGCACGCAGCCGGAAGTTTGGATTTCGGTCAGCCGAAGTTTTGCCACGGCTGCGCTTTTCGGCGCTCAGCATGTCCGCCGGATGCAAAGGCGAGGCAGGCGCGTACGAGGGTGGGTTTCGTGACGCAGTCTGCCAGCGTGAACCGGGTGTTCCGAAGCTCTGGTAGGGGCGCAACCCCCGATCGCGCTGCGCGGGATGCAAAAAAGGCGGGGCACTGGCCCCGCCCTCAAGCGATCAGAAGTTTTCGGCTTCCAGCGCCATCACCGTGTCCGCACCGCTTTCAATCCGGGCAAGGTGCATCTTTGTGGCTGGCAGGTGGCGCGCCATGTAATAGCGCCCGGTCGCGAGCTTGGTCTTGTAGAATTCTGTGTCCGAGGCACCGGCATCAAGGGCGGATTTCGCGGCAAGCCCCATGCGCGCCCACATCAGCCCAAGGCAGACGTGACCGAAGAGGTGCATGAAGTCATACGAACCCGCCAGCGCGTTATTCGGGTTCTTCATGCCTTGCTGCATGAAGAACATCCCCGCCGCCTGAAGATCCTTTGACGCGGATTTCAGCGGGTCAAGGAAGTCCTTGTCGAACGCCTCGTCACCGCCATTTTCCTTGATGAAGGTCTTCACCATGTCGAAGAAGGCCATGACGTGCTTGCCGCCATCCTGTGCCAGTTTCCGGCCGACAAGGTCCAGCGCCTGCACGCCGTTGGCGCCTTCGTAGATCATGGCAATCCGGGCGTCGCGGGCGAATTGGGACATGCCCCATTCCTCGATATAGCCGTGGCCGCCGTAAACCTGCTGCGCCTGAATGGCCATTTCGAAACCTTTGTCGGTCTGAAACCCCTTGATTACGGGGGTGAGCAGGGAAATCAGGCCCTCGGCGTCCTTGTCATCCGCCCGGTGCGATCTGTCGATCAGATGCGCCCCCCAGAAGGTAAGCGCGCGCGCGCCTTCGACAAAGCTCTTCTGATCCATCAGGCTGCGCCGGATGTCGGGATGGACGATCAGGGGATCCGCGGGACCGTCGGGGTTTTTGGCACCCGTCACG
This sequence comes from Primorskyibacter sedentarius, assembly GCF_004342065.1. Taxonomy (GTDB): domain Bacteria; phylum Pseudomonadota; class Alphaproteobacteria; order Rhodobacterales; family Rhodobacteraceae; genus Primorskyibacter; species Primorskyibacter sedentarius. Next base: position 547,513 of record NZ_SLZU01000001.1, on the reverse strand, counting down.
TCGCGACCCTGAAGCCGGTCATTGGCGTAGATCACGGCGTTCTGATAGGCGGCCTCGGCCTGCGCGTAACCCTGCAGACCGACGCCCATGCGGGCCTCGTTCATCATGGTGAACATCGCACGCATGCCCTTGTGCTCTGTCCCGATCAGGTAGCCAGTCGCCCCATCATAGTTCATCACGCAGGTCGAGTTGCCGTGAATGCCCATCTTTTCCTCGATCTTGCCGCAGCTCACGCCATTGCGCGCGCCAAGGCTGCCGTCCTGATTGACGAGGAATTTGGGAACGATGAACAGCGAGACACCCTTGATGCCCTCGGGCCCGCCCGGGATCTTGGCCAGAACCAGATGGATGATGTTCTCGGCCATGTCGTGTTCACCGGCGGAGATAAAGATCTTCTGCCCGGTGATCTTGTAACTGCCGTCATCCTGCGGTTCGGCCTTCGTGCGCATCAGGCCCAGATCGGTGCCGCAATGCGGCTCCGTCAGGTTCATTGTGCCGGTCCATTCGCAGGTGACCATTTTTGGCAGATAGGTAGCTTTCTGCTCGTCCGAGCCATGCGCATGGATCGCCGAATAGGCGCCATGGGTCAGGCCCTGATACATGTTGAACGCCATGTTGGCGCCGACAAAGATTTCGCCCACCGCAGTCCCAAGCAGGTAGGGCATGCCCTGACCGCCATATTCCGGGTCGCAGTCAAGCGCGGTCCAGCCGCCTTCCTGCATCTGCTTGAAAGCGTCCTTGAAGCCTGTCGGCGTGCGCACGACGCCGTTTTCAAGAACGCAACCTTCAGTGTCGCCCACCGTGTTCAACGGTGCCAGCACTTCGGAGGCGAGCTTGCCCGCCTCTTCCAACACCGCGCCGGTAAAATCGGCTTCCAGCTCGTCATAGCCGGGGACGTCCACGGCCGAGACATTGAGCATTTCGTGCAGAAGGAATTGCATATCCTTCGTTGGGGCGGTGTAGCTGGGCATAATAGATCCTCCGGTCGTGGCGGGGCAGATCCTATTCGGCTGCCCGCTTGGTCTGGTTCATCGAGGTGAGCATCTTCTCACCCCATTTCATCTGGTCTTCGAGCTCTGCGATGGCGGCGTTCAGCTCGTCGCGTTGATTGATCATCGCGTTCAGCCGTTCCTGCGCGATCTCGTATGTCCGGTGAAGCTGCGTCTGCTGCTGGTCACCGACGTGGTATAGATCGAGAAGCTGGCGGATTTCCTCCAGGCTGAATCCAAAGCGCTTGCCGCGCAGGATCAGTTTCAGCCGGGCACGATCGCGATTGGTGAAAAGCCGTTTCTGGCCGTCGCGGATCGGGAACAGCAGTTCCTTCGATTCGTAGAATCGCAGCGCCCTGGGGGTCACCTCGAATGCGTCGCACATCTCCCGAATTGTCATAGTGTTGTCGTTGTTGCTCATTACCAAACCCTCCACTTGTCTGTTGGATAGGCTTTTAGGTACTTTCCGACCACATTCTTACAATGGGAATTTTCCTTACGCAGAAGCAACGCTGCGTCAAAAGCAGGTTGACGTAAGATCATGTCGCGTTAGCGGGCAAGCCCTGAAACTATCTTTCAAAGCGCTTAGATTTTACCGGGTGGTAAAAGGTACGGGTTGTTTACCTAACGTCGTGCCGACTCAGTCTTTCAGCGACTCGGCGACTTCATCGCGCAGGCCTCGCAACTCGTTATAGGCCTCGTCAAGCTGGCGGCGCTGCTCTTCGAGCTCGCCAAGCTGGCGCGTCGCTGCCTCTACCCAGGAGCGATTCTGCGCCTCGGTGCCTTCGTGTTCGTAGATCAGCAGCCACTGGCGGATTTCCTCCAGCTGAAAGCCGAAGCGACGCCCGCGCAGGATAAGCGTCATGCGCGCGCATTCCCGCGGCCCGTAAAACCGTGACCGCCCTTCGCGTTCAGGGTGCAAAAGCTCTATATACTCGTAATAGCGCAGGGTTCGCGGCGTGACGTCGAAACGAGCGCACATTTCCTTGAAGCTGAGGCGGGTATCGGGCATTGGCATGGTCTCCTGCCAACAGGTTATGCAAGCGCGGTGCGAAGGGCAACAGCCGGGGTTGCGATCCGGGCGCGAAGCGGACCATATAAGCATGGCATCAGCAGGACACCTTTTTCAATGAGCGAAGAGCGGACCCGCGTCGCGCGGGATTTCATTCAGGCCATTCCTCATGCCCGCGCGCTTGGCATGCAACTTGAAGAGATCGGCGACGGCTCTGCCGAGATCCGCATGCCCTATGATCCGCGATTTGTGGGTGATCCCCAAACCGGTGTGATTCACGGCGGGGCGGTTTCGGCCCTGATGGATACCTGCTGCGGCGCCGCGGTGATGAGCCATCCTGACCTGCCATCGGTCACAGCCACCATAGATCTGCGCATCGATTACATGCGACCCGCGACACCGGGGCAGACGATTCGCACCCGCGCGACCTGCTATCACCTGACGCGCTCAGTTGCCTTCGTGCGCGCCGTGGCGATGGACGAAGATGCCGACAACCCGGTTGCGACGGCCACCGGCGCCTTCACGGTGGAGGCCACACAGAAATGACCCGCAAGACGCCGGAACCCATCCAGGTGGTCAAACAGCGACGCGACGCGGCATTGCGCGCGCTCGTCGAAGGCGTGCCTTATGCGCAATTCCTTGGCATCCGCTTTGACAGGCGGGGGGATGAGCTGACAGCAGAGCTTGGCTTTGACGACAAGCTGATCGGAAACCCTTACCTGCCCGCCATACATGGCGGGGTCACCGCGGCCTTTCTGGAGGTCACGGCCATCATCGGGCTCAGCTGGTCGATGATGTGGGAGGGCGTGGAGTCCGGGCGTATCGATGTGGCATCGCTGGAGGAGGGCAAACTGCCTCGCCTGCCAAAGACTATCGACTTCACCGTCGATTACCTGCGGTCCGGCCTGCCGCGTGACAGCTATGCCCGCGCGCATGTCACGCGCTCCGGTCGGCGCTATGCGAGCGTTCACACCTATGCCTGGCAGGACAATCACGACAGACCGATTGCCCAGGCCACCGGCCATTTCCTGATGCCGCGCACAGATGGCTGATCCCGCGCAAGACATCTCGCATCGCAGGGTTCTGAAGATCGCGCTGCCGATCGTGCTGGCGAATGCCACGGTGCCGATCCTCGGGGTCGTCGATACGGGCGTCGTTGGGCAGTTGGGCGAGGCGGCCCCGATCGGCGCTGTTGGCATCGGCGCGATCATCCTGACCGCGATCTACTGGATGTTCGGTTTTCTGCGGATGGGGACCGTCGGGTTGACCAGCCAGGCGGCGGGCGCGGGCAACACTGCCGAGGTCGCCGCACTCCTGACACGCGTGCTGATGATCGGCCTAGCAGCCGGGGTGCTACTGATCGTTCTGCAAAAGCTGATCTTTGCCGGCGCCTTTTACGTGTCGCCCGCCTCTGCCGAGGTCGAGGGGATGGCGCGCGATTACCTTGCCATTCGGGTCTGGTCCGCACCTGCCGCCATTGCGCTTTTTGGCATCAGCGGGTGGCTGATCGCGCAAGAGCGCACCCGCGCCGTGCTGGTGCTGCAACTGTGGATGAACGGGCTGAACGTCGTGCTGGACCTTGTGTTCGTGCTGCAGCTTGGCTGGGGCGTGAACGGCGTCGCGGCAGCCACGTTCCTTGCGGAGTGGAGCGGGCTTGGCCTTGGCCTTTGGCTCTGCCGCGCAGCCTTTGGTGTGCCGGACTGGCGCGATTGGCCGCGCGTCTTCGACAAGATGCGGCTGAAGCGGATGCTGGGCGTGAACACCGACATCCTGATCCGGTCGGCCCTGCTTGAAGTGGGGTTCGTGTCTTTCCTGTTCCTGGGTGCCGATTTCGGGGATGTGACGTTGGCGGCCAATCAGGTGCTTCTGCAGTTTCTGCATATCACCGCCGCGGCGATGGACGGGTTCGCCTTCGCCGCCGAAGCGCTGGTCGGGCGGGCCTTTGGTGCAGGGGCGGTGGCACGGCTGCGCCGAAGTGCGGTCATCACAAGCGTCTGGGGCGTGGCCACAAGCGCTGTGATGGTGGTCAGCTTTGCATTGCTGGGCGGGATCATCATCGACCTGATGGCAGATGCGCCCGACGTGCGCGCGGAGGCGCGGCTTTACCTGTCTTACATGGTGATTGCCCCGCTGGCTGGCACGGCTGCGTGGATGCTGGATGGCATTTTCATCGGTGCCACGCGCAGTGCGGATATGCGCAACATGATGGCGCTCAGCTTTGCGGTTTACGTGGGCTCGGTGCTGCTGTTGGTGCCAAGCTTTGGCAATCACGGGCTTTGGCTGGCGCAGTTGATCTTTTTCATCGCGCGTGGCGCGTTCCTGTGGCTGCGCTATCCGGCGCTGGAGGCCGCAGCCTCAGAAACCGGAATAGAGCAGCAGCCCCCAGGGGCGCAGGGCGGCATCCACCCGTGACCAGAGCGCACCACCTTGCAGGGGCTCAAGCCGCGCGGCGCTGATGATTTGCGCAACGGTGCGGGACCCGTCGATCCCTGCCAGAAGCGGCGCCGCCTGCCTTGGCAACTTCAGCCAAGAATCCACCCCCGACACCGAAAGCTTTGGCGCTTTGCCCTGCGCGATCACCTTTGCCAGCGCCTTCGGGGACGCGCCGCGCAGATGCGGAATGGCACTGCGGCTGGCGCCCGTCGCAACCCGGTCGCCGCTGCCTGACGGCGCGGCATAGCCAATATGCAGCTTGATCGTGCCGAGCAGTTTTTCGGCGATGGCCATCGCGTCGGTTTTGCTCAGGTGGTCCGGGACATCCGCGATCCGGGATAGATCATAAAGCGCGGGCTGCGTGAGGTCTGTCAGCGCCCACCCCGTATCACCCAAGGTCTGCATCAGTTCTGCGATGCCAAAGGCGCGATCCTGCGAATGGAGCAGCAGATCATAAAACCCTGCCGCGCTTTGCCGGTGGTCCACCAGATGCGGGTTGAGCCGGAACGGGTGGCCTGCGGGCAGGCCGTCAACCAGCCGCCGCGCCTCCTCCAGACGCTTGGCGGGTGGCAATCCGTCCAGCAGTGCGCCGAACGCCTCTTGCAGCGGGTAGACGCCCGACCGTCCGTATGGCGCATAGACCATAAAACCGAGCCCGCCATCAGGTGCAACGGCGGAACGAAGCGCGGCAAAGCCCGCCGCCGGGTCGGGCAGGTGATGCAGCACGCCGCAGCAATCGATATAATCGAACTCGCCAAGGTCGGGCGCATCCAGCAAGCTGCCGGTCACGAAGGTGATGTTGTTGAGCCCCCGCACCTTTGCGCGGGCCTCGGCCACCTGACGCGACGCGGTGGACAGATCGACATAGGTGATCTCGTGCGGGTGAGAGGAGTTCGCCAGATGCTGCGCCAGCATGATCAGCCCGTCCCCCGTGCCACCCCCTGCCACCAGCGCGCGGAAAGGCCGGGACCAGTCGCGCTGGCCGGAAAACAGAAAATGATCAATCTCGCGCGGGTGGCTGGGCGATCCTTCGATCAGCCGCGTCTTTTCATCCGCCGGGTCGCGTTCAGGATAGGGATAGGCCTCGTATTGTTCGGATACCGTGACCATGTGCTGCCTTTCGTGACGCGACTATTGCGCGGGCAACCTGCCACGCAAATGTCTGAAAGACAAAGCTTACCGAGCGGCCTTTCGAGCGATGTCGATGCGCGCTTCCATCATCGACATTTCCTTCATGATCTCGCGCCGCTTCGTGCGGTCATCTTCGGCGCGCAACTCTTCGCGCAGGCGCGCCAGTTCGCGGGAAAGCGAGACAAATTCAGGCGCTGCGCCGTTTTCCTTCATCAACCGGTTGATCAGCGCGTTTTCCGGATCATCACAGGGCGGAAGAGGTTTGCCTGCACCGGGCAGGTTGTCAAAGGCGCCTTCGGCTTCGGCAGCGCGTATGCGCGCGGTGATCAGATCAATCAGGGGGTGGTCCATGGCCGTTTCCAACTTGCGCGTCTCTTGCGCCAAGATAGACCTCGCACGCCGAAATTTCCAGTGGCCCGGCGGCAACCCCCGTTCACCGGTTCCTGACCCGGCAAACGGAATGGGCCCCGGCAAAGTGCCGAGGCCCATCTGGTGCCGGTCGCCAGAGGCCGACTTATTTCATCGTGATGCGGCCATCCGTGTAGGGCTGGTAGGGCGCGTTTTCAGCAATGAATTCGGCCGTCACATCGGCAAGGTCGGGGCCGAAGTCATAGGCGTTTTCGGCGTCCACGAACATCTTGTAGCCGTCGCCACCGTTACGGACGTAGTTGTTGGACACCACGCCATACATTTTCTCTGCATCAATCGGCGCACCGCCGACCATCACGTCAGAGACACGGCTGCCCGGCTCTGCCGCAGCATCGACCGTGAAGGTGATGCCCGCCACCTGCGGGAAGCGACCTGCGCCTTCCTCGATCTGGCTGACACCGTTTTCAAGCGCCTCGACAACGGTCGCGCCGGAAACCTGGAAGGTGGAAAGCGTGTTCTGGAAGGGCAGCACGGTCAGGACTTCGCCCATTGTGACCTCGCCCGCATCGATAGAGGCCCGCAGACCGCCCGAGTTCGCGATGGCGATCTCGATGCCCTGGTCCTTCACGCGTGCCAGCATGGCATCGGCCACCAGATTGCCCATGGAGCATTCCATCGCCCGGCAGACATCGCGGTTGCCTTCGATCGCTTCGGCGGCTTCGGCCACGACCTTGTTGCGGATCTCTTCCAGCGGCGCTGCGGCCTCGGCGATGCGCGCGACGGTTGCTTCGTCTTCGGTGACGGCACCATCAAGGATGATTGGCTCGCCGACGGCCTCGGTCACGTTGCCTTCGTCGTCAAAGGTCACGTTCAGCTCGCCCAGGAACTTGCCGTAAGCATAGGCCTGCACGATGGCCGTATTGCCAACCATCGTCGGGTAGGAGCCTGCGGCGCCTTCGATTGTGTTGGACAGCAGCGTGTTCGAATGCCCGCCCACGATCACGTCGACGCCGGTCGTGTTCTCGGCAACGGCCTGATCAACACCGTAGCCCGAATGCGACAGGACGATGATCTTGTTCACGCCCATCTCGGTCAGCTTGTCGACCTCGCCCTGCACGGCGTCGCTGGGGTCGGTGAAGATGATGTTCTTGCCGGGCGAGGCCAGCTCGTCCGTGTTTTGCGGTGTCAGGCCGATCAGGCCCAACTTTTCACCGCCACGTTCGATCACGGTGGATTTCATCAGCACATCGGCCAGCAGTTCCTCGCCCGAGACATCGGCGTTGGACATCAGAACCGGGAAGTCGACAGCATCCATGAAGCCGCGCAGAACTTCGGGGCCGTCGTCGAATTCGTGGTTGCCCACGGTCATCGCGTCGTAACCCATCTTGTTCATCATCTCGGCGGCAAGTTTGCCCTTGTAATAGGTGTAGAACAGCGTGCCCTGGAACTGATCGCCCCCGTCCACCAGAATGGCGTTGTTGGAGCGTTTGCGCGCCTCCTCGATCGCGGTGACAAGACGCGCGGAGCCGCCGAAGCATTCGCCATTGGTGTTGTCTTCGGCCGAACAGCCCGAATCATACTTGGAGATCGGCTCGAAACGGGCGTGGAAGTCGTTCGTGTGCAGGATGGTCAACGAATAGTCGGCAGCGGCGGCCCCTGCGGTCAATGCAAGCGCTGCGGCTCCGGTCAAAAGGCGGATAGACATTATCTGGTCCTCTCTGTCGATTTTTTTATCTCCGGGATCGTGCCGTTTCCGGTGACGCGAGTCAAAGCCCGTCGCTACGTAATCGGCGGTTTTTGTCACATTTCCATGACGCTTGACGACGCGCAATTCAGCAGGCATCTGAACGTCATGCTGATCTACAAGATATTGCGCGCCGCGGAATGGCAGGCGCTGGACGCCACAGGTGAAACTGCCGGTGCGCCAATCGACGTGGCCGATGGCTACATCCACTTCTCCACCGCGCTGCATGTGCGCGAAACGGCGGCGAAACATTTCGCGGGCGAAGACGGGCTGATGCTTGCGGCCTTTGAAAGCGATGACATGGGCGATGCGCTGAAATGGGAGCTCGCGCGCGGCGGGGTCGAGTTTCCGCATCTCTACGGCCCGCTGCGCCGCAAGGATGTGCTGTGGAGCTGCGCCTTGCCGCTGGTAAACGGTGTGCACGACTTCCCGCGGGATATGGAATGAACGTGCCAGGGGCGGGATTGGTCGGATGAAGCTGTTGGAACAGGCAGGGCTGCGGGTTCTGCGCCACGTCGATCCCGAAGCGGCCCATGGTCTGGCCTTGCGGGCCTTGCAACTTGGCGTGGCCACATCTCCGGGGCTGGTGACGTCCGATCGCCTGCGCTGTGAGGTTGCGGGCCTGCGCCTGACCAACCCCGTAGGCCTGGCCGCCGGGTTCGACAAGAACGCAACCGCGCTTTTGGGTCTCAGCCGCGCGGGGTTCGGATTTCTAGAGGTGGGTGCCGCCACGCCGCGCCCGCAGCCGGGCAATCCGAAACCGCGCCTCTTTCGCCTGACAGAGGATCGCGCCGCGATCAACCGGTTCGGGTTCAACAATGACGGGATGGAGGCGATCGCCGCGCGTCTGGCCAAACGGCCCCGCGATGCGGTCATCGGCCTGAACCTTGGTGCCAACAAGGATAGCGAAGACCGCGCCGCCGATTTTGCGCGTGTGCTGGCGCATTGTGGGAAGTGGATCGATTTCGCCACGGTGAACGTCTCCAGCCCCAATACGGAAAAGCTGCGCGACCTTCAGGGCAAGGCCGCTTTGGCCGGGTTGCTGGGCGGGGTAATGCAGGTGCGCGACGGGTTGGACCGCCCTGTGCCGGTCTTTCTGAAAATCGCGCCGGATCTGACGCCCGGCGAATTGGAGGATGTGGCAGAGGTCGCGCTGTCCTCTGGCGTTGATGCGGTGATTGCCACCAACACGACGCTGGATCGCGACGGGTTGCGCAGTGCGCATGCCCAAGAGAAAGGCGGCCTGTCCGGTGCGCCGCTGTTCGAGAAATCCACCCGCGTTCTGGCGCAGCTTTCAGTGCTGACCGGGGGCAAGCTGCCGTTGATCGGGGTGGGGGGTGTCGGTTCGGCCGAACAGGCCTATGCCAAGATTCGCGCAGGCGCCAGCGCTGTGCAGCTTTATACCGCGATGGTTTTCGGCGGGCTCAGCTTGGTTGAGGAAATCGCACTTGGCCTCGACCGGCTGCTGGCGCGCGATGGCTATGCCAATGTGGCGGATGCGGTGGGTACGGCCCGAGAGGACTGGCTTTGATGGAATACTGGCACAATCCACGCTGCAGCAAGTCCCGGCAGGGCCTCGCACTGCTTGAGGAAAAGGGCGTGGCGCTGACGGTGCGGCGCTATCTGGAAGACCCGCCGACCGTAGCAGAGCTGCAGGCTTTGCGCGTTGCGCTCGACCTGCCGGTCATCGACATGATGCGGCCCAAAGAGGCGCTTTTCCGGGAATTGGGGCTGACAAAGGATAGCGATGAAGACTGGCTGATAACGGCAATGGCCGAACATCCCAAACTGATTGAACGGCCCGTCTTGATCGCTGGCAATCGTGCCGTCATCGGGCGACCGACAGAGACCTTGCTGACGCTTCTCTGACCTTCTGGCGGAGGCTCCAGCCCGGCAGAACGTTTGGCCGCCCCGCACCGCCATGTTCGGCGAACAATGTGCTGGGTGCTTGCCAAACCGGGGGCCGGGGGGCAGATTGCCCGACAACTCTTTGCCCCGCCCGAACGCTGCCCAATCAAGGACATCTGCCGTGACCAAGACCGTCTACATCCTGAATGGCCCCAACCTGAACCTGCTGGGCAAGCGCCAGCCGGAGATCTACGGTTACGACACGCTTGACGATGTCGAGGCCACCTGCACCCGGTTGGGCGAAGAGTTCGGGATCAGAACCCGGCTTTTGCAATCCAACTGGGAAGGTCAGATTGTCGACTGGATCCACGAGGCGCGCGAGGCCGCGCAGGGCATCATCATCAATCCCGCGGCGCTGACCCATACGTCGGTTGCCGTGCTCGATGCGCTGAACGCTTTCGACGGTCCGGTGCTGGAGGTGCATATCTCCAACGTCCACAAGCGTGAAAGCTTTCGGCATCATTCCTATGTCAGCCTGCGCGCTGATGGCGTGATCGCCGGTTTTGGGGTCGAAGGCTATGCGCTGGCGATGCGCCGGATGGGCAGCCTGCTGCCATGACGGTTTGCCTGACCGTCGCGGGGGCCGGGCTGATCGGGCGCCGCCACGCTCAGGCCATTGCCGCAGCCGAAGGCGTTGCGCTGGCCGCGATTGTCGATCCGTCTGATGCGGCGGCAGAGGTGGCCGCGCAATATGCCGTGCCGCATTTTCGGACCCTTGAGGAACACTTCGAGGCAGGGACACCGGATGGTGTGATCCTTGCCACGCCAAATCAGGCGCATGTGTCGGGCGGGATGGCCTGCATTGATGCGTTGGTGCCGGTTCTGGTGGAAAAGCCGCTTGCCGATGATCTGGCAGAGGGGCAGGCGCTGGTCGAGGCCGCAATTGCCGCCGATGTGCCGCTGCTGACAGGCCACCACCGGCGGCACAATCCGCTGATCGCGCGGGCGAAACAGGTGATCGGCGAAGGTCGCCTTGGCCAGATCACAGCCGTTCAGGGAACCTGCTGGCTGACCAAGCCCGACGAGTATTTCCAGACAGAGTGGCGTCGCCTGAAAGGCGCAGGGCCGGTCTACCTCAACCTGATCCACGATGTTGATCTGCTTCGGCATCTGTGCGGTGACATCACCAGCGTGCATGCGATGGAATCGAATGCCGTACGCGGGCACGAGGTCGAGGAAACCGCCGCCATCTTGCTGCGCTTTGCCAATGGTGCGCTGGGGACGGTCACCGTGTCGGATGCCGTCGTCGCCCCGTGGAGCTGGGAACTGACCGCGCGGGAAAACCCGGCCTACCCGGCAACACCCGAGGATTGCTACCGCATTGGCGGCACACAGGGCGCGCTTTCGCTGCCCAATCTTTCGCTCTGGACTTGCCCCGAGGACCGCAGCTGGTGGGCGCCTATCGCGGCCACGAAGCTGCCCTTCGGCTTTGACGATCCGCTCGTGCGGCAGGTGACGCAATTCGCGGCCGTGATCCGCGGCGAGGAAAAACCGCTTGTCTCCGGCCTCGACGGTCTGGCCGCGCTCCGGGTGATCGAGGCGGTCAAACGCTCTGCAGAAACAGGTCAGACAATCACACTGCCGCCCCCGGAATAGGGTGGCCGCGTTTACATTGCAGCTTGGCAGCGGCAGAGACGCAAAATGGCTTCGTGCCGACATACAGGAAGGACAGGACGTGACGGATCGCTACGCCGTTTTTGGCAACCCTATCGGGCACTCGAAATCGCCCGCCATCCATCGCGGCTTTGCCGCGCAGTTCGGGGATGACATTTCCTACGAGGCGATCGAGCCGTCACTGGACGGGTTCCGCGCAAGCCTTGAGCGGTTCATTGCAGAGGGCGGGCGCGGCATCAATATCACCGCACCGTTCAAGACCGATGCCTTCGATGCGGCCGATCTGCGCCTGGAAGGGGCGGAACTGACGGGGGCGTCCAATTGCCTTAAATTCGAGGATGGCAGCATTGTCGCCGAGAATTTCGACGGCATCGGGCTGCTGCGCGATATCGAGGTTAACCTCGGCCAGACCGTTGTGGGCAAGAACGTCCTCTTTCTGGGGGCCGGGGGCGCGACGCGCGGCGCGGCGCTGCCAATTCTGCGGGCGGGTGCCGCGCAGGTGGTTGTTGCCAATCGCACCCTGACCAAGGCGCAGGCCATCGCCAGAGACTTTGCTGCGGAGGGCACAGTTCTCGCGGCTGGCTTTGATGAATTGACCTCAGGGCATGACATCATCCTCAACGCGACCTCCACTGGTTTGTTCGGGACGCGGCCAGAGGTGTCTGACGACGTGTTCGATGGGGCTGCGCTGGCCTATGAGCTTGTCTACGGGAAGGGTCTGACCGGGTTTTTGCAACAGGCGCAGGACGTGGGCGTGCCGACGCTGGCCGACGGTGTGGGAATGCTGGTCGAACAAGCGGCAGAGGCCTATGCGTGGTGGCGTGGGAAGCGGCCCGAGACCGCAGCGTTGATTGAAAAAATGACGGTGCCTTTGACCTGATCCTTCAGACGGGGCAGCTGATGCGGGCGATCTACAGAGAGATCGGGGAAATCCCGCCTGCGAATGCGGCGAGGATCGGGGCGGTCACCGCAAATCCCGTGCGCAGCAGGTCGCTGGTGCCGCCCTTGAGCCCCCGCGCGGCGGCCCATTCATCGGGATCGGCATCGGACCCAAGATCAGCACTGCGCGTCAACGCGCGGACGCGCGCATCCAGGACCAGAGCGACGGGGATATAAAAGCTCAGGATCAGCAGGCAGAAATACGTCCCCGTGAAAAGCGCAGAGGCCAGTATCAGTGCGCCGTAAGCGTCGCGTTCTGCGCCCGTGACAAGCGGCAACGGCCAGTACATCCAACTGGTCGCGAAGAACATGCCGAAGGTCAGGATCAGGCTGGAAAGGTACAACTGCCGACGCATCCGCGTCAGGTTCTGTGCCAGCAGCGCGGCCTCTTCCTCTGCGTTGCGGGTTTCTTGCGTTTGCAGGCACAGGATCATTCCGACGATCAGGGCGCCGACGCCCAGACCGGCAAGCCCGTTGATGATATCCATGACCCGGTTGAAAAGCGACAGAACCGGATTTTCACCGCATTGGCCCAGGAACCACCAGTCTTCGGGTTGGTTGCATCCCGGCAGGTTGCCATAGGACAGGGCGGTTTCGAAAACGTCTTCGCCAAGGCGGTGATAGATGCGCGGACCGTCCGGGTCTGCATGCTGCTTGACTGTCGCGGTCAGCGCCAGCATCAGGATCACGCCCATTGTCAGGGTGGCCGCCGCCCGTGTGGCGCGCGCCATCGGGGCTGCAAGATCGCGGATGACAAGGGCGACGGCCAGAACCGTCAGGGCGGCAAAGAACCATGTTGCGGAAAGAAAGCGGAAACGACCCGCAGATTCCATCCAGTGTCGGTCGTCCTGAAGGATCTCAACCGGTACGTTCAGATCCTTTGAGAAAAGCTGCCCGGAGATGACATCGTGCATCCAGAAGATCACGATGGGAGCCAGCGCAATGGCGAAGCAACGGGTTTTCACTCTGGGGATGGACACGCCCGGCTTCCCTGATTGTTTTATCCTTCAACACCAATGGTTAGCACAAAACCTTGCCTCTTGCATCACGCCAATGCCTGCCCATGTCCGCCATACGAAGATGCATGCCCGGCAGGCGTTTCTTTTGCTGGTGGATGGCCGCGCCGGTCCCGTCAGAAATCAATCTGCTTGCGATACTTGACGTCGGAACGGCGCTGAAATAAGTGATGTCTGCCTGTGCGGGCGTTGTGTAATGGTAAGACCTCAGCCTTCCAAGCTGATGATACGGGTTCGATTCCCGTCGCCCGCTCCAATCCCCCGAAACTGAAAACTTTCCGATGGATGACGTGCCCTTCGCAGGCGCGTGCCGATGCGCTGCGCCACCGGGACGGAACCTCCGCGCGTTCGCTTACATGCATCTTTGGCGAAGGTGGGGACGCCGTTCCCATCCCTCTTTGGGTTTGAAAGCATATGGTGCATTGGTGTTTTTTGGACCCCGTCGCAGCTTCGTCCATTGTGAACTGGCATTCCGGTCATCCTTGCGTGGCATGAGCATCGGGGCCGCGTCTGAGGCGCCGCGCAGAAAAATAATTTTTTTACGGAACCAATTCCGGGAATGGTTGTTACCTCTGCAGATGCAAGCACGCAAAAGCACTTTCGGCGGCGTGTAAAGTATGACGTTGGCGGGGTCCCTCATGCCTGCCAACGTCTTGCATCCACCAGAGTTCTGTCCGCCAGTTCCTCCCCCTGGCGGTGTCCGGCAGAGGGCTATGCACCATCCAACCGGTGTCCCCTCTGCGGTCGACGCACCCACCGGTTATTGGTCCGGTGGGTGCGTCAGTTTTTGCGACATGGCGACTTCACACCCGGCGCTTAGTCCTGTGCGGCCTGCCGGGTCGCGGAACAAAGTGTTGCGGCCCGCGTTGACCCCGCAACAAACGCCGAAATCTGGCGACGTAAGAAAAAGGACAGCAAATGCCCAGCAAGTTTCAGACCCTGACCGCAAGCGGTGCTTTCATGGCGGCAGCTGCATTGACAGGCGCGACTGCAATAGCAGGCCTCTGGTCCGACTCCCCCGTGGATGCGCTTTCCTCATCCCAAGCGACGACAGAACTGCCCAGCCCGGCCATCATGGATTACGATGAATTGCATGGCCTGCCGATTTATGACGCAGAGGCCGACCCGATCGGAACTGTTGCCGAAGTTAGGGTCGGACCGGATGGTCAGGTCACCGGTGCCATCGCCGAGATTGGCAGTTTCCTTGGTTTTGGCGGCCGTCTGATTGACCTCGACCTGCACCAGATGGGGATGCGGGGTGTGAACAGCGATGCCGCTGCTCCTGCCGTTCAGCTTCTGGTCAGCAACGCGGAGCTGGAACAGTTGCCGCGGTTCGACGGCTGAGCATAGGACATTGCGAATGCATCCCAACCTTCGCCAGCACTGGCAACTGACAATCCTCGCGGCCGTTGCGGTGATCTCTGCCCTGTATTTCGCAAAACCGGTCTTTGCGCCTTTCGTGCTGGCATTCGTGTTCGCTGTCGTGTTGACACCGATTTCCGATTTCTGGCTGCGGACCGGTCTTCCTGCGACCGCCTCCAGCCTGATGACACTGGCACTGTGCGTGCTGGTGATCGTCGTGCTTGCCGTGGCGCTGGAGCCGGTCGTGAACGGGCTTTACACCGAATGGCCGGGCATACGGGCCGGTATGCAGGAAATGGTGTGGAACATCCGCAGCGTGCTGCGGGACATTGACGATGTCTCGCGCGAGGTGACGGACGCATTGGCGCCTACGGCCGCGCAAGGGGCCGGGGGCGATGCCGTCGACGAGGCCAGCAAGTCACTGCCCAGCCTGTCAGAGCTGATGTTCATGGCTCCGGCACTGCTTGGTCAGGTGATGATCTTTCTTGGCGCGCTCTACTTCCTGCTGCTCTGCCGGAGCGACGTTTATCGCTGGCTGGGCAAGCTCTCGACCGTGAACTCCAAGGCAGCTGCCCTTAAATTCTACGAGGCGGATCGCGTTGTGGCGCGATATTCGCTGACAATCACCATCATCAACGTTTGCTACGCAGTTTGCGTGGCCTTGGTGTTCAAGGTGATCGGCATGCCGGGCTACATGATCTGGGGCGTCGCGGCGGGGGTGTTGAATTTCGTCGTGTATCTTGGCCCCGCTCTGGTGGCGACGGCGGCTCTGGTCGCGGGAACGGCAGTCTTCGACGGCGGCATGTCCTTTGTCCCGGCAGGCGCCTATCTGATCCTCAACGTCATAGAGGCGCAGTTTGTCACGCCGACGCTTGTCGGACGGCAGACAAACGTGAACCCGCTGCTGGTGTTCCTGTCGCTTTGTCTGTTCCTGTGGCTTTGGGGGCCGATTGGCGGGGTGGTGGCAATCCCGATCCTGGTCTGGTTCATTGCAGTCTATGACGGGCTATCCACCTTGGCCGCAGAAGAGGCCGCTGCCACGAAGATCCTGACCTAGCATCTGCCACCGGTTGGCAGATGCGCGGCGCAATCACCCACGTCGGGTGTCAATCTTCGCTGAATTCCGCGATGGGGAAAGTGATCTCCAGCACGTAAGTCTCACCACCCTCGGTGACCTCCATCGTGCCTTCAAGCTGACCTACGAAGGCGGCAATCAGCTGCGACCCCAAGCCGCCACTTTCGACCGATGCGGCCTCTTCCGAGACGCGTTCGCCCAGCGAATTGGCGATCCGCAGAACGGCTTCGCCGTTTTCCAGCTCGCGCAGGGTCACCTCCAGCCACGGGCCGCTGCCATCTTCGGGCTTACCGATATATTTCAGCGCGTTGTTCGTGGCCTCTGAAACGGCAAGGCTAAGCGGCACAGCCTGATCGGGGTAGAGGATGATCGGATCGGCGATCTGGCGGATCTCGATCCGGCTGTCGGGCAGGCTGCCTGCCGCGACAACGCGATCGACAATGGCCTTCACCAGTTCATCCGCCTGCACCCGTCCTTGCAAGGAAGTCTCGTACAGGTTGCGATGCACGGTCGCGAGGCTCATCACACGCGACTGCACATCGCGCAGCGCCACGCGCGCGTCGGTATTCGAGGATTCGCGGATCTTCATGTTAAGGATCGACGCGATCAGCTGAAGATTGTTCTTCACCCGGTGGTGGACTTCTTTCAGAAGCACTGTCTTGTCGTGGATCATGTCCTCCAGCTCGGCCTCGTCGCGCAGCACGCTGACGGCCAGCCGATGCCAGGTCTCGTCGATTTCGCGCAGTTCCCGCGGCGCGATAAGATCATTGCGCGGCGGCTGGATCGCGCGCGAGCGCATGAACATCAGCATCCGCGCGCGCAGGTTGCGTGTGGGGCGGATCACCAGCCGTTCGACGGCAACATAGGCCACGGCCAGGCTGGCCAGCCACATCAGGATCGGGAAAAGCAGCGGGATCGCCAGACGTATGGCCCCTGCGGTGATCGAGTTGACCTGCGAGGGCCAGCTGCCAAGCGCATAGATGAGGTCCGGCACGACCGGAACGATGGCAAAGACGCGCTCTTCCGCCATGCGGGTGACGCCGGTAAAGCTTTGCTGTGGTTTGCCAATGTAATCCTGCAGCGGGCGTCCGGCAGGCAGGCGCACCTCGACCCCGTCCATGCCGCCGCTGGCCGACAGGATCTCTCCGTCGTCGTTAAACAGAACAAGGTCCAGCGGCGTGTCGTTGGGGATATCGTTGTCGCGGGCGTGCAGTCTGGCATGCGGAATGGATACCGACACGTGGCCAAGATATTCGTCGGCTTCGAGGATCGGGAGCGACACGATGATCACCGGCACGCCGCTCGCGGTGCCTGCTTCGGACATGGTGACGCGCGGGCGGGGCTCTTCCTTCATCAACTGGTAGAGCTTGTTGCCCGACACATCCAGCTGGCGCGGGGCCGAGGAGCATTCGATGATGCCATCGGCATTGACGAAGCCGGCAAACGAATATGTGTTGGAGGTCTGCAGATAGTCGCGCAGGACCGACGTACACCGTTCAGGCTCGTCCCGGATCAATGGCACGAAGCTGGAAATCGCCTGCGCCGCCCCGAAGGCCGTACGCAGCAAACCCTCCTCACCGCCGGCCGCGGCTGCGGTCAGGGCAAGGAGGCTGCTTTCAGCATTGCGCCGCGATTTCTCGACCACGACGGCGGTCTGCGACACAGAGATCAGTCCAAGCGGCAACAGCGCCGCTGCGAGCATCACGCCGAACCGAAAGGCCAGCCCATCGCTCGCACGTCGAAGCCGTCGTATCACGCCGAGAATCTGCCCGGTGGGATCATGCCGTTGACGACGGCCATGGTGGCCTTGTCGGTCATTTCCATGCTGTCATCGGCATTCAGGTGCAGCAGTTCGGCCAGTCGCGCCCGGCCGCGGTTCACACGGCTCTTGATCGTGCCGATGGCCACGCCGCAGGTTTCTGCCGCATCCTCGTAGGAAAAGCCGGATGCGCCCACAAGAATAAGCGCCTCGCGCTGTTCATCCGCCAACCGCGCAAAGGCTTCTTCAAAGTCGCGCATTGCAAGGCGGCCGTCGTGGTGCGGCTTCTCGGACAGGGTTTCTGCAAAGCTGCCATCAACATCCGCCACTTCGCGGCGGCTCTTGCGTTTGTCGGAATAAAACGTGTTGCGCAGGATCGTGAACAGCCAGGCCCGCATATTGGTGCCGGGTTCAAAATGATCGATCTTGTTCCAGGCCTTGACGACGGTGTCCTGCACCAGATCATCGGCGGCGGCACCATTGCGCGTCAGGCTGAGCGCAAAGGCCCGCATCGACGGCAAATGTTCAACGATCTCGTCGCGCGGATCGGGGTTTCCATCCAGGGATTTCACAGCGCTCATTTGTTGGCTTCCTGTGCCTTGAGCTTTTCAAGGAGCTCTTTGAACCTGTCCGGCACGTCTTCTTCGACAGTTTTCTGGTAAACCTTGCGCAGGTTTTCCTCTATCTGTTCTTCCAGGCCAGATTTTCGGTTTGGTAGAGCCATACTATTCCCCTGCGACGCTTCATCTACGCAAAAAGTTATGCAACATGGGAACCGAACGCAAACCAGCGGCGTTAGGTTCCAAGAAAAACATGAGAGGTACCATAAAATGACGGATGGTCGTTCTGCTGCGGATTTCGCGGAGACGGTTGGCAGCCTGCTGCCTTACTTGAGACGCTATGCACGCGCTTTGACCGGAAGCCAGACGACGGGGGACAATTACGCAGCCGCGACGCTTGAGGCTCTGCTTGAGGATCGGTCGATTTTCGACGCCGATCTTGATCCCAAGGTCGCCCTGTTTCGTGCCTTTCACGTGATATGGACCAGCGCAGGCGCGCCTGTGGCCGAGGATGAGACGGCAATCGGGCGCAGCGCGCAGGCCCATATGGCCAAGCTGACGCCCAATACCCGCGAAGTGCTGCTGCTTTATACGATCGAAGGTTTCCCGTATCGTGACATCGCCGCGATCATGGATATCTCGCAGCAGGAGGCCGAAGAGCTTCTGACCATCGCGCGCCGCGAGATGGAGACCAGCCTGTCGGGCCGTATTCTGGTTATCGAGGACGAGGCCGTCATTGCGCTCGATCTTCAAAGCATCATTGCCGATATGGGGCACGCGGTCACCGGCGTCGGTCGTACCCGCGACGGGGCGGTCTCGCTTGCGGAAAAGGAAAAGCCCGATCTTATCCTTTCCGACATCCAGCTTGCGGACGGATCCTCTGGCATCGATGCGGTGAACGACATCCTTGCGGCGGCGGGCGAAATCCCGGTCGTGTTCATCACCGCGTTCCCCGAGCGGCTCTTGACGGGCGAACGCCCTGAACCCGCTTTCGTCATCACAAAGCCTTATTCGGAAGAACAGGTTCAGTCTGCGATCAGCCAGGCCATGTTCTTCGCGTCGACCGAGACGCTTCACGCCTGAGCGTGACAGTTGCAACAACAAAGAAGGGCGGCCAACCCAGCCGCCTTTTTTTATGCCTTCCGCGCTGGTCCCAAAGGGTCAGACCGGCGGGCGACCTTTGAGGGCGCGCACGATCATCGCGACAACGAACAGCACCACGAAGATGAAGAACAGGATCTGCGCGATCCCGGCCGATGCGCCCGCAATGCCGCCAAATCCAAACAATGCGGCAATCAGTGCAATCACAAGAAATGTCAGTGCCCAGCCAAGCATGAGGGCCTCCTTTCGCTTTGTTTTCCGGCGCGCCGCTCCTTGGCGCGTTGTGTCAGGGAAACGTCCGGTTTGGCGCGGCGGTTCCCGGATTTAAATTGCGCAAGGCGGGGAACAAACCAGCCGCGGCTGCGTTGCGAGGGCCGCCGGAAAGCGCGCGGATCGTAGCCGTTTCAGGGCGGCGTCAGCGCGCAGGCTCCGACCTCCGTTGGGGGCATGGCGGAGCCTGACCGAATCCACTACCACTGGCATGACCGGGCGCGGCATCCCATGCGGCGCAAGCCCCACCCATGGCGCGCCCGATCCTCGCCACAGATCGAACCAGAGGAATGACCAATGCTCAAGAATGACCAACTCGAAGCCTGGGACCGGGAAAACTTCTTTCACCCTTCCACCCATCTGGCCGAATTTGCGCGCGGGAACCTGCCGCACCGGGTCATCACGGGCGGGAAGGGGTGCCACATCACCGACCGCGAGGGCAACCGTCTGCTGGATGCCTTTGCCGGGCTTTACTGTGTGAATGTGGGGTACGGCCAGCAAGAGATTGCCGAGGCCATCGCCACGCAGGCGCGCGAACTGGCTTATTACCATGCCTATGTCGGTCATGGGACCGAGGCGTCGATCACGCTGTCGAAGATGATCCTCGACCGGGCGCCGGATCACATGTCCAAGGTTTATTTCGGCCAGTCAGGCTCTGACGCCAATGAAACCAACGTGAAGCTGATCTGGTACTACAACAACATCCTTGGCCGCCCGGAGAAGAAGAAGATCATCAGCCGGTGGCGCGGCTATCACGGCTCGGGTCTGGTCACCGGGTCGCTGACGGGGCTGGAGCTGTTTCACAAGAAGTTCGATCTGCCGCTGGCGCAAGTCATCCACACAGAGGCGCCCTATTACTTCCGACGCCCCAAGCAGGACATGAGCGAAGAGGCTTTCGCGGCCCATTGCGCGGCCGAGTTGGAAGAACTGATCCAACGCGAGGGCCCGGAGACGATTGCGGCCTTCATCGGCGAGCCGGTGCTGGGTACCGGCGGCATCGTGCCGCCGCCCGCAGGTTATTGGGAGGCGATCCAGGAGGTTCTGGCGCGCCACGACATCTTGCTGGTCGCTGATGAGGTTGTCACCGGGTTCGGGCGGCTTGGCACGATGTTCGGCTCTGACCACTACGGGTTGAAGCCGGATCTCATCACCATCGCCAAGGGGCTGACATCTGCCTATGCGCCGCTGTCCGGATCGATTGTGTCCGACAAGATGTGGAAAGTGCTGGAGCAGGGCACGGATGAAAACGGACCCATCGGCCACGGCTGGACCTATTCCGCCCACCCCATCGGGGCCGCCGCCGGGGTTGCCAACCTCAAGCTGCTGGACGAACAGAAGCTGGTAGAGAATGCGGGTACCGTCGGCGCCTATCTCAACAAGGTGATGGCAGAGGCTGTCGGGGAACACGCCCATGTGGGCGAGGTCCGGGGCGAGGGCATGCTCTGCGCCGTGGAATTCGTCAAGGACGCCGAGACGCGCGAGCTCTTTGATGCGTCAGAGAAGGTCGGGCCAGGCATCGCCGCGGCCTTGCTGGAGCGTGGGGTCATCGGTCGCGCGATGCCGCAAGGCGATATCCTTGGCTTTGCGCCGCCCTTCTGTCTGACGCAGGCAGAGGCGGACGAGATCGCCGCCAAGACAGCCGAGGCCGTGAAGCAGGTCCTGGGCTGACGCCGAAACATTCCCAGCGTCGGGCGTCGCTCTGTCATCGGGGCGACGCGTGGCGCGAAGGGGAGGCCGGTCTCGCCGCATCGCATTTGCCTGTCATACGGTCGCGGCAGGCAGACACACGAAGGCCCATCCCGCCATGCATATTGAAACCGAAAGTGCGACCAGACCGCGGCTCGATCCCGCACTCTTGTCTCTGGGGCTTGGCCCTGCGGTCGCGCTTGGCATGGGGCGCTTCGGCTATGGAATGCTGCTGCCTTCGATGCAGGCGGATCTGGGGTGGAGCTATGTCCAGTCGGGGCTGATAAATACTGCCAATGCCATTGGCTACCTGGGGGGCGCGTTGCTGACCAGCGCGGTGCTGCGGCGGATGAGCCCCGCCAGCGCTTTCGGTGCGGGCCTTGCCGTTGTGGTGTTCAGCCTGCTGCTGACGGTGCTGGTGCGCGACTTCACGGTTTTGCTTGCGCTGCGCCTTCTCGCCGGGCTTGCGGGCGGCGTGGTCTTTGTCTCGGGCGGTGTGCTTGTGTCGGGCGCAGAGGCTGCGCGGCACCGCCGGGGCTTTTACCTCGGGGCGTATTACGCCGGGGCGGGCAGCGGGCTGCTTCTGGCCGGGCTCGCGTTGCCGCAGATCATGGCTTTGGATTTCCCGCAAAGCTGGCCATGGGGATGGGCCGCGATGGGGGCGCTGTCCGCGCCCCTGGCCATCTTTGCCGCCATACAGGCGCGGCGCATCGATCCGCACCCGCAGGGCGACACCGGTGGCAGACGTTTCGATCTGCGGAGCAATGCCGGTATCCTCGCGGGTTACATGCTCTACGGGACCGGATCGATTGGCTACATGACCTTCGTGACCGCCTGGCTGAGCAACGGCGCGGATGAGGGCTGGCGTGTGTCTGTTTTCTGGACGACCTTCGCGCTTGCCGCATTACTTGCGCCGTGGCTCTGGCAGGGGCTGCTGGACAGGTGGCGCGCGGGATGGGCATTTCTTGCGCTGGTCGGGTTGAACGGGATGGGGTCGCTCCTGCCTCTGCTGCCCTTCGGCCTTGTGGCCGTGCTGTCCTCTGCGCTGGTGTGCGGTGCGACGTTTTTCGCGATCGTCGCGGTCACAACGATGCATGTGCGCCGGGCCGCAGGTGCTGCCGACCGGGCCCGCGCGATTGGACTTTTCGCGGTGATCTTTGGCTTGGGGCAGGCGATCGGCCCGGTGCTGACGGGCGCCGTTGCCGACGTGACGGGGCAGCTTGGTGCAGGTCTTCTGCTCAGCGGCGTTCTGATCGTCGGGGGTGCGCTTCTTGGTGCGCGAGCGCGGACGCAGGAGGCCAAACAAACCTAGCGCGGCATAGCTGATGCAGCGCATCGCGGCGCGCGTCACGAAGTCCCGCTGGACAGGCCCCGGCGGATGGCCGATGAACATGCCGCGCGGGCGTTGAGCGTTGCGCTCGTCGCGACCCGTCCGAAGGGTCGGGCGACTATTTCAGTCGGGGTATTTGACCCCGTTTCATCATCAGGGACATGCCATGACAACCGACGATATGGACCGCGAAACCACCCATTCCGCCGAGGATGATCCGCGCAATCGCGACATCCTGATCTATGTCGACGGCGCCCTGAAGCATCGCGACGAGGCAAAGGTTTCGGTCTATGACAGCGGCTTCATGCTGGGGGACGGGATGTGGGAAGGGCTGCGGCTTTACAATGGCAAATGGGCCTTCCTAGATGACCACCTCGACCGGCTATACGACTCCTGCAAGGCCGTGGCGCTGGATATCGGACTGACCCGCGCGGAACTGGTGCAGGCGCTGGAAGAGACGCGGCTCGCCAATGGCATGACCCATGATGTGCATTGCCGCCTGATGGTGACGCGGGGTGTCAAGGTGCGCCCGTTCCAGCACCCGTCGCTGTCGCGCAGCGGGCCGACCATCGTCATCATCATGGAGCATTCGAAACCCGTCGATACGCTCCAGTCCAAGGGCATCCGTCTGGCCACTGTCCCGCAGGTGCGCGGCCTGCCGATGAGCCAGGACGCCAAGTACAACTCTCATTCAAAGCTGAACTGCGTGATCGCCTGCATTCAGGCCGAACAGGCGGGCGCGGATGAAGGTCTGATGCTGGACCCGCATGGCTTTGTGAACACGACAAATGCCTGCAACTTCTTCATCGTCCGCAAGGGGGAGGTTTGGACCTCTACCGGTGATTATTGCATGAACGGCGTGACCCGGCACAAGGTGATAGAGCTGTGTCGTCAGGACGGTATCCCGGTGTTCGAGCGCAACTTCTCGCTGATCGATGCCTATTCGGCGGACGAAGCCTTCCTGACCGGAACATTCGGTGCGCAGACACCTGTGGCCGAAATCGACGGGCGCAGGATCGGCAATGATGACGGGAAAGGCCCCATCTTTGCCCGCATCCGGACGCTATATAAGTCTCTGGTCGAAAACGACACGAGATAAGTCGGTCCGGAGCAACTTGTCCGGCTGCAACGTGACCTGAGGTCGTTTTTTGATTTTCACGTACAAGGATGCTTGCGGCCCCGTCAGGAATTTAGTTTCATACGGTCTTACAGGGGGCTTGAAGCAAAGACCGCATTTGCGAATGCGTGTCGACACTTTGTCAAAGACTTGGGCGACGTAAGCAGGCGAAAACGCCCGCCTACACACCCACGCCCGCGGCAAGGCCTGCCCTTGAGAAATCTGTCTTGCGAAACAGGCGTCGGCGCGTCCGGGCAGTTCGCATGAGACGATCAAGTGAAACCAACTGGGAGATCACAAATGACACTCAAGAAACTTATGGTTTCGGCAGGGTTCGCGGCATTGATGGCCGGCTCTGCCATGGCCCAGCAAACGCTGGTCTATTGCTCGGAAGGCTCGCCCGAAGGGTTTGACCCGGCGCTGTTTACCGCAGGCACCACCTTCGACGCCTCATCGCACCCGATCTACAACCGTCTGGCCGAATTCAAGACCGGCACGACAGAGGTTGTTCCCGGTCTGGCAGAAAGCTGGGAAGCCTCCGAAGACGGGCTGGAATATACGTTCCACCTGCGGTCCGGCGTGAAATTCCATTCCAACGACAGCTTCACGCCGACGCGCGATTTCAATGCCGATGACGTGGTCTTTTCGTTTGAACGCCAGCGTCTGGACGATCACCCCTATCACGGGGTTTCCGGCGGGTCCTGGGAATACTTCCAGTCCATGTCCATGCCCGATTTGATCAAGTCGGTCGAAAAGGTCGACGACATGACGGTCAAATTCGTGCTCAACCGGCCCGAAGCGCCCTTCATCGCCAATATGGCAATGGATTTCGCCTCGATCCTGTCGGCCGAATATGCCGATGCGATGATGGAGGCAGGCACGCCCGAGATGCTGAATCAGGCGCCGGTCGGCACCGGGCCGTTCAGCTTTGTCGCCTATCAGAAGGACGCGGTGATCCGCTATGCCAAGAATGCCGAGTATTGGGCTGATGGTCTGCCCAAGGTCGACAATCTGGTATTCGCAATCACGCCAGACGCTTCTGTCCGCTACCAGAAGCTTCAGGCTGGCGAATGCCACATCATGCCCTATCCCAACCCTGCCGACATTCAGGCGATGCAGGACGATGAAGGCATCACCGTCGCGCAGCAGGAAGGTCTGAACGTCGGATATCTGGCCTATAACACCACCGTCGCGCCCTTTGACAATCCGAAGGTCCGCAAGGCGCTGAACATGGCGATCGACAAGCTGGCGATCATCGACGTGGTCTTCCAGGGCTCTGGCGAGATCGCCAAGAACCCGATCCCGCCGACGATGTGGTCCTACAATGACGCGGTCGAAGATGACGCCTATGATCCCGATGCGGCCAAGGCCATGCTCGAAGCCGAGGGCGTGTCGGATCTGTCGATGAAGATCTGGGCGATGCCGGTGCAGCGCCCATACAACCCCAACGCGCGCCGCATGGCAGAGCTGATGCAGGCCGATTTTGGAGAGATCGGTGTTGATGTGGAAATTGTGTCTTACGAATGGGGCGAATACCTCGAACGCTCGCGCGCGCTTGATCGTGATGGTGCGGTTCTTCTGGGCTGGACGGGCGACAACGGCGATCCCGACAACTTCCTGGCCGTGCTGCTGGGCTGTGACGGGGTCGAAGCGTCAAACCGGGCGCAGTGGTGCCACCAGCCCTTCGAAGACCTGATCCAGCAGGCCAAGACCGTGACCGATCCGGCAGAGCGCACGCGTCTGTACGAAGAGGCGCAGGTGATCTTCAAGGAGCAGGCACCCTGGGCCACGATCGCGCATTCGGTTGTCTTCATGCCGATGCGCCCCGAGGTTGAAGGCTACAAGGTGCACCCGCTGGGCGGCCATATCTTCACCGATGTGAGCCTCGCCGAGTAAACGCGTCACCGCAACGACCGGGAAGGGGCCGTTCGCGGCCCTTTCCGCCACCTCAAGAAGGCAGCCTCATGGATCGTTTCGCAGAATATCGCGGCGTCGCGCGCCGTTTGGGCGTCGACGCTGTTGGCCTTGTGCCGGGGCCGAATTTTACCCGCGCGCTGGGGCAGGCCTTCGGCACGAACGAGCGCCCCAAGCTGGTGATCATCCCGGCAGAGGGCGAGCCTGCGGCACTGATGCCGAACCTTGAACTGGGGTCCTGGGCACAGGTCGATTTTCCGGGCAAGACCTTCGACTGGATGGATCAGACCGGCTACGGCGATGCCTTCGCCGCGCTGGCTGGCCATTTGCCGCTGACGAGCCTTGCCGTCGAGGGGCAGGTGATGCGGGTCTTCGTCCATCACGCGCTGGCCGCCGCCTATCCGGGGTTGCAGATCGTGGATGCAGAGCGCGAAATCTCGGGCCTGCGGACCGTCAAAACGGATGCGGATATCGCCGCGCTTGAACAAGCCATCCGCATTTCCGAAACCGCCCTTTCCGACACCATCGCGCAGGTCCGCGCGGGCATGACCGAAAAACAGGTCGAAAGCATTCTCGTCGGGGCGCTTTTCGCAAACGGCGCCGATGATATGGCCTTTGCGCCCATCGTTGCGGCTGCCGATAACTCTGCCCGCCCGCATGCCCATGCCCGCAGCGATTACCAGATCCGGCCCGGCGACGCGCTGCTGATCGATTTTGGCGGCATTTCGGCCGGGTTCTGCGCCGATATCACGCGCACGTTTTTCGTGGGTCATGCCTCGGACGAGGCGCAAGAGGTCTATGCCACCGTCCTTGCCGCCAATGAGGCGGGTCACAGGGTCACCCGCGCGGGTGTCACCGCGCATCAGATTGACGATGCGGTGATCGGCGTGCTCGAAGCGTCGCCCTATGCCGACCGTATCCGCACCAAGACGGGCCACGGGTTGGGCCGGGACGTCCACGAGGCACCCTATATCATGCGTGGCAACCACGAAGTTCTGGCCGCAGGAACGGTGTTCACCAACGAACCGGGCCTCTACCAATTGGGCGGCTTCGGCGTCCGGATCGAGGATGACGTGCTTGTCACCGAAACCGGTTGCCGCTCGCTTACGACATTTCCCAAAGACCTGACGGTGATCGGCTGATGCTGCGTTTTCTTTTCTCCCGGCTGGCGACCTTTTTCGTAACCTTCGTGGGTGTCACGCTGATTTCCTTTGCCTTCATCCGCGTCATTCCCGGCGATCCGATCATCGTCATGGCGGGCGAACGCGGCATGTCGCAGGAACGCTATGAAGAGCTAAGCCGCCAATACGGGTTCGACCAGCCGCTGCTGACGCAGTTCTGGGACTACCTGACCGGCGTGTTGCAAGGCGATCTGGGGCAAAGCTTCGTCACCAAGAAACCGGTCTGGGACGAATTCTTCGCGCTTTTCCCGGCAACGCTGGAGCTGTCGCTCTGCGCCATCATCCTCGCCATTGCGCTGGGCATCCCGGCTGGGGTGATTGCGGCGGTGAACCGGGGCAAGTTCTTTGACCGGGCGCTGATGTCCTCGGCGCTGGTGGGCTATTCCATGCCGATCTTCTGGTGGGCCCTGCTGCTGATCATCGTGTTTTCCGGCAACCTTGGCTGGACGCCTGTCTCGGGCCGGATGGGGCTGCTGTACTATTTCCCCACGCCCACCGGTTTCATGCTGATCGACAGTCTGCTGTCGGGGCAGGACGGCGCCTTTACCTCGGCCATTCGTCACCTGATCCTGCCGACCATCGTGCTGGCGACCATCCCGCTGGCGGTGATCGCGCGGCAGACGCGGTCCGCCATGCTGGAGGTTCTGTCCGAAGACTACATCCGCACCGCCCGCGCCAAGGGTCTGAAGCCGTGGCGTATCAACGGGCTGCACGCGCTTCGAAACGCGATGATCCCCGTCATTACCGTCATTGGCCTGTCCGTCGGCACGTTGCTGGCAGGTGCCATCCTGACCGAGACGATCTTTTCCTGGCCCGGTATCGGCAAGTGGATGGTCGACAGCATCTTCCGCCGCGACTACCCGGTGGTGCAGGGCGGACTGCTGCTTGTCGCCGTGGTGGTGATGATCGTCAACCTGATCGTGGACATGCTCTACGGGCTCATCAATCCCAGAATCCGGACGCGCAAATGACCGATATGACCGAAGCCGCCGCAACCGCCCCCAAACGCCCCGGCCGCCTTGCCGAGTTCTGGCAGTATTTCAGCGAAAACCGCGGTGCCGTGATCGGGATGTGGACCTTTGGCATCCTCGTCCTGCTGGCGCTGCTCGCCGACGTGATCGCGCCGCATAGTGCGACCGAACAATTTCGCGAAGCCACGTTGCAACCGCCCGTCTGGCAAGAGGGCGGCAGCTGGACCTTCCCGCTGGGCACAGACCCGCTGGGCCGGGACATGCTGTCACGGCTGCTATACGGCGCGCGGTTTTCCTTCTTTGTCGGCATGGTCGTGGTGGTCATCGCGGCGACTGGTGGCATCCTGCTTGGCCTTGTTGCCGGGTTTGCGCCGAAATGGCTTGATACCGTCATCATGCGGCTGATGGACATCATCCTGTCTTTTCCGTCGCTGCTTCTGGCGCTGGTTCTGGTGGCGATCCTCGGGCCGTCTTTGCTGAACGCGATGATCGCGATTTCGGTAGTGCTGCAGCCGCATTACGTCCGCCTGACGCGCGCCGCCGTCATCAACGAACGCACGCGCGATTACGTGGTCTCTGCCCGTGTGGCAGGGGCAAAGCTGCCCCGGCTGATGTTCATCACCGTGCTGCCCAACTGTCTGGCCCCGATCATCGTGCAGGCGGCGCTGTCCTTCTCCAACGCGATCCTCGATGTGGCCGCGCTCGGGTTTCTTGGCATGGGTGCGCAGCCGCCAACGCCGGAATGGGGCACCATGCTGGCCGAGGCGCGAGAGTTCATTCTGCGCGCATGGTGGGTTGTGACCCTGCCGGGGCTGGCGATCCTGATCACCGTGCTGTCGATCAACCTGATGGGCGACGGGCTGCGCGACGCGCTTGACCCCAAGCTGAAGCGGAGCTGACATCATGGCACTGCTGAACATACGCAATCTATCTGTTGATTTCGCCACCGGTGGGGGATCGTTCCGCGCCGTGGACGGGGTGGATGTCACTGTCGAGGCGGGCGAAGTGCTGGCCATCGTGGGCGAATCCGGCTCTGGCAAATCTGTCTCGATGTTGGCGGCGATGGGGCTGCTGCCCTGGACGGCCACGGTCACGGCAGATGAGCTGACCTTTGATGGCAAGGACCTGCGCAACCTGTCACCTTCGGCGCGGCGCAAGGTGATCGGGCGCGATGTCGCGATGATCTTTCAAGAGCCGATGTCCTCTCTGAACCCCTGTTTCACCGTCGGTTTCCAGATCCGCGAGGCACTGGCCCAACACCTGAACCTTGACCGCGCGGCCCGCAAGAAACGCGCGCTGGAGCTGATGGAGATGGTCGGCATTCCTGCACCGGAGAAGCGGCTGAACGCCTTCCCGCATCAGCTGTCAGGCGGGATGAACCAGCGGGTGATGATCGCGATGGCCATCGCCTGCGGTCCCAAGCTGTTGATCGCGGACGAGCCGACAACCGCGCTTGATGTGACCATTCAGGCGCAGATCCTTGATCTTCTGACGGGGTTGCAGCGCGATGCCGGGATGGGGCTGATCCTGATCACCCATGACATGGGCGTCGTGGCCGAAACCGCGCACCGGGTCGCCGTGCAATATGCCGGCTGGAAGGTCGAGGATCAGCCGGTCAAGGACCTGTTCCAGACGCCGCACCACCCCTATACGGCTGCGCTGCTGGCGGCCCTGCCGGAACGCGCGACCGAACGGCGCCTGCCGACCATTCCCGGCGTTGTGCCGGGGCAATTCGACCGGCCACAAGGGTGCCTCTTTTCACCGCGCTGCGCCTTTGCGGATGACCGCTGCCGCAGCACGCTGCCGCCGGTGCAACCACCCGAACTGGGCCGTGCACGGTGTCACTATCCGCTCATGGCCCCCGCCACGGAGGAGGCGCAATGACCCAGCCCGTCGTCACCGCCCGCAACCTGTCACGCCACTATGAAAGCGGCGGCGGCATGTTCAGCCAGCGGCAGGTCGTGCGCGCCCTGTCAGAGGCCAGCTTCTCCATCGATCCGGGCAAGACGCTTGCGGTGGTCGGGGAAAGCGGGTGCGGCAAGTCCACGCTTGCACGGCTGATCACCCTGATCGAAGAACCGACTGCGGGGGAGTTCACCATCTGCGGCACCCCCGGCGTGCCAGAAAACTGGGACAGCCTGCGGTCGCAGGTGCAGATCGTGTTTCAGGACCCTTACGGCTCGCTCAACCTGCGGCACCGGGTCGGGTCCATCATCGAAGAACCGCTGAAGATCAAACGCCCCGACATGCCAGCAGCCGAACGCGCCTCAAAGGCCCGCGAGATGATGGAGATGGTCGGCCTGCGACCCGAACATTACGACCGTTTCCCGCATATGTTCTCGGGCGGGCAGAGGCAGCGGATTGCAATCGCCCGCGCGCTGATTCTGGAGCCGAAGCTGCTGGTGCTGGACGAGCCCGTGTCTGCCCTGGACCTGTCGATCCAGAGCCAGGTGCTGAACCTGCTTTTGGATCTGCAAGAGCGTATGGAGCTTGCCTATCTCTTCATCTCGCACGACCTTTCGGTGGTCAGGCACGTCGCGGATGATGTGGTGGTGATGTATCTGGGGCGCCCGGTGGAACGCGGATCAAAGGAGGCAGTCTTTGGCGCGCCGCGCCATCCCTATACGGTGGCGCTCTTATCAGCGACGCCGTCCGCCGATCCGACCCGGCACCGCAACCGGATCAAGCTGGAAGGGGAACTGCCCTCGCCGCTGGACATCCCCGCAGGTTGCCCCTTTGCGCCCCGTTGCTGGAAAGCGCAGGACCGGTGCCGAACTGAACGTCCTGAACTGGGCGATGCCGCGCATGCCGCCGCCTGTTTCTACCCGGAGGGGACCGAAACCGCCTGAAACTGCTGCGCCTCAGAGGTCAGGTGGTTTCCACGATCAGGTGTTCGAGCCCGTGAAAGTGGTAAAGATCGGCGTAGCGTGCCGGTTCGACCATGCGCAGGTTCGGGTACATTCGCAGCAGAATCGTCAACCCGATCCGCAATTCAAGCCGTGCAAGGGGGGCGCCGACGCAGAAATGCACGCCCGCGCCAAAGCTGGTATGCGGTTTCGCGGGGCGCGCCGGATCAAACCGGTCGGCTGCGTCCCAGACAGCCGGATCACGGTTCGCGGCGCCCAGCATCAGCGCCACCTGGTCACCGCGTCGAAATTCGTGCCCATGGATCGTGACCGGTTCCAAGGCGTAGCGCGTGAATATGTGCAGGGGCGGGTCATGGCGCAGGATCTCCTCGACTGCGAGATCCATATCCGCCAGCGCCACATTCTGCGTTCCAGTCTGCAAGAGGGCCTTCAGCCCGTTTCCCAGCGTATGAACGGTGGCCTCATGCCCGGCGTTGAGCAGCAAGATGCAGGTCGTGATCAATTCGTCGGTAGAGAGCTTCTCGCCTTCCTCCTCCGCTGCGATCAGATGGGTGATGAGGTCATCGGCTGGCTGCGCCCGGCGCTCTTCGACATAGCCGCGCAGGAAATCCGAAAACTCTTGCGCAGCCGTTGCCGCGGCATCCTCTATCGCGCGGTTGCGGCGGGCCTGATACATCGCGACCATCGCGTTCGACCACGCCAGAAGCTGCGGCGCGAGGTTGTCCGGCACGCCCAGAAGCCGCGCGATCACGATCACCGGCAGCGGAGTGGCATAGGCGGCCAGCACGTCCACCGGGCCTTGCGGCAGATCGCGGGCCAGCTGCGTTGCCAGCGTATCGATCTCGGGGGCCAGTTCCTTGATCCGGCGCGAGGTAAATCCGCGCAGGACCAGCCCGCGCAGCCGGGTGTGGCGCGGCGGGTCAAGCTCCAGCATGGAATGCGCCTCGACCGCGTAGAAAGCGCGCAGATGATCCGGGATCGCGCCCGCAAGCTCTGCCGGGCATTCCCGCCCGAATCGACGATCCCGCAGCAAGGCATTCACCGTCGCATGGTCCATCGCGGCGGGCATCTGGTAGTGGGTCCACCACACCAAGGGCGCAACCGCGCGGGCGCGGTCATAGGCAGGGTAGGGGTCCTGGACAAAAACGGGGTCGGTGGGGGACTGTTCGAATGACTGCATGCGGCCAATACATGCTCTGCACCGCACCAAGCGCAAGGGGGATTTGCGGCTTGGCGCAGGTTCTTGTCACTTTCTGAAAAAACTGGCTTGCCTCCCGCGAGGCGCTTGGCTAAACCACCCTCCACGGGTGATTAGCTCAGTTGGTAGAGCGCTTCGTTTACACCGAAGATGTCGGGAGTTCGAGCCTCTCATCACCCACCATCATATCTCTGGCAGCGCTTATTAATCGTTCGCTCTTTGTGGCGGAGATATGGCGCGTGCTGTGCAGCTGTCTGGAGATTCTTGACGCAGCGCTGGTCGCAAAGCGTTGGCGGCCCGGCTGGGCCGCCGGGGTTCAGTATTCTTCGCCGCCGCTATTGCTCTGCCACGGTTTGGCGAGGTTGCCAAAGCGGGTGAACTGGCTTTCGAAGCTGAGGGCGACCGAGCCGATCGGGCCGTGACGCTGCTTGCCGATGATGACCTCTGCCTTGCCGTGAAGGTGAGACATCTCGTCCTGCCAGCGGGCCATTGCATCCAGATCGTGATCGCCGGGTTTTTCGCGCTCCTTGTAGTATTCCTCGCGGAAGACAAACATGACCGCATCGGCATCCTGTTCGATTGACCCGGATTCCCGCAGGTCCGACAACTGAGGCCGCTTGTCCTCGCGGTTTTCCACCTGACGCGACAACTGTGACAGGGCGATCACCGGGATGTTCAGTTCCTTGGCGATGGCCTTCATGCCCATCGTGATCTCGGAGATCTCGTTGACGCGGTTTTCCGAACGCCCGGTGCCGCGGACAAGCTGAAGGTAGTCGATAATCAGCACGTCGAGCCCATGTGTCCGTTTCAACCGCCGGGCACGGGCGGCAAGCTGTGAGATCGGAAGGGCAGGCGTGTCGTCGATGTAAAGCGGACAGGCCTCCAGCGCTTTGGCGGCCTCTACGAAGCGGCGGAATTCGACCTCGTCCATGTCGCCCTGACGGATCTTGTGCGAACTGATTTCGGATGCTTCGGCAAGGATACGGCCGGCAAGCTGTTCGGCGCTCATTTCAAGGCTGTAAAAGCCCACGACACCGCCTTCTATCGCCCCCTCGCTGCCATCCGGCAATGTCCCGCGTTTATATGCCTTGGCCACGTTGAACGCGATGTTGGTCGCAAGCGAGGTTTTCCCCATCGACGGACGCCCGGCGAGGATCAGAAGGTCCGATTTGTGCAAACCGCCGAGCTTGGCATCTAGATCCGTCAAGCCGGTAGAGATACCCGCCAGCCCGCCGTCACGCTGATAGGCAGCGTTTGCGACATTGACCGCCTCGGTCACGGCCTTCAGGAAAGATTGAAACCCGCTCTCGCTCTGGCCCTGTTCGGCCAGCTTATAAAGCGCCTGTTCCGCCTCGACGATCTGTTCTCTGGGCTCTGATCCGATCTCGACCTTGGTGGCCTTGGAACTGATGTCGCGGCCCAGCAGGATCAGATCGCGGCGCACGGCCAGATCATAGATCATCTGCGCGTAATCACGGATCGCAAAGGACGCCACGGCAGAGCCCGCCAGCGTCGCCAGGTAACGCGGCCCGCCCAGCTCCTTCAGCCCTTCGTCATCCTCCAGAAACGCTTTGAGCGTCACCGGAGAGGCGAGGTTGTTCTTGGCGATCCGTGCCGCTGCGATCTCGAAGATGCGGGCATGAACGGGTTCATAGAAATGCTGCGGCCCAATGATGCTGGCGACCCGGTCATAGACATCGTTGTTGGTCAGAATCGCACCCAGAAGCTGCTGTTCAGCCTCGATGGAATGCGGCATCGTATCGGGCTGCTGAATCTCCGCGCCCGTCGGATTGAAAGCGGTGATTTCGTTCATGTCGTGCCCCTCTGGCGTCAGACCGCTGACATAGACCATCCCCGGCGGCTCTCGCAAATTGTATAAACTGTGGAAAGCCTGTGGGTAAGTTTTATTACATCATCTTGGCAGGTGTGATGCTTTCACGTCAACATGTTGTGGCGAATTCTTGCCACAACATTTTTTTAATGTCGCACCGTCGCAAAGCGCGCGGGCGGGCGCAAGGTCAGGCCTTGGCCGCCATCCGCGCCTCTTGCCAGTCGCGCGGCGCTTTCAGGAACGACTCGACTTCTGCAAGCGTGTCGGCGTCGAACGCCTCTTGCGCGCGGGCCTCTGCCAGCACATCCCACCAGGTGCACAGGTGGTGCAATTCGACCCCGTGATCGCCAAGCGTTTTGATCGTCTCGGGGAAGATATCATAGTAGAAGATCACCGCCGTGTGGCCACAGCTGGCCCCGGTTTCGCGGATCGCATCGACAAAGGACAGCTTGGACCCGCCATCGGTTGTCAGATCCTCGACCAGCAGCACGCGCTGGCCTTCGGTCATGGTGCCTTCTATACGCGCGTTGCGGCCGTAACCTTTGGGCTTCTTGCGCACATAGGTCATGGGCAGGGCCATGCGTTCAGCCACAAGGGCCGCGAAGGGGATACCCGCGGTTTCTCCGCCAGCGATGTTGTCGAACGCCTCGAACCCTGCATTGCGCATGATCGTGACGGTCAGAAAATCCATCAGCGTGGCGCGGATGCGCGGGTAGGAGATCAGCTTGCGGCAATCGACATAGCTGGGCGAGGGCAGGCCGGAAGACAGCGTATAGGGCGTTTCGGCATTGAAGTTCACCGCGCCGATTTCCAGCAGCATCCGGGCGGTCAATCGGGCGATTTCCTGCGGCTCGGGGTAGGCAGAGGGGATCATGGCGGTATCCTTTGGTGCTTTGGATCAGGTAACGGCCCAGTGGACCGGAAAGCCGGGGTCAAAGACGGTGACAGGGCCATCGCCGCTGTCAATCTTCGACGGGTAGGTGACAGGGGTGTCCTGACGGGTCAGCGTCAGCGTTGTCTCGTTCGCGGGCAGGCCGTAGAAGGCAGGACCGTTCAGCGAGGTGAAGGGTTCCAGACGGTCCAGCGCGCAATCCTCCTCGAACACATGCGCCAGCAGGGACATGGTGTTGGTGGCCGTAAAACACCCGGCGCAGCCGCAGGCCTGTTCCTTCAGCGCGTCGGTATGCGGGGCGCTGTCCGTGCCCAGAAAGAATGTCGCCTCGCCGCTGGTGGCTGCCTCACGCAAGGCCAGCCGGTGCTCTTCGCGCTTGGCGACGGGCAGGCAATAGTAATGCGGCTTGATCCCGCCCACCAGGATGTGGTTGCGGTTGATGATCAGGTGATGCGTGGTGATCGTGGCGCCCAGGTCGGTGCCGCCCGAGCGGGCATAGTCAACGCCCTGTTTGGTGGTGATATGCTCCATCACCACGCGCAGGCCGGGGGTCGCGCGGCGGATCGGGTCCAGCACGGTGTCAATGAACACGGCCTCGCGGTCGAAGATGTCGATCTCGGGCGCCGTGACCTCGCCATGCACGCAGAGCGGACAGCCAATCTCGGCCATACGTTCCAGCACGGGCCGGACATTGTCAAAGTTGCGTACCCCGGAATTGGAATTGGTGGTGGCACCTGCCGGATACAGCTTGACCGCTGTGATCAGGCCCGATGCATGCGCGGCCGCCAGATCGTCCGGGTCGGTATCTTCGGTCAGGTACAGCGTCATCAGCGGTTTGAAATCCGCGCCCTCGGGCAGGGCTGCTAGGATGCGGTCGCGATAGGCGGCGGCCTGTGCGCCGGTGACAACAGGGGGCACGAGGTTGGGCATGATGATCGCGCGGCCAAAATGGCGGGCGCTTTCAGGGGCCACGGCGGACAGCATGGCGCCGTCGCGCAGATGCAGGTGCCAGTCGTCGGGGCGGCGAAGTGTCAGGGTCTGGGTCATGGGCATGCCGATAGCACGGTCCCGCCGTAACGCGCCAGAGGCATGCCGCGCGAAATTGCCCCTCCCGGCGGGTTTTCCACGCGTGGGGTCTCAGTCCTGCTGAGCCTGCGCCGCCCTGGTGCGCGCGAGGGTAGCATGCCGGATAAGGAATTGCGCCTGATCAAGCGGTACTGGCTGCGATGGCGGGGTCATCAGCAGCCGACCCATGAGGGCACGAAAGGGCTCTTGCGCCAGAAGGCTGTCGAACTGCGCCCGGCGCCAGTGGACGGCCTGTTCGTGCAGCTTTGCCAGTTCCGCGTCCCCGGCCAGCTCTGCCCGGATCGCGGCCGCGGGCTCTGCCATCGCCCGTATCGTGGCGTCCTCGTCCGTGTTGAAATTGCGCTCCACCCAGTAATCCAGCCCAAGCATGTGGTCCGAATGCACTGCCCGCCCGCGCGCGGCCTTCAACACATAGCTTTCCATCGCCCCAAGAGCGTAGTGGTTGAGCTGCGCCAGCCCGTAATTGGGGCGTCCGTAGTTGTTGAAGATGCGCGTCGTGGTAAACCCCTCGCCCAGCGGGCGGCCATGGGCATCGTACCAGCGCGCATCCGCCAGCCGGTCATCGCGCGGGTTGCGTGGGCGGTGGACGCCGAGGTTTCGGTAGGTCCGGTCGTTGCGGTAGAGCGTCTTGAACATCGCAGAGCGCCACGGCCAGTACATGATCTCGGGCGCGGCGCGGGTGAATTGTTCCGGGATTGGCCTGTCCTCGAAACGCTCAATCCCCGCATTGCCGAAGAGCCGCCATGTCAGGGTGATCGCGGTGGCCTCGGGCAGCGTTTCGATCAAGGCGGGCAGGGTGCGGTTGCCGACATGAACGTTGACGAATTCGTCGATATCCAGAGGAAGAAGCCAATCCGCATCCTTCACCCGGTCGGATTTGTCAGCAAGCTTCAGCCCCGCGAACTGGATGCCGTTGCGGCCGTGCGGCCCGTCGTTCCGCAAATGCGTCAGCCCGCCCAGCAGCTGCAGCCGGTCCAGCAGCGCATCTGTGCCATCCTGACAATCGTTCGACAGCACCACGAAATCGGTGACGCCACAGGCCCGGTGGTGAGCGATCCAGTCGAGGAGGAAGGCGCCCTCGTTTCGGACGCAGAGAACCGCGCAGATTTTCATGCAACGATGCCCTTTTGCTGCGCTGACGGCCCGGTTTCGCGCCGATGGGTCGCTGCGGCAGGCATGGTCCTTACCACCCCTTGCGGAAGGTCACGACCTTTGCTTCGGACGCTTTGGGAAAGTAGGTTAGCCCGGCCTTCTGCATCGCATCAAACACTGACTGAACCCCCTCCTGGCCGATCCATTGCGGGTGCAGCTCGATCACGGCGGCGCGCAGCCCGGACCAATCGGCAGAGCCCAATAGCCCGGCCTCTGCGCCTTCGATATCGCAGACCAGAACGGTTGGATTTAACTGCGCCAAAGTGTCGGGCAGGCTGCGGACCTCTACCTTTTCGACAGAGGTGATGTTGTCCGGCCCGCTTTCGCGATCAAGCGACGAGGCCAGAAAATTCTTGCGCACGTAGAAATCCGCAGGCTCGCCTGCCTCCGGCGCCAGCAGCGCGTTGTGAAGCGTGACATTGGTGACATCATTGGCCTCGTGCACCGAGCGGATATAGGGGATGATGGTCGGGTTCGCCTCAAACGCGTGGATATGTTCCGCAGGCGTCTTGCAGGCCATCAGCGTGGACATATAACCCATGCCGGCGCCAAGCTCCAACACCACGTCACCGCGCTGGACCACCTTCATGACCGCGTCGCATTCCTTGCGTTCGTACAGCCCGTCCCGCAGGGCGCCGCGCCGCTGGCCCCGTGTGATGTCGGGATGTTTCGGGATTTTCAGACCGCGCGACCTGATGAACTGGCGTCTCTGTGTCGGGGCTTGCATGTCAGCTCTCCATGTCGAGTGCCAGCGCATAGGCGACACGTTCGGTTTCGGTCAGGCGCAAGGTCAACGCCTTGCGATACAGGTCTTCGAATTCAGGGTTCGCGTGCAGTTCTGTGGCCTTGGCGCGGTGCCACGCAAGACCCTTCTCATGCCAGTGCCGGAGCGCGTCATCCGCCAGAAGCCGGTCATATTCAAGTTGCAGCCGGGGCAGGTTGCGCTTGATCGTGATGTCCTTGAAATCCGACCAATCCATACGAATCCAGTAGTTCAACCCGATGGACCGGTCGACATGCAGGGCGCGACCGCGCTGGCGTTTGATCAGAAAGCTTTCTGCCGAACGCAGCGCATAGTGGTTCAGTTGCAGCAGATCATAGCCGATGGACTTGCGCGAGTTTCGCCAGCCGTTCTTGATGGCCTCGCCCGTCATGTCCGCGCCGGACCCGTTCACCCAGCGCACTTGATCGCGCAGCGTATCGTCAAGCTTGTTTGGCCGGTGGCAGGACAGCTTTTTATAGGCGCCGAAGTTGCGGAACATCGTCTTGAACCCCCAGGCCGTGTGCGGCTTGGGGCAGTATTTCGGCGCGCAACTGTCGAACTGATCGATGACGAACCGATCCGCCAGCCGGTGCACCCCGTTATGGCCGAACAGCCGCCACGTCATGGCGACATTGGTGGCATCGGGCACGCGGTCAAAGAAGTCCTGCAACGTGCCATTGCCGCAGCGCACGTTCATGAACTCGTCCACGTCGATATGGATCAGCCAGTCCGCCTTGCGCACCACCGGCTCTTTCAACGCCTTGTTAAGCGCGTGCTGCTGCGGGGACTTGCCTTTCCAGTCGTCATTGTTGCGGTGCTGGACCACACCCATCTGCTGCAACCGGTCAAGGATCTCTGCCGTGCCGTCCTCGCACCCGTTGGTGTAGATCAGGAAATTGTCGACGCCCATCGCCCGGTGATACGCGATCCATTCAACAATGTAGGGCGCCTCGTTTTTCATGCAGGCGACGATGACATTGCCGGTCGAACCCTCCGGCAGACGGCGCGGCACGATTGGCGTGTAGGCCGGGGCGGCGGCCTCTTCATCAAGCTTGCCCATCCGGTTGTGGGGGGCATAGGCAGACCCTTGCAGGGACGCGAATTTCTGTACGGCCAATGGCGGCATGACCTCTTTGGCCGAGGGGCTGAGGCCGGGAAGCGCAGGGTCCGGTATGGGGGCCTCGCCGTTAAGGGCCGCAATATCCGCGGCGCGCGTCTGTTTTTCCTGGCGGGCGGCTTGGCGGATACGCGGCAGGAAGGCCAAAAGGTACTGCGTTGCGCGATAGCCGAATTGCGGGTCGGGTTCCGCCCAAGGCTCCGAGGGCGCGGCAGGGGCCATCGCCTGTGCCGTCAGGGCGGGGTGCTTTGCCAGCAAAGTGGCATTGTCGCCCGCGAACCGATCCGAGATTGCGCTCAGGCTGCCCGGATCGATCGCGGCGCCATCAATGCGGATCTCGTTCAGCAATCGCCGCCAGACCGGGCGCGGCAGCACGGTCTTTTCGCGGTCGAGATACCGCAGCATGACGTCGTTGAATTGGCGACAGCGCGTCAGCCATGGTGCCGCAGGTTCAGCTGAGAACGGCTGCGCGTCATATTTCCCGAAGTTTTCGGTGATCTCAAAGCTCTGCGCCACCTCGTCCTGAAGGGACTGCGCGCCGAACACCTCTGCGTCCATCGCCCGCAACGAGGTTGCACCGCTGCCGAAAACCGCATCCCATTCCCGCACCAGCCGGGCATAGTCCAGCCAGAAGGGCGCGGCCTGTGCCTCGGTGAACAATCCGACGCTTGGATCGGGCGCAGGGGCCGATTGCAGGGCTGCCTCCCACCAATCAGGTGCGGTGGCCAGGCCAAGCTCCAGATCAAGCGCGCTGCGGCGCCCTTCCATGACCTGATGGGCATAGCGCCGTGCCAGCATGCGCGCCTGCTCTTCGACATGGGCGACGATGCGGATGTCGCTTGAAATGGGCGATAGCAGATCGCGTAGCTGCTCAAGCTCTGACCGTAAGCACAAAGAAGTGCCCAGCTGATGCGCCGACACGATCAGCACCTGAGGGTCGTGCTGTTCGACCTCTCGCAGCAGCCCGCGCGCGACATCCTTGCGCAACGCGGCTTGCTTTTCGGCAGGGCCGTAGCCTCTGCTGAACCGTAGGCTGTCAATTCGGTCGGGGTCCGTGACCGCCATGAACAGCCGTGTGTGGTTGCGCGCACCGGGCGAGCGGGCATAGCGAATGCCCTTTCCGGTCAACTGGTTGCGCTTGGCGTCAAGCACATGTTGCATGCGGTCGGTGGCGGGCCCGTCAAGGCCGATGTGAACAAATATCCGCATCACGCGCGCCCCGGAGCCGGAAGCTCGGTATTGGCATTGGCCTTGCCCCACCACGGCAGCTCAAGCCCCAGAAACGCGCTGATATGGGCTGGGGCCTCGGGGTCTTCGACGTCATATTCCAGAAAATCATCCGCCCCGCGAAACAGCTGCCGCATATGCGCGTAATGCGCCGCGATCCAGCTTTCCCGTTGCAGGCCGGTTTCCCCAAACCCCATGGGAAGCCCCGGAATTTCACCCGCAGGCAGGCGCACCATGCCCAGATTGGTCCATCGCAGCATCGACATGGACAAAGCCCGCACCTCTCGCCGCGAACACAGGAAGCGCGCACCGGGATGGCGCTGGCGGATCGCGTCGATGATGCCCCAATCCGTCTGCGGCCAAAGCGAAAGGTTCGGTGTTATGATGCTGATCTCGGCAAACGCGTCGAACGCCTCCAGAAATTCCAGCGGATCGCCCGAACGGAAGAACCCTTCGTAAAGCTGCCGGGCCACGAATGTTCCCGCGAGGTTCGGATCGGTCGTCTGGTTGCGGCGGATACGATGATCGGCCACGGTCAGGCCAGCGGCGCGCAACGCAATCGACAGCGTCGTGGTGCCGGATTTTGGCAGGCCAAGGTTGATGACGCGCAAACGGCTCATGCGGGCAACCCCAATGCCTGCATCAGCTTCAGCTCTTCGGGCGGGATCGTCGGCGCATCGCACAGTTGGGCGCGCATCGCGGCATAGTCCTGTTGCGCCAGTAACGCATCGCGCTTTTCGATATGCAGCCGCACCGCATCGTCATGCAGTCTGGCGATCTCGGGGTCGGATTTCAGCTCTGCCAGCGCGGCCTCAAGATCGGGCAGGTAGCGCAGGACCGAGCGATCCTCCCACGCGCTGTCGTTTCGTTCGCGCCAATAGGTGTCGTCGAAATTGCGGTTGTCGCGGTTTACGTCGCCACGGTCGTTCTTCACAAGATAGCTGTCGAGAGAGCGCAGCGCGTAGTGATTGAGCGTTGCGTGGTCGCGCGCCCCTGCGGCGGGAAATTTGCGAATGCGCCGGGTATTGGCGGCGACCAGAAACTTGGATGGAACGTCGCGCCCTGACCCGTCCGTCCAGCGCGGCCGTTTCTCCTCGGCAAGACTGTTGCGAAAGAAGGGCCGGTGCGCGCCGTAATATTGCAGCGGAAAGTCGCGCCGCACCAGTGTCTTGACCTCTATGGCGCTTTCCGCACACCACAGGTCCGGGTTATGGCTGCGCATGAATTGCCCGATGATCGGGCGATCCTGATACGCGTTGACCCCGTCATTTGCAAAGAACTGGAAGGTGACAGAGATTGCCTGCGGATCGCCGCAGGCTGCGATGAGCGCCGGAATGGTGTGATCGCCCGCGTGAATGTTCAGAAACTCGTCCACATCCGCGATCCAGACCCAATCGGCCTGGGCCACCTCGTCCTGACGGGCCGCATCCTTCAATGCTTCCATCTGGTAGTTGCGCCCCTTGGCCGGGTTTGGCAGATGCCGGACACCGCCCCGCGCGGCCAGCGCGTCCAGCAGGGTATCCGTGCCATCGGTGCAGTCGTTGGAATAAAACAGGAAATCTGTCACGCCCAAGAGGCGGTTGAAGGCGATCCATTCCAGCAGGAACGGGCCTTCG
Source organism: Primorskyibacter sedentarius (assembly GCF_004342065.1). GTDB lineage: Bacteria > Pseudomonadota > Alphaproteobacteria > Rhodobacterales > Rhodobacteraceae > Primorskyibacter > Primorskyibacter sedentarius. The sequence continues at coordinate 506,283 of NZ_SLZU01000001.1, read as the reverse complement.
TTTTTCACGCATGTCACGGCGGTTATGCGCATCCATTCATGCCCGCGATTGAAATATTCATGTTGCGTTGCCTGCCATCTGACTCGGAAGTTCAGCCTCCCGTAGCACGAATTGGTTAGGAGAATCATCGCAGTTTGCGGGGAAAGGGTCAAGAAACGCAGCGGATTTGACGGGCCCCCAATGGTGCGGTGCCGGGGCGTCTGCGACCTTGGCGCTATTGACCCCGGGGGCGGGCCATTGCACCCAAGGGGCAGGAGGACCGCAAATGTCTCAGCCAGATACGATCGATGCCGTGCAGGAAATGCTGGCGCAACAGGGCTATGTCTGCGGGCGGGCGCTCGCAACGGTGGTGTTCCTGTCGCTGCGGCTGGGCAGGCCGCTGTTTCTGGAAGGCGAGGCCGGCGTCGGGAAAACAGAGATTGCCAAGGCGATTGCCGCGTCTTTGGGCCGCCGCCTGATCCGGTTGCAATGCTACGAAGGGCTGGATGCCTCCTCTGCCGTTTACGAATGGAATTTCCCGGCCCAGATGATCGCGATCCGCAGTGCAGAGGCCGAAGGCAATGCCGACAAGGATGTGCTCAGCCGTGAGCTCTTCGGCCCGGACTTTTTGATCGAACGTCCCTTGCTCGAGGCGATGCGCCCTGACGAGAATGGCGCGCCAGTTCTGCTGATCGACGAGCTTGACCGGACCGACGAACCTTTCGAGGCCTTCCTGCTGGAAGCACTGTCCGATTTTCAGGTTACCATCCCCGAGATTGGCACGATCAAGGCGCCAGAGCCGCCCATCGTGATCCTGACCTCCAACCGTACGCGAGAGGTGCATGACGCGCTCAAGCGCCGTTGCCTTTATCACTGGGTCGATTACCCGACTTTCGACCGGGAGATGGAGATCCTGCACGCCCGCGCGCCGGAGGCCGCAGAGACGCTGAGCCGCGAGATCGTCTCCTTTGTACAGAAGTTGCGGACCGAGGATCTGTTCAAGAAACCGGGGGTGGCCGAAACCATCGACTGGGCGAAATGCCTTCTGGCGCTGGATGTGATTGACCTGTCACCCGAGGTGATCAGCGACACGTTGGGCGCGATCCTGAAATACCAGGACGATATCCAGAAAATCCAAGGCTCCGAGGCCAAGCGCATCCTGGATGAGGCCAAAGCATCGCTTGAACCGGTATGAGGTTTGCTGCTGACAAGATCGTTCGGGCGCGGGGAAGACGGCACAACGCAGACCGCGGGTTTGGCATTCCAAAATGGGGCTGACCGATGGCTGAGTATTTCCCCCTCGATATCCCGGACAATCCTCGGCTTGCCAACAATATCACGCATTTTGCGCGGGCGCTGCGGCGCGCTGGGCTTCCGGTTGGTCCGGGGCGGGTGATCGACGCTGTCCGCGCGGTCGAGGCGGCCGGGTTCACCGACAGGCGGGATTTCTACTGGACGCTGCATGCCTGTTTTGTGAACCGGCCCGAACATCGCATCGTCTTTGCGCAGATCTTCCGGCTTTACTGGCGTGATCCGCGATACCTCGAACATATGATGTCGATGATGCTGCCCGCCATGCGCGGGGTGCAGGAGGAAAAGCTTGCGCAATCTGCCGAAAAGCGCGCCGCCGAGGCGCTGCTGGATGGCAAGCAACCTGACGTGCCGGAAAAGCCGGAAAACGAGAATGAAGAGATCAAGATAGAGATCGACGCCTCGATGACCATGTCGGCCGAGGAAAAGCTGCGCTCGCTTGATTTTGAGCAGATGTCCACTGCCGAGATTGCCGAGGCCAAGCGCATGCTGTCGCGGCTGAAACTGCCGGTCAAACCGATCCCCTCGCGCCGCGGAATGGCCGCGCTGCATGGCAGGCACACCGACTGGCGCCGCACCATCCGGGCCGCCATGCGGCAAGGGGGAGAGATCCGCAGCCTGTCGCACACCAAACCGCGCCCGCGCTGGCCGAACCTCGTGGTGCTGTGCGATATCTCGGGGTCGATGTCGCAATATTCCCGCATGGTGCTGCATTTTCTGCACGCGGTTGCGAATGAAAAGGGCGCTGGCTGGGCCAAGGTGCATGCCTTTACCTTTGGCACGCGGCTGACCAATATCTCGCGCCATCTTGCCACTCGCGACGTCGATCAGGCGCTGAAGGCCGCGGGGGCCGAAGCTCAGGACTGGGAAGGCGGCACCCGGATCGGGGCCAGCCTGCATGCCTTCAACCGCGACTGGTCCCGCCGGGTCATGGGGCAGGGGGCTGTTGTGTTGCTGATCACAGACGGGCTGGACCGTGACGATGCGGGCGCGTTGGAACGCGAGATGGAGCGGCTGCACCTGTCCTCGCGCCGCCTGATCTGGCTGAACCCTTTACTGCGTTGGGACGGGTTCGCGCCAAAGGCGTCTGGCATCCGGGCGATGCTGCCGCATGTCGACAGCTTCCGCGCAGGCCACTCGATCCAGTCGCTCGAGGATTTGGCGAAGGCGATCTCCCTCCCCGATGATGTCGGTGAAAAGTCGCGGCTCATGGCATTGCTGGAGAGTTGATCTGGCGGAAGCGCTCTTCGGTTGGGGTGGAACGGTTCTACGCCCGGCCGTAACGCATTCTGGTGCAGGCCGGCTCGCCCGTAAGGCAACTGTTAAAGCAGCCAATTTCGTATAGCTTAGAGCTGCAAAGAATTCCCAAACGAGGCTCTGCTCATAGCTGGAAAACTCGTCTGATGCCGGTGCTGCAGGGCCGCGTTTCAATTTGGCCCCACGACCAAGGAAGGGGGGCGACAGGCCCGTCTTGCGTGCTAGAACGGGCCTATCAGGGAGGGTGACCCATGGACCGTTTCGACAACATTCCCGAACAGGCTCTTGCATGGCATCGCAGCGGTGACGGCGCGGCGCTTGCCACGGTGATCCAGACATGGGGCAGCGCGCCACGCCGCGTAGGCTCTCAACTCGCAATCAGCGGCAAGGGAGAGATCGCGGGCTCTGTCTCTGGCGGATGTGTCGAGGGCGCCGTGATCGTCGAAGCGCTGGAGGCGTTGGAAGACGGCACCCCGCGCGAGCTGGAATTCGGCGTCAGCGACGACGATGCCTTTGCCGTGGGGCTGGCCTGCGGCGGCACGATCCGCGTATTGGTAGAACCTGTCGGGGGCGCATTAAGCGACGCCCTTCTGGCAGAACTGGTGGCCGCCCGTGCCAGGCGCACGGCAATCTGTTACGTGGCCGATCTGGACAGTGGCGCGCGACGTTTGGTTGTGGATGGTCACGAAGACCGGCTGCGCATGGATCGCTCTGGCTTTGACGACACCGCGCCGAGGGTATTCATCGGCGTGCACAACCCGCCTTTGCGCTTGATCGTGGTCGGGGCGGTGCATATCGCGCAGGCGCTGGTTCCCATGGCACGTCTGGCAGGCTACGACCCGGTCGTGATCGACCCGCGCGAAAGCTTTGCCTCTGCGGCGCGTTTCCCCGAGACCACGCTGATGCATGACTGGCCCGATGAGGCGGTGCAGGCGCTGGGTCTTGATGCACGCACGGCGCTTGTCCTGCTGACCCATGACCCGAAACTGGACGATCCGGCGATCGAGGAGGGGCTGCGCGGCGAATGCTTCTATATCGGTGCGCTGGGGTCGACCCGCACCCATGCCAAACGTGTTGCGCGGCTTCAGGATGCGGGTTTCACAGAGAGTCAGATTGGCCGTATCCACGGGCCCATCGGGCTTGATATCGGGGCTGCGAGCCCGGCGGAAATCGCGGTTGCGACGCTCGCCCAGATGACCCGTGTGTTGAGGCGAGGAGAATGAAATTCGGCCCGGTCCCGCTGTCCGGGGCGGAGGGTGCGATGCTGGCGCATTCCATCGCCCTGCCGAAAGGGCGGCTGCGCAAGGGCAAACTGCTGTCGCGGGACGACGTGGCGGCCCTGCGGTCGCTGGGGTTGAGCGAGGTCATCGTCGCGCGGCTGGAGCCGGGCGATCTGCCCGAGGATGAGGCCGCCGCGCGAATTGCCGCCGCACTGGTGCCAGATCCGGAAGCTGCAGGGCTGAAGCTTGGGGAGGCCTCGACCGGCCGGGTAAATCTGCATGCCGCCGCGCCCGGGGTGCTGGAGGTGGACGCCGCTCGCATCAATGCGCTCAACGCCATTCACCCGATGATCACGGTTGCCACCTTGCCGGAATGGCAGCGCGTGGCGCCACGCACCATGGCCGCGACTGTCAAGATCATCTCCTACGCCGTGCCGCAAGACGCGGTAGAGGCGGCCTGTGAGGCGGGGCGGGATGCGTTGCGTCTGCACCTGCCTGTCGTGTCGGATGCGGCATTGATCCAGACGGTCGTGGACCAGCGTAGCGTCGAGAAGGGCGAAAAGGCGTTGCGCACCCGTCTGGCCCGGTTGGGCGTCGCGCTGGCCGACAGCCGGGCCTGTGGGCACGAGATCAAGGCCCTGACCGCCGCGTTGAGGACGGTACGGGCCGAGGTGATCTTTATCCTGACCGGTTCTGCCACCTCCGACAGTCACGACATCGCGCCCGAGGCGGTCCGGCAGGCCGGGGGGGAGGTGACCCATTTCGGCATGCCGGTCGATCCGGGGAACCTGCTCTTCTACGGCACGCTTGGGACGCGACCTGTCATCGGGTTGCCGGGCTGTGCGCGGTCGCCCGCGCTGAACGGGGCCGATTGGGTGATGGAGCGCATCCTTTGCGGTGTAGATGTCTCGCCTGCGGACATCGCCGCGATGGGGGTCGGTGGCTTGCTGATGGAAATCCCGACCCGCCCCAGCCCGCGCGACGGCTGACGGGCAGATCCGCACGGCCCCATGTTTCCTATGCTTCGGCGCGGGCATCCAGCCGATGCGTCCAATGTCAGCCAGCCTTGTTCCCATCGCTGGGCACTCCGGAACGCGCGGAATCGTCGGGTAACCGGGTTCAATAAGTCGCCCCACTGTTTGCGACCACCGGCCAAACGAAAAGCGGCCCCCGAAAGGGGCCGCCCATGCGAACATTGCGATGTGGCAGAGCTTACTTGCTCAGCGGCCCGATCATCATGACCATCTGGCGGCCTTCCATCTTGGGCATGTTCTCGACCTTGCCGACTTCTTTCGTGTCGTCAGCGACCCGTTCCAGCAGTTCCCGGCCCAGATTCTGGTGTGCCATTTCCCGTCCACGGAAGCGCAGGGTGACCTTCACCTTGTCGCCACCTTCAAGGAACCTGAAGACATTGCGCATCTTGACGTCATAGTCGTGCGTATCGGTGTTGGGGCGGAACTTGACCTCCTTCACCTCGATCGTCTTCTGCTTCTTGCGGGCTTCGGATTCACGTTTCTGCTGTTCATATTTGAACTTGCCGAAATCCATGATCTTGCACACGGGCGGATTGGCATTCGGCGAAATCTCGACAAGGTCGAGTCCGGCGTCAACTGCCATTTCCATTGCGCGGGCGGGCGTCACCACGCCGACATTTTCGCCTTCGGCACCGATCAGTCGGATTTCAGGGGCGCGAATCCGCTCATTTACCCTGGGTCCGGTTTCGCGTGTCGGCGGCGCATTATGAGGTCTGCGGGCTATGGTCGTTGTCCTTTCGGTAGGTTACGTGCTCGAATGCGCAAGGTAAACTTGGTGGGTTGTGTATTCAAGCGGCAAATCAAGGGGATTGGGGTGAAAGTTTGGGATTTCCCCCTTGCGTCCTGCATGTCTGCATAGGACACCTGCACCGAATGTTGTACCCTTGCAGGACAGGGGTGCGCTGTACCAGGAAAGGCTTTGCTATGAGAAATCTGATTTGGGTCGTCGTGGCCGCCGTCGTTGCAGTCGCGGGCTACCTTTGGTTCAACGGAAACCAGCAGTCCGAACAGGCAGAGGTCGCCGAACCGGCAGAGACTGTCGCAGCGCCCGAACCGCTTGCGGAAGCCGTGGCAGAAGCGGCCGAGGCGACTGAAACCGCTGCCGAGGAAGCCGCGGATGCCGCTGCCGAAGGCGTTGACGCCGTGGCCGAAGAGGCCGAAGCCGTTGTCGAAGAGGTGACAGAGGCTGCTGAAGGTGCCGCCGATGCCGTGGGTAACGCTGTCGAAGGCGTGGCTGCGCTGGCCGGAGATGCTGTCGAAGCTGCCGGAGGCACTGCCGAACAGGCCGCAGCTGCCGCCGAAGCCGTTGCAGACGCCGCCGGTGACGTGGCCTCTGACGCGGCCGAAGCTGTCGAGGATTCCGTGAGCAATGCTGCCTCATTGGCCGAGAATGCCGACGACGTTGTTGCCGAGGCTGCTGCCGGTGCGACCGAGGCCGTCGAATCGGCGGTTGGCGATGCGATGGAAGCGGCTGGTGAGGCCGCAGAAGGCGCAGCTGATGCGACAGCCGAGGTGGCCGAGAAAACGGCAACCGCGGCCGGTGATGCCACAGCCGCAGCGACCGACACCGCTGCCGAGGCTGTAGAGGCAACCACCCAAGCAGCAGCGGATGCAGCAGATGCGACAGCAGAGGCTGCCACCGAAACTGCAGCAGAGGCGACCGCAGCAGCGACCGACACGGCTGCAGAAGCGGCGGAAGCTGCAACTGGAGTGGCGGAAACCGCGACAGAATCTGCTGAAGCCGCGACAGAAGCCGCTGAAGCAACCGCAGAGAGCACGACCGAAGCTGCCGAAGCGACAACAGAAGCCACTGCCGAAGCCGCCGACAAAACGGCTGAAGCCACCGAATCTGCCGTTGAAGGTGTAAGCGAAGCGGAGGCCGAAGAATTGCTGACCGTCGACGGTTTCAACTTCGACAAGGTCGTCGAGATGATCGACGGATCCGAGCTTGGTGTGCTTGAAAAGACCACGCTGAAAGCGGGCCTTGATCAGGTGAAAGACAATCCCGAACTGCTCGGCGATGCGCTTGCTAAGCTGCGTGAGGCGCTCAACCTCTGAACCTGGCCGACGGCTGGAAACTGAAAATCAAACACGTGCCGCCCGGGAAATTGCGCGGCACGTTTTCGTTCAGGATCATGCAAGAGGCCCAAACGAAAACGGCCCGCCGAAGGTTGCTTCGGCGGGCCGGGTCAAAGTCTGAAGGGCGGGATGTCAGCCGACGAAGGCTTTTTCGACGACGTATTCCGCCGGATCCGAATTCGCCCCTTCGCGCAGGCCGAAACCTTCGAGGATTTTCTTCAGGTCAGTGTTCAGGCCGATCGACCCGCAGACCATCGCGCGATCCGTTTCGGGCGTGATGCCGTCAATTCCGAGGTCGCGGAAGATCGTACCGTCTTCCAGCAGATCGGTGACGCGGCCCATCCGGGGGCTCTGTTCACGTGTGGTGGTCGGGTAGTAGACCAGCTTGTCGGCAAAGCCTTCGCCCATCAGTTCGGCCAGCATTTCGTCATTGCGCACATCTTCGACCAGCTTGCGGCCATATTCCAGCTCTGCCACGTCGCGGCAGGTATGGGTCAGGATGATCTGGTCGTAATCCTCATAGGTCTGCGGTTCGCGAATGAGCGACGCAAAGGGCGCGAACCCTGTGCCGGTCGCAAAGAACCACAGCCGCTTGCCGGACAGCAAAGCGTCATGCACCAGCGTGCCCACGGGCTTGGGCCGCAGGATGATCTGGTCGCCCGGTTTGATGTGCTGAAGGCGCGACGTCAGCGGGCCGTCCTGCACCTTGATCGAGTAGAACTCCAGCTCTTCATCCCATGCGGGGGAGGCGATGGAATAGGCGCGCAGCAGCGGCTTTTGCTTGCCGGTCTTGGGGTCGGGATCGCCCATCAGGCCGATCATCACGAATTCGCCCGACCGGAACCGCAGCGTTTGCGGCCGCGTCACCCGGAAGGAAAACAGACGGTCCGTCCAGTGTTTTACATCGGTGACGGTCTGGGCGTCGGGAAGGGTCGGGGTGGCCTTGACGGCGCTGGCTTGGGTCACGGGCTTCAACTCGGTCATGTTCATGTCATCCGGTGGCTAAACCGGTATCTCCTATTAAGCTTTGATCCATGTCAGAGCAAAGGCGGCGAATGGTCTCAAACGCCGCCCGTGCCAGAAAAGATGCGGTTGTGCTAGCCGCGCAGGCGCGCCTGATAGTCGTTGTCGGTCCAATCGGCACGGAATTGCCACTGGTCCTCGGGCTGGCGCGCGGCCAGATCGTCGCTGATCTCGACCTCGTCGAACCCGGAACGGCGCGCCATCGCGTATTGATCGGCGATCACATGGCCACGGGCACGAAGGCGCCCTTTGTAGCCGCGCAGACGCAGCAACCGCGCCAGCGTGAACCCGCGCCCATCGGCGAAGCTGGGGAAATCGATCCGCACCATGTGCAGCGTGTCCAGCTTGTCAGCCAGCGCTTCGACATCGGCATCGCTGGGCAGGTCCAGCGCCGTTACGTCATTTGCGGCCTCTGCAAGCTCTGTATAGCCGCGGGTCCAGTCGTCAGGGCCAAATCCCGTATCGGTGACGATCACGCTCATGCTGTCTCTCCTTTTCGCACCATCCGGCCATCGACCATGTGGATGCCGCATTCTGTCTTGTCCTGTCCGCGCCAGCGCCCGGATCGCGGGTCCTCGCCGGGGGCAACCTTGCTGGTGCAGGGCGCGCAACCGATCGAGGGGTAGCCCTGCGCCACCAACGGGTGCCGGGGCAGGCGGTTTTCGTCCATATAGGCGCGCACGTCATCGGGCGCCCAATGGGCCAGCGGGTTGACCTTGATCCGGCCGGTATTCTCTTCGGCCTCGAAGAACTCCATCGCGGCGCGCGTGCCCGACTGGAACCGCTTGCGTCCGGTGATCCAGCCGCCGAATTCCGCCAGCGCGCGGTTGAGCGGCACGGTCTTGCGCAGATCGCAGCAGGCATCCGTATCGCTGAAGCGCAGCGCACCGTAAGGATCACGGTCTGCCAATTCGCTGTCGGATGCGCGGATCACCCGCACATCGCTCAGGCCCAGCCGCTCGCTCAGATCCTGCTGATAGACCAGCGTTTCCGCAAAAAGCATCTGGGTGTCGATAAAGAGCACAGGTGTGCTCCGGTCCGTCACCGCAAGCAGGTGCAAAAGCACAACGGATTCCGCGCCGAAGCTGGACACAAGCGCCAGCTTGCCCGCCAGCGGATCGTCCAGCGCCGCGCGCAGGACAGAGGTCGCCCCATGATGCCTGTAGCGCGCGTTCAGCTCTGCCACGCGCGCGTGCAGATCCGTGACCGCTTCGCGCCGCGCGCTGTCAGGCGTGGCTATGGGCGTGTCACGCGGCATTTGCCCGGCTTTCCTGTTTCTCAGGGTACAGCGCTGCCTTGAACGGGTCGGCGCCAAGGCGGCGATACGTTTCAAGGAAGGTCTCGGACCGGTCCGTGCGCAGGTCAAGATAGGCATAGACCAGACGTTCGATGGCCGGGATGACTTCGTCCGCGGCAAAGCCCCGCCCGGTGCGTGCGCCCAAGGCTGCGGTTTCGGTGTGATCGCCGCCCAGCGTGATCTGGTAGTTTTCCACCCCCGCGCGGTCCAGCCCAAGGATCCCGATATGACCGACATGGTGATGCCCGCAGGCGTTGATGCAGCCCGAAATCTTGATCTTGAGCGCGCCGATGTCATGCTCCAGCTTCAGCTCGTCAAAGCGGGTCGCGATCTCTTGCGCGATCGGGATCGAGCGGGCCGTGGCCAGCGCGCAGTAATCCATGCCGGGGCAGGCGATGATATCAGAGATCAGCCCGATATTCGCCGTGGCCAGCCGTTGCGCCTCGAGCTCGGCATGGATCGCGGGCAGGTCCGATTTGTGGACATGCGGCAGGATCACGTTCTGCTCGTGGCTGATGCGCAGCTCGTCATGGCCGTAGCGTGCGGCCAGATCGGCCAGAAGGCGCATCTGATCGGCGCTGGCATCACCGGGCGTTTCGCCCTGCGCCTTGAGGCTGACCTGAACGATGGCATAGCCGTCGGCGCGGTGGGGCGCGAGGTTGGTGTCGGCCCAGCTGCGGAAGACCGGGTCTTCGGCATAGGCGGTATCAAACGCATCTGTCGGCGCTGTGCGGAAGTCGGGGGCCGCGAATTGCGCTTCGATCCCGGCAAGGATCTGCTGGTCGACACCGTTGAAGGCTGTGCGCAGCAGGGCGAACCGCTCCTCCACGCGGGCGCGGATATCGTCGATGCCATGTTCATGCACGGTGATCTTGATGCGCGCCTTGTACTTGTTGTCGCGACGGCCCAGCAGGTTCCAGACGCTGACGATCGCCTCAAGATAGGGCAGCAACTCGGCGCGGGGCAGGAACTCCCGGATGACCTTGCCGATCATCGGCGTACGGCCAAGCCCGCCGCCCACGATGACCTCGAATCCCGGCTCGCCATTCTGTTCGACCATACGCAGGCCGATGTCATGCGCCTTGGTCACGGCACGGTCATTGGGGGACCCGGTGACGGCAATCTTGAACTTGCGGGGCAGGAACTGGAATTCCGGGTGGTCGGTCGACCACTGCCGGATCAGCTCTGCCACGGGGCGGGGATCGGCGATCTCATCGGCTGCGGCGCCCGCGAAATGGTCTGCGGTCACGTTGCGGATCGTGTTGCCCGATGTCTGGATCGCGTGCAGCTGCACTTCTGCCAGCGCATCCAGAATATCCGGCACGTCCGACAGTCTGGGCCAGTTGTACTGGATGTTCTGGCGGGTGGTGAAGTGACCATAGCCCTTGTCAAAACGCTCTGCGATATAGGCAAGCTGGCGCATCTGGGCGCTGGAAAGCGTGCCGTAGGGGATCGCCACGCGCAGCATGTATGCGTGCAACTGGAGATACAGACCGTTCATCAGGCGCAGAGGGCGGAATTCGTCCTCTGTCAGGCTGCCGTCAATGCGGCGCTCGACCTGCTGGCGGAACTGGGCGTTGCGGGACGCCACGAAGGCGGCGTCGAAATCGGAATATTGATACATGAGTGCGTCCTTTCGGGTGAGCGCGACCACATCTCTTTGCAAGAGATTTGCAGAAAACCGTTCGTCACGGTTTCCGAGGTCAGCGCTGTGCCTGCTTTCCGTGGAAATAGTTTGATGGGCCGGTGCGCCGGAATTCCTCGCGGAAATGCGTGGGCTCGGGCCCGGTCACGCTGGGTTTGACATCGGCGAGATAGGCGCCGACCACCTCTGCCTGACGGCTCTCTGCCTCCAGCAGCCGCAATTGCGCGTGCGCTTCGTCGGTGAGGACCTCGGCCTCGGTCAGCTCGCGCGTCCAGCTGTCATCGGCGGCAAGGTAGATCACGTCGCCCTCGATCAATGCGTTGGCGGTGATGACCTTTGGGGTGAAAATCCGGGACATGTCAGGCAAGCTCCTGTTGCGGAATGTCATTCAGAACAGCGGCCGCGGCACGGGGTGCCAGGCCAAAGAAGGTGAGGGCGGGGCCGTTCATCGCGGCCTCCGCAAGGTCGTTGGGCAGTGTCGCGAGCGTCGAGGACAGCACTTTCTGGTCCGCGCGGCTCGCATTCTCGATCACGGTTACGGGCGTTGCGGGGTCAGCGCCATGCATGAGAAGGCGGCCCTGAATGAACCGGGCCGATTTTTTGCCCATATAGATCGCGGCCACCTCGCCACGGCTTGCCAATGCGCGCCAGTCGTGATCGGCGAAACCTTTCGTGTCATGGCCGGTAAGAAACCGGACCGACGAATTGCGCCCCCGCCTCGTCAGGCTTTGCCCGATAGAGGCGACAGCGGCGGAGGCTGCAGTGATGCCGGGCACGATATCCCACGCGATACCGGCATCGTCGCAGGCGTCAATCTCTTCATCAAGGCGGCCAAAAACGGTGGGGTCACCGCTTTTCAGGCGCACAACTGCCGCGCCCGTGCGGGCATGCGCCGCGATGAGGGCATTGATGTCCTCTTGCTTCATCGAGGGGCCGAACCCCTCCTTGCCTGCATCGACAAGAGACGCGCGGGGACCGGCAAGAGCCAGGACTTCGGGGCTGATCAGGCGGTCATGGATGATCACGTCTGCCTCCTCCAGCGCGCGCCGGGCCTTTACGGTCAAAAGCTCGGGGTCACCGGGGCCTGCGCCGACAAAGGCAACCTTGCCGCGGTTCTGACGAATGCCGGAGGGCCGTGTTTGCGCGCGTGCCGGGCTGGGCGCGGGGCGCTTTGCCATCCCCCCCAACACCATCCGCAGAAAGCCAGCAAGCTTCAACACGCCTGCGCGGGGCAGGGATGTGTCCGTTCCGTCAAAGAGGGTCGGATTAAGCGGCATGGCGCGGTCCTTGGGTGTTCGTCTGTTGCGTCCCTCAATATAGGAAAATTTCCCCAATTTTGCCTAGACGCTTGCCTGAATAAGGATGATTGTTCTAGTAGTCGGCCCAGCGGAAACATTTTTCCCGTAAATGCGTGGAAGGGCGAAACCATGGCGCGGATAGACGACACAGACCGGAAAATCCTCAAGGCTTTGCAGGAGGATGCCGGTCGATCACTGGACGATATTGCCAGAGAAGTCGGGTCGTCGAAGACCCCGGTCTGGAATCGCATCCGCAAGATGCGCGAGGCGGGCATCATAGGGCGGCAAACCGTTTATCTGGACGCCGAAGCGCTGGGATTCGAGGCCTGTTTCTTTGTCCTGATCCGTACCAGCGAACATGAAGCGACCTGGCAACAGGCCTTTCTAAAGGCCCTGCGTGATCGCCCGGAAGTGCAGGAAGCGCACCGGCTTGCGGGGGATATCGACTATATCCTGAAGGTGCGGGTCAAGAACGCCCGCGCCTATGACGCCTTTTATCAGGCGCTTATCTCCGAGGTGCGGGTGCATAACGTGACCGCGCTTCTTTCGATGGAAGAGATCAAATCGACCACGGCCCTTCCACTTTGAGAAGGTGACTAAAATGGGCGCTTCCGCGCGCTCTTTTTTCAGAAAGATGCGATGCGACGCAAATCTCCGGCGCCGCGCGTGTTGTTGGGGCCTGCAACTGCCCCGGCGGCGACTGTCGCTTTCGGGGCTAGCTCTTGCTTGCAGCGACGCGGAAGCCGCAATTTCCGATTGATGTGTCAGGGTCGTTCTGCGTCCGGGAATGCACGTGGTAGCGGTCGCAATAGCTGGCGTGGCAGAGGTAGGATCCGCCTCTCTGCACCCGCGCCCTGCCGCTTTCCGGGCCCTGCGGATCACGCGCGGGGCCGTTCGGTCGGGTTGACCCGAACCAGTCCTGAACCCATTCCCAGACATTGCCGGAGCAATTGTAGAGCCCGAAGCCATTCGGGGAAAAGGCGGTGACGGGGGCGGTCCCGAGATAGCCATCTTCGGCCGTGTTATGGTTTGGAAAATCACCCTGCCAGGTGTTCATCGCAAATTCTCCGTTTGGCGTCATCGCGTTGCCCCACGGGAATTTCTTGCGTTCCAGCCCGCCGCGTGCGGCGCGTTCCCATTCTGCCTCGGTCGGCAGTCGCAGCCCGGCCCATTGGCAATAGGCCAGCGCATCGTACCAGGCGATATGCACGGCGGGGTGGTCGGGCTTGTCCTGCCAGGTTGTGCCCGGACCTGTGGGCGCAGACCAGCAGGCGCCATCCACCTTGCGCCACCATGGCAGTCCCGGCGGGGTCTCGGGCCAGCGCGTGGCGTCGTCGAGCATGAGGTGAAACACAAAGGTCCAGCCCCAAACCTCTGCTACCGTGCGGTAGCCTGACGCCGCGACGAAACGGGCAAATTCGGCATTGGTGACGGTGGTGGCAGAAATGAGGAAGGGAGATACCTTTACCTTTACGCGGGGCGAGTCGAGATCGGCCGGATAGGTGCCCTTACGCGTTCCCATCTCGAAAAAACCGCCGGGGATTTCCAGCAGTTTCGCGCGCAGTTCTGCCTGAATATCGGCCGGGGCGGGTGCCACGGCTTTGGCATCGGCCATCCAGTCATGATCCGACAGTTCGGTCGCGCTGGGGATGCAGCAGCCCTTGACCCCAGTGGCCGGGGTGGGGGACTCCTCTGCCGAATTCGGGCGTTCGTCTTTCATTCAAGCCTCTCGATGGTCTCAGGCAGCGGGGTACAGCCGATGTTGATCGGGGTGCCTGCCTGCAGGTTCCCCAAGGATAACCGCCAAGCAGCGCAAGGCCAACTCGACTTCGCGTATTTGTGGGGGGCGAGGTTTGGTCAGTCCGTGTCGGTCACAATGCGGTATTCCTGCAATTCCCCCGGCAGAAAGACGTAGATCTCGTCAGGTGGCGTGAGCAGGGCAGGCTGCATGGCCCGCAGATCAATACCCATGTCCTGAAGGAAGGACATTACCTCGCCCTGACCACGCTGGATCGATTCCACGGCGATAAACGCGGGCAGGATCGTGTTTTCGCCGAAATAATGTTGATGCACGCCGACTGACGCCTGATCTGCCACGGTACGCGTTGTCCCGCCCATCAGGATATAGGGGCAGGCTGACAGGCACACCGTGCTGCCCGTCAGCTGGGTGTGCAGGCCCGCGTCGCGGATGGCCCGACCGATCTGCAAGGCATCCCGGACAGAGCCGCCGGGCGAATGCAGGGCAATCCGGGCCGTATCGGGGTTGGAGGCAAGCGCGTCGGCAAAGCGTGCCGCGTCGCCCTCGCGGATCGTGCCGCTGATGACAAGCCCCGGAGCCCCGTCGATCTCGCGCGGCTCGAACAGCAGGCGCGAGGGCATGTCGGCGGGGATGCCGTAGGGCAGGGTGCCGGGTTGCATCGGGCGGGGCGAGGGCGTGAAGCGGCGCGTCTGGTCGCCGGGCTCTATCGGTGTGTCCAGGGCGGGCTGCCGCGACGGGCTGAGCAGGTTTGGCAGGGCCGCCCCCATGTCGCCCGCGATCAGCAACAAGGCGATGGCAACCTGCAATCCAAGGATCAACCGCATGACGCCGCGTGCGCCGAAAGATGAGGCGCGGGTGGCCGTCATGAGCGTGACCTTTCCGGGTCGAGCGGGACGGGATGCGGGCCCTTACGGTCCTCGGCGCTGGCCTCGGGTCGTGCCTCGACCGGTGGGGCGGGCTGCGGTGGGCCTGCGACGGCCTCCACATCGCGCAGGGCGATCACCGCGGCACGGAGCTCCGAAAGCGTCATGCGATCCTCGACGGGCACGTTGCGGCGGCCTGTGCGGATGGCGCCTTGCGCCACGGCGATGATCAGGACCAGCACGGCGGGCAGCAGATCAATCGCGATCGCACCCGCCCAGGAGGGCACAAAATCACCCGCATAGCGGATCACGGCGTCGGCGGTGCTGATGGGCGTATAGGCGGTCTCTTCCGGGGCGGGCAGATCCATGACTTCGCGTGCCGCTCCCTGCAAAGTCTGGGCGCGCTGCCCCAGCACATCCATGACAGACGCAATCGTTGCCTGCTGGTCGTTGCGGTCATCCGCGCTGCGCCCGTCAAGCTCTGGCAGGACGACGGCTGCTGCAAGGTCGGCCGCGGCGCGTTCGACCAGCGGCGCGACAGACAGCTGGCGCAGGGTGGTGATGACGCCGGCCAGACGCACTGCTTCTTCCGAGAAGATGACCGATCTCGCCTCGACCGGGCCGGTTTCCACCGTCAGTTCACGCATGCGTTTGAGGATCGCATTGCCCTCGGCAAAGGACGCCTCGACCAGCGCGGACTGGCTGGAGATCTGGCTTTCCAGCCCGGCAAGCTCTGCCGATTTCTGGCGCAGGATGCGGAACACCGCGCCCCGCCCGGCAAGCCCGGACAGGTTTCCCTCTGCCTCCTGCTGGGACAGGTCGTCGAGTGTCGAGCGCACGCGCGCCACGTCGCGTTCCAGCCCCTGCGCCGCGACGGCGACGGAATGCGACTGCTCCAACGCACCCTGATAATCCTGCACCGTCCGGGCAAGGTGTTGTTCAACTGCGGCGGATCCCGCAAGCGCGGCTGCGTTCAGCCAGCTCGACATCGCGATGATCGCGCCAGAGCCCAGCAACATGCACAGGACCAGACCGATCCGGCTGGCCGCGGTCTGCATCGCGGGCAGCAGGCGCATCAGGTAGGACCAGAACACGAAAATGCCCACCGACACGGCAATGGAATAGGCCGCGGCGGCGAAAAAGCTGAGCGCACCGGTATCGTCCAGAAGCGAAGAGACCCCAAGATAGGTATAGATCCCCGAAGCTGTTGCCAGCACCCCAAGGGACGTGCCCGTGATCGTGTCCAGCCAGCCAAGGTGCCCTTCAATCTCGCGCACGTCGCGCATTCTTTGGGTCTGCGCCGTGGTCTCGTCGGTCATGGTTCTGCGGTTCCCTTGATCTGGATCATTCAGCGCCTTGGTGCTTCGATATATTAAATGGGTCATGCGCCGCCGAAGACCATAGGCTGCGTCTTGTCAAAGTGCCAACGAATGCTATCTTCAAGATGTATGAGAACCAGGAGTTCACCCATGCCAAAGTTGATCCGCCTCTACATCACTCAGGTTGCCATCGGTTTCGGGATTTCCGCGGCCTTCGTCTTTGGCCTTCTATGGTTTGACGTTGCAGGTCTGGGCCATCTTGTAGGGCAAAGCGATGTGGGTTTTCTGGCGGCCCTGATGCTTTGGGTGTTCAACGGGATCGTCTTCGCGGGCGTGCAGTTCGGGATTTCGGTCATGCGCATGCAAGAGCGTGACGAGGGCCCCCGTGGGGGTGGCCGCGCGCGGGAATACGCGATGGTTCCGGCAAAAGCCGAAAGCCGCAAGCGTCTGCTTTAATTCATTTTTTGGGATGCACGCCCCGGCGAACCGGGGCGTGAAGCGGCGGGACCACACCAACCGTGTGGTTATCTCATTCCCGAGGACCTGTATATACAGGTGGGCGCCAGGTAACCGGACCAGGATCCGGACAGAGCCAGCTCCCTCGGAATTGCTTAAGGCCACCGGAATGCAACCGTAAACGAGAAGGGCAGTACCCGCCACGCGCTTAGGTAATGCGCGGGTGCGCTCGCGGCAAGGGGTGTCACGAAATATCGTGCAACTGACCCATGAAGCCGTGCCAGCCTTTGTCCAGCGCCATGACCAGCCCGTAGCCTTCAGCGCCTTCGGGAAGCCCGGAATGCTCCAGCATGAGTTTCGTGCCGCCCTCTGATTCCTCCAGCGTCCATGCGACGCGGGTCATGGCACCTTGCAACGGACCGACGGTGAAATCCCAGAGCAGAGCGCTGTGCGGCGTCGCGCTGGTAACGCGGCCCCAGCACATGCGGTCGCCGTCCTTCTGGCTGTAAAGTTCGAAATCCTTGCCCTCCACCAGATCGGCGCGGGCGGGATGGAACCACTTTGCCAGCAGTTCGGATTTGGTTAGATGCGCCCACACCGTTTCCGGTGACGCGCTGAGGAAGACTGATTTGTTGATCGTGTGGGTCATGTCCTGTCCTTTTCATCGGGGGCAGAGCTGTCCTCTGCCAGGGTGGATTGCAGCGCCGAGAGCTTGTCGTCCCAGAACCGGTCGAACCATGAAAGCCAGTCCGTCACCGGACGCAGCGCCTCTGCATTGAGCGAGGAGAGCCGTTCGCGGCCATGGGTTTCGAACCGGATAAGGTTCCCTTCCTCCAGCACGCGCATGTGTTTGCGCACGGCGGCACGGGTCATATCGAACCGGTCCGCGACCTGGCCGATGCTCATCCGGTTCTGCCCCAGCATCCGCAGAATGTCGCGGCGTGTCGGATCGGCGAGCGCCCGGAACGCGGGTTGTAGATCAGGCTGCATAAAGCGTCCTTTCGTGATACCGTTTGGTTTCATCTTTATGGGGTACCAAATGGTATCATGTCAAGGGGCTTGAACTTCGTTCATCTTTTGTTCACAATTTGTCGCATGAAAGACGATCTGCAACCCGGACAATTGCTGGCCCGAGGGGTCGCGCGGCATCTGCTGGCGCTTGGTTTCGTATCCGTGGAGGAGTTCGTCCCGGATCGCGGCCTGCGCGTCGATGTTGCAGGGCTGGGCCCGAAAGGCGAGATCTGGGTGGTCGAATGCAAATCCAGTCGGGCGGATTATATGGCCGATGGCAAGTGGCAAGGCTATCTGGGTTGGTGCGACAGGTTCTTCTGGGCCGTCGATCAGGACTTCCCGACCGATATGCTGCCCCCGGAAACGGGGCTTATCATCGCCGACGCCTATGATGCCGAAATCCTGCGCATGGCGCCGGAAGAGAAGCTCGCTGCCGCGCGCCGGACCGTTTTGACCCGCAAGATTGCGCAGCACGCCGCGCGTCGCCTGCAAAGCCTGCGAGACCCGGATGCGGCGATCTGGGGCTAATGCGCGGCCACCGTCGCGGCCCGCGCTACGTGGTCAGCGCTTGCCACCACGTTTCACTGCCGTCGCGGCGGCGCGGATTTCCTCGGCGATCTCTTCCGCCTCTTCCGGCTCGAAATCCATCGGGATCTCCAGGTCGCCAGCATAGACGAACAGACGCACCATCCCCTGATCCGTGGGGCCGATCTGCAGGTTCGCTTCGATATCTTTTTCGGTGTTGATGCCCATCGGTCTTCTCCCAGTGATGGCGCGGAGCTAGCGCTTTACCCGTTGATTTGCAAGCCGGGCTCTGCTTCGGTGTGGCGCATGACGCAAGTTCACCTTCGTAATCTGACCCATGGTGATATCGGCTGGCTGGTCCAGCAACATGGCGAGGCCTATGCCCGCGATGAAGGGTTCGACATCAGCTTCGAGGCTTTGGTGGCTGAGATCCTCGCAGATTTCGCCCGCAATCACGACCCCAGGGGGGAACGTGGCTGGGTTGCGCATCGCGGCCTCGAACGGTTGGGCAGCATCTTTTGCGTGCGTCAGGATGACACGACCGCCAAGCTGCGGTTGTTCTATCTGGTCCCCGAGGCGAGCGGGTTGGGGCTGGGCAAGCGGCTCTTGTCCGAATGTATGGGGTTTGCGCGGGAAAATGGGTATCGCCGCATGGTGCTTTGGACCCATCAGAGCCACCGTTCCGCCTGCGCGCTTTACCGTGCGACGGGCTGGCGCGAGACGCGGTCAGAGCCGAAACATTCCTTTGGCGTGGACGTGGTGGAGCAGGGGTTCGAAATTGATCTGTAAGCCGCCGATTTCCTGCCGCAAGGGGCTTGCAATCACAAGCGCATGGCGGTATCCCGCCCGCCAGTGCCGCCTTAGCTCAGTTGGTTAGAGCGCTGGATTGTGGATCCAGAGGTCCCCTGTTCAAGCCAGGGAGGCGGTACCATCTTCCCCCCATCCTTTTTCGGCCGATCAGTGCGGCGTATTTGCCGCCGGTTTCGCCTGTGACATGCCTGCCTGCTGAGTCGGCGCGGCCTTTGCGGCAGGCGGCCCTTACATGAAGTCAGGGCAGGTCGCGGGCGGGCAGGATCTTGCCGCGACACGCGCCGAATCCGATCCGAAAGCCATCGCCCCTGGCCGCGCCGCGAAGCGTCAGCGTGTCGCCATCTTCCAGAAAGGTGCGGGTCTCGCCGCTGTTCAGCGTCAAGGGCTCCCTCCCGCCCCAGCTGAGTTCCAGAAGGCTGCCGCGATTTTGCTTTTCCGGGCCAGAGATCGTGCCCGACCCCAGAAGATCCCCTACACGCATGGGGCAACCACTGCTGGCGTGATGGGCCAGTTGCTGAGCGGCTGAATAGTACATTTCGCTGTAATTGGTGCGCGACAGGATGGTCTCGGGCTTACCCTCGGGCGCCAGGCCGACCTCCAGCTCGATGTCAAAGAGCATCGGGCCGGGTTCGCGCAAATAGGGCAAAAGCTCCTTTTCGCGCGGGGGCGTGGAGGTGCGAAACGGCTCCAGCGCCGCTTTGGTCACGATCCACGGGCTGATTGTGGTGGCGGTCGCCTTCGCCTGAAACGGACCAAGGGGCGCATATTCCCACGCTTGAATATCGCGCGCGGACCAATCGTTCAGCAGCACGTAGCCAAAGATCATGTCATCGGCCTGCTGAACGGTGATGGGCCCGTCTGAAGGGGTGCCGACGATTGCGCCCATCTCCAGCTCCATATCGAAGCGTTTGGAGGGCCCGAAGACGGGGGCGTCCATATCGGGGGATTTGAGCTGACCGTTGGGGCGGATCACGTCCGTCCCGCTGACAACGACAGAGGACGCGCGCCCGTTATAGCCGATGGGCATGTGCAGCCAGTTGGGCGGCAACGCATTGGCCGGGTCGCGAAACAGGCTGCCAACGTTGAAAGCGTGATGTCGGCCGGCGTAAAAATCGGTGTATTCAGTAACGGTGAACGGCATTTCCATCGCAGCCCGCGCCATCGGAACAAGATGCTTTTGCAGGTCGCCTTGGCGGGGGGATCCGTCGCCAAGGGCGTCGGTCAGGAAGGCCCGGAATTCCGCCCAGTGCTGCGGCCCGAGCGCCATGAAACGATTCCAGGTGCCTTCGGCAAAGACATTGTCCTGCGGCAAATCCAGCAGGCCAACCTGTTCCAAAGCACTGACATCCAGAATTTGCGATCCGATGGCGACCCCGCAACGGCGCGATGTCTGGGGAGTCACAAAGCTGCCATAGGGCAGGTTGTTCAGCGGAAAGTCAGTCTCTGCTGCATTTGCGCTTTCAACCCAGGAGCGGAGGAGCTGTGTCATCGTCATTCCTTCAGCGGGGGCGCGGCCGGACAACAGATCCGGGTCATTTCTTGCCGGGCGTGCCATCGAATTTCTTTTCCAGATCGGCCCAGCAGTCGATGTAATCGTCCTGCAGGGGCGCCTCATTCCCGGCGAATTCGGTCAGGTGCTGGGGGAACCGGGTCTCGAACATGAACGACATGGTGTTGTCGAGCTTGTCCGGCCCCAGATTGGCATTCGACGCGCCCTCGAACGCATTCCTGTCCGGCCCGTGCGGCAACATCATGTTGTGCAGGCTGATACCGCCGGGGATGAACCCTTTGGGCTTTGCGTCATACTGGCCGTAGATATTGCCCATCAGCTCGCTCATGACATTCTTGTGGTACCAGGGCGGGCGGAACGTGTCCTCTGCCACCATCCAGCGTTCACGGAACAGCACGAAGTCGATATTGGCGGTGCCCGGCGACGAGGATGGCGCGGTCAGAACGGTGAAGATTGACGGATCGGGGTGATCGAACAGGATCGCGCCGACAGGGCAATAGTTGCGCATGTCATATTTGACCGGCGCGTAATTTCCGTGCCACGCGACGACGTCCAGCGGGGAATGCCCGATCTTTGTCTCGTGAAACTGTCCGCACCATTTGATCGTCACGGTCGATGGCACCTCGCGGTCCTCGAAAGCCGCCACGGGGGTCTTGAAGTCGCGCGGGTTGGCCATGCAATTGGCCCCGATCGGGCCACGGCCCGGCAGCTCGAACTTCTGGCCGTAATTTTCGCAGACAAAGCCGCGCGCGGGGCCCTCCAGAACCTCGACCCGGTAGACCAGACCACGCGGGAGAATTGCGATCTCCTTGGGTTCGATGTCGATGATCCCCAGCTCTGTCGCAAAGCGCAGGCGGCCCTCCTGCGGGACCACCAGCAGCTCGCTGTCGGCAGAGTAGAAATAGCTGTCCATCATGCTCTGATTGACCAGGTAGATATGCGTGGCCATGCCCACCTGCGTATTCACATCGCCCGCCGTCGTCATCGTGCGCATGCCTGTCAGCCACGTGAGCGGCGCGTCCGTGTGCGGCACCGGATCCCAGCGATACTGGCCAAGGCTGGTCACGTCCGGCACGACATGCGGCGCGGTCTTCCAATAGGGCAGCGCGATCTTTTCATACCGATGCGAATGTTTGACGGAGGGCCGGATCCGGTAACACCATGTGCGCTCGTTCTGGTGGCTGGGGGCGGTGAAGGCCGTGCCGCTCAGCTGTTCGCCGTAAAGACCGAAATTGCATTTCTGCGGACTATTCATGCCTTGGGGCAGGGCGCCGGGCAGGGCCTCTGTCTCGAAATCATTGCCGAAACCGGGCATGTACCCCGGCGTGATGGTCTTGCCGTCAGCCTGCACAACCGGTCTTGCATCCATGTTGGTCATCTTGCATCTCCGTTCGAGAAGGGCGCCAGATCAAAGGCGGGTGGCTTTAAGGGTCGGCTATTTCGCGGCGGCAAGCGCCTGTTTCAGCACGTCGCGGTCGCCGATATGGTTTGCGAGGATCAGGATCAGCCGGGCATTCAGGGCGTCGCTTTCGTCTTTCGTCAGCCCCTCATGCGCGGCCAGCAGATCGGCATAAAGGTCATCGGGGCGGTCAATATTCGGGTCCAGATTCAACGCGCTCATGGCTCTACCTCCATTCCGAGTGCCCGGCGCACGGCGCGGGCGATCCGATCCTTGTCAAATGCCGGAAAGCGCGCGGCCACGTGCTGATCCGGGCGGATCAGGTAGACGGCGCTGTCGCAGTCGCCCAGATAGCGGGCCTTGAGCTGTCCCGAAGGGTCGTCGGCCACCGATAGCGCAATGTTCCGGACCTGGATGCCCTCTGCCTCGATCTTGTCAGGGGCCTCGGCATCGATGGTCAGCAATACGAAATCCTGCCCCAGCCGCGACAGCAGAAAGCCGTCACCAATCGGGGCGTCGGGGCAGGGCGATCCGGGGCGGCTGCGCGCCGGTCCGTCCAGCGCATCCGCGCTGTTCAAAGCAGAACCATCATAGGTGCACGGCACTGACAGTCGGCCCGAATTCACCAAGGGCCGCGCAAAAGCGTATTTCTCGCTGAGGTCGAGGACAGCATCGCGAAAGATCCGGCTGGCTTCGGATTTGGGCGTGATGAAATCGGTAGAGCGGGTGGAGTTCAGAATGTTCTCATCCGCGCCATGGGCGCGCTCGGTATCGTAGCTGTCCAGCAGGGCAACGGGGGCCGTCCCATCGATGACCAGCGCAAGTTTCCACGCCAGATTGTCGGCATCCTGCACGCCGGAATTCGCGCCGCGCGCCCCGAAGGGCGACACCTGATGCGCGGAGTCCCCGGCAAAGAGCACGCGGCCATGGCGAAACTGCTCCATCCGGCGGCACTGGAAGGTGTAAATGCTGACCCATTCCAGTTCGAAATGCACCTCTTCGCCCAGCATCGCCTTGAGGCGGGGGATGACGTTCTCAGGCTTCTTTTCCTCGGCCTTGTCGATGTCCCAGCCCAGTTGCAGATCAATCCGCCAGACACCATCGGGTTGCTTGTGCAGCAGCGCTGATTGGCCCTTGTTGAACGCGGGATCAAACCAGAACCATCGCTCTGTCGGGAAATCGGCCTGCATGACCACGTCTGCGATCAGGAAGTTGTCCTCGAACACCCGACCGACGAAATCCAGCCCCAGCATTCTGCGCGTGGGAGAGCCCGCACCGTCGCAGGCGATCAGCCAGTCGGCCTCGACATTGTAAGGGCCCTCGGGCGTATCCACCTCCAGCGTGACATGATCGTCATGGGTGCCCACCGCGCTGACCTTGTTCTCGCCGCGCAGGTCAATCTGCTTACCCTCGGCCTGCAAGTCGCGAATGCGTTCCAGCAGGTGAAGTTCGAAGTAATATTGCTGCAGGTTGATGAAGGCCGGGCGCTGGTGGCCATCCTCGGGCTGCAGGTTGAATTCGTAGATCCGCCGGTCGCCGAAAAAGACCTTGCCCTTGTTCCAGACGACCCCCTTGTCGACCATGGGCTGGCCACATCCCAGCCGATCAAGAATTTCCAGCGGGCGCTTGGCAAAACAGATGGCGCGCGAGCCGGAACTGACCCTGTCATTGTCATCCAGCACGACCACCGGAACGCCCTTGTGGGCAAGATCAATGGCGATCGTGAGCCCGACCGGCCCCGCGCCGATGATAACGACCGGGTGGCGCACGGGGATCGCCGCGTCCTGATCGGCGCTGCGTGCATAGGGGTAAAGCGCCGTCTCAAATATCTTGGTCATCGCGGTCCTCCCTCCGTCGTCGTATGCGAGTGCCATACCGGTAGATATTCTAGGGCTCTTGCGCGCCATCCTGCATCAGTCGCCTGTGTCAGTCTCGGAAACTGCTTCAGTGACACTAGCTTCAGTCACAGTTTCGGAGGTGTCCTCGTGATCACTAGCGTCTTCGTCCACCCTTTGGCGGACGCTTTGCGCGGTCATCCCAATTGTCGCTGCGAAGAAACTTGACGCAGCAAGTGTCGGGACGACCCAGACCATTTTATCTGTCAGCATGGCTGCGGTGTATGAAGGAATTAACACGACTGCCGCTTTCAGCGAGGCCTCTTTGAAATGGATGATGCGATTCATGGGCTAGCCTTGCAAAGCCTCCCACATCTCGATGTCTCGCTGGGCCGTCCAGATGCGCGGGGTGTCGATGCCGCGCGCCTCGTCATAGGCGCGGGCGACGTTGAAGGGCAGGCAGTGTTCGTAGATCGCGTAGTCCGCGAATTTGGGGTCGCATTCGGCGCGCACGGCGTCCCATGCCTCTTTCAGGCTGCCGCCCCGTGCGGCGACGCGCGCAGCGGGGATATAGGTGCTTTCGACAAAATCGCGGGTGTTTTCCAGCGCGGCATTGACCATGTCCCGACCAAGAAGGGCATCGCCCCGGCCCGGCGCAATGGCGTCCAGATCGAATGACGCGATATTGTCGAGCGTTTCGCCCCAGTCGCTGAAATGCCCGTCGCCGCAATAGCAGGCGCTGTGATATTCCACGATGTCGCCGGTGAACATGACGTTCTGATCGGGCACGTGGATGACGATATCGCCTGCCGTATGCGCGCGGCCCAGATGCATCAGATCGACCCGGCGATTGCCAAGATAGATGGTCATTGCATCATTGAATGTCGTCGTGGGGTAGGTGAGGCCGGGAATGCTTTCATGCCCTTCGAACAGACGCGGGAACCGCTGGAATTCGCTGTCCCAGTCTTCCTGTCCGCGTTCGACAACCATGGCACGGGCCTGCTCGCCCATGATGATCTGATCGGCACCGTAGGCGGAGGCCCCCAGCACCCGCACGGCGTGGTAATGGGTCAGCACCACATGGCTGATCGGCTTGTCGGTGATGCTGCGCACCTTTTCGATCACCATGTTGGCAAGGCGCGGGGTGGCCTGCGCCTCGACGATCATCACGCTGTCATCGCCGATGATGACGCCGCTATTGGGATCGCCCTCGGCCGTGAAAGCCCAAAGCCCGTCGCCCACCTCGGTAAAGCTGATCTTCTTTTCGCTCATGTCGCCCTGCGACGCGAAAGCCTTGGCCATTTCGAGATCCTCCTAATGCGCAAGTCCGAACGCAGCGCCGGTTGCCTGTCGCGGGTGTTGTCATGCCCTCAGCGCGGGTCATTTCAGCTGCAACGATTTTCCTTGCGAAAACGCCATTTGTCAATATCATTTCATATGAAACGAAATGCTCTGAAAGCCGCTGCGATGCCTGCCCCAGACTTCAATCTTTCGGATTTTCTGCCCTACCGGCTGGCCGTTCTTACCGCGCGGGTCAGCAAGTTGCTGGCGTCGATCTACGAGGAACGGTTTGGCCTGACCATGCCCGAATGGCGCGTCATGGTGCATGTCGCGCGCTCTGAAAAGGTCTCGATCCGCGAGATCCACAATTGCGTGAACCTTGAAAAACCAAGCGTCAGCCGCGCGGTGGCAAAGCTGGAAGAGGCGGGGCTGCTGGCAAAGGCGACAAGCGCGCGCGACCAGCGCCTTGTAGAGATCGTCTTGACCCCGGAGGGCCAGAAGGTTCTGGAGGCCCTGATCCCCGAGGCACTGGCCGTCGAAGCCCGCCTGCTGGGGGCGCTTTCGGAAGGTGAGCGGGAACAGTTTTCAGAGCTGATGGAGCGTTTGCACCGGGAACTGGACCTCAATCCCGATGCACCCAAACGCTCTGCCAAGGACCTTCCAAGCTCGGGGTCATCGCGCTTGCCCGCCGAGTAACGTCTTGCTTCGCGCCCACGCCCACCAGATTATCGGGCGTCGCGCTGTACCGGGTCAGCCCTTGTCAGAACGAAGCGCAAGCCGGAGCGCGGCGAGCAGATCATCGCGCCCGACCGGCTTCATCAGCCGGATATCTTCGGGGCGCAGACCGTTACCGTGCACGGTCGCCTCGCTGGCATAGCCGGACATGAAAATGACGGGAAGATCGGGGCGGATCTCTCGCAGGGCCCGCGACAGGGTTGTGCCCTGATGGTCCCCGGGCATGACAATATCGGTCAAGAGCAGGTCGTAATTCGGATCGGCGTCAAAAATTCGTTTCGCCTCGTCGCCCGACCGGGCCGGGGTGACGACATAACCGGCCCTTTCAAGCGTCGCGACAAGAATGCGGAGCACCTCTGCTTCGTCTTCCGCGACAAGCAGCCTGCGCCCCTGACCCTTGTTGAACTCTTCATCGGCAGCGGGAAGGGGGGCATCAAACGCGATGTCGGTTTGGACAGGGAAATAGAGCTTGAAGGTCGTGCCGACCCCGTCCTCTGAATAGACCTGCACCGTACCGTTCGATTGCCGCATGAACCCCTCGACCATCGACAGGCCCAGACCGGAGCCGGATCCCGGGGCCTTGGTGGAATAGAACGGCTCGAAGATGTGTTCGATCTTGTCGTCGGGGATGCCATGGCCGGTATCGGAGACGGCAAGCATCACATATCTGCCCGGGTTCAGAACCTCGTCTCTTGTGTCGATATAGGCTTGATCGATGCGCACATTCGCCGTCTCGATGGTCAGCTTGCCGCCACCTTCCATCGCATCGCGCGCATTGAGGATAAGGTTCAGAAGCGCGCTCTCGGTAGAGCTTGGATCTGCCTTGACCGGCCACAGACCGGCCAGAAGCGATGTCTCGATCAGGATATTTGCCGGAAGTGTCCGGCCCGCCCAATTCTTGGTGTCGCGCACAAACTTGTTCAGATCGATGGTCTTGGGTTCGAGCGTCGCCTTGCGCGCGAAAGCCAGCATGTTCCGCGTGAGGTCCGCGCCGCGATAGATTGCGGCAATGGCGTTGTCGATCAGCTCGACCTGATCCTCGTCCGTGATTTCGTCCCGCAGCAATTCGAGGTTCCCCAAGACGACGGCCAGCAGGTTGTTGAAATCATGTGCCACACCGCCGGTTAGCTGGCCGATGCTGTCATGCTTCTGGGCCCGATGCGTCATTGCCGTTTGCTCGATCAGCTTCGCCTGCGCCTCGACCTCTCGGGTAACGTCCAGAAATACCCCGTCCATATGAACCAGATTGCCGTCAGTGCGGGGCGTCCCCACGCGGTCTTCCAGCCATTTCACATTCCCTGCGCGATCCGTGATCTTGTGCCGACGGGTAAAGCCCACAAGCTGTCTGGCCGACTGGCGCATTGTGTCCAGCATATCGTCCAGATCATCCGGATCATGCGCGCGCACCAGGATTTCCTTGTCGGCCACGATATCCTGCGCAGTATACCCCCACAGCTTCTCGCATTGGTCCGAGACATAGGCGATCCTGAAATCGCCGGTCTCGTCCACATCGAAACTCATCAAAACGCCCGGCAGGTTATTCGCGATTTCGGCAAGGCGTGTCTCGGCCTCGTGGCGTTGCCGGTGCACTTCTTTCATGTCGGTGATGTCTGCCGCCACACCGATGATCCTGCGGACATCGCCATCGGGCCCTCTATCCACGAACCAGTTTGTCCGCACGGAGGCAATCTGGCCATTGGGGCGACAAATCCGGAACTCGTATTCCGGCACGTCTTGTGAGCCCGCCCAAATGGCCTTGTACGTGGCAAGCGTGTCCTCGACATCGTCGGGATGAACGCGAGCGAGCCAGTCCGCATTTGGCACGATATCGGCGTCGCGGTCCATTCCGAGGATCGCCATGGTGCCCGCGTCAAGATACATCGTGTCTTCGCCAGCCTCGGCAACAAACACACCCAGACCGGCCGAGCGCGTCGCAAGCTCGAACCGGGTGGGGCGGCGGACGCGTCGGGCAAAGTATTTCGCGAGTTTCAGCGTGGCGGCCGTGATTCCAGTGGAGACCAACCCAGCGAGGAAAATCACCGCGATGGTCCCGACAGACCGTTGGATGGGCCCGGCTGTGGAAGCGACGATAAAAAGCAGACTCTGCGCCAGTAAGCAGGCAAGCATGATCTTGGCAATGGCCAGCAGCGACAGGTCGGGCCAGCGCCGCTCTGGTCTGCGCTTCGGGATCACGACGCCCGCGAAGGCCAGTCCGACACAAACGATACCGTTCACGATCAAGGCGGGCTCTGCCGTCAAAATCAGCGCAACAATTGCGAAGACCGAGGCAATGCCTGCCGCAATCGGCCCGCCGAGATATCCAGCAAGGATCAGCGGCCCCGATCTGCCATCAATCGACAGGCGTGGCACGTCGTAGGCAACCGGATTGAGCATGAAAACAAACCCGAGAACTCCCAGGCCGATTCCGACAAATAGATTGCGATGCGTGGTGTCTATCGGGGTGGGAAGCGTGGAAAAAAACGCAAACGCGCTGAACCCGAAAAGCAGAAGCAGGGCCAAGTCATGAAAGAACCAAAGAAGCATCCAGCTGACCCCAATACCAATCCACAATATGGGCCCGGCCGCCTGTTCAGCATGGCCCCGTACCTATTGAGTGTCTATCGTCTGAAATTAAAGTCAACAGCCGAGAGAATGATTGAATTGTTAACGAAGCAGGTAATTCTTTCAGCTTAAGTGGGCTTTTTTGTGCAGAATTCCGATGGCGCAGGCGCTCATTCCCAAAGAGGCGAGTAACGCAATGTGGTTACCGGGCGGGTTTTTCCGAAAGGGTGAAAGAAGGCGCGATTTTTTCATAATCGTAATCGGCACTTGCGGGAATTAACGAATTCCACGCCTTGGATGTTTTGCGAAGAGTTTCTGAATTGCCAATCGCGATTGCAGATTAGCGAAACGTGATGAAAAGGCGCCGGTAATGAGAAAAAGGGCCCGCGAGGTTTGCATCGGGACCGCATGGGTAGGGGGGGCGGAAGTGCCAGATGTGCAGCTCAGGACTGCTGTTCCGGCTGCTCCTGCTCTTGCTGAGGATGGTCGAACGTGGCCCAGGGACGCGCCGTGCCCGTTTCGGGAAGGCTATCCTTGTTTTCATTGCGGTGGATATGGGTCTTGGCAATGAAATGTCCGGTGATCGGCGCGGTCAGAAACAGGAACACGGTGATCATCAATTCGTGAAAGGACAGGTCGCGCTCGATCAGGCCGAAATACAGCATTGATGCGATCAGCGCGCCGCCGACGCCCAGCGTGGTTGCCTTGGTAGGGGCGTGCAGACGCATCATCGGATGGGGCAGCTTGATCAGGCCAAAAGAGCCGACAATTCCAAAGATGCCACTGATGACGAGCCCGGCAGAGATAAGGATTTCCACAAACATATCCGGCCTCACTCGATGATGTCGCCACGCAGCATGAAGCGCGTGTAGGAGACGGTGGAAACGAAGCCGGTCATCGCGATGATCAGCGATGCCTCGAAATACATGGTGCTGCTTTGGTGGATGCCGAACAGGGTAATCAGGGCGATGATATTGATCACCAAGGTGTCCAGTGCCAGCACGCGGTCGCCAACGCCGGGGGCGATCACGATGCGGTAGATATTCATCAACAGGGCCGCGCCATAGCAGGCCAGGGCAAACAACAGGGCATATTCGATCATTCGAAAATCTCCTTCAGGCGGCGTTCGTAACGGTCCTTGATCTGGTCGCGCACGGCATCGGGGTCTGGCGCGTCGAGGCAATGCACCAGAAGCGCCTTGCCGCAGGCAGACACGTCGCTTGATACCGTGCCCGGCGTCAGGGTGATGGTGCCTGCAAGGACGGTGATCGCCTCGGGCGTGCGCAAATCCAGCGGGATGGTGACCCAGGCGGGATGGGTATTGGCGTTGGATTTGAACAGGATGATATAGGCAACCTCTACATTCGCGACGATAATATCCCAGATCACGATCGCCGTGTATTCGATGATTGCCAGCGGGTTGCGCAGGCGGGGCCGGTTGGGCCAGTAAGCTGCCGTCACGAAGGGGATCACCAGCCCCAAAATCAGCCCAAGCAACAGGTTGCCGGGTGTCAGCTTGTTGACCAGCATCTGCCAGACGATGATCAGCGTGAGCGTCAGCAGCGGGTGGGGAAGGAGTTTACGCAACATCGCTTAGTGCCCCTCTTCCGTGGCGTGGGTATCGGTTTCACCATGACCATCATCGGCGTCGCCATGTCCCTTTGCGCCGTAACCTGCATCGCCGCCGACGCGCTCCGGCCCGGTCAGCACCGCGTCAACATAGCCTTGCCGCTGATACAGCTGCCCGGTCGTGGCGCTCAGGTAGCTGGTAACCGGCCCTGCAAAGACGGTCAGCAGGATAATCCCGGCGAGGAGCGAAAAGGCTGCGGTGAAGGCCAGCCCCTGCGCGGGTTCCGGGGCGGCCTCAGCGGGCGCGTCTGCGGGTTCGGCACTTTCTTCCGGCGCTTTGGTTTTCCAGAACACCGCGCTGCCGCCTTGGGCAAAACCGACAATTGCGATCAGAGAGGTGACGAGGATCACGGCCCAGATCAGGCCTGCTCCGGGCAGTGGCCAGACGGATTTGAGGATCAGCAGCTTGCCGACAAAGCCCGAAAGCGGCGGCATGCCCGCCATGGCAATCGCCGCAGCAAAGAACAGCGCTGCAATCAGCCCCTGTTGGCGAAAGGCGGGCAGGCTGGCATAGCCGTCGGAACTGCCCATCCGCCGCTCGCGCACCATGTCGACGGTCAGGAAAAGAAGCGCCGTGGAAAGCGTCGAGTGCAGGATGTAGTAAAGCGTGGCGGTGGTGGTCTCGGGTGTAAAGGATGACATCCCGATAAACACCGTTCCCATCGATCCGATTACGGCAAAGGCTGCCAGCCGCCCCAGGCGGTTGGACCCAAGAACGCCGATCATCCCGATGGTGATGGTGATCAGCGCGGCCCCCAGCAGAAGCGGTTCCACGACATCGGCGATATCGGGCAGGTCCGGCCCGAAGATCAGCGTGAACACCCGCAGGATCGCGTAGGCGCCAACCTTGGTCATGATTGCAAAAAGGGCGGTCACCGGGGCGGGGGCCTCGGCATATGTTTCGGGTAGCCAGAAGTGCAGCGGCAAGAGGGCGGCCTTGATCGCGAAAACCGTCAGCAGCAGCACTGCTCCCACCCGGATCAGCGCGATGTCGCTTTGCGGGATCTCGGACACGCGCACCGCCAGATCGGCCATGTTGAGCGTGCCGGTCGTCGCGTAGATCGTCCCCAGGGCAAACAGGAACAGGGTGGAGCCCAGCAGGTTGAACACCACATATTGCAGGCCAGCGCGCAAACGGCGCGTGCCGCCCGCGTGGATCATCAGCCCGTAAGAGGCGATCAGCAACACTTCGAAGAAGACGAAAAGGTTGAACACGTCGCCCGTCAGGAAGGCGCCCATGATGCCCATGACCTGAAACTGCATCAGCGCATGGAAATGGTTGCCGCGCCGGTCCCAGTCGGTTCCGGCCGCATAAACCGTGACGACAAGGGCCAGCACTGCCGTCAGCAGCACCATCATCGCCGACAGACGGTCCAGCACCAGCACGATGCCAAAGGGGGCGGGCCAGTTGCCAAGGTCATAAACCTCGATCACGCCGGTGGAGGCTTGTACCGCCAGACCGGCCGCGATGGCGATCACGGCGGTCAGCCCTGCGATGCTGAATATACGCTGCAACAGCACGTGGTGGCGCATCGACATGACGATGATTGCTGCCATGACTGCGGGCAGAACGATGGGGGCAATGATCCAGTGGGTCATTCGACGGCTCCCG
Organism: Primorskyibacter sedentarius; assembly: GCF_004342065.1. Classification (GTDB taxonomy): domain Bacteria; phylum Pseudomonadota; class Alphaproteobacteria; order Rhodobacterales; family Rhodobacteraceae; genus Primorskyibacter; species Primorskyibacter sedentarius. Next base: position 474,834 of record NZ_SLZU01000001.1, on the reverse strand, counting down.
GCTCTGCTTCGGGGATGGGATCGGGGTCGTCTATGTCGATCTCGTCGGTTCGCGACGACAGGTAGGCGCCAAGCGCCAGCATCACGACCACCGCCGACATGCCGAAGGAAATCACGATGGCCGTCAGCACCAACGCCTGCGGCAGCGGATCGGTATAGCCCGCCGCGTCATCGCTGAGGATCGGGGGCATGTTCACCACCAACCTGCCCGAGGCGAAGAGGAACAGGTTCACCGCATAGGACAGCAAGGACACGCCCAGGATCACCGGAAAGCTGCGCAGGCGCAGAACGAGGTAGATGCCGCCGGCGGTCAGAACGCCAATTGCACTGGCCAGAAGAAGCTCCATCTCAGGCCTCCTTTCCATCGGCGGGGGCCGCGCCACGGCCCGGATCCACGTCCATGGGGTGAATGTTGACCTGCTCGCCCGTGCGGCGCGACATGCTCGACAGGCTGTGCAGCGCCAGCATCACCGCGCCGACGACGGTAATGAAGACGCCGGTGTCAAAGGCCATTGCCGTCGCCCATTCGAATTCCTCGATGGGCGGGATGTGGATGTAGCCATAGGAAGAGGTCAGGAACTGCCGACCCGCCAGCCACGAACCCATGCCGGTCACGGCTGCGGTCATCACCCCTGCCGCGATCATGGCGTGATAGTGATAGCGCTGACGCTCCTCCGCCCAGGCAAAGCCCGATGCCATGTATTGCATCAACAGCGCGATGGCGACGATCAGCCCGGCAATGAACCCGCCGCCGGGCGCATTGTGCCCGCGCAGAAAGATATAGGCACCGACCATCAGAGCGATGGGCATGATCACGCGGGTCACGACCACCATCATAAGCGGGTGACGGTCGCCTGCCTCGTCATCGTCCGGACCCCAGTTCAGCAGCCAGCGGCCGCCCGGGCCGCGCAGCACGCTCTTGGTCAGCGCATAGATCACAAGTGCTGCGATGCCCAGCACGATGATCTCGCCAAAGGTATCAAAGCCACGGAAGTCCACCAGGATCACGTTGACGACGTTCTTGCCACCGCCGCCCTTGTAGGAATTTGCGAGGTGATAGGCAGAGATGCTCTCGGCTGCGAAATCTCGCAGCAGGATCGCGTAGGTCAGGCCACCGACCGCAAGCCCCGCGGCACCGGCAATGACCGCGTCACGCAGGCGCCGCGGCATGCCGCTTTCCACCGGGGTGCGGCCGGGCAGGAAGTTCAGCGCCAGCAGGAGAAGGATGATCGTGACGACTTCGACCGAGATCTGCGTCAGCGCAAGGTCAGGCGCCGAGAAGTAGACAAAGGCCATCGACACGGCCAGACCGATCACCCCCAGAAGCACCAGTGACAGGATACGGTTGCGGTGGAACGCGATGATGCAGCCGGTCGAAATCACAAGCAGCACCCAGCCGATGGCCATGATCGCATTGATCGGCAGCATCTCGCGGGTGGGGGCGCTCATCGGGCTTTCGAACCAGGCGAAGAGGCCAGCCGCAGTAATGGCGGCCGCAAAGATCGCGCCATAGCGCGTGATCGATCCGTTATGAAGCGTATCGGTCAACCAATGCGATGCACGGGTCGACGCGCGTGTGATGGCATCGAAGATAACCTTCGCCTCGGGGCGCGGCGCGGCATTCCAGCCGCGTTCCAGAGCGCCGTGCAGCGAAAGGAAGAGCGCACCGCCAAGGATCGCTGCGACCGACATCCAGAAGGCGGGCACCAGCCCGTGCCAATGCGAGATATGGGCATGAGGGTGGCCGCCGGTCACCGCAGCGGCCGTGATATCCACCAATGGACCCGCGATCAGGTTCGGCATCAGGCCGATCAGGACTACCAACACGACCAGAAAAGCGGGCGAGGCCCACATTCCGAAGGCCGGATCATGCGGCTTGGCGGGATAGTCGTCGCGCTTGGGGCCGAGAAAGACATGCGCGACAAGCCGGAATGAATAGGCCACAGAGAACAGCGCGCCAAGGGTCGCAAGCGCGGGCAGGATCCACGGATTGCTTAACCATGCGGTATGCGACGCCTCCTCCAGCATCATTTCCTTGGACAGGAAGCCATTGAGCGGCGGGATGCCCGCCATGGACAGGGCGGCGATTGTCACGATGACGAATGTCACCGGCATCAGGTGCCGCAGACCGCCGAGGCGTTTGATGTCACGCGTATGCGTCTCGTGGTCGACAATCCCCGCGCTCATGAAGAGGGCGGCCTTGAAGGTCGCGTGGTTGAGGATGTGGAACACGGCCACAATCGCGGCGGCCTCCGTGCCAAAGCCGAGCAACATCGTGATAAGCCCGAGATGGCTGACCGTGGAGAAAGCCAGCAGCGCCTTCAGGTCATCCTTGAACAGGGCGATCACCGCGCCCAGCACCATCGTGATCAGACCGGTGGTGGCGACGATGTAGAACCATTCGGGCGTGCCCGACAGGACCGGCCACATCCGCGCCATCAGGAACAGCCCTGCCTTCACCATTGTGGCCGAATGCAGATAGGCCGACACGGGCGTCGGTGCGGCCATGGCGTGGGGCAGCCAGAAGTGGAACGGGAACTGCGCGGATTTGGTGAAACAGCCCGCAAGGATCAGGATCAGCGCGGGCAAGTAATAGGGGCTCGCCTGGATCAGCTCTTTGTGTTGCAGGATCACCGACAGGTCATAGCTGCCCACGATAGAGCCGAGGATCAGCATACCCGCAATCATGGCAAGCCCGCCCAGACCGGTCACGGTCAGCGCCATGCGCGCGCCCTGGCGCCCCTCTGGCAGGTGTTTCCAGTAGCCGATCAGCAGGAAAGAGGACAGCGAGGTCAGTTCCCAGAAAACCAGCAAAAGCAGGATGTTGTCGCTTAGAACGATCCCCACCATCGCGCCCTGAAAAAGCAGCAGGTAGGTGTAGAACTGGCCCATCGGGTCTTCGCGAGACAGGTAGAAACGGGCGTAAAGGATGATCAGCATCCCGATCCCGAGGATCAGACCGGCAAACAACAGGCCCAGCCCGTCGAGCATGAAATTCACGTTGAGGCCCAGCATCGGCAGCCATTCAAGCTGGAATTGCAGGACCTCGCCGCGGAACACCGCAGGGGCCGACAGCATCAGCAGGATGAAGGCAAGTGCGCTGGCCATGAACGTGTAGGTGGCGCAGGCTGTCCGGCCCGCGCGGATCATCACGCCTGGGATCAGGGCTCCGACAAATGGCAAGGCGGCGATGATGGGTAAGAAATTGCCGCCGGTATCCATTCAGCCTGTCCTTTCCATGTCGTCGTCATTCATTCCCCGGCAGGTCCGGGGCCGCTGAAATGCGGGTTGGGTCGATTCGCGCCCGGATGGCGCAGCAATCTTGCCGCGATGTCTCTTGCCATGTTTCTGCATGTGGCTGCAACGGCCCGGCGCGACGTTCCGCGGCAATATTGCCGGGCCTGCCGCTCCTGTCTATTCGCCACGGGGCGATTTCGTGCCGGATCACAAAATTTCGTGTGGTGCCGGAAAGCCCTGAAATTAGGCATGTTTTGAAGAATCTGGTCGCTCTGCGCCATATGCGTTTTCATTTCCTGCATTCTAAGGCGATAACAGCAGGGACTAACAGACGCAGCGAGGCCAGTCACGCATGTCGATCCACGCCAGTATTTACCATCTTACCCACTATACCTACGACCGCCCGGTCACGCTGGGCCCGCAGATCATCCGTCTGCGCCCCGCACCGCAAAGCCGGACCCGCGTCATATCGCATTCGCTGAAGGTGAGCCCCGGCGGGCATTTCGTGAATCATCAGCAGGACCCGTATGGCAACTGGCTGGCCCGATTTGTCTTTCCCGAACCGGTCACAGAGCTGAAGATAGAGGTTGATCTGGTCGCGGACATGTCGATCTACAACCCGTTCGACTTTTTCGTCGAGGACAGCGCCGAACACTGGCCCTTCGAATATCCCGAGGATCTGCGCGAGGATCTGGTGATCTACCGCACGCCAGAGGCCGAGGGGCCGCTGCTTGCGCAATTCGTGGGCTCCATCCCCTTCGACAAAACCCGCACGGTGGATTTTCTGGTCGGGCTGAACGCGCGTGTGGCCGAGGAGGTCGATTACACCATCCGCATGGAAGCAGGCGTTCAGACGCCCGAGGAAACGCTTTCGATCGGATCAGGGTCGTGCCGCGATTCCAGCTGGCTGCTGGTGCAGGTGCTGCGGCATCTGGGCTTTGCCGCGCGGTTTGTCTCGGGCTACCTGATCCAGCTGAAACCGGATCTCAAGGCGCTGGACGGGCCAGAGGGCACAAAGGTCGACTTCACCGATCTGCACGCCTGGGTCGAGGTTTATCTGCCCGGTGCGGGCTGGATCGGGTTTGATCCCACCTCCGGTCTCATGACGGGCGAGAGCCACATTCCGCTGGCCGCCACCCCCCATTATCGCAATGCCGCGCCGATTTCGGGCGGCTTCACCGCGACGGGCCAGCCAGAGATCAGCTTTGATTTCGACATGCAGGTCAAACGCGTGTCAGAACATCCCCGCATCACCAAGCCGTTCTCGGACGACGCATGGCACCGGCTGAACGATCTTGGCAGGCAGGTCGACAAATCGCTGAACGACAACGACGTGCGTCTGACCATGGGGGGCGAGCCGACCTTCGTCAGCATCGACGATTTCGAGGCGGGCGAGTGGAACACCGACGCGGTTGGCCCAACCAAGCGCGGGCTGGCTGACAAGCTGATCCGGCGACTGCGCGATCGCTTTGCCCCCGGCGGGTTCCTGCATTATGGGCAGGGCAAGTGGTATCCGGGCGAAACCCTGCCGCGCTGGACTTTTTCGCTGTATTGGCGGCGCGATGAGAAACCGATCTGGCGCGACGCCGATCTGATTGCCGAAGAGGGCGCCCAGACTGGTGCCACGCCCGAGGATGCGGGCAAGCTTTTGCAAGGCATGGCCGAGAAACTGGGCATTGAACCGGATATGGCCGTGCCCGCCTATGAGGATCCCGCCGAATGGATCCTGAAGGAAGGAAACCTGCCGGAAAATGTCACGCCCGAGAATTCCAAGCTGAAGGATGCCGAGGAACGCCACCGTATCGCCAAGGTCTTCGGGCGCGGGCTGAACGAACCTTCGGGCTATGTCATGCCAATCCAGCGCTGGCAGGCCAAAGCCTCTGGCCACAGGTGGAGGTCCGAAAAGTGGAAACTGCGGCGCGGGCATGTGTTCCTGGTGCCGGGTGACAGCCCTGTCGGCTATCGCATTCCGCTGGGATCGCTGCCCTACGTGCCGCCCTCGCAGTACCCCTATACCTATATTACCGATCCTTCGGTCGAACGCGGCCCGCTGCCTGATTTCGAGGAGGCGCCCAAGCCTGCCGTCGAAGAGGGCAGGCCGCAGCATGTCCAGCCTGTCAGCGCCCCGCAGCCCAGCGGCGACGTGCAGGATGTGATCGAACAGGAAATCGGCCCGGTCGGCGGGGCGGTTCGGACCGCGCTGGCGGTAGAGCCTCGCGACGGGCGGCTTTGTGTGTTCATGCCGCCGGTTGAGGATCTGGAAGACTACCTTGAACTGATCGATGTGGCAGAGCGCACGGCAAAGGAAATGGGCTTGCCCGTGCATATCGAAGGCTACGCGCCGCCGAATGACCCGCGCATGAATGTGATCCGCGTGGCCCCCGACCCCGGTGTGATCGAGGTCAACATCCATCCCGCCCATAGCTGGGAAGAATGTGTCGCCACCACAGAGGCCGTGTACGAAGAGGCGCGCCAGTGTCGCCTAGGGGCCGACAAGTTCATGATTGACGGTCGCCACACCGGCACGGGTGGCGGCAACCACGTTGTGGTGGGCGGGGGTACGCTGAATGACAGCCCGTTCCTGCGACGCCCCGATCTGCTGAAATCGCTGATCCTGATCTGGCAGCGGCATCCGTCGCTCAGCTACCTGTTCTCGGGCATGTTCATCGGCCCGACCTCGCAGGCGCCCCGGATCGACGAGGCGCGGCACGACACGCTTTACGAGCTGGAAATGGCGCTGGCGCAGATCCCGGCCCCGGGCAACGGAACGGCCCCGCCGCCCTGGCTGCTGGACCGCCTGCTGCGCAACATGATGACGGATGTCACCGGCAACACCCACCGGGCCGAGATCTGCGTCGACAAGCTCTTCTCGCCCGATGGGCCTACGGGCCGATTGGGTCTGGTCGAATTCCGCGGGTTCGAGATGCCACCGGACCCGCGCATGTCGCTTGCCCAGCAAGTGCTCTTGCGGGCAATCATCGCCCGCTGCTGGGATGACCCCGTTGAAGGCAAACCGATCCGCTGGGGCACCGTCCTGCATGACCGTTTCATGATGCCGCATTTCCTGTGGGAGGACTTCCTGTCGCTTCTGCGCGACCTGTCCACCCACGGGTTCGAGCTTGACCCCGCGTGGTTCGAGGCGCAGGCAGAGTTTCGCTTCCCCTTCTGCGGCGAGGTTGAATATGAAGGCGTCAATCTGGAGCTTCGTCAGGCGCTGGAACCGTGGCATGTGCTGGGCGAAACAGGGGCCATCGGGGGCACGGTGCGTCACACTGACAGCTCTGTCGAGCGGCTGCAGGTCAAGCTGACCTCGACCCATCAGGACCGCTACAAGGTGATGTGCAACGGGCGGCCGGTGCCGCTTCACCGGTCTGGCACATCGGGCGAAGCCGTTGGTGCCGTGCGCTTCAAGGCGTGGCAACCCCCCGAAGCGCTGCACCCGACATTGCCGGTCAACGCGCCGCTGACCTTCGACATCTATGACGACTGGACCGGTCATGCCTTGGGCGGCTGCACCTATCACGTGGCCCATCCCGGCGGGCGCAACTACGATACGTTCCCCGTGAACGGAAACGAGGCCGAGGCCCGGCGCTTGTCACGGTTCGAACCGCATGGGCATCGTCCGGGCAGCTACCGGCCTGCGCCTGAACAGACCCATCCCGAATTCCCGATGACGCTGGATCTGCGGCGCGCACCGGGGCTTTGATGGCAGGCGCGGCGGCGATACCTTCGGGCGCAGGGGGCGCGCTTCTAAGCGGCTATGCCCGGCAACCGGGGGTCGCCGACGAGCTGTTCACGTCAGACGGCGAAATGCGTGCGGTCTGGCGGCCGTTCATCTCAGAGCTGGAGAAGCTCAACAAGGAAGAGATCTCTGCGCGCTTTGCCCGCGGGGATCGTTACCTGCACGATGCGGGCGTCTTCTTTCGGCAATATTCCAGCGACCCGCTGACCGAACGGGCCTGGCCGCTCAGCCACGTCCCGGTGATCCTGCCCGAAGCCGAGTGGAACACGATCTGCAAAGGTCTGGCCGAACGCGCGGATCTGCTGGAGCGGGTCTGCGAGGACCTTTACGGACCAAACACATTGGTGGCCGAGGGGCATCTGCCAGCGGAGTTGATTGCGGATAACCGCGAATGGCTGCGCCCGATGGTGGGTGTCACGCCACGCTCAGGCCACTACCTTCACGCGCTGGCCTTTGAAATCGGGCGCGGACCGGATGGCAGCTGGTTCGTGTTGGGCGACCGGACGCAGGCGCCTTCGGGCGCTGGGTTTGCGCTGGAAAACCGGATGGCCAATGCCCGCATCTTTGCCGAGATGAACCTTCAGGACAAACGCCTGCGCCTGGCCGGCTTCCTGAGTGATTTCCGCGACGCAATAGATGTCTTGCGCAATCAGGTCGGCGGGCGCAGCGCGATCCTGACCCCCGGCGCCGGTACGGACACCTATTTCGAACATATGTATATCGCGCGCTACCTCGGCCTGCTGCTGCTGGAGGGCGAAGACCTAGTGGTGCAGGATGGCCGGGTGATGGTGCGCACCGTGACGGGGCCCAAACCCATCGGCGTGCTGTGGCGGCGACTGGATGCCAGCTATGCCGATCCGCTGGAACTGGACGAGACCAGCCAGATCGGCACGCCCGGACTGGTCGAGGCGGCGCGGCAGGGGGCAGTCAACATGGTCAACGCTTTGGGGGCGGGGGTTCTGGAAACCCGCGCCCTCATGGCGTTTCTGCCGCGGATATCGCGTGTGCTGACAGGCGACGCGCTGACCTTGCCCAATATCGCCACATGGTGGTGCGGGGGCGCCAAGGAACGCGCCTATGTGCTGGAGAACGCCGAGCGGATGATGATCGGCTCTGCGCTGGCCTGTGATCTGCCGTTCGACATTGGCGCAACCACGGCACTGGGTGGCAAGCTGCGCGGCGGGGCCGCCGGATCTGTTGAGCGCTGGATCACCGAGGACGGCGCCCGGCTGGTCGGTCAAGAGGCGGTGACGCTGTCGACCACACCCGCCTGGGATGGCAACAGGCTGGTGCCGCGCCCGATGACTGTCCGTGTCTTCGCGGCGCGCACGTCCAAAGGCTGGAGCTTCATGCCCGGCGGCTATGCCCGTATCGGCAGCAGCGACGATGTCACGGCACTGGCCATGCAGCGCGGCGGCGCCGTGTCGGATGTCTGGATTGTCGCGGACAACCCCGTTCCCGCAGTGCCACCGCAGGACAGCAAACCCTTTCGCCGTGCGCCCACGGGGTTCCTGCCCAGCCGGGCGGCGGACAATCTGTTCTGGCTTGGCCGCTATGTCGAAAGGGCCGAAGGCATCGTGCGCCTGTTGCGCGCCTATCATCTGCGGCTGGCAGAGACCGGCAACAGTGCCGATCGGCGGCTGGCGGAACTGTCTACCTATCTTGACGGGTTTGGCGTAGATGTCGCGACGCCGATTCCGGATGCCTTGCCGAACCTGCTGGACTTTGCCCGCAACTGCGCCGGAAAGGTGCGCGACAGGTTTTCCGTCGATGGCTGGGCGGCTTTGCAGGATCTGACCGCCAGCCTTGAACCCTTGCAAAAGACCACACGCCCCGGCGATGATTGCGCCCGCGCGATGACGGATCTGCTGCGGCGGCTCAACGGGTTCACCGGTCTGGTGCATGAAAACATGTACCGCTCGATGGGCTGGCGCTTCATGTCGATGGGGCGCGCGCTGGAGAGGGGCGATGCGATGGCGGCGGCCCTTGCAGTCTTTGCCGATGTCGGCGCGGCCCCTGGCGGGTTTGATATCGCTGTAGAGCTTGGCGACAGCGTGATGACCCACCACCGCCGTTACCGGGTTGAAACCACGCGCGACACGGTCATCGATCTGTTGGCGCTGGATGATGCGAACCCGCGCTCGATCCTGTTTCAGATCAACCGGCTTAGCGATCTGGCCTCCGATCTGCCCTTCGCAGAAGTGGCCGGCCGCCCCGGAGAGCTGGTACGCGTTATCCTGACAGCGCAAACGGCGCTGACCGTGGCGGACCCGTCCGACATCACGACAGAGCGGCTCAGCGATCTGCGGGCAGAGCTTGCCGGGATCTCTGAAAAGCTGCTCGCGGTGCATTCGTGAGGGACGCGGTGATGCGCTACAGGATACGGCTGACCATCGAGTACGACTATCAGCAACCCTCCGACCATGCCCGCAACCTGCTGCACCTTCTGCCATCGGACATTGCGGGTGTGCAGACGATTACCTCGCGGCTGTTGACGATTGATCCGATGCCACCGGAGCGCAGCGAACGGCTGGATTTCTTCGGCAACGCGATGACCTCTATCGCCTTTCATGAACCGATCAGCCAGCTCGGTTTCAAGCTGGAGGTCGAGGCGCAGCGCTTTGCGCCTTCTGACGATGTGCTCGACCTGTCCCCGCTGCTGGAGAACATGCCGCAAGAGATCGCGGCCGCGCATCATCTGGGTCCGCTTTCGCCGCAGCATTTCGTGGGCAACTCGCCGCGCGTGGGCGCGATGCCAGAGACGACAGATTTTGCCCGCGCCCATATTCAGCCCGGCATGACGGCGCTTGAAGTGGTGCAGGCCATCGGCCGCGCGCTGTTCCGCGAGATGCGGTTTGATGCCACCGCGACAGAGGTCGACACCCCCCCGGCCGATGCGTTTGCCGCCCGCCACGGTGTCTGTCAGGATTTCAGCCATATCATGATCGCCTGCCTGCGCGGTCTGGGCATTCCGGCGGGCTATGTGTCCGGCTTTCTGCGCACCCATCCGCCCGAGGGCCAGCCCCGGCTGGAAGGTGCGGATGCGATGCATGCCTGGGTGCGCGCGTGGTGCGGGTCAGAACTGGGTTGGGTCGAGTTTGACCCGACCAATGACATGGTCGCCGGGCTGGATCACGTGGTGATCGCCGTGGGGCGCGACTATGGCGATGTGTCCCCCGTCAAAGGCGTGTTGCGCACTTCCGGCGGGCAGGAAAGCAGGCAGGCTGTGGACATGGTGCCGCTGGACTGAGGCGGCCGTGTCAAATCGTCGTGTCGGGCGAGGGCGGTCGGGGGAGCCGTCAGAAATGCGCCACGACCAGATCGGCGGGCTTGCTTTGCGTGGCGACCAGCCTTGCGTTGGGCAGGTCATTGCCTTCCATCTTCGCGATCAGATCGTCGCCTTTCAGGTCGCTCCAGCGCGCTTTCAGCCGACGTTCAAGCTCTGCCAGCGGCACTTCCAGAAACACGGTCAGATCGAACTGCGCGGCCAGCCCGTCCCAGGGTGGCTGGTTCAGAAGCAGGTAATTGCCCTCGACGATGATGTGGCGCACCGATTGCGGGATCAGCCGGGCGCCTGCGCGGGCAATCTCTATACTGCGGTCAAAGACCGGGACGGCGATTTCCGGCTCCTGATTGGCGCGCATCCTTGTCAGCATATGCGAAAAGCCCGACACATCGAACGTGTGCGGCGCGCCTTTGCGCGGTCGCCATCCACGGTCGTTCAGCACGCTGTCGTCGTAATGATAGCCATCCATCGGCAGCACGGCGGCGCTGCCCGGTGCATCGGCGTTAATCGCGTCTGCGAGTTTTTCCGCCAGCGTGGACTTGCCAGATCCGGGCGCGCCCGCGATCGCAGTCAGATACCTTTGCGCGCCGGGTTGTGCCTGTAGACGGTTGCAGAGCGCATCGATTGTGATGGGTTGGGACATGGGGCCTCCGGTCAGAGGGGTGCAGAATGGGGCGTCGCGGCGCTGGCCGCAAGCCCCGCCGCGGATCGGGGCGGGCGAGGGGGGCGCACCCCCTCTTGCGAAACCCGGTTTCCGTCAGTCGCCCCAAGTCAATGCAGACCCTGGGACGCCTGATCTTGCCTCAGTCGGCCAGCGCCAGATCCGGCGCGCCGGTCAGCCATGCGTGGCCGTTTGGTGGCAGGGTCAGGGTCGCACCAACAAGGCTGGCATTTGACGGGCCTGCAAGATCAGCGCCACCTGTCGTCAGAACCTGAGGTTTCGGCGACAGGTTGAAGACGCAGGTAAGCGTCTGACCTTCGGCTGTCCGTGTGAACGCAAGGATCGGTTCGGGCAGGTCGATGAACTGCGTCTTGCCATGGGCCAGCGCCGGGCTGTCCTTGCGCCAGGCGATGATCTGGCGATAGCCATGCAGCACACTGTCATTCTGCGCCTCTTGCACATCAACCGCACGGGTTTGCTGTGGGGGCTTGACCGGCAGCCACGGTTTCGCGGTGGAAAAGCCGCCATTCGCGGCCTCTGCCTGCCACACCATCGGCGTGCGGCAGCCATCGCGGCCTTTGTTCTCGGGCCAGAAGCGCAGGCCGGGCGGGTCGGTCAGCTCGTGATATTCCAGCTCTGCCTGCGGCAGGCCAAGCTCCTCCCCCTGATAGATCCCGATCGTGCCTTCAAAGCTGAACAGCATGGCCGCCATCTGGCGCGCCAGCGTGTCGTGATCCAGCGCATGGTCGGCCCAGCGGGTCACGTGGCGCGGCACATCGTGGTTGGAGAAGGACCATGACGGCCAGCCATCCGGCGCGCCTTTCTGGAAACCTTCGATGGTGCGGCGGAAATGGGCGGCGGTGAAGGTCGGGCCCAGCATCTCGAAGCTGTAGCACATGTGCAGCCGGTCCGTGCCGCGCGTGTAATCGGCCATGATGTCGATGGCCGTCTGGCCACCATCGCCGACCTCTCCGACCATCATGCGGTCGTCGAATTCATCCGTCAGCGCGCGCAGCCGTTTGAGGAAGGCAATATTTTCGGGTCGGTTCTTGGAATAGATATGCTGCTGCATCCCATAAGTGTCGGTCGCCATCTCCTGGTGCCCGTCCGGGTTGGGCGGGTTATCCCGCAGCTCTTGATCGTGAAAGTAGTAGTTCACCGTATCAAGGCGGAAGCCGTCAACGCCACGCTCCAGCCAGAAACGCATCGTGTCCAGCAGCGCATCCTGCACGTCGGGATTGTGCATGTTCAGGTCGGGCTGCTCGATAAGGAAGTTGTGCATGTAGTACTGGCGGCGGCGCGGCTCCCACTCCCATGCGGGACCGCCAAAGACCGAAGGCCAGTTGTTGGGCGGGGTGCCGTCGGGTTTGGGATCGGCCCAGACATACCAGTCGGCCTTGGGGTTGGTCCGGTCAGCGCGGCTCTCGGCAAACCACGCGTGTTTGTCAGAGCTGTGGCTGATGACCTGATCGATGATCACTTTCAGGCCCAAGTCATGCGCGCGCGCGATCAGCGCGTCGAAATCCGCAAGGGTGCCAAAGAGCGGATCGATATCGGTATAGTCCGACACGTCATAGCCCATATCCTTCATCGGCGAGGTGAAGATCGGGCTGAGCCAGATCGCATCCGCTCCAAGGCTGGCAATGTGGTCCAGCCGCGACGTTATGCCGGGCAGGTCGCCCACGCCGTCACCGGTGCTGTCCTGATAGGACCGGGGATAGATCTGATAGACGATAGCGCCGCGCCACCATTCGGACATGACAAATTCTCCCTGATGTCCCACCCTTTTCGGCATGAGGACTGGTCCTGCAAAAGCGAGGCATTGCCGCGCACGAATCGACTGCATGTTAGCGGTATCAGTCCGTATCTTGAAGCGCTTTGCCGGGGTCTGTGCGACGCGTGTTGACGCAGGGGGAAGATCGGCCTGATGTATACTTTAGGTGGTGTTTTTGCCGTTAAGTACGGGGCTTCTGCGCAATTGACAGGGCTTGCGTATACATTCTACCGTTGGGCACTCTTTTGGGGCCTGCACCGGGCACCAGAATGGGAGGGAGAGGCGGATGACGGTTCGGAGAGTGGCGCGGCCAGCGTTGTGTTCAAGGGGAAACACGTCTGGCATTGCGCGTCGCGGTGCAGCGGCTCGGCTTTCCGAAGATGTGGGGCGTGTGTGAAACGGCCGCTGGTCACGCATGTGGCCAAGCCAGTCCACGACCTGCACCGTCATCCGGTCGCTTAGACGGCAGTAGACAACTGGACTGCAGAGTCTAAGGTTTCGAAGGGGATCTCATGATCAGGGAGGATATAATGAGAACGGGTTTTCTGAAGACGGCCATCGCGGCCACGGTGATCGGGATGGTGGGGACAACCGCCACCCTTGCACAGGAATATACATTCAAGCTGCACCACCTACTGGGGGCCAAGGCGCCCGCACAGACCCAGATGCTGGAGCCTTGGGTCAAACAGGTCGAGGAAAACTCGGGCGGCAAGGTCAAGATCGAGATCTACCCGGCGATGTCGCTTGGCGGCAAGCCACCAGAGCTGGTGCAGCAGGCGCGTGACGGCGTGGTTGATATCGTCTGGACGGTCAATGGCTACACGCCGGGCCTGTTCCCGCGCACCGAGGTGTTCGAGCTTCCGGGCGTCTATACCAATGACACGGTCGCCACGAACCTTGCCATGTATGACATGTTCGAAAGCGACCTGAAGCAGGAATACAAGGGCCTGGAGGTCATGTGGCTGCACGTCCATGCCGGGCAGGCGATGATGATGGTCGACAAGGAAGTGCGCAGCCCCGCCGATCTGGCCGGTCTGAAAATGCGCATCCCGACCCGCACCGGTGCCTGGGTGATCGAAGCCCTGGGTGCGGCCCCGCTGGCCACGCCGGTGCCCGAAGTGCCAACAGCCCTGTCCAAGAAGGTGATCGACGGCACACTGCTGCCGTGGGAGATCATTCCGCCGCTGAAGTTGCAGAACCAGATCGAATATTTCATCGAAGGTCACGACAAGACCCGTCTGGGCACCACGACGTTCCAGGTGTCGATGAACAAGGCGCGGTGGGATGGCCTGCCAGAGGATATCCAGAAGGCGTTCAGCGACGCCTCGGGGCGTGACTGGTGGGCGCAGGTTGGTGAATACTGGCGTGCCTCGGATGATTTCGGCATCGGTCTGGCTGAGAAGGCAGGCAAGCAGCACATCATGCTGACCGAAGAGGAAACCGACGCGTTCATGACGCAGTTGGAGCCTGTCGTGCAGAAATGGGTGGATGAGGTGACCGCCAAGGGCATCGACGGTGCGGCCTTGGTTGAAAAGGCGCGTAGCCTGTCCAAGTCGAACGCGATGTAACCTGCATGGCTGACGTGCAAAGCGTACACGGAACGGGGCCTTCGGGCCTCGTTTCACGTGTCATCACGGGCTGGGCGCTGCTGGGCGGTCTGGTCCTGCTGGCGGTCGTGCTGATGAACACCTGGTCGGTGATCGGCAACCAGTTCGGCAAGCCGTTTCCCGGTGATTTCGAGATGACAGAGATCGGCATCTGCATCGCCGCCTTTGCCTTTCTTCCCTATTGTCAGCTGTCGGGTGCAAACGTGACCGCCGACATCTTCACCAGCGGGGCGAGCCCGTTCTGGCTGGCGATCTTCTCTCTGGCGGCCTCACTGGTGGCGCTGGCATTTTCCGGCCTTCTGCTGTGGCGGATGTATGCCGGGATGCTCGACCAGAAGAACTACGAATACACAACGGCCATCCTGCAATTCCCGCATTGGCTGGCCTTCATCCCGATCCTCATCTCGCTGGCGCTGTTGGCGGTAGCCTCGATCATGACCCTCGCGCATTCGGCGCGGCAACTGTGAAAGCGCCGACATGGATGCACTACTGATCGGGTTTCTTGGCCTTGGCGTTTTGATCCTGCTGATCGGCCTGCGTATGCCGATCGCCTATTCGATGATCCTGGTGGGCGGGGTGGGTGTGACCATCCTGAACGGCCCGTCGATCTTCTTCTCGCAGCTCAAGACGTTGGCTTACGGGCAATTCTCCATCTACGATCTGTCGGTCGTACCGATGTTCGTGCTGATGGGCAACTTCTCGACCAAGGCGGGGCTGAGCCGCGCGCTGTTTCGCGCCGCGTCGGTCTGGCTGGGCTGGATGCGCGGCGGGGTGGCTATGGCCGCCATCGCCGCCTGCGCAGGCTTTGGCGCGGTTTGCGGGTCATCACTGGCCACGGCCTCAACGATGGGGCAGGTCGCCCTGCCAGAGCTGAAACGCTACAACTATTCCAACGCGCTTGGCACCGGAACGCTGGCCGCGGGCGGGGTGCTGGGCATCCTGATCCCGCCCTCTGTGGTGCTGGTGATCTACGCCGTAATCGTAGAGGCGAATATTGTCACCATGTTCATGGCAGCGATGATCCCCGGTATCATCGCGGTTCTGCTGTTCCTTGTCACCATCGCCATCTACGTGCGCATCAATCCAACCGCGGGTCCGGCGGGCGAGCTGGCCGACAGGTCAGAGTTCATCTCGTCGCTCGTCGATGTCATCCCGGTGGTGCTGGTCTTCGGGCTGGTAATCGGCGGAATTTACGGCGGTTTCTTCAACCCCACGCCCGCGGCGGCAGTGGGCTGCGTGCTGGTCTGGCTTTACGGTGCGGCGCGCGGTTTCATCAAGCTGCGCGAGACCCGCGATGCGCTGCTGGAGACGGCCAAGACCACCGGCATGATCTATCTGATCCTGCTGGGCGCGGAGATGCTGAAGATCTTCATGTCGCGCGGCGGTGTCCCGCAGGCCGTGGCAGAATGGATGGCAAATTCCGGCCTTGCACCCATGACGATCCTCGTGATCCTGCTGCTGGCGCTGATCTTTCTGGGAATGCTGATGGACAGCCTGTCGATGATCCTGCTGGCCATCCCGTTCTTCTGGCCCGTGCTGGTGGAGATCAACGGCGGCGATTACGTCATGGCGGCGGAGGCAGGCTTTGGCATGACCTCCGAGGACCTCAAGGTCTGGTTCGGGATATTGGCGCTGATCGTGGTGGAGCTTGGCCTCATCACGCCGCCTGTGGGGATGAACGTCTTCGTGATCTCCGCCATCGCGCGCGATGTCCCGATGCGAGAGACGTTCGTCGGCGTGATGCCATTTTTCGTTGCAGAGATGTTGCGCGTGGCGGTCCTCGTGGCGTTCCCGGCGCTGACGCTCTGGCTGCCGACATATCTGGGAGGATAGAGATGTCCCGAATGACCGCGGGCGGTGCGATCTTTCCCCGGCTGAAGGCACTTGGGGTGGATTACGTCTTTGCCAATTCCGGCACGGATTTCCCGCCGATCATCGAAGGTCTGGCAGAGGCTGCCGCCAATGGCGAGGATCTGCCGTGCGCCGTCGTCATCCCGCATGAACACGCGGCGATGGGCATGGCGCATGGCTATTACCTGATCTCAGGACGCCCGCAGGCGGTGATGATGCACACAAATGTCGGGCTGGCCAATGGGGCCATTGGCGCCATCAACGCGGCGTGTGAGAATATCCCCGTGCTGATGATGTCCGGCCGCACCCCGGTAACAGAGGCGGGCCGCTTCGGGGCCCGGACCGTCCCCATCGGCTGGGGGCAGGAGATGCGTGATCAGACGGCGCTGGTGCGCGAGGCATCAAAATGGGATTATGAGCTGCGCTACCCCGAACAAATCTCGGGTCTGCTGGACAGAGCGCATGCCATCGCCAATTCCACGCCGAAAGGCCCGGTCTATTTGTCCCTTCCGCGCGAGGTTCTGTGCGAGGATGTGGAGGCATCAAGCCTGTCCGATCCCGCCACGATCCGCCCGTCACTGGGCGCGGGCGATCCTTCGGCGATTGCCGAGGCCGTCGCGCTGCTTGCCGGGGCCGAACACCCGCTGATCATCTCTCAGCGCGGTGTCGGGTCGGATGCGGTATTCGAGGCGTTCGGCGCGTGGGTGGAACGCCACGGCCTGCCAGTCGCGTCGTGGTGGGCCACGCATCTGTCGCTGCCCACCGACCACCCCTGCCATATCGGTGCAGACCCCGGTACTGCGCTGGCAAAGGCCGATGTGGTGCTGGTGATCAATTCGCTGGCCCCGTGGTGGCCCGACAGGCACAAGCTGTCTGAGGGTGCCAAGGTGATCAATATCGGCCCTGACCCGGTTTTTGACCGCTTTCCAGTCCGCATGTTCCGCTCTGACGTGACCATACAGGGAGAGACTGCGCTGATCCTGCCCGCGCTGATGCAGGCGGTGGATGGCCTGCCGGTGAACGCGCGCGCATCGGCCCGGCGGGCGTCCCTTGCCGAAGGTTCTGCCAGGCGCCTGTCGGACGAGCGCGCCGCCGCCCTTGCAGATACGGCCAAGGGCATCACCAAGGCGCAGGTCAGCCACGCGCTGGGGGAGGCGTTGCAGGGGGAGTGTTTCAGCGTCTTTTCTGAACTGGGTGCGCAGCTTGGGCCGCTGGCCTGCCGCGAGCGGCTCAACTGGTTTCAGGAACCGCATTCGGGCGGGCTTGGCTGGTCCTTCCCGGCAGCGCTTGGTGCGCAGCTGGCCGATCCGGACCGGATCTGCGTCGCTACGCTGGGCGATGGCAGCTACATGTTCGCCAACCCCACCGTTTGCCATCAGATTGCCGAGGCGCTGGACCTGCCGATCCTGATCGTGATCCTGAACAATGCCGAATGGGGGGCGGTGCGGCAGTCGGTATCGCAGCTTTACCCCGAAGGCCACGCCGCGCGCGCCAACAACATGCCGCTGACCAGCCTCTCGCCCGTGCCGGATTTCACTCAGACAGCCAAGGCGAGCCGGGCGTGGACGCAAGAGGTGACGGACCCCGACGAGGTCGCAGGCGCCATCGAAGACGCGCTTCGGGTGGTCCTGGAAGAGCGGCGGCTTGCCCTGCTGAACATCCGCGTTCTGCCTTTGTAAGGCGGCTTGTGGTACCCGGGTGCCCGCATGACCGCGCGCGTAAGGGTTTTGCTTCAGCCGGGGTTGCGGTCCGAAGGGTGGTTCACCCCGTCCACCCAGCCGATCTCGCCCAGATCGCGCAGATTGACGCCTTCGAGCGCGCCAAGGTTGACGCCATATTCATTCGGGTTCGAGCGGCGGCGATGATGGGTATAGATCCCGCAGGTCTTGCAGAAATAGTGTTGCGCCGTTTTCGTGCCCCACTGGTACATCGTCAGGTTTTCTGCGCCGCGCACCACTTTCAACCCGTCCAATGGCGCCGTTACCGCGGCGGCCCCGCGCCTGCGACAGAAGGAACAGTCGCACCGCCGCGCGGTCGACAGGCCCTCTGGCAGCGACAGGTCCAGCTCTACTGCACCGCAATGGCAACTCAGGCGATAGTTGGTCATCTGCGTCTCCGAACTTTCGGAATGGATGTGCGCGACAGGGCGTAGCGCGTTTCAGG
Organism: Primorskyibacter sedentarius; assembly: GCF_004342065.1. Classification (GTDB taxonomy): domain Bacteria; phylum Pseudomonadota; class Alphaproteobacteria; order Rhodobacterales; family Rhodobacteraceae; genus Primorskyibacter; species Primorskyibacter sedentarius. Next base: position 456,514 of record NZ_SLZU01000001.1, on the reverse strand, counting down.
ATGGGGCGGATGGCCGTGATTGCGGTTCCAGAAGGCCGGACCGCCGCGCGCCATCCAAAGGGGCATCGCCAGCAATATCCCGGCGACAAACCCACCCGCATGCGCCCAATAGGCCACGCCGCCTTCATCCGCGGGGCTTCCGAAACCGCCGAACATCTGCAAAGCAAACCAAAGGCCCAGCGTGATCCAAGCCGGTATTGGGAAGATGCGGAAAAAGATGATGAAGATCACCAGAACATCCACCCGCGCCTTGGGATAGAGCAAAAGATAGCCACCCATCACGCCCGCGATGGCGCCCGATGCGCCAACGGTTGGCACCTGGCTCAGCGGCGCAGAGAGATAATGCGTGAGGCCGGCAGCGACCCCGGAGGCAAGGTAGAATCCGAGATAGGGCAGGTGGCCCATCTCATCCTCCAGATTGTCGCCGAAAATGTAGAGAAACAGCATGTTGCCGACGAGGTGCATGATCCCGCCATGCAGGAACATCGAGGTGAAGATGCCGGTGTAGCCTTCGCCTGCATTGATGCGGGCAGGCACCATGGCCCAGTCCCAGTAGAACTGGCCCATCATGCGGACGTCCCCCAACGATCCCCAATAGCTGACGAAGACCACGACATTGATCGCGATCAGCGCATAGGTGACAAAGGGCGTACGGCCAGAGGGGTTGTGATCTCGGATTGGAAACATGGCCGCTAAGCTGCGGCCATGTTGGTCTCAGGTCAAGCGTTCCCGGCCAGAAGGGCGGTGTTCCCGCCTGCTGCTGTCGTATCGACACACAGGTGACGCTCATGTCGCAGATGCGCCTCGTCCGGCGCGCCGGTGATCAGCGGCAGGATCGGTCCGTTGCTTTGCGCCAGGGCGCGGCGATAGGCGCGGGCCTGATCCTCATCCCCCCACCAGATTGCACCCGAATGGCCAGTAAGGCTTGCGAACGCTTGCGGATCCAGCAATCCCGGAGGTGTCGCCGCAACGCCGCCGCCTGCACGAACCAGCGCGGCCTGTGCTTCTGCCGCCTCTTTGCCCGGCCCAAGGCACAGGAGGGGCGGGCGGGCGATGCTGGACAGCCGGTTCAGTTCCCCGGTTGGTCCGGGCAGGCTGACTTCGCGTCGTTCCTGCGGGACGGGCGTGGCGTTTATCTGGCGTTGCAATTGCGCGGCATCGGCGGGTTTGTCCCACGCGCCTGCTGCATTGTCTGCATCATGGCGCTGGAAACGCGGCAGATAGTTTGGTCCGCCCGCCTTTGGCCCGGTTCCTGACATGCCTTCGCCACCAAAGGGCTGGCTGCCGACGATGGCGCCGATCTGGTTGCGGTTCACATAGACATTGCCCGCGTGGATGCGATCGGTGACATGCTGCACGCGGTCGTCGATCCGGGTTTGCAGCCCGAAGGTCAGCCCGTAGCCAGTGGCGTTGATCGCATCCACCACGGCATCCAGTTCGCTGGATTTGAAGGTGGCGATATGCAGGACCGGGCCGAAGATCTCGCGCTCCATCTCGGCGATGCCGTTCACGCGGATCAGGACGGGCGGCACGAAATGACCGCGCCCCGGGGTTGGCAGTTCCTTGATGAGGCGGCCCCCGGCCCGTGCGGCCTCGATGTAGCTGGCAATGCCCTGGCGGGCCTCGTCATCAATGACCGGGCCCACATCCGTGGACAGGTTCCAGGGCGCGCCCAGTCTCAACGCGTCCATCGCGCCGGTCAGCATCTCGGTGAAGCTCTCGGCGATGTCCTCTTGCACGTAAAGGCACCGCAGCGCAGAGCATCGCTGTCCCGCGGACTGGAATGCGCTTTCGACAATGGCATCCACGGCCTGTTCGGGCAGGGCGGTGCTGTCGACAATCATCGCGTTCAGCCCGCCTGTTTCGGCAATAAGCGGCGCGCCGGGGGCAAGGTTTTCGGCCATCGCGCGGTGGATAAGCTGCGCGGTCTCTGTCGAGCCGGTAAAGGCCACGCCATCGATGCCGGGGTTGGAGGTCAGGGCCGCGCCCACGTCACCTTCGCCCGGCAGCAATTGCAATGCGGCGCGCGGCACGCCTGCCTCATGCAGCAAGGCCACGGCGCGGGCCGAGATCAAAGAGGTCTGCTCTGCCGGTTTGGCCAGCACGGCATTGCCTGCGGCAAGCGCTGCGGATATCTGCCCGGTAAAGATCGCCAGCGGGAAGTTCCAGGGCGAGATACAGGCGAACCGGCCCTGCGGCGGCGTTGCATCAGCGCGCGATGCGTAATAGCGCAGGAAATCGACCGCCTCGCGCAGCTCGGCGACGGCATCGGGCACGGATTTCCCCGCCTCGCGGGCCAGCAGCGCAAAGATTTCGCCGAAATTTTCCTCGTAAAGATCCGCAGCGGCGTTGAGGATGCGACGACGCTCTGCCGCATCGGCATCCCATGCTTGCGCGGCAGCAACGGCTGCAGCGACGGTGTCAGCTGTGGCGAAAGTGACCTCGCCCACTATTTCTTCGGGATTGGCAGGGTTGGTCACGGTGTGGGATGCGGCCACGGGGGCCTCGGTGGCCAGCACCGGCCCCGCTGTCCATTCTGTCTGCACGAAAGGCGCGCGCGCCAGTTCCACCGCCGCAAGCGTCGGGCGATGCGCCAGATCCCAGCCGCGCGAATTGCGGCGTTCCGGCAGGAACAGGTCCGTCCCTTTCGGCAGGGTGGAGGCGGCCGTGAACTCTTCGAACGGATCGCGGGCGACCTCTTCGGGCGGCACGTCCTCGTCCACGATCTGGTTCACGAAAGAGCTGTTCGCCCCGTTTTCCAGCAAGCGCCGCACGAGATAGGCCAGCAGATCGCGATGCGCGCCGACGGGCGCATAGATGCGGCACCGCGTGCCTTCGCCCTCGTGCAGGATGTCGTGCAGTGCCTCGCCCATGCCGTGCAGGCGCTGGAATTCAAATACCGACTTGTCCGTCGCCATATCCAGCACGGCCGCGGTCGTATGCGCGTTATGTGTGGCGAATTGTGGGTAAATTCGGTCGGTCATGCCCAAGAGCTTCCGGGCGTTCAGGATATAGTTCACATCCGTCGCGGATTTGGTGGTGTGAACCGGGTAGGCGTCCAGCCCCGCGACCTGCGCGGCCTTGATCTCGGTATCCCAATAGGCGCCCTTGACCAGACGCACCATGATACGGCGATCCAGCCGCTCTGCCAGCGCATAGAGCCAGTCGATGACAGGCCCTGCGCGGTGGCCATAAGCCTGCACGACAACGCCGAACCCGTCCCAGCCTTCCAGCGAGGGGTCTTCCAGTACGCGTTCGATCACGTCGAGCGAGATTGACAGCCGGTCCGCTTCCTCTGCGTCGATGTTCAGCCCGATATTGGCGGTCCGCGCCAGCCCGGCGAGCGTGCGCAGGCGTGGCACGAGATAGGTCATCACCGCCTCGCGCTGCGCCTCTTCGTACCGCGGGTAGAGCGCCGACAGCTTGACCGAAATGCCGGGGTTCTCGCGGATGTCTTTGGCATTGGCCGCCTCGGAAATCGCGGCGATGGCGCGGCTGTAGGACAGCTGGTAGCGGCGCGCGTCGCTTTCGGCGCGCGCGGCCTCGCCCAGCATGTCATAGCTGTAGGTATAGCCCTTGGCCTCCATCTTGGCGGCGCGGGTCATGGCGCTGGAGATGCTTTCGCCCAACACGAATTGCGCGCCCATTTCCTTCATCGCGCGGCCCACGGCGGTGCGGATGACAGGCTCCCCCAGACGCTTGATCGCGCCGCGCAGATGGGCGGCAGGCCCCGGCTGCTGGTCCCTGAGAACCTTGCCGGTCAGCATCAGCGCCCAGGTGGACGCGTTGACCAGAGGAGAAGTTGAATGGCCTGCATGTTTCGACCAGTTCGACGGCGCGATCTTGTCTTCGATCAGCGCATCGATCGTGGCGGCATCCGGCACACGCAGCAGTGCCTCTGCCAGACACATCAGCGCGATGCCCTCGTCGGTGGAAAGACCATATTCTGCTAGGAAGACCTCCATCAGGCCGGGGCGTGCATGCCCGCGGATCTTCCGCACCAGCTCGGCTGCGCGGGCGCTGATGCGCTGGCGCGTCTCGATAGGAAAGGCCGTATCCGCGCCACCATTGCGGAGCGCGGCAAGACTATCAGTGTAGGTCGCGGCGTCGACGGCGTGACGCAGGTCAAACAGGTTTTGCATGGAGGTCTCCGTTCTTTTGGAATAGCATAGACAAGAGCTGCAGGTCAGTACGCCCGGATTTCGTTCTTTGGCAGGTCGTTCGGGTCGATTTTTGGGGGGATTGCGATGCAAAATGACTTCTCTTCTCTGGATCGTTTCGACCGGGCGATTCTGTCTGCCATGGCCGCGGATGGCCGCATCACCGTGACTGATCTGGCGCGCAGGGTCGGGCTGTCCAAAAGCCCCACGCAGGCAAGGCTGAGACGGCTGGAAGCGGAAGGGTTCATCCTGGGCTATAGGGCGATCCTGGACCCGATCCGGCTTGGCCTTGATCACGTCGCTTTTGTCGAGGTGCGCCTGACGGACACGCGCGAGGCAGCCCTTGCGGCATTCAATGCCGCCGTGGCCCGTATTCCGGAAATCGAACAGGCGCATCTGATCGCGGGGAATTTCGACTATCTGCTGAAGGTGCGGGTGCAGGATATGCGGACGTACCGGCGTGTTCTGGCCGAAAAGATCTCTACCCTGCCGCACATCTCTTCCACCTCAACCTATGTTGCGATGCAGTCGGTGAAGGAAGGTGATCTCGGCGATGTGACTTGACGCATCGGTCTGCGCACGCAGGATAAACACATGATACGTGCCAGCCTGATTGCCATCGGCCTTGCCGCCACGCCCGTGCTGGCGCAAGACTGCCCGCCCGCCCCCGATCATACGGAGCGTTTGACCCAGCTGATCGCAGAGGCGCAGCAAGCGCCCACCGAAATGGCCGGACGGCTGATCTCCAACCAGATGTGGGAACTTTGGGCCGATGCCCCGGATGAACCCGCGCAAGAGATCCTTGATGCTGGTTTGCGCAAGCGGCGCGCCTTCGACCTGTTGGGCGCCCGGACGGATTTCGACCGCCTGATCGACTATTGCCCTGATTACGCTGAAGGCTACAACCAGCGTGCCTTCGTCAATTTCATCCGTCAGGATTACGAACTCGCGCTGATCGACCTTGACCGGACGCTGGAACGGTCGCCCCATCATGTTGCGGCTTTGGCTGGCAAGGCGCTGACCCTGATCGGCTTGCAGCGCGATGAAGAGGCGCAGATCGTGCTGCGGCAGGCGCTGGCGATGAACCCCTGGCTGACAGAGCGTCGCTTTCTTGTGGAGGGAACGGGAGAAGAGCTTTGACGGTGGGTGAGAGCGCTCTATCCGTATTGTTTTTGCCGCGCCCGCCCGCTAGGAACGCGAAACATCATTGTCGTGCGGGCGTGATGGAATGGTAGACATATGGCACTTAAAATGCCTGGGGCGAAAGCCCGTGCCGGTTCGAGTCCGGCCGCCCGTACCATAAGAATCGCATCAAATGCGGTTCCTTGTCGAGGATCTGCCCGGTTTCAACAGATACGCTGTGGTCGGCTGCGGGTCGGGGCAGGCCCCATCAACCGAAACATCCCCAACCAGCGTTTTTACGTTGCTGGCCCGCTGCGAACCCGGTGCGCAAAGCCCGCCTGTCGCGCCGCTTGGTTTCGTGCCTCGCAAAAGTACGATGGGGCGCCGAAAAGACGCCCCTAAACCGGTTCCGCAGAACCGCTGACATGGCCAGTTGCGTTCAGTGCGTCCAGGGGCCGCGGCGGTCGGTGGCGAAGTTTTCGGCGTAGCCACGGGCACGGATGTTGGGTTTGCGGGTCTTCGGTTCGATTACTACGGCGTCGATACCGTGATCGCGGGCATATTCCTCGGCGGCTTCGCGGGTGGCAAAACGCAGCCGGACCTGGCTTTGCGTGTCGCTCGAAGATGTCCAGCCCATCAGCGGGTCAACCTCGCGCGATTCCGCAGGTGCGAAGTCCAGAACCCAGGACTTGGTCTTGGCGACCCCGGATTGCATTGCATTGCGGGCGGGTTTGTAGATGCGCGCTTTCATTGCCGAAATCTCCCTTGCAGCAGCGCTGTTATGCGGGATTTGCGCGCCCCCGGCAAGCGGGCATGTGCGGACAAACTGATGCAGCCATGCGCAAGGCCGGTTCGGCGAAGCCGAGTTTGACGGGGAGTGGGGGTAAGCCAGACCAGACCACGACGAACCGGGACTTGCAGGACCAAATCTAGAAGCCACGCTCGCGACGGGGCAAGAAAATATCCGCGATTTACGACCAATGGACAGGCGAAACCCATCCTCCTGACGGGTTTTGTCAGGGGCGGGGTTGAAAGGCGGGGCAAAGCAATCAAGTTTGGGGCATGCGAAAGGCCATGTTTCATGCACAATAACTCTCCCGAACAGATGCCCGTGCTTCACGCTCCTGCACCCAATGTGCGCGAGCGCGAAAAGCTTGAGGGCGGCAAGCGCTTTGTCATGCAGACAGAATTCTCTGCTGCGGGGGATCAGCCCACAGCCATTGCCGAATTGGTCGAAGGCGTTGCCGCCGGAGAGCGCGACCAGGTTCTTCTTGGGGCAACCGGCACCGGCAAAACCTTCACCATGGCCAAGGTGATCGACGAAACCCAGCGCCCGGCGATCATTCTTGCACCTAACAAGACGTTGGCGGCGCAGCTCTACGGCGAATTCAAACAGTTCTTTCCCGACAACGCGGTGGAGTATTTCGTCAGCTATTACGACTACTACCAGCCCGAAGCCTATGTCGCGCGGTCGGACACATATATCGAGAAGGAAAGCCAGATCAACGAACAGATCGACCGGATGCGCCACTCGGCCACCCGGGCGCTGCTGGAGCGGGATGACGTGATCATCGTGGCATCGGTGTCCTGCATCTACGGTATCGGGTCCGTCGAAACCTACGGCGCGATGACGCAGGATCTGTTCGTCGGCAAGGATTACGACCAGCGCAAGGTCATGGCCGATTTGGTCGCCCAGCAATACAAGCGCAACGATCAGGCGTTTCAGCGCGGCTCTTTCCGGGTGCGCGGCGATTCGCTGGAAATCTTCCCGGCCCACCTTGAAGACCGGGCCTGGAGGCTGTCCTTCTTTGGCGACGAGATGGAAGCGATCACCGAGTTCGATCCGTTGACAGGCGAGAAGACCGATAATTTCGACCGTATCCGCGTTTATGCCAACAGCCACTATGTCACGCCGCGCCCGACGATGAATCAGGCGATCATCGGGATCAAGAAAGAGCTGCGCATGCGGCTGGATCAACTGGTGGGCGAGGGCAAGCTGCTCGAAGCACAGCGGCTGGAGCAGCGCACCAATTTCGATCTGGAGATGCTGGAAGCAACCGGCGTGTGCAACGGGATCGAAAACTACTCGCGCTATCTGACGGGCCGGGCACCGGGCGAGCCGCCGCCCACGCTGTTCGAATTCATCCCCGACAATGCCATCGTTTTTGCGGATGAATCCCACGTCTCGGTTCCGCAAATCGGCGGCATGTACAAGGGCGACTTCCGACGCAAGATGACGCTGGCCGAGCATGGATTCAGGCTGCCCTCCTGCATGGATAACCGGCCGCTGAAGTTCGAGGAATGGGATGCGATGCGCCCGCAATCGGTGTTCGTCTCGGCAACCCCGGCAGCATGGGAGCTGGAACAGACGGGCGGCGTTTTCACCGAACAGGTGATCCGCCCCACCGGCCTGCTGGACCCGCAGGTGGAGATCCGGCCGGTCGAGATGCAGGTGGATGACCTGCTGGACGAGGTGCGCAAGGTTGCTGCCGACGGCTTCCGCACGCTGGTAACCACCCTGACGAAGCGTATGGCCGAAGATCTGACCGAATATATGCACGAACAGGGCATTCGCGTGCGCTACATGCATTCGGATATCGATACGATCGAACGGATCGAAATTCTGCGAGACCTGCGGCTTGGTGCGTTTGACGTGCTGATCGGCATCAACCTGCTGCGAGAGGGCTTGGATATTCCCGAATGCGGGCTGGTGGCCATTCTGGACGCTGACAAGGAAGGCTTCCTGCGCTCGGAAACCTCGCTGATCCAGACCATCGGACGGGCGGCGCGCAACGCCGAAGGCCGTGTCATCATGTATGCCGACCGGATCACCGGCAGCATGGAACGCGCCCTGTCGGAAACCAACCGCCGCCGGGAAAAGCAGATCGCCTATAACGAGGAACACGGCATCACACCGTCGACGATCAAGAAGAATGTCGATGACATCCTTCAGGGGCTCTACAAGGGCGATGTCGACATGAACCGCGTCACCGCCAAGATCGATCCGAAACAGGCAGGGTCGAACCTTGCAGCTGTGCTGGAAGGGCTGCGGACGGATATGCGCAAGGCTGCCGAGAACCTCGAATTCGAAGAGGCGGCGCGGTTGCGAGACGAGGTCAAACGGCTGGAGGCGGTGGACCTTGCACTGCACGACGATCCGATGGCGCGGCAATCCGCGGTCGAGGCTGCCTCTGATGCTGCCACCAAGTCCCGGGGACGCAGCACGGCGGGCAGGCCGGGGCAGCATGGCGGCAACGTGAAACGGCGCAAACGCTAGCGTTTTGCCGGGCGATTTGACTGTGCGGGCGGCGGCCATCATGGGTTCGCAGCCCGTTTCGGCACCGTGTTGCCGAAAAATTCGACAAATTGGCCGTTTCCTGCTCACCTTCTCCGAGTTGTGACTTCTCGGTGTTACGTTGCTCGTATAGGTTGTTCGGGCATCTGTGTGGCGCGGTTGACCCTGCGTCGCGCAATTGGAGGAGGAGGATGCAATGAACCCGTTTTTTCAAGGTTACCAGTATAACGCAATGTGGTGGCGTCTGTGCGGAAATATCGCGCAGAGCAACCTGCGCGTGTTTCAGAAACTGTCAGAGGTCGGCGCACGTCAGGTCCGTCATGCCGCTGTTCCCATGGTTGCCTTCGGTGTCTATGCGGCCAATTCGGCCAAACCGGTGAATTCGGGGTCGACGGCGTCATCCGCGTTGGCGCGTGCACGCCAGAATGCGGGCCGGATCGACGTGGGGTCTCAACGGATCGTGGCGCCTCGGCCCGCACCGTCCCGCGAGCATGTAGTCAAGGCCGACCGCTCGAAAAGCGAGCCTGAGAACACACAGACCACCGCAGTCTGACCTGAAGTGACACGTTCACCTACTTGCAAAAAGCCGCGCCAGCGGCTTTTTCGTTGGGTCAGGCGCCGGTTGGGGTAAGGGTGGCGCGCGGCCATACCGGGCCGGTCACCTTTGCCAACTGGCACATGTGCCACCCCAATACGAGGTTTGACGAAAGGACCTGCAGGCCCGTTGTCGACTCGATCTCTTCGATAACCTCCAGCGTGCGCAGGTTCGTGCAGGACAAGAACAGCCCGTCGATCCCGCCCTGTCTGGCCAATGATCCGGCGGCAGAGGTGATCGACCCCGGCGTGATGCGCACGACCGTTGCCTCGTCACTTTCATTGAAAGATCCAAACGCGGGCGTTTCGATACCGTGTTCGCAAAGCACGGCACGCAGCCGGTCAGAAACCTCCGGCAGGTAGGGCGACAAGATGCCAAGCCGTTTCACCGCCAGCGTTTCGCAGGCGGCAACAAGTGCGGTGACAGGGTCGGTGACAGAACGGGCCGCAACCCCCTTGCGGATCATCGCGGCAACTTTACGCGCCCCGATCACCGCTGTCCCGGAGGTGCAGCCATAGGCCACGACGTCGAACGGGTCGGCCTGTGGCAGCAAAGAGGCCGCGCTGGTCAAATGATGCTCCATCGCGGCGAGCGTGTCGGTTGTGACGTCCAGCCCGCTTGGCACGCGGGTGACTTTCAGGCTCAGCCCTTCTGGCAACATGCGCGCAAAATCGCGCTCTATCGTTTCGTCGGCCGACAAGACCACCAGTCCGAGGCGCGGCTCGCTCAGGGGTTGGGTCTGATAGGGCAGGGCGGTCATTCCAGCACCCCCATCTCTGGCCCCGAAATTGGCGAGAGCGGCTCTGCCGGGCCATCCCGGATAACGATGTCTTCCTCATGGACGAGCATCCGCCCCGGCGCGACCTCACATCCGGGTTCCAGCGTCAGCACCATTCCGGGCTGAAGGACGGTGTGATCCTGCGGGATCAGCGACAGCCCTTCGGTCAGCTGCATGCCCAGCCCATGGCCCAGCCGTCCAGCGTCACCACGGCCCTGCCCGCCGGTCAACACGGCATCCATGGCGCGGAACAGGTCTGCGGCGGTCGCGCCGGGCCGCGCGATGTCCAGCGCGGCATGCGTGGCGTCGATCAGCCGGGCATGAGCTGATCTGGTGTCGGCGTCGGGCGGCCCGAGGCTGAAATTCCGGTTGTAATCGCAGAAATATCCGTGCCGCACCAACCCGGTATCCAGCATCAGGACATCACCGCGCTCCAGCGGTTTCGTCGTGGCGGGAGAGATCACATCAGCGTAGCCACCTGCCGCTGCCGCCCCCGCCAGATAGGGAACCCAATCGGCGCCTTCTTCGAGGCAGAGCCGCTGGAAATCGCGGAACACCCGGTCAAGCGGCGCGCCCGTCCGGGCGATTTTCGGTACCCGGGCAAAGGCCCGTCCGGCGATGGCGCAGGCTGTGGCAATGGCTGCGATCTCGGCCTCGGATTTCACCATCCGCAGCCGCCTGACAATATCGGCGTCATCGCGCAGATCGCGCCCCAGTAGCGCCTGTAGCCGCGCCAGATTCGCCAGTGGCATGCGCAGGTGACTTTCGAACCCCATCGGGGTGCCTATATCGCCACCCTGGGCGGCCTCCTTCAGTGTACCGGCGAGCAGGGTGACGCCGTTATCAGCCGGATCGGGGGCGCGCCATGTGCGTATGTCCGTGATCCATGTCTGCTGCATCAGGGCAGCGCCTATGGACGGGATCACCGCTATCGGATCGCCCGCCGCCGGAAGCACCAGAAACCACGGCCGGGTCGGGCTTTCCCAGAACCGGGTCAGGAAACCGGTGAAGTAGCGCAACTCCGGCTCTGTTGTCAGGAGAAGGGCCGCAATCCCTTCAGCCTGCATCTCCCCTTGCGCCGCGTGAACTCGGGCGCGGTATTCAGCCGTGTCAAAAGGGCCTGTCATGCAGGCTCATTTCTCGGGGCCTTCGGTGACGAAGGCGAGCACATGGCTACGCTCGTCCAGACGCAGCGCCTTGCGGTGCGGTTCCGACAAAAGCAGCGCGGCCAGCCCGGCCCCGCCAGAGGGGGTGGTTTCCAGATCATGCGCGGCAAGGCGGGGAAGGGCGCGGGCGACCGCCTCGTCCGAGAGCGTCACGGCGACGTCGGCATCACGCGCCAGCCCTTTCAGCGCGATCAGCGAAGGTTCCTTGCAGTCCAGACGCCCCATCGTGGACACTGGCCCCGAAGTCGTGACCGGTCGTCCTTCGGTCAGCGAGGCGGCGATGGCTGGGGCGGCGTCGGGTTCGACCACGATGATGCCCGGCGCATCCCCCCAGATCTTGCGGGCATAGGCAGCGACCGATGCCGCCAGACCACCGACCCCGGCCTGCACGAAAATATGGGTTGGCGGGTCTGCGATCTGGTCCGCGACCTCGGCCATCAGCGCAAGATAGCCCTGCATCAGACGCCAGGGCCGGTCTGTATAGCCCTCCCAACTGCTGTCAGACAAAAGGCGCCAGCCGTTGACCCGGGCGGCATGTGCTGCGGCCACCATACTCGCCTCGTAATCCTGACCTTCGCGCACCACCTGAGCGCCCTTGGCCGCAAGACGCCTGGCAAAGCTTTCGGGAACCGTTTCGGCGATGTAGATCACGGCGGCTGCACCGAAAACACGGGCACCCGCCGCGACAGACATCCCATGATTGCCCGCGCTTGCGGTGACATAGGTTTGCCCACGCAAAGCGGTCTGAAGGTCTTTGGCGCCTGTCTTCACGGCGTCATCGGCAATCACGTAAGCGGCACCAAGCGCCTTGAAGCTGCCCAGCCCCATCCGTTCGCGCTCGTCCTTCACACTTACCTGCGAGATGCCGGTGACGCGGGCCAGTTCCGGCAGATCGACCAACGGTGTTGGCGCATAAGCCGGGCATTTCGACAGCAAGCCAAGCGGTGCCGACGCATCGTCTGACGGAAAGGCGATGCCTGGCGGCAACGCGACGCCTGCGGCAAGCTTGCGGAAAAGATTGGGGTGGATTCGCAATTTGCCCCACCTTTCATGAAATGGACCCGACCAGTGAATGATGCAAATCCGCGCCGCGTCAATCCCTTCCATGCAACGGAACGCCGTGCAGCGGGCCGTCGGAGAACTGGTGCATGGGCCTGCAGCGCGGGTCCGCCTGCCGTGACGGAAATTAACTTTTTATCGCAGTCCGGAAGAAACTGTCACAAACTGTCCGCATACAACATCGGAATCATACGAGATCAGGGGGTCATTCATGTCATATTGGTGGAAATCGTTCGTCTTCGGAACGCGCAGTGGCGAGGAACTGTTGGGGTCCGGAAGGTCCGACTGGATTTTCGGCTTCAACGGCGATGACACGATCAAGGCGGGTGGCGGCAACGACCGGGTCTTCGGTGGCAACGGGGACGATGTTGTGTCCGGTGGCGCAGGCAATGACCTGCTTGACGGTGGTCGCGGGTTCGATACGGCGGTCTACGAAGGCGGCATTGGTGACTATGACATCTCCCTGCCGTCGCGCGGCCCCTGGTGGGCGTCCGGGCGCTGGTCCGCAACCACGGTCAAGGCCACGGGTGACGTGGCCGATACGGGTACCGATACCCTCCGCGGGTTCGAGGCGCTTTACTTCGAGGGCGACGATTACACCTTCTACCTGAACGGCCAGAACAATGCCGTGCTTGCGGGCGCTGACGCGTTCACCGCCGGCGAGAACGAGGTTCTGGTGGTCGATGCGGCCGATCTTTTGGCCAATGACCGTGAATTTGACGGCGACACCATGACGGTGACGGCTGTGGGCGCGACGTTGACCGCAGGCACCTCGGTCAGCCTGTCGGGGACGCAGGTGAGCTATGACCCCGGCACGGCCTTCGATGCGCTGGCGGCAGGCGAGACGGCAACCGACAGCTTCACCTACACCGTCGATGACGGCAAAGGTGGCAGCGACACCGCGACCGTGACGGTGACCATCACTGGCGCCAACGACGCCCCGGTGATTGCGGCGCTGTCTGCCGTGACCATCGACGAAAACACCACCGACGTGCCCGCCGCGATCAGCGCGACAGATATCGACAGCGCCACACTCAGCTTCAGCCTGTCGGGGGCCGATGCGGGCCTGTTCCAGATCGACAGCATGACCGGCGCGATTTCCTTTGTCGCAGCACCTGATTTCGAAGCGCCGGGCGACGCGGGTGGCGACAATGTCTATGACGTTACCGTCACTGCCAGCGATGGTGTCGACAGTGACAGCGCGGATATCGCCGTGACCGTCGCGGATGTGGTCGAACTGCCGCCGCTCGACGCGCGGGTCAACGAAATCCATTACGACAATGCCGGGGCCGACACTGGCGAGTTTGTCGAGATCCGGCTGGCCGCAGGAACCGATCCGGCGCGCCTGACGGTGGAGCTTTACAACGGCAGCAACGGCACGCTTTACAACAGCTTCAGCCTTCCGGCCACGCCTGCTGGCAGCGACGGGACGTATGATTACTACGTGATCGATACGCCCGGAATGCAGAACGGATCGCCGGATGGTATCGCCCTGATCGGGGACGGCGCGGTTGTTGAATTCCTCAGCTACGAGGGCACGCTGGTGGCCACTGACGGCACCGCCATGGGCCAAAGCTCGACCGATATCGGCGTGGCAGAGGCCGGATCGACCCCGATCGGTGAATCGCTTCAGCGCAATGCCGACGGCACCTGGCGCGGGCCGGAGCTGGAGACACGCGGGCAGGACAATGACTTTGTGCCGGTCCCGGAGATCGTGATCAGCGAAATCATGCAGAACCCCTCGGCCGTATCGGATGGGAGTGGCGAGTATTTCGAGATCTACAATGCCGGAACGCGCGATGTGGACCTGAACGGCTGGACCATCTCGGACAACGACCTTGACAGCCACGTGATCGACAATGGCGGACCGCTTGTCATTCCCGCTGGCGGTTACCTTGTATTTGGCAGAAACGCCGACACCGCCACGAATGGCGGCGTGACCGTGGATTATGCCTATACCGATATCGCACTGGCCAATGGCGCGGATGAGGTCGTTCTGACCTCGCCCGACTTTGGCGAGATCGACCGCGTGGAATATGACGGCGGCCCGGCCTTCCCGGACCCCACCGGCGCGTCGATGGAACTGGTTGATCTGGCGGCGGATAACAATGTCGGTGCGAACTGGACAACGGCCGTTGCCTCCTTTGGCGATGGCGATCTGGGCACGCCGGGGGCGTCGAACGGTGCCGCGCCCGCTGCCTTTGCGGGCCGGATCAACGAATTCCACTACGACAATGACGGGGCCGATACTGGCGAATTCGTCGAAATCCGTGTCGACGCGGGCAGCGACGTCTCGTCAGCAGCCGTCACGCTGTATAACGGCAATGGTGGCGCATCCTATGCCACATTTGCCTTCCCGGCCGCAGCGAGCTCTTCGGATGGGACATATGACTACTATGTCATCGAGACGCCCGGCATTCAGAACGGCAATGACGGCATCGCCTTGTCCAACGCTGGCACGCTGGTCGAATTCCTGAGCTACGAGGGCAGCTTCACGGCTGTCGGTGGCCCGGCGGATGGCGTCGCGGCGACCGATGTTGTGGTCAGCGAAGCCTCCACCACCCCGGCCGGCCAGTCCCTGCAGCGCAACGATGACGGCACTTGGCGCGCGCCCGAGGCTGAGACGCGTGGCGATTCCAACGAGGCAGATGTGACACCTCCGGGCGAGCTGGTGCTGATTTCCCAGATCCAGGGGGCGGGTAGCATGTCGTCCTTTGACGGGCTTGGTGTCACCGTCAATGCGGTTGTCACCTATATCGGCGCGGGCGGGTTTTTCCTTCAGGAAGAAGATGCGGACGCCGACGCAGACGCTGCCACATCCGAGGGTATCTTCGTCTTTGCCGCCGGTCTGACCCTGCCGTCGCTTGGCGATCTTGTCAGCGTTTCCGGCACGGTGGACGAATTCTTTGGCCTGACGCAGATCACCTCTGTCAGCGATATCACGGTCGAGCTTGGCAACCAGCCGATGCCCACCGCGGCAGAGATCCTGCTGGACCCGGCAGTTTCGCCGGACTTCGAGGCGGTCGAGGGGATGCGCATCTCTCTCGACAGCGGCGTTGCGGGCGAACGCATCACCGTCACGCAGAACTTCAACCTGGATCGGTTCGGCGAGATCACCGTTTCTGCGGGAAACCCCGTTCAGGGCACCCAGCTTTACGACGCACAGACCGAA
This sequence comes from Primorskyibacter sedentarius, assembly GCF_004342065.1. GTDB lineage: Bacteria > Pseudomonadota > Alphaproteobacteria > Rhodobacterales > Rhodobacteraceae > Primorskyibacter > Primorskyibacter sedentarius. The sequence continues at coordinate 441,167 of NZ_SLZU01000001.1, read as the reverse complement.
GCCGCGCAGGTGGCCGCAGTGAACGAGGGCAACGTCAACAACCGCCTGCTGATCGATGACGGCGAGAGCGGGCAAAACCCGACCGAATTTGCCTATATCCCGGTGGAAGCGGCCTATGACAACGGCAACGGTTATCTGGATAGCGGCGATACCTTCACCGAGGGCGGGCCGACCCTGCGCCTTGGGGCAGAGATTGACGGGCCGACAACCGGCGTCATGTCCTATGGCTTTGGCAGCTACCGGATGCTGGTGGATGGACAGCTGAACATCGACCAATCCACCAATACCGGTGCGCGTGATGCGACCCCGGAAGATGTCGGCGGGACGTTGCAGGTCGGTGCTTTCAACGTTCTGAACTACTTCACGACGCTTGGGTCTCGCGGGGCCAGCAGCGCCGGTGATCTGGACCGCCAGACCGATGCAACGGTCAATGCAATGCTGACCTCCGGTGTCGATGTCTTCGCGTTGCAGGAGATCGAAAACAATGGCTTTGGCGCAGGGTCTGCCATGCAGACGCTGACCGATGCGCTCAACGCTGAGGCGGGGCCCGGGGCGGGCTTCTCTGTCGTAGATCCCACCGGCGGCGCGGGCGGTACGTTGGGGACGGATGCGATCACGACTGGCATCGTCTACGACTCGACCAAGGTGACGTTGATGGCCAGCGATTACCTTGTCTTTGACGAGCCTTCGGCTGCGGCGACGTTTGCCCTGGCAGAGGTGCTGCACCCGTTCGTGTCTTCTGGTGACCGGATCGAGGATTTCCAACGGTCGCGTCCTGCTGTGGCAGCCACCTTCCAGGACAATGACAGTGGCGAGGTCTTCACCGTTGTGTCCGTCCACTTCAAATCCAAGGGCGACAGCAACCTGCAGGATCTGGCAGAGGCAGCGCAGTCCTATCTGGATGGCGGCGGCACTGGCATCACCCAGGCCGATATCGACGCGCTGACCAGCGACCCCAACTATGATGCGGGCGACGGTCAGGGCTTCTGGAACGGCGTACGTACGGATGCCGCCGACGAGCTTCAGGACTGGCTGGGCAGCACCTATCAGGGCGGCGTCAGCAGCTACGTGGTTCTGGGCGATTTCAACGCCTATGCACAGGAAGATCCGGTCCAGTCGCTTCGGGATGCTGCGGGCACGACCGACCTGATCGACGCGTTCATCGGGCAGGAAAATGCCTATAGCTTCGTGTTTGACGGGCAGCGTGGCACGCTGGATCAGGCGATTGCGTCTGACGAGTTCGCGCTAAATGTCACTGGTCTGACCGAATGGCACATCAACGCGGACGAGCCGGACCTGCTGAACTATTCGTCACAGTTCAAGGATGCCGCGTTCTACCATGACGATGTCTTTGCCTCTTCGGATCACGATCCGTTGATCCTTGGTCTGGATTTCAGCAGCACGACCGTGATCGGCTAAGACCGCCGCAGCGCCTACGCAAGGCCCCCGCCGGATCAAAACCGGCGGGGGCTTTTTCGTCTTTGCGATACAGGTGTGACGTGTCGAAACGGTCAGGCAGGGGCGGCGTTCCGCGCCAACGCCCGCGCAACAAGCTCCGGCAGGGTCGAGAAGTCCTCAAACCGTGCGGTATGGGGAAGAGCCTCGACCGGGCTTTTCCGGTAGCCTTCGGTGTATAGGAGGAATGGCACGCCTGCGCGCTGCGCGACTTCGGCGTCCACTTCGCTGTCGCCGATATAGATGCCGGGGCCGTCCGGCATCAGTGCGGCCAGAAGCATGGCCGGATCGGGTTTGCGGGTTGGCAATGTGTCGCCGCCGATCACCGTATCGAACAGGCCCTCCAACCCGAAATGCGTCAGGATTTCGCGTGCCGGAGCTTCGGGCTTGTTCGTGCACAGCGTCAGCCGGTGACCCGCCTCCTTCAGGGCCAGCAACGCCGAATGAGCCTGCGGGTAAAGCACCGTGTAAGCGCTGTTGGCCTGAGTGTAATGCGACAGGACGCGTGCCGCGAGGTCATCGTGCCGCGTCATATCCAGACCACGCGCGCCCATGGCCAGCTCGACCAGCCGGGGCAACCCGTTTCCGATGAAGGATGTGACCTCGACCAGTGAAAGCGGCTCGGCACCTGCCTCGGTCAGCATCATGTTGACGGCGTGGGCCAGATCGGGGGCGCTGTCGATCAGCGTGCCATCAAGGTCAAAGGCGATGGTGGCGCGCATTCAGGCGGGCTTCCACTTGATCGAACAGCCCATCGAGGGGATCTGGTCGCGCGGGCCCAACCCCGTCTCGGCGACTTCGCGCATGGCCTCGTAAAGATCACGCCGCACACCTTCGGCAGCGGGTCGGGCGCCGGACGCATCTAGTTGGCCCCGATATTGCAATTCCAGATCCGCGTTGAACCCGAAGAAATCCGGCGTGCAGGCCGCATCAAAGGCGCGCGCTACCGATTGATCCTCGTCATGCAGGTAGGGAAAGGGAAATCCCGCCGCCTTGGCGAATGTCACCATATTGTCGAAACTGTCGGCCGGATGGCTGTCGGCATCGTTGGAACAAATCGCCGCGACGCCGATCCCAAGCGCGGACAGATCCCGGGCATCCCGCACAATCCGGTCACGCACGGCGATCACAAACGGGCAGTGATTGCAGATGAACATGATGAGCGTGCCTTTGGGCCCGCGTATATCATCCAAAGAGTAGGTCTTGCCGTCGGTGGCGGGCAGGGTAAAACCCGGCGCAGGCCAGCCGAAATCGCAGACGGGGGGAGTTGTGGCCATGGGACCCTCCTGTTGTGTGTGCTGCTGGGACTGTCCTACGCGATCCGCCGGAAGGCAAGTCATGACGGATGCGCGTTGGCTGGCAAGATACAAACCCGCCCTTAGACCAAATGGCACTCAACCAGCCGTTCGCCCCGACGTTTGCAGGGCGAAACAAATGTCACCGGACATGCGAACGGGCGGCCCCGGGAGAAGGCCGCCCGCTGATCGTAAAGGTCAGGCCTTATTTTGCGTAACCGATGGTTTTCAACGCATCGCGGATCTCGTCCAGAATAGCCGGGTCATCAATGGTAGCGGGCAGCTTGAACTCTGCGCTATCGGCGATCTTGACCATCGTCGCCCGCAGGATCTTGCCAGAGCGCGTCTTGGGCAGCCGGTCCACGACGAGGCACAGCTTGAATGCCGCGACCGGGCCGATCTTTTCGCGCACCAGCTTGACGCATTCCTTGGTGATCTCGTCATGCGGCCGGTTCACGCCGCTTGTCAGGCAGACAAAGCCCATGGGCAGCTGGCCTTTCAGCTGATCGGTCACGCCGATCACCGCGCATTCGGCAACGTCCGGATGAGAGGCCAGAACTTCCTCCATCCCGCCGGTGGACAGGCGGTGGCCCGCGACGTTGATCACGTCATCGGTGCGCGCCATGATATAAAGGTACCCGTCCTCGTCGATCATGCCCGCATCGCCGGTCTCGTAGAAGCCCGGAAACTGGTTGAGGTAGGATTTGCGGAACCGGTCTTCGGCATTCCAAAGCGTTGGCAGCGTGCCCGGGGGCAGGGGCAGTTTGACCGCGATGGCGCCCAGCTCTCCGGGTTTCATCGGGTGGCCTGCCTCATCAAGGATCTGCACGTCATAGCCCGGCATCGGGACCGAGGGCGACCCGACCTTGACGGGCAGTTTTTCGATCCCCGCAGGCATGCCCGCGATGGTCCAGCCGGTTTCTGTCTGCCACCAGTGGTCGTAGATCGGCTTGTCCAGAACCTTCTGCGCCCATTCGATCGTGTCCGGGTCGGCGCGCTCGCCTGCAAGGTAGACGGCGGTCAGGTTGGACAGGTCGTATTTCTTGACGAATTCGCCGTTCGGGTCTTCGCGCTTTACCGCGCGCAGGGCTGTCGGGGCGGTGAAGAAGCTGCGGACCTTGTATTCCTCGATGATACGCCAGAACGTGCCGGGATCGGGGGTGCCGACGGGTTTGCCTTCGAAGACGATGGTGGTGTTGCCGTGGATCAGCGGCGCGTAGCAGATATAGCTGTGCCCCACGACCCAGCCAACGTCTGATGCCGCCCAGAACACATCTCCCGGATCGACGTTATAGATGTTTTTCATCGTCCAGTTCAGCGCAACAAGCTGCCCGGCAGTGTGGCGGATCACGCCTTTGGGCGCGCCGGTCGTGCCAGAGGTATAGAGGATATAGGACGGGTGGTTGCCCTCGACTGGAACGCAATCCGCCGGTTCGACACCGTATTGGAAGCCGTGCCAGTTGTAATCGCGGCCTTCCTCCAGATGGGCGACTTCCTGTTCGCGCTGGAAGATCACGCAGAAGTCGGGCTCGTGGGTGGCGAGCTCCATCGCGCCGTCAAGAAGCGGTTTGTAATGCACAACGCGTCCCGGCTCGATCCCGCAGGAGGCGGCGATAATGGCCTTGGGTTTTGCATCATCGATCCGCACCGCCAGTTCGTTTGCGGCAAACCCGCCAAACACCACCGAATGGATCGCACCAAGACGGGCGCAGGCCAGCATCGCCTCCAACGCTTCGGGGATCATCGGCATGTAGATGATGACGCGGTCACCCTTTTCGATACCCTTGGCGCGCAAGGCACCTGCGAGGTTTGCGACACGGTTGCGCAACTCGACATAGGTGATTTCGCGCTTGGAATGGGTGACGGGACTGTCATGGATAATTGCCACCTGATCGCCGCGCCCGGCCTCGACATGGCGGTCCACGGCATTCCAGCATGTGTTGACCATCCCGTCCGAGAACCACTCGTACAGGTCATTGCCTTTATCAAACAGCGCCTTGCTGGGCGCACGGTCCCAGTCGATTGCTTTGGCGGCGTCCATCCAGAATGCTTCCGGGTCGGCCTTCCAGCTGTCGTACACGTCCTTGTATGCCATGGTATCCTCCTCAAGCGTTGAAAGTGAGTTACGGGCATGTGGGTAACCGGGGCAAGCATGTTAGCGTTTGCAGCGTCAGAATGGCGCGCAATATTTGCAGAAAACGGGCTTTCGTACCTGCAAATTTTTGCAAACTCTGCTGATTTGCGCAGTATTTTGCGAAAGAGAGGCGACTTTGCAAAGTCTATGCTGCCCATCCGCCAGCTCCGAAAGGTCAAACCGCCGTAGCTTTCAACATCGATCTGGGGTGGCGTCATTGGCGGAGGTGGTCATCGAGAGCAAAACAGCTGAATTCGGTGTCCAGCCGTGCAAAGTACTTATGCTCAAAGTTGAGCGACACCGAATTACTGTGGATAACCCAAATTTGACTTTGCGAAGCGGTTTTATCGGCGCGATAAGATATGGAGTATTTTTCCCTATTTCGCCTTTTATAAAAATATATAAAAATGCTAACGGAGGAATTCTGATGAAAATAATGAAAACGCTCTCAATTGCCGCGGTGACCGGGTTCCTGGCCTTGCCGGCAATGGCAGCCAATGTTACGCCAGATATCATTTTTGGGTCGGGTAACCACAACGGCGGCTTCACCGTCGCGACCATCGGCGATCTGGAACTGGGGCTGCGGGCGAAGCGCCGCTATACCACCCCGAATGACGCGATCGGCGTCGGAATCATTCAGGATGCTGCCGGGAATTATCTGTTTGATTCCACAGGCGCGACGGTTCCGGCCGGTCGGTCCTATTGGAGCTATGACTGGTCGATCAATTCTGACATTGCCGATGGCAGCGACTCGCTGGGCACGTATAAATACCAGATATCGGTCGACTATGACCCTTCGGCTACCGAAAATATGCAGATCTACGATCCACTGGGTGCGGTCAGCACCGGCTATTACCTCGGCACGAATGCGACGGCAAATGGCGCGGCAACTTTCGACAGTGGCGGTGATGAGGACTTCAGCGCATTCAACGTCGCGCAGAACTCCGTCAATATGGGCTTTCTTCCTGGTGCGCCGATAGGTGCGGGCCAATTCCGTGTCTCTTTGACAGCTTTTGATAGCGCGGGTGTGGTTGGAAGCACGTCGATAAATGTCTATGTGGACACACCCGTTTCGGCGGTTCCCCTGCCTGCCGGTGGCTTTTTGCTGCTCACCGCGCTGGGTGGGTTGGCGCTCCGCCGCAAGCGCAAAGCCTGACCTCTCACAGCCTTGCAGACAGACCAGAACGGCGGCCCCCAGGCCGCCGTATCGCGTCTTTCGATCATCCGTATTGTGCGACCGGGGTGCCCGCCACGGCGGCCATGTTCAAAAGACCGCGCGCAGTGATCGAGGGGGTGACGATATGGGCGCGGTTGCCCATGCCCATCAGGATCGGTCCGACCTCAAGCCCGCCGCTTTTCATCTTCAGGATGTTGCGCGCAGCAGAGGCGGCATCGGCATGGCCGAAGATCAGCACATTTGCTGTGCCCTTCATCCGGTTGGCCGGAAACAGCCGCGCCCGCAGATCGGCGTTCAGCGCCGCATCGACGTTCATCTCGCCTTCGTAGCAGAAATCGCGTTCTTCACTGTCCAGCAAGGCAATTGCGTCGCGCAGACGCTTGCCAGACCCTTCGGACTGGTTGCCGAATTGCGATTGCGAACAGAAGGCGATGTTGGGTTCAAGCCCGAAGCGGCGCACGTGCCGCGCAGCCCCCAAGGCGGTCTTGGCCAGCTGTTCGGGCGTGGGCAGCGACCAGACATGGGTGTCGGCGATGAACAGGGGGCCGTCTTCAAGGATCATCATCGAAAGCGCGCCATTGGGCTGGAATTTGTCGTTGCCCAGCACTTGCGTGATGTAATTCAGGTGCCAGCGGTATTCGCCGAACGTGCCGCAGATCAGGCTGTCAGCCTCCTCGCGGTGGACCATGACCGCGCCAATGGCGGTTGAGTTGGTGCGCATGATTGCGCGGGCCAGATCCGGGCTGACACCCCGGCGTGCCATCAACTCGTGATAGCTGCCCCAGTAATCCCGGTAGCGTGGATCGTTTTCCGGGTTCACGATGTTGAAATCGCGCTCCGGCCGGATTTCGAGCCCCATGCGCTCGCACCGGCTGGCGATAACCTCGGGTCGGCCGATCAGGATGGGCTGCTCGGTCGTCTCTTCCAGAATAGCCTGTGCCGCGCGCAGCACGCGCTCGTCCTCGCCCTCGGCAAAGACGATGCGGCGACTGGCCGTGGCGGCGGCAGCAAAGACCGGGCGCATGAGAAGCGCGGATTTGTAGACCGAGGCGTCCAGTTTCTGGCGGTAAGCGTCCAGATCCTCGAAGGGGCGCGTAGCCACGCCCGTCTCCATCGCGGCGCGCGCGACGGCAGAGGAGACGATGCCCGACAGGCGCGGGTCGAACGGTTTGGGGATCAGGTAATCGGCCCCGAAGGTCAGATGCTCGCCCTGATAGGCGGCCGCCGCCTCGGCGCTGGTGGTGGCGCGGGCCAGTTCGGCAATGCCTTCGATACAGGCGAGCTGCATTTCATCGTTGATCTCTGTGGCACCCACGTCAAGCGCGCCCCGGAAGATGAACGGAAAGCACAGCACGTTGTTGACCTGATTGGGAAAGTCGCTGCGCCCGGTTGCGATGATGGCGTCGGGCGCCACTTCGCGGGCAAGGTCCGGCATGATTTCCGGCGTGGGATTGGCCAGCGCAAAGATGATGGGCCGCTTGGCCATCCGCTTGACCAGCTCGGGTTTCAGCACGCCCGGCCCGGACAGGCCCAGGAACAGGTCCGCACCGTCGATCACCTCGTCCAGCCTGCGCAATTCAGATGCCTGCGCAAAGGCAGCCTTTTGCGGGTTCATGTCCAGTTCCCGCCCCTCGTAGACGAGGCCGTGGACATCGCACAGCCAGACGTTTTCGCGCTTTACACCCAGCTTCAGCAGCATGTTCAGACAAGCGATCCCGGCCGCACCACCGCCGGTCGAGACGATCTTGATGTCCTCGAATGACTTTCCCGCGACATGCAGCGCATTGGTGGCCGCAGCCCCCACGACAATCGCCGTCCCGTGCTGGTCATCATGAAAGACGGGGATGTTCATGCGTTCGCGGCACAGCTTTTCCACGATGAAACAGTCGGGCGCTTTGATGTCTTCAAGGTTGATCGCGCCGAATGTGGGCTCCAACGCGCAGACAATATCTGCAAGGCGTTCGGGATCGGTTTCGTTCACCTCGATATCGAAACAGTCGATGCCTGCGAATTTCTTGAAGAGGACGGCCTTGCCTTCCATCACCGGTTTGGAGGCAAGCGCACCGATATTGCCAAGCCCCAGAACCGCGCTGCCGTTGGACACCACGCCAACAAGGTTGCCGCGCGCGGTGTAGCGTGCCGCCGTGCCTTTGTCGGCCTTGATCTCCAGGCAGGCTTCGGCAACGCCGGGCGAATAGGCCAGCGCCAGATCGCGCCCGTTGGCCAGCGGTTTGGTGGCGCGGATCTCCAGCTTACCGGGTTTGGGGAATTCGTGGTAATCAAGCGCGGCTTGGCGCGCTGTATCGGTGGGATTGTCGGCCATGGCTCGTATCCTTGGGGCTGTCCATACGTCAGGCATACCTCACGCGTTCGGGAAGAGAAACCGTTGAGCGTGTCAAACCAACCCCAACCGTCAGCCAGACATGGTTCGCGGATGGCGCGCAGCGAGGGAAGGCTTGCAATCCCCGGGCGGTTACGCACCATTGCCGGAAAGGTGAATGTGGGGAGAGGACCAATGTCACTCAGACAGGCGGCGCTGGATGTGCGCGAACGGGCCTATGCGCCCTATTCGGGGTTCAAGGTGGGCGCGGCGATCCGGGACACTGACGGGACAGTGCATCGGGGCTGTAACGTGGAAAACGTGGCCTATCCCGAGGGCACCTGCGCCGAGGCAGGGGCGATAGCGTCGATGATCGCGTCGGGCGCGTCGCGGCTGGCAGAGGTTTACGTGGTGGCGGACGCTCCTATGCCCGTGACCCCCTGCGGCGGCTGTCGGCAGAAACTGGCGGAGTTCGGCGCACCGGATGTCAGCGTGACCATGGCGACGACCGCAGGCACAGAGCAGGTGATGACGCTGGCAGAGCTCTTGCCGGGTGCGTTCGGCGCGGACCATATGAGCCATTCCGACACAGGCGGGAGCTGAGAATGGATGCGCGCGCCATAAACGCCACCCTGCGAAAGGGGCAGCCCCTGACAGCCCAACAGCTTGCGTGGTTCGCCGAAGGTCTGGCCGACGGGGCCGTGTCGGATGCTCAGGCGGGGGCCTTTGCCATGGCCGTCTGCCTGCGCGGGCTTAGCGAAGAAGGCCGCGTGGCCCTGACCCTTGCGATGCGTGACAGCGGCGATGTGCTGCGCTGGGATCTGGACGCGCCCGCGATCGACAAGCATTCCACCGGCGGTGTGGGCGATTGCGTCAGCCTTGTGCTGGCCCCCGCCTTGGCGGCTTGCAGCGCTTATGTGCCGATGATCTCGGGGCGCGGGCTGGGCCATACGGGCGGCACATTGGACAAGATGGAGGCGATACCGGGTCTCGTCACGGGTCTGGATGAGGACCGCTTTCACAAAGTGGTGCGCGAGACGGGGGCGGCGATTGTCAGTGCCAGTGCCGATATCGCCCCGGCCGACAAGCGGCTCTATGCGATCCGCGATGTCACCGGTACGGTCGAAAGCCTTGATCTGATCACTGCCTCGATCCTGTCAAAGAAACTGGCCGCGGGTTTGGACGGGCTGGTGCTGGACGTCAAGCTGGGCACTGGCGCCTTCATGAAAACGGCCGAAGAGGCGCGGGCGCTGGCACAGGCTTTGGTCAAGACAGCCAATGCCGCCGGGTGCAAGACCACCGCGCTGATCACGGATATGAGCCAGCCGCTGGCCTCCTCGCTTGGCAACGCGCTGGAGGTTGATGCCAGCCTGCGGGTGCTGACCGGGCTGGATTACGGCCCGCTGGGAGAGTTGAGTGCAGAGCTTGGCGGCGCTCTTTTGGCCTCTGCCGGGCTGGCAAAGGATGCCGCTGATGGCAAGGCGAAGATCGCCGACGCAATCCGGTCCGGCACGGCGGCAGAACGGTTTGGCCGGATGGTATACGCCATGGGCGGGCCGGTGCATTTTGTCGAGAATTGGCAACGCTTCATGCCCGAGGCGCCGGTGATCCGGGAAATGCCCGCCAGCGAGGCAGGTGTGGTTACCGCGATTGACGGTGAAGCGCTGGGGCTGGCCGTAGTTGAACTGGGCGGCGGGCGTCAGGTGGAAAGCGATGTCGTCGATCCGGCGGTTGGCCTGTCAGAGGTCGTGCGCCTTGGTGATCGCGTCGAGAAGGGGCAGCCGCTGGCGCGTGTTCATGCCGCGCGGGTCGGGCAGGCGGACGCGGCAGAGGCGGCCGTGCGCGCGGCCATCACCTTGGGTGAAAAGGCGCAGGATCTGCCGCCGCTCGTCCATGAAAGGATCGTGCCATGAGCCGTGCCTTTCTTGTCGTGATCGACAGCGTCGGGATCGGCGGCGCTCCGGACGCGGATGCGTTTTTCAATGACGGTGTGCCGGATAGCGGAGCCAACACGCTTGCCCATATTGCACAGGCCTGTGCAGAGGGCCGCGCAGAGGATGGGCGCACTGGCCCGCTGCACGTGCCGACGCTGGATGCGCTGGGGCTGGGGGCCGCAGTGCGGCTGACATCGGGCGAAGACGTGCCCGATCTGAGTGCCGAGCCTCTGGGTCAGAACAGTGACGCCCCTTTGGGGCAGGCCAGTGACACCCCTTTGGGGCGATGGGGCGCTGCGACCGAAGTTTCCCCCGGCAAGGACACGCCCTCGGGCCATTGGGAACTGGCAGGCTTGCCGGTGCCCTGGGACTGGACCTATTTCCCAAAAGAGATCCCGGCCTTCCCCGACGACCTTGTCGCCAAGGTCTGCAAAATCGCAGGCACGGACGGTATTCTTGGCAATTGCCACGGGTCTGGCACGGTGATGCTGGACGAGTTCGGGCCAGAGCATATGCGCTCTGGCTGGCCGATCTGCTATACCTCCGCCGACAGCGTGTTCCAGATCGCCGCCCATGAAGAGACGTTTGGGCTGGACCGGTTGCTGGATCTGTGCGAGCGCATGGCGCCGGTTCTGCACGAGATGAAGATCGGCCGCGTGATTGCACGGCCCTTCGTCGGTGCGCCGGGCAGCTTCAAACGCACTGGCAACCGGCATGACTATGCCATCCGTCCGCCGGAGCCTGTGCTGACCAACTGGGCACAGGATGCGGGGCGCAAGGTTTTCGCCATCGGCAAGATCGGCGACATCTTTTCGATGGAGGGCATTGACGATCTGCGCAAAGGCGACGATGCCACGCTGATGACCCACCTGTTCGATCTGGTCGAGGACGCCCCGGATGGCAGCCTGACCTTTGCCAATTTTGTCGAGTTCGACAGCCTTTACGGCCACCGCCGCGACGTGTCCGGCTATGCCCGCGCGCTGGAATGGTTCGATGCGGAACTGGCGCGGCTGCTGCCGCGGCTTCGCGGCACCGACATGCTGCTGATCACTGCCGATCACGGAAACGACCCCACATGGATCGGCACCGATCACACGCGCGAACGTGTGCCTGTTCTGGTGGCCGGGCGGGGTGCTGGATCGCTTGGTCAGGTGGGGTTTGTCGATATTGCCGCCTCGGTCGCGGATCATCTGGGCGTGCAAAGCCATGGCCCCGGAAGGAGTTTTCTATGAGTTTCAGATCGCTTCCCAAGGTGGAACTGCACATGCACCACGAGGGCGCCGCCCCGCCGGAGTTCATCCGGCGGCTCGCGCAAGAAAAATCGGTCAACCTTTCGGGCGTATTCTCCGAGGATGGCAGCTATGCCTATCGCGATTTCGTGCATTTCCTCAGCGTTTACGAGGCCGCGACGCAGGTGCTGCAGACGCCCGAGGATTACGCCCGCCTGACACGGGCCATTCTTGAACAGAGTGCCGAGCATGGCGTGATCTATGCCGAAACCTTCCTGTCGCCGGATTTCTGCGGTGGGGGCGATGTTGGCGCGTGGCGCGAATATCTGCACGCGATCCGCGAGGCGGCGGACGAGGGCGAGCGCGACACCGGGGTTGTCCTGCGCGGCATCGTCACTTGCATTCGCCATTTCGGACCTGACCGTGCCAAGCCGATTGCGCTCTGCGCTGCGGAAACGGCCGGCGACTGGATTGTCGGCTTCGGAATGGGCGGGGATGAAAACAAGGGAAAACAGGCCGATTTCGGCTATAGCTTTGACATGGCGCGCGAGGCCGGTTTGCGGCTGACTACCCATGCGGGCGAATGGCGCGGCCCACGCGAAGTGCGCGACGCCATCGAAGATCTGGGCGTTGAACGCATCGGGCATGGCGTGCGGGTGATCGAGGATCTGGCGCTTGTCGATGTCCTTGCAGAACGCGGCATCGTGCTCGAGGTTTGCCCGGGCTCCAACGTGCGGCTGGGGGTCTATCCGCACCTGAGCGCGCATCCGATCGAAAAGCTGCGGGAGCGCGGCGTGAAGGTGACGATCTCGACCGATGATCCGCCTTTCTTCCACACCACGATGACCCGAGAATACGATAATCTGGCGCGGGTCTTTGGCTGGAACGAGGATGATTTTCTGGACCTCAACCGTGTTGCCGCCAATGCGGCATTCTGCGATGAGGCAACCCGCGCCCGCATTTTGGAGAGACTGGAGCCCGCATGACCGATCACCTGACCGTCGTTTCGCACCCGCTGGTGCAGCACAAGCTGACGCTGATGCGCCGGAAGGACACCTCGACCGGCGAGTTCCGCAAGCTCTTGCGTGAGATCAGCCAGTTGTTGGCCTACGAGGTTACCGCGAACCTGCCGATGACAACCCGGACCATCGAAACGCCGATGACCGAGATGGAGGCACCGACGCTGGCGGGCAAGAAGCTTGCGCTGATTTCGATCCTGCGTGCGGGCAACGGTCTGCTGGACGGGGTGCTTGAACTGATCCCGTCGGCGCGGGTTGGCTTTGTGGGTCTTTACCGCGACGAGGAAACGCTTCAGCCGGTGCAATACTATTTCAAGGTGCCCGACAGTCTTGGCGACCGTCTGGTCATCGCCGTGGATCCGATGCTGGCAACAGGCAATTCGTCCGTTGCGGCAATTGATCTGCTGAAACAGGCGGGCGCCAAAAACATCCGGTTCTTGTGCCTGCTGGCCGCGCCCGAAGGTGTTGCCCGTATGAAAGAGGCACATCCGGACGTGCCGATCGTGACAGCGGCACTGGATGAACGGCTGAACGAGAAGGGTTATATCGTGCCGGGTCTGGGTGACGCGGGCGACCGGCTCTTCGGCACCAAATAGGCGCCACGCCCGGTTGCGAGCCCGTGAGGCCCCGGGTGTTCCCCCGGGGGGCGCGGGCCCCCTGATCAGCCGCCGCAGATGGTTTGCAGGCGGATCCAGTTGCTGTCGCTCAGAACTGCGCTGTCGGACCCGTCGGGGTAAGGGTCAGCCTCTATCAGCCCCAGCACCGACTCGCCGGAGACATCGCGGGCAAAGGCATAGGGGGTGGTGCGCAGCTTTGCCTTGGTGAAGGCCGCGACCAGTTCGGCGTCGGGGATGTCTGCGGAGGGCGCTGTCAGGATACGCTCTGCCTGGGCATCGAGCGTTTCCGGGGTCAGCTCACCACGGGTCAGCAGGCGCAGGCTCGACCAGAACCCAGCCGATTGCAGAAGCGTCTCCAGCGGATCGCGGCGGTCAGCGCGCAGCGCCTCGGCGATGACGTAGCCTGCAGGGACGTCGGCATCCTCGAAATCCTCGACCAGCGCACGGTTCATCAGGATCGTGCCACCGGGCAGATGCGCGGTTTCCTGAACCCCGCCGGGCAAAACCACAAGCGCCTCGCGATTGCCCAGCAGACGTTGTGACATGGCCTCCAGCGCGGATTGCGCATAGCGATCCGAGCAGGGCTGGCCAGAGACGCGCGTGATACGTGACAACAGCGCCTCGCCGATCTCGGTCCGCTTTACATCGGGAATGACGGAAACGGTGTGACGCAGCAGCGCGCCGGGCATCCACAGGAAGGCCAGCGCCGCGATGACGGCTGCGGCGGACAGGGTCAGGATCAGCCGCAGGCGGCCGGGCTTGGGGCGGCGACGTTCGATCACGCGGTGCAGCCGTTCGATCGCCTCCAGCATTTCGGTGGCGTCCGCGCTCAGTTCCAGCGTTTCGCCGGGGTCGCCGTCGGGGTGGTAGATCGCGGGCGTTTCACCGGGATTGGCCCGTTCCAGCGCGGCAAGTGACCAATGGGTCAGCGCGCGATCCTGCATGTCGGTGATGGTCAGCGACGCATCGCCCAGCGACACGATCACCTCGCGTCTCTGTTCGCCGGGGGCGGCCCGCCAGAGGCCGCTGGCCTCCAATCTTTCATATTGCAGAAGTGCTGTCATGCCTCGGGCTGCTCTGCCTCTTTCGCGCGGACGCTAGCACGGGCGGCAGGGGGCCGGCAATGCAGCACGGTCGCGCGACCGGGTCAGAGCTCTGCCGCGCGCTTGCGCAGCGCAAACTTCTGGATCTTGCCGGTGGAGGTTTTGGGGAGCTCTTCGAACACCACGGCCTTCGGTGTCTTGAACCCTGCCAGCCGCCCGCGCACGAAGGCGATCAGCTCGGCCTCGGACACGGAGAGGTTCTGTTTCAATTCGACAAAAGCGCAGGGCACCTCGCCCCATTTCTCGTCAGGTTTTGCAACGACGGCGCAAAGGCTAACCGCCTCGTGCGACATCAGGGCATTTTCTACCTCGACGGAAGAGATGTTCTCGCCCCCCGAAATGATGATGTCCTTGGCGCGGTCCGCAATCTGCACATGACCGTCCTCATGCATCACCGCGATGTCGCCCGAGTGGAAGTAGCCGCCTTCAAAAGCCTCTGCCGTGGCGGCGGGGTTCCTGAGGTAGCCTTTCATCACGCCATTGCCGCGGAACATGATCTCGCCGCGTGTGGCCGCGTTGCGGGGCACTTCTTTCATCGCCTCGTCCATCACGGTGACATGATCGATGAAGGGCATCGCCACGCCTTGCCTTGCCTTCACTGCAGCGCGTTCTTCGCCTTCCAGGTGATCCCATTGCGCCAGCCACAGGCTTTCGGTCGCGGGGCCGTAAGTTTCGGTCAGCCCGTAGACCTGTGTGACGTTGAAGCCCATCGGCTCGATCCGCGCCAGCGTCGCGGGGGCAGGGGGCGCACCGGCGGTGAAAACCTCGACCGTATGGGAAAACTCGCGACGGTCCTTTTCGGGCGCGTTGACCAGAGTGTTGAGAACAATGGGCGCGCCGCCGAAATGGGTGACGCCCTCATCCGCGATGGCGTCAAAGATCGCCTTGGCCGTGACGTCGCGGCAGCAGACGATCGTGCCGCCCACCATCGGCATCATCCAGGTGTGGCACCAGCCATTGCAGTGAAACAGCGGCACGATAGTCAGGTAGACCGGGTGCAGGACCATGCGCCAGCTGATGACCTGCCCCATCGCGCTGAGATAGGCGCCGCGATGGTGGTAGACGACGCCTTTGGGGCGCCCGGTCGTGCCGGATGTGTAGTTGAGCGCGAGGCTTTCCCATTCGTCCTGCGGCAGAACCCAGTTGAAATCGGGTTCGCCTGTGGCAAGAACATCCTCATAGGTCCTGTAGCTGCCGCTTGGCTTGAACCCGGCCTGCGCGTCGGGACATTCGATCACGGTGGGGGCCGGGCCATCCATCTGCGCGATGGCGGCCTCGGCGAGGTCAAGAAACTGGCTGTCGACCATCACGACCTTGGCGCCGCCATGTTCAAGGATGTAGCTGACTGTCGAGACATCCAGCCGGGTGTTGATCGTGTTGAGCACGGCGCCGCAGGCGGGCACGCCGAAATGGGCCTCTGCCTGGGCCGGAAGGTTTGGAATGATCGTGGCCACCACATCGCCCGGCGCAACGCCAATCTGCGCCAGCGCAGAGGCCAGGCGCGTGCACCGTTCGTAATACTGGGCGTAGGTCGCGCGGTGCGTGCCATAGATCATGGCCGTTTCGTCCCTGAACACGTCCGCTGCGCGGATCAGCGCGGAAAGCGGCGTGAGCGGCGTGTAATTCGCCGCGCATTTGTCCAACCCGGTTTCATCTGCCAGCCAGCCCATAGCGTCCTCCCATCTGATGCGAGCCCTGACTATGCTGCGGTTTTGAAGCCGTGAAAAGCCCTTTGCGCTTTCCCCTCCGGCTGGTCCGGGTATGGTGACGGCCATGATTATCTCTGAAGGCCGAAATTACGTATTCGTGCATATCCCCAAGACCGGCGGCACGTCGATGGCGCAGGCGCTGGAGGCGCGCGCGATGGCCGATGACATCCTGATCGGCGATACGCCCAAGGCTGTGCGCAGGCGGGGGCGGCTGAAGCAATTGCAGCCGCGCGGGCGGCTCTGGAAACACAGCACGCTGGCAGATATCGACGGGATCCTCACCCCCGACAAGATCGCCCGGATGTTCACCTTCACGCTCGTGCGCAATCCGTGGGACCGGGTGGTGAGCTACTATCACTGGCTGCGGGCGCAGGATTTCGATCATGTCGCGGTGATGCTGGCCAAGCGGCGGGATTTTGCGGAGTTCCTGTTCGAACCGCAGATCCTTGGCAGCCTGCGCGGCTCTCCGGCGCGGTCCTACATGACCGACACCACGGGGGTAGAGCGCGCCTCTGCCTATCTGCGGCTGGAACATCTGGCAGAGGATATGGCCCCGCTGGAAGAGCATCTGGGCTTTGCGCCCGAACTGCCGCATGAAAACAGCTCTGACCGCGGTGTTGATTACCGCAGCTATTACGATGAGAGGCTCGCGGCGCATCTGGCATCGATCTGTGCCGAGGATATCGCGCGCTTCGGCTATACGTTCGATCCTCAGGACTGAAACGCCGAAGCCTCAGGGGGTGGGACGTATCCCCACCGTGTTGATCAGCTTGCCGGTCGCCCGGTCGAAAATCAGGATCCTGTCATCGGCCGTGACCACGGCATACCAGTCCGGGCCTTGCGTGAAAGCAGTGGCCGTCGCGCCATCCGGTAGCGTGATCGTGTCGGGCAGGGGGGCCGTGCGGTCAGAGTAGCGGATGACAACCAGCGCGATGATGATTATTAGTCCGGCGATCATCGTGCCGGTCAGGATCGTGACCAGCATCCGCAGAAACTTCAGGTTCGCCGGTTCTTCGAAAACCTCGACCGGCTTGGGAGCGTCATCCATGGATACCACCGTGATTAGCGTCACGATCGGGCAGGCCCCGCCGCCCCGCCTTGATAAGGCGCTTTCGCGGGATGTGCCAGCGGACGCGTCGCTGTCGCGCACAAGGCTGGCGCGGCTGATCGCCGATGGCTGCGTGGCGCTGAACGGTGCCGTCGTCACGGACGCCAAGGCGAAGGTGTCCGAAGGCGATGTGCTGGATATCACCGTGCCTGTCGCGAGCGAAAGCCATATCGGGCCGGAACCAATCCCGCTCGACATCGTTTATGAGGACGACGACCTTATCGTGGTGGATAAACCTGCGGGGATGGTGGTGCACCCCGCGCCGGGAACGCCGACGGGAACATTGGTCAACGCTCTTTTGCACCATTGTGGCGATACGCTGTCTGGCGTCGGTGGCGAAAAGCGCCCCGGCGTCGTGCACCGTATCGACAAGGATACGACCGGCCTGCTTGTGGTGGCCAAGACCGACCGCGCCCATCACGGGCTGGCCGCACAGTTCGAGGCACATAGCGCCGAACGCGCCTATCTGGCCGTGGTCCACGGCATGCCCGACACGGGCGATCCGCGGCTGCGGGGCACGCGAGGTGTCTCGGTCGAGCCGGGGGCGGTGATCCGCATCACCACGCAGCTGGCGCGGCACAAGACGGACCGTCAGAAGCAGGCGGTGTTGTTCAATGGCGGGCGCCACGCTGTTACGCGGGCAAAGGTGCTGGAGGGTTTCGGCACGCCCCCCGCACTGGCGCTGGTGGAATGTCGGCTGGAAACCGGCCGCACGCACCAGATACGCGTGCACATGGCCCATGCCGGGCACGGGCTGGTGGGCGACCAAACCTATGGCGGGCGGCGCAAGCTGTCTGCAAAGGCCTTGTCCGATGCCGCGCGCGAGGCGGTGGCCGGTTTTCCGCGTCAGGCGCTGCACGCCGCCATTCTTGGGTTTGAACACCCTGCCACTGGCGAAACGCTGCGCTTTGAATCGCCAATTCCCGCCGATATGGGGCGGCTTCTTGCTCAACTGCGCGCATGAAGGGCTCAAATACACAGCACATGCGCGTGAGCGCACTGACATATTGATTTCTTCCCGACGGAATTGGCTTAACTAAACGTTATAGTTTTGTAAGCTACGGGAGTTGAAACCCCGTGAACGGAAGCCTATCTGGATGTTAAGCCCTTAAACATGGGGAGGGACATGAGCCATGAGTAACTACAAGAACCTGCCGGCACCGACGCCGGAGGGCGGCCTGAGCCGCTATATGCAGGAAATCCGGAAATTCCCGCTCCTTGAGCCGGAAGAAGAATATATGCTGGCCAAGCGCTGGGTCGAAGAGCAGGACACAGAGGCCGCCCACAAGATGGTCACCTCGCACCTGCGCCTCGCGGCCAAGATCGCGATGGGATATCGCGGCTACGGCCTGCCGCAAGCCGAGGTGATCTCGGAGGCCAATGTGGGCCTGATGCAGGCTGTGAAGCGGTTTGACCCTGAAAAAGGGTTCCGCCTTGCGACCTACGCCATGTGGTGGATCCGCGCCTCGATCCAGGAATATATCCTGCGGTCCTGGTCGCTGGTGAAGCTTGGCACGACCTCTGCCCAGAAGAAGCTGTTTTTCAACCTGCGCAAGGCGAAATCCCGCATTGGCGCGCTGGAAGACGGCGATCTGCGGCCCGAACATGTGCAGC
Organism: Primorskyibacter sedentarius; assembly: GCF_004342065.1. Classification (GTDB taxonomy): domain Bacteria; phylum Pseudomonadota; class Alphaproteobacteria; order Rhodobacterales; family Rhodobacteraceae; genus Primorskyibacter; species Primorskyibacter sedentarius. The sequence goes on along the minus strand of NZ_SLZU01000001.1, from coordinate 422,453 downwards.
GAATTGCCCACGATCTTGGCGTGACCGAAGACGAGGTGATTTCGATGAACCGGCGACTGTCGGGCGGGGATGCGTCATTGAACGCGACCGTCGGGCAGGAAGGCGAAGGCACGATGCAGTGGCAGGACTGGCTCGAAGATGAAGATGCCGACCAGGCCGCTGACTATGAAGAGCGTGACGAGCTTGAATCTCGCCGTGCGCTGCTGGCCGAGGCGATGGAAGTGCTGAACGACCGCGAGAAGGATATCCTCACGCAGCGGCGTCTGGCCGATCGCGCGGTGACGCTGGAAGAGCTGTCCGGTCAATATGATGTCAGCCGGGAAAGGATCCGCCAGATCGAGGTGCGGGCCTTTGAAAAGCTGCAAAAGCGGATGCGCGACCTGGCGAAAGAAGCCGGGATGGCAGCTGCGCACTGATCTAAAAGCATAATTGACAGCATGACAGGCCCCCTTTGCGGGGCCTGTTTGCGTTTCTGATGCTGGTTGACGTAAGGGCCGACGCAGGTACTGTGGGGGGCAGCAGGGAGGGAGCTGTCGAAATGACCACGCATGTTCGATGGGGGATTCTGGGCGCGTCGAAATTCGCGTTGGAACATATGGGCCCGGCAATTCATGCCGCCCGCGGCGGGGCATTGACGACCATTGCGAGTTCCAGCGCCGAAAAAGCCGCCCCTTTCGTTGACAAAGTGCCCGGCCTGAAAGTTTTCGACGATTACGATGCTTTGCTGGCAGATGATGGCATTGACGCGGTTTACGTTCCCCTGCCCAATCACCTGCATGTGGAGTGGACGCTGAAGGCCTTGCGCGCGGGCAAGAACGTGCTGTGCGAAAAACCCATCGCGATGCGCGCCGACGAGATTGACGAGATCATCGCTCTGCGCGACAAGACCGGCTTGCTCGCGGCAGAGGCGTATATGATCGTGCATCATCCGCAGTGGCAGAAGGCCAGGGCGCTTTACGAGGAGGGCGCTATTGGCGAGCTGGTCCGCGTCTCTGGTGCGTTTTCCTACGACAACAGTTCTGATGGCGGAAATATTCGAAACCGGCCGGAAACCGGGGGCGGCGCGATCCCGGATATCGGTGTTTATACGTTCGGGTCTGCCCGTTACGTGACAGGGCAAGACCCGCAAGAGATCCTGTCCACCGCCATCCGCTATGAAAATGGTGTCGATGTCTGGTCGCATATCACGGCGCAATTCCCGTCATTCCACTACACGGCCGTGAATTCCATGCGGATGAGCCCTTGGCAGGACATGACGTTCCACGGCTCGCTTGGGGTGATGCGGCTGACCGCGCCCTTCAATCCGATGGTCTACGGCGAGGCGCGCATTGATTTGCACCAAGGGGATGGGGAGATCAGGACGTACCGCTTTCCCGCGGCAAACCACTACGTGCTTCAGGTCGAAGCCTTCAACCGGACGGTCACCCGCGGCGAGAGCTATGCCTGCCCGCTTGAATTCTCGCGCGGGACGCAGGCGATGATCGATATGGTCTTTGACAAGGACCGGGTCTGAGCAGGATGGCGGTTTTTGCCAATAATTCTGCAGCTTTAGCTGGAACAGAAAAGGGGCAGAACCTTCTCAGGTCCGGCCCCTCGATCTGCGGTCGTGACAACCGCGCCGTAACCGTCAGGTCAGGCGGCTGCGTTCTTGTTGGCCGTTTTCGTCGTGCGTTTCGGGGCAGTTGCCGGCTTGGGCGCCCCGGAATTGGCATCGATGAATTCAAGCACAAGCGGGCGGATGTTCTGGCGCCAGCTCTTGCCTGCAAAGATGCCGTAATGCCCGGCGCCGGGTTCGACGTGGCTGGCTTTCTTTTCGTCCGGCAGGCCGGTGCACAGGTCAAGCGCCGCAATACATTGGCCGGGGGCGGAAATATCGTCCTTCGCACCCTCGACCGTCTTGACGGCCACACTGGTGATCTTGCCAATGTCGATCCGCTTGCCGTTGACGCTGAAGGTGTTCTTCGCAATTTCGCAGTTCTTGAACACACGTTCGACCGTGGAAAGGTAGAATTCCGCGGGCATGTCCATCACGGCCAGATATTCGTCGTAGAACCGGTTATGCGCGTCATGGTCGGACGCTTCGCCCCGGCTGACCCGCATGATCTGGTCACCGAACGCCTGGGAATGACGCTCTGCATTCATCGAGATGAACGAGGCCAGCTGCAAGAGGCCGGGATAGACCGACCTGCCCACGCCATTGTATTTGAACCCAACGCGCTGGATCATCGTCTCTTCCAGCTGTCCCATCGTCACGCGGGCACCGAAATCGGTCACGTCCGTAGGGGCCGCGTCAGGATCAATCGGGCCACCGATCAGGGTAAGCGAGCGCGGCTGGGCGTCGGGATCTTCTTCAGCAAGATAGGCGGTCGCAGCCAGCGTCAGCGGCGCGGGCTGACAGACGGCGATTACATGGGTGTCCGGGCCGAGATGGCGCAGGAACTCTACAAGGTAGAGCGTGTAATCCTCGATATCGAACTTGCCTTCGCTCACCGGGATATCGCGGGCATTGTGCCAGTCGGTCACGTAGACCTCGCAATCGGGCAGCAGCGAAATGACGGTAGAGCGCAGCAGCGTGGCATAGTGCCCCGACATCGGCGCAACCAGCAGAACCTTGCGCGGCTTTTCTTCCCGACCCTGCACCTTGAAGTGGATCAGGTCGCCGAATGGGCGTTCCACGACCGTCTGTTTGACGACGACGTGGTCCTTCCCATCCTCGCAGGTGATGGATCGAATGCCCCAACCGGGCTTCACCGTCATACGTTCAAAAGTGCGTTCGGTCACTTCGCCCCAGGCTGCCATCCATTGCAACGCAGGGTTGGGAATCAGGGCGAAGGCAGGGTAAGATGCTGCAGCTTTAGCGGTGGCTCCAAGCCACTGGTTGGTGTTGCGGAGGGTCTCCATAAGGTCGTAGGTCGCCATGTATCGCATGTGCGTCTCCATATGTCCGGGCAGGCAAGCCGGTTCATTTCGTCGCTTTGCCCCCCAACAAGAGGCGACGTTATTCTGCGTAGCAGAAAAAGTAGTGGGAAATTGTTCAAATGACAACAAAAGACGTTGCCGCAGGGCAGAATTTGGAGCGCATGAAAGAAAATCTCACGCGGGTTGAGGAGTTATCGCAACGTCTGATGAATGCGATGTCGCAGAAGCAACCCGTCAATCCGGCGCTGAGCGGTCCGAATCAGGGTCTTTATTCCAAGGCAATGCAGACCTACTGGGCCGAAGCGATCCAGAACCCCTCAAAGTTGATCGAGCATCAGATCGGATTCTGGGGGGAGTCGCTGAAGCATTTCGTCGAGGTTCAGCAGAGCCTAGCGCGTGGCAAGCTGGAGGCGCCCGAGGATCCCGGCCCCAAGGATCGCCGTTTTGCAAACCCGCTATGGGATTCCCACCCCTATTTCAATTTCATCAAGAAACAGTACCTCATCAACTCGGACGCAATTGCGCGTGCCGTCGACGAGATCGAACATCTGGACGAGACCGAGAAACGCCGCCTGACCTATTTCTCGCGCCAGATCCTGGACATGATGGCACCGACGAATTTCTTCGGCACGAACCCCGACGCCTTGCAAAAGGCGGTGGAAACGGATGGCGAGTCGCTGGTCAAAGGGCTGGAGAACCTCGTGTCCGATCTCGAGGCCAACAACGGCGAACTGGTCGTTCGACTGGCGGATGAAAAGGCCTTTGTCTTGGGCGAAAACATCGCCACGACGCCGGGCGAGGTTGTCTATCGCAACAAGATGATGGAGCTGATCCAATACGCGCCCGCGACCGAGCAGGTCTATGCGACGCCCATCATCCTGTTCCCGCCCTGGATCAACAAATTCTACATTCTCGACCTGAAGGAACAGAACAGCTTCATCAAATGGGTGACAGAGCAGGGCTACACCATCTTCGTGGTCAGCTGGGTGAATGCCGATCCCAGCTTCAAGGATGTCGGGCTGGAGCAATATATCGACGACGGCTACCTGACCGCCATCCGCGAGGTGAAGGCCATCACCGGGCAAGAGCAGGTCAACGCGATCGGCTATTGCATCGCGGGCACGACCCTGTCACTGACCCTGTCGCTGATGAAGCAGCGCGGCGACAAATCGGTAAAGTCCGCCACATTCTTCACCACCCTTACCGATTTCAGCGATCAGGGTGAATTCACCCCCTTCCTGCAGAACGATTTCATCGACGGGATCGAAGAAGAGGTGAAGGACAAAGGCATGCTGCCGTCCTTTGTCATGGCGCGGACCTTCAGCTTCCTGCGCTCGACCGACCTGATCTACGGCCCCGCGATCAAAAGCTACATGATGGGAGAGACCCCGCCCGCTTTTGACCTGCTTTACTGGAACGGTGACGGGGCCAACCTGCCGGCGAAGATGGCGATGCAATATTTGCGGGGGCTATGCCAGCGCAACGAATTTGCCGAGGATGGCTTTGAGTTGATGGGGCACACGCTGAAACTGTCAGACGTGGATATCCCGCTTTTCGCCGTCACCTGCGAGACTGACCACATCGCGGCGTGGAAGGATTGCTACCGGGGCGTGCAGAAGATGGGGGGCAGATCCAAGACCTTCATCGTCTCGGAATCCGGCCATATCGCGGGGATCGTCAACCCGCCGACAAAGAAGAAATACGGCCATTACACAAATGCCAGCCTGAAACAGGATGCTGACGCCTGGATGGAAGGGGCGACCTTCCACGAAGGGTCATGGTGGCCGCGTTGGGAAGGGTGGCTGCGCAAGCGTTCCGGCAAGAAGGTAGAGGCCCGCGATCCCGGTGATTCGCAGCATCCCCCCCTGTCACCGGCCCCCGGCACCTATGTAGCGGTCAAGGCAATACGCTGATTTCATTGGATAAGCCAAGTTTTTTCTGCGGCGCAGCATTCTGCACTTGAAATGCTGCGCCGCAGAATGCATATTCTCGATAGCTGCAGGAAACGGGGTGGGCCCGTGACCAGCTCTTAAAGGAATATACCAATGGCTACGAAAACTCAGGATCCGACCGCGATGCTCAAAGAGATGATGGGCGCGTTCCCGGTTGACACGAAAGCAATGGAAGACGCTTTCAAAACCACCGCGACCCTGAACGAGAAGCTTTCCGGCGTTGCTCTGGAAGCCGCCGAGAAGTCGACCGAAATCTCCGCCAAGTGGGCAAAAGACACCCTGTCCAAAATGGCAGACATGTCCAAAGCAAAAGCAGAGCCTGCCGACTACGCCAAGGCGATGTCCGAGTTCGCTTCCGCTCAGGCTGAAGTTGCTTCCGAGAACATGGCTGCTTTCGCTGAAATCGCGAAAAAAGTTCAGATGGACACCGTCGAATTGATGATGGCTGCCGGCAAGGACCTGTCCGAGGACGCGACCGCCGCTGTCAAGAAGGCAACTTCCGACGCGACTGCTGCTGCGAAAAAAGCAACAGCTGCTGCGAAGTAAGAAGACCCGGTTTACTGCGCCATCTCCTCCCAAACGGCGCAGACGATGGGGCGGGCTTTATGCCCGCCCTTTCTTTTTGTTCTGCACTCGCATAAGCTTTTCTGCACTGCTGCATTCCTGGGGAGGACATCCGTGGCCAACACCGACAAACCGCTTCTGATCAAGCGTTACGCCAGCAGGCGTCTCTACAATACCGAGACCAGTGACTACGTCACTCTCGAAGACATTGCCGGGTTCATCCGCGGCGGGCGCGAGGTTCAGATCGTCGATCTGAAGTCCGGGGACGACCTGACGCGCCAATACTTGCTGCAAATCGTGGCCGAGCATGAAAGCAAGGGCGAAAGCGTCTTGCCGATCAACGTTCTGACCGACCTGGTTCGCAGCTACACCACCCAGGCAACGTCCGTCGTTCCGCAGTTCCTGTCGGCCTCGTTCGACATGTTCCGTGACAGCCAGTCAAAATGGGTCGAGAACATGAATTCCCTGAACCCGATCTCCAAGGTGCCGGGTTTCGAGGCGATGCAGGCGCAGCAGGAGGCCTTCGTCAAGGCCATGACCGGCACGATGGGCAAGGGCTGGACCGGGCCTGCAAAAGGCGACGACGCCGAAAAGGGCGACGAGGATCTCGACGACATCAAGAAACAGCTGGCGGAATTGCAGGCCAAGCTTTCGAAAATGTCGAAATAAACCGCGACTGGTGAGCGCCCGTCACCGGCAACATTGGGGTTGCCGGCGGCGGCCACGGTATCGGATCTACGAAGGTTTCAGGTTCCGTAGGCGGGCAGGGGCGCCATGACGGATGCGGCTGCGCCGGTCAAAGCCTCTGCCACGAATTCAAGCTCCGCGCGCGTCAGACGGGCGGGTAGCCGAACATCGCATGCGTTTTCCAACATGGCGCGGGTCCGCGGAAGCTCGGGCATGTCTCCGGGGATGAATTGCCAGTTCCAGAAGGCGCGGGCATTGTCCGTGGACAGCCCGAAAACCTGCACTTTGACGCCTGCGGCATGGGCTGCCTCTGCGAAACTCACCGCGCTGTCACGATCCATGTTCACAAGGTTGAACTGGATGGAATCCGGCGCCCGGTCTTCCTTAGGCAGGGGGGGAGGCACGTCCAGCCAAGGCGACGTGTTCAGGCGTTCAGCCACAAAATCATGGTTGGCACGCCCGTCGCGCACGCGGCGCGCCACTTCATCAAGCTGCGGTCGGATAACTGCCGCGCTCAGGTTGCCCATGCGAAGATTGTAAAGCGGCAGGCGGTTTTGCCAGTGCCGGAAGGCGCTCTCAAGCCCTGCATGTTTCTTCCAGTTATGCTCGTAGGCGCCGGACATGATCACCGCTTGCGCGACGATATCCGCATCATCGGTAATCATGATGCCGCCCTCGCCCGCGTTGATCAGCTTGTAGCTTTGAAAGCTGAAGCAGCCGATCTTGCCGATGGTGCCGATCTTGCGGCCGTCCCAGACGGTGCCCAGCGAATGGGCGGCATCCTCGATCACCGGAATGCCGCGCGCCTCCGCCAATTCCATGATCCGGTCCATATCGGACGTGTGCCCGCGCATATGGCTGATCAGAACGGCCTGCACATCTTCGATTTTCGCTTCGAAATCTTCAAGGTCGATGCGGTAATTCGTGCCGACCTCGCACAGGACCGGCTGGCAATCGGCATGGACAACAGCGGACGGGACAGCGGCGAAGGTAAACGCCGGGATAAGCACCCGCGCCCCGCGCGGAAGCCCCAGAGATTTCAGCGAAAGGAACAGTGCGGCAGAGCAGCTTGAAACGGCCAGCGCGTATTTCGCTCCCATGTATTCGGCGAATTCCCGCTCCAGCAAGGCCACTGGCGCGTCCTGCGGCGCGTGATAGCGGAAAAGGTCCCCGCTTTGCAGCAATTCCTCGACCGCCTTAAGCGCGGCAGGGGGGATGGGTTCGGCATCATGCATTTTGGGCGCGGCTGTCATATTTCAAATTCCCAAATTGATCCTTTCGGTTTTGTAAACTTGCGAGCGCAGATGGCAAAGCAAAAAATGCCCCGGATATGGGGCATTCATGGAAATTTCACATTTCAAAGGGGTCAGAGTCCCAGGCGGTCCCGCAGCGCGTACCAGCTCATCGCGAGGGCAAGCAGGGGGCTGCGCATCGCCGCGCCACCCGGGAAGGCCGGTGTCGGGACTGCGGCCATTGCGTCGAATCCGTCGCTTTGGCCTTCGATGGCGCGGGCCATCAACTGCCCCGCATGGATCGCCGTGCCGACGCCGTGGCCGGAATAGCCAGACGCGGACAGGATGTTGGGCGCGACCCGTGCGAGGTAGGGCATCCGTCGCACGGTGATTGCCAAAGTTCCGCCCCAGGCATGGTCAATGCGCACGTCTTTCAGCTGCGGGAAGCTCTGTTCCATCGGCTTGCGCACAACCGAGGCGATATCGGCCGGGAACCGGTAGCCATAGCTTTCCCCCCCGCCAAAAAGCAGCCGCCCGTCCGGGCTCATCCGGAAATAGTTCACCACGAACCGGTCGTCAGCAACGGCAACGTTCTGCGTCAGAACCTCTGCCGCACGCTCGCCCAGTGGCTCTGTCGCCACGATGAAATTGTTGATCGGCATGACCCGCGCGGCCACCTTGCGATTAAGCCCGCCCAGATACCCGTTGCAGGCAAGGATCACATGATCGGCCAGAACGCGCCCGCCTTCGGTCTGCACGGTTGCAGGAGCGCCGTCGGCAATGTGGTGAACCTGGCTTGTCTCGTGGATTGTCACGCCCGCATCCCGCGCAGCCCGTGCAAGCCCCAGCGCCAGTTTCAGCGGGTGCAGATGCGCCGCCCCGTGGTCAAGGATCGCCCCGCGATGGTCTGGCGAGCGGCAGATAGCCTGCCACTCCTTTTCTTCCAAAACATCAACTTCTTCATAGCCGTAGCGGGCCGCAAGATGTTCGGCGTAGCGATGCAGCCCGTCGACAGAGCCGCGCGAGGTGCCTGCCCATGCCACGCCGGGTGTCAGATCGCAATCGATGCCGTGCCGTGCCACCAGATCCTTGACCAGCGCCTTTGCGTCCTCGGCCAGATCCCAAAGAACCCGCGCCGCCCCGTCGCCTGCCAGCTTTTCAAGACTGTCCTGCGTCATCCGCTGGCCGGACCCTAGTTGGCCACCATTGCGCCCGGATGCGCCAAAGCCCACCCGGTGCGCCTCGATCAGAACCACGGATCGACCGGCCTCTGCCAGATGCAGCGCTGCCGACAGGCCGGTATAGCCGCCACCCACGATGCAGACATCCGCTCGCGTCTCGCCGCGCAAGGGGGCGAAGGGGTCCAGCGCGTCGGCTGTCGCTGCATACCAGGACGGGGGATAAGCTCCCCGTCGATCATTGGAATACAGTAGGTCCATCCTGCGGCCCCCGCTTTTCTGGTTCGAACATATCTGCGGGGCGACGGGCGCAACGTCAGGCCGCCCGTCGCCCCGCGCACAAGACGGCTAGACGTTCAGCAGCAGATGCTCGCGCTCCCACGGGCTGATGACCTGCAGGAACTCTTCGTATTCCGTGCGCTTCACGATGGAATAAACCCGCGCGAATTCCGGCCCCAGCACCTTGTGCAGCGCCTCTGCCCCGTCGAACACATCAAGAGCCTGCCCCAGCACGCGCGGGATGTCACCTTCGCCCTCGTATGCATCACCGCGGAACTGCTTTTGCGGCCGGATCTCTTCCATCAGTCCAAGATAGCCGCAGGCGAGGGATGCCGCGATGCCAAGGTAAGGGTTGCAATCCATCCCGGCCAGCCGGTTTTCCACACGCCTGCCATCCGGGCTCGACAGCGGGATGCGGATGCCCGTGGTGCGGTTGTCGCGGCCCCATTCAAGGTTGATGGGGGCGGCATGGTCCTTCACGTAGCGCCGGTAGCTGTTCACATAAGGCGCCATCACCGCAATCGCCGATGGCATGTAGGTCTGCAAACCGCCGATGAAGTGGAAAAACGCGTCGGTCTCGCCGCCTTGCGGGCCGGAAAAGACGTTCAGCCCGGTTTCCATATCCAGCACCGAATGGTGGATATGCATGGCGCTGCCCGGCTCGTCGGCGATGGGTTTGGCCATGAAGGTTGCAAAGCAATCATGGCGCAGCGCGGCCTCGCGGATCAGCCGTTTGAAGTAGAACACCTCGTCGGCCAGCTTGATCGGATCGCCATGTTGCAGGTTGATCTCCAACTGGCCGGCGCCCCCCTCCTGGGTGATGCCGTCAATCTCGAACCCCTGCGCCTCGGCGAAATCGTAGATATCGTCGATCACCGGGCCAAACTCGTCCACGGCCGTCATCGAATAGGCCTGCCGCGCCGCTGCCGGGCGCCCCGACCGGCCCATCATCGGCATGATGTCCTTGGCCGGATCAAGGTTGCGCGCCACGAGGTAGAACTCCATCTCGGGCGCGACCACCGGCTGCCAGCCCTGATCGTGGTAAAGCTGCACGACGCGGCGCAGCACGTTGCGCGGGGCGTAAGGGATGGGTCGTTCCTTGCGGTCATAGGCGTCGTGGATGACCTGCAATGTCCAGTCACCCGTCCATGGCGCGGCGGTCGCGGTGCTCATGTCGGGGCGCAGGATCATGTCCCGCTCGATGAAGCCTTCGCGCTCGTCCGCGGCCTCTCCCCAATCGCCGGTAATCGTCTGGTAAAAGATGCTGTCGGGCAGGTGAAAGTGTTTCTGCCGCGCGAATTTGCTGGCGGGCACGGCCTTGCCACGCGCGATGCCGGGCAGATCCGAGATGATGCATTCCACCTCGTCCAGCCGTCGCCCTTCAAGATAGGCCCGTGCCGGGGCGGGTAGCCCGTCCTGCCAGTCAGCGTCGGTCATGCGATCCTCTTTTCCTTGAAGAACAGGGTGAACATTTCGGCCAGTCGCGCGCTGTCAGTGTCTTCGTCGATCTGCGCCAGCGCGGCCTGCCGCAACGGCTCGGGGACGATGCCGGGCGCGCGCGTGTCCAACAGCCCCTTCAGGTAGGTCCGATTGATCTCCGGGTGCGGCTGGATCGTGAAAGCCCGCTCGCCATAAAGCAGCGCTGCATATTTGCAGAAATCAGTGGAGCAGACGGTGCTGGCACCCTCGGGCAGGTCAACGACCTGATCCTGATGCCACGCGTTCAGGTTGACTGTCTCTTCGCCGATGCCATAGGCATTGCGGCCCACTGACCAGCCGCCTTCGAATTTCTCGACCTTCCCGCCAAGCGCCTGAGCGATGATCTGGTGGCCGAAACACACACCAATGAGGGGTCGGCCCGATGCATAGATTTCGCGGATCAATGCCTCCAGCGGGGCGATCCAGTGATGGTCCTCATAGGCGCCATAACGGGACCCGGTGATCAGCCAGCCCTCTGCATCTTGGGAGCCATTCGGGAATTCGCCATCCACCACGGCGTAGTTGCGGAATTCCAGCCCGCGACCGGCGAGGAAACTCTCGAATATCTCGGGATAGTCGCCGTTTTCCGCGATAAGGTCTTCCGGGACATGGCCGGTTTGCAGGATACCGATTTGCATGGGGCACCAATGTTGGGTTTCACGTCATAGGTAGACAAGCAAAGGGCCGCCCACAAGAGGCGGCCCTTTGGTGCGTCACACCGTGTCGAGGTAGATTTCGACCTGCTCTGAGGGGCTGAGCTCGGCCATGTAGTGCCGTTCCTGCTTCTTGGTCAGCACCAAGTTGCGGATCAGCTCTGGCGAGAAGATGCGGGGGATGAAGGTGCTGGCCTCGAATGCATCAATGGCCGCACCCCAATCGGCCGGGATATGCGGCAGGTCCTGCGTATAGGCATTCCCGGTGATCGGCGCGCATGGTTCGATCTTGTCCTCGATACCGACCAGTGCGGCGCCAAGGATGGCCGTCAGCAGCAGGTAGGGGTTCACGTCGCCGCCTGCCACGCGATGTTCGATCCGCCGCGCGGCAGGAGGGCCCGAGGGGATACGGATGGCAGAGGTACGGTTCTCGTATGCCCAGCAAATGGCCGACGGGGCGTGTGATCCCGGCACCAGCCGGTCATAGCTGTTGGCATGCGGCGCAAAGATCAGCGCGCTGTCATGCATGCCCGCAAGGCAGCCGCCCACGGCATGGCGCAGCATGTCCGTGCCCTTCGCGCCGCCATCGTCAAAGATATTGTCGCCATTCTCGTCCAGGACAGAGAAATGCGTGTGCAGGCCCGATCCAGCGTAATCCTCGTAGGGTTTTGCCATGAAAGAGGCCGCAAAGCCGTAGCGCCGCGCCAGCCCCTTTACGAGGATCTTGAACAGCCACGCATCGTCCGCCGCACGCAGGGCGTCGTCGCAATGCATCAGGTTGATTTCGAACTGGCCCAGCCCGGCCTCGGAAATGGCGGTGTCGGCGGGAATATCCATCGCCTCGCAGCCGTCATAAAGATCGGTAAAGAACGTGTCGAACTGGTCGAGCGCGCGGATCGACAGCGTCTCGGCCGCCTTGCGCCGCTTGCCGGAGCGCGGGCTGATCGGCACTTGCAGGTTGCGCCCGGAATCGTCGATCAGGAAGAACTCCATCTCCATTGCGACGACGGGGGTCAGGCCAAGCTTCTTGTAGCGTTCGACCACGGCACGCAGCGCGTGGCGCGGATCGCCCTCATAGGGCTTGCCGCCTTCCCGGTACATCCAGATCGGCAGCAGCGCAGTCGGGGCTTCCAGCCAGGGCATCGGCATGAAACCACGCTCTGTCGGCTTGAGGATACCGTCGGCGTCACCGCTTTCAAAGACCAGCGGGCTGTCGTCGATATCCTCGCCCCAGATATCAAGGTTGAGCACGGACATCGGAAAGCGCGTTCCGTCTTCGACGACCTTGTCGGCAAAACGCGATGGCACGCGCTTGCCGCGCGGCTGACCGTTCAGATCGGCTGCGGCCACGCGGATTGTGCGCACTTCGGGATGTTTGCGCAGGTAGTTTTTCATTGTCAGCTTGGACATGGGGCACCGGTGAAAATATGATCAAATCATGGATAGCGGGCGGATGCCCTTCGTGGCAAGGGCCAAGGCTCAGCGCAGCAGGTTCGGGCGGAATTTCAGCCTTGGCCGCCTGTCCTGCGGCAGATGACGGTTCAATCGGCGATTGATCAGGCCAAAAATGCTGACGATGAGCAATGTCAGCAAGATGAAGTAGCCCGCAAGAATCGGGTAGGGGACAAAGGGGTTGAACGTCTTGTCCGCAAAGTAACTGGCGTAGTAGAGCGCGTCGCCCTTCTGCTGCAGCGCGGGAAAGCCGGAGAAGAACACCAGCGTGGTCGCGTGAAACAGGAAAATCGCCTCATTCGTGTAGGCGGGCCAGGCAAGGCGCAGCATGGTGGGCCAGATGACGCGGCGAAACCGCGACCAGCCAGACATGCCGTAGGCATCCGCGGCCTCGACATCGCCTTTGGGCACGGATTGCAAAGCGCCGTAGAAGATCTCGCCCGTATAGGCGGCAGTGTTGAGAAACAGCACCACAAGCGCACCGGCCCAGGCATAGGACAAGGCGCTGAACATGCCCGTTGACTGCTTGAGCAGCAGGAACAGGAAATAGGCAAAGAAGAACTGAATGAAGAGCGGGGAGCCCCGGAAGACGAAGATGAACCATTCCGACAGTTTGCGCAGGACGCGGTTGCGGGACGCCTTCCCAAGCGCGACCGCGGTGGCCAGAAAGAAGCCCGTGATCAGCGCGAGCGTGCCGAAGTAGATGTTCCAGAGCATGCCAGAGCCGATCAGCGTGAATTGCTGGCACAGCGTGAAATCCTCTCGGGGCAGCAGTCGTTCGCCTATCCCGAGTGAGCGTAAGCCGTAATCGGCAATCGTGTCCCAACAGCTCATGGCGCCCACCCGCCTCGGGCCTGACCCGAGGCCTCACGGGAGGAGAGGCGGAGGCCCCGGATCAAGTCCGGGGCGGGTCTTCTGAAGTGCGACCCCATCATGACGTTGCCTTGCGCTGCGCTTCGCCGCCGGTGGTGGCCTGGCCGTGTGTCAGCCGCTTCATCAGCCGGTCCAGCACGATCTCTGAGACGCGGGTGAAGGCAAGGTAGAAGATCAGCAGCGCCAGAAAATACCACATCCGCCAGTCGCCGTGCGGATAGTCGGTGAAGCGTGGCGTCTTTGAGCCACCCAGTTCGCGCGCCCAGTAGACGATATCCTCAACCCCCAGCAGGAACAGCAGCGGCGTCGCCTTGATAAGGACCATCCAGAGGTTGGACAGGCCCGGCAGCGCATAAACCCACATTTGCGGGACGAGAATGCGCCAGAAAATCTGGCGGCGGGTCATCCCATAGGCAGAGCCGGTTTCCAGCTGCGCTTCGGGCACGGCCCGCATTGCCCCGAACAGCACATTGCCCGCAAAAGCGCCAAAGACGATCGCAAAGGTCAGGACGGCGAGCAGAAACCCGTAGGTTTCATGCATCCATTGCGGGGCGTTTCCCAAGGGCAGTTTGGCCGCCGTGCAGACCACGAAATCATTGCCCTGCCGGATCGGCTCGTCCCAGTCAGGGCATTTCACCTTGTGCCGCAGCCATTCGAACCCCTGGTCCAGCGCGATCACGAAGAACAGGAAGAATGCGATATCGGGCACGCCGCGCACGATGGCGATATAGGTCTTGCCGATCCAGCGCAGCGGCGCCAGGGCAGAGCGTGCGGCCCCCGCTGCGGCAAATCCGAATGCAAGCGCGGTGGGGGCGGTGATTGCCAGCAGAAGAAGCACCGTCCCGAACGAGACGTAGAACCCCATATGCTTGCCCGTTGTCAGGTAACAGGCAAACCAGCGCGCCGTGTCAAGCGCTGCAGGATCTGTGCAATAACTGAAGATGGCCGATCTCCGGTAGGGGGTGTTCATGCGCCGGGGGCAGGCAGGCCGCCCCCGGCAAAGCGATCAGAAGGCGGGCGAATCCTCGCCCAGATGTTCGGCGATCATTGCGTTGAGCGTGCCGTCATCCTTCATCGTCTGGATCGCGGCGTCGAACTTGGCGCGCAGGTCCGGGTCGGACTTGCGGAAGGCCATGCCGATACCGCCGCCCAAGGGCAGGTCTTCACCCACGAACATCAGCGCGCCACCGGATTCCTCGACCGCCGGGATCAGGAAGTCCTTGTCGGCCAGCACCGCATCGGCCTCGCCACTTACAACGGCCGCCACGGTCTCGTCGGGGTTGGGGAATTCCAGGATCGTGGCGCCGGTTTCCGCGATATGGGCGGCCTGAATCGTACCTGTCTGGGCCGCGATCACGCCGCCCTCAAGATCGGCGCCTTCGCTGGCTGCGACGAATGCCGACGGCGAGGGAGGCGTGTAGTTCTGGGTGAAATCCACAACTTCCTGACGCTCTGGCGTGATCGACATGCCCGCGATGATGGCGTCGTAATTGCCTGACACGAGGTTGGGGATGATCGAATCCCAATCGTTGGTCACCCATTCGCAGGTCAGTTCGGCGCGCTTGCAAAGCTCGTCGCCCAGAACGCGCTCGAACCCGTCAACTTCGCCCGCATCGTTGATGAAGTTATACGGAGGGTAGGCACCCTCGGTGCCCAGACGGACAACCGAATGGCTTTCGGCAACGGCCATGGAGGCGGTTATGGCCAGCGCGGCGGTGCCAAGGATTAAACTCTTCATGATTACACTCCCATATTGGTGCTTATGCCGCCTGCGTGGCGCTGAGAAATCCCCGCAAGCGTTCCGATTTGGGCGCACCGAACAGCTCGTCCGGGGCGCCTTCTTCTTCGATCAGGCCCTGATGCAGGAACACGACGTGATCCGAAACATCCGCGGCCAGTTTCATGTCATGGGTGACGATCAGCATCGTCCGCCCCTCTGTCGCGAGGTCCTTGATGACCCGCACGACCTCTTGTTCCAGCTCCGGGTCCAGGGCCGAGGTCGGCTCGTCGAACAAAAGCGCCTCCGGCTCCATGCACAGGGCGCGCGCGATGGCGGCGCGCTGTTGCTGGCCGCCTGACAGTTGGGCAGGGTAGGCATCGGCCTTGTCACCAATCCCGACCTTCGCCAGATAGGCCCGCGCGCTTTGCTCCACCTCTGCCCGGTCGCGGCCCAGCACCGTCACGGGTGCCTCCATCACGTTTTGCAGGATGGTCATGTGGGACCAGAGGTTGAATTGCTGGAACACCATCGACAGGTTCGTCCGGATGCGCAGCACCTGCTTGGGATCGGCCGGGTGGCGCGACATGCCCTCGCCGCGCCAACGCACGGGCTCTCCCTTGAAGATCACCTCGCCCTGCTGGCTGTCTTCCAAAAGGTTGCAGCAACGCAGCAGGGTTGACTTGCCCGACCCGGACGACCCGATCAGCGAGACCACATCCCCGGCCCGCGCAGAGATATCCACCCCCCGCAGCACCTCTAACGGGCCATAGCATTTGTGCAGGTTGCGGATTTCGATGACGGTGTCAGAGTCTGCCAAGGTAGGTCCAAGCGGTTTAGGTGTGCGCGCTGTGCAGAATGAGCCGTTTTGCCGACGTATTGCAATATTCAAAGCAGCTTTACCGCCTTCGGAATCGCCAAAGTGACGAAACGGAAGGCGATTGCGTCAGGGCTTTGGCGGCACCGGAAGGGTCATGTAGGCGTCATGCGGGACGCGGGACAGCCCGTAGATCGACAGGATGTCGGCGGTTTCCGCCCCCATCTGCGCGATCGCGGTTTCGAGGGCAGCGGCGATCTCTTCGGGATCATTCTGCCGGCCGGTCAGGTAGGGCGTGGCGGGCGTCGGTTCCGTCCGTCCAATCTCTCGCAGGTTTTCGGTATAGGCATCATAGCGCCGCATCAGCCGCCAGCTCAGCACATCGATGCAGGCCACATCCGCGCGCCCGTCATGGACGGCGCGGGCGGAGTTCACATGCGCCCCAGTGCCGATATGCTCGCCAAACCGCACATCGCGGGCGGCGGCGTAGGTCGTGATCGCGCCCCATCCGGATTGCGACTCCGGCTCGTTATAGGCCAGGCGCTGTCCGTGGAAATCCTCAAGCCGCTGCCCCTTGGCATCGGCCCGCACCACGATGACGCTGTTGTAATACCCGGGCGGGCAGCCGGGGTTGCGGTAATCGGGCGCGCCGATCAGGTGGGTGATCTCGTGCAGTTCTTCGCGATAGGGCAGCCCGCAGGTTTGCGACAGCAACAAATCAGGCGAGCGCCAGCCGTCCCAAAGCGGTGTCGTCCTGTCAAGCGCCTGTGGCCCACGCCCCAAGGCCTTGCGAAACATGGAATAAAAGTGATCGTTGGCTTCGGTCGTGCCTGGCCGGTCATACATGCCAAGCTGGGCAATCATCGCTGTTCCATCCGTTGCCGGGCCAATGCGCTGTCGCGATCATTGACGCCCAGAAGGTTGGAAACCAGCCGCAGCAGCGCGTCTTCTTCCTGTTCCCGCTCACCATCCGCCAGCACGACCTGCCACAGCGCCTCGATCACGCCGATGCGGTCCTCATAGGGGACGGCATCCTTGATTGCGCGGGTAAAGCGGACAGTGTCGGGCGCTTCTGCCTCCAAAGTCTCGGCGTCGCGGCGCAGCGCCGTGGCTTCGAAGGGCGAGAGCCCGTAGCGCGTGGCCACGATACGGTCGATCCGTGCAATCTCGTCATCGGCATAATCGCCATCGGACCGGGCCACCCGGACAAGCAGGGCGGTGAGGGCGAGGCGGGCATCGCCATCATCCAGCGGGGCGGGCTCGGGCTGGGTCAGCCGCTTGAGAAAATCAGCAAACATGACAGAGCATATAGGCCGCTCGTGCAGGCGCGCCAAGCCCGAACGCGCGGCGTAGAACAGAGTTTTACAGGGCGGCGAAGAGCGCGCTCAGCCTGTCTGTTTCTGTATCGAGCCGGTAGGGCGGGTTGAGGATGAAGAGCCCGGACCCCACCATGCGATGCCCCTTCCGGGCGGGCGGAAAGCTGACTTCGTGGCGCAGCGCGTCAGGATGCGCCTGCATCAGCGCCCGCAACATCTTGCGGTGCGGCCCGTCAGACAGGATGGGATACCACAACATGATGATCCCCACATTCCACTTGCGATGCAGCGTTGCGATCTGTCCGGGGATAAGCTCGTAGTCGCGCTTGACCTCGTAGCTGGGGTCGATCAGCAACAGCCCTCGGCGCGGGTCCGGCGGGCAGACGGATTGCGCCATTTCAAAGCCATCCATCTGATAACATTTGGCTTTCGGCATTGCATAGTCGAGCGCGGCAAATTCCTGTGGATGCAGTTCCGCCAGATGCATCCGGTCTGCCGGGCGCAGGATCTGCGATGCAATCATCGGAGAGCCGGGGTAAGAATTCGCGCCGTTTTCCGCATGTGTGAGGCGGATCACTTCTGCGTAAGGATGGGTCTCGGGAAACCAGTTGAGCGCCTCTGCCCGGGTGATGCCTTGCGCGGCCTCGCCGGTTTTCAACGCCTCTGCCGCATCCAGCCGGTACAGCGCACGGCCCGAATGCGTCTCCAGGTAGGTTAGCGGTTTGTCCTTCTTTATCAACTGTCTAAGCATCCATGCCAGCACCGCGTGCTTGTGGACATCGGCCAGATTCCCGGCATGGTAGATATGTTGATAAGACAGCATCCGGATGGCTTAGCCCCGCGGCCCGCCCCGTGCAAGGGCACAGAGTTTGGCACCTCTTGCACCTGTCAGTCCCGGCAGCGCCGCGCTCCTTCCAATCAAACATCCCCCGTTCGCGCGCGGGTGCCGTTCCACGACCCGATTGACGTGGTCGACGGCGTCTCCACGTCCCGGTGCGCTGACAGGACACCCCCCCCGAAGATCGTGGATTTGTCACAGGTGTAAATCAAACCCCCACCGGGCCCGCAAATTTTGCTTGGCTACCTCGAAAGATGTGGTATTCCACCCGGGATCGGCGCCGATTTGAGCTTCAGCTTGCGGGCGCTTTTATAAATGCAGCTAAAGCGGAGAAGGCTCCAGCTTTCTCCCGGATATGTGCCCGTCGGGCCGAAGGAGAATGAGATGCGAGACGATTTCGCTGAAACCGTAGGCCGTGAACTGGACAGGATTTCTGGCGTGCCCGTTGCCCAGATACTGGAAACACGTGCGGCCTTTCCAAAGCAGCAGCTTTCCTTCGACATCCTGCTCGAGACGGAAGAGGCCTGGCAGGGGCTCGATCTTTGTGCCCGGATCGCCCGCAAGGGTCTGCTGGTCACAAACCTGGTTTACCGGAAGCCGGGGCGTATCCTCATTCAGTTTCGCGATGACCCGGCCACCCACCCGGCAGAGCTTGTCGCGCTGATGGGCAGTGCCCCGGACGTCACCGTGGTGCGTTGGACCACCGTGCTGGGCTGCCCTGCCTGACCCGCGCCGCACCACCGTTTCGCGACCATACGTCAACCGAATGGCGAATGGCTTGTCATGTTGCCCCGATCCGCTAGGCTTTGCCGAATTATTTCGAGGGGCGGGCCGCGTGGCATGACTTTCATGGCGGACAAGGAATTGCGCGAGACGGAGCTGCTCGATTATCTGCGTGTCTATGTGATGATCTGGCAGAAGATCGACTTCATCTGGGGGCTGTTCATCACCTCCTACATCCCGCTCTTTGGCTTCCTGCATTTCTACCAGAAACAGATCGGGCTGGTCTTTGCGCTGATGTTCCTGGTGGCGATTGCAGGCTTCACCTTCGTCAACGGGCAGGCGCTGCGTCAACATTACGATATCGCCGTCACGATGAGCCGGGAATTCCGGCGCCGCAACAAGCTGTTTCCGGACATCAACGGCGCCTTGCTGCGCACGGCGCATGATGGCCGCGCCCGGATGGTGCTGTTCACCCATGGGGCCAGCTTTGCGGGGTTTGTCTATCTGATGGGCGAACGCGTGGGCACCGATCTGTGTCAGGCCTCCACCGGCTGGGTCTGTCTGTGGCAGGCCATGTCTGGCTGAGCGCCGCTGCGCTCAGGGCTGGGCAATGTCATGCCGCAGGATCGGGTCAATCGGCGATGAGGGGAGCGCCAGCGCCGTCTCGATATGCTGGGCCACTTGCAAAAGCCGCGCCTCGCCGCGCGGACGCCCGATCAGTTGGACGCCGACGGGCAGCCCGTCCGGGGTGAAGCCCACCGGCAGCGACATGCTGGGCAGGGTTGTCGTGGTGGCAAGGAAGGAAAACCGCAACCAGTCGATGTAATCGGTGGTGGGCACGCCCGCGACGGTTCTGGGAAACTCCTCTTCCACCGGGCCGGGGGCGACGCCGGTCACCGGGCAGGCCAGCACATCGTAGCGGGTCAGGAATTGCTGCATCCGGTCGTACAGGGCAGAGCGGTTCAGCTGCGCATCTGCGATGTCCTGCGCGCTGAGCGCGCGGCCTTCGGCAATGTTCTGTGCCAGTGTCGGCTTGTAGAAGCCCTGCACGAAATCCGGCGCGTCGCCGGGAAGGGCAGCCCAGAAAAAGGCGCGCAACGCCCGGTAGGTCTTTTCCAGACCGGGCAGGTCGGGGCAGGCGTCCTCGACTGTGCAGGTCGGGCTTTGCAGGCGTGTCATCGCATCCGAGAGCAAGTCGGCGATGTCGCTCTCGACCGGGGCAAAGCCGCCCAGATCTGGCGCAAAGGCGATGCGGATCGGGCCGGGGTCTTGCGCGGCGGCCTTTGCGAAGGGTGTGGGCGGCGCGGGCATCGATAGCGGCCAGATTGGTTCATACCCGGCCATCGCATCCAGAAACAGAGCGCAATCGGCCACGTTGCGGGCCATCGGACCCTGCAGCCCTTCATTGGCAAAGCCCATCGCCGCCGGACCGCCGCCCGCAATGCCGGGCGAGGGGCGAAACCCCACAACACCGCAGAAGCTGGCAGGCGTGCGCAGGCTGCCCGCAAGGTCTGACCCGTGGCTCAGCCAGACCTCTCCGGTGGCCAGCGACACCGCCGCGCCGCCAGAGGAGCCGCCCGCGTTGCGCGCGGTGTTCCACGGGTTGCGGGTCCTGCCGAAGATGGCGTTGAACGTGTTGCCGCCTGCGCCCATCTCGGGGGTGTTGGTCTTGCCCATGACAATCGCGCCGCGTTCTTCCAGACGCAGGACAAGCGGATCAGAGGCAAGCGGGTAGTTCCGCTTCAGCCCCTGCGTGCCCATCGTGGTCAGCACGCCCGCGACCGGGGTCAGATCCTTGATCCCGATGGGCAGCCCGCCAAGATCGGTGCCCGCGGCCTTCGGTGCAGCCTCGCGCGCGCGGTCGGCACAGACGGTGACAGTGGCGTTCACAGCAGGTTCGACCTGTGCGATGCGGGTCAGGCTGGCCTCGACCAGCTCTGCCGCCGAAACCGCGCCTTTGCGCAACAGATTGACCACCTCGGTCGCCGAAAGCGCGCAAAGGTCCGGTCCGCTGAAGCTGGTATCGGGGCGCATGGCGGATCCTGTTCGAAGGGGAAGAGCCTAGTCAATCTTGCAAAACAGCTCGTATAGCAGCCCGATGACGCGGCGGGTGTCCTCATTGGCGAGGCTGTAATAGATCGTCTTGCCATCGCGCCGGGTGGAAACCAGATTTTCCTCGCGCAGCCGGGCCAGCATCTGACTGACAGCGGCCTGCCGGATGTCGAGCAATGCCTCCAGCTCGCCAACGGATTTCTCGCCAGAGCCGAGATGACACAGGATCATCAACCGGCCCTCATGGGCCAGCGTCTTCAGGTAAGCGGCAGCGCGGCTTGCATTCTGCGCCATTTCCTGTGGCGGGGCGGTCTTTTCTTCGAGGCTCAAGTCAACAGGTCCCAAACTGGTTCTTACGTTACCCCTAACATGGGGCATGGTGCGGGGGAGTTTCAAGCCTTCGTCAGTCTGGCGGGGGTGGCGCGCCCCCCTGAAACGCGTTCTGGCCCTGATAGTCGCAGGGCGCCTCCTGCATCTGAAGGTGCAACTGGTTGCCCTTGTAGGGGTTGGCGCGGGCCAGATCCTCGTCCACGTCGATCCCAAGACCGGGGCCTTGGGGCGCAGGAACAAAGCCGTTTTCCACCCGGATCGCGCCCCGGATCAGCGCATCGTGGAAGGGCGTTTCGATGGTTTCGGCCATCAGCAGGTTGGGGATGGACGCGGCAAGATGCAGGTTGGCCGCCCATTCCACGGGGCCTGCATAAAGATGCGGGGCCATTTCCGCGTTGAAGCCTTCGGCAAGGGCGGCGATCTTGCGCGCCTCCCACAGACCGCCAGAGCGCCCAAGCGCCGGCTGCAGGATGCGCACGCCGCCCATCCGTAACAGCGCGGCAAATTCGGCCTTTGTGGTCAGCCGCTCACCGGTGGAGAGCGGGATACGCACAGCGCGGGCAACCTCGGCGAATTCGGTCAGGTTGTCGGGCGGCACCGGTTCCTCGAACCACAGGGGGGCGTAGGGTTCCAGCGCCTGACCCAGCCGGATCGCGCCTGCGGTGGTGAATTGGCCGTGGGTGCCAAACAGCAGATCGGCGCGGTCGCCCACCGCCTCGCGGATGGCTTTGCAGAAGGCCACGGATTGGGTGATGTCGCGCATCGCGGGCTGGTGGCCGCCCCGGATCGTGTAGGGGCCTGCGGGGTCGAATTTCACCGCCGTGTAGCCGCGGTCCACGCAGTCCAGCGCAGACTGGGCGGCCATCTCGGGCGAGGTCCAGAAATCGTCCATCCGGTGCTGCGGCAGGGGGTAGAGGTAAGTATAGGCGCGGATGCGCTTGTTCATCAGCCCGCCCATCAGCGCCCAGACGGGCCGGTCGCGCGCCTTGCCAAGGATGTCCCAGCAGGCGATCTCCAGCCCGGAGAAGGCCCCCATGACGGTCAGGTCAGGGCGCTGGGTGAAGCCCGCGGAATAGGCGCGTCGGAACATCAGCTCGATATTTTCGGGGTTTTCGCCTGCCATGTGGCGTTCGAACACGTCGGCGATGACGGCGCGCATCGCTTGCGGCCCGACCGACGCGGCATAGCATTCGCCCCAGCCGGTGATGCCGCAGGCGGTCGTCAGCTTCACAAGGATCCAGTAGCGCCCGCCCCAGCCGGGCGCCGGTGGGGCGGTGATGATCACGTCAAGGTCTTGCAGCTTCATGATGGGTCTCCTTAGGCGGGGGTTTCGGATCGCTTGCGCGATCCGACCGGGTGGGGGGCAAGCCCCCCACACCCCCCAAGAGCAAGGCGGCAGGTCAGGGTGCCAGCATGATCACGTTACGCCGGGCGCCACCGGTTTTTGTGTCGGCGATGGCCTCGTTGATCTGGTCAAGCCGCCAGCGGGCCGAGATAAGCTCGTCAAGCTTCAGGCGGCCCTGCTGGTACAGATCAACCATCCACGGGATATCGCGGCTGATCACCACATCGCCCATTTTTGACCCGACCATGCCTTGCCCCATATAGGCCAGCACGACCGGCTCATAGCTGGACATGGCACCGGAATGCGGCATGCCGACCATCACGACCCGGCCGCCCGCAGCAAGGTAAAGCGGTGCGCTGTCATAGGCGGGGATGGCTCCGACGGTGACGATGACAGCATCGGCGCCGCGCCCTGTAAGCTGGCGCAGGGCTTTCCACGGTTTGTCAGAACTGGCGAGCAATCCATCTGTGGCCCCGAAGTCGCGGGCGATGGCCAGCTTTTCCTCGGTCATGTCCACGGCAACGATGCGGCGGGCGCCTGCGATACGCGCGCCCTGAATGGCGTTGAGCCCAACGCCGCCCGCGCCGATCACCACCACATCCTGCCCCGCACGCAAACCGGCGGCGTTGACCACGGCGCCCACCCCGGTGATCACGCCACAAGACAGCAGGCAGGCGGCATCCATCGCCATGTCACCGGGCAGTTCCGCGATCTGGCTGGTGTCGACCACCACGCGTTCGGCAAAGGCACCGCAATTCATTGCCTGGATAACGTCCTGACCGTCCGGCGTGGCGAGGGGCGAGCCATGCGGGCCTGCCGGGTCTTCGCAAATTGTCGGGCGGCCCGTGGCGCAGTTGGGACAGGCACCGCAACTTCGGATCAGGGTGACGACCACCGGATCGCCAAGCGCATGTCCGATGACGCCTGCGCCAAGAGCGCTGATCCGGCCCGCCGCCTCGTGCCCGTAAACCGCGGGCAGGTCGCCGCCCCACGCGCCATCGGCATAGGAAATGTCGGAATGGCAGATCGCGACCGCCTCCAGCGTGACCTCGACCTCGCCAGCCAAAGGTGCGCGCAGGTCGATCTCTTCAATGCTGAGGGGCGCGCCGAATGCGCGGCAGATGGCGGCCTTGATGCGTGGCATATGTCCTCCGGGCGGTCATGGTCCTGACGGCGACGGTTGCGCGGAAGCTGCCCGGACGCAAGAAGAAATTCCCGCAGTGACCAAAGGTTCCGGCCGTAGCGCAATCTGCAGGAGGCCCGCCAGACAGGATACCCGCGCCGCAGCCCATGCGGCGCCTTCTGCGCTACCGGGCGGTGGCGGTACGGGCGGCTGCCGCAAAGGCGCGCGCCTCGGCCGGGGCCTGCCCCAGCATCGCGGCAGTGCCGAAGCTGTCTGCGGGCATGTCGGGCCATTGCGCCCGCGCAAGCGTCAGAAGGTCACCCCCCTCGGCAAGGACCCTTTGGCAAAGCGCTTTGACAGCCGCCTGCGCTTCGGGCCGCGGCATCTGCGCGGTGAGGGCAAAGCTGATCGCCTCGGCATTCAGCAACCCCTGCGCGGCGTCCAGCGTCGCCTGCATCTGCGCCGCATCGGGACCAAGGGAAGAGGCCAGCCGTTCGGCATGGCCCAGGGCAGAGGCGGCAGACAGGCAAAGCTGCGGCAGAATCAGCCATTCGGTGAACCACGCGGCCCCGTCCCGTTGCAGCGCATGCCCGGCGCTCATATTCAAGGTCGCGGCCAACCCCGCCCCATGCCGCCACAGCGCCACAAGCGCTGACGGCCCCACCGGGTTCTGTTTCTGCGGCATGGTCGACGACCCGCCCGACGCGCCCAGCCGGACCTCTGAAATGCCGGATTGGGTCAGCAGCACCAGATCCGTGCCAAACTTCCCAAGCGCTGCCAGAAGCCGCGTGATCCAGTCGGCAATGCGCAACACGGGCGCGCGGTCAGTGTGCCAGCTGCGCCCCGGATCGGTCAGGCCCAGCTTTGCGGCGATCCCGGCGCGTAAGGCGGGCGCCTCCGGCCCAAGCGCCGACGCGGTCCCTGCGGCGCCCGACAACGACACCCACACCCCGTCTGCGCGCAGCGCCCTCAGCTCTGCCAGAAGGCCCAGCAGTGGCATGCCCCATTGCGCGGCCATGGCGCCAAAGCTGGTGGGCGTGGCGTGCTGGCCATAGGTGCGCGCGGCCATGGGCAGATCGGCATGCCGCTCCGCCAGGCGGGCAAGTCCGGCAATAACCTTCACCAGACCTGCCTCGTACTGACCCAGAACCTGCTTCATCCGCAGCATCAAACCGGTGTCGATGATATCCTGTGAGGTCGCGCCCCAATGGACATATTGCGCATGTTCCGGCGCACTCATCTCCTTGCGGAAGGCGGTCACGAGCGCGGGAACGCTGACGCCGTTCTGTGCTGTGGCCTCGCGCAGCTGAGCGGGATCGATCAACACCTCCATCGCGGCGCGGTGAATGGCGGCGGCGCTGATCTCGGGGATGACACCTGCTTGCCCCTGCACCTGTGCCAATGTGCCTTCGACCAGCAGCATGGCCCGAACCTCTGCGGTGTCAGAGAACAGGCGCGCGGTCTCGCCCGTGTCGAACAGGCCGCCCAGATGGGCGCTGTCAAAAGGGGTGGCGGTCATGTTCCGGGCCTCGCGATGTCAGAGAGCATTTGGGCCAGCGCAACAGGTGCCGCAAAGAACGGGGAATGGCCGGTATTCATCTCGGTCACGTCCTTTGCGGGCCAGTCGGCAGTCATTGTACGCTGGAACTCCGGCGGGATGGTGCGGTCATCATTGCAGCGGATATAGCTGCGCGGAACGCCTGCATAATTGGCCCCAAGTGCAACGCGTGTTTCCTGCGGCAGGATCGCCTGCGCGCCAAGTCGCGCATTTGCATAGGTGACGGTGCCGGGGGGGCAGTCGTGGTAGAATACGGCCTCCGCCATCTCGGGGCGGATCGTGAACGCAAGACCGTCCGCTGTCTTCTGGATGGCAGGCAGCAAGGGCTGGCGTGGCGCCTGACGACGACGCTCTGCCAGCGACAGCGCGTCCGCCGGGACATAAGCGCAAAGATAGATCAGGCGGGTGATCCGGCCCGGGTCACGCTCTGCGGCAAGGCTGATCGGGTAGCCGGCCATCGAATGGCCCACCACCACGGTGGGGCCCTTCAGCGCGTTCAGGATTGTGCGCGCATAAAGATCCAGCGTGATCTCTGCGACAGGCGTCGTGTCCGCACCTTGCCCCGGCAGGTCTATGGCGCGGGCGCTGTGGCCCAACGCCTCCAGCGCCGGGATCACGTCGCGCCAGCACCACGCGCCGTGGCACGATCCGTGGACCAGCAGAAAGTCAGACATGGCCCTGCGCGGTCAGGAATTCGGTCAGGATCGCGGCATATTCCTCGGGCTTCTCGACACAAGGCAGGTGGCCCGCGCCCTGAATCAGCCGGAAATCCGACCCCTTTATCAAACCAATGGTTTCGCGCACCAGATCGGGCGGGGTGGAGCCGTCGACAGAGCCCGCGATCCCCAGCGCGGGCAGGGTCAGCGCTGCGGTGGGCGTGTAGAAATCGGTGCCTGCAATGGCTTGGCAACACCCGATATAGCCTTCCACCGGCTGGCGCAGAAGCATGTGCCGCCATGCGAGGAATTCATCGGTTTCGCGAAACCCGGTCGAGAACCAGCGTTCGAGAATCGGATCGGCCAGCGCCTCTATCCCGCCCGCACGGACGGCGCCGATACGGTCCTGCCA
This sequence comes from Primorskyibacter sedentarius, assembly GCF_004342065.1. Classification (GTDB taxonomy): domain Bacteria; phylum Pseudomonadota; class Alphaproteobacteria; order Rhodobacterales; family Rhodobacteraceae; genus Primorskyibacter; species Primorskyibacter sedentarius. The sequence goes on along the minus strand of NZ_SLZU01000001.1, from coordinate 396,298 downwards.
CATGTCCTTCGTGCCGATCTTGGCGCCGGTGTTGGACAGCACGATCGCGCGCACCAGATCCAGCCGTTTCGTGGCCAGCCCCTGCGCGATCATTCCGCCAATGGACAGCCCGACAAAGACGCAATCGCGCACGCCAAGTTGATCCAGCAGCCGTTCCGCATCGGTCACCAGCGCGCCCATGGAATAGGGCGCAGGCGGGCAGGTGGACAGGCCGTGCCCACGCTTGTCATAGCGGATGAACTTCAGACCCTGCGGCAGCAGCGGCAGGATCTGATCCCAAAGCCGCAGATCGGTGCCAAGCGAGTTTGCAAAGACCACCGGCGCCCCGTCCGGATCGCCATCAACCCGGTAGTGAAGCCCGATATCCCCCAGCCTTGCGATTTTCATGGTCATCCCTCCTTTGACAGTCCGCAAAGACACCTGGCGACGGGTTTTGGCAAGGGTCTTGCCCGGAAAAATGCCAATCCCGGATGGGCCTTCAGCCTGTTGCGGGGCAGATCTGCGCGGCGTTCCGTGGGTTGCGCTGCACGCACTCGCATGGTGGCGCGGTCTTTTCCATCACCCGCCCTCAAGCATTTTCAGCCCTTGGGCAAAGACGGCCGGATCGACATTCCCGCCCGAAATTGTGCAGATCACGGCGTCGCCTTCAAGCGCATCGGCCCGGTAGAGTGCCGCCGCCAGCGCCACCGCGCCGCCCGGTTCGGCCACCAGTTTCAACCGCAGAAAAGCCTGCGCCATCGCCGTCAACGCCTCATCGTCGCTGACGGTCAGGCCGGGACCGCACAGGCGCTGCATGACCGGGAATGTCAGATCGCCGGGGCTGGGCGTCAGGATCGCGTCGCACAGCCCGCCTGACATCCTTGCATTCCGCTCGATCCGGCCAGAGACCAGCGAGCGGGCCGTGTCGTCAAACTCTTCGGGTTCGACCGGCCGGGCGCGCAGGCCCGGGGCGCGGGCCTCAAGCGCCAGCGCAATGCCAGAGGTCAGCCCGCCGCCGCCGCAACAGACCAGAACATCCGCCTGTTCCACGCCCGCTTCGCGCGCCTGCTCGGCAATCTCCAGCCCGCAAGTGCCCTGGCCTGCCACCACCTGCGGCTCGTCGTAAGGGCGAATGAGGGTGAGGCCGCGCGAGGCTTTGAGCTCCTCGCCAAGCGCTTCGCGGGTCTGTTGGCCTGCGCGGTCATACAGCACGACCTCTGCCCCAAGGGCGCGGGTGTTGGCGATCTTCAGCGCGGGCGCGTCCTCTGGCATGATGATCACGGCGGGGATGCCATGCTGGCGGGCGGCCAGCGCCACGCCCTGCGCATGATTGCCCGAAGAATAGGCCAGCACGCCCCTGGCCCGGACATCCGGTGCCAGCGCAGAGATCGCCGCATAGCCGCCGCGATATTTGAAGCTGCCGGTATGTTGCAGGCATTCGGGTTTGACCAGCACGCGCCGCCCGGCAATCTCGTCCAGAAAGGGCGAGGAGAGTAGCGGCGTGCGCCGGGCGTGGCCGCGCAGCCGGTCTGCCGCGGCCTCGATCATGTCGATATTCACTGCATGCTCTCCAGCCATTCGCGCAGCGCGGCGAGCGCTTCTGGTTCGTCAAGGAACGGGATATGGGCGCGGTCGGGGACTTCGGCGGCAATCATGTCGGGGCGGCGGCGCTGCATCTCGGCAAAGGTTGCGGGGGTCAACAGATCCGAATTGGCCCCCCGGATCGTGGCAAGCGGCAGACCGTCCAGCGCGTCGAAAAACGGCCAGAGATCGGGGGCGGGCTGTGCGCCGGTGGCCAGCACCGCATCGCGCAGGCGCGCGTCATAGGTCAGGTCCAGCCCGTCCTCGGCCTGAATGTAGAGCTTTTCGACCTCGGCGCGCCAACGCTCTGCCGGAACATTGGCAAAGCCTGCCATCAGCTCGGGGCGCGCGGCGGCAGCCTCTTCATGGGTTTTCCAGCTGGGGCGATTGCCAAGATAGCCCATGATCGCCTTTAGCCCGCCCGTGGCCAGATCCGGGCCGATATCGTTGAGCGCCACACCAAGTAGCCGGTCGCGCGCGCCCGCGCCCAACCCCATCGCGATCAGCCCGCCGCGCGAGGTGCCAAGAATGGCGGCGCGGGCGATGCCCAGATGGTCAAGCAGTTCGACCGCGTCGCGCGCCTCGACCGGGATGGTGTAGGTGTCCGGCCCCGGCCAGTCGGATTTGCCGCGCCCGCGATAATCCAGCCGGATCAGGCGGGTGTTTTCCAGATGTGGCGCGACATAATCGAAATCCCGGCCATTGCGGGTAAGACCGGACAGCGCCAGCACCGGCAGGCCCTCGCCTTCGTCTGTATAGTGAAGGCGGACATCGTCGGAAGAGGTGAAATAGGGCATCAGGTGGCAATCTCCGGCAATGTCGTCAGGTCGCTTAAGATGTGGTGCGGGCGGTGGGGCAGGCGGTCGACGGGGTCGCCCGCGCGGTTGGCCCAGACGGTGGTGAAACCGTAGCCCGCAGCCCCCGCAGCGTCCCAGCCGTTGGACGACACAAACAGCACCTCATCGGGCGCGCAGCCAAAGCGGGTGCCGACCATGTCATAGACCTGGCGGGCGGGCTTGAAGATGCCGACATCCTCGACCGAGAGCACCGCATCAAGATAGGTGCCGATGCCCGAGAACTCGACCGCACCTTCCAGCATGTCGGGGCTGCCATTTGACAGGATTGCGCAGGCTTTGCCCGCCGCCTTGAGCCGCGCCAGCATGGCGGGCACCTCGCGGTAAGCGGCCAGTTCCCAGTAAAGCGCCAGAAGGATTTCGCGCAGCTCTGGATCATCATCCAGCCCGTGTTTATCCATCGCCCAGTCCAGCCCGTCCATCGTGACATTCCAGAAGGACGTGTGCTCGCCCGTGATCGCGCGCAGCCATGTGTATTGAAGCTGCTTGTTGCGCCAGTCGGCGGCGAGCGCCTGCCAACAGGCGGCAAGCTTTTCCCGGCCGGGCTGTTCTGCGGCCTGCCTCGCGGCGGCGGAAACATCGAACAGGGTCCCGTAGGCGTCAAAGACACAGGTGGTGATGGTCATACGGTCCTCCCTTGGGTCGCAGAAGCACAGTTGCATGATGGATCGACGGGGAAAAGGGGCGAATTCTGCGCCTATATCGCGCTGCGGTCTTGCTCGCCGGGGAAACTCTGCCGGACCGGTGCGGATGGTTTTCGCAGGAATGCAGGCTGGAACCGAGCGGCCCTGCCACCGCCGGGGTAGGTCCTGGCCGCGTCGGGATGGGACAGGAAAACAGTCGAGTGTCCGGGCGCCGGAAACGCGGGAAAGCTGCTGCCGCCATTGGGCACCGACCCAGCCGTTTGCAATTCGCGGGCATGGCAGATAGGGTCCGCCCCGATCAAAAAGGGCGCCGTGCCGGGAGGCGTTGCGCTGAAATCCACCCCCGAGACAGCACTGGAACCCAGATGACCCAGGTAAAGACGGGCGACACCGTTCGCATTCACTACACCGGCACCCTTGCCGATGGCAGCACTTTTGATTCCAGCGCGGGACGCGACCCGCTGGAATTCACGGTCGGGTCCGGCCAGATCATCCCCGGCCTCGACAAGGCAATGCCCGGCATGGCCGTTGGCGACACCAAGACTGTCGCCGTCGTGGCGGACGAGGCTTACGGCCAGGCCGACCCGAACGCGCGCCAATCCGTGCCGCGTTCTGAAATTCCCGCCGATCTGCCGCTGGATATCGGCACGCAGCTGCAGGTTCAGACCCAGGACGGACAGGTGATGGCAGTGACCGTGGCCGAGGTGACAGAGGCCGAGGTGACGTTGGATGCAAACCACCCGCTTGCAGGCAAGGACCTGACCTTCGATATCGAACTGGTCGAGATCGCCTGAGCCCTACCGCGCCATTGCAAGCCGCAGGCTTGATCCCAATGAGTGCCTTCGGCACGCCGGTTTGAAAGAAAACGCGGCCCTTGCGGGGGCCGCGTTTCGCGTTTGGCCTGCCTTTGCGTTTCACTGGTCTGGCGGCACTTTGTGCGGCGGGCCGGGGATTGCGGGCCGATCCGTGCCCGAGGGGTGGGGCGCGTTTGGCGCGGGCTGCATGCTTGGGGGTTTTCGATTTCACGCCCATGCTGCGGGGCAGGCTGCAAGCGGCGTTGCACCCTTGGCAAATTCACGCCAATTTGGGGGCGGTCGGGTTGCGCCGACAGGCTTACTGGTGGTGGCTGCTCTTCGCCCTATCTAGGTTACTGCGACAGAGCAGGGAAAGGTGCGGTTTCATATGGGTGTTGCGAATTGGGCAGGGGCGGCTGCGATGGCGGCGCTGGGAATCGGGACCGCCCCCTCTGGTGCAAGCGCGCTGGAGGCCGTCGAATTTCGCTTTGCCAATGGCGAGTCGCAGCTGGCTGACGATATCCGCGACGTGTCTCTTGTGGCCGCAGCGAAAGAAGAGGGCCGGACCGGCTCGCGCACCATCCTTGCCGCGGCGCTGGCCGATTACGGGCGCATCGTCGACACGCTATATGCCCATGGCTATTACGGCGGAACCGTCAACATCTTTGTGAACGGGCGCGAGGCGACGGCCATCCCTCTGCTGGACGTACCCGCCGAGATCAGCACCGTCGCCATCGTGGTGGACCGTGGCCCCCAATTCCGATTCGGACGCTTGCGGGTGGAGCCTTTGGCCCCCGGCACAGAGCTGCCAGAGGGGTTTCGCACAGGCAGCAAGGCACGCAGCCCGGCGATCCGAAGCGCCGTGACCACGGCTGTGGATGGCTGGCGCGAACAGGGCCATGCCAAGGCTGATATCGGGTCGCAGGCGGTTGCGGCGCAGCACAGCGACAGCACCCTGTCCGTGGATGTGGGCATCTCTCCGGGGCCGCTGGTGCGTCTTGGCGATCTGGTCATCACCAGCCCGAGCGCCGTGCGCGCCGGACGCATCCAGCGCATCGCGGGGCTGCCCACCGGCGAGGTCTATACACCCGAGGAGATCCGCCTTGCGGCCGAACGGTTGCGCCGCACCGGCGCCTTTGCCTCTGTCAGCCTGTCAGAGGCAGAGGAACTGAACGCCGATGCCAGCATGGATATCGAGGCGGCGCTGGTCGATCAGAAGCCGCGCCGTTTCGGGTTTGGCGCCGAAATCTCCTCGCTCGAAGGGCTGACACTCAGCAGTTTCTGGCTGCATCGCAACCTGTGGGGCGGGGCCGAACGGCTGCGCTTTGACGTGGAAGTCACCAATATCGGGGGCAGCAGCGGGATCGACTATCTTGCAGGTGTCAGGCTGGAAATCCCGGCCGCCCTTGGCGCCGATACAACGGCCTATTTCATGGCCGAATACGACCTGCAGGACGAACCGTCCTATTACTCCGAAGCGGTGACGCTTGGCGGCGGGGCGACATGGATCCTGAACGAACAGATCAGCGCCGAGACCGGCATCGCCTACAGTTATTCCGAAACCCGCGACAGCTTTGGCAGCCGGACCTTCCAGGTGTTTTCATTCCCCACATCGGTCAAGCGGGACACGCGCGACGAGGTGCTGAACCCGACGACCGGCACATATGCCGAACTGGAGGTCACCCCCTTCGTGGGTCTTGAAGGGTCCGACACCGGCACACGTGTCTACAGCGACCTGCGCGGCTATCGCGGCTTTGGCGAGGAGGAAGGCATCGTGGTCGCGGGCCGTCTGCAATTCGGGGCGGTGCTGGGATCGGGGCTGGAACGGACGCGGCCCGAATACCTGTTCTATTCCGGCGGCCCCGGAACGGTGCGCGGCCAACCCTACCAGTCGCTTGAGGTTGATCTGGGCAATGGCGACAGCAGCGGCGGGCGGGGCTTTCTGGGCCTCTCGGCAGAGCTGCGCGTGGCCGTGTCGCAAAGCATCGGCGTGGTCGGCTTTGCCGATGCAGGCTATGTCAACGCCGATAGCAGCTTTGGCGACACTGGCGACTGGCATTCCGGCGCGGGGCTGGGCCTGCGCTACCAGACGGGCATCGGGCCCATTCGGTTCGACGTCGCAGCTCCGGTTTCGGGCGACACCGGCGACGGCGCGCAATTCTACATCGGGATAGGGCAGGCGTTTTGAAACATCTCGCGTATTTACTGGCCTTTCTGGCCGCCCTGATCCTGCCCGCAAGCGGCGGGGCACAGACCGAAGACGCGGATCGCGGCTATCTTCAGGGGCTGCTGGAGGACAACCTGTCCTCTGCCGGGCGCTCCGTGCGCATCGTGGGCTTTGAAGGCGCGCTCAGCTCCACCGCCACGATCGAAGAGATGACGATTGCCGATGACGAAGGCGTCTGGATCACCGTGCGCGGCATCGTCCTGAACTGGAGCCGTTCGGCCCTGCTGCGCGGCGCGGTCGAGGTGCAGGAATTCTCTGCCGAGGAGGTCGACCTGGCGCGTCTGCCCGTGGCCGCCGCGGACGCCACGCCAAAGCCCGAGGCCGCGCCTTTCGTGCTGCCGGACCTGCCGGTCTCGGTCAATATCGGGCAGCTTGCCATCGGGCGCGCGCGCTTTGGCCCGACGGTGCTGGGCCGCGAAGTGGTGCTGTCGCTGGACGGGTCCGCACAGCTGTCGGATGGCGAAGGCGAGGCGGTCCTGAAAGCGCAGGGCGTCGAGGGCACCGATATCGCGCTGAACCTTGAGGGCAGCTATGCCAATGCGACACGCAATCTGGCGCTGAACCTGGGCCTGTCCGAAGGGCCGGACGGGCTGGTTGCCACGCTGATGGGCCTGCCGGACACACCGGCGCTTGCCCTGACGGTGCAGGGCGAGGGGCCGCTGGACGCGTTTGGCGCGCAGATCGCGTTGGAGACGGATAACGAGCCGCGCCTTGGAGGCACGGTCACCCTCTCGCAGGTCTCGGGCGACGAAGACGCAGGCACCGGGCGCAGCTTTCAGGCAGAGCTTGGCGGCGACATCCGGCCCTTGCTGCAACCCGATTACCGCGACTTTTTCGGCGCAGAGCTGACATTGAACGCCTCGGGCACGAGCTTTGATGATGGGCGGCTGGAACTGAGCGCGCTGGAACTGCAGGCGCAGACCATATCGCTTGCGGGCAGCGCCGCGCTGGGGCCGGACCAGTGGCCCGAACGCTTCGATCTGGAGGCCCGCATCCGCTCAGAGGATGGCGCGCCGGTCCTGCTGGCCATTCCGGGCGCCCGGACTGAAGTTGGCAGCGCGCAGCTTGTGATGCAATTCGACAGCGCAGAAAGCGATGAATGGACGGCGCGGCTGTCGGCTGATCGCTTTGCCCGCCCCGATATGGATGCCGAGGCGATGATCCTCGCCGGCAGAGGCACGTTGCGGCGCGGTCAGGGCACGATCCTTGGGCAGTTTCTGGGCACGCTGGAGATGGACATTCGCGGGCTGGGCTTTGCCGACGAGGCGGTCGCCGCTGCGGTTGGCCAGAATATCGACGGCGATATCACCTTCAACTATACCGAAGGCGACCCGCTGCAACTGAACGTGATCCGCGTGATCGGCGCGGATTACATGGTGAATGGCGACGCGACCATCAAGGGCGTCGAAGGCGCGGTAGAGACCGACATCACCGGGCAGATCGCCCTGTCCGCCATGGATCTCAGCCGCTTTGCCGCGCTGGCAGGCCAGCCGCTGGAAGGCGGCGCACAGCTGACAATCGGGGGGAGCGTCCTGCCGCTTTCGGGCGGGTTTGACCTGACGGCAGAGGGCACGACGCGGGATCTGTCGCTGGGACAGGCGCATTTTGACCGGCTGTTTGCAGGCGAGGCAAACCTGTCCATGTCGGCCCTGCGCAATGAAACCGGCATCCGTCTGAACGCTTTCGCGATCGAGGCGAATGACACGCGGCTTACGGCCAGCGGCACGCTTGCCACGGGCGCAAGCAGCGGCGCCTTTTCTCTGGTCACGCCGGACGCTGCATTGATAGAGCCGCGCCTTGACGGGGCCGGACGGGTCTCTGGCACCTTTCGTCAGGACGGCGAGACATGGGATTTCAACCTGGACGGTTCCGGCCCGGGAGAGGCGCGGGTCACCGCAAAGGGGCAGGCCCTGATGCGCGATGGCGCGGTGCAATCGGTGACCGGCGATGGGCGGTTGCAGGCCGCCGATCTGGGCGCATTCTCGGCGCTGGCGGGGCGCTCCCTGGGCGGGGCGGCGACGCTGGATATCACCGGGAAGTTCGACCCCGAAACGCAGTATTTTGACGTCACGGCCAATGGCACCACGCTGGACCTGTCGATCGCGCAGCAGAATTTCGACAGGCTCTTTGCGGGGCCGGCGACGCTGGCCGTGGCAGCGCGCAAGGATGCCGAGGGCCTGACGCTGGAAAGCGCAGAGATCGATGCAGAGGGGCTGCGGCTTGATGCAGAAGGCACGCTGATCGATGGTGACAGCGCGGGCAGCTTCACCCTGACCGCGCGTGATGCGGGCCGGCTGGACAGCGCGCTGAGCGGGGTTGCGACGATCAACGGCACGGTCAGCCAGTCGGGCGATGACTGGGTCTTTGACGTGGACGGCACCGGGCCGGGCGGGGCCGCGCTCAGCGCCCGAGGGACCGCCCTGACCGATGACATGGCCTTTGTGTCCGTCACGGGCGAGGGCAGCGCCAATGTGCAGGACCTGTCCGCCTATGCGCGCATCGTCGGGCGGCCGCTGGGCGGTGGCGTGGCGCTGTCAGGCTCTGGCACCTATCTTGTATCGGGGGATCTTTCGGCCACGGCCAGCGTCACGGGCCAGTCGATGCGCATCGGCATGACAGAGGTTGACCGGCTGCTGGCAGGGCGCAGCACGGCAGAGCTTTCGGTGCGGCGCGAATCCGGCACGCTGGTCTTTGACCGGCTGGACATCGCCACGCCGGAACTGACCGCCGACATGACCGGATCGCTCTCGCCGCAAAACAGCCGCCTGCGGTTTTCCGCAGCGCTGCGGGACGTGGGGATTTACGCATCGGACTTCTCGGGCCGGGCCACGGCGCGCGGCCTGATCACCGGGGCGGGCGGGCCCTACACGGTCGATGTCTCTGCGACCGGACCGGGCGGCATCGCCGCCGATATTGATGGTCAGTATGATGCCTCTGGCGGGCGTGCCGACCTGCGGGTGCGGGGCAATGCGCCGCTGGGGCTGGTCAGCAGCCTTACAGCGCCCAACCTGATCTCTGGCGGGGTGGGTTTCGACATCGCCATCAACGGCCCGCTCGCGCTGCAATCGCTGTCGGGGACGGCCACGCTCAGCCAGGCTCAGATCGTGGTGCCAAGCGCCGGGATCGCGGTCAACCGGATCGCGGGGACGGCCACGCTTGGTGGCGGGCGCGCGGTGCTTGACCTGCAGGGCAGGCTGTCCTCGGGCGGCAGGCTGCGGTTGGCCGGGCCGATCACGCTGACGCCCTCCTACCCGGCGGATCTGGCGCTGGCCCTCAACGGGATCGAACTGGTCAAACCCGGCCTTTACGAGGCCGATGCCGACGGCCAGATCACCCTGCGCGGCCCGCTGACCGGTGGTGCCGTCGTGGCCGGGACGCTGACGCTGAACTCTGTCGAACTGAGCGTTGCCGATACCGGAACCGGCCCCTCCGGCAGCGTCTTTGGCCTGCGCCATGTGAGCGCCCCCGCCGATGTGCGCGCCACGCTGGACCGCGCGGGCAAGGGTGAAAGCAGTGGCGGCAGCAGCTCTGCCAGTCAGGGCAGCACCGGGCCGTCCTATCCGCTTGACCTTGTGATCGAGGCCCCCGCCCGGATCTTCGTGCGTGGCCGGGGTTTGGATGCCGAACTGGGCGGAGAGCTGCGCCTGACCGGCACCACCAGTGATGTCGTGCCGCAGGGCGAATTCAGCCTCATTCGCGGGCGGTTCGATATCCTTGGCAAACGGCTGGACCTGACCGAGGGCAGGGCGCAGCTGCGCGGGAATTTCGACCCCTACCTGCGCATCGTTGCTGAAACCGATGCCAGCGACGTCACGGTGCAGATCATCATCGAAGGGCTGGCATCGGACCCCGAGGTGACCATCACCTCCACCCCCGAACTGCCCGAGGAAGAAGTGCTGTCGCAGCTTCTGTTCGGGCGCGACCTGTCAGAGCTGTCGGCCTTTCAGGCCCTGCGCATCGCAGCCGCCGTGAACACGCTGGTGGGCAAGAGCGGCGACACCATCGTGAACCGCCTGCGGCTGGGTTTTGGCGTGGACGATCTGGATGTGACATCGGACGAGGACGGCACGGTTGGCCTGCGCGTCGGCAAGTATATCTCGGAGAATGTCTATACCGACGTCACGGTCGACGCGACCGGCGAGAGCGAGATCAACCTGAACCTCACCATCTCTCCGACCGTTACTGCGCGGGGCAGGGTGTCTTCGGACGGCGACACCGGTATCGGCATCTATTTCGAAAAGGACTACTGAGGCCGGACTGCCCTTGCAGGGCCAGCGATAGCAGCAGAGAGGGGGCGTCGTTTGACGGCGAAAGCTGACCCGAGCGATTTGTCAGAACGCTCTGGCACCCCATTCACCACCAAAGCCGCATCACAGGATCTGGCTGAGGAATTCCTTGGTGCGCGGGTCCTGCGCGTTCTTGAAGAACGTCTCGGGCGGGCCATGCTCGACGATGACACCGCGATCTGTGAAATAGATATGATCCGCCACTTCGCGGGCAAACGCCATTTCATGGGTCACAAGAATGCAGGTCATGCCGTCTTCGGCCAGATCCTTGATGGTCTGCAAGACCTCCCCCACGGTTTCAGGGTCAAGCGCCGCCGTCACCTCGTCAAACAGGATGACATCCGGCTGCATGGCAAGGGACCGTGCAATCGCCACGCGCTGCTGCTGGCCACCTGACAGCTCGCCCGGATAGGCGTTTTCCTTGCCTTCCAGACGCACCTTTCTGATCAGCGCCCGCGCCGTTTCCTCGGCCTTGGCCTTGTCCTGCTTCAACACGCGAACGGGGGCCATCATCACATTTTGCAGGGCGGTCTTGTGCGGAAACAGGTTATACTGCTGAAAGACCATTCCGACTTTCTTGCGCAGTTCCAGCTTGTCGAGGTTGGGGTCGTTGACCTCCTGACCCTCCACCAGAATGGAGCCCTTCTGGATGTCGTTCAGCGCATTCACGCAGCGGATCAGCGTCGACTTGCCCGACCCTGACGGCCCGATGATGCAGATGACATCGCCCTTCATCACGTCAAGCGAGACGCCGTTCAGCACTTTCAACTCGCCAAAGGATTTGTGCACATCCTTGAGGGAGACCATCGGGTCTGCAGGGGTCCAGTTCATGTCGTTTCCTCAGGTGATGACAGCGTATTTCTTTTCCAACCACACAGTGAATTTCGCGATTGGATAGCAGTAGACAAAGAACAGCAGCAGGACGAAGCCATAGAAGGGCGCCAGAAGATCCGGGCGCCCGCCTTCCGATGCCAGCGCCTGTCCGGTCAGGGTCATGACCTCGTTCACACCCACGATCGAGGCCAGAACAGTAGCCATAGTCAGGATGGAGTAGAGGTTCATCCATGGTGGCAGCATCCGCTTCACGCATTGCGGCAGGATGATCAGCCACAGGGTCTGCAGGCGTGTATAGGCAAGGCTCTCGGCTGCTTCCCATTGCCCGCTTGGCAAGGATCTGACCGCGCCCCGCACGATCTCGGACACGTTGGCCATCACCGGCAGGGACAAGCCAAGGATCGCCTTGAACCAATCCGGAAACGGTATCTTGAGCCCAAAGACGTTGATTTCGAACGGCAACAGGAACATCGCGAAAAACAGCAGGACGAGCCATGGTGCGTTGCGGAAAAACTGTGTCACGAACCACGAGCCGTGGCGCGTTGGTGCAAAGAGCGATATCTGCCCCAGCCCCAATATCGCGCCGCCGACCGTTCCCAACGCCATCGCGCTGACAGAGATGACAAGGTTGAAGATGAACCCTTTGAGCAGCAGGGGCGCCCAGTTCAGCAAGATGCCAAAAGGCGTCTGCCCGTCGGCAGAAGATTGCGCAAATGCAAGGCTGGGACCGATGATGGCAATCAGGGCAATCGGCAGCATATGCCACAGCTTCAGCCCCAGAAAGGGCTCGGCCTCGGGCCGTTTCACAGGCAGCATCACGGGCAGGTCGGTCCTATATGTCATCAGCCATACCCCGGAATTTTCATCGCACGTTCCCAGCGGTTCATGCCGCTGACCAGCACGCCCACCAGCGCGAAATAGGCCAGAAGCAGGAAAATCATCATCTCGGTCACGTTCACATTGTCCGACCAGATTTGGTTGGCCTCGTACAGCATTTCGGGAACCGCGATCGCATAGGCCAGGGTGGTGGTTTTCACCAGATTGACGAGGTTGTTGTTCAGCGCAGGCAACACCACCCGAAACGCCAGCGGCAATGTGATGTCGCGGTAGATCTGCAGCTTCGAAAAGCCAAGCGCCTCTGCCGCTTCGACGGTGGATTTGGGAACGGCCTCGATGCCCGACCGGAAAATCTCGACGTTGAAGGCGCCGGCAAAGAAAGACAGCGAAATCGCCGCCCAGGCAAAGCTGCCCAGGATAGGCGATTGCCCGCCCCAGTCGTTCTCAACCCGCGGCAGAAGCGTTCCGATGGCAAAGTAGAAGAAATACAGCTGCACCAATGGCGGCGTGTTCCGGAACAGCTGGATATAGCCGTTCACGATGCGCCGGGTCCATTTGAACGATGACCCCTGCAGCCACGCGCCAATGACGCCGATGATGACGGAAAAGAACAAACACACCAGCGACAGCCAGATCGTCGTGAGAAACCCGCCGATCATCCGGTTGCGGTCATATTCGTCGTAAAGAAACGGCAGGTTTATGCCCGTCTCCTGATACAGGGTCCGAAACCAGTCGAATACGAATTCCATCCCTGCACCCCTCAGACGGCACGGAGTGGCGGACCCTCGGGGGCCCGCCCGGTCCTGTTTTTATTTGTATTTTTCGTGCATGGCTTGTGCGAACGGGGTGTTGGTGACGCCCCATTTGGTCTCAAGCTCAAGGATGCGGCCGGATTTGTGCCAGTCGATAATCATCTCGCTCATCAGCTCGGCGAAATTGTCCTCGCCCAAGGCAACAGCCAGTCCCCAAGGCGCGTCATCGATGGTCTGAAGCGGCATTTCATAGTCAGCCCATTCCGGCTCTGCCGCCTTGGCGACAATGGCGCTGTCATCATAGACGAACGCCGCGCAATTGCCGCCCTGCAACGCTGAATAGGCCTCTGCCGTGCCCTTGAACGCGACAATCTCGGCGCCGTAAGTCTGCGAGGTCGCCTTGTTGTAGAACGCGCCCTGAATGCCGCAGACCGGCTTGCCGCGCAGGTCTTCCCATTCTTTCAGGCCAAGGCTTTTCAGCGCCAGGACATTCGTGCCAGACGAGTAGTAATTGGGGTCCGGGATCAGGACGATTTCGCGACGATCCGGCTTGTCCGTCATCGTGGCGATCATCAGGTCGATCTTGCCCTGCTCCAGAAACTGCATCCGGTTGGAACTGACAACCGGCACGAATTCAACCTCCACGCCCAGCTTGTCGGCCACGTCTTTCGCAAGATCAGGTTCAATCCCGATGATGTTGCCGTCTGTGTCCAGAAACCCATAAGGCTTGTAGTCGGCCTTTGTGCCGACGATCAGCTTTCCGCGTTCCTTGATCGTGTCCAGAATATCGGCCGAAGCGGCGGTGACGCTAAGTGCTGACACCACGAGCGTCGTTGCGAGAGTTTTCAGATTCATAGGTTTATCCCTGTTGTCTGTTGCGTTTCGTTTTTCAAGTTTCGCCGACCTTCTTTGAGGATCGATCGTCTTTTCCTGTTTCTGCAGGGAGGCTTGCCAGCTACCCAACCCCGTCATCCGGGCGTCATTAGGGGCAAATGTCAACACTGCAGGCTCGTTTTAGGGCTGCGAACCCGCGCGCCGGCCGTTCTTTTGATCAGGTCCGGCTGCCCTCGAACACGGCTGGGAAAAAGGGCATGGCGGTGCGCAACCCATGCCAGAGCCTCGACAATTTGCAGAAAAAGGCCGTTTGCGACACCGGCATAGGCCGTCGCATTCGGCCCGCATCGCGGGCAAAACGATCAGGATACGGGCGGGCAATGCGCCGACCGCGCCCTCAATACGGGTTCCTGGGAGAGCGGTCTTCGGACAGGGATTGGTGCCTCTGCGTGGTCAGCGCCTCGATGGCGTCGGCGATGTGGATGCGGTCGATATGGTGATCACCGCGACCCATACGGATGCGGTGCGCCTCGATCATCACGTCGGCATGGCGGCAGCCTTCGGGCGGCTCGAACCGGTAGGAGGCAAGCTCGATCAGCAGGCCCATCGGGTCCTTGAAATAGATCGAATCCATGAAACCGCGATCCTTGGGGCCGGAATGTTTTATCCCGCGCTCGTCCAGCCGTTCGACCACCTGCCAGAAACTCGCCTGACTGATCGAGAAAGCCAGATGATGCACGCAGCCCGGCTCTGTCGGGGTGCGGCGGATATCGGGTGTGCGGTTCTCGTTGGTGAAAACGGTGATCAGCCGCCCGTCACCGGGATCGAAATAGATATGCCCCTCTTCGGGGTCGTCCAGATTGGGCTGGTCAAAGACAAAGGGCATGCCAAGCAGCCCCTCCCAGAAATCGATCGAGGTCTGCCGGTCGGCACCCACAAGGGTGATGTGATGGACCCCCTGGCTCTGGATCTTGCGCATCTGCATCCTCCTGCTGTCATGGGCAAGAGTGTAGGGCGGACAGGCCGGGATCAAGGGCAAAACCCGCCGCGCCCCCTGACCTTGGGGCCCGTCGCGTCAAACTTGCGTAAGCCAGACATATTCTGCACATTGTATGCGACGCGACGGGGGGGACGGAACTTCATGAAGTCATTGGACCAGCTTTCCGAGCTGGAAGCCGCTGCGCTGGACGCGTGGAAGGATGTCTCGGGCCGCGCCGGTCTGCCCCGCGACGGGTGGTCCTTCACCCGCCTGTCAAAACGCGAAGACGCCGAGATCGCGCGTATCAGTCACCGCGTGGCACATCCCGACCACGATGCGCTGACCTACAAGTTCCAGCTGCGCCCCGTCGCTGCCGAAGGCTTTGCCGCGGATTATCACATGCAGGCCAAGGCGCATGAGGCGTTCCCCCATTCGGCGGAGCTGACCCTGCCGCGGCCCGTCTACCTCGACGCCGATCATCAGGCCAGCCTGATGACATATATGAGGGGCCGACCGCTTTCGGAATATATGCGCGACGCCTGTTTCGACAGGGTAGAGCAGCTGCGCCTGCTGGTGCTTGCCGGGCGCTGGCTTGACGCCTATCACCGCGCCGGGGCGCCGCAGGAGATAGCGTTTCAGCCCGCCCATACGGTCGCCTACTACACCGGCCTGCGCGAACGGATTCTGGCCGGAGAGCTGCGTGTCGCGGCCAAGCCGCTTTTCCTGCAAGGCATCGACAAGATCGTGTCGATGGCGCCGGAAGTGGCGGGGCAAAAGACTGTCACGGCTGCTCAGCACGGTGACTTTCACATGCGCAACCTGATCTTCGACGGCCAGCGCATGGCGGGGATCGACATCTCCAAGGATCAGCACGCGCCGGTGGGGTACGACATCGCCAAGATCCTGCTGGATTACACGTCGATCCTGCGGGGGGAAACGGATCTGCGGCCGGGGCAGGTGATCCCGGACGACGCGATGGCTGCGTTTTTCGACGGCTACCGCCTTGTCGGGCCCGATGATCCGGGGGTGGCCTTCCTGCTTTTTGCACGCATTCTGGCGACGCTCGTCCATGTGCCGCAAAAGCAAAAGGACCGCACCGATGCAAAGCAGCGCACGCTGGCCCGGCTGCGGCCCATCGCGCAGAACGCCTATAGCTCCGCCGCACCGGGCGAGGCTGCGCGGGCCAAACCGGGCATCCGTCTGTATCTGACCAGCGACAGCCTGAAACGGGCACGGGACGGCAGCCACGAAATCTGCAACGCGATGCGCGAGGTCGGGCGACGCACGGGGCGCGATATCGTCCTGTCGCGAAACGCCCCGCGCCACCGGCAGGCCGCCGATTCCACCCAGATGAGCCTTGTCCACATGGCCGCGCCGATCGGGCAGAACGGGCTGGTCTATCGCCGCCTTTACGCAGGCCATTTCTGGCGGATCGAACGCATCGCGGAAAGGTGGCTTTGGGAAACCGCACGCGCGGAATTCGTGCCGGAGGCGATAGATGCGAAACCGGCTGCGCGCTTTTTTGACAGCTGGCAGCACAGGCTCTACGGCGCCGGGGCAGGGCAGGCGACGCGGCAGGGCTTCATCTATATGCCGCTTCAGGGCAAGCTGCTGACGCAACGCTCCTTCCAGTCCGCCTCGCCGGTCGAGATGATAGAGCAGACGCTGGCCCATACCGACCGGCCCATCGTGGCCACCCTGCACCCGACCGAAAGCTACAGCGACGAAGAAAGCGCCGCACTGGCAGAGCTTGAGCGGCGCCATGACAGGTTCCGGATAGAGCCGCTGGCGATGACATGCGCGCTGACCACCTGCGATCTGGTCGTGACAGAGAATTCCAGCGCCGCCTTCCACGCGATGTTTTTCGGCAAGCCTGCGGTTCTGTTCGCGGGCGTGGATTTCCACCACATCTGCGCCAGCGTCCCCGATCTGGGTGTCGCCGGGGCCTTTGACAAAGCCGCGCAGATGAGGCCGGATTTCGCGAAATATCTTTACTGGTTCTGGAAGATGAACGCGATCGACATCGAAGACGAAGATCACGTGGACAAGCTGATCGCGCGGTTCCGCACCCTCGGGTGGGAGCTGTAGGGCAGGTCACCGGATCACCCCCGGCGCATCATGCAAAAGCCGGGGAAAGGTGCCCCTGTTCCCCGGCTTCATACTGTGTGAATTTCCGGTACGCGGCCGGTTGGGCTCAGCCGTAAAGCGCGGGCGCGCCCAGCTGCGCATGCACCTGATTGACCGTGTTCTGGTCAAGGCCCACGGCCTGCGCCAGCTGGTGCAGGTATTGCGCTTCGTTCTTGTTGTCGAGGTCGATGCCCAGAACCGACATCGCGTAGACCTGATGTTCCAGCCCGCGCGGGATGTCACGGGCCAGCCCCGCCACGTCAACTGGTTTGGCCAGCTCGTCATTCACGAACTGCCGTTCCATCGCGCTGACATCGCCAAGCCGGCCCAGCAGCTTTTGCTGTTCCGACTGGTCGAATTTCCCGTCCGATTTCGCCGCCTGGATCATCGCCCGCAGCATCAGCCCGGCCGCTGCGTCCTGCTCGGGCGTGGGCTGGGGCGGTGCCACCGCCTTGCCCCGGTTGGAAATCGTCTGGTTCAGCATGTTCCCAAAGGAATCGCCGCCGGCAGAGGCACTCGCGCCCCCCTGTCCCAACGCGCTGGTCAGCGCCCCGACAAGGCCACCAAGCCCGCCGCTTTGGCCGTTCCCGCCAGAGGTCAATTGTCCGATGATATCGTCAAGCCCACCCGAAGATCCGCCCTGACCGCCGGCCAGTTGCTCCAGCAGACCACCCAGACCGCCTTGCGCCGCTCCGCCGGATTGCTGTGCCTGTCCGCCCAGAAGGGAGCCCAGCATATCCTCGATGCCGCCGCCACTCTGGCCGGATTGCTGGCCGGATTGCTGGCCGAAAAGGCCGCCACCGCCGGTCCGGCCTGGCTGCGCCGCTCTTGCGCCGCCCTTCGATGCCGATACATTTACCACGGCTTCCGCCAGTGCTTGCAATAAACTCATGATTACCTCCTACTAACCGGAGGCACTTTTGCATATCTCCGGGCCGGTTGCCACAGATACATGCGATTTCTCTAATCTGGGCGCGATTTCAAAGGCTTGCGCGCCGGTCTGGTGGGGAATTCGCGGCGCGCCCTAGATCTCGATCTCGGTATAGGCGCGGCGCAGCGCCTCTGACCAAGCCTTGCTCATCTTGGAGAATTGCGGGTCTTCAGGCTCGATCCGGCGCCGCTGCGAGACCTTGAGGCCATCACATTCGATCACGCACAGATCCAGCGGCATGCCGACGCTCAGGTTCGACCGCAGGGTCGAATCCATCGACAGCAGCACGGCCTTCTGCGCATCCATCAGCGAGGTTTCCGGCGTCACCACCCGGTCGAGAATCGGCTTGCCGTATTTATGCTCGCCGATTTGCAGATAGGGCGTGTCGCGCGTAGCCTCGATGAAATTGCCTTCCTTGTAGATCAGGAACAGCCGCATCGGTCCGCCCTTGCGCTGGCCCGCCACGATCAGCGAGGCACTGGCGCTCTGGCTCATCCGGTTCATCCGGCCCGAGATTTCCGCGGTCACGTCAGACAGGGTTGACCCGATCATCTGCGCCACCCGCAACATCGACGGCGCCTTCAGGATAGAGGTCGTCTCGGACGCATCCGGGTCTTCTGCGGCTTCGGTCAGACGCGCCAGAACGGTCTGCGTGACCGACAGGCTGCCCGCCGTCAGAATCGCGATAACCCGCTCGCCCGGTTCTTCGAAGGTGAACATCTTTCGATAGGTCGAAATGTTGTCCAGCCCGGCATTTGTGCGGGTGTCGGACAACAGGACGATGCCTGCATCAAGAAGAAGTCCCACGCAATACGTCATAACAGGTTACCTTGTTTCGTGCCGACGCAAGATAGGCGCTTCGACCCGGGGCGGCAATGCCCCTTTGGACCTGTCAGCTTCGATTGCCCAAACGTTACTGCTGCTGGCCCTGCTGCATCGGCTTTGCCGGCCGTATCATCACCGACACTTCCAGACCCTCGCAGGATTGCCCGCCGACGATGCCGCGGATCGGTGCGGCATCCGATGCCTCCAACCCCGATCCCAGCCGGATATAGCGGTCGTCGGGGCAGCAGGCATTTGCCGCGTCGAACCCGACCCAGCCCAGCCCAGCCACGAAAATCTCTGCCCAGCCATGCGATGCCTCGACCGGGCCATCCTCTTCGCCGGCGAAAAGATAGCCCGACACGTAACGCGCGGGCAGGTCGAAAAGCCGCGCGGCAGAGATCAGCACATGGGCATGATCCTGGCACACGCCCTTGCCCTGTTTGAGCGCCTCTGCCCCGGTCGTATGGGCCTCTGTCTCTCCGGGGGCGTAGGTGATGGCCTTGGCCACGGCCGTGGCCAGCGCATGCGCGCGCGCCAGAAGATCGCTTTCAGGAACCGCGTCCAGCGCGGCCTCGGCCAGCTTGCGGATGTTTTCATCCGGCAGGGTCAGCGGCGTTTCGCGCAGGTAAGTCAACGGGTTGGCGGTTTCGGCATGGCCGCGCAACACGCCGGACGTGTCAGTGGTGATGACCTCGCCGGTCACGATCACATCAATGGATGACACCGGCCCCTTGAAGGCCAGGGTCTGGATCTCGTCGCCCGCGCCGTCGCGGAAACAGGCCCCGCGCGTGGCGCCCTCGGCCTCGATCAGCCAGGTTTGCACGGTCTGCCCGTCAAAACTGGCCGGTGTCAGCCGGTGGCTCTGCGTGACGCGGGACAGCGGCTTTTCGAACCGGTAGCGGGTGATATGCGTGACATGCAGATGCATCAGAACTCACCCCGCAGGTAATTGTCGGTGATCGACATGTCGAGCTTGCCGATCTCCAGGATGAAACGGGTCAGGAATTCGTGCAGCCCCTCGTCAAAGATGTCCTGCACGCCTGCCTCTGCAAGCTCTGCCACCAAAGAGCGGGCGCAGGTCTGGGACGTGCTGCATGTCCCGTAGCCGCGCGACAGGTGGTCCAGATGATCCGACGCCAGCCTCGCGCAGGAGAGCAGCGATCGCGGCGATTGCTGGTTAAGGATGACGAAATGGGCCACTTTCTGCGCGTTCAGCTCGCCCTTGTAGGTCCAGTTGAAGGCGCGCGAGGCCGACAGCGCCCGCAGCAGCGTTGTCCATTGATAGGTGTCCAGCCCCGACCCGATATAAGAGGTGCCGGGCAGCAGCACGTAATATTTCACGTCCAGCAGGCGCGCTGTGTTGTCAGCCCGTTCCACCGCATATCCAAGCTGGGTGAAATAGAACCCGTCATTGCGCAGCTGTGTGCTCTCGATAGCACCGCGCACCAGCGCGCAGGTTTTCACCGTCCAGTCGATCAGGTCCGACAGGGGCAGTTTCGACCGCTCTGTCCGGCGCATCTGGTTGAGCTCCTGAAAGGCAGAGTTCAGCACATCCCAGACCAGCGATGTCAGCGCGGTCCGCACCACGCGCGCATTTTCCCGCGCGATCGAAATGCACGACGCGATCGAGGACGGGTTGCCAAGGTCGAAGAACAGGAACGTCTCGATATTGTGCTGCACCGGCTCTCCGAATTTCTCGGTAAAGCGTTCGGTGGCCCCGCAGGTTTCAAGGATCGCAGACCATTCGTTGCGATACCCGTCACCGATATTGGGCAACAGCGCGTTGCGGCTGCCCACTTCAAGCATGCGCGCGGTCATCTCGGCGCGCTCCATGTAGCGGGCGATCCAGTAGAGGTTTGCGGCGGTCCGGCTCAGCATGGCATCACTCCGCGAGTACCCAGGTGTCTTTCACCCCGCCGCCCTGCGACGAGTTCACCACCAGGGAGCCTTCGGTCAGGGCCACGCGGGTCAGCCCGCCCGGCACCAGGTTGACGTCCTTGCCGACAAGGCAATAGGGGCGCAGGTCGACATGGCGCGGGGCCACGCCTTCCTCCACGAATGTGGGGGTCGTGGACAGCGCCAGCGTCGGCTGGGCGATGTAATTGGCAGGATTTTCACGGATCTTGGAGGCAAAAGCCTCGATATCGCCCTTGCTGGCCTTGGGGCCGACCAGCATCCCGTAGCCGCCCGATCCGTGGACTTCCTTGACCACCAGCTCCGACAGGTGCTCCAGCACGTATTTGCACTCGTCCCGCTTGGCGCATTGCCAGGTCGGCACGTTTTGCAGGATGGGCTCTTCGCCCAGGTAAAAGCGGATCATCTCGGGGACGTGGATATAGATCGCCTTGTCATCGGCAACGCCGGCACCCGGCGCGGAACAGATCGTCACCCCGCCAGAGCGGTAGACATTCATCAGCCCCGGTACGCCCAGCATCGAATCCGGGCGGAAGCATAGCGGGTCGATGAAGGCATCGTCGATCCGGCGATAGATCACATCCACCCGGCGCGGGCCCTCGGTGGTGCGCATCCAGCAGTAATCGCCATCCACGAACAGGTCCTGACCTTCCACCAGATCCACGCCCATCAGGTCGGCAAGGAAGCTGTGTTCGTAATAGGCGCTGTTGAACCGGCCCGGCGTCAGGATCACCGCCGTCGGGTCGCTGTCGCATTTCGCGGGGGCCACATCGGTCAGCGTGCGCCGCAGCAGCCGCGCATAGCCATCCACCGGGGCGATTCGGTTCTCCTGGAAAAGCTGGGGGAACATGCGCATCATGATCTCGCGGTTTTCCAGCATATAGCTGACACCCGAAGGCGTCCGGCAATTGTCTTCCAGCACGAAGAACTGGTCCGGCCCGGTGCGGACCAGATCAATGCCCACGATATGGCTGTAGACGCCCAGCGGCGGGCGGAACCCGGTCACGGCAAGCTCGTAGGCCTCGTTGCGATAGACCAGCTCGGCCGGGATGCGACCGGCCCGTATGATCTCTCCGCGGTCATAGACATCGGCCAGAAAGGCGTTGAGCGCGCGTGCCCGCTGCTTGATCCCGCGTTCCAGCTTGCGCCACTCGTCGGCCGTAAAGACGCGCGGGAACATGTCGAAGGGAATCAGCCGGTCGGTATCCGCCGCCTCGCCATAGACCGCGAAGGTGATCCCGATGCGCCTGAACAGCGCCTCCGCTTCGGATTGCTTCATATGCCGCAGCTCGTGCGGCATGTCTTTCAGCCAGTTTTCCAGAAAACGGTACGGGTCTCGCACCGTGGTGCCGTCGAACATCTCGTTGAAATATTCTGTTGCCATCTTACCCGCCAATTGACCCTTGGGACCAGCAAACAGGACAAGTGGCCGGGATGGAAGGGGGCGCGTGAAAAAATTCAGCTTTTTGTGGGCGACGCACAATTTTTAGGCAGTGCCTCACGCCCCGGTCCAGGGGGGTTTTTCCTGTATCCGGCAGTGGCTTGCCCTTGTCCGCACGGTACAAGAACAGGGCGCGAAGCTGGTGACGCGCAGAGAGGCTTGCATTGGCCCCGGCGTTTCCGTTTCATGGGGCGCAGCATGCAAAGCGATCAGATCACAACCGACTTCCCGGCCGTCTTTCCCCTGCGCGGCCACCGCACGCACGAGGTTTGCGGCCCCGGTGCTGCGGGCTTTGCGGCGGCCTGTTTCGCGGCTGTCGAGGGGCCGGTGCTCTGGGCGGTCGAGGACTGGCGCCAGGACGGGCTGAACCCCGTGGCCCTGTCCGAATTCCGGGATCCCGGCCAATTGCTGACCGCACGTTGCAAGACCCAGACCGATGTTCTGGCTGTGGCCGAGGAAGGCCTGCGCGACGGCGCGCTGGGGCTGGTCGTGGCCGAGATTTCCCAGCCCATCGGCCTGACCGAAGGCCGCCGGCTGCAACTGGCGGCCACCGCGGGCAAGACGCCCGGCCTGCTGATTGTGCCCGAGGGCATGGGCAGCAACGCGGCCGAGACGCGCTGGCGGTGCGCGCCGTATTTTGACAGGCAGGACTCGACTCTGCTGCGCTGGTCTCTTATCAAGAACAAAAAGGGAACATTGGTTGATTGGGTGGTTCGCTGGGATGTCGCGTCGCGTCGTATCATTGTGGTTTCCAAGGTTCGCGAGTGATCGCGCGCTGCGCCTGCGCCCGGTCGAAGGGGCGTTTGCGCTGACGCTGAGCGAAGGCAATGCAGACCGGCTCTATTGTGCCAATGCGGTGGCTGCGGGGCAGGGGCTGGCGCCGGGCATGACGGTGACCGACGCGCGCGCGCTGCAACCCGGGCTTCAGACCCGCCCCGCCGATCCGCGCGGCGATGCGGGGTTCCTGCGCGCGCTGGCCCGCTGGGCCGGGCGCTATTGTCCCTGGGTCGGGCTGGAAGGGCGCGACGGGCTGGTGCTGGATGTCACCGGCGCGGCGCATCTGTTCGGCGGCGAGGCGCAGATGCTGGACGATATGCGCCTGCGCCTGTCGCGCGCGGGCCTGACGGTGCAACTCGGGCTGGCGGGGTCGCGGGGCGGCGCATGGGCGCTGGCGCGGTTCGGTCAGGGCATCGCCGGGCCGGGCGAGGCGCTGCGCCGCATCGGCCCGCTGCCCATCGCCGCGCTGCGGCTGGAGCCGCAGACCTGCATCGCGCTGGAACGGCTGGGCCTGCGCAGCGTGTCCGACCTGCACCGCCTGCCGCGCGCGACCGTCACGCGCCGCTTTGGCCCCGGCCCGCTCTTGCGTCTGGATCAGGCGCTGGGCGAGGTGCCAGAGGCGATCGCGCCCCTGCCGGACCCGCCCGTCTACAGCACCCGCCTGACCCTGCCTGATCCCATTGGCCTGACCGGCGATGTGATGGCGGGCACGGCGCGGCTTCTGGATCAGCTTTGCGCCCGTCTGAAGGCGCGCGAAACCGGCGCGCGCCTGCTGCGCCTGACCCTGCGCCGCGTCGATATGGGCCATCAGCAGGTGGAATTGCGCCTGGCCAGCCCAATGCGTGACCCCGCCCGCATCCTGCCGCTCTTCGAACGTGGCGTGGCAGAGGTCGAGGCCGGTTTCGGCATCGATCAGATGCGGCTGGAGGCCGTGCAGGTCGAGGATCTGCCGGTGCAGCAGCTTTCCCATGCGCAGGCCGGGCAGGGTGCGGGGCGGCTGGAGGATCTGATGACCCGGATCGGCAACCGCATCGGGCTGGAGAACATCCACCGCTTCCTGCCCGCCGACAGCCATATCCCCGAGCGCAGCTTCCTCGTGGCCCCCGCCGCATGGTCCGATCCGGGCGGCAGTTTCGTTGCCCTGCGCCCGCGCCCCTTGCGGCTGTTTCCGCCCGAACCCATCGGCGGGGCAGGGCGCAAACCGCCGCGCAGCTTCCGCTGGCGCGCCATGTCACTGACCACGGAACGCGCGGCAGGCCCCGAACGCATCGCCCCCGAATGGTGGCTGCAAGAGGATGCCTGGCGTTCCGGCCTGCGCGATTACTGGAAGGTGGACACGCGGCAGGGGCGGCGTCTTTGGCTCTATCACACCCCACAGGCGCCGGGCTGGTTCGTGCAGGGGGAATTTGCATGACGGGGCCGGGGCCCAGCCCGGACAGGGCCGCTCTCCGGGGAAGGACGGCCGGGGCGTCCCGATGAGCGACCTCCCTAAGGCGGGGGCGGCGGCGGGCTGCGCGACATCCGAAGCGCCATTTCGCGATGATGCGTCTTCCGGCGCCGCCCCTCTTCGCAACGTGCCGGACGGTGAGCCCCTCCTGCCAAAGCTCAAAGCCAAAGCCAAGCCCGGTGCAGATGCCGGTCCCGGCCCGGATGCGGGGCCGGCATCGGCGCCCTGTGGCGACAGATCTCCCACCGGGGCGGTTCCCACGTCAAAGCCGAGGCCATCCGCCAAGGCCGGGAAGACCCCTGCCGCGCCTGACGCGGCAGCTCTGCCCTCTGCCACCCCTGCGCCGCGCGCCGCGACGGTCATGCCCCCCGCGGACAGGCGCAGCCCGCCCCCCAGCGAGGAGACGCCACGCTATGCAGAGCTTTGCGTGACCTCCAACTTCACCTTCCTGACCGGCGCCTCCCATCCCGAGGAACTGGTCACCCGTGCCGCCGAACTGGGGCTGGAGGCCATCGCCATCACCGACCGCAACTCTCTGGCGGGCGTGGTGCGGGGCTTCTCCGCTCTCAAGGAATTGCAACGCGAGGTGGACGAGGCGATCGCCATCCGCTCTGCCCGCCAGATCGACCCCTGCAGCCGTCAGGATGTGGGCACCGGTGCCACGGTTGCTCGCCCGGAACAGCTCATGACAGGCGGGGCAGAGGAGGGCGGCGCGCAGAAGACGGCCAGATTGGCGCTTGACGACCTGCGCCCTGAAACTGCGCTTTACCCCGACCCCGACCCCGATACTGATGCCGATACTGGCATTGATGCCGATACGGGCGTTTCGGCACCAAAGGCGACCGGAGCGGGGGATGAAGGGCCGGGAGTTGCCGCGTCAGGCGCGGCAAGGGCGCGCGCAGTTCTGTCCGGCATCGCGCCTAAGATGGGGGGGCAGGCCGGGGCCGATGCTGATGCGGAAGGCCACGCAGGTCACGCCGCCGAAGCTGTCCTTGGGGCCGGCGGGACCGGCGCCGAGACCCGCGCCGAACTGGCGCCCCGGTCAGGCGCGCCGATATCTGCGGCCTGCGACGCGGCCTCTCAACAGGCTGCAGCACCTGCCGCGGGCGACGGCATGCCCGTTTCGGGCAACGGGGCGGCAGGCCAGAAAGCCCGTCCCCGATCCGCCCCGCATCTGCCGCGCCTCATTGCCGGGTGCCGCCTTGTGCTGCGCGACAGCCCGGCTCACTGGCTGGCGCTGCCCACCGATCGCGCCGCCTATGCCCGGCTCAGCCGCCTTCTGACGCTGGGCAAACGGCGGGCCGAGAAGGGCCAGTGCCACCTCGACCTGCGCGACCTGCTGGAGGGCGGCGAGGGCATGATCCTGATCGCCCTGCCGCAGAAAGGGCCGGGGGATGCGCAAACGGCCGATCACCTGCGCCGCGCCGCCCGCGTCTTTCCCGGGCAGGTCTTCCTTGGCGCCGCCCCGCGCTATGATGGCAGCGACCGCGAGCATCTGAACCGTTGCGCGCTCCTTGCGCAGCGCAGTTCTGCCCCGATGGTGGCCGTGGGGGATGTGCTGATGCACCGCGCCAGCCGCCGCCAGATGGCCGATGTGCTGACCTGCATGCGCGAACATATCACCATCGACCAGATCGGCACCCGCGCCCTGCCCAATGCCGAACGTCGCCTGAAAGGCGCGGCCGACATGGCCCGCATGTTCCGCGATCATCCCGGCGCGCTCCGCCGCAGCGTGGAAATCGCCGCGCGCTGCAGCTTCGGCCTGAATGAGCTGAGCTATGAATATCCCGATGAAATCTCTACCCACGAAACCCCGCAGGCGCGGCTGGAACGGCTGGTCTGGCAGGGGCTGGACCGGCGCTGCCCGCACGGTATCCCCGACCGCTACGCCGCACTCGCCCGCAAGGAATTGCGCATGGTCGCGGATCTGGGCTTTGCCGCCTATTTCCTGACCGTGCATGACATCGTGCAATTCGCACGCGGGCAGGGGATCCTGTGCCAGGGGCGCGGCTCGGCGGCCAATTCCATCCTCTGCTATGCGCTGGCCATCACCGATGTGACGCCCGAACAGATCACCATGGTCTTTGAACGCTTCGTGTCGAAATACCGGGGCGAGCCGCCGGATATCGACGTGGATTTCGAACATGAACGGCGCGAGGAGGTGATCCAGCACATCTATGCCACCTATGGCCGCCACCGCGCTGGCCTGTGCGCCACCGTCATCCATTTCCGCGGCCGTGCTGCGATCCGCGAGGTGGGCAAGGTCATGGGGCTCAGCCAGGACGTGACCGCGGCGCTGTCGGGGCAGAACTGGGGCTGGTCGCTGTCGGGCACCGAAGAGGACCGGCTGCGCGAAATCGGCCTTGACCCAGAGGACCGCCGCCTTGCGCAAACCGTCCGGCTCATTGGCGAAATCGTGGGCTTTCCGCGCCACCTGTCGCAGCATGTCGGCGGCTTTATCATCACCAAGGGGCGGCTGGACGAGCTCTGCCCGATCGAGAATGCCGCGATGGAGGACCGCACCGTCATCGAATGGGACAAGGACGATATCGACACGCTGGGCATCCTCAAGGTCGATATCCTCAGCCTTGGCATGCTGACCTGCATCCGCAAAAGCTTTGACCTGATCGCGCAGCACCGGGGCAAGCAGCTTTCCATCGCGACCGTGCCGCAGGGCGACGGGCAGACCTATGACATGCTGTGCCGCGCCGATGCCATCGGTGTCTTTCAGGTCGAATCCCGCGCGCAGATGAACTTTCTGCCGCGCATGCGCCCGCGCGAATTCTACGATCTGGTGATCGAGGTCGCCATCGTCCGCCCCGGCCCCATTCAGGGCGGCATGGTGCATCCCTATATCAACCGCCGTCAGGGCCGCGAGGGGGTGGAATTCCCGTCCGAAGAGCTGCGGCAGGTGCTGGGCAAGACGCTGGGCGTGCCGCTCTTTCAGGAACAGGCGATGCAGATCGCCGTGGTCGCCGCAGGCTTCACCCCGGAAGAGGCCGACCGCCTGCGCCGCTCGCTTGCCACCTTCCGCAAGATGGGCACGATCAGCACGTTCCGCGACCGGTTCATCGGCGGGATGCTGGACCGGGGCTACAATATCGAATTTGCCGAACGGTGTTTCTCGCAGATCGAAGGGTTTGGCGAATACGGCTTTCCCGAAAGCCACGCGGCGGCCTTTGCCATGCTGGCCTATGTGTCGGCCTGGCTGAAACGCCACCACCCGGCGGAATTTGCCTGCGCGCTGCTGAATTCCCAGCCGATGGGCTTCTACGCGCCCGCCCAGATCGTGCGCGATGCGCGCGAACACCGGATCGAGGTGCGCCCCGTCTGCGTCAATCACAGCGATTGGGACAACACGCTGGAACGCCGCGCCGATGGATCGCTGGCGCTGCGGCTGGGCTTCCGCCAGATCAAGGGTTTCCGAGAGGAAGACGCGGGCTGGATTGTCGCGGCGCGCGGCAATGGCTACCGCGACCCGCAAGGCATCTGGCTGCGCGCCGGTGTCTCGCCCCCGGTGCTGGAACGGCTGGCAGAGGCGGATGCCTTTGCAGGCCTTGGGCTGGCGCGCCGCGATGCGCTCTGGCAGGTGCGCGCCATTCGTGGCCAGCAACCCCTGCCGCTTTTCAACGACCCGATTGATGGCGAAGGCATCGCCGAACCCGATGTGCCGCTGCCCGCCATGCATCTGGGCGAGGAGATGGTCGAGGATTACGTCGCCACCCGGCTCAGCCTGCGCGCCCACCCGATGGAGCTGATCCGCCCGCATCTTTCCGGCCTGACACCCCATGCCGATCTGGGCGCCGCCCCTTTGGGGCAGGTGGCGGTCTGCGGGCTGGTCATCACCCGGCAGCGGCCCGGCACGGCGTCGGGCGTGATCTTCCTGACGCTGGAGGATGAAACCGGCGTCAGCAACGTGGTCGTCTGGCCCAAGGTTTACGAACGGTTCCGCCGCGAGGTCATGGGTGGGCGGCTCTTGCGCGTCTCGGGCTATCTGCAACGCGAAGGCATCGTCATCCACCTGATCGCGCAACGGATCGAGGATATGTCCGGCCATCTGACGCAGCTGGGCCATCCTCTGGCCGACGATATCGGCCACACCAACCCGCCCGCCGACGAAGCCCCCCGGCCTGCCACGCGCCGCCCCACCGCGCGCCACCCGCGCGAACAGGCCAAGCGGCTGTTCCCAAGCCGGGATTTCCACTGACGCGCAGCGGCCCCGGCGCTCCGCAACCTGCGTCTCTGCCGCCGCAGGGCTCTGCGACTTCGCCCCCGCAGGTGAAAAAATGATAGCGCAAACCGTCCCCATCTATACATTTCCGCAGGAGGGAGACATGCCATGACCGCCGCCGGACCCGCCAAGACCCACGCGATGCGGGCGCTCATCGATCTGCGCGCACGCATCATCAGCGGGACCATTCCCGGCGGCACCCGCCTGTTCGAAGTCTCGCTCGCCGAAGAGCTTGGCATCTCGCGCACGCCGGTGCGCGAGGCGATGTCCCGGCTGGTCGAGGAAGGTCTGCTGGAACGCGCCCGCAATGGCGGCTTCCTCGTGCGAAGCTTTGCCTGTGCCGATGTGCTGGACGCCATCGAACTGCGCGGCGTACTCGAAGGCACGGCCGCGCGCCTGGCGGCCGAACGCGGCGCCGACCCGCAGGCGCTGGACCGCATCAAGGCCATACTCGCGCGGCTGGACGCCTGTTTCGGCACCCGCCCCGAGGATGTGGATTTCGATGCCTATTCGGAACAGAACGCCGAATATCACGCCGTGCTGGCAGGGCTTTCGGGCTCTGACATGCTGCGCCGAGAGATCGCCCGCGTCACCAGCCTTCCCTTCGCCTCGCCCTCCGCCTTCCTGCCCGACCGCAACCGTATCGGAGAGTTCCGCCTGTCGCTGAACATCGCCCAGGCGCAGCATCACGCGCTGGTCACGGCGATCGAGGCGCGCGAAGGCGCCCGCGCCGAGGCGCTGGCCCGCGAACATGTCCGCGCCGCCCGCCACAACGTCGTGCAGATCTTCAACGGCGGCAAGGCCCACCCCACGGATGTGCCCGGTCTGGCGCTTGTGATCGACTAGAAATTGACCTTGCGGCATCCCTTCATCTTGCGGGTGCAAATCATATCTACCCAAACCCTAGAGGCTGTCCTATAGTACTGCCCAAGTAGGCCCCGAGACCTACAAAAAGAGGCGGAAAAACATAGGGGGATGGCCGATGCGCTGCCCGTTTTGCGGAAATATGGACACTCAGGTCAAGGATTCACGGCCCGCGGAGGACCATGTCTCGATCAGGCGTCGGCGCTTCTGCCCGGCTTGCAGTGGCCGTTTCACCACCTACGAACGCGTGCAGCTGCGCGATCTCGTGGTGATCAAGACCAACGGTCGGCGCGAGGATTTCGACCGCGACAAGCTGGAACGCTCGATCCGCATCTCCATGCAGAAACGCCCCGTTGAACCCGAACGCATCGACCAGATGATCTCGGGCATCGTGCGCCGGCTCGAAAGCATGGGCGAAACCGACATCCAGTCCAAGCAGATCGGCGAGATCGTGATGGAGGCGCTGGCCCGGATCGACACCGTCGCCTATGTGCGCTTTGCCAGCGTCTACAAGAATTTCCAGGCCGCGGATGATTTTGACAAGTTCGTCAGCGAACTGCGCCCGGACCCCGCCCCCGAAAAGTGACCAGCGCCGATATCCGGCATATGGCCCACGCGCTGACCCTTGGCCGGCGCGGGCAGGGCAGGTGCTGGCCCAACCCCGCCGTGGGCTGCGTGATCGTGCAGGGCGACCGCATCGTCGGGCGCGGCTGGACGCAACCCGGCGGCCGCCCCCATGCCGAAACCGAAGCCCTGGCGCAGGCAGGTGCGTCCGCGCGCGGTGCCACGGCCTATGTCACGCTGGAACCCTGCGCCCATCACGGACAGACCCCGCCCTGCGCGCAGGCCCTGATCGCGGCCGGTATCGCCCGCGTCGTGGCCCCGTTCGAGGATAGCGACAGCCGCGTCTCGGGCCGTGGGTTTGACATGCTGCGCGCCGCGGGCATCGCCGTCACCACCGGTATTCTTGCAGATCAGGCCGCCGATGCGCATGCTGGCTTTTTTCGCCGCGTCGAACTGGGGCGCCCCTGGCTCACGCTGAAACTCGCCACCAGCTTTGACGGGCGCATCGCCACGGCCAGCGGCGAAAGCCAGTGGATCACCGGGCCCGCCGCGCGGCGTCTGGTCCATGCGCAGCGCAGCCGCCATGACGCGGTGATGGTCGGCGGCGGGACCGCGCGCGCCGATGATCCGTCGCTCACCGTGCGCGATCTGGGGGCGCGGCACCAACCGGTCCGCGTCGTTGTCTCGCGCCTGCTGGACCTGCCGCTGATGGGGCAGCTTGCCCGCACCGCCAATGACATTCCCGTCTGGATCTGCCACGGTCCCGATGTCGATCCGAACCTGCACGCGGCGTGGCAGGGGCTGGGCGCGCAGCTGATACCCTGTGCGCTGCGGGGTCGGCAGGTGGACCCGGCCTCGGTGCTGCAGGCGCTTGGCGCGGCCGGGCTGACGCGGGTTTTCTGCGAAGGCGGCGGCACGCTGGCCGCCTCCCTGCTGGAGGCGCGGCTGGTTGACGAACTGATCGGCTTTACCGCCGGCGTGGCGCTTGGCGCCGAAGGCCGCCCCTCGATCGGGGCGCTGGGGCTGGAACATCTCGCCGACGCGCCGCGCTTTGTGCTGGCCGAAAGCTGCGCCATCGGCCCGGACGTCATGCACCGCTGGACGCGTCAGAGCGCCTGACCGCGCCCCAACCGTGACGCCGCTATTTCCGCCAAAGATGCGCCCGGCTGGCAAACAGCCCCTGCAGTTTGGACAGGCTGCGATTGAAGGGGCCGGGGCGCGGCACCTCTCCCTTTGCCAGCCGTTCGACAACCACCTCGACCGGGCAGGGCAGGCCGGATACCGGATCGCGGTAGCGCGGATAGGCGATCAGCGCGGCATGCACCAGCCCCGGCAGAGACACCCGTGCCCGGCGCCGACCGGGCACCTCTCCCAGATCGGACGTCAGCCCCCATCCGGCATAGAACGGCGCGCCCAGCGTCACGACGCGCACCCCGCGCAGCAACGCCTCGAACCCGGTCAGCGAGGTCAGCGTCCAGACCTCCTCCACCTCTCCCAACAGCCCCCCCATATCGACATGTTCCAGCACCCTGTCCGCAACACGAGCGGCATCCGGCACCGCGCCCTGGCGCAGCCCCGCCTCGACATCCGGGTGGGGTTTGTACAGCAAAACCGCATCCGGATTGGCCTCCCGCGCGGCCTGCAATAACGCCTGATTGCTCCGCAGCGCGCCGCAGCCCGTCAGGATCGAGGCATCATCCTCCACCTGACCCGGCACCAGAACGCGGCGGCCGGGCGGCAGATCGGGAAGGCCCGAAGGCAGGTTGTATTTCGACAGCCCCCCTGCGGTGATCGCGGCGATCAACCGCTCCGCGCGGTGGATCTGATCGGCAGGCAGGTCGGGGCTTGCCGCGATCAGTTGCTCCAGATCCGAGGGCCGGGAGGGGTCATAGTAGATCCCGCGCGTATCGCAGACCAGCGACAGCGGCGGGATCAGCTCTGCCCCCAGCCCGCGCGAGCGTAAAAACCCGTCCTCAACCCGCACCGCACCCGATCCGGGGCTGGCCTTGCCCGCCCAGACCATGTGGCGCCGGTCTTGCGCCCTGGCCGTGTCTTCCGGGGTCTTGTCGTCGAACAGAACCCGGCGCTGAGTGCCGAAAAAGCGCTGCAACGGCGCGCGTTTCCACAGGCGCATGCCCTCGGCCACCCAGCCCCGCCTGTCATCGCGAAAGGCGCGCACCTGCGCCTCCAGCAGATCCACGGCCTCTTCGAAGCTGCACAACCTGTCGCGACAGGGATCGTACCAGCGCGGGTACAGGATCATCGCCGCCGCGAAAAGCTGCGCCGGACGCAGCGCGCGGCCGCGCCGGGCAAGGGGGCGCTCATCCACGCTCAGCCCCCAGCCTGCGTAAAAGGGTTGCCCAAAGACACGGGGGGCATGCCCGGCAAGGATCGCTTCGAACCCCATCTGCGACGACAGCGTGTAGACCGCCTCGGCCCCTTTCAGCAAAGCCCAGGGCGACACGGGCGCATCCTGAAACGCCACATCGCCGCCCGCATCTTCGGGCTGAAAATAGCCGGGGCGATGGCCTGCGCGCGTCTCGGGATGGGTCTTGATAAGGATGCGGCGGCCGGGATTTTCGCGTCGTGCGGCGTCCAGCATCTCCACGAACCGCGCCCGGTCGCCGCCGCTCGCCGTGACAGAGGCATCGCCCCGCGTCTGGTCAACCACCAGCACATAGCCCGGC
This sequence comes from Primorskyibacter sedentarius, assembly GCF_004342065.1. Lineage (GTDB taxonomy): Bacteria > Pseudomonadota > Alphaproteobacteria > Rhodobacterales > Rhodobacteraceae > Primorskyibacter > Primorskyibacter sedentarius. The sequence goes on along the minus strand of NZ_SLZU01000001.1, from coordinate 363,889 downwards.
GCGGGCGCGGGCAGGGCGGGGTCGAAAGCGTTATACTTGCTCAGATCGGCGCGGATCAGCCGGGCGATGCCCGCCTCGGCCCGCGCCAGCAGTGCCGCATCTTCCAGCGGATGGTCCAGCAGCAGGCGTTCCAGATCACAGATGGTCGAGGGGTCGAAATGCACCCCGGAATGGTCGATCAGCAGCCCCAGCGGCGGATCGCCGTCCCGCCCTGTCCGGACAGAGCGCAGAAACGCATCCTCGACCCGGACAAGCGAGGCCGCCCGCCGCGCCGCCACCGCCTCGCCCCGATGCGCGGTCGGGCTGCGGCCCCAGACGCCGACAGGATCGCCCCGCCCGGGCAGGCCCAGCGACACGCGATAACCCGAAAGCGCAAGGATGCGGCGCAGGCGTGCCTGTGTCAGGAACCCGCCATTATAGACGTAGAAACGCCGGGAAGATCTCTCCCCGGCGCTCCGCAGTTCAGTCATGTTACGCCTTCCAGCCGGATCAGAACGTCTCGGCTGCGCTGTTGACAGCACCGACAGAGGCAAGCGAGCCGGTCATGGCGGAAACAACCTTGTTCCACTGGGTGAACGGCGCCTCGGTGACGTAAAGCGTGTCGCCGTCACGAATGGTGAAATCGCGCGCCATGAAGATCCCGTTGGGCTCTGTCAGGTCCAGCACGTAGATCATGCGCTGGTTGCCGCTCAGATCCCGGCGGCCCAGAACGTGGTTCGCCACATGGGCCGGCTCGTCCCGCATCACGAAAACGCCCGTGGGATCGGCGGCAGAGGCCATCAGACCACCCACCTGTGCAATCGCCTCGATCGCGCTGAGCGTCTGGTGTTCGAAGGGCATGCGCGCCTGCTGCCCGGTCGCGCCAAGCGCGGTGAAGGCGCGGCTGTCTTCCTCGACCATCACGCGGTCACCGCCGCGCAGGGCGATATCCATCTCGGGATGTTCGTACAGATCCTGGAACCAGATCTTGCCGCTCTTGCCGCCACGCAGCACGCGGACCTGTGCAATCTCGGGCTCAATCGTGACACCGCCTGCGCGCGCCAGCATGGCAGACAGCGTGCGGGTCGGGCGTTCGATCGGGTAGACCCCCTGCGCGCCCACGGCGCCCACAAGGCTGACCGTGGCCCCGTCACCGGCCAGGCGACGCACCTGAACCTGCGGGTCCGGCGTCTGATCGGCCAGCTTGTTGGTGATGATCCGGCGAATCGCCTCTGGCGTGTTGCCCGCGGCCTGAATACGGCCCGCATAGGGCACGAAGATAAAGCCGCTGCCGTCGACCTGCACCTCTTCCAGCATGGTAGAGTTCAGACCTTCATTCGACAAAAGCCCGTCATCGACGTTTTCCCAGATTGTCAGGCCCAGCGTGTCACCGGCGCGGATCGTGTCGCTTCCCAAGGCGCCCGCGCTGCGGAAACTTTCCGAAAACCCAAGCGACGGCACGGAATCGATGGCATGGGTGACATGATCGTCCACCGCCACGACAAAGGCGTTGCCCTCTTGCTGGACCGAACCGGAATAGATTTCGCGCTTGTTTGGTCCGACGCGGGGAAGGCCACAAGAGGCTACGATCGAAACGATGGCCAGCAAGGCCACGGCTTTCGCGCGGCGGGTCGCAGTAGGTTTCACTGTCTGGCTTCCTCGAACTGTTAATATGTTCTGCCTTGGCTTTCCGCCGGAAGCTACCGGAAAGCAAATCGAAATGCCAGACGGGGCAGGGCCCTTGGTCAGGTCACCAGCCGCAACTGTTGCCTTGGTGCCGCGGTCCCGGACAGCAACGCATCATAGGGATCTTCGGGTGACAGCATCATGTCGACCACCTGTCGCAGCAACTGCCTGCGCCCGCGGGCCGAGTAATAACCGCCCGCCACCTGGCTGGTTTCCAGCAGGTAGCGACGGTAATCGCGATAGGCGCGCGCATCGGGGCGCGTGGCCCCGGCAAAGAACTCCTGCACCGTCTGGTCAGAGACAAATTCCGGCTGGTTGAACACCGCCCGCCCGAAGGCCTTGAGCGGCAATCCGCGCCACAGCACCTGCTGCGCGGCCGTCGAATTGACGGTGACAGCGCTGCGCGCCTCGTTCAGCAGCCGCGCCAGCTTGCCGCCATGCACGTAATGGATGCGGCCCTGCAGCCCGTAGCGTTCGGCCAGTTCTGCAAGCAGCTGACGATACGGCACGCGGCCATCCTCCAGCGGGTGGGCCTTCACGACCAGATGGTGATGCCGGGGCGCGCCTTCGGAAAAGCCACGGCAGACAAGGTCCAGAAACTCGCTCATCGTGTTGAACGGTGAATGCTGCTGAAAGCTCGAATCATGTTCCAGCTGCAACAGCGCAAGGTGATAGGGATAGCCGCCATGGCGGATTCGTGCGGTGGCAAACCGTCGCTGCAGCGACAGAAAGGGCATCAGCATCAGCTGTTTCAGATGCAGGCGCAGCTCTTTCTGCACGGGCATCTCGCGATGCGGTTGGAAATTCCGGTAGCCGCGATTCCTGAACATGACGAACCAGTGATAGAGCGCGCCATAGAAGATATGCGCCCGCATATCGCCCCAATGGCAGGGTGGCAGGGGTGTTTCCATATCCGATTGCTTCAACGCGTCGACCATCTGCGGCACGGTCATGTCCATCAGCCGCGAATTGCCGTTGGACCCGTCGCGTTCATAGGTGATCCACCAGGGACGCAGGTAGCCTTCCTCGAAGACATGCACGGTCAGCCCGAGGCGGCGCGCCTCTGCAACGGCTTGTGCGTGAACGGGGCGCGTGTCGCCGTAAAGTACGAGGTCGGTGATGCCTTTGCGCTTTGCCAGATCGGCGAAGTGGCTGACCCACTCCTCGACCCGGCCGGTATAGGGGATATAGCTGTCCTTGTCGGACCAGAAGGCGCGATCACCCGCATTGAACCCGATGCGCCAGACCTGTGCCCCGGCGCGACGCAGCATTGCACCAAGCCGGTTGAAAAACGGCCCGTGTGGTCCCTGAAGAAACAGGAACACGCGCCTGTCCTCAGACTCGTTGCTCAACTCGTTCAAATATCCCATACCGTCATCACTTACATACACATACAAAAGCTACGGTCGTGCGCCGACTATGGCGGATCGAAGCTGTTGGGTCAATTAAGCAGGAAGGGGAAAAGATTGTGTTTACGGGCATAATTACGGATGTCGGAAAGATCCAGCAGCTGGAGCAGCGTGGCGATCTGCGGGCCAGGATCGGCACCTCCTACCAGACGGATGGCATCGATATCGGCGCCTCCATTGCCTGTGACGGGGTGTGCCTGACGGTGATCGATCTTGGCCCCGGCTGGTTCGATGTCGAGATCAGCGCCGAGACGGTTTCCAAGACCAACCTTGATGCCTGGGCCGAGGGGCGCGATGTCAATCTGGAACGCGCGCTGAAAGTCGGGGACGAGCTGGGCGGCCATATCGTGTCCGGTCATGTCGATGGCGTGGCAGAGGTCGTGTCGGTCAGGGACGAAGGCGACAGCACGCGCGTCCGTCTGCGCGCACCCGATGCGCTTGCGCGGTTCATCGCCCCCAAAGGGTCGGTCGCGCTCAACGGCACCTCGCTCACGGTGAACGAGGTCGAGGGCGCAGAGTTCGGCATCAACTTCATCCCCCACACCAAGGAGGTCACGACCTGGGGTCGCGTCGACGTCGGGGACCGGGTCAATCTCGAAATCGACACGCTTGCGCGCTACGTCGCGCGTCTGGCCGAGGCGGGCTGACACCAGCCCGGCCTCGTGGAATTCGAAGCCCGGTCGAGGGTCTGTCGAGGGTCAAAAGAGGCCGGAAAATCGTGGCCGCGACGGGGCGGGGGGCATTTGTACCAAACAGATGTACAAAAGCCCCCAATGGCCCCAAACTTCGCCGCAGATCACTCGGCCGGCTGGAACCCTTCGATCAGTTGCCGAAGGCCAAAAGCGGCCCCGGCAAGGATGGCGGCAAAGGTCACGGGCGCCGAAATCGCAAGCACCGAAAAGGCGCTGATGCCCTGTCCGACAGTGCATCCCATCGCGATGACAGCGCCTGCGCCCATCACCGCCGCACCCAGGATCTGACGGCGCAACTCCCGTGGATCTTCGCAGGCTTCCCAACGAAAATGCCCTTTAAGAAGCGAGCCTGCAAAAGCCCCGGTCCAGACCCCCGCCACCGATCCCACCGCAAAGGACAAAGGGCGCGCGCTGCCGGTCATGGCAAAGAGGATGCTCTCGCCCACGGGCGCCGAAAAACTGTGTGATACCAATGGCAAAGCTTCGAACCCGTGGCCTGCGACCCAGGCCGTCCCGGCCCAGCCGGTGATCACCGCAACCCCGACCACAAAGGCCCAGAAGATCGCCATGGGCTCTGCCCGCATGGCGCGACTGGCAAGCGAGATCGCAACCAGCGCCGCGCCGATGCCAATGCCCAAAACGGCCACGGGCAGGCCCGTCGCCCCGGCCAGCATATGCGCGATACCGGGTATCGCACCGTCGGTCACCGGCTGCTGGTCAAAAAGCGCCACGCGGAGCGGCGCCAAGGGCCCGCTCAGCACCGTGAAGGCCGAGACGCCCATGACCAGCACGATGACAAAGCTGCGCAGGTCCCCACCTCCCAGCCGCGCAATCGCGCCGTAGCCGCAATTCCCAGACAGCGCCATCCCATACCCGAACATCAGCCCGCCAATGATCGAGGCCAGCGGCATCCAGCGCAGCGACAGGTACATGGTTTCGGCGGCGGGCAGGGCGCCGCTGGCAATCAAGGCAAAGCTGCCGATGATGGCGGTCCCGATGGCAATGCCCCACATCCGCAGCCGGACCACGGACCCGCCATAGAGCCAATCCTCGATTGCGCCCAACGTGCAGAAGCGTCCCAGTCGTGCTGCCAGTCCAAGCAGGATGCCCCCGCCAAGGCCGATCAACGCAACCAGTTGGGTCTCCGACAGGAAATCAAGCAACATGCGGGGCCTCCTCCTGCCCGTGCATCCAGCACATATAGGTTTTTCAGTATGTACCCGGCTTGCCCCTGTGGCAATCACCGCGATATCGGCACCGCGCTCCTTTAAGGCGCGAATCGAACGTGTCAGCGCGCGAGGGACCGACCCCGCGCGCCGAGGCGGGTCAAACCCCCGCAGGGTTGTCCGGTGCGGGTGGCTCTACCAATTGCGTCAGGAATCGTCGGAACAGAACAGCTCGTAGACCCGCTCCAGCATCAGCCTCGGCCGGTCATCCGCCAGCCGGTAATAGATCGCCTTGCCTTCTCTGCGGGGGACGACAAGCCCTTCCAGCCGAAGCCGCGAAAGCTGCTGAGAGACCGCGGCCTGCCGGGCGGAGAGGAGCTCTTCGAGCTCTGTCACGGATTTCTCGCCAGAGACGAGATGGCACAGGATCATCAGCCGCCCCTCGTGGCTGATCGCCTTGAGAAAGGCAGAGGCGGCGGTGGCATTGTCAACGATCTTGTCCATTTCGCCTTCCGACATGTCGGGGCTGAGAACCGGTAGGGGCATCGTTACATTCCTCGTCTGTCGGCACAGGCCGACGCGTCACTTGTGTTTCCTGCGGGCAGCGTCACGAGCCTGCACCGTAGTCGGTTTTGTCCTTTAGCAGCTTTTCAAGCATCATCCAAAAGAGGTCTTCTCCGGGATAGCCCTCTATCCTGCCGATCTCGTCACCTTCTTCCATCAGGATGAAAGTTGGCGTAAACGACACCGCCCGGGCAAACTGCATGCCGTCCGGTGCCCCGTCATGGATATCCGCCCGTTGGAGAGGCGCGAATTTCCCTTCCGGCGTAAGGGGATAGATGGGGCCGATCACCTCGTTCCAGGTCTCGCACCAATGGCAGCCGTCACGTTCCACCATGACGAGCTGAGGGGCCGCGACCGCAGACAGGGCGGCCCCGAGATAAACCGCCAGGGCGGCGAGGGTAATTCTGATCCGTTCCATCAGGTCCTGATTGACGAAGACACGATGCACAACCTAATCTGAATATGTGAATTGATCAAGGAGCCTCCCGGTGTTCGACATATCTTATCTGGGTGCGGCACTGGCGGGACTGCTCAGCTTCTTCACCCCCTGTATCTTACCGATGGTTCCTTTCTACCTGTGCTACATGGCAGGTATTTCAATGAGCGAGCTGCGTGAGGACGGAGCGGTCGCGCATGGGGCGCAGACACGTCTTGTCCTGTCCTCGGTGGCCTTCGCGCTTGGGGTGACGTCGATCTTCGTAATGCTGGGCATGGGCGCCACGGTTGTCGGGCAGGCCTTTGCGCAGTGGAAACAGCCGTTGAGCTATGTCGCGGCGGCGGTTCTTTTCGTCTTTGGCCTGCATTTTCTGGGCGTGATCCGGATCGGGCTGCTGTACCGCGAGGCGCGGATCGAGAGCACGGCCGAACCCACCACCGTGGTCGGCGCCTATGTCATGGGGCTGGCCTTCGGCTTTGGCTGGACGCCTTGCGTGGGGCCTGCATTGGCGTCGATCCTGATGATCGCCAGTGGCATGGGCGATATCTGGCGCGGCGGGTTGCTGCTGCTGGTCTACGGGTTGGCGATGACCGCACCTTTCGTCATAGCGGCCCTGTTTGCGCGCCCGTTTCTGGCCTGGGCAGCGCGAAACCGCAAATACCTTGGCTACGTAGAAAAAGTGATGGGGGCGATGCTGATCCTCTTTGCTATCCTGATCGCAACAGACACGGTGAGCGTGATCGGCAACTGGTTGCTGGAAACCTTCCCGTCCTTCGGCTCTTTGGGCTGAACCATATCTGGGAGAACCTGACATGAAACGATTTCTGGGCGTATTTCTGATGATCCTCGGGCTTGCCGTGCCCGCTGTCGCGCTCGAAATGGGCGATGACGGGCTTTATAACGAGCCTTTCATCCGCGACACGTTCAAGGACATGCGCGAGGATCTGGCCGAGGCCAATGCCGAGGGCAAGCGCATGGCAATCTTCTTTGAGCAGCGTGGCTGCATCTACTGCCATAAGATGCACGAAGAAATCTACGCGCGCGAGGACGTGCGAGCCTTCATCGAGGAGAACTTCTTTGTCGTACGCCTGAACCTGCACAGCGATACCGAGATGACCGATTTCGACGGCGAGGTGATGAGCGAGAAGGCAGCCGCCCGCAAATGGGGGATTCTGTTCACGCCCACCGTTTTGTTCCTGCCGCAGGAGGTGCCCGAGGGCGTCTCGGCTCCGCAGGCTGCCGTCGCTATGATGCCCGGCGCCTTTGCGCGCGGCACCACGATGGACATGTACACCTGGGTGCTGGAAGAGAGATACCTGCTTGATAACGGGGAGGATTTTCAGCGATACCATGCGCGCAGGATTAAAGAGAGGAACGATGGCAATACCGACTGACCCATGCGGCGGCGCAGCAACTATTCACTTCTGTGAATTTGTTGTTGCGTCTCCTGCATGCGGTAGCCTACGGTATGCAAAGCTATCCGCGAGGAAAGAACAGGTAGCATGGGAGGAAACATGAAGATCACAAGGATCGCACTGGCGGCGGCAGTGATGACGGCCGGGGCGGCGCAAGCCGCTGAGGTCACGCCCGCAGAAGTTCAGTTTGACGAATACGGTGCCGTGGAAGTGTCGCTTTCCGGCGCCGAAGGCAACCCGGAGAACGGCGCCGCCATCATGACGTCGCGCGGCAAGGGCAACTGTATTGCCTGCCACGCGGTTACTGCGCTCAACGATGCCCCGTTCCACGGCGAGGTCGGCCCGACGCTTGATGGCGTGGGCGAGTATCGCACCGCCGAAGAACTGCGCGGCATCGTCGCCAATGCAAAGATGACCTTCGAAGGGTCGGTCATGCCGGCCTTCTACAAGACCAGCGGTTTCATCCGGCCGGGCAATGCCTATACCGGCAAGGCCGCAAAGGAAGAAGATCTGACGCCGATCCTTTCGGCGCAGGAGATCGAGGACGTCGTGGCCTACCTGCTGACCCTGAAGGAAAGCTGACCGCGCCGCGGCAAAGAGGAGAGAGAAATGCAATTCACACGACGTGAGACGCTGGCGATGGGGGCCGGGGCGGCCCTGATGACGGTTCTGCCGTTCCGCGCCAATGCGGCCGTTGACGATCTGATCGCGGAATTCACCGGCGGGGCAGAGCTTGCCGAAGCCGGTGTCGAACTGACCGCGCCAGAGATCGCCGAGAACGGCAACACTGTGCCCGTAGAGGTTTCGGCCCCCGGTGCCACAGCGATCATGCTGCTGGCAGCAGGCAACCCGACGCCGCCCGTGGCAACGTTCAATTTCGGTCCGCTCGCGGCATCGCAATCGGCCAGCACGCGGATCCGTCTGGCCGGGACGCAGGATGTTGTCGCGATCGCCAAACTGGCCGATGGCAGCTTTGCCCGCCAGTCCAAGACCGTGAAAGTCACCATCGGCGGCTGCGGCGGCTGATCAGAGGAGAACAAGACTATGGCATCCGGAGTTAAACCCCGCGTCAAGGTTCCCGGCAAGGCATCGGCAGGCGAGGCGGTCACGATCAAGACCCTCATCAGCCATCCGATGGAGTCGGGTCAGCGCAAGGACAGCAACGGCAACAAGATCCCGCGCTCGATCATCAATCGCTTCACCTGCGAATTCAATGGCGAGAGCGTTATCGACGTCACGCTGGAACCGGCGATTTCGACCAACCCTTACTTCCAGTTCGAGGCGACCGTGCCCGAGACCGGTGATTTCAAATTCACCTGGTACGACGATGACGGGTCCGTCTACGAGGAAGCAAAGAGCGTTACCGTCGCCTGATAGGGCGAACGCCCTGTCCGGATTTCCGGGCGGGGCGCAATAACGGGAGGGAAAAATAAATGAACAACAAGGCAATGACGGCAATCGCCGCAATGCTGATCGCCGCAGGCCCGATGGCTGTCGCGGGCGGTGCCGACGATGACAAGCTGGTCATCAACGGCGAGATCGAGATGATTTCCAAGGCTGCCGCGCCCGACCATCTGGATGGTGCTCTGGACGAGGTCATCTCGGGCTGGCATTTCCGCACGGATGAAACGCAGTCGCTGGAAATCGACGATTTCGACAACCCTGCGATGCTTTTCGTGGATCAGGCGATTGACGCGTATGATGTGGTCGAAGGCGAGGCGGGCGAAAGCTGCGCCTCCTGCCACGAAGGTGTCGAGAACTTCGCCGGTCTGACCGCGAAGATGCCCAAGATCGACGAAGACGGCAAGCTGGTGGTCATGGAAGACCTGATCAACGAATGCCGGACAGAGCGTATGCAGGCCGACGAATGGAAATGGTCGGGCAACGACATGCAGTCGATGGTCGCGCTGATTTCGCTTCAGTCGCGCGGTATGCCGATGGACGTGGCGATCGACGGTGCTGCTGCCCCTTACTGGGAGCAGGGCAAGGAGATGTACTACACGCGTTACGGTCAGCTGGAGCTGTCCTGCGCCAATTGCCACGAAGACAACTATGGCAATTACATCCGCGCCGATCACCTGAGCCAGGGCCAGACCAACGGCTTTCCGACCTACCGCCTGAAGCAGGCCAAGCTGATCTCCAAGCACAACCGTTTCCGCGGCTGTATCCGGGACACGCGGGCTGAAACCTTTGCCGAAGGGTCCGACGAGTTCCGCGCATTGGAGCTTTACGTCGCCTCGCGCGGCAACGGTCTGTCGGTCGAAACACCGGCGGTGCGCCAGTAACACCAACACCCCGCGCCGGTCATGATCGGCGCGGGTTTTCTTCGCTCGTGCTATTCACACATGCGAATGTGATGCCAACCTGACAACAGGAATTCCCTCCCATGATCTCCCGCCGCGATTTTCTTCAGGTCTCCATGGCTGCGTCTGCCCTTGTCGGGGCGAGTGGTTTCGGCAACTGGGGGCGCCTTGCAGCGCAACAGGCGCTGACGCAGGATCAGCTTTTGCAATTCGACACTTTCGGGAATGTCTCGCTGATCCACATCACCGACATCCACGCGCAGATGAAACCGATCTTTTTCCGCGAGCCAGAGATCAATCTGGGCGTTGGCGAGAATAAGGGCGAGGTGCCGCATGTCACGGGCGCCGATTTCCGCAAACTCTACGGGATCGAAGATGGATCACCGTCGCATTACGCGCTGACCTATGATGATTTCACGTCGCTTGCGAAGGGCTATGGCAGGGTCGGGGGGCTGGACCGCGTGGCCACGGTTGTGAACGCGATCCGGGCGGACCGGCCCGATGCGATCCTGCTGGACGGGGGCGACACGTGGCACGGCTCTTACACCTGTCTGAAGACCCAAGGCCAGGACATGGTCAACGTGATGAACGCGTTGAAGCCGGACGCGATGACCTTTCACTGGGAGTTCACCCTGGGGTCCGAGCGGGTGAACGAGATCGTCGAAAGCCTGCCTTTCGCGGCACTTGGCCAGAACATCTTTGATGCCGAATGGGACGAGCCTGCCGAGCTGTTCAAACCTTATCAGTTCTTTGAGCGCGGCGGCGTGAAGGTGGCCGTGATCGGTCAGGCCTTCCCCTACATGCCCATTGCCAATCCCGGCTGGATGTTCCCCGAATACAGCTTTGGCATCCGTGACGAGCATATGCAGGAAATGGTGGACGAGGTGCGCGGCATGGGCGCAGAACTGGTTGTCTGCCTGAGCCATAATGGTTTTGACGTCGACAAGAAGATGGCCGGCATCGTCAAAGGCATCGACGTGATCCTGTCCGGCCACACCCATGACGCGCTGCCCGAGCCGGTCCTGGTGGGCGAGACGATCATCGTGGCTTCGGGGTCCAACGGCAAATTCGTCAGCCGCGTCGATCTGGATGTGCGAGATGGGCGGATGATGGGTTTCCGTCACAAGCTGATCCCGATCTTTTCGGACGTCATCGCGCCCGATCCCCAGATGACCGCGCTGATCGACGAACAACGCGCGCCCTACAAGGCAGAGCTGGAAGAGGTGATTGGGAAGACGGATTCGCTGCTTTACCGGCGGGGCAATTTCAACGGCTCGTGGGACGACCTGATTTGCGATGCTCTGATTTCCGAACGCGAGGCGGATATCGCCATGTCGCCCGGCGTGCGCTGGGGGCCGTCCATCCTGCCGGGGCAGGAGATCACGCGCGAAGACCTCTTCAACGTGACCTCGATGACCTATGGCAAGGCTTACCGGTCCGAGATGACCGGCGAGTTTATCAAGGTGATCCTTGAGGATGTGGCCGATAACATCTTCAATCCTGACCCTTACTACCAGCAGGGCGGGGATATGGTTCGGATCGGGGGCATGGCCTACCGCATCGACATCACCAAGCCGCAGGGCGAGCGGATTTCCGAGATGACGCTGCTCAAGACTGGCGAGGCGATTGATCCGGCGAAGAACTACGTCGTGGCCGGCTGGGCAAGCGTCAATGAGGCCACCGAAGGTCCGCAGATCTGGGACGTGGTTGAAAACCATATCCGCAAACAGGGCACGATCGAGCTTGCGCCAAACACATCGGTCAAGGTGGTTGGCGCCTGAGCCTGCTTAAATACCCGGTTCGTCCGGTGATCCCGTAGTGCGCGCCCTTGGGCGCGCGCTTTTGTTTCGTCAGAGCGGCAAAGCCCGACCACGCAATTTCATGTGCAGTGTTCTCAAGACGTCGAAGTGAGGCCGCCAGCCCTGGCCCAATAGCACATAACCTCAGGCAGCGTCGGACGTGTCGGGCTTGTCGAGGATGCCAGTCGTGATCAATTGGCTGACAATCCACGCGCCATAGGCGTCGTTGCCGTGGCGCCCGTCTTCATGGCGATGTTCGGGCGGCAAACTGTCCGCGCCTTCGGGCAAGAAATCATACGGGTCGACCAGCGCGATTTTCATATCGCGGACCGCATCGCAAAGGATTTCGTGCATCGCACGGCTGGTCGGCGTGAAATTGAGCGGGGGCGGGCCCACGACGCAGACCTTGGCGCGCGCGGCAACCCGTTTCATCAAACCGAGCTGAAACCTCCTTTGTTCCAGCACGTAGTCGCGCAGAAACGCCGCAGATACCGGGATGGTCGCAGGGGTGGCGCCACCACCCGTCACGGCAACGTGGTTGTGCCATGACAGGCCGCCCGCAAGACGCCCGAGATTGAACAGGCTGATAAGAACAGGTGCGCCGCAGTCAAAGATATTTTCGCAGCCAAGCTCTTCGGCCATCCTGTTGAAGCGGCGGTTCATGCGCCGGTTGCCGATCGCGCGCAGGCCTCGACTGCGGTCAAAGCGGATAACCCGGTCGGCCCAGGCGCTGCCGCTGGCGGAAAACCCCTGGATCTTCAGCCCATGGGCATTGCAGCCTGAACGCAGGGCCCGGCTGTGGCTGTCGCCGATAACCAGTGCGTCAATTGGCATTCTCGTCCTCCAGCAGCAATTCTTCGCAGGCCAGATCCTCCTCGGCGATTTCCTGTTCGGCCTGAATGCGGCGTGCGGCGTCGGGGTCCGGTTGCCGGTCCAGCGCGGGCAGGGACAGATCGAGACCCCGGAAGAAATGCTCCATCACCAGCGAGACGCCGTAGGGAGAGACCGACCTCATGTTGGGCTCGAAGAACTGGCCCCGGCTTGGCGGCTGCGAGATGATTTCGTAGGACGGGAAATAATCCACGTCAGGATCGGAGTTTGCCAATTCCCCGGCCACGGCGCGCAGCACCGATTTCGAGTAGGTGGTCGCGACCAGAACATGATCGTCAGTCGCAGTTGCCGTCAGCGGCACGGGCGAAACGGTCAGAAGGAACCTGATCCGGGGGTTGATCTGGCGCATGCCCGCGATGGCCTCTTTCATGGAGATCAGGATCTCCATGAAGCCGTAGTTGCAAAACGCGTGAGAGCTGACATCGAAATGGCCTGCAACCGTCCCGGGGCAAAGCGCGTAGGGCTGGCCCGTCCTCGCGTTTTCGAAACCTTCCGTCAGCCCCATCGTGAAGACGAAAACCTCTGCGTCCTCCACAGAACGCCGGAATGCCTGCGCGGTCGCGCGCAGCATCGCATGAGCTTCTTCACGGGAGGCAAAACCCTCAGGTTCTATCAGCGGGCGCAGGCTGTCACGGTATCGGTCGCCATCCTGCCAGACCTCGATCGCGTCGCAACGCGCGGGATCTTCGGCCAGTTTCACCCAGACTTCCAGGGCGCGGGCGGTATAGATGTTTGCAGTCCGCGAGGAATAGACACCGTAATTGTATCTTGCGGCCAGTTCGGCAGACGCCTTTCCCGGCGCCGGTTCTGCATTCACCCAGTTCAATCCGCGTTTCTGCAAAGCCCGGCTGATATGCTGGGCAAAGCACGACCCGTAAGTGGCGAAACGTGCATTGGCGGGCAGGCTGTAGGCGGATTGCCAAAGATCGGCCATGCGGTAGAGGCCCGGTTCGGCAACCGCCGTGCGCCAGAAAGACTTTGGTGGCTGCGAAGCATACGGGTTGGCATCGGTCATTGCAGAGTTTGCCTTCGTCTCGGTCCCTGTCCCCGGGCCGCCCGAGGGTCACAGGATCGGCTGATCTTGTCAAGGAACGCTCTGCCCGGTTTCTTTCCATTCCGGCAGGGGAAAGATCCGGTCGTAGGCCCAGTTAAAGACGAAAGCATAGACGAGGTAGAAGACAGCGAAAGACAGGTCCATCACGAAGGCCTGCCACAGGCCGATCTGCAGATACCACGCGATGAAGGGCAGCAGCAGCGCAAGGATTCCTGCTTCGAACAATGTCGCGTGCAGAAGTCGCGCGGGCACGGATTTGAGCGTGGTTCCGGTTATCCGGTTCAAGGTGATGTCGAAGATCAGGTTGTAGCCATAATTCCACAGCGTGGCGATCGTGGCGCCGACAACGGCAACGACGCCGACATCCGACATTGGTTTGTCAAAGGCCAGTGCCCCAAGTGGCGTGATAATGGCCAGCCCGATCACTTCAAAGCTGATTGCGTGACGAATTCGATCTGCGGTCTTGCGCATGGTGTCCCCCGGTATGCTGGTCCGGGTCGTCCCGGGGTGCTTCCCCGTCCGGGGGGAGGTCGTCCTCGCTTGTTGCAGAGCTAGGCCAAGCGGGCGCCGCGATCAAGGCCGACGTGCAAAAAATCCGATGTGACGGCATGCGGCGGTAGACTCACATAAAGTAATTCATTAACATGAATGTGATGATATGAATGGAGGAGAGAGCATGTCAGCCTCGGGTAAGAACGGGACGGCATCGCGCAGGGCATTCCTGAGAGGGGCCTTGGCCGCTGGAGGGGCCGTTGCAGGTGCCGGTGCGGCGCGCGCAGCTGGGGATCCGGCGATCACGCAGATCCAGCCCTGGATGCAGGAACTGGGCGACGGTGTGGATGTCGCCCCATATGGGCAGCCGTCAGAGCATGAAAGCCATGTGATCCGGCGCACGGTGGAATGGCTGACAGCCGATCCGGTAAGCTCCATCAATTTCACACCGCTGCACGAGTTGGACGGGATTATCACGCCGAACGGGCTGTGCTTTGAGCGTCACCACGGCGGTGCGGCACATGTCGACCCGGCCGAGCATCGGTTGATGATCAACGGTCTGGTGGACACGCAGCTTGTCTTCACCATGGAAGACCTCATGCGCTTCCCGCGTGAAAACCACGTCTATTTTCTGGAATGCGCGGCAAACTCGGGGATGGAGTGGCGCGGTGCGCAGCTCAATGGCTGCCAGTTCACCCACGGCATGATCCATAACGTCATGTATACCGGCGTGCCGCTGCGGTTGCTGCTCAACGAGGCAGGGGTAAAGACCGAAGGCAAGTGGATTCTGCCGGAAGGTGCTGACGCGTCCGGCATGACGCGGTCGATCCCGATGGAAAAGGCGCTGGATGATTGCCTTGTTGCCTTCAAGATGAATGGCGAGGCGCTTCGTGTCGAGCAAGGCTACCCCTTGCGGTTGGTCGTTCCCGGTTGGGAAGGCAATATGTGGATCAAGTGGCTGCGCCGGATCGAGGTTGGCGACGAGCCCTGGCATCACCGCGAGGAGACGTCGAAATACACCGACCTTTTTGCCGATGGCCGGGCGCGCCGGTTTACATGGGAGATGGATGCGAAATCCGTGATCACCAGCCCAAGCCCGCAAGCGCCCATCACCCACGGACCCGGGCCGCTGGTCATCAAGGGGCTGGCTTGGTCGGGTCGCGGCACGATTCCGCGTGTGGACGTCACCATTGATGGCGGCAAGACGTGGCAGCAGGCGCGCATGTCGGGGCCAAGCCTCGATAAGTCGATGCACGCCTTCTACCTGGATATCAACTGGGACGGGCGGCCGCTTTATTTGCAAAGCCGGGCGCATGATTCCACCGGATACGTTCAGCCCACCAAGGAAGCCTTGCGGGAGATCCGCGGCGTGAACTCGATCTATCACAACAACGGCATCCAGACCTGGTATGTCAACGAACAGGGGGTCGCCGAGAATGTCGAAGTCTCTTAAGCTCTTTGGCGGCTCTGCCGTCGGAACAGCGGCGGTTCTGACAGCCGCTGTCAACTTTGCCGACCGGACAATCACCGAACTTCCGGAGCATACTACGCGTATGGCCGTTGCGGCACCGGGTGATCTGGACGGGATGTTCATCGCCGCCGCACAGGCCGATGAGACCGCGCCCGATGCAAAGCTTGGCCTTGGCCGCGAGGCACTGGCAGAGGAGGTCGCCGCGTGGGACATTGATGTGCGCCCTGACGGCACGGGCCTGCCGGATGGGTCGGGTGACGTGCTCACGGGCGAGGAGCTGTTTGTTGAGAATTGCGCCGTCTGCCACGGGGATTTTGGCGAAGGCGTTGGCCGATGGCCGGTTCTGACGGGCGGGTTTGATTCCCTGACCAATGACCGCCCGGTCAAGACGACGGGATCTTACTGGCCATATCTTTCAACGGTTTACGACTACATTAACCGGGCGATGCCCTTCGGGAACGCGCAATCGCTTCAGCCCGATGATGTCTACGCGATCACGGCCTACCTGCTCTATATGAACGATCAGGTGGATGATGATTTCACGCTCAGCAAGGAAAATTTCCTTGAGGTCGAAATGCCCAATGCGAACGGCTTCTACATGGATGACCGGGCCGAGACAGAGTATCCGGTTTTCACCGGCGCGCCATGTATGGAGAATTGCAAGGACGCGGTCGAGATCACCATGCATGCGGCCGTTCTGGATGTGACACCGGAGGAAACCGCGGCCGCTGCGGCGGAAGCAGCCGGTGAAGCAGAGGACGCCTCGGTCGCGGCGCCAGCAGCCGAGGAAGCAACAAGCGAAACACCTACCCAGATGGCGGCGGTCGAGCCTGAAGCGGAGCCTGTTGCAGAGGCCGGTGCCCATGCTGACATTGATCCTGCGCTGGTTGAGGCCGGGGAAAAGGTCTTCAAGAAGTGCAAGGCCTGCCACCAGATCGGTGACGGCGCCAAGAACCGCACCGGGCCGCAGCTCAACGGTGTGGTCGGGCGGCAGATTGCCGGGGTCGATGGGTTCAAATACTCCGCGACGCTGGGCGGGATGGAAGGCGTCTGGGATGACGAGGCACTGTCTGCCTTTCTCGCCAACCCCAAAGCCTACGCCAAGGGCACCAAGATGTCCTTTGCCGGGCTGCGCAAACCCGAGGATCTGGAAGCGATCATCGCTTATATGAAAGCGGCAGGTCAGTAGGAGATGCGGCTGCTGAAACTGATCACCCTCGCCTTGTCGCTGGTGCTGCCTGTCGCTGGCGCATGGGCGGACGAAGAGGCGGTGCCCATCGGCGATGCCGAACGCGGCGCGAAGGTGTTTAACCAGTGCAAAGGGTGCCATCAGGTCGGGGCCGGTGCGGAAAACCGCATCGGCCCTCATCTTAACGGGGTATTCGGACGGCACGCCGGAGGCTTGGACGGTTTTGCTTATTCCAAAGGCATGCAACGGGCGGCGTCTGATGGTATGGAGTGGGATCTGAGGCGGCTTGACGCCTACCTGGAAAACCCTAGGGCGCTGGTCAGCGGCACGCGCATGTCTTTTCGGGGCCTCAAGAATCCTGCCGACCGGGATGATGTGCTGGCCTATCTGAGAGGTTTTTCAGACAGCCCGCAGAACATCCCCGAGGCCGCGCCAACTGCGCAGCACCGCGAGGTCGATCTGCCGCCGGACGTGTTGGAACTGGTCGGGGACACGGCATATGGCGAATACCTGTCGTCGGAATGCAAGACCTGCCACCAGCAAGACGGATCGGATGCGGGGATCCCGTCGATCACCCACTGGCCGGAAGAGGATTTTGTCGTGGCGATGCATGCCTACAAGCAGAAGCTGCGGCCACATCCGGTGATGCAGATGATGGCCGGACGGCTCTCGGACGAGGAGATTGCAGCGCTCGCCGCCTACTTCAAAGACCCCGACTAACGGGGCATCATATCCATGGGAGGAACTATCATGAGATTGAACAGACGTCGTTTTATCGGCACCGGTGTCGCGGCAAGCGCCACGCTGGCCGCGCCGATGGTGATGGGGCAGGCCAGGCCTCGGGTCATTGTCGTGGGTGGGGGTGCGGGTGGTGCCACAGCCGCGCGATACATCGCCAAAGACAGTCAGGGCGCGGTAGATGTGACCTTGGTAGAGCCAACGCGCACCTATTACACCTGCTTCTTTTCAAACCTCTATATTGGCGGCTTCCGCGAGCTTGGCTCTATCGCGCATAGCTATGGCACGCTGGCATCGGAATATGGGGTCAATGTGGTGCATGACTGGGTGGTCGGCGTCGATCGCGACGCGAAAACCGTGGCATTGGCAGGGGGCGGCGCGCTGCCTTATGACCGGCTGGTCCTCAGCCCCGGCATCGACTTTGTGGACGGTGCAGTGCCCGGCTGGGACGTATCGGCCCAGAACGCCATGCCGCATGCCTATAAGGGAGGCTCGCAGACCGAATTGCTGAAGGCGCAGATCGAGGCGATGCCAGAGGGCGGCACCTATGTGATGGTCGCCCCGCCCAACCCGTTCCGCTGCCCGCCCGGCCCGTATGAACGCATCAGCATGGTGGCGCATAAGCTCAAGGCAGAAAACCCGACGGCAAAGATCATCATCGCCGATCCGAAGGCCAATTTCTCAAAGCAGGGTTTGTTCGAGGAAGGCTGGCAGAAGCATTATTCCGGCATGATCACCCGCATCGGCCCGGATTTCGGGGGCGAGAATGTGACCGTCGACCCGGCCGCGATGACCGTGGATATCGACGGAGAGATAGTGAAGGCCGATGTCTGTAACGTCATCCCGGCGCAAAAGGCGGGCCGCATCTGCGAGATCGCGGGCATTACCGAAGGCAACTGGGCGCCGGTCGATGGCCATACGATGCAAAGCCGCGTGGACGAGAATATTCACGTGCTGGGCGATGCCACCAATCAGGGTGACATGCCCAAATCCGGGTTCTCGGCCAACAGTCAGGCCAAGGTTGCGGCCACGGCCGTGCGCGCGGCATTGACCGGCAGCCGCGCCTTTCCTGCGAAGTTCTCCAACACGTGCTGGTCGCTTATCAACGCCGAAGATGGCGTCAAGGTCGGTGCAACCTACGAGGCGACGGATGAGAAGATTGTCAAGGTGGATGGCTTCATCAGCCAGACAGGTGAGGATGCCGATTTGCGGCGCGCCACCTATCAGGAAAGCCTTGGCTGGTATTCGGGCATTACCAGCGACATGTTTGGCTAATCTGCCTGCCTGGTGAAATGGCGCGGCGCCTGGAAACCGGCGCCGCGCGTTTTCCCGCGGCTTTCTCTGGCACCCAAGGCACCCAACGCCGACCGGCAAATGCGTCTGGCCCCCTTGCAGCCCCCCTTGGCCGACACTAAGACTCTGTTAGCTAATCGAGCTTACGGATAAATAAACGCTAGCAGTCAGGGGCGCCATGAAAGACCCGTACGAACACTATATGAACACGCTTGTCCCGATGGTGGTCGAACAGACCAGCCGGGGTGAACGCGCCTACGACATCTTTTCGCGCCTTCTGAAGGAACGGATCATCTTCCTGTCCGGCCCGGTGCATGACGGGATGTCTTCGCTGATCGTAGCGCAGCTGCTGCACCTTGAGGCGGAAAACCCGTCCAAGGAAATCAGCATGTATATCAACAGCCCGGGCGGTGTTGTCACCTCTGGCCTGTCGATCTACGACACGATGCAGTATATCAAACCGAAGGTATCGACGCTGGTGATCGGTCAGGCGGCCTCGATGGGGTCGCTGCTGCTGACGGCCGGTGAAAAGGGGATGCGCTTCTCGCTGCCCAACAGCCGCATCATGGTGCACCAGCCGTCCGGCGGGTATCAGGGTCAGGCGACGGATATCATGATCCACGCCGAGGAAACCCTGAAGCTCAAGCAGCGTCTGAACGAGATCTATGTCAAGCACACCGGTCAGACCCTGAAAAAGGTCGAGGCCGCGTTGGAGCGTGACAACTTCATGTCCCCGGAAGATGCGAAGGATTGGGGACTGATCGACGAGATTGTCGAAAACCGGATCAAGCCGGGTGAAGACGACGACAATTGATCGCCTTCCCGCGGCCCCCGGAGCCGGGCCGCGGGCAATTTGCGATTGTAGACGGGAAATGGCTGGCCTAAGCTAGACCCGATAAGCGGCGAACACATGGTCTGGGTGCCGGTCACGATGATTGGCAAACGCGCAAAACAGGCCTGAAAGGTGGAAGATGGCGACGAATTCTGGCGGCGACAGCAAGAACACACTCTATTGCTCCTTCTGCGGCAAGAGCCAGCACGAGGTGCGCAAACTGATCGCTGGCCCCACGGTATTCATCTGCGATGAATGCGTGGAACTGTGCATGGACATAATCCGGGAAGAGACAAAGGGCGCTGGCCTGAAATCTTCCGAAGGTGTGCCGACCCCGCGCGAAATCTGTGATGTGCTGGATGATTACGTGATCGGCCAGGCAGTGGCGAAGCGCGTGCTGTCTGTGGCCGTGCACAACCATTACAAGCGGTTGAACCATTCTGCCAAATCCTCGGATATCGAGCTGGCGAAATCCAACATCATGCTGATTGGCCCGACAGGGTGCGGCAAGACGCTTCTGGCGCAGACGCTTGCACGAATCCTCGACGTTCCGTTTACCATGGCCGATGCCACGACCCTGACCGAGGCTGGCTATGTCGGCGAGGATGTCGAGAACATCATTCTCAAGCTTCTGCAAGCGTCGGAATACAATGTCGAACGCGCTCAGCGCGGCATCGTCTATATCGACGAGGTCGACAAGATCACGCGCAAGTCGGAAAATCCCTCTATCACCCGCGACGTTTCGGGGGAGGGCGTACAGCAGGCGCTGCTGAAACTGATGGAAGGCACCGTTGCAAGCGTTCCGCCGCAAGGTGGCCGCAAGCATCCTCAGCAGGAATTCCTGCAGGTCGACACGACGAATATCCTCTTTATCTGCGGTGGTGCTTTCGCCGGGCTGGACCGGATCATCGCGCAGCGTGGCAAAGGCTCCGCGATGGGCTTTGGCGCCGATGTGCGCGACAATGATGATCGGGGCGTGGGCGAAGTATTCAAGGAACTCGAGCCCGAGGATCTGCTGAAATTCGGCCTGATCCCGGAATTTGTCGGTCGTCTGCCGGTTATCGCCACGCTGGAAGACCTTGACGAAGACGCCCTTGTGACGATCCTGACCCTGCCAAAGAACGCGTTGGTCAAGCAGTATCAGCGCCTGTTCGAGATCGAAGGCGCCACACTGACCTTCACCGACGAGGCGCTTTCCGCCATAGCCAAGCGGGCGATTGCACGCAAGACCGGCGCGCGGGGACTGCGTTCGATCCTCGAAGACATCCTGCTCGACACGATGTTCGACCTTCCCGGTCTGGACGGTATCGAAGAGGTTGTTGTCAACGAGGAGGCCGTGAACTCGGATGCCTCGCCACTGATGATCTATGCCGACCAGAAGAAGGAAGGCGCCAGCGCAGGCTGAATGCCTGCTACGGGAAATTGACACGGGGCGGGGCTGAAAAGCGCCGCCCTATTCTGTTCAACGGAGAGCAACCATGATCCGACGCATCCATTCAGGCGGGCCATTCGAGGAAAAGATCGGCTATTGCCGGGCCGTTGTGGTTGACGGATGGGTGCATGTCTCGGGCACCGTCGGACAGGGCGATACCGTCACGGCTCAATGTCAAAGCGCGCTGGATGTGATCGGCGCGGCGCTGAGCAAAGCAGGCGCGGGGTTCAAAGACGTGGTGAGAGTTCACTATTACCTGCCCGATGCTTCGGATTTCGAAGCTTGCTGGCCGATCCTGTCGGAAACCTTCGGCGCGCATCCCCCTGCGGCGACGATGATAGAGGCCGCGCTGATTGATCCGAAATACCGGATAGAGATCGAGGTCACCGCAAAATTGCCGTGACCTGCCGGAGTTTGCCGCAGGTGGAGGCTTGGCGCTGGACCTTGCCCCGCGTTTGGTACATATGGAACAGGAATATAGTGGAGGCACCCATGGGCATTTTGAACTCCCTGCTGCGTAGCGTGACCTGGTGGAACGGCCAGACCCTGAACACTCAGCTCTACACCTGGCGTCACGGCCAGAAGGTGGGCGAGGACGAGCAGGGCAACGTTTTCTACCAGACGAAGGACGGTAAGCGCCGTTGGGTGATCTACAATGGTGAAGCCGAGGCGAGCCGCGTCAACGCGGACTGGCATGGCTGGCTGCACCATACCTTCAAGGACGCCCCGACCGACACGCCGCTTCCGCACAAGCCCTGGGAAAAGCCGCATCTCGAGAATCTGACCGGAACCGCGCAGGCCTATGCGCCATCCGGGTCAATACGGCGCGTGCAGCCTGCGGATCGCAGCGACTACGAGGCGTGGTCACCGGAATAACCCGATGTCCGAGAACACCACCGAAGTGCTGGTTGGCGGCGCGGTCCTGGCCGTCGCTTTGGGCTTTGCCGTCTTTGCGGCCCAGAAGACAGGATTGTCGGCCTCCAATAACGGTTACCCGCTCATGGCCAGCTTCCGCTCGCTGGAGGGGATCAGCGTTGGAACCGACGTGCGGCTGGCTGGGGTGAAGATCGGGACGGTCACGGAGGTTGCTCTCAACCCCGAGACCTACCGGGCCGAGACCACGGTCGCCATCCGGGACGCCATCAAGATCCCTGATGACAGCGCGATCGTGATCTCCTCCGAAGGGCTTTTGGGCGGGAACTTCGTCGAGATCTCGCCAGGTGGGTCGCCCTTCTACTATGCAGAGGGGGATGAGATTCTGGACACTCAAGGGTCTGTGAGCCTGATTTCCCTGTTGATGAAATATGTTGGCTCTGGAGGTTCAGACGAATGATCCGCGCGGTTCTGCTCTCTTTGGCGCTTGCTGCGCCTGCTGCTGCCCAAGAGCAGGTCAACGCCGCCCCGGGTGCGGTGCTGCGTGGCCTCGACAAGGTGTCAGGCGCGGTCAGCGATCTTGATCTGCGCAACGGCGAGCGCGGCGGCCTGGGCCGTCTGACCATCACCTTGCGCGAATGCCGCTATCCTGCGGGCGACCCGGCCGGGAATGCCTATGCCTACCTCGATATCGTCGAAGAGGGGCGTCAGGAACCGGTATTTTCCGGCTGGATGGTCGCTTCTGCGCCTGCGCTGAACCCGCTGGATCACGCGCGCTATGACGTTTGGGTCCTGCGCTGCAAGACCTCCTGACCGCATGCGGGCAGGGCAGGTGCGGTGAAATCCGCGTCGCGCGTCAGCGCCTCTTTTAGCAGGGCTTGGTATTTTCGGCGGTCAATTTCCACGGCGCCAAGTGATTCGAGATGCGTCGTGACAAACTGTACGTCAAACAGCGTGAACCCGGCGAGGTTTAGCCGATCCACCAGCCATGCCAGCGCGACCTTTGATGCATCCGTACGGCGCGAAAACATGCTTTCGCCGCAAAAGGCTGCTCCAAGGCTCAGCCCGTAGACGCCGCCCGCAAGCGCGCCGTCCTGCCAGACCTCCAGAGAATGCGCTTCGCCGCGGGCATGCAACTCTATACAGGTCTGGCGGATGGGGTCGTTTATCCAGGTTTCTGTCCGGTCCGCACAGGCCTCCAGCACGTCTTCGAAGGCTGTATTGACTGTGACGGAGTAATCCTGGCGGCGCAGGCGGCGCGCAAGTGAGCGCGAAATGCGAAACCCATCCAGCGGTATGATCCCACGCCGCCGAGGATCGACCCAGAAAACCTCCGGGTCGTCCCGACGTTCGGCCATAGGAAAGATACCGCTGCGATATCCCTTCATGACCAGCTCTGGGGTCAGTGCCGTCATGCTATCTGATCGCCAGTGATGGCCCTTCAGTCGCTGGCCAGTGCCTTTTCAAGCCATTTTTCCAGCCAGTGGATGTTATAGGTGCCGCTGTGGATGTCAGGCTCTTGCAACAGGGCGCTGAACAGGGGCACCGTCGTGTCGATACCATCCACGATCAGTTCGCCCAATGCACGGTTAAGCCTTGCCAGCGCTTCGGGACGGTCGCGGCCATGCACGATCAGCTTGCCGATCAGGCTGTCGTAATATGGCGGAATTCTGTAGCCGTCATAGAGGGCGGAATCCATCCGCACACCAAGACCGCCGGGCGCGTGATACTGCGTGATCCGGCCGGGTGAGGGCGAAAAATTTGGCAGTTTCTCGGCGTTGATCCGTACTTCGATCGCATGTCCGTTGATCGTCAGGTCGTCCTGGCTGAACGACAGCGGCAGGCCTGCAGCAACGCGGATTTGTTCGCGCACCAGATCGATACCAAAGATCGCTTCGGTCACCGGGTGTTCCACCTGAAGACGCGTGTTCATCTCGATGAAATAGAACTCGCCGTTTTCGTAAAGGAATTCGACCGTCCCCGCGCCTGCATAGTCGATCTTGGCGACCGCATCGGCGCAGGTTTTGCCGATGGCAGCGCGCTCTTCGGCAGAAATGGTCGGGCCGGGGGCTTCTTCAAGAACCTTCTGGTGGCGGCGCTGCAAAGAGCAGTCGCGTTCGCCCAGATGCACCGCGTTGCCCTTGCCGTCGCCAAAGACCTGGATCTCGATATGGCGGGGCGTCGTGAGGTATTTCTCGATGTAGACTTCGTCATTGCCAAAGGCTGCCTTGCCCTCCGCCCGGGCAGTGTGGAACGCGCGTTCCATTTCAGAGTCATTGCGCGCCACTTTCATGCCGCGTCCGCCGCCGCCGGCCGTTGCCTTGATGATAACCGGATAACCGATTTCCGCACCGATGCGCTGCGCCTCGGCAAGGTCTGCCACACCACCATCAGAACCGGGAACGCAGGGCACGCCAAGCGCCTTCATCGTGTCCTTGGCGGTGATCTTGTCACCCATGATGTCGATATGTTTCGAGGTCGGCCCGATGAAGGTCAGCCCGTGTTCCTCGACCACTTGAACGAAGCGGGCGTTTTCGGACAGGAAACCGTAGCCCGGATGAATCGCCTGTGCCCCGGTCACTTCGCAGGCCGAGATTATGGCCGGGATCGAGAGATAGCTTTCAGTGCTGGAGGGCGGGCCGATGCAAATTGTTTCATCGGCCATCCGAACATGCATTGCATCGCTGTCAGCCGTTGAATGCACCGCCACAGAGGCAATGCCCATCTCGCGGCAGGCGCGGATGACACGGAGTGCGATTTCACCGCGATTGGCGATCAGGATCTTGTCAAACATGGCTCGTCCTTACTCTAAAATGACGAGCGGAGCGCCGTATTCGACGGGCGCGCCATCCTCCACGAGAATACGCTTCACGGTGCCTGCACGGGGTGCGGGGATGTGGTTCATCGTCTTCATCGCTTCGACGATCAGCAAAGTGTCGCCCTCGGCAACCTGTTGGCCCACGCTGATGAAAGCGGGAGAACCGGGTTCGGCCTGCATGTAGACAGTGCCAACCATGGGCGAGGTCACGGCGCCAGGGTGCGATGCCGGATCTTCGGATGCGGCGGCAGGGGCGGCCGAAGCTGCAACAGCGATCGGCGCAGGGGCCGCGACCGGGGCCGCCGCGACGGGCGCAGGCTGTGTCATGCGGCTGACCCGCACGTTCAGGCTGTCCGCTTCGCCATACTCACGTTTGACTTGAAGCTCTGTCAGATCGTTTTCGCGCAGCAGGGCCGCGAGCGCCTCGATAAAGGCAACATCTGCATCGTGGGTTTTGTTTGTCATCTCGTCCTCGACCGGTTCATGTTCTCGCGCGTATCTGCGCGGGCCTGCCTATGGCTTGAGGGGACTTATAGGCCATGCGTCGAAGCATGAAAAGCGACCCCGTACGTCTTCGGCGCGCTTCATGGCCCGGAAATGACCGGGAATTCAGGGGCAGGGGGCGGTGTCAGCGTAGATTACTGGTCGCCCCGGGCGTGATAACAGAGGTTTTCATGACAGCCTCACGCATCTGGCGCGCAGCATCGGTCGAGGTGGGGAGATGAAACGGTGCTTTGTCTGCAGTATTCGGAAAAGGTGCGACGGCTAATGTATTGATGCTTTCGCCATCGCTTTGAGCGGTTTTGCGGCGCGATGATGATTCGAGCTGAGGCTCTTCCACCCCGTTGCTTTTCGTGTCTTTGGACCGTGCCGCTCGTTCTTCTGACTTGTCTTTGCGGGTTTCCTCTGCCTGTTCCTGTAGCATGGCATTGATCTTAATCTGCAATATCGACGGGGGTGCGGCGCGCTCGTTTCTGCTGCCGTCGGATTGAGAGCCGTCGAAAGAGGAGCCGGTATCCGCGCTTTCACCCGAAGGGGCGATCCGGGTGCTGCCCGACTGCTGCGGCTCTTCCGGTAAGCTGAGGGGGTGGCCCGTTGCCACAGGCGCAAGGGATGGGGGAATGCCGAGTATCGACATGGTGTGAAACCTTTTTCCAGCGGCCCCCACCGCGTTGTTCCAAGTTTAGGGTATCAAAGCCTGTGTGCGCAAACATTTGTTGCTGAAATGATTAACGCGGCAGGCGCCACTTTGTACGACCTACGAAAGCGGGCCGCCCGTTGGGGCGACCCGCTATGATTATCACGTTTAGCCAGAAACTAGCGGTTCATTCTGTTTTCGATGAGGTCGTTGACGACGGATGGGTCTGCGAGTGTTGATGTGTCGCCGAGGGATCCGTAGTCGTTTTCGGCGATTTTGCGCAGGATGCGGCGCATGATCTTGCCGGAGCGTGTTTTGGGCAGGCCGGGCGCCCATTGGATGAGGTCGGGGCTGGCGATGGGGCCGATCTCGGTGCGGACCCAGGTGCGCAGTTCCTTGGTCAGCTCGTCCGACGGCTCGACCCCGTTCATCAGGGTGACATAGCAGTAGATGCCCTGGCCCTTGATCGCATGCGGGTAGCCGACCACGGCGGCCTCGGCCACCTTGGCATGGGCGACCAGCGCCGATTCAACCTCGGCCGTGCCCATCCGGTGGCCCGACACGTTGATCACGTCATCGACCCGCCCGGTGATCCAGTAATCGCCATCGGCATCGCGCCTGCAGCCGTCACCGGAGAAGTAGTAACCCTTGTAGTCCGAGAAATAGGTCTTCTCGAACCGCTCGTGATCGCCCCAGATGGTGCGCATCTGGCCCGGCCAGCTGTCTTTCAGCGCCAGCACGCCCTCTGTCGGGCTGGCATGGATTTCCTCGCCCGACTGCGGGTCCAGCACGACGGGCTGAACGCCGAAGAACGGCTTCATCGCGGCGCCCGGCTTGGTCGCATGCGCGCCGGGCAGGGGGGTGAGCAGGTGCCCGCCGGTTTCGGTCTGCCACCAGGTATCGACGATCGGGCAGCGGCCCTGACCGATGACGTCATTGTACCAGTTCCAGGCCTCGGGGTTGATCGGCTCGCCCACTGTGCCAAGGATGCGCAGGGACGATAGATCGGCTTTGGTTGCGAAATCGTTACCCTGACCCATGAGCGCGCGAATCGCCGTGGGCGCGGTGTAGAACTGGTTGACCTTGTGCTTCTCGCAGACCTGCCAGAAGCGGCTGGCATCGGGATATGTCGGCACGCCCTCGAACATCACCGTGGTGGCGCCATTGGCCAGCGGGCCATAGATGATGTAGGAATGCCCTGTCACCCACCCAACATCTGCCGTGCACCAGAAGATATCGCCCTCGTGGTAATCGAACACGATCTCATGGGTGAGGCTGGCGTAAACCAAATATCCACCTGTTGTATGCACAACTCCCTTCGGCTGACCCGTCGACCCGGAGGTATACAGAATGAACAGAGGATCCTCGGCCCCCATCTCTGCGGGCTGGCTGACATCGGAGGCTTCGAGCGCCATCTCGTTATAGTCGTAATCGCGCCCGTCGATCCAGGTGGTCTGCCCGCCGGTGCGCTTGACCACCAGACATTTGACGGTGTCCTTGCAATGCAGCAGGGCGGCGTCGGCATTGGACTTCAGCGCGGTCTTGCGGCCACCGCGCGGGGCCTCGTCGGCGGTGATGATGACCTTGGCATCGCAGCCATTGACGCGCGCGGCCAGCGCATCGGGGGAAAAGCCCGCGAAAACGATGGAATGAATGGCGCCGATCCGCGCACAGGCCAGCATCGCATAGGCGGCCTCGGGGATCATCGGCAGGTAGATCACCACCCGGTCGCCGCGGCGCACGCCCAGGCTTTCCAGGATATTGGCCATCCGGCAGACATGGCCGTGCAACTGGCGATAGGTGATATGCTTGGCGTCCTCGGCCGGGTCGTCCGGTTCGAAGATGATCGCGGTCTGGTCGCCGCGCGTGGCCAGATGCCGGTCGACGCAGTTGGCCGCAACATTCAGCGTGCCATCGGCGAACCAGTTGATCGAGACCTTGCCAAGGGTAAAGTCCGTGTCCTTGACCTTGGTAAACGGCTTGATCCAGTCCAGCCGCTTGCCTTCCTCGCCCCAGAACCCCTCCGGATCCGAAACAGACGCCGCGTAACGCGCCTCATATCCCGCAGCATCAACATGCGCACCCCTCACCAAATCCGAAGACGGCGGATAGGTTTTGTCTGACATGGTCTCCCCCCATGGCTGTCATTTCGAGTCGGTTGGCAGAAAGGTTAGGGGGCTGATCTGCCGCAAGCAACCACGACCAAAGACTTTCTTGGATGTTCCGTACGGCAAACGAAAAGACCCCGGCTCTGAGGCCGGGGTCGGTCTTCGGTGTTACGCGCGTTGGCGCTGGTGGGAAGTGTTCGCTTAGATTGCGAGGTATTCCGCACGCAGGCTTTCGTTTTCCAAAACCTCTGCCGCGGTGCCATCAAAGACGATGGACCCGGTATCGAGGATGACTGCACGGTCTGCCAGTTGCAGCGCCCGGACAGCGTTTTGCTCGACGATGATCGTCGTCATGCCTTGCGTCTTGATTAGGCGAAGCGTCTTTTCGATTTCATCCACGATCACCGGCGCAAGGCCCTCGTAAGGCTCATCCAGCAGAAGAACCTTGAGATCGCGGGCGAGGGCGCGCGCAATGGCCAACATTTGCTGCTCGCCCCCCGAAAGCGTGACGCCTTCTTGCTTGCGACGTTCACCAAGCCGCGGGAAAAGTTCGTAAAGACGTTCCAGCGACCATCCGATGGGCGGCGCGATCTGGGCCAGTTGCAGGTTTTCCTCCACCGTAAGACCGGGGATGATCCGACGATCTTCGGGCACGAGCCCGAGGCCCGCGGCAGAGGCTTCGTGGCTGGCCATGTGGTGCAACGGTTGGTGGTCCAGCCAGATTTCACCCTTTTGTATCTGGGGCGAACCGAGCCGTGCGATGCCACGCAGAGTCGTGGTCTTGCCAGCGCCGTTACGGCCCAGAAGCGCAAGAATTTCGCCCTCGTGTACGTTGAAAGAGATGCCCTGCACGATGTAGCTTTCGCCGTAATAGGCATGCATATCCCAAACAGACAGGAAGGCAGGCGCGGTTTCGGCCTTGTTGCCGTGCTTGGAAAAATCGGGTCTGACGTTCATTTCAGTGTCCTCCCGTCCCGGGCTTGACCCGGGACCTCATCGGTGGGGCCCCGGGTCAAGCCCGGGGCAGGTGTCAGTGTGCTTCGCCGAGATAGGCTTCGCGGACCTTCGGGTGGCCCTTGATCTTGTCGGGCGTATCCTCGACCAGCGGCGTACCCTGAGCCAGAACGGTGATCCGGTCCGCAAGCGAGAACACCACATGCATGTCGTGTTCAATGATCGCCATCGTGATGTCGCGCGTTTCCTTGATCTCTTTCAGAAGATCGATGGTGTTGTTGGTATCCGCGCGGGCCATGCCTGCGGTGGGTTCGTCCAGAAGCAGTAGCCGTGGTTCCTGCACCAGACACATCGCCATTTCCAACCGCCTTTTGTCGCCGCGCGACATCGAGGCCGTATGCATGTGACGCTTGTCGATCATGTTAACGTCGATCAGCATCTGTTCCGCCTTCTCGACCAGATCCCGTTCCCGCCCGACATTTTCCAAAGCGTGAAGCCTGAACGCGCCGTCGCGTTTGGCGAAACAGGGGATCATCATGTTCTCGAACACTGTAAGATCGCCGAAGATCTCGGGCGTTTGGAACACCCGGCTGATGCCCATCTGGTTGATCTCGTAGGGTTTTCGCCCTAGCACGGACTGCCCGTCGAACATCACCGAACCCGAGTCGGGGATCAGTTTGCCGACAAGGCAGTTGAGCAGGGTGGACTTGCCCGCGCCGTTGGGCCCGATAATGGCGTGCACGCTGTTTTCAGCAACTGAGAGATTCACATCCCCCAGCGCCTGAAGGCCACCGAAGCGTTTGCCGACGTCTTTGACTTCAAGAATTCCCATCTGCCAGGTCCCCTTATTCCGCAGGTTTCACGTCGGTGGACTTTGCGTCCTCCGCAGATTTGCGCCGGAAGAGGCGCCCGATCCGCTGGCCGCCTTCGACAAGGCCGCCGGGCAGGAAGGTCACCACCAGCATGAACAGCAGGCCAAGCGTCAGATGCCAGCTTTTGCCGACAAAGAAATGCGACACGAAAACAAGCGCGTTTTCGAGACCATCCGGCATGAAGCCGAACCAGCCGTGCAGAACGCTGTCGTTGATTTTCGAGAAGATATTCTCGAAATACTTGATGAAGCCTGCACCAAGGACCGGCCCGATCAGCGTGCCCGCACCGCCGAGGATGGTCATCAGGACAACTTCACCCGACGCCGTCCACTGCATGCGCTCTGCACCTGCAAGCGGGTCCATGGAGGCCATGAGCCCACCGGCGAGACCTGCATACATGCCAGAGATGACGAACGCCGCCAGCGTATAGGGGCGGGTGTTCAGCCCGGTATAGTACATCCGCTGCTGGTTCGACTTCACCGCCCGAAGCATCAGCCCGAATGGCGACCGGAAGATGCGGACAGACAGGTAGAAGGCCAGCAGAAGGAACACCGCGCAGAGGTAATAGCCGGTGTTGAACTGGAAGAGCCAGGGGCCCAGCTCCATCGTGAACGTGTCGCGCATCTCGATGCCCGGCAGCAGGTTGGTGACTGGAATGCCACCATCCGCAGTGGCCGACTGGCCCAGGATACGCGGGTCGTTCAGCGTGAGCTGCAGCCCGGTTTCACCATTTGTGATGGGCGTCAGCACCGAATAGGCGAGGTTGAACGACATCTGCGCGAAAGCCAGCGTGAGGATCGAGAAGTAGATCCCCGACCTGCGCAGGCTGATATAGCCGATCAGCAGGGCGAACAGACCTGCCACAACCACCGACAGTGCGATCGCGGGCAGCACGTTCATGCCCAGAAGCTTGAACATCCACACCGCCGAATAGCTGCCCACACCCAGAAAGGCTGCGTGTCCGAAGGACAGGTAACCCGTCAGGCCGAACAGGATGTTGAACCCGATGGCGAAGATCCCGAAGATCACGAACCGCTGCATCAGGTCGGGATAACCCGCGTTGAACTGCGCCAGCGATGACCCTTCAGGGAAGGGGTTGAGGATGAAGGGCGCGCAGAGCGCAAGGAAGGCCACGGCGATCAGAAGCGTGGTGTCTTTTTTGTTTAGTCCGAACATGGCTTAGTCCTCCATCACGCCTTTGCGACCCATCAGGCCACGGGGACGCGTCAGCAGAATGATGATGGCGACAAGATAGATGATGATCTGGTCGATGCCGGGAAGGATCGACTTGATCTCGTTCATCGAGGCAAAGCTTTCGAGGATCCCCAGCAGGAAACCGGCCAGCACGGCCCCCGGAAGCGAGCCCATGCCGCCGACCACCACCACCACGAAGCTCAGGACCAGAAAGTCCATGCCCATGTGGTAGTTAGGCGAATTGATAGGTGCGTACATCACCCCTGCAAGCCCCGCCACCGCGGCCGCAAGACCGAACATGATGGTGAACTTCTTGTCGATATTGATGCCCAGCAGGCCCACGGTTTCGCGGTCTGCCATGCCTGCGCGGACCACCATCCCGAAAGTGGTGAATTGCAGGAAGGCAAAGACGGCGCCGATGATCACGGCAGCAAAGGCAAAATAGACGAGGCGCCAATAGGGGTAGATGATCACATTGGGATCAAAGCCCAGCATCACGCCGAAATCGAAAGAGCCGCGAAAGACGTCCGGTGCGCCAGTCTGGATCGGGTTGGCGCCGTAGAAATACTTGATCAGTTCCTGCAACACGATGGCCAGGCCAAAGGTCACGAGGATCTGGTCGGCATGGGGGCGCTTGTAGAAATGCTTGATCAGGCCGCGTTCCATGACGAAGCCCACGACGATCATCACGGGGATGGCAAACAGGATCGCCAGCGGGACCGACCAGTCGATGATCGATGCGCCCGTCTCGGGACCAAACCAGCTGAAGACATAGGGTGTCTTGACGACCAACGGATTGCCGAGGAAATCGGTTTGCGACGGATCGATCGTCTCGTAGCTGAAATTCAGGACGCGTTGCACAGTAACGGCGCAGAAGGCGCCGATCATGAACAGGGCGCCATGGGCGAAATTCACGACACCAAGCGTGCCGAATATCAGTGTCAGTCCCAGCGCGATAAGCGCATAAGCCGAGCCCTTGTCGAGCCCGTTCAGGATTTGCAGGATGATTGCGTCCATCGCCCAACCCTCGATTATCTATGAGAAAGGCTCCGGATCAGGTCCGGAGCGAGATGTCTGGCCGCACAGGGGGCGTGCGGCCAGACCCGATGCTGACGGGTTATGCGCCGGGGTTACAAGAACCCAGCTGTCCACCAGCAAACATCGGATGATCGGCGGCGTATTCGACCTGGGCGCGCGGGGTAACTTCCACGATTTCCAGAAGGTCGAATTCCGACGTCGGGTTCTCTTTACCCTTCACGACCAGCACGTCCTTGAAGCACTGGTGATCTTCGGCACGGTAGAGCGTCGGACCATTGCCCAGCCCGTCGAACTCGAACCCTTCAAGCGCTTCGGCAACCGCACAGGGGTTGAACGACCCGCCGCGCGTTACGGCATCTGCATAAAGCAGCGTCTGCACGTAGCATGTGTGCGCGGCCTGGCTCGGCGGGAAGCCGTATTTGGTGCCGAAGGATTTGACGAACGCTTTGGAGCCTTCATCCTGCAGCGACCAGTGCCAGTTGGTGGACCCGAAGATGCCCTTGACGTTCTCGCCCGCACCACGTGCCATCAGACGCGAGTAGAGCGGGACGACGATCTCGAAGTTCTTGCCGTTCACCTGCTTTTCACGCAGGCCGAACTGCACGGCGTTGGTCAGGCTGTTGACCATGTTTCCGCCGTAATGGTTCAGGACCAGTACATCGGCGCCAGAGTTCAGAACCGGTGCGATGTAGGACGAGAAATCCGTCGAGGCCAGCGGCGTCAGCACGTTGTTGACGGTTTCCCAGCCCATGGCCTCGGTCGCGGCAGCGATCGATTCCTGCTGTGTCCAGCCCCAGGTGTAATCGGCGGTCAGGTGATAGGCCTTGCGGTCATTGCCGTACATCTTCGCCAGCACAGGTGCCAGCGCTGCCGCCGACATGTAAGCGTTAAAGAAGTGGCGGAACCCGTTGGCTTTCTTGTCTTTACCGGTCGTGTCGTTGGAATGCGTCAGACCGGCCATGAAGATCACGCCAGCTTCCTGGCACAACCCCTGCACAGCCACGGCCACGCCGGAGGACGAGCCGCCGGTGATCATGATCGCGCCTTCTTTTTCGATCATCGCCTTGGCCGATGCGCGCGCGGCGTCAGATTTGGTCTGGGTGTCGCCGGTTACATATTCGACTTTGCGGCCCAGGATGCCGGTGCCGTCCAGAACCTTGGAAGAGAAGGTGGGCAGCATGCCGCCATCGCCGCCGCCGTTCAGGTGTTCAACAGCCAGTTCGTAGGCGCGCAGCTCGTCCGCGCCCTCATCTGCATAGGCGCCGGTCTGGGGTACGTTGAAACCCAGAGTGACCGAGGAATCGCCCGGTGCGTTCGTAAATCCGGTATGGCTGGCCGCCGACAGGTAGGTCGGCAGGGCCAGGCCTGCGCCCGCAACTGCGCCGGTCTGAAGCACGCCTCGGCGTGTCAGGTTGGTCTTGGACATGAAATCCTCCCAGTTTTCTGAAATGTGCCGAAGGGCTCCTCATCCACCACGGCACTGCACTTTTGTGCTGTTACAATATTGGTCAGAGCAAGAAAACTTCGCAACAACTGCTTCGTGTGTATGGATATTTTTGTCAAAAAGTGAACAATCAGACGGGCGGAGTTGTAAAGAACCTTATTTGGCACCGCAGAAAGCTGTTGAATCGGGAGAGAAAAGCAGAATGGCGCGCGATACTTTGACCGGCAGCCGCATCCGGGAACGCCGGATCATGGCGGGGATGAAGCAGTCAGAGCTGGCACGTATTGCGGGTATCTCGGCCTCATATCTCAACCTGATTGAGCACAACCGGCGTAGAATCGGCGGAAAATTGCTTCTCTCCATCTCGCAGATCCTGAACGTGGAGCCCTCTTTGCTGACCGAGGGCGCAGAGGCCACGCTGATCGCCACGTTGCGCGAGGCGGCGCAGGATCGCGGGCGGGCAGAGGATGGTGCCGCAGGGCCGCCGCCGGAAACGGCCCTGCTGGAAGAGTTCGCGGGCCGGTTTCCCGGCTGGGCCTGGCTTCTGGCGGATGGACAGCGACGGATCGATGCGCTGGAGCGCACGGTCGAGACGCTGACAGACCGCATGACCCACGATCCGCATCTTGCCGCTTCCTTGCACGAAATGCTGTCGACCGTCACCGCGATCCGGTCCACAGCGTCGATCCTTGCGGAACCTGCCGAGATCGAGCCGGAATGGCGCGACAGGTTCCACCGCAATCTCAACGAAGACAGCAAGCGGCTGGCGGAAAGCTCTCAGGCGCTGGTGCGCTATCTTGATACGGTGGATGACGTGTCCAGCGATCTGGGTTCGCCGCAGGAAGAGGTGGACGCATTTCTGGGCGCCCATGCTTGGCATTTCCCTGCGTTGGAAACAGGCGGGACGCCGGATGACGTTATGCGCGACAACGCATTGGGGTCTGTCTCGCGCTATCTGGTTCGGCAGGTGCTGGACCGCTACGTGGCCGATGCCGAGGCACTTCCGATGGGCCGTCTTCTGGACGCGCTGGAACAGGTCGGACCGGAGCCGCTGTCACTCTCCCTGCGGACCGGCTGCGACCCGGCAAGGGTGATGCGGCGGCTGGCATCGCTGCCGGACTCGGCAGGGGCCGGGTGGTTCGGATTGGCCGCCTGCGACGCGTCGGGAACGCTTACCATGCGTAAGGCGCCCAAGGATTTTCCGCTGCCCCGCTACGGCGCGGCTTGCGCGCTCTGGCCCTTGTTCACCGCCCTGTCGCGGCCCAATGTCGTGCTTTCGCAGGAGCTGGAACAAACGGGGCGCGATCCCGCGATGTATCAGGCCTATGCAATCGCGCAGCCGGTCGGGACGCCGCAGCTCAACCGCGATCCGCTGCTTGAGGCGCATATGTTGCTGATCCCCAGGGTGGCCGAGGAAATCGGCGATGCTCCCCTCAGGGTGGGGGTCAGTTGCCGCATTTGTCCACGAACCGACTGCGAAGGCCGTCGCGAGCCGTCAATTCTGGACGGGAGCTTTTGACACTGGCTGCCATATCGGGCTTAAGTATTTTCATGACAGGCATATGAAAAAGGTCTGCATGCCACTGGGAGGGGAGACCGGGATGGCGAAGAAGGTCCTGTTGATCGAGGACGAACCGAACATCATTGAGGCGATCAGTTTCATACTGTCGCGGGACGGCTGGCAGGTGGACACCCATTCGAACGGGCACGATGCCGCCGAGGTGGTGCGGAGCAAGGTTCCGGATGTGTTGATCCTTGATGTCATGCTCCCGGGACGGTCGGGGTACGACATCCTGCGCGACCTGCGTTCAGGTGGCGGGACAGAGGCTTTGCCGATCCTGATGCTGACTGCGCGAGGGCAAAGCAAGGACCGCGAGATGGCTGAAAAATACGGCGCCAACCGCTTCATGACAAAGCCTTTCTCCAATTCAGAAGTGTTGGAGGCGGTACGCGATCTGGTGAACGCATGAGCACGCCGCACGACAATTCGGAAGGTCCGCGCCCGACGGTATTCGTCGAACGGCAGACCTACCGGATGCGGCGCACCATGGATGCCGCGCGGCTTGTGCCATTGCTGGGGCTGCTGCTGTTCGCCGTTCCGCTGCTGTGGCCCACGGATCCGGAGAACGCGCTGTCGACCTCCAAAACGATCCTTTACGTCTTTGGCGTCTGGCTGATGCTTATTCTCGTGACCATTCGCCTGTCCTGGGTGCTGCGCAGCCTGCCGCCGTCCGACAAGGCCCCTGATCGCGGTGGAGAGCGTTAGGATGGGCACGCTGAACGCGCTGGTCGCGGTTTGCCTGACCTATGTGGCGATGCTGTTCCTGGTCGCGTTCTTTGCGGAGCGTTCGGCGATGCGCGGGCGCGGGGGCTGGCTGCGGTCGCCGCTCGTCTACACTCTGTCGCTGTCGATCTACTGCACTGGCTGGACGTTTTACGGCGCGGTCGGCTATGCGGCGCGATCCGGACTTGAATACCTGACAATCTATATCGGTCCGTCGTTGGTCATGGTGGGCTGGTGGTGGATCGTCCGCAAACTTGTCCGCATCGGGCGGACCCAGCGGATCACTTCTGTGGCTGACCTGATCTCTTCGCGGTTTGGCAAATCCACGCTTCTGGCCGTCTGTGTGACCATCCTCGCCGTGATCAGCGCCACGCCCTATATCGCGTTGCAACTGCAGTCAGTTACCTTGTCCTTCGCGGTTTTTGCCGAGGCAGGGGGCGGTGGTCAGACAATCTATACAGGCGAAAGTACGGCCCTTTGGGTTGCGATGGGGCTTTCGCTGTTTACCGTGGTGTTCGGCACCCGGAACCTTGATGCGAACGAACGCCATCACGGGGTCGTCATGGCCATCGCGGTCGAGGCGGTGGTGAAGCTTTTTGCGTTGCTGGCCGTTGGCGCCTTTGTTGTCTGGGGCGTGTCGGGGGGTGTGTCTGAAACATTCACCCGCATCGACGCCTCGCAGCTTGGTCAGTGGCAGATGAATGGCGGGCGGTGGGCCGGGCTGATCATGCTGTCCGCTGCGGCGTTTCTGTGCCTCCCGCGGATGTTTCAGGTGCTGGTCGTGGAAAACGACGACGAGGAACATCTGCGCACCGCGTCATGGGCTTTTCCGCTTTATGTCATGCTGATGAGCCTCTTCGTGGTCCCTGTCGCCGTGGTCGGTCTGGACCTGCTGCCGGAAGGGTCCAACCCGGACCTGTTTGTCTTGACGGTCCCGCTTGATCAGGGGAGGGAGGGGCTGGCGATGCTGTCCTTCCTCGGCGGGTTCTCCTCTGCGACGTCAATGGTCATCGTCGCGGCGATTGCGCTGTCGACCATGGTGTCGAACCATATCGTCATGCCGATTTTCCTGCGCATGACGGGTGGCGGGGCCACCGTATCTGGCGATGTTCGCCATGTTGTGCTGCTTTCGCGGCGGGTATCGATCATCGCGGTGGTCATGCTGGGATACATCTATTACCGCCTGACCGGGGGCGGCGAGGCGCTGGCAGCGATCGGGTTGGTCTCTTTCGCCGGTGTGGCGCAGGTGCTGCCAGCCATGTTGGGGGGCATATTCTGGCGCGGCGCGACGCGTCTGGGGGCAATGGCGGGTCTGAGTGTGGGCTTTATCATCTGGCTTTATACGTTGTTCCTGCCAAGCTTTGGTCCCGGCCTGATCCTGCCTGAATTCGTCCTGCAACAGGGGGCATTCGGCATCGACTGGCTTCGGCCCCGGGCGCTCTTCGGGATCGAAGGGCTTGACCCGCTGGTACACGCGTTATTGTGGAGCATGACGCTTAACACCGTTGCCTTTTTCGGTGTCTCGGTCATGACCTTCCCTTCGCCGCTGGAACGGTTGCAGGGCGCGCAATTTGTCAATGTTTTCCAGCATTCCGGCGGGCCGCGCAGTTGGTCGGGCGGTGTGGCGCAAAGCGAAGACCTGATGATCATGGCGCAGCGCATCCTTGGCCCGGCAGAGGCGCGCGCGCTGTTTCGGCGCGAGGCCACGCGTCAGGGTCTGCGCGGCGACCTGCCCGAACCCAGCCCGGATTTTCTGGAAAACCTTGAACGCGAGCTGTCAGGCTCTGTTGGCGGGGCCACGGCGCATGCCATGGTCGGGCAGATCGTCGGCGGGATGTCCGTTTCGGTAGAGGATCTGATGGCCGTGGCGGATGAAACCGCCCAGATGATGGAGTATTCCAACCGGCTGGAGGCGCAGTCGCGCGAACTGACCCGCACCGCCCGCCAGCTGCGCGAGGTCAACCAGAAACTGACCCGTCTTTCGGTTCAAAAGGACGCGTTTCTCAGCCAGATCAGCCACGAGTTGCGCACGCCCATGACCTCTATCAGGGCGTTTTCAGAAATCCTGCGCGACAGTGACGAGCTCAGCGCGGATGAGCTGAACAAATACGCATCCATCATCCATGACGAGGCCCTGCGCCTGACCCGGTTGCTGGATGACCTTCTGGATCTGAGCGTTCTGGAAAATGGTCAGGTCAGTCTCAACCTGCGCGAGGGTCAGCTCAGCGCGCTGCTCGACCGGTCCGCCGCCGCCGCCGCTGCGAGTGACGACGGGCGCGCATTGCGGCTGTCGCGCGATCCCTCCAAAGAAGCCCTGATGCTGCATACCGATCTTGACCGGTTAAGCCAGGTTTTCATCAATCTTATCGCCAATGCCCGCAAATATTGCGACGCGCCCGACCCGCTGCTTGAAATCCGCGTGACTGACCATGGTGACCTTCTATGGGTGGATTTCATCGATAACGGGTCAGGCATTTCCGACGATGCGCAGGATGTCATCTTCGAGAAATTCGCGCGCGTGGGCGAGCCGCGCGTCGGCGGGGCGGGGCTGGGCCTCGCGATCAGCCGGCAGATCATGCAGCGGTTGGGCGGAGAGATCACCTATTTGCGCGGAGAAAACGGCGCGGCTTTCCGCGTCAGCCTGCCGCGTCCCGCGATGGCGGCACAATAAGCGTAGCATTATAAGCAGTTGGTAACCAAATCGTCCCATAACCTTTATGAACGTCCCGGAAGGATGTGTGAGGATATGGCAGGTCAGGCAGTCAACGAGGTACTTAGCAGGAAGGCAAATGCCGCCCGCAAGGAGCAGGAAGCGCGCGTCCTGTCGCCTGCGCGTGCGTTGCGGCGGGCCCTGTCGCGCAGCGCTGATGCGCTTTGGGGGCTGCCGATTGTGGTCGATGGGGTACAGGAAGAAACGCTCGTCCTTGACGCCTGTCTTGATGGCGTTCCGGGTGATGCTCTAGTGATCGTGCTGGAAGGGCCGGATGGTATCGCGGGGGCTGCGGTGCTGGACCGGGCCACGGTCCGGTCTGTGATCGAGGTTCAGACCATCGGGCGTGTCACGAATCTTCCACCCGATCCCCGGGCATTGACGCCGACGGATGCCGCGATGTGCGCGCCGCTGCTTGACGCGATGATGACCCGGTTCAGCAACAATCTTGACGGGCACCCATCGCAGGGCGAATTCACCGGTTATCGCTTTGGCGCGATGGTCGAAGATACCCGCGCGCTTGGCATCCTTATGGATGCGGCAGAGTTTCATTCCTTTCTCGTCTCGGTCGAACTGGGTGACAAGATGCGACGGGGCGAGTTGCTGTTCATCCTGCCGGTTGTAACGCCCCCCGAACCGGATCGTGCGCCGGAAGCGCGTGGCGATCCTCTTCGCGCGAAGAATGCGGCACGCATGCAGATGGTAGAGGCGCGGCTTGATGCGGTTCTTTGCCGTATCCGGATGTCGCTGGCGTCGGCCGATCAATTGAAGCCCGGCGATCTGTTGCCACTGCCCGATGCTGTGCTGGATCAGGTAGAGCTCTCGGCGGGCGGTATGCAGATCGCGAAGAGGTGCAGGCTTGGCCAGATGGGCGGGCTTAGGGCCGTCCGGCTGCGCCTGCCCGCTGTGGCAAAGGCCGACATCCCGCCCGCGGCAGAGCAGTCCCCCCCGCCGCCGGTGGAAAAAAAGCCTGCCGCGGCCAAGTCATTGGCGCTGTCCGAGCCGACGAAAAAACTGCCCGAAGATATCCCGGACCTGCCGGAAATACCAGATATAGACGGGTTTTCGGACTTAACAGCAGGTATCGACGACGGGCTGGACCTCGACGACGACCTTATGAATATCGGGTGAGGTTCGGTGCCGTCAGCGATGGGTATTCCCATGGCGTGATGCACATCTCTGAGCGGCAGGGCGTTTGCCGTTCGGAACGCATCAAGACTGCGCGGAAAGCGCCTCCAGCGTCGGGCGAAGACCGTCCAGCGCATAGCCCGCGCGCTGGGTGGTGGCCAGGATTTCATCTACCGGCAATTTGCCTGCTTGACCAAGCGCCCAGATCACCGAACACCGCGTGCCAGAGGCACAATAGGCCAGGACCGGACCGCCCGCGCTCTCGACCAGTTCCGCCTGCGCGGCGATGTTCTCGGGCGTCATGGTCTGATGTGTCAGCGGAAGCACCGCGAAATCCATCCCCGCCGCACGTATCGCCGCCTCTATCGCCTGCGCCTGATGCGAAGGCGGCACCTCTGCGTCGGGTCGGTTGCAGATGACACGGGCGATGCCTGCATCGGCAAGAGCCTGCGCATCCTCGGCGCTGATTTGCGGCGAGACGTGGTAGCGGGGGGTGATCTGTCTGATGTCCATGAGGAACGCTTACTCGGGCTGCGCGATCCTGTCCAGACGGGCCCGCAGCATTGGCGCAATCCACATCCCCGTCAGCATGGCGGCCACGAAAACCAGTCCGCCTGTCCCGGCATAGCTGAGAGAGGCGATTGCCGGTCCGGGACACAGCCCGGCCAGCCCCCAGCCGATCCCGAACAGCACCGAACCAAAGACCAGGTTGCGCCCAAGCCGGGTGTCGGGCGGCGGCGGAAAGCTGCCCCCCGTCAGAGGTGTTTTGCGAAAACGCGTGATCTGCCAAGCGATGGCCATCGGGATGATTGCGCCGCCCATCACGAAGGCAAGCGTCGGGTCCCAGTTGCCGAAAACATCCAGCCATCCCTGCACTTTGGTCGTGTCGGTCATGCCGGAGATGAACAGGCCCGAGCCGAACAGCCCGCCTGCGATGAGTGCCACGATCAGGCGTCCCATGTCAGATCACCCCCAGAATGTGGCGGAACAGAACAACGCTGAGCCCGCCTGCCAGAATGTAGAAAACCGTTGCCACGATCCCGCGCAGCGAAAGCCGCGAGATCCCGCAAACGCCGTGTCCGGACGTGCAGCCATTCGCCATCCGTGTGCCCACGCCCACGGAAAGCCCCGCGGCAACAAGAACCGTCAGGTTGTCGGTGATATGCGTGTCGACCGCCTTGTAGAAAGGGGTCAGCACGATTGGCATGAGGAATACCCCGGCGAGGAAAACGATCCTCTCCAGCGCATTGGACCGGCCAGAGCCGTCCACCAGCCCGCCGATGATGCCGCTCGCCCCCATGATGCGGCCACTGCCGATCAGGTAGACGGCGCCGCCCAGCCCGATCAGCAATCCGCCAAGCAGGCCCATGATCCAGTCAGGTTGCATGTGTGTTTCCGATCCAGATTCCGGGGCAGGGGCGTTGCATTCGCGCCCTGCCCGATATGTTCAAAGCTTGTTGACGGGCACCTTGAGAAAGACGTCGCCCTTCTCGTCCGGCTCCGGCATGTTCCCGGCGCGCATGTTGACCTGCAACGACGGGATGATGAGTTTCGGCATCGCCAGTGACGCATCGCGCGTGTCGCGCATCTGGACGAAATCCTCGACGGATTTTCCCTGCCCGATATGCACGTTCAGCGCCTTCTGTTCGGCCACGGTGGTTTCCCACTCATACTCATCGCGTCCCGGCGCCTTGTAGTCGTGACCCACGAAGATGCGGGTTTCGTCAGGCAGGGCCAGGATTTTCTGGATGGAGTTGTAAAGCATCTTGGAAGAGCCGCCCGGAAAGTCACAACGGGCCGTGCCGAAATCGGGCATGAACAGCGTATCGCCCACAAAGGCCGCATCGCCGATCACATAGGTGAGGCAGGCGGGGGTGTGGCCGGGCGTGTGCAGGACATCGCCGCGCAACTGGCCAATGTGGAAACTGTCGCCTTCCTTGAACAGCTTGTCGAACTGGCTGCCATCGCGCTGGAATTCGGTGCCTTCGTTGAAGACTTTGCCAAACGTGTCCTGCACGACAGTGATGCGATCACCGATGCCGATCTTGCCGCCAACCTGTTCCTGGATATAGGGCGCGGCCGACAGGTGATCGGCGTGAACATGGCTTTCAAGAAGCCATTGTACATCGTAGCCTTTTTCCTTCACGAATGCTATGATCGCATCTGCGGATCGGGTGTCGGTGCGTCCCGAGGAATAATCGAAATCCAGCACCGAATCGATGATCGCGCAGGCGCTGCCCTTCGGGTCGCGGACCACGTAGGAAATTGTGTTGGTAGCTTCGTCGAAGAAGCCTGTAACTTCTGGTGACATGGCGTGAACCTCCGTTTGCAGAATACATATACGTGTTTGTGAATATGTTTCAAGCCCTCTTTCTCTTGACCTGCATCAAAGTGGGCAGGACGTTCGGGTGACAGTCTGATCTTGCCGCCAAGGAGGATCGAATGGCAACTTTGGAAGACCGCAGAAAAGCGCTTTTGGGCCGAATGGGTGAACTCGGCATCCGGATGGACGCGATAGAGGACGCGTTGGATGCTCCGCACAGCCGCGATTGGGAAGAGCTTGCCACAGAGCGCGAGGATGACGAGGTGCTTGAAGGGTTGGGGGCGGCCGGTCAGGCAGAGGTCGCGCGCATTCGTGCAGCGCTGCGCCGTATCGAGAAGGGGGAATACGGGATTTGTGTCGAATGCGGCGAGAAGATCGCCGAGGAACGGCTTGATCTGGTGCCCGACACGCCATTGTGCCGAACCTGCGCCGCGCGCGCGGCAGACCGCTGAGACATTCCGACGCCCATCCGCCGTTACACGGAACCGACAGTTCACCGAGCAATTCCATGAAAAGGAAGTGACCATGACCGAGAATCTCAGACGCCAGATCGAAAGCCTCATCGAGCAGCTCCGCGTGAGCGATGACACGCAGCGCGATTGG
The DNA here is from genome assembly GCF_004342065.1 of Primorskyibacter sedentarius. GTDB lineage: Bacteria > Pseudomonadota > Alphaproteobacteria > Rhodobacterales > Rhodobacteraceae > Primorskyibacter > Primorskyibacter sedentarius. The sequence goes on along the minus strand of NZ_SLZU01000001.1, from coordinate 321,561 downwards.
CTCATGCACCGGATGCAAGAGGCTGTCGGCGCGCTGGAGAATCTGGGCGAAGAAGTTCCCGCCGAAGCGCGCGAGCTGCTCAATGGTGGGCGGGATGCCGACACCGGGTTCGAGAACTTCCCGGTCTGACGTCGTCCGCCAGCGCTTGCCATCTTCTGCCAAGTTCCGGTTAATGTCCGCAAGCCGCGAAAGAAGCGCGGAGGACAGAGACGTTGACCGAACGGGTCACAGGCGAGGTGCAGGCTATGGCAGAGGCAATCCATTATGACGTGACGGATGGCGTGGCCGTCCTTTCCATCTGCCACCCGCCGGTAAATGCCTTGGCCTGGCCTGTTCGCGACGGCTTGCTAAGGGCGCTGACGCAGGCAGAAGTGGACCCGGAGGTGGGTGCAATTCTCGTCGCGGGCGAGGGCAGCACATTCCCCGCCGGGGCGGATATTGCGGAGTTCGATGCCGCCCCCAAAGACCCCTGGGTGCCAGAACTGTGCACCCGGCTGGAAAACTGCGCAAAACCCGTGGTGGCAGAACTGCACGGCACCGTTCTGGGGGGCGGGTTTGAACTTGCCCTTGCTTGCCACTACCGCGTTGCCTTGCGGGCCACCCGTGTGGGGTTGCCAGAGGTGAAACTGGGGTTGATCCCAGGGGCGGGCGGTACGCAGCGCACGCCGCGCATGGTCGGCGTGAAGGTGGCGCTCGACATGATCCTGTCCGGGCGGATTTTGCCGATTGACCGGCCACCCTATTCAACCTTTGCCGATCTCCTCGTGGCCGCGCCCAATGACCTGCGGAGCGCGGCATTATCCTTTTGTCACGATGTGATGGCCAAGGGGCCGCGCCCCAGCCGGGACCGGCAGGAAGGCTTTGCCGACCCGGTTGCCACCCAGACCGAACTGCGCAGCCGGGCGGAAGAGGCCTCTGAAGGGCCGGAAAACGCACCGCGCGAGGCCGTCGCCGCGGTCGAGGCTGCGTTTCTTCTGCCGTTCGAGGCAGGCTGTGCCTTCGAAGAGGCCGCCTTTGCGGAGCTTGTGGCCTCTGATCAGTCCAAGGCCCTGCGCTATGCCTTCTTTGCTGAACGGCGCGCTGCCAAAGTGCCTTTGACCGCCGCGGCGCCGCTGCCCCGCATCGGCGCGCTGGCGGTTCTGGGGGCGGGGGCCCTGGCGTCCCAGCTTGTTGTGGCGGCGCTGGATGCGGGTCTGACCGTGCGGTGGGGGATTGCAGACGAAGCGATCCGGGATGCGGCCCGCGCCGAGGTCGAAGACAGTCTGGAGGATGCGGTCAGCGACGGTGCCTTGTCGCGCGATGTCGCATCGGCAAGCCTTGCCCGGCTGACCTGCGGCGCGACGCCGCTGATGATCAGGGATGCGGATCTTGTTCTTGATGCCTCTCGCGGTTCAAGGGCTGAAACTGCGCCGGACGGGGCGTTGCGTGCCACGGCGCCCGGGGAAACTGTCGCGGGTGTCGGTCTGCGCTTTGCGCGCCCTGCGCATCTGTCGCGGCTGGTCGAGGTTCTGGAGGCGCCGCAGGCCAAGGCCGATCAGCTTCCGCTGGCTCTGGCGCTGGTCAAGCGACTTGGCAAAGTGCCGGTCCATGTCCGATCTGACGGCGTGACGGTCGGCGGCAAAATGACACGGGCGCTGCACCGCGCGGCGGATGCGCTGGTCGATCTGGGTGCCAGCCCCTACGACATTGATGCTGTCCTGTCCGATTGGGGGCTGGAACTGCCACCATTCCTGCAACGCGACGCGACCGGGCTGAAAGGCGTGGGTACAGAAGAGCGCCCCGGCGGCGGGCGGGACTGGGCCGCCGTCATCGCGCAGGCCGGACGGTCCGGGCGTGCGGCGGGGCGGGGGTTTTACAACTATCGCGGCGATGCGGGCGCGCCTGTGGCCGACCCGCTCGTGCTCGAGATGATCGAGCGCGCGCGCGGGGACGCGCCGGGCCTTGCGAAACAGGCCATCGTTCCGTTGATGCTTGGCGCTTTGGCGAATGAAGGCGTGCGCCTTGTGGATCGCGGCATTGTCGCGCGGGCATCGGATATTGATGTCGTGATTATGCTGGGGCACCAGTTTCCGCGTTGGCGCGGCGGCCCGATGAAGGCGGCGGAACTGCACGGGCTCTTTCGGGTGATCCGCGCGATGGAGGCCATCGACCATCCCGACCGGGCCTTCTGGGCGCCGGAACCCTGGCTGAAGGCGATGGTCCGCGACGGTGTGGGCATCGAAACGCTGTCGGCCTGAGGGCGGTGTCAGCCCAGAAAGATCCCGACGATCACGATCATCAGACCGATCACTGACAGAAAGAGCGCCCCAAGGTTGAGCGGCATCACGGCTTGTACAGCCTTGCGAAGCTCTTCATCGGTGAGGTTTGCGCGTTTCGCGCGCGCGACCTTGATGATGGACCAGACAAGCCCGATCAGCCCAAGGAGGGAGATCGCGGCACCAATCCAGATCAGAGTGTCCATTGCAGGCCCTTTCGCAGTGCTTTCGACCCACCCGGCGATAATTCAATAGCTGCCCCTCCGCAAGCTCTTGAAGGGCAGAGGGCAGGGCGCTAGGGAATGACAAAATCGGCAGGAGAGCACCAATGGACGATACCACCTATCGCGTCACCGCGGACGAATTGCGTCAGTTCATCGAACGTATCGAGCGTCTTGATGCAGAAAAGAAAGACATCGCGGAGCAGCAGAAAGAGGTCATGGCCGAAGCCAAGGGCCGTGGCTACGACACCAAGGTGATCCGCAAGGTCGTCGCATTGCGCAAGCGCGAACCCGATGACATCGCCGAGGAAGAAGCCGTGCTGGAGATGTACAAAGAAGCGCTTGGGATGTCGTGAATACAATATAACGCATTGATAAAATTGAATTAAATTTCGGGTGTTGTGCAGGCTTCAAAACGTGTTGTGCAGCACCCATTTTTTTGTCGAAAACACGATGCTTGGGAGAGTGAGACTTCACACAAGTGTCCTTCATGGCTGGGCTTTATTAAACGGTTGAAACTACTGGAAAAAAATGCTTCCATCGGCATCTTATTTGAAACTGCAATGGAAAATATATAGACTTTTCAATAGGGTGGATGTGCCATTTGTCTGTGCCAAGCGATCTTGGTTTCGTGCCAATAGACATGTGCCATTGAGTTTTTCCGGAACATTCTGTGGCATATCCATGGAACGTCTCAAGTGTCTGTTATTCATTAGTAAAATAGGACTTGTTCCATCGTTCCAAACAAATGGTGGCGGGGGGTGCAGACTTTGCGTTCACCGGTATTATCCAAGCAATGACCACACCGTTTCTGAATTTTGCGGCTGGACCAGGTTTCCGCAGTTGCCAGTGGCTAATTTTAGGGCCCAAAGCAGATGGAGAAATTTGCAACCTTGATACCAGAAATCGGTTCAAATGTATGTACCGGCTGCTGTTCGCAAATGATTTCTGGCATGTTCTCGGAAGTCGCTCATATGTATCCGGCCTGTTGATCGACACGCGGGTCGTGGCCTTGTTGGGGTTACGCACGCGCCGTGATCTCATTAGCGGACAGGTCGATTGTGACCATTTGGGCCGTCAGATTCTGGGGGCGTAATTATTCCGTTCCATGATTTCTATCTATCGCGAACTCCTTTGGGGCGTCTCGGCTTAGATGCCAATGGCGACCTCGTCTCTGGGCGCATCAAACGCCGTTTTATGTCTCAAGATGCTCCAAGCCATGCGCGCCAGCTTATTGGCCAGCGCAACAGCGGCCTTGTTGCGGTGCATCCGTTCCGATGCGCGCGCGAGCCATTCACCAAAGCTGAAGTCTGGCCACCGATGCGGACGCATCATGATAATCTTTGCAGCCTGAACGAACAGCATCCTCAGATATCGACTGCCGCGCTTGGATATGCGCCCCAACACCGTTCTACCGCCGGTGCTATATTGACGGGGTACCAACCCGACCCATGCAGCAAAATCCCGTCCTCGATCGAAGGCTTCCCCTTCACCAATGGCAGCGACCATGGCAGTCGAGATCATTGGACCAATTCCAGGCACAGTCATGACGTTAACGCAGTTCTCTTCGGTTCGACTGATCTCTTCGATCTCTTGCGATACTTTATCGATGCGATCATCCATCCACATCCAATCGCCATAGAGGCCGATCAGGATCGAACGCATCCGGGGTGATATCTCATCTTTGCGCTCCTCCAGGATCGTTTCAAAGGAATTCTTCAGGGCGCGCAGACCTTTGCGGACAGTGATGCCCTGCTCGATCAAGAAGGCCCGGATCTGATTGATCGTCGCAGTTCGGCGCGACACCAAACGTGATCGCACACGATGCAAAGCTTGCAGGTCGAGCTGATCCTGGCTTTTCTCGGAAACTGCCTTCAAGTTCGGACGCAGCGCCGCTTCAGCAATCGCTTCTGCGTCGTTGTAATCGTTCTTTTGTCCTTTGTTGAAAGGCTTCACGTAGATCGCTGGGATGATACGAGGCTCAAAGCCCAATTTGCGCAGTGTTCGGCTGACAAAATGCGCACTCAAGCAGGCTTCCATGCCCACCACGCAACGCGGCAGTCTTTCAAATGTCGCGACTAACGCGAGGCGTTTGATCTGTTTCCGCAGGACCCGCTGCCCTGCCTGATCGAAGCCCACCAGGTGGAATGTGTCTTTGCCAATATCGATCCCTATCGACATCAGTTCATCAAAGTCGTTCTTCGCCATGCTACTTCTCCTGTTTGCAGAAATAGGCTCAGCCTAACCTGCTGGGTGAAGCAGCCGGTACATCCCATTAGCAGAATTTCTTCCCAGTCGATATGCTGCGTAGCAGCGCCCCAGACTGACAGAGATGACCGCACCGGCTCACGAGAGCAATATGACTTAAATGTATCGGAGTTGGTTTGTCCCCAAGCGAAAACATGTTCTTTCGTAGGCAGAGAGAATATGAAGAAAGGTGAATTCTTCTTTCAGGTTGCGTTGAAGTGGAGGGGAGATTTAGTGTCTGATTAGGGTATTTTGTATTGGGGAAATTATGACTGGGAACATTGAAGCCGCGCGGCAACTTGACCATCATCTCCGCGCTCCCAGACAAGTTTGGCTGACGGGGGCAGGTATCAGTTTCGGTGCTGGACTCCCTTTGATGTATCCACTTACAGATCGAGTCTTTCACCTCCTGGAAAAAAATCCAGCCGACGAGCATGTGCATAAACTCGTTACGGAGGTGCGCTGCGACCTGCCTGACAAACTCCACATCGAACATATTCTCAGCCATCTTGGTGATCTCATAGCGCTTGCAGAGCGAGCAAAAGACATGAGCGCCACTATCGGAAATGAACGTGTGAAGAAGATCAATCTTCAGGCTGCGCATCACACTATTCTGCGGCACATTCGAGATATTCTTCGGTGGGGGTATCAACCAGCATCGGGCGAAGATTCTGAAAAAGTCGGAATGCAAGGCAAACCAATCGTTTCCATCGAAGACCACCGCCGATTTATTCGCACACTATATCGGGTAAATCGTGCTGGATTAGATGAACGCCGGGATGCAATCCATTTTGTTACGACAAACTATGATACCTTGATTGAAGACGCTCTTTCCCTCGAACGCATTCCATACGCGGACGGATTTTCTGGTGGTGCCATCGCTGCCTGGGATGAACGCCTTTTTGAGGCGGCATCAACAGACCAACGTCTAAAAGCAATTATCACGAAGCTCCATGGTTCAATCGATTGGTACCGAAGCGGCGAAGAAAATGGGCGCGTTTTCCGTGTTCGATATGACGATATCTATCCAAGCAGGTCGAACGAGAACGGAAATGTTGTGATCTATCCCCAATCTACAAAGTATATGGCATCTCGTGAAGACCCATTTGGAAACCTTTTCCAGAGGTTTCGCAGTCTTCTTTCGTACGAGCGCCAGCAGGTATTGTTTGTCTGCGGTTATTCTTTTGGGGATGATCACATTGACTCTATCATTAGCCAGCACCTCCTTCACCCAGAAAGCAAGACCACCCTTGTGGCCTTTGCCGGTGCTTACGGCGGCAAACTGGAAGAGTGGGGAGCAAGCGGAGCCGGGGATCGAATATTCGTACTGGCTAAAGATGGGCTCTACCGTGGAAAGAATGGGCCATATTTTCCTCCATCCGCGCCTTTGGCGGACCGGGATTGGTGGACCTTCTCTGGTGCAACTAATTTGCTGGAAAATGGCTTGCCTGACGATATTGCGGAGGCAATTGAATGAGTGATTTTGACTACGACCCAGACATTCAAATTGGTACAGTCTTCGAGATTTCTGGAACCACGATTAAAGTATCGTTGAAGCGCAGTCTAACTGAACTCGTTCAAACCCATGGTGGAACGGTGTATTCAGTTGGTCAAATAGGGAGCTTGGTGAAACTTCATATTGGTCGTACAGTCCTTTTCGGTATGGTTCGATTGCTTCGCTTGCAGACTGAGGAAGAGGCTGCTGCACATGGTGTGACAGACGGGATGGATCGGCGGGTACTTGAAGCAGACTTATTCGGTGAAGCCCGCTGGCAGAAATCGAAAGAGGCTTTGACCTTTGACCGAGGCGTTCGAAATTCACCTCTTCCTCTCCAGGGTGTTTTCATCGTCACATTTTCGGAGGCGCGACGTCTCTATACCGCCATCGAAATGCAAGGCGGAGGCGGCCCCAATCGTTTTGTTTCGTTTGGTTCGTATGTCGGTGCAGATGGGGTTGCTTGCCATGCTGACATGGACAAGCTGTTCGGACAGCACTTTGCCGTTCTGGGGTCAACAGGTAGCGGTAAGTCTACTGCCGTGGCCGCTATCCTTCACGCTGTTCTTGGTCACAAAGCAACGGAAGACGGACAGCTTTCACGACCACGGGTAATCATAATCGACCCGCACGGGGAGTATGGCCCAGCATTTGGGGACCGCGCTGTTGTCTACCGAGCATATCAGGACGCTGGAGATGGCGGCGCTGGTTTTCGCGCAGCGAAACTTCCTTATTGGTTAATGTCCAGCGAGGAATTTCGTCGTCTTGTCGTTGGAAAAGGGGAGTTTGAAGCGACTTCGCAATCAAACGTTGTTTATAAGGCGCTGGCTCATGCCCGGATGTTTGCAGCAGGATTGGTGCTGTCTGCCGAAGATGCAGCAAGAAAAACAGATGAGTTTGGGCATCCTGATCTTCCTCGTCCAGCGCCCGGCAAAACGATGGAGGAAATTGTGCAGTTTGATCGAGACTGGCCAATCCCTTTCGATCTGGATGAGTTTCGAAAGCATATCGAACTTTGCCAAAACAATCGGCCCAGTGGGGCCACTTGGGCACCAGAAACTCCAAGTGAGTTTCAGAAAAAATTCGCCTCAATTTTGGACAAACTATCGGTTCTTCGCTTGGATAGTCGGTTATCTTTCTTAATGCGGAACCAAGTGGGTGGAGATCCAGCGCTTGCAGAAATTTTGGCTCAGTTTGTCGGCGGGGATGAAGATAAGCTGAATGCGCCCATACGGATTCTCGATATTTCGGGTTTACCTACCGAAGTGGCAGGTCCTTTGACTGCAGCTCTCGCGCGCCTGTTGTTTTCATACAAGTTAGTACAGACGCGTGAGGAGCGCGAAAGAGACCCAATTCTTTTGGTCTGCGAGGAGGCACATCGCTACGTCCCTGATCGAGGAGAAGCGCAGTATGCCGCAGCCCAAGATGCAATTCGCCGGATCGCGCGGGAAGGAAGAAAGTATGGGATTGGCCTAATGCTGGTATCACAGAGACCATCTGACGTTGAGAGTACAGTTTTGTCACAGTGTAATTCTTGGCTCGTACTGCGTCTGACGAATGGCCGAGATCAAGAACATGTTGGCCGATTTCTCCCCGATTCCATGGCTGCTCTGATAAAACTTTTGCCGTCATTACCACGCAGAGAGGCTTTGTTTGTTGGTGAAGCAGCTGCTTTGCCGTCCAGGATTAAGCTAACGTTCTTGGCTGAAGGCCAAAGGCCAAAATCCAATGATATTTCGTTTGCAGCTGGTTGGGCCCAGGAACTACCAGACGTTGCCGCATTGAACGCCGTCGCTATTCGAATGGCGAGCCGATAATGCTTTTCGAGGCGATCAATGCGCTCCGGCTTGATCTTTCCCTGTACAAATCCAGAGAATGGCGGCTATCCGCCCATGTCAGCAGCCGTCAATGGCTGTGAACCACGGCTTCTCTGGATCGGCTACCAGGGCGGTGCGAATGAGACTCGGCAGCCTGCGATCATTTTTGAAGGCTCCAGCAAATAGGTGACCGAATGAATGCGGCTGACTGCCCGCTTTACTATGAAAAGATAAAATCATGAATGTAGTGTCGCGCGACAGTGTACCGCTAAGCGATCACGAAATTTGCCTTGTCAAAGGGTTGATCAAGCATCGTAAGCAACTGGGGATCAATCAGCAGCGTCTCATTGCCTATTTCTCGTTCCCACAGCGGACCGTTCATCACAACGTCATTTCTGCGATCGCGCGCGAAGAGGTTTGTGCCAGCGTCGCCGACTATCCTCCCTCGGACTTGCCAAATTGCCGTTTTTTTTTGGACGCATGGACTGGTGATTGGCAGGAACACAACCGAGCGGCAGAGGTCGCCGGCGCGCCAAATTCATCGTTAGATGAATTCGAATTCGGCTACCGCTTCCATCCGGTCGGTCAGGGCCTGTTCTGCTCCGGTCACTTCAACCGGGCCGGCCAGGATCCGTTCCGCTGGGTCTACGATTGTGGCACCGAGGCAGGCTCGCGCAGATCAACCCGTGCTCGACATGTGCGCGCTGAAATGAGGGCGCTCCAAAACGATCAGGCAACGTCCCATCTCGACCTCGTGACGCTATCGCATTTCGACGAAGATCATTTGAGCGGGATGCTCGACCTTTTGAAAAAATTCAGCGTAGGTACCTTGCTCTTGCCCTATCTCACTCCTTGGGAAAGGCTGATCGTTGCCATTTCCGAGCAAACTGCTGTTGAATCGGATCTTTTTACCTTCCTGACCGCGCCGACGGAGTTTCTTCTGGCGCGTGCAGACATGCGGATCGAACGTATCCTTCTCGTACCACCGAGCGCGGGCAGAGAGGCGGCAGCCCCCCCGATCTCGCCGGACGAACCAACACGTGAGACTGAGCCGGAGGCGTTGCCGAAGCTGTTGATCAAGGATCATAAGCCCGAAGGGGAAAACGACATCGACGGGCTTGGAGCTGACGATGGACTGGCCGATCCTCGGGTGCGATTTCTCCACCCAGGGGGATACATCCTCGTCTCTCAGGCCTGGGAGTTTGTCCCCTACAACGACTGTCGGCTCGAAGCGCTTGCCACCAATTCATTTAAGAACAAAGCGCGCCCCCTTGCGCACAAACTCACTCACGCCGAAAACGAAGAGCACCGGCAGACGGCACTCAAGAAGTTGACTAAACTTTACGATGCAACGTTCAAATCTCGAACGGCAAAAAACATCACGCCACGACGGCGGAATGAAATTTCGCTGTTTCTCTATGCGGGGCCAATTGGTCGAGTTGAACTTGTAAACGTGAAGGTGACGATCCCGCGCCATGAGATGGTTTCACACATCGGTCAGGTACCAGACGGTTGGTTGGGAACTGATCGGTTCGGACAGATTTTGACAGGTGACGGTTTTCTCCACACCAAGAAGAAGGTTGCTGATTTCATGGTCTTCTACAGTGTTGGCGATCGGATTAGTCGAGGTGCGATTTTCCAAGTGATGCATCATGGGTCGGATGCAAACTGGAGAGATGACATCGCTTCTCTGTTTAAGCCGGTAGCGAGCCTCTATTGCTCTGATCCGCTCGGAAAGTGGGGCCATCCTGGTGCCAAGGTAAGGAACGATTTTGCCGACTACCACCCGGTACAAGTCGACGGGGTACATGGCTGGCAAGTGAATGGTACCTGCCGCTTTCTCTGAAAAGTCGTGAGGAGAATTTCTTGATAGATCAACCGAAGCTTATTTGCCCCAGGCATCCACAGAAGTCAGCTTTCGTCAGAGTATTCTCAAGACCAGTCGGTCTGCCAATATCCCCAATCTGTCCGTTTGCGTTTTTCGCAGCGATGTTCCACCTCCCCGCTGCAATTTCTGAATAGCCGTGTCCATTAGGTCGAGGCGGTAGGAAGAAACTTAACCTTGGACCTCGACATGATGCCTTGGGATCAAAGTTGACCAAGAGCGTGTACGGTTGCTCCATGAAACCAGAAGCCCTGAACAAAAAACGATCGCCTGCCAAACTGTGGCCCGCACTTCAGAGAAACTTTCCTCACGGTCCCAAATTTTGAGATGGGACCGTGAGGAAAGATCAAATTGGATCTTAGACCCAGGAACCAATTTCACGATGTTAAAATCGATAGAATCCGCTGCCACGTAGGTGGTCATTCATGTTTCCGCATGCTCCAGCGATGGATTGGCCTATATTGCTTGCGTCATGATCCGAACAAGTATGCGAAATCAAAAAAATTCAAAAACTTTCTTCGTCAAAGAAGGAAGTAACTAATATATGTTGCGACTGGCCACACGATCATGTGGTTCTTGGGTTTCCGTACACACGGCACCCTTCTTGACTAAATCGTCCTGATTTGTCCGAGCGGAATGCTCGCCTCGAAACTTTGCGCCAATGCTTGGCGATGAAGGGCAATCACGATGTCAGGAACTATCGACCAAAAATTTCTACCTACTTTCATACTGTTAAAAGCTGAGGTCGAAAGGGACGCAGACCGAAATATCAAGAACACATTTGAGTTTGTAATGGAAACTCTGAAGGTGTCAGGCAGCGAGCCTCTCGACAAGTTTTTTGCTCCGTCTAACTGGGGCGATACTCGCGCAAAATTGCGTTTCAAAGCCCAGGATAAGTGGGCAAACAAGTCAACGCTTCGTGCTCATCTTTCTCGCATCACAAAGATTAATGAGCTGGCAACTGAGTTGTTGGACCAAGGGTTTATGTCCGACGATGGGGCGGATTGGGAGTATCTAACGGCGTTGGAAAAAATTCGACAGAAAATTGCTGATCGTAAGATCAAAAGTTGGTCTGAGCTTGAACGCAAAGCCAACGGGCAGAAATCAAGCTACGTTGGACATCTATTTAGTAAAAAGAGAAAATATCTGCCTAATTACTCCAAGAGAATAGAGCAGAGGCTGGAACAACTCTGCGTATTTCTGGAGCTTGATTGGGGGATTATGCGCCCGATGCTCATCAAGGATGGGGCCCGTCGTCCAGTTTCAAAAAAACTCAAACCATCCGGGTTTTCCTATTATTTGAAATTTGAAAATTGGCCTCCAACACTGCAGCAATCGGTTAATGACATCGAGAGGTTTCATATGCGGATGACGCCTGGGCAGCTGCCCGACGGAACACCGAAATTGCGCAATAAGAAGTCTCAGTGGAAGATTAGGGAAAGTGATGGGAAATGTTCTTCTAAGGGAAGTTTCCACAACTTGCTTGGATCATTTTTCGGGTTTTGCGTGCTTCCTTCAGACAAGAAGGTTTCGGAAAAGTTGGTGCTTGCTCGCCTTAAGACCACGCTGGTAAAATGGCAGGAAGAGGACTTTGATCAATATGTTTCCTGGATGACTGGTGAAGGGAGGAACGCGGCAGAGCTTTCAATCTCCTTGTTGTTTGACTTCGACTTAATCGAGCGTTGGCTCCAGTGGCTTGCAAACCGGAACGGCGGGATTGCCGAAACTCAGCCCGGCTATTGTTTGTCGCTGAGTGGGCTGACGAACCCAAAAACCGGGGCAATTTCGCAATCGTATGAAATTGCGTGCCAAGTAATGGGGTTCCCGCCCTTGTCTGGCCCTATTCTGCGAACTGAAGAAAATGAGCTGTTCCAGAAAAGAATACGTGAATGGTCCGATTTCTGCGGCCGCGCGTCCGCAGAGTTTCGTAGTTTGCAACACTCCTTTTCATCTTCCAAGGTAAAAAAGAAGAAACGCGTTAGTAGCCGTCACTCGAAAATTCTCGAAATCAAGGACCCGTTGGTTCCAGTGCAGACTATGATTGAGCGTTTGCATAGGTCCGAGCCTCGTCACCTTGATAAGAATTCTCAGAGTTGGATGGTGTGGGCTCGCAACATGACATTGCTTGAGTTGACTGTCAGCAACCCTATTCGTGCGGACAACTTGCATTGTCTGAACTTTTGCGAAGATGGAAGCGGTCGGCTGAGGAAAACCGGCGATGTATTTCAGATATATTTGGAAAAACATGAAGTGAAGAACCCTCACAAGGAGAAGGACTACGGTTATCTTGGGATCGTAAGCCCATCGGCCTCTTCGTGGCTAAATTTCTATATTCAATCCGTCCGTCCACATTGGCCTACGGGAATTTCGATGGATGAGAGACTGTTCCTCACAGACAGCGGTAACAAGCTTTCTAATATTGACCTCTGGAAAATATTTGTGACCGTTTCTCGGTTGTATTTGCCGGAGTATAGCGAGCTGAATCCTCATGTTTATCGGCACATCGTCGCGACATCTTGGCTTAAAAATCATCCTGACGATTTCGTAACTGTTTCCCTCATCCTGGGCGATCGTATTGAGACTGTGATGAAGGACTATGCCCACCTTGCTTCTTCTGACGGATTTTCTCGCTACCATAAGCTTCTGGAAAATTGGCGTGGTCGTACCCCACCAACAATGGGAGGCAAGTAATATGTCAAAGCGCCCCGACACTTTCCACAAAGCAAGGTCAGATTTAGGTTCTGGCATGGCTAAATCCCCGAACGAAGAGGAGTTAAAAGCTCGCAAAAACAAGCTGCTTCGCAACAAATTGGCAATGGGGTGGTTGAAGGAGCGGGGTATCGGTCGCTCCATCATCGAAAAACACAATCTTGGGCTTGTTAGCCAATCTGGAAGTCGTGATATCAGGCGATTTCATGACGCGCTGTGTTTCCCGAGAATGACAGTTCTTGGGCCGGTAAAGCGTTACATTCATATCGAAATGACCGGTGTCACCGTTAACGCTCCGAGCCATTTTTGGTCGCAAGGGGAGCCGATGACCCACGTGGGCTATCCTGAGAGGGTGAGTTGCCCTGTAGTCATTGTTCGCATGGAAGACTTCCACTCAATCTGCCAATTGGTCGATCAAGATCCCAGCCTAAATATTCAGGTGCTTGGGGCGTCGGGAGCAGGTGACCCGGAAGAATGGCAATCCCTGGGATTCTGGCAGCAATGGACGGACATTTATAGTGCGCTGCCGTCAACAGACGAAGAACGCAACAAACGTCTTCTTCGCTTTGCCTGTCAACCACTTGCGAGAGTGTCTCTGCCGACGATGGCTTCGACATGGGGCATTCTCGCGGCCGCGCCTGCTGGGGAAACTCCTAAATTTTCGAAGATTTTGGCAAACGTTAACGACGTAAAGGATAACGCTATTCTGAAAAAAAACTCACCAAAACTTGGTCGTCAAGCCTATCAACCGGTCGACGTAGGTCGCGCATTTCATGACGGCTGCCTCTATTATCCTACGCGTACAATGTTGCGCGAGGTACATACAGAAAAAGGAGGGAAATCCACGACCGTCGAAAAGATAGAAACAGTCGTCATCCGATCGGACGGGGATGTGCTTACGGCCTCGGAGATGCCTTCCAAGCCGGGGACACCAATGGATCAAAGAGTCTGGCGTCTCAGCGATGGTACGCTTGTTGATGAGCCGCCGGTGCCATCAAGGAATACGAGCTGGAGTTGGCAGAATATTCAAGAATTTCTTGCCGCCAAGAAAGAGGGGCGCTGTTTGAGTGGCCCGCTCTCAGATGTGATCTGGGCGGTTCGGGACTGCCTCGTGAGAGCGGTATGGCTTCCCAACTCCGATGACTACACGACTTTGGCTTTGGTCGTTGTCGCAAGTTTCGTACAGCCTGTCTTTAAGGCTGTGCCTTACCTGTTGGTATGCGGGGACAAAGGCACGGGCAAAAGCGAACTTGGTATCGTGCTCTCCCAGATTGGGGCGAATGGAAGTATCATCGGTCAGACCTCTGCGGCTTCGGCGGCGCGTATGATGCACGAAGGTCGCGGGCTTACAGTTTTCGACGATCTGGAGAGTATTGGACAAAAACGTGGAAATGACAGTGGCTATACAGAGCTGATTCAATTTCTGAAAGTCTCCTACAATGCGGACACTGCGAAAAAGGTTTGGACAGATAGTTCCAACGGGTTTCGCGTTCGTGAATTGAATGGATTTGGTATCAAGGTGATCAACAATACCGTTGGAACAGACGGGATCTTGGGTTCAAGAATGATCCGAGTTGCCACGAGAAAGATGCCAAAATCGGTTGCTGAGGATCGCATGGGAGTGAGGGGGCCAGGGGCGTCAGAGCTTAAGCAGTTGCAAGATAAGCTGCACGTCTGGGCGTTCGAGAATGTAAAAATCGTAGACGCAGTATATCGCGATCAAGTGCCGCCATCAGAGCGCGAGGATCAGATTGCGGCACCTTTGAGGGTTCTCGCTGAGGTTGCTGGTGATGGTCAGCTCAAGGCCGAATTGGAACGTTCTTTGGCGCGGTCTCGCACTGTTGCTGCAAACGATGACACTGAACCATCGGACATTGTCAGGGAGGCAGCGACAAATTTGGTGAGGCGTGGTCAATACATGCTCTCGGCAACGAACGTCGCTTTGGAAGCTCGGCGGCTCGTCGGACCAAATTTTGGAAAATCGCACATTGGAGAGATTACAGAAATAGACGATGAAAAGGTCGTGGGACGGATCATGAAAAATCTTGATCTTGTAGATCCGCAACAGCAGCGTGCCAGGGTGCGCGGAGTGCAGATCCGCGCAGCGAGGGCCTCAGATAGCTTTCTGCAGGACGTGTTCGGTGAGGAAGAGCGCCCAGTGGACATTGGCGTGGGCGGCTTCTGCGATACATGTGCGAGCTGCCCTTACGTGAGCCAAAGTTGCCCCATCATGGAAAAAAGGATGGGGAAAGCGGTGCGTAGAGAGGCTGGATCAAAGTGATGTCACGACCTCAGAATATTTTATCTTTCTGGAACGAGGTTAATCCACGTGCGCCCGATTTTCGGATCTTGCGCGGGCCTTTTTGTGAGGCCGCGCAGATCAGGAAACTCTGGTAAGGCCGAACCAACACAAACATCAACTTAAGCCAGACCGATAGACGATGCTGCTGCTACAGAGCGTCTGGCTAAATTGCCCTCTGAAAGGAGGAAACGGGCTTCTTGAGCTGCCGATTGGAGCAGCACTTTTCTGGAATGAAAAACATGACCTACTATCAAACGTTCTCTCCTAAGCCTTGCCCAAACCTGATCCATGTCCAAAGGTTCCTGCGCGATCATGGGTCGGTTTTGGCCAAGGCTGTATACCAACTGGGCGGTCCAGGGGCGAGTGCGCGCGTGTTCCTGCTTAGTGAAGCAGTACGCCACACTCAGCGTCTGACACCGGCTCAAAGTAGCCATCTCGTGGCCTTCCACAGGTTGCTGAAGCTGGAGCATGTCAGTGATCCTGATCGAATTGAGAGCAGCCTCTTTGCCTTGATCAATCCTGAATCCACCTTTGTAAATGAGTGCTGCTTGCTGGCCGAGAAACTGGACGCCTTGCTCCAGAAGATCGCTGAAAACGAACCTATCCGAAACATCCATTGCGAAGCACCACAGAAAGTCGGGCAAGTCGCGTGATCCCCGAGAGCCGGCCCTTCCGGGGCTGGCTGTCTTGAAGGGGCGGCCATCCCGGGCGCCCCAATGAACGACACTTAACTCAAGGGATAACACGACGATGCACGTACTTTACAACAAGCAAAACATGGATGACCTGGCGGCCGAGGCTGTAGGATTAGGGAGGCAGGTCGCCGAGAGGGCCAAAGCGCTTCACCTGGGCGACACAGCTAAGGATGTGGCGTTCGTATCGCGTTGCTTTGCGCGCCTGAAAGATCGCCAACCCTTCGATGAAGCCGATGAAGGTGGTTTCGACGCCGTCATGGATATCCTGGAGTGCAGTATCGCGTCCGAATGCCTTGGCAGCGAAGAGCGGTACCAGGAAACGGGTTACGATGACTTCGGGCCCTGCGGCGAAACTCGCGAAACGCCAGTCTATTCCGACCGCGGAAATGAACTCATCGAGCTGCAATACCTGTTCCAGGATTTCCTCAACAGCCGCGACGGTGTGCTCGACCACGTCGCCGCACACCGCTGTTTGTTTGATATCCTGGGCAGCTAACTAATAAAGGAACACCCCGAGCAGCGAAGCTGCTCGGGGTGATTGCAACATTTAAGCGAAAGTCGCTCATTAAGCTTGCCAACATGGACGATGATAGGTTGCGCCGTGGGTTGCTTGATCTACGGTGAATATTCTTTAGTAAGAAAATTGAACACGGGGTAGTTAGGAGTATGGTGACGCCAAGCCATTTGAATTGGTTAATAGATACTGGAGAACGTCAAACGACAAGATGCGGTCGTGAAATAGAGATTTGGATGCTTAGCCCGCAAGACGATGCTGAGATTCTTTCGAATTGGGCCCGGCATTTCCGCGAACACTATATTGACGATGCTGATTTGTCGTTCATGGCTGGGGGCACCGGTCTCAGCCATGCGGATTACCTACGAACAACTCTCCTACCCGATGCGAAGGTGGCGCCTGGGCCGAGCCTTCGATCGGGAGACTTCGGCGAAATCATCGTAGCCGACTTCATCGAATATTTCTTGGGATACTGGTGCCCGCGTGAGTTGCGTTACCAAGATCGCTGGAACCGAAATGATTCCACCAAGGGGTGCGATGTCATTGGGTTCAAATTTGCTAACGAGGACAATCCTGACCCAAGCGACGAGCTTTTTATCTTCGAGACGAAATCCGGCATGTCAGCAACCGCCTCGCACCGCCTCCAGAATGCGGTCGACGACAGTATCAAGGACAGACTTCGGGAGGGAATGAGCCTCAATGCCATCAAACGGCGCTTTTTCGATCGGGGAGAGATAGGCGATGCCCGCAAGGTCGAGCGCTTTCAAAATCAAGCTGACCGCCCCTTCCGCCGGATCAATGGTGCGGCCGCCATTCTTGATGACGCCGTATTCGACGAGATCGATCTCGCGGCGACTGACGGTGCGGCTCACTTCAACCATGCAAATTTGCGACTTCTGGTGATCCGCGGACCATCGCTCATGAAGTTAGTTCACGCGCTCTATGAGAGAGCAGCCGATGAGGCCTGAAGCTACCGCTTTGAACATTCTGTCCACCGCGCGAGCACGGGCAAAAATGCACGAATTCCGCGTTGCACCAGCGGACTTCAATGACCTACCCCGCGACCCGTCTATGCTCTTTTCGTTGGCGATAGGCATCCTGGGAGACGTTGCGGCCGCCGTTGCCGATACGCTCGAAGAAGCAGCTGTCGCGTCGGCTGCGCTTCCCCAACCCCTCGGGTGGGGGGAGTTGGACGAAGATACACAAGAAGTGCTCCGCTTTGCCTCTATTTTTTTCGATTCTTATCTGAACGCACAGCTCGATGCTGATCTGGACACTGAGTTTTCCCTGCTATGCGCAGCAGCTTATTACATTGCCGGGAATGTCGGCAGCGCAACCGTGATCATACGACAGATGGCTACGCCAGAGATCGACCTTGCGGGAGGCCTCGGCCATCTCGTCTATAGTATCCTCCAGAACAGCTTCGTTCCCATTGAGGAACCTCACGCACATCAAGCTGTAACGAACGAGCTTCTGCAGGCAATGGGTCGCTACGTCCACTTTCAGGTTGAAGCAGGTGCCGTTGCTCAGGTTTGCAGCACACTTCGTAGCTATTTCCATCGATCAGGGTCGCCGCGGGAATTGCTTTACTCCGACATTGCCGGGGCTTTGTGTGCGCTCAAACTCCGAAACGCCGCACGGACCATCCTGCCTCCAGCATCAGGCTTGGAACCAGATGCCTGGCTCCCCGCGCTCGCCAAATTGCATTTTCCGATTGAACTTTGGCCAGCCCAGCAGCGGATCGCAGATGCTGGCGTGTTCGCGGGTCGCTCGGTTGTCATCCAGATGCCGACGAGCGCGGGCAAGACCCGCGCTACCGAAATTATCATTCGATCGGCTTTTCTATCGGGTCGAACGCAACTCGCAGTCATTGTTGCCCCATATCGTTCGCTCTGCCATGATATTCGAGGCGACCTGATGACTGCCTTTGCCGACGAGAACGTGCAGTTGGACGAAGCATCGGATGCCTATCAATTCGACCTCGCTCTCGATACGCTGTTTGCTCAAGACTCGGTTCTAATCGTCACGCCCGAAAAACTTCTCTACATGCTGCGGCGGGCTCCTGATCTCGCAGAGCGGATTGGCTTGATAATCTACGACGAGGGCCATCAATTCGACGGGATGACACGAGGCCCAACCTACGAACTACTCCTTACATCACTGAGAATGTCGCTCCGTGCCGAGACCCAAATCATTCTTATCTCCGCAGTGATTGGTAACGCGCCAGATATTGCCGAATGGTTGCTGGGCAATTCTGATGCCGTTGTCGGTGCTGAAGGATTACTGCCGACGACCAAGAGCATCGCTTTTGCAAGTTGGCGAGACCAACGTGGGCGGCTGGAATATGTGCAACCCGAGGATCCAGCCGAACGAGAATACTACGTGCCGCGCGTCATCGGCGATATCGCTTTGCCGCTTCGCGGCAGGGAAACTGCTCCCCGAAGCTTTCCCAAGAAAACTGGCGGTGACGTAGGCTTGTTCCTCGGCCTTCACGTTGTACGTAACGGAAGCGTTGCTATCTTCTGTGGAAGAAAAACCAGTGTGACGAAAATCTGCTCGCGCGCCATCGAAATCGTCGATCGCGGTGTCGCACTTGAATGGCCAATTGAAACTTCGGACGCTACCGAGGTCGAAAAGATCCGTGCGCTTTGCGAGCTGGAGCTCGGAGCAGGTGCGCCGGCGACTCGCGCGGCGGCGCTTGGGATATTTGCACATCATGCCGACACGCCAAGAGGTATCCGACTCGTGATCGAACACGCCATGAAAGAAGGGCTGGCCAAGTTCGTAGTTTGCACCTCAACCTTGGCCCAAGGTGTTAACTTTCCGCTCAAATATCTGATCGTGACATCTACGCGCCAAGGCGGTGAACAAATAATGGTGCGCGACTTCCAAAATCTGATGGGCCGCGCAGGTCGAGCCGGCATGCATACAGAGGGCAGCGTTATATTCTCGACCCCAGCTATCTTTGATCAGCGGGAGCAATTTCGCGGCCGACGGACGTGGAATAGCGCAGTTGAACTTCTCGATTCTCGAAACTCCGAACCGTCTCGCAGCTCGATCCTCGTGCTTTTCGATCCATATCAGCAACCGCGACAGAGCCAACCAGGGATGAGTTTTCCACAGCCGATCATCCTGGAAATCCCGGCCGAATGGCTCGATCTCGCCTTTGTCGATGCTGCACGTATCACTGAAATTATGGCCGCAGCGCTCGCTGCTGAACCTGAAATCGATGAGCAGAAATTTCGGCAGTTCATAGAAGGCCGTGCTCGCGTTATACAAAGCGTAGCCTCATTCCTCGTTGATAACATGACCTTTGGCGAAGGTGAGGATGCGGCAGTCCGGGCCAAAGAACTTGCGGCCAACACGTTGGCCCATCACCTTGCTGATGAAGAAACGCGGGGTCGTCTGGTCGAAGTTTTTCAATCGATCGGGGAGTCGATAGCAGCCAACACCGATGGGGACCAGCGCGCGCTTATTCGACGGTCGCCCCTGCCACCGTCAGCGGTAGCCGAACTGAAAACATGGCTCAGCGAAAACCTCGACACTCTGCAGACGGCAGTGCAGGAGAACCAGCTATTCGCCAAAATTTCTCCGGTGGCGCTCCGTTTAGTCACTTCTCGCGCTATCAAGTCAATAAGCGTTCAAGATGTAGTTCCGCGTGCCTTACAACAGTGGATTGACGGCAGATCTTACGCCGTCATCTTTGAAACTCTGGCTGAAGCAAAAGCTCGGGTTGGGCGCAACCATGTCACTGTCGAAGACGCTGTGGCGCTATGTGAAAGCGGATTCAGCTACGATGTCGCGATGATCGTTGCATCGATAGCGGATCTGACCGAGGGGTTGAACGATGCGGTCAATGCAGGCACCAGTCTCCTGCAGAAACAAATTAAATACGGGCTGACGGATCGCGCTGCTATTGCCTTTTACGAGGCTGGGTTTGCGGACCGACATGTCGCAGGCCTCCTGGGGCTCATCTGGGGAGATGTTGCTGATCGAGCGGGCGTCCGCGCAGTTTGCCAGCAGGAAGAGATTTTGCGTGCTGTTCTCGCAAACATCCCGAGCTATTTTCTCAAAGTGGCTGCTGAACTTGGAAGGTGGGGGTGATACATGCTTTTTCCACTTAGGAGTGCGAATGAATGACATAGAGCACAGGGTTCAAGATGATTGGGTAATACCGGTTCTTGGCATTGCGATGGCATTGGCTATCGCTATTGGGTGTGGTTTCCTTATTGGGCAACAGGCGCCCACGGTGACCGCTGACGTGTCCACAATTTGTGAAGGGGAGCAAATTGCAGAATGCGCAGCTCTTCGGTCTGCAGTCGCGACAGAACAAGCGACGTGGATTTCTCAATGGGCGTTGTGGGTTTCCTTTGGCACTTTGGTGGCAGGCATTGGTGCTTTGGGTGGCTTGATCACTGCCTATTCGCATGGGCGACGCACAATCAAGCTTGCGTTGGATGCCAACCGTATCTCGATGCAAAACAATCAATCACAAGCTCGTGCTTACGTCGTTGTTCAAGCCGTCGAGTGTAGACTCGACGGTCAAGGTCGGCTCAGTACGAGAGTGCAGTTTCAAAATTCGGGTCTCACGCCAGCGCGTCAATTACGTTGGCTACACGGTGCGGATCTAAATATTGTATCAAAAGAAAGTGAGCAAATCTCTTTCAGGGTAGGCGATGAACCAGACCCAGATAACTCCCACTGGCGGCGAGATATTCCGTCGGCAGAAACGTGGACAACAACACCTGTCGGTTTGCCGGAACCCGACTATCCTGAGATTTCCAGTCTAATTGCCGAAGCGGTTTTTATTGCCGCAACCGTGAAGATCGTCGCTGACTATGAAGATGTCTTCGGGGTCAGCCATCGCGAGACCGCATGCTTTCAGGGGCGCGTCGTTTTCGAGGTGCACAACAGCGATTATTGTGAACTTGAACGAGCACACGATGGTGTCTTCGAGGTAATTTAGGTGCATGACATGTGAGCCTAATTCGGAAGTCATATCTGCGTCAGAATATTAGAGGCTTGGTTTGCGAAATACCGATTGCGGCTGTTTTTAATCAGGTCGAAAAAAAGTTGGTCCAGTATCTTCATCGTATCAAAGAATATTGGTTATGCGGATATGAATGCTGAAGAAAAGCACTTGGAGGATCTACGTTCTTACTTGACGTCGATGGCTGCGGACATCCTGCAAACCTCGGATAAGAAGGCCAGGATTGCTCTGGGTGCCACTGCAAATGCTGTTTTGGGGGCGGCCTTTGTGACCACTGTGACAGGGGCGGTAGGAGCTTTGGGTACCGCCTCCACAGGCGCTGCAATTGCTGGCTTGGCTGGCGTCGCGAAATCCACTGCGACGCTATACTGGATAGGTGGTCTGGTCGGAGGGGGAGTCGTTGCCGGCACGGCAGTGATTGGTGCTGGCGCTGTCGGCGTTGGGATTTGGGGTTCGGTGAAAGCGCGAAAGGCGATCCTTGGTTCAGGGCGCATTTCGGCTCTTAATGGAACAGAGCAGCGTATCGTTTTAGCGATAGGGGCCTTAACCAAGGCAATTGGAGAGGCGACAGACGGGTGCGCGCCAAGCGTACGAGAGGTCGACTTATTCGTGAAAATAGGCGTTTTGCCATTGCTGGCAGAAGTCGAGACCGGTTTGGCCTCTGGGGCCTTCGCTAACATGAAGGTCTACCGCCGGGTACGACTCCGGGGGCGGGTCAGCAATCTGTCGCGGCTTGTGGGGAGAGAAAAAAATGTCACGTAAGAGAAGTCTTGTCGTTACCATAGCCGTCACAGTAGGGCAGCTGCTTGCTGGGCGGCGTTCAGACTGGTCAGAGGACCAAGTGCTTGTTTTAGAGGCGCTGCGTCGTTCGGCCAATGACCTCAACAACGCCGATGAAGCCGAACTGGCTGCATATCTTTCTGGATTGGGTCCAGAGCAGCTACGCGGTGTGGTTTCAAACGTGAAGGGAATTTTCCACGAGTTGCTTGTCGAGAGGGCGGAGAATTTTGAGGGTGACGAAATTACAGCCCGGCTTTTTCAGGAAACGAACCATCCAGGTGCTGACATCGAATTTTTGATCGACGGCGGAGTGGTGTGTGAAATGCAGCTCAAGGCCGTACAATCACCTGCAAGCATTATCGAACATTTTTCCCTCTATCCTGACACAGACGTTCTGGCGACCAGTGAGGTCACCGCGCTGCTGGGGGGCGTCTTCGGGGAGAATGTCACGGACTCGGGCTTCAGCAACGAGGAAATTACTCGCCAGACCCAGAAGGCACTTGATGAATTGGCAGATGAAAATCTGGGAGATTTCATTCAGGATGGCATCATCACGTCCGGCTTGCTCACGGGTGCTTTAGCTGCTCGATCAGCGCTATCGCGGCGTATGCCGGATCGCGCCGAGGTAAGAAGCTTATTAGAAGCCGCAGGTGTTGGTATAGGTGCGACTATCACGGTAGAGGCGCTCTTGGGCCTATTGTGAGGTCGGCCGGACGCCAAGCCCTTGGTTCAAAGCAATAAAATATGGTAACTGCCAGGAAGGCAGCCGCAAATTTGAACGCTCGAACCTGGGCGATTGAAGCAGTTTGCACAACTGTTTTGCTGGTGACGAATGCCCAAAAATTGGGAGGGTAACGATTTCAATGACTTATGTTCTTAAAAAGATCGTCGCGCACAATATATTGGCAACCTGGAGATGTACAAGCAAGCGCTTGGGATGTGACAGGCATTGCAAGGCCGCCGGTCATGCATGCACCGAATGTCGGGCGCTGCGCGGTCCCATGCACAGGCTGCGGGGCGCCCAAGGTCGCCGCGCTTCCCGCATGAAGGCCCTTGGCCTATGCGTGTCCGGCGCGATGCGTCCTTGCGTCGGCGTCAGGCGCGGTCAGGACGTTTCCACAAGGCCGATCAGCCGGTCGGCCGCGCGGATGACGGAATGTGCGCCGTGGCGGGAGACGTTTGTGCCTTCTCCCGGGTTGAGATTGCCCAGATAGACAACAGTTCGTTGCTTCGGCCTGTCGTCGCGGGGCGCGGCCATCTCCGCGATCTTCGAGAAAACGGGAAAATACAGCAATCCAACGGCGTTGAAATCCAGCGCCGGCACCGGGCGATAGTGGAAATGCGGCTGCTCCGGCGTGGCTTTGCGTGCCAGACGGGCAAGCATCCGGGCGCGCAGGTGAAGGTGATCCAGCGCAGCTGGCGCCTTCGGAAGATCCTTCAGCGTCGTCAGGCCAGAGCGCAACAGCCGCGTGTTGCTGCCGGAACTGTCATGTTTCAGGAAACAGCTGATCATCCGGACCGTGGCATAGCTGCCTTGCGCGCCCGAGATCGTGTGAAGGGACCCGATACGCTGCGGCGCGACATCGTGAAGCGTCGAATTGACAGTGGCCCGCGCGCCCAGCATCGGCGCCTCATGCCACGTGACGGACGTTGCGCAGAAAGCTGCATAGACGGGGGTGCCGCAGGCGTCGCGAAACGCCATGTTGCTGCCCGCTGCATCTGCGATCAGGCCCCAGTGCCTATCGCCACAATCGCGCAGCAGCCATTGTTCGGACAGGCCGAAGGGGGACAGCTGCGCCATGCCCAGCGTCAAGTGGCCCTGCCGCGCAGGTCCGGTGTCTATGGCACGTAGGACAGGACGGCTCATGCCGCGATCCTGGCCAGTTGGCCCGCGATCTGATCGGCAAGATAGCGGCTGTCTTCCTCGATCCCCAGGAAACGGCCCGAGCCCCAGGTATTCAGCCAGCCCAGCCCGATGAAATGCAAACCGGGGTGACTGGTGACGCCGCGATGGAATTGCGGCTTGCCGCGCGCGTCAAAGACATCGGCCCTGATCCACGAATAGTCGGGGCGAAACCCGATGGCCCAGAGGACAGAGGTGATACCGGCCTCTTCAAGGTCGATCTCCGTGCGCTCTTCCTCTGGCTCCCACAGTTTTTCGAAGGGTGGTTCCTCGGGGGCGTCAATGCCCTCGTGCGCGATATAGGCATCAATCTGGGTGCGGATGCCGACATAGGAGCGGTCCGCGTCGTCAAGGTTCTTCGCCAGATCCGGGAGGAAGGAAACCCGGCCGCCATCCATATCGGCGAGCGAGCCGTAAAGCTCTACACCCTGTTCGACATGAAAACGGCGCAGGTCGATTTCCTTGCCGCCGTCGCGCCCTGACATGTAGTGATTGGTCTGGGTCATCGCCTTTACCGGATCGGGATGCTGGTCGATGGTCACACCGTAATGCCCCGCATCGTACAGCCAATCCGTCGCATCGCGGCCCCGGTAGCGGCGGGGGCTGCGCGGGGCAGGGCCGACGGCAAGATGCACGTCACGCCCCGCACGGGTGAAATCCTCCATCAGCTGCACGCCGGACTGGCCCGTGCCCACTATCAGCACACCGCCTTCGGGGAACTGATCGACACGCCGGTAGTCAACCGAATGCATCTGGAAAATCCCGGGCGACAGGTTGCGCGCATAGGCGGGCTCGATCGGGGTGTCATACCCGCCCGTGGCAACCACCACCTGTTCGCAGCTCCATACCCCGCAAGAGGTCTCGACGACGAACCCTTGCTGTTGCGGCGTCACACGGGTCACGTTGACGCCTTCGCGCAGGTTGGGCCGGGTCTTTTCCGCGAATGCGTCCAGATAGTCGGTGATCTCGTCCTTGAGCATGAAGCCGTCGGGATCGGACCCGCCATATTCGCCGTCGTAGTGGAAATCCGGAAGGCGACACTGCCAGTTTGGCGTCACGAGGCAGAAACTGTCCCACCGGTTCCGGCGCCAGGAATGGAATTTCTCGTTACGCTCGAAGACGATGCTGTCGATGCCTTTCTGTTTCAGGCACCACGCGGTCGAGAGCCCGGCCTGACCGCCGCCGATGATCACGACCGGGATGTGGGTGATAGGGGTGTCTTGCATGGGTATGTTCCTCATCAGGTGATCTTCAGACAGATGACGGGGCCATCCGCGGCCATGTCGAACTCTGCGATGCGCGCCTCAATCCGGTCGAGCTGCTCCATCGCGGAGGAGCAGGCAAAGCCGTATTTCCGGGCAACCCGGTCAGAGGCGCGTTCCAGCGCGACACGGGCGCGACTTTGAAAATCGGACAGCGGATAGCTTGTTCCGGGGGTGAAAAGTTCGGCCACGACGGTGGAGGGGGAGTAGAGTTGTTCCTCGCGGCCATCGGGCCAGCGGACGGTCCAGAAGGTTTCAGGCATCTTGCGCTCGGAGGTTCATGTAGGGGGTGTGGGCGTGGTCCCAGAAGAGGGCACTGGCGCCAGACTGCGAGATCGTCACCGCGCTGCCTTGGGTCACGCGGCCGATGGTGGATGCGTCGATGCCACGCGCCGCGAAGCGCCCGCATACGGCGTTGACCCATTGCCGGTCGACGCTGAGAAGGAAGCCGTAGCTGGGAAAGCTGCGCAGCCATCGGTCCTGCGGCACGCCGGGCGGGGGCGTGATGGCGTCCAGATCAATCTCCATCCCGGTGCCGGAACATTCGGCCAGCATCAAGGCGGTGCCGATCAAGCCGGCCTGGCTGATATCCTTGCCGGCCGTCACAAGCTCGGCTTCGGCAAGCTCTGGCAGGAGGGCGAGATCCCGGCGCAGCCTGTCGGCGGGTGCGTCCAGAGCGGCGCAGAAATTGTCGTAATTTCGATAGGTGCCGCGGTGGTCGATGGCCGCGACGAGCGTGTCGCCGGGACGGGCGTCGAAGCTGGTGATGAGCCGGGTTGCCCGACCAAACACGGAGGCCGCGATGCCAAGCTCCGGCGCGGAAAGGTTGGTATGGCCGCCGACCAGCGGCACGCCATAGCTTTGTGATGCGTCCCGCAATCCCTGAAGGAGCGGCGCTGCGGCCCCGGCATCGGGCGCCCAGACCTGATCCAGCAGCGCCACGGCATGCCCGCCCATTGCGGCAATATCCGACAGGTTCACCATCACCGCGCACCAGCCGGCAAACCACGGATCATCCTGAACAAAAGCGGGGATGAACCCCTCGCCGGCCAACAGATCGTAGCCCCCTTCGCGCGGCAGGGGGGCAGCATCGTCCCCCGGGGTGCCGGGACCGGATGCCAGCAAGCCCAACGCGGCGGTGGCGCCGGAGATAGCCAGTTTCGACTGGATGGACGGATGCGCGCGCAGGGTTTCTGCCAGCGCCTCGATACTCATCGGCGCGGCTCGCGTATCGGGGGGCGGTGATACCAACCCGCCACCGGATCACCGCAGGGCGGATAATATGACAGGTCGGCCTGCATCTTCAAATGCGGGGTGTTATGGATGCGCACCTCTTCCAGCGGTTGCCAGCGCAGGCGCCTGAACAGGGTGACGTTCTGCATCTGGACATGGGCAAGGAAGGTCGTGCAGCCGCGCGCATTCGCCGTGCAGACCGCAAGGCGGATAAGCTCTGCACCCAACCGTCCGACCTGCCGAAACCCCAGATCCACCGCCAGCCGCGATCCCCACCAGAGGCCCGGCGTCTCTTCGTGGATGCGGACAGTGCCGACCACCTCGTCGGCCTCGTGGGCATAGGTGGACAGCGCGACAAGATGCGTCGCGATCAGATCGATATCGTCGCGGTCATGATCGGGAAAGATCCCTTGTTCCTGCACAAAGACGCGGTGGCGCAGGTCGGCCGCCCCGGCCGCCTCGAAGGATTTGGAGGCGGCGCGGATGTAATATCCCGGCGACTGGAACTGGCGCGGCTCTAGCTCGATCATGCCGTGGCCCTCCCCAGGATGTTGAGCTTTTCATAGGTCGCCAGGGCCGAACAGGCACCGCATTTGCCGCAGCCTGCCTTCATCTTGGAGGATTCAATCCCGGCGCGGGCGATCATCGCGCCAAGTGGCCGCAGGATTGACGCCATGAATTCCGGCGCGGGGGCGGGATGGCTTTCAAGCGGCGTTCCCGAAATCGGCACAAACGGCACCACGAACGGGTAAACCCCCATGGCACAAAGCTTTTCACCCATTTCCAGAATGGCTTCGGGCGTGTCGCCCAACCCGGCCAGAATATAGGTCGACACCTGTCCGCGTCCAAACACCTTCACCGCCGCCGCAAAGCTGGAGAAGTATTTCTCCAGCGGGACGGTGGCCTTTCCCGGCATGACCCGGGCGCGGACTTCCGGAGTGACTGTTTCGAGATGCATTCCCAGCGTGTCGATGCCGGCGTCGAACATCCGCTGATGCCAGTTGTCATCTTCGGGCGGTTCACACTGGCCTTGCAGGGGCAGGTCGACAGCGGCCTTGATCGCTGCCGCGCTTTCGCACAACACCTTTGCGCCGCGGTCTTTTCCCGGCGGCGTGCCGGTTGTCAGGACCATATGCGTCACCCCGTCCAGCTCCACCGCGGCCTTTGCCACCTCTGCCAGCTGTGCGGGCGACTTGTGGGCGATGGTGCGACCCGCGGCGAGGCTCTGCCCGATGGAGCAGAACTGGCAAGTCTTCTTGCGGCTTTCATAGCGGATGCAGGTTTGCAGCACCGTGGTGGCAAGCACATCCTTCGAATGCAGCGTTGCGATATGGCTGTAGGGGATGCCGTCGGCCGTCTTCAGCTGGTAGAACTTCGCGCGGGTCGGAAACCGGACCTGTGCCACCTCATCCCCGTCGCGCAGCACGCGGGAGGCGCCGGTGGCATCGGGGGCCTCCACAAGGAAGGGGCTGTCAAAGGACGGCGCGGTATGGACGGGGATCATCACCGTGCGGTCGCCGATCGTGACGGCCTTGTGGTCCGACGGCCCGGCGCCGCCACGGCGGCTGTCCTGTCCGGCACGGGGGTCGACCAGACGCATCCCGTGGGTTTGCAGATCGTTGATGAGGGTTGCGGTGTCAGGCATTTTCCGGGGCCTCCTCTGGATCATCCGTCGCCACGGCGTCCTGCGTATGGCGGGTCACGGCGGGGCGGGTATCGTGGTTCAGGCTGAGCAATTCGGGCCGGGCATAATGGCCGACGCTGTCCATCATGCGCTTGCGCTTTGCGATCAGCCGCATGTCGAGATCGGCAATGGCGATGCCTTCGCCTTCGGTGATCGGATCAGTCAGATGGCGGCCTTCGGGGCTGATGATGCAGGTCATGCAGCCGTCGCGCATCGCCTTTTGCAGTTTCGGGTCGGGATGGAGCGTGGTGATCTGGTCTTCGGTCAGCCAGCCGGTGGCGTTCACGACAAAACAGCCGGCCTCCAGCGCGTGGTGGCGCATCGTGACCTCTATCTGTTCGCCGAAAATCGGCCCGACGAGGCTGCCCGGGAAGTGGCCTGCGTGGATTTCCTCGTGCTGGGTCATCAGCGCATAGCGGGCGAGCGGGTTGTAATGTTCCCAACAGGCCAGCGCCCCGACACGACCGACAGCGGTATCGACAACCTTCAGACCAGCGCCATCGCCCTGTCCCCAGACCATACGTTCGTGATAGGTGGGCGTGATCTTGCGCCGCTTCAGCGCCAGGGTTCCATCGGCATCAAAGATCAGCTGGGTGTTGTAAAGGGACCCATGGTCGCGCTCGTTCACCCCCAGCACGACGACGACACCGCGTTTGCGGGCTGCATCGGCCACGGCCTGCGTCTCAGGCGACGGCACAACCACCGCCTCGCGCATCAGTTCAAGATGCGGCGCGCCCTGCTGCACCGGCGGCAGGACAAAGCTGAAATAAGGGTAGTAGGGAACGAATGTCTCGGGAAAGACGATGAACTGCGCGCCTTTGTCGGCCGCCTCGGCAATGGCGTTGAGCACGCGTTCGATCGTTCCGGCGCGCCCCGTCAGGTCGGGGGCGATCTGAACTGCGGCGGCACGGATGGTGTCGGTTCTCATGAAAGGGGCCTTTCACAATAGGAGGCGGGCAGGACGGGCCGGTGGGGAGGGGGGACCGGCCCGTCCCGGGCGATCAGCGGATCACACTGTCCAGGTGTCGAGGATCACCGCGTTCGCCTTCTTGTGCAGC
The DNA here is from genome assembly GCF_004342065.1 of Primorskyibacter sedentarius. Lineage (GTDB taxonomy): Bacteria > Pseudomonadota > Alphaproteobacteria > Rhodobacterales > Rhodobacteraceae > Primorskyibacter > Primorskyibacter sedentarius. Next base: position 292,511 of record NZ_SLZU01000001.1, on the reverse strand, counting down.
AGGATGCAATCGAGCACGTCCTGCGGCGCAATCGGAATGATGCCGGGCAGCAGAGAAGGTTCGCCATGCCCGTAAAGCGCCTGAAGCGCAAAGCGGCAGGCATAGACGGTTCCGCCTTCGGACATGAACTTCTTGAGGTTCACCGCAAAGTTCTGGTGGCCGGGGAACGCCTCGTCGCCCAGCGTTGGAAAACCGCGCTGGATGCCGAGCGTGACGCCGGGGCCGTAAAGCAGGATGGAGGTCTCATAGCCCTTGCGGTTGAGCCGGATGGCGTTGAGGATATTAACCAGCCCGATGGAGCCTTCGAAGGCCACGGTGTGGAAGGTGACAAGCGCCTTCTCTCCTTCATCGGCCTTCACGTCCTCAAAGACCTTCTCTTCGTAATTGACGAAGAAATCGCCGTCCTTGTGCATTTCCTTGGTGACTTCGGGCATCTCGCGCTCCTGTTCCTGTGTTGCGTCTTCGATGGATCAAGAGATGCGGTAGCCGGATTGTACGAATCAATCGGCAGTGCAATTTCCATACAATGTAATCGTTCGAAAAGGGTCGTCTGGAGGTGATTGTGCCAATAATTTGCGCAAATACAGTCATTCTACCTACAATTTTCGGCTGAAATCCGGAGAATCGCGCCTTTGCACCAAGGCAGCTAGTGATGCATACAATCTGCTTCAATCCGTGACCAGGATGCGCTAGGCAGGTGTTACGCAAGATGAAAAGGACGCCGATGCACTGGATCCCCACAGCCCTTGAAAACGGCAAGCCGCGCTATCTGGCGATTGCGGATGCGATTGCCCGCGATATTCGCGAAGGTCATTTGACGGACGGCACCCGTCTGCCGCCGCAGCGCAAGCTGGCCGAGCGTTTGGGGATCGATTTCACCACCGTATCGCGGGCCTATACCGAGGCGCGCGCGCGCGGACATGTCGAAAGCCATGTCGGGCGTGGCACGTTCATCCGGGGCAGCGTGGTGTCCAATGCGCCGGACATGGCGCGCGCCGGCGAAGAAGACCTGTCGATGAACATGCCGCCGGAACCCACGGATCCCGCGCTGCGCCGCCGGATGCAAGAGGGGCTGGGCTATGTTTCGGCGAACCTGATCGACCTCTTGCGCTACCAGTCGACGACCGGATCGGATCGCGACAAGGCAGCGGCGTCAAGCTGGCTGTCGATGCGCGGGATGGTGCCTTCGCTTGAACGCGTGGCAGTGACGCCCGGTGCCCATGCAACGATGGCCGCGATCCTGTCGATCATCACGCGCCCCGGCGATGTCGTGCTGTGCGAGGCGGTCACCTATCCGGGCATTCGCAACGTCGCGGGGCGTTTCGGGGTAAAGCTGGTCGGCGTGGAAATGGATGCAGGCGGCGTGCTGCCCGACGCGCTGGAGGCCGCTATCGTGGCGCATGGTCCGAAGGCGCTTTACCTCAACCCGACCTTGCAGAACCCCACCACGCTGACCATCCCGGCTTCGCGACGTGAAGAGATCGCCGCCGTTTTGTTGCGCCACGAGCTGACCCTGATCGAGGATGACGCCTATGGATTCATCCCCACCCGTTCGCCCGCGCCCATCGCGCTGTCCGCGCCAGAGCTGACATGGCATATTGGCGGGCTGGCGAAATGCATCGGCGCGGGACTGCGGCTGGCCTATACGATTGCGCCCACGCCCCGCTGTGCCTTCCACCTGTCGCATGCGATCCGGGCGCTTTCCGTGATGCCGTCGCCCTTGTCCTCTGCGCTGATGACACAATGGATCGAGGATGGCACCGCCGACAGCATCCGCCGCTTCGTCCGGTCCGAGAGTGCTGCGCGGCAGACAATCGCGGCGGAGGTCTTGCGCGGTTTCACGTTTCGCGCGGCGGACAATGCCTTCAACATCTGGCTCGAACTGCCTGCGGGTGTGACCCGTGCAGAGGTGGTTGCCCGCATGGCGCGGCGTCCGATCGGCGTGACGCCGTCGGATGCCTTCACCGTGCTGGGCAAACCGGAAGAGAAGATCCGCGTGGGTCTTGGTGGGTCGGTGACCCGTGCAGACCTGCGCGAGGCGCTCGTGTTTCTGTCCAACACCATGGCGCCGAACACGTTCATGGGGTGACACCACGGCCCTTGGCATCTGTCTGCGCAGATCAAGGCGCCGGGGCGCGACCCTTCAGTGCAGCGTCCCGGTGTATCCGGCTGTCAGCCGCGGCTCGTCCTGCCCGGCCATGCGACGAAGGGCAATGCCAAGCGATTGCGCAAGATCGACGATACAAGGCGCCATATCCGGCCTGACCAGAAGCGTCGCGAGCATCATCGCATCCTCGCGCGCGCCTTCGCTGGCTGCGGCGACGAAATTGGCAAAACACGCCTCATCCGCGCCAAGACATTTGCAGCTGACATGGTGGCGCATCAGCGGGCGACGCCCATGGCGAGAGCATAGCTGGCACAAGTCCTCAAGGCTTTGCAACGCAGAGCGTCCGTGCCGGGTGCCCAGTGTTCCGGCAAAATCGTTCCAAACCTGCTGCTGCGCTTCTGCACCGTTGCACCACAGGCGCAGGTAGAGCACCGCGCCAGCCTCTACGGCGCCAAGCTCGTCAAGGTAGCCGACCGGCGCACCGCCGCGATGTTGGGGAGCGGCCGTCATTTGGTCAGGATCAGCTTGCCGGCCTTCGTGATGCGAAGCCGGTAGACTTGGTCGCCCAGGGTGATCTCTGCCAAATCGCCGCCGCATGTCAGCTCTGTCGCGTCATAGCGGGGCAGGGCTGGCGAGGCGTTGAGTACGGATCTGTCGGGGATCTGAGCTGTCATCTTACTGCCCTCGCTCGGCCTTCGACATGATCGAGCAGCCATTCGAAGCTGAGCCATTCGGTCGCCCGCCCGACATCCGCCAGGTTCCAAAGCTCAGAACGGCAGGGGCAAGGCTCTGCATACCGGGTCGTTTCATCAGGGTTTACGGCGCGTGTTTTCTGCATTGGGATACCTCCACAAAATGTGGTCGGGCTTCCCCTCATGCGTATGGGGTGGCTGGACATCTGATAGGTGACTCATTTGGTCACCTTTGTCAACCTGAGTAATTTAGTCGGATACTATTGCGCAAGGCAGTATTCAGGGCGGATCACCTGCGGGTGTCCGGACATGCGAAGCTGGCGTTGCAGGCCACGATCTGCCCGGCCACCTAAGAGGCAGGGTAAACTCGGCACCGGGCAAAGCACCGTCAGATCAGAAGGGAATGTCGTCCGCCGCAGAGATATAGCTCGCCACGACTTTCTTGGTTCCGGCCTTCTCGAACGCGATTTCCAGCTTGTCGCCTTCGATGCCGATGATGCTGCCATAGCCGAATTTCTGATGAAACACGCGCTCGCCGGTTTCAAAACGCGACACGGCCTCAAGGTCGATCACGGTATTGCGGGTCTCGCGTGGTTGGCTGACGGGGCGCTGTGCGGACCGTTCCTGCAGACGGCGCCATCCGGGAGAGTTGTAGACATTGGCATCCGCCGCACGCTGTTCGATCCCGGAAGAACCACCCATCCCGGCGGCACCATAACCGCCACCGTAAAGGCCCGGCGGTGTCAGAACCTCTACATGTTCCTCGGGCAGCTCATCAATGAAACGCGAGGGCAGGGCGGATTGCCATTGCCCAAAGACCCGCCGATTCGCGGCAAAGGAAATGGTGCAGATCTCCTCGGCCCGGGTGATGCCGACATAGGCGAGACGGCGCTCCTCTTCGAGGCCTTTCACGCCGCTTTCATCCATCGAGCGTTGCGAGGGGAATAGCCCGTCCTCCCATCCCGGCAGGAAAACGGCGGGAAATTCCAGCCCCTTGGCCGCGTGCAGCGTCATGATGCTGACTTTGGCGCCGCCATCGTCTGTCTCGTTATCCATGATCAGGCTGACATGTTCGAGGAAGCCTTGCAGGTTCTCGAAATTCTCCAGCGCCTTCACGAGTTCCTTGAGGTTTTCCAGCCGTCCCGGTGCCTCTGGCGTCTTGTCGTTCTGCCACATGCCGGTATAGCCGGATTCGTCGAGGATGATCTCGGCCAGTTCCATATGGGTGACGTCATCATCGCCCGCCATACGGCCCCAGCGCGCAAGGTCTACGACCAGCCGGCCCAGCTCCTTGGCGCCTTTACCCTTGATCAGCCCCTGTTCCACGGCCAGTGCCGCACCATCGATCAGCGAAACACCATTGGCGCGTGCGGTGGTCTGGATGGTCTGTTGCGCCTTGTCGCCCAGCCCGCGCTTGGGTGTGTTGACGATGCGTTCAAACGCCAGATCATCATCGGGGCTGACCACGCAGCGGAAATAGGCCATGGCATCGCGGATCTCCAGCCGCTCGTAGAAGCGGGGGCCGCCGATAACGCGGTAGGGCAGGCCGATTGTCAGGAACCGGTCCTCGAAGGCGCGCATCTGGTGCGAGGCGCGTACAAGGATGGCCATTTCGTCAAGCGACACCGGCCGCATCCCGCGCGTGCCCTTTTGCATGGACTCGATCTCTTCGCCGATCCAGCGCGCCTCTTCCTCGCCATCCCAATGCCCGATCAGGCGAACCTTTTCGCCGTCCTGTGCCTCGGTCCAGAGCGTCTTGCCCAGCCGTCCCTTGTTGCCGTCGATAACACCGGAGGCAGCGGCAAGGATATGCGGGGTGGAGCGATAATTCTGTTCCAGCCGGACGACATGCGCGCCGGGAAAATCCTTTTCGAACCGCAGGATATTGCCCACTTCGGCGCCGCGCCAGCCATAGATCGACTGGTCGTCATCGCCCACGCAGCAGATATTCTTGTGCGATGCCGCCAGCAGCCGCAGCCAGAGGTACTGCGCGACGTTGGTATCCTGATACTCGTCCACGAGGATGTATTTGAACCAGCGCTGATACTTTTCGAGCACATCGGGATGGGCCTGAAATATCGTCACCATATGGAGCAGCAGGTCACCGAAATCGACGGCGTTCAGCTCTTTCAGGCGGGCTTGATACTGGGCATAGAACTCTACCCCGCGGTTGTTGTAGGCGCCCGCATCGGCGGCAGGCACTTTCGATGGCGTAAGCGCGCGGTTTTTCCAGCCGTCGATGATGCCCGCCAATTGCCGCGCGGGCCAGCGCTTGTCGTCAATATTCGCAGCCCGAATCAGCTGTTTCATCAGGCGAATTTGGTCGTCTGTGTCCAAAATGGTGAAGTTGGACTTCAACCCGGCGAGCTCGGCATGGCGGCGCAAGAGTTTCACACAGATCGAATGAAACGTGCCAAGCCAAGGCATCCCTTCCACCGTCTGTCCCAGCATCCCGCCGACGCGGTTCTTCATCTCGCGCGCGGCCTTGTTGGTGAAGGTCACGGCCAGAATTTCGTTCGGGCGGGCGCGCCCGGTGTTCAGCAGGTGCACGATCCGGGCGGTCAGCGCCTTGGTCTTGCCGGTGCCGGCACCAGCCAGCATCAGGACAGGACCGTCCAGCGCCTCCACCGCTGCGCGTTGCGCCGGGTTCAACCCGTCAAGATAGGGTGCGGGCCGCGCGGCCATCGCGCGCGCCGACAGCGATGCGCCCTCAAAGGCGTCCATTTCGTCGAAACTGCTCATGGCGCCAAACTAGTCGGAGTCGGTCGGGAAGGGAAGGCTCGTTCCCGCTATGTTCGCAGATGGTTTTGCCGAAAAAATAGATTTTTTGTCAGATTCCTGCGGCGATCCGCTGGACAAGGCTACGGTTCCGTCGCAAATACCCGCCATGGATCTTCACGCCCGATTTCCGGCAATCTCCGACCTGAAGACCCGCGCAAGGCGGCGTGTCCCCCATTTCGCCTGGGAATATCTTGACAGCGCGACCGGGGTGGAGGCCACGAAGGCACGCAACCGCGCCAAGCTGGACGAGGTGCTGTTCATGCCTTCGATCCTGCATGGGGAGTTCACACCCGACCTGTCGACCTCGCTTTTCGGCCAAAGCTACCCGTTGCCGTTTGGGGTCAGCCCTGTGGGGATGTCGGGGCTGATGTGGCCCGATGCAGAGCGCAGGCTGGCAAGTGCCGCGACGAAGGCCGGGCTGCCCTACGGGCTGTCAACGGTCGCGACCCGGACGCCGGAAGATCTGGCGCCGCATGTCGGGGGCAATGGCTGGTTCCAGATGTATCCGCCCCGAGATGAGGCCGTCCGGAGGGATATGCTGAAACGTGCCCGTGATGCCGGGTTTTCGACCTTGGTGCTGACGGTGGATGTCCCGGCGGCCAGCCGTCGCGAGCGCCAGCAACGCTCTGGCCTGACCTCTCCGCCGCGGCTGACACCGCGGATACTGGCGCAAGTCGCGCGCTGCCCTGTCTGGGCCGTGGGGACATTGCAACACGGCATGCCGCGGATGAAGCTGATCGATGATTACGCCGCCAAGGTGACCGGTCTCAGCAGCACCGAGCATGCGGGCTACCTTCTGCGCACTGCGCCGGGCTGGGATTACCTGCAATGGCTGCGCGACGAATGGGACGGGCCCTTCGTGGTCAAGGGTGTGATGCGGGCCAGCGACGCGGCACCGCTGGAGGCGGCCGGCGTTGATGCGCTGTGGGTTTCCAACCATGCCGGGCGTCAGTTCGATGCCGCCCCCGCGAGTATCGAGGTTCTGCCTGAAATTCGTGCAGCAACCAAGCTGCCCCTGATTTTCGACAGCGGGATCGAGGGCGGTCTGGACATGCTGCGCGCCCTGGCTCTGGGAGCGGATTTCGTGATGCTGGGCCGGGCATGGCATTTTGCCCTTGCGGCACTGGGCGATGCGGGGCCGCCCCATCTTGTCGACATGCTTTCGCGCGATCTGGCGGCGAATATGGTGCAGATCGGGGCGCGCAAACTCTCGGACCTTCCGGACTGCCTGTGGCCGAGGCGTGCTTGACTCTTATGCTGCAGGTGCAAAAGATCACTTCTAACGCGGCACAATGCCGCCCCGTGTGGCCCGTCAGGGCGACACATCGACGGGACCTCAACGACGGGACAGAACCAGAATGACCGATTTCAACAAGATCCTGATAGCCAACCGTGGCGAGATTGCCATTCGCATCATGCGGGCGGCGAACGAGATGGGCAAGAAGACGGTCGCCGTCTATGCCGAGGAGGACAAGCTGGGTCTGCATCGGTTCAAGGCGGACGAAGCCTATCGGATCGGCGAGGGGATGGGGCCGGTTGCGGCCTATCTCAGCATCGAAGAGATCATCCGCGTTGCCAAGGAAAGCGGCGCCGATGCCATCCATCCCGGCTATGGTCTGCTGTCTGAAAACCCCGATTTCGTTGACGCCTGCGCGGCCAACGGCATCACCTTCATCGGGCCCAAGGCTGCAACAATGCGCGCGCTTGGCGACAAGGCCAGCGCCCGGAAGGTTGCGGTCGAGGCGGGCGTGCCTGTCATCCCGGCGACCGAGGTTCTGGGCGACGATTTCGACGCCATTGCCAAAGAGGCCGAAGAGGTTGGCTATCCGTTGATGCTCAAGGCCAGCTGGGGCGGGGGCGGGCGCGGCATGCGTCCCATCAACGGCCCGGAAGAGCTGAAGGAAAAGGTGCTGGAAGGCCGCCGCGAGGCCGAAGCCGCCTTTGGCAATGGCGAGGGCTATCTGGAGAAGATGATCACCCGCGCCCGCCACGTAGAGGTGCAGATCCTGGGCGACAGCCACGGCAATATCTACCACCTTTATGAGCGCGACTGTTCGGTCCAGCGGCGCAACCAGAAGGTCGTGGAGCGCGCCCCTGCGCCCTACCTGTCCGAGGCGCAGCGCGAAGAGATCTGCGAGCTTGGCCGCAAGATCTGTGCCCATGTGAATTATGAATGTGCGGGCACGGTCGAATTCCTGATGGATATGGACACGGGCAAGTTCTACTTCATCGAGGTGAACCCCCGCGTGCAGGTCGAACATACCGTCACCGAAGAGGTCACCGGCATCGACATCGTTCAGGCTCAGATCCTGATCGCCGAGGGCAAATCGCTGGCCGAAGCCACGGGCAAGGCCAGCCAGTATGACATCCGTCTGAACGGCCACGCTTTGCAGACCCGGATCACCACCGAGGATCCGCAGAACAACTTCATCCCCGATTATGGCCGTATCACCGCCTATCGCTCGGCCACCGGCATGGGCATCCGTCTGGACGGGGGCACGGCCTATGCGGGCGGCGTGATCACGCGTTACTACGACAGTCTGCTGGTCAAGGTCACCGCCTGGGCGCCGACGCCGGAAAAGGCAATCGCACGGATGGACCGTGCCCTGCGCGAATTCCGTATCCGGGGCGTCAGCACGAATATCTCCTTTGTTGAGAACCTGCTGAAGCATCCGACCTTCCTCAACAACCAGTACACGACGAAGTTCATCGACGAGACGCCCGGCCTGTTCGATTTCAAACAGCGCCGCGACCGGGGCACCAAGGTGCTGACCTACCTCGCCGATATCAGCGTGAACGGGCATCCCGAAACCGCAGGCCGTGTATTGCCCGCCTCTGATCTGAAGCCAGCCCGTGCGCCTGAATTGCGTGCGGAACCTGTGCCCGGCACCCGCAATCTTCTGGAAGAAAAAGGCCCGCAAGCCGTGGCGGACTGGATGGCGGCGCAGAAACAGGTGCTGATCACTGACACGACGATGCGCGACGGACACCAGTCGCTGCTGGCCACGCGGATGCGCAGCGTTGACATGATCGGCGTGGCCCCTGCCTATGCCGCCAACCTGCCGCAGCTTTTCAGCGTCGAATGCTGGGGGGGCGCGACCTTTGACGTCGCCTATCGCTTCTTGCAGGAATGTCCCTGGCAGCGCCTGCGCGATCTGCGGGCGCGCATGCCCAACCTGATGACGCAGATGCTGCTGCGGGCCTCCAACGGGGTGGGCTATACCAACTACCCCGACAACGTGGTGCAGAGCTTCGTCAAGCAGGCGGCCGCGACGGGCGTGGATGTGTTCCGCGTCTTCGACAGCCTCAACTGGGTCGAGAATATGCGCGTCGCGATGGATGCGGTGATCGACAGCGGCAAGGTCTGCGAAGGCACGATCTGCTACACCGGGGATATCAACGACCCCGACCGCGCGAAATACGACCTGAAATACTATGTCGCCATGGGCAAGGATCTGAAGGCGGCTGGCGCGCATGTGCTGGGGCTGAAGGACATGGCGGGCCTTCTGAAACCCGCCGCGGCCGGGCCCCTGATCACGGCGCTGAAGGAAGAGGTGGGGCTGCCCATACATTTCCACACGCATGACACCAGCGGCGCTGCGATTGCCACGGTGATGGCGGCGGCGCAGGCGGGCGTGGACGCCGTGGATGCTGCGATGGATGCGCTGTCGGGCAATACCAGCCAGCCGACGCTTGGCTCTATCGTCGAGGCGCTGCGCTGGACCGACCGGGACACCGGGCTGGACATCGGCGCGGTGCGCGAAATTTCCAACTACTGGGAGGCGGTGCGCGGCAAATACGCGGCGTTCGAATCCGGCCTTCAGGCACCCGCATCCGAGGTCTACCTGCACGAGATGCCGGGCGGCCAGTTCACCAACCTCAAGGCGCAGGCCCGCAGTCTGGGGCTGGAGGAACGCTGGCACGAGGTCGCCCAGACCTATGCCGATGTGAACCAGATGTTCGGCGATATCGTCAAGGTCACGCCCTCGTCCAAGGTGGTGGGCGACATGGCGCTGATGATGGTCAGCCAGAACCTGACCCGTGCCGAGGTCGAGGACCCCAAGACCGACGTGGCCTTCCCGGATTCGGTGATCGACATGATGCGCGGCAACCTGGGCCAGCCTCCGGGCGGCTTTCCGGAAGGCATCCTGAAAAAGATCCTCAAGGACGAAAAGCCCAACACCGAACGTCCCGGCAAGCATCTGCCCCCCGTGGATCTGGAGGCCACCCGCAAGGAGCTGTCCGATATGCTCGACGGGATGGAGATCGATGACGAGGATCTCAACGGCTATCTGATGTATCCCAAGGTCTTCCTCGACTACATGGGGCGGCACAAGACCTATGGGCCGGTCCGGTCGCTGCCGACGCTGAACTTCTTCTACGGGATGGAGCCGGGCGACGAGATCTCGGCCGAGATCGACCCCGGCAAGACCATGGAGATCCGCCTGCAAGCCCTGGGCGAGACGGACGAGAATGGCGAGGTGAAAGTCTTCTTCGAACTGAACGGCCAGCCACGCGTGATCCGCGTGCCCGACCGCAAGGCCAAGGCGACCACCGCTGCGCGCCCCAAGGCGGAGCTGGGCAATGCCAATCATGTCGGCGCCCCGATGCCCGGTGTTGTCGCCTCTATCGCTGCGCAACCCGGCCGCCCGGTCAAACAGGGCGATCTGCTGCTGACAATCGAGGCCATGAAAATGGAAACCGGCATCCACGCCGAACGTGATGCGGTGGTCAAGGCCGTGCATGTCCAGCCCGGCGCCCAGATTGACGCGAAGGACCTGTTGGTCGAGCTCGAATAAACGCCGCTTTCAGGGCGCGTGCGCCGCTGCTAATGTGAACAGGCCATGCAATCGCGTGGCCTGTTTTCTGTGAGGGGCTGCATGTTCTTCGACCCAAGTCGCGGCAAAACGTTTCGCGTGTTTGCCCAGCCCCGGATCATCTGCAATCTGGGTCCGCGCCACGCGCCGCCTTCCGATACATCTGAAATGAGAGGCTACCCATGTTGACCGCAACACCGCTTTACGCCGGGTTGATTACCCTTCTGTTCCTCTGGCTCAGCTTCCGCGTGGTCGGCAGCCGACGCAGCCAGAAAATCTCTGTCGGGGATGGCGGCGATGCGCTTGTAATGCAGCGTATGCGGGCGCAGGCCAACTGCGCCGAATATGCCCCGCTGGGGATCATCCTGCTGGCACTGGCCGAGTTGCAGGGCATGCCGGTCTGGCTTGTGCATGTCTTTGGCCTGATGCTGCTGGCCGGACGCGTGGTGCATGCCTACGGGTTCAGCGTGACCCCGCAGGTCTTCAAGGCGCGCGTCTGGGGGATGTACCTGACAATCGCCATGCTGGCGTTCATGGCGCTGGCCAATATCTTTCACGCTCTTTTCTGAGGATTTCCAATGTTGGAACTGCTTAACGATCCGGCGGTCTGGGCCTCTTTCCTGACGCTGACCATTCTGGAAATCGTGCTGGGGGTCGACAACGTCATCTTCATCTCGATTGCGGCCGCGAAGCTGCCGCAGGAACAACGACGCTCCGCGCGGATGATCGGGCTGTCCGGCGCGCTGATCCTCCGGGTGGCGTTGCTGTTCTCGATCGCGTGGATTGTCTCGCTCAAGGACCCGTTCTTCTCGGTCTTCGGGCATCCGTTCAGCTGGCGCGACATCATTCTGCTGGTGGGTGGCTTGTTCCTGATCTGGAAAGCCGCGACCGAGATTTTCGACGAGGTCGAGGGTGTGGAGCATGAGGCGAACGTGGTCGCGGCAAGCTTTGCGTCCGTATTGGTGCAGATCATGATCCTCGACGTCGTGTTCTCTCTTGATTCCGTGATCACGGCTGTCGGGATTGCCGATCATCTGGAGGTCATGATCGCGGCGGTGGTGATTGCCATTCTGGTGATGATGGTCGCGGCGGAACCGATTTCCAGGTTTGTCGAGGCGCATCCCTCGACCAAGATGCTGGCGCTGGCATTTCTCGTGATGGTTGGCATGGCGCTGATTGCCGACGGTTTCGGCTTCCACGTCGAACGAGGCTTCATCTATGCCGCGATGGTTTTTGCGGGCGGGGTCGAGGCGCTGAACCTGATCCGCGCAAAGCGCCGCCGCGCGGCCAAATCCTGATGCTGGCATGACCGGGTGGCAGGCGGGAGGCTTCTGCGCCGTTCTGGCCCGGTCCGGGATGCGAGGGGACGCCCCCCTTGCACGCCAGCGGGTATGTCTGGCGATGTGATGTGGACAGGTGAACGGCAGGTCGGCGCGGGGAACCGGAGGGCAAGGACGCGAAAACTCGCATCTTGTGCATTTTTCCCCTTGCAGCCCGGTCGGCTTGGTTTTACATGCCTCACACCCAACTGATTGCGGGCGTAGCTCAGGGGTAGAGCATAACCTTGCCAAGGTTAGGGTCGGGCGTTCGAATCGCCTCGCCCGCTCCAGTTGGACTATATAGGAGGCGGGCGTAGCTCAGGGGTAGAGCATAACCTTGCCAAGGTTAGGGTCGGGCGTTCGAATCGCCTCGCCCGCTCCAATATAGCCGGTCACCCACCGGCATTTCTGACAGGGCCGCCTTCGGGCGGCCTTTTCTGTTCTTAGGGGCCAGCCCGGCCAGACAAACTTGCGCGCATGGTCCTGTCCGGTTAAGAACGAACTAAGAACATGAGCGTGACGTCCCGTGGGTGGTTGATTTGCGCCGACACAACGGGTTGTATGTGTGAAAAAAGGGCCTGCAACATGCTGACATCTGTGGAACTATGCGCCGGTGCGGGCGGGCAGGCGCTTGGGCTGGAGAAAGCCGGTTTCGCTCACAAAGCTTTGGTCGAGATCGACAAGCATTGCTGCAATACGCTGCGCCACAACCGGCCGGAATGGAACGTTCTTGAAGAAGATATCCGGATCTTCAAGGAGAGCGCCGCCGATCATAAGGGCATTGATCTTCTGGCCGGCGGTCTGCCCTGCCCACCATTCTCTGTCGCGGGCAAGCAGCTGGGCGAGAAGGACGAGCGCAACCTGTTCAACGACGCCATAGACATCGTGGATGCGGCCAGACCACGGGCCGTGATGATCGAGAATGTGCGCGGATTTCTGGATGCGGTCTTTCACGACTATCGCGAAAAGCTGAAGACGCAGCTGGACAAGCTGGGCTACCGGACGGATTGGCGTTTGCTGAACGCGTCCGACTACGGGGTGCCCCAGTTGCGGCCACGGGTCGTGATCGTTGCGGTCGAGAAGGCGCGGGCGGATTTCTTCGACTGGCCCGAACCCAACCCGCATAATCCGCCGACAGTGGGCGAGACGCTGCGCGACCTTATGGCGGCGCGGGGCTGGCGCGGCGCAGAGGATTGGGCCGCGAAGGCCGACGAAATTGCACCGACCATCGTGGGAGGCTCCAAAAAGCATGGCGGGCCGGACCTGGGGCCGACGCGGGCACGCGCAGCCTGGGCCACGCTGGGGGTGGAGGGGAGGACGATTGCGCCCGAGGCGCCGGACCCCTTTCACAACGGCATGCCCCGGCTGACCGTGCCGATGGTGGCGCGCATTCAGGGTTTCCCGGATGACTGGCATTTCACCGGCGCAAAGACCAATGCGTACCGACAGGTTGGCAATGCCTTCCCGCCGCCCGTGGCGCAGGCCGTTTCCGCCCAGATCGCCCGCACGTTGCGCAAGCGCGTCCTGCGGACGGTGCGCGGCTAAGCCTGCACGGCCTTCCCCGTTTCACTGAAGGGGCATTGCATTGAAAAAGACCCTTCCGGACAGCATTGTGGTGACCGGCCACCCCGATCACGCCCTCCTGTCGTCTCTCGCGACAGAGATACTGGCACGGGCAGGCGGCTCCCAGGCGCTGGAGGCATCCTTTCCCGCGATGCTGAGGCAATGCATCGACGACGTGATCATGACGCCCAAGACCGGGCGGCGGTCCTATGACGAGCTGGAAAAGACCGAGAAGACCTATATCGGCACGCGGGTCGAGATTGAGCTGCGTGCCATGCTTGGCCTGTCAAAGGGCAAGCTGGACACGGTCATTCTGGGCCATGATGTCGATATCAAGCACACGATGGGGTCGAACTGGATGATCCCGACCGAAGCGTTGGGGCATCCCTGCATCCTCGTCGCCGCGGATGAGGCGCGGGCGATGTGCTATCTGGGCCTGATCGTTGCGCGTCCCGACTACCTGACACTTGGTCAGAACCGCGACGCGAAGAAAAGCGTGTCGGCGGCGGAGTTCGCGAATATTCTATGGTTGCTGCGGGGGCAGAACTATCCGCCAAATTTCTGGCGGACGGTTCCGGGTGAGGCGATCGGCCGGATCTTTGCGGGACGTTCGGGCAATCTGCGAATGACCACGCTGTTTCGCGAGGTGCAGGACGTCCCCATCTCGCGTGATGTGGTCGCGGCAGTCGCGCAGCAGCAGGACTTCATGCGCCGTATCCGCTCTGACAAGGGCAGGGGGGCGCGAGATCATCTGGCTCGTGAAGGCATCATCTTGCTGTCCGGCCAGTATGACGCGCCGCTGATCGCTGCGCTGGGGCTGCCCCATTGTACGGGAAGCGAGTTCATTTCTCATTCCGTGACCTCGGAAAAAGAGGTGGCGCTGGCGGCGCAGCACGGGATATGCGTGGACGTCATTTCCTGACTGTTTGGGTCGAAAATTGCCCCGCTTTGGGCGATGGGTAAATACCCCTAGGCAATCATACGAATATCTAAATATGAGCGCAAAAGGTACAAAGGTCATGTTCCGTCGTGCATCCCCAAGCCGACATGTTCGCGTAATGAGTGACTTTATCGCGTAACGAGTGCTCCAAGTCTTTTGCGAGTGCCATAAGCGCTCTGCCCACCGCGGCAGAGCGCGTTTTGGCGTTGAACTATATGCGTTTTCAGTGTGTAACCTACCTCAATCCGCGCCAATTTGATGCCGCCGGGCCTTATGGGCCGGGTCAGGCCAGTCTGGATTCGAGAACGGGTGATGAAGTCACTAGGTGTCATACTTGCGCTTGCGCTTGCCGGAATCCAGCTGTTCGCGGTCACCGTGGTGGTGTTTTCGTCCTATTTTACCTCTGAACGCACGCTGCTGGAGTTTGCACGGAATCAGCTGGCCGATGTCGGTACAAACGTCATCGAACACACCAAGGGCTTCCTGACACCGGCGCGCAACGCGACAGAGCTTTCGACCGCATTGGCAGAGAATCAGGTCGTGCGGCGCGAGGAACGGGCGATGCTGGAGGGGCTGTTGTTCCAGCAGCTGCGCTCTGCCCCGCAATTTGCGGCAGCCTATTATGGTGACGAAGAGGGCAACTTCATCTTCGTCAAGCGCGACGGCCCCGACAGGTACCAATCCAAAATCATCAATGTCGCGTCAGAACCCAGGACGGTTTTTATCCAGCGTGACGAGAAATTCAAAAAACTGAGCGAACGGATCGATCCGAACGATACCTATGATCCGCGCGAGCGCCCCTGGTTCATCGCGGCCAAGAAAGAGCTGAGCAGCATCTGGACCGATCCCTATATCTTCTTCACCTCCAGACTGCCCGGCATCACCGCCGCGACGCCGGTGATCAGCTTTGACGGGGTCGTGCAGGGCGCGGTGGGCGTGGATATCGATATTCAGGAGATTTCGAACTTCCTGTCGCAGCTGCGGATCAGTGAC
The DNA here is from genome assembly GCF_004342065.1 of Primorskyibacter sedentarius. Taxonomy (GTDB): domain Bacteria; phylum Pseudomonadota; class Alphaproteobacteria; order Rhodobacterales; family Rhodobacteraceae; genus Primorskyibacter; species Primorskyibacter sedentarius. Next base: position 277,299 of record NZ_SLZU01000001.1, on the reverse strand, counting down.
AATGGTGCGGCCTTCGTGCTGAACCGCAACGGCGATGTCATCGCGCATCCCAACCCCAACCTTTTGACGACGGTTGGCGAGGGCGGAACGCTGAAATTCCCCTCGATCACACAGCTCAACGACCCGATCGCCCGCGCCGCGTTTGGCGACCGCCTGACAGAGGAGGGGGTCGCCGTCGATCAGGAGATCCGGACTGATTTCGAATATGCGGGCGTCCGGTACGTGTCGATGTTGATGCCTTTTGGCCTTGGCGAAATCCCCTGGACCATTGTCGTCTATGCGCCGGAGAATGATTTCATCGGGCCCATCAAGGCGAACCGCTGGCAGAATACGCTTATCGCCATCGGTGTGGCGGCGGTGACGGGTCTGGTCGGGCTCGCCCTGGCCAACCGCATCCATGCGCCGGTACGTGCCTTCGCCGTCCGCTCTGCGCTGATCTCGCAGGGGGAGATCGACCCGGATGCGCCCATGCCCAGCACCTACAAGGAGCTGGAGAATGCCAACACTGCGTTGGTCAGCGAAATCTCGCAGCGCAAAAAGACCGAAACGGAATATCAGCTGACCTTCGACATGGCCTCGCGCGGGATGGTCTATATCGATGTGGCCTCGGGCAAACTCTTGCGCGTGAATGCGCGTTTTGCAGAGATTTTGGGGTACGATCAGGGCGCGCTCGTCGGCACCGAATTCCAGTCGCTGCTCAACCCCGACGAGCCGGATGTGCTGGAAGAATTCGGTGGCAGTATCGCCGAACATACAGCCTTTGGTTTCGAGGCAGAGGCAGTTCGCAAAGATGGAGAGCCCGTCTGGATCAGCTTTAACGGGGTCATTATCCAATCCGGCCAGGAGGGCGAGGATTATGTCGTCGCCACCATAGACGACATTACCAAGGCGCGGGCATATGAGGATACTATCGAGTCCCTCAACCGCGAGATCGCGCATGTGTCGCGGCGCCAGGTCATGGGCGAGCTTGCCACCGGGCTGGCCCACGAACTGAACCAGCCGCTGACGGCCATCACGCAGAATGCTGATGCCGCGCGCATCATCGTGAGCAATCGCGAGGACGGCAACGGGGAAGTGTCGGCCCTGCTGGAGGAGATCGAACAGCAGGCGCATCAGGCGGGCGATATCATCCGGGCGCTGCGCGGGTTTATTCGCAAAGAGGATAACCGCACGACCAGTTTCGGCATCCGAAACCTGCTGGAACAGGCGCGCAGGCTGGTCCTGTCGGAAGCACGCCAGCAATCCACCGAGATCGTGATCCGCAAGAGCCCCGAATTGATGGTCAAGGCCGTGCGCGTGCAGGTCGCGCAGGTCGTGGTGAACCTCTTGCGCAATGCGATCGAGGCGATTGCGGAGGAGGGCAGCCCGACACGTCGCGTGGTCGTCACAACTCACGAGCTTGGCACGCAGCTGCAGGTCGATGTCGAAGATACCGGCCCGGGCGTGGCCGAAGGCATGGGCCTGTTTACCCAGTTCGAGACGACGAAAGCCGACGGGATGGGATTGGGCCTGTCGATCAGCCGCTCGCTGATCGAGGCGAATGGTGGACGTATCTGGTTTGAAAGCACCGAGTCCGGTGCGCGGTTCAGCTTCACTCTGCCGCTGGAAGGACGAATGACATGACAGGTTTAGCGACGAGCACGGGATGTGTCTTCCTTGTCGATGACGACGCAAATATCCGGTCATCTCTGGCGCGGGCGCTGGGGTTGCGCGGGTACGAGGTGAAGGCCTTCGAATCCGCCCAGGCCTTCCTGGATGCCTATGACGGCGAGTCGTCGGGTTGTCTGATCCTCGATTACGGCATGCCGGAGATGGACGGGTTGCAGTTGCAGCGCCACCTTGTCGACCGGAATATCGCGATCCCCATCATTTTCATCACCGGTCATGGCGGCGTGCCCGAATCGGTTCAGGCCATGAAGATGGGCGCGATGGATTTCCTGGAAAAGCCGTTCCAACAAGCAGTCTTGATCGAACGGATCGACGCGGCGCTGGCCTATGACCAGACCCGACGCGCGGCGACGCAAAAGACCGACGCGGTAAAGGCCCGGTTCGACAGCCTGACCTCGCGCGAGGCGGAGATCGCCCGGCTGATCGTGAGCAATCCGGCCAGCAACTCCTCCAAGGATATCGCGCGGATGCTCGACATCAGCCCGCGGACCGTGGACCATCATCGCGCGCGTATCCTTGAGAAGATGGATGTCGGGTCGGTGGCACAACTCGTCGAACTTGCCCTGAAGGCAGAGGTATTCACCGAGTAACGTGCGCGTCCACGGCTATTGCCAGACCGTCGCACGGCGCTGATGCGTGTCGCTCAGCAGGTCAGATAAACCGGCGCCCGAGTGAACCAACCCGACGGACACGATCCCAAAGTTCGCTTTCTGACTTCTGTCAGCGCAGCGCAGGCCACAGGCCGCCCGTGGTCCATTGATCCAACGCTACATCGCTGCAGCTCCAGCCCTTCAATACCGGATATCGCCAACGACGTCGGCACCATAGGGCCCTGCTGGCATCTACCGCCAACCGCACACCTGCATCTCCGGCAGATCGCTGTCCCTGACCCTTGGATGACGCAAGCTTTTCCTCAGTCAGGGAGGTGCGAGACGTGGCTACTGATGCTGACGTCGCAAGCTGCGCCGGAATGACCAAGTGACACTTCCGCAAGGTGTACGGATGCTGCAAATCCTCCGGGATTCGGCTGCGGAAAGAATAATCCCAGTCATTCGCCATTCAACGCGGCGCTAACTCGATCTCAGCCATGACGACGCAAGCCCCATCCTGAGACAAAGCCGACGCGATTCTGAAGCTGAGTTAGTTTTATGGTGCCCCCACACGGACTCGAACCGCGGACCTACTGATTACAAATCAGTTGCTCTACCAGCTGAGCTATAGGGGCACTGGCGGGGTAGATACTGCCGGTTGCGCGGGTCTGCAAGTGATTTTGCGCCATTTTTACGCCTTAGCGGTTCGCGCGTGCGAGAAGGCCGACCGCACACAGGCCGACGAAGATCACGAGCAGGGCAGCAGGGCTGGCATCGCCAAGGTTTTCAAGGCTCGCCTGCTCATGAACGCGTGTGGCCAGCGTGTCGTAATTGAAGGGGCGCAGCAGCAAGGTCGCGGGCAATTCCTTGACGCAATCCACAAAGACCAACAGCAGCGCCGAGGCGACTGAGGCGCGGATCAGTGGCGCATAGACCGCGCCCAGCACTTGCGCGTTGTTGCGGCCCAAGGATCGCGCGGCAAGTGCGAGATTCGGTGACACTCTTCCCATCGCGGCATCGGCGGCCCCTTGGGCGATGGCGAAGAAGCGGACGCAATAGGCCAGAATCAACGCAAAGGATGATCCGGTGAGGATCAGACCGATGTTGCGCCCGGTAACGGCTTCGACCGTATCAGCAATCGCATGATCCGCCATCGCCAGCGGAATCAGGATGCCCACGCCAAGGACGGCACCGGGGGCGGCATATCCGATCGTGGTCACAGGGAGCAGCAGCCTTGGCAGGGTGCGGCCTGACAGGCGGACGCTGTAGACCAGAAACAGCCCGGCAAGCACTGTCACAACGGCCGCGATTCCCCCGACAGTCAGCGTGTTCAGCGTGGCGCGGATCAGGGCCGGGTTGTTCCACTCTTCCAGATTGGCCAGCGCGTGGGACATGATGACGCCTGTGGGCAGGATGAACCCCATCAGAAACGGAACGAGGCAACTGGCCAGCGCCAGCAAGCCGGCGGTACCGCCAAGGCGGACACGAGCCACCGGGCGAAACCTTGTCGAAAGGTTGAAAAAGCGCAGCTTGCGGCGCGAGCTCTTTTCCAGCGTGACCAGGATGATCACCAGCGCCAGAACCACGCTTGCGATCTGAGCCGCGCCTCCGGCGTTGTTGCTTTCAAGCCAGACGCTGAAGATGCCAGTGGTCAGCGTTTGCACGGCAAAATAGTCGACCGTTCCGAAATCGTTGACGGTTTCCATCATCACGATGGCCACGCCTGCGGCAATCGCCGGGCGCGCCATCGGCAGGCCCACGCGCCAGAATCGTTGCAAGGCGCCCGCGCCAAGCGACTGGGCGACCTCTTCTGCACTGCCGGACTGCTCGCGGAACGCGGCGCGGGCAAGAAGATACACATAAGGGTAAAGCGCGGCGGCCAGCACGATCACAGCCGCCCCCATGCTGCGGATTTCCGGAAACCAGTAGTCGCGGGAGGTTTGCCAGCCCATGAGCTCGCGCAGCGTGGTCTGAACCGGTCCTGCATATTCCAAGAAATCGACAAGCGCATAGGCGCCGATATAGGCCGGGATGGCCAGGGGCAGAAGCAGCAGCCATTCCATCCAGCGCCGACCCACGAAATCGTAGCGCGACACCAACCAAGCAGCCCCGGTTCCAACCATCGCTGTAAGGAGCCCGACGCAAAGCATCAGAACAAGGGTATTCGACATGTAGCGCGGCAGGGTCGTCGACAGGAGGTGCGGCCAGATATTGTCAGTCGGGAAGGCCGCGATCCAAAGCACGGCCACGATCGGCGCGAGGACCACTCCTGCGATCACGATCGCGCCCAGCGACCACGGGTTGAAGTGCTTTCGGCGCAACGCATGCGCGCCTTGTGGACGGGTTGCTGGGTCTGCAAGGGTCATCGGAAAGGGGTCTCGATAAGCGGTTTCAACGTCCGGCAAACCGCTTATACTGCGTCGCGCAGGCAATCGAAAGACCGACAGGCAAAATGCGGATAATCCTCCATCCCGGTGCCCATTGCACCGATGAGGGCAGGCTGGTCAAATGCCTGCTCAGCAATGCGGGACTGTTTCTGCCGCGCGGTGTCGTGGTACCCCCGCCGGGCCGTTACCGACAGTTGTTGCCATCGGTGCTGTCCCGGTTGGAAGACGCGGACCCTTCCGAAGATGCCCGCGACGTGATGTATGATTTCCTGATCGAGGAAAAGCCCGATGGCGTCGAACGGGTGCTTCTGAGCCATGAGAACCTGTTCTGCATCCCCAAGCTGGCCGTGTCGGGGGGGCAATTCTACCGCAGGGCAGAGCGGCGATTGCGGGCCGCGGCGCGGCTGTTCGAGGGCGACGAGGTGGAGCTGTTCCTTGCGATCCGCAACCCGGCAAGCTTGCTTCCGGCGCTTTACAGGGCCACGCCCTACGAGTCGGTCGAAGAGCTGACGGGTGGCGTGGACCCGCGATTGCTGCGCTGGTCCGATCTGATCACGCGCATCCGCAAGGCCGTGCCCGGAATGCCGATCACCGTCTGGTGCAACGAGGACAGCCCCTTGCTATGGGCAGAGATCATCCGCGCGATGGCCGGGCTGGTGCCCAACGAAAAGATCACGGGCGGCTTTACCCTGTTGTCCGAGATCATGAGCCAGAAGGGCATGAAACGGTTCCGCAACTACCTCGCCGACCATCCCGGGATCAGCGAGGCAGAAAAGCGGCTGGTGATGGTTGCTTTTCTCGAGGAATTTGGTGTCGACGACGCCATGGAAGAAGAGCTTGATCTGCCCGGCTGGACCGACGCCCTCGTTGACGAGCTGACCGAGATCTACGACGCGGACACGCTCAGAATCGCAGACATCCCCGGCGTCCGCCTGATGATGCCCTGAGTTGCGGGCAAGACCCCTGATGGGGTATTGCCCTGCCATGTGCTGACAGCATCGCAGGGGGATAAACTCCGCCTGCAAGTGCCACTACTTTTGTCCGAAGAGGATCTTCTGGGCTTCGCGATCCTGATCAAAGCCTTGCTTGGGTTTGCGCATATCCGCATGCAGTTCCTTGCCGCGCTGCACTGCGGGCCGGTTCCCCACCTCGTCCAGCCAGCGCGCCATGTTGGGCTTGTCGTCCAACGTCTGCTGCTGGCCTTCCCACAGGCAGGCCCAGGGCCAGATCGCCATGTCCGCGATGGTGTAGTCCTCACCGGCCACGAACCTGTTTTCAGACAATTGCTTGTCGAGCACGCGGTGAAGCCGCCCGACTTCGTTGCGATACCGGTCCTGCGCGTAGGGCAGAACCTGTGGCGGCTCCATCGAAGGCGCGTATTTCAGGAAATGGTGCGCCTGACCTGCCATCGGGCCAAGCCCGCCCATCTGCCACATCAGCCACTGGTCGACAGCGATGCGGCTGCGTTCGTCCGTCCCGCAGAACTTGCCGGTCTTGCGTGCAAGATATTGCAGGATGGCCCCGGATTCGAAGATCGAGATCGGCTCGCCTTCCGGCCCATCCGGATCAATGATGGCGGGCATGCGGTTGTTCGGCGAAATTTTAAGAAACTCGGGCGCGAACTGCTCACCCTTGCCGATGTTGATCAGGTGAGTTTCGTAGGGCAGGCCCATCTCCTCCAACGCGATGGAAATCTTCCATCCGTTGGGGGTGGGCCAATAGTAAAGATCGATCGGTTTGGTCATGGCGTCCTCCGGTTACGGAGGCATCATGTGGTTTGACGCGGGAAGGGCAAGGGCAGACGTATCGAAGGTGGCTGAAAAAGTCGTGACCAGTGCGGATCGGAGGTCTGCGGCACATGTGTGTGCAGATAGGAGAATGGCAGCCTCTCTGGCTGGCGGAGCAGGGTGCGATATAACGGAAAGACGCCGCCACGCAGGTAAGGCGACCAGTGGCACACGCGATTCTTTGGCGGCGCGACGCGGTGTCCCAACGCCGCCAGCGCCTCCAGCGTTGCGGGCTGATCCAGTTGCAGGTTCAGCATATTGGGCCCGTGCAGCCCGTGCCCCAGCGCGCGATCACCGGGAACAGGGGCCGGTATGGCCATCTCGAACAACAGGTCAAATACGTCGTTTTCGCGGGTCGTGACGTTGATGATTTCCGTCGTCTGGGGCAGGGAATTGGTCTCGGACGCGTAAGCCGCGCCAGCCATCAGGATCATGCGTCCGATCCGCCCGCGCTGCACATGGCGCAACGCAGCGAGCGCGACCCGCGCCCCAAGCGAGTGGGCAAAGATCTGCACGGGCCTTGCAGGGTCCAGCCGGGCAATTTTGTCAACCAGGCGGGCCAGCGCGCGCCCCGCGACAGCGGCGTCCCGGTAACCTTGCCGAAAGCCATTGCGTGCATACCAGCCGAAGCCGACCGACAGCCCTTCCTCCGGCTTGCCATGCCCGAAGCCCAGGTGGCGGGGCCAACTGATCGCGCGCAGGCTTCCCGGTGCAGGATCAAGCGACAGGAGTGTTCGGTGCGGGCAGTGGATCGCATGGCCGGGCTCGTATCTGTAGCCGTGCACAGAGATGATCACGGGCCCGCAAGAGGTGTTCAACGCGCGCTCCAGCTGGGGTCGCGGGCATGTGCCGGTGCTGTGCAACAGCGGGCGGTCGTCGTTTGCAGTGACGCTCAAATGGGTCATCTCAGGTCTCCACTACATCTTGTGGGCAGCGGTTAACCCAGACATACGACACATCCGTGAAACCTGCGTTAAGCCTACGTGACGGTCTTGACCTGTTGCGCAACGGCACTTAAACGCGATTGCGTGGCGATTTGTTACCGGATTGCGGGCCACGTTAAACAAACCGCTAAAAGGTCAGGATGAAGGAGCCCCCTTTCGCTTGACCGCGTCTGGGGTTTTTTCATGGGCGGCGCAGGAGCGCCCCAAAGGACAGGACAATGACAAAGACACGCAAGACCCGCACCAATCTCGTGCATGGCGGGACCCGTCGCAGCCAGTATAACGAAGTCAGCGAAGCGATCTTCCTTACCCAGGGCTTCGTCTACGATTCGGCAGAGGATGCCGAAGCCCGGTTTATACAGGCCGGCGACGACGAATTCATTTACGCCCGCTACGGCAATCCTACCGTTCGCATGTTCGAAGAACGTATCGCCCTGCTGGAAGGGGCAGAGGACGCCTTTGCCACGGCCAGCGGCATGGCGGCCGTCAATGGGGCGCTGACCTCGATGCTGAAGGCAGGGGATCACCTCGTTTCGGCCCGGGCGCTGTTTGGCTCCTGTCTTTATATCGTCGACGAGATCCTCACCCGGTTCGGGGTAGAGGTCACATTGGTCGACGGCACTGACCTTGACCAGTGGCGCGCGGCGATCCGCCCCGATACCAAGGCGGTATTCTTCGAATCCATGTCCAACCCGACGCTGGAAGTCATCGACATCGCCGCCGTGGCAGAGCTTGCCCATGCGGTCGGCGCGCTGGTTGTCGTGGACAACGTCTTTGCCACGCCCGTCTATTCGCGGGCACTGGAACTTGGCGCGGATGTGGTGATCTATTCGGCCACCAAACATATCGACGGGCAGGGCCGTGCCCTGGGAGGCGTGATCCTTGGCAGCCGCGACTTCATCCGCAGTACCGTGGAACCCTACATGAAACATACGGGCGGCTCGATGTCGCCTTTCACGGCCTGGGTGATGCTGAAAGGGTTGGAGACCATCGATCTGCGCGTGCGTGCGCAAACGCAAGGGGCCGCCGCAATCGCCGACGCGCTGATGTCCCATCCTAAACTGGATCGTGTGATCTATCCCGGGCACCCGTCGCACCCGCAATACGATCTGGTGCAGGACCAGATGAGGGCGGGCGGGACCATGCTCGCCATTGTGCTGAAAGGTGGGCAGGAGGAAAGCTTCCGCCTGCTCAACGCGTTGGAGATCATCGTGATCTCGAACAATCTTGGGGATGCAAAATCCATCGTCACGCATCCCGCGACCACGACGCATCAACGCCTGAGCGACGAGCAGCGCGCCGAACTGGGCATCAGCCCTGGTCTGGTGCGCCTGTCAGTGGGCATTGAGGATCCACAGGACCTGATTGACGACCTGCTCGAAGCGCTCGACGCTGTGTAAGCCCGGCAGCGGCGAGGTCAGACAAGCCACCCCGCCGCCGCCCGACCGCACCTGATCCGGATTGCCCCGCCGGGCGTACTACTATCGGAATTGGTAATTTCGTCGCAAAACCACTAAGTATGCTAGCGACGTTCCGAAAGGCTGTGACATGAACCTGCATTTGGCCGACGCTGCAAATGATCTGGCGCGCAAGGAAGCGGAGACCGCTCTTGCGACTTTGCGGCGGTGGGCCGCCACCGCGTCAGAGGAAGAGCTGAACAGTCTCGACCCTGACGCAGCGCGCTTTCTTGCGGATGGCGACTATCCGGCCCTGTCGAATGTCTACCCCGCTGATTTCGACGCCGACGCAGCATACAAGACCACTCTTCCGGATTTGCAGAATGGCCCCGCAGCTCTGATCCGAGGGGCGCGGCGGGCGATCCAGCATGTGGGGATTTCCAACTTCAGGCTCCCCCTGCGCTACCACACGCGCGACAATGGCGACCTGACGCTTGAAACCAGCGTGACCGGCACTGTCAGCCTTGAGGCGGACAAGAAGGGCATCAACATGAGCCGCATCATGCGGTCCTTCTACGGCCATGCCGAAAAGACCTTTAGTTTCGAGGTGATCGAGGCGGCGCTGGACGACTACAAGAACGACCTTGAGAGCATCGACGCAAGGATACAGATGCGGTTCAGCTTTCCGATGAAGGTGGACAGCCTGCGGTCTGGCCTGTCAGGCTATCAATATTACGACATCGCGCTGGAACTGATCGAACGCGATGGCGTGCGGCTGAAAGTCGTGCATCTCGACTACCTCTATTCCTCGACTTGCCCTTGCTCTCTGGAACTGAGCGAGCATGCGCGGCGCACGCGCGGCCAGCTCGCCACCCCGCATTCCCAGAGATCGGTCGCGCGCCTGTCTGTCGTCGTGAATGAAGGCAAATGCCTGTGGTTCGAGGATCTGATCGACATGTGCCGCCGCGCTGTGCCGACAGAGACACAAGTGATGGTAAAGCGCGAAGACGAGCAGGCTTTTGCAGAACTCAACGCCGCAAACCCGATCTTTGTCGAAGATGCCGCGCGGCTGTTCGCGGAACGCCTGATCGCGGACCCGCGGGTTGGGGATTTCCGGATCGTTGCAAGCCATCAGGAAAGCCTGCACAGCCATGATGCCGTGTCGATTCTGACCGAGGGCGATACGTTTGTGGGCAAAAGCCTGGACCCGAAACTGTTCAACACCTTGTTCCACGTCGGTTAATCGGCGCATGCTGCATCGCAGCAACACCTTTCGGGCAGAGATGCATGGCGGGCGAAATCAGCCCGGCCCTGTGGTAGACTGACGGCATGGGAGGAAACCAAATCTTGCGAAGAGGTTTCCAATGTCGACGACGCAGACTCTCAGAATAAAATTCATGTCTCCACAGCTTCGTGGCGCGCTGGACCTGTTTCTTGCGGCGGCCGGGCAGGGGTTCAATTCCTACATAGAAAAGCGCGCGCGCGTTTCGCAACTGGCGGAACTCGATGCAAAATCTGACGAAGAACTCGCACGGATGGGCCTGCGGCGCGATGATATTCCGCGGTATGTCTTTCGTGACCTCATCGGCCTTTGAACGCCACGCCAGAGCTTGACTTCCCCGTGGGCCGCAGCCAACGCTGCGGCCCATGTTTGACGTTCGACCGGTCCTTTATGTCATTGGCCTTCTGGTGGTTGTTCTCGGCCTGACCATGCTTCTGCCGATGTTGGTGGACATGGCCGAAGGACGTGGGCAATGGCCAGTCTTCGCCGAAAGCGCCATCATCACCGTGCTTGTGGGCGGGTTCACGGCCCTTGCCTGCGCCAATGCCGTCCGCGAGGGCCTGTCCATCCAACAGACCTTTCTTCTGGCGACAGGCGTCTGGGTGACCCTGCCGCTGTTCGGGGCAATCCCCTTCATGCTGGGCGCGACCGAGGCCCGCTTCGTCGATGCCTTGTTCGAGGCGATGTCCGGCCTGACGACCACAGGGTCCACCGTATTCACCGGGCTCGACACCCTGCCCAAGGGCATTTTGCTGTGGCGCGGCCTGCTGCAATGGCTGGGCGGGATCGGTATCATCGTCGTCGCAATGGTTTTCCTGCCAGAACTCAAGGTGGGCGGGATGCAGATCTTCCGCTCCGAAGCCTTTGAGACCATGGGTAAAATTCTGCCGCGGGCGACAGAGATAGCCTCGCAAATCTCGGTCGTCTATGTCTCCATCACCCTGCTTTGCGCGCTGTGCTACCTGGTTCTCGGGATGAACGCGTTTGACGCCTCGGTGCACGCGCTGACCACCGTTTCAACGGGCGGTTTCGCCAATTACGATGCTTCCTTCGGGGTCTTTGCCGGGCCGATGGAATATGTGGCATCCGTTTTCATGATCCTCGCGGCGTTGCCCTTTGTGCGCTATGTCCAAATGCTGAACGGCCATCTGGGGGCCATGCATCGCGACACGCAGGCCCGTGGCTTCTTCCTTGTCATCCTGGCACTGGTCCTCGTTGCTTCCATGGTCCTGATGTCGATCTTTCCGCACCATTGGGAACAGGCCTTCCGGGAGGCGCTTTTCAACATCACCTCGATCATTTCCGGCACGGGATATTCCAGCGTCGATTACATGAAATGGGGTCCGTTCCTGATTGCCATGTTCTTTTTCGTCGGGCTGATCGGAGGCTGCGCGGGGTCGACGGCCTGCTCGGTGAAGATCTTTCGTTATCAAATACTTATCGCGTCGATCCGCACGCAAATGCGCAAGATCCGCTCGCCCCATGCCATTTTCATGCCGCGTTACGAAGGGCGCACCGTCAGCGAGGATGTGCTGAACTCGGTCATGTCCTTCTTTGTTGTGTTCGTGGTGTCGCTGGGGCTGACCTCCGTTGCGCTGGGCATGACGGGCCTGGACTTCGTGACCTCTGTTTCAGGTGCCGCAACTGCGCTGGCAAATATCGGGCCGGGGCTGGGAGAGATCATCGGTCCGGCCGGGAATTTTGCGCCGCTCAACGATGTGGCCAAGTGGATCCTGATTTTTGCGATGCTGGCGGGGCGGCTGGAGCTTTTGGTGGTCTTTGTTCTCTTCACCGCGCGGTTCTGGCGCGCCTGATTTACGCAGGTCGAGCGCTGCCGGAACAGGTCTGATCCAGCTTGTGCTGGCAAAGAAAAAGGGGAGGGCTATGCGCCGTCCCCTTTCGTTTTCAATGGGTTGTCAGGTCAGCCCAGCTCGGCGAGCCGGGCGAGCGCGGCTTTGAGAGTCGCTTCTTCCTCTTCACGCTGGGCGAGGTTGGCACGGGTCTCTTCGACCACCTCATCGGGGGCGCTGGCAAGGAATTTGGGGTTGTTGACCCGTCCCTTCATGCCGCCGATTTCCTTGGCCAGCTTGCCAAGGGTTTTCTCCAGCCGTGCCTTTTCTGCGCTCACGTCGATGATGTCGGCAAGCGGCATGCCAAAGCTGGCGCCCTCGGCCGGGACCGTGGCGCAACCCTTTGGAAAGGCGTCCACTTTTGTCAGGCTCTCGACGCGGGCGAGGCGCTTGATCAAGGCCTCGTTATTGCTCCACGCGGCCTCACCGGCCTCGTCAAGATGGGTTGCCAGAAGGGTGACATGCAAACCTGCGGGCACGTTCATCTGCGCACGGGCAGAGCGGATGCCCTCGATGAGAGAGATCACCCAGTTCATCTCTCTGTCGGCGTTTTTGTCAACTATTTCAGCGGCTTGCCATTCCGGCCAATCGGCATGAACCAGCATACCGTCGCGCTTTGTCAGGGTGCCCCACAGCTCTTCGGTGATATAGGGCATGATCGGGTGCAGCATGACCAGGCACTGATCCAATACCCAGGCCATGGTGGCGCGGGTTTCGGCAACGATTTCAGGGTCTTCGGAGTCAAACAGCGGCTTGGAAAACTCCACATACCAGTCGCAGACCTTGCCCCAGACAAAGGCATAAAGCGCGTTGGCCGCGTCGTTGAAGCGGAAGTTGGTCAACGCTTCGTCAACGGCCTCTCGTACCTTGGCGGTTTCGCCCACGATCCAGCGGTTCACAGTGTGCGAGTTTGAGGGCTTTTGTGCCTTTTGTACGTCCGAATTGTACATATCGTAGACATGGTTCATTTCCGCGAAGCGGCAGGCGTTCCAAAGCTTCGTGGTGAAGTTCCGGTAGCCCGCAATCCGCTGGGTCGAGAGCTTCAGATCGCGGCCCATCGCGGCCATCGCCGTCAGGGTGAAACGAACCGCATCGGCGCCGTATTCGTCGATCAGGTCCAGCGGGTCCATCACGTTGCCCAGCGACTTGGACATCTTCTTGCCCTTCTCGTCGCGGACAAGCGCGTGGACATAGACCGTGTCGAAGGGTTTTTCGCCGACAACCGCGTATTGCATCATCATCATCCGGGCGACCCAGAAGAAGATGATGTCAAACCCGGTAATCAGGACCGAGGTGGGGAAGTATTTCTGCAATTCCGGCGTGTCTTCGGGCCAGCCCAGCGTGCCAAGCGGCCAGAGCCCGGAGGAGAACCATGTGTCGAGCACATCGGGGTCGCGCCAGACCGGGTAGATCAGCTTCGTCGGGTCTTGCGTTGATTCGTATTCGGCAAGGCTGGCGGCCAGCTGATGGACAGCGGTGGCACGATCGGCAACTTCGACGACACTCGCGTGGTTGAGCGGCTGCGGCAGACCGGAAAGCACGTCAAGAAACTGCGCCTTGACCGCGTCGAAGTCATGCGCGGCATGCATACGCTCGCTGCCCGGCGCAAGATGCTGTTGTATCAACAGACGCCCCATCTCGACCAGATCCAGTGCACCGTCGCCTTCGTCGTCACGGAAACCATCTGTTTCAATGTCCAGCCCGTACCAGACCGGGATCTGGTGGCCCCACCAAAGCTGGCGCGAGATGCACCACGGCTCGATATTCTCCAGCCAGTGGAAATAGACCTTGCGGTCGCTCTCGGGCAGAATGTCGGTGCCGCCGTTTTCCTTGCCCTTGCGGACAGCCTCCAGCGCCGGGTCAACGATCTTTGACGTGTCGACAAACCACTGATCGGTCAGCATCGGCTCGATGACAACCTTGGACCGGTCGCCAAAGGGCTGCATGATGGGCTTGTTCTCGACAAAGGGGATCATCGCGTCCCGGACTTGATCCGGGACCTCCTGGCCATCCTCGGCCTGCGCATCGGGGTCGTAATCGGGATTGGGGCACATGACCGCCAGCCCCTCGGCGTTGATCGCGGCCACAACCTTGTCGCGCGCCTCGAACCGGTCCAGCCCGCGATAATCGTCCGGGACAAGGTTGATCGGTGTGGTGTCCCGCGGGGCTTCGACCTCTCCGCTGGCGATTTGCGTGGCCAGTTTGGCAGCTTCGGCATAGTCCATCCCATCCGCCCGCATCGCGCCCTTCGTGTCCATCAAAGGATAGAGCGGGATGTTATTGCGAATCGCGACGCCGTAATCGTTGAAATCATGCGCGCCGGTGATCTTGACCGCGCCAGAGCCGAACAGCGGATCGGGATATTCATCGGTGATGATCGGAACAAGGCGACGATGCTCTTTCGGGCCCACGGGAATTTCGCAGAGCTTGCCGATGATCGGCTTGTAGCGTTCATCCGAGGGGTGGACGGCAACCGCGCCGTCGCCCAGCATCGTTTCGGGACGCGTGGTGGCGATGGCGATATAGTCGCGGGTCTCGCGCAGGGTGACGTTGCCGTCCTCGTCCTTCTCGACATATTCATAGGTTTCGCCGCCCGCGAGCGGGTATTTGAAGTGCCACATATGGCCGGGCGTGTCGATATTCTCGACTTCAAGGTCGGAAATCGCGGTCTCGAAATGCGGGTCCCAGTTGACCAGCCGCTTGCCGCGATAGATCAGCCCCTTGTCATACATGTCGACGAAGACCTTGATGACGGCATCGTGGAAATTGCCATCCTCACCTTCGGGCGCGCCCGGCGCGCCGGACATGGTGAACGCGTTGCGATCCCAGTCGCAGGAGGCGCCAAGCCGTTTAAGCTGATTGATGATGGTGCCGCCGGATTGCTGCTTCCACTCCCAGACCTTCTCAAGGAATGCCTCGCGGCCCATATCCCGGCGGGAGGGCTGCTGGTTCCTGGCCAGTTCGCGTTCCACGACCATTTGCGTGGCGATGCCCGCATGGTCCTGTCCGGGTTGCCAGAGCGTGTCAAAACCCCGCATCCGGTGCCAGCGAACAAGGATATCTTGCAACGTGTTGTTGAACGCGTGGCCCATATGCAGTGACCCGGTCACATTGGGCGGCGGGATCATGATGCTGAAGGTCTCTTCCCGCTTGGCATTCGCGCCCGCGCGGAAGGCGCCCGCGGTTTCCCAAGCGTCGTAAAGGCGGGGTTCCGCCTCGGTCGCGTCGAAGGTCTTTTCCATCGCCATGTCTGGTCTTCCCGTATGCTGGCCCGCCCCGGTGGGCGCGCGTGTCGGCTGTTGCACACCCGTCTAGCGAATGGCCACGGGAAGGGAAAGCCGGAGCGGCGGGAAATCGGGCTGGCTGGGGGAGGAAGATGAGCGGCGATACCTCAGGGAGGAGGAGAGAGATATCGCCGCTCTGGTCACGGTTGACGCCAGGGAGGAGGAGAGGCGCCTTCCGAACTGTGTTGGGCCATTTGGGCCCGAATGAGAAGCGAGCGGCAGCACCTCAGGGAGGAGGAGAGAGATACCGCCGCTCTAGTCACGGTTGACGCCAGGGAGGAGGAGAGGCGCCTTCCGAACTGTGTTGGGCCGTTTGGGCCCGAATGAAAGTGAGCGGCAGCACCTCAGGGAGGAGGAGAGAGATACTGCCGCTCTAGTCACGGTTGACGCCAGGGAGGAGGAGAGGCGCCTTCCGAACTGTGCTGGGCCATTTGGGCCCGAATGAGAAGCGAGCGGCAGCACCTCAGGGAGGAGGAGAGAGATACCGCCGCTCTAGTCACGGTTGACGCCAGGGAGGAGGAGAGGCGTCTTCCGAACCGTGTTGGACCATGTGGGCCCGGTGTTTCGAGCGACGATCTTCGGGAGGAGGATGAAGATCGCCGCCTGTAGCGAAGGGCTCAGGGAGGAGGAGAGAGCCCTTCGATCCTTGTGTTCCGGTATCAGACCTCGTATGCGGCCTGGTATGCGATGCGCGTCAGCATGCTGCGGTTCAGGCCCAGATCAGCCAGTTCACGGCTCGACAGGGACTGAAGCTCTGCCAGGGTGCGTTTGTAGACGCGGCGGCGCTCAAGACGGGTGCGGATGTTATCCAGTGCGACGTTGATGCGGGCCGCAAATGCGCTCTGAGGGCGCGATGTGTGTGTTGCGTATGCCATTTGAATGCTCGTTTGTGAGTGTTTGTGTTCGTTTCGTTGACCTCAATGTAGTCGAATGCTGCAGCTGCACAATAGGGCAATGCCTCAATGCTGCTATGCAGAAAATGCATGGAAGAAGTTGACGTAAGGTTATCAAAAGTAGGGATATTTCCTGATTTCACTGCCTGGGGTTGTGTTCCCGGCGAAAGCTGCCAGTTTCTGCGGCAAGCACGATGGAGTATTGGGCATGGTAGAAATTCGCAGCGAAGTGGAGCGCATTCTGGGCGAAATCGCGCTTCCCGATGGTGGCACATTATTATCCCGCGACATGGTGCGGGCGCTGACCATTGAGGGGGGCGCTGTCAGATTCGTCATCGAGGCGCCCAGCCCGGACATCGCCCGCCATATGGAACCCATGCGTCGCGCGGTAGAGCAGGCGGTCAGTGGCATTGCGGGGGTCAGCTCTGTCAGTGTTGCGCTGACGGCCCATGGCCCGGCAGAGAAGACGCCCCCGCCCAGCCTGAAATTCGGCGGTCATGCCAAACCGCAAAGCCAGCCGATGAATCCCGCAGGCGTGGACCGTATACTGGTGGTCGGGTCCGGCAAGGGCGGCGTGGGCAAATCCACCGTTTCTGCCAACCTTGCCGTGGCACTGGCGCGGGCGGGTCGCCGGGTGGGGCTGCTGGATGCAGATATATACGGTCCCAGCCAGCCGCGCATGATGGGGATCAACAAGCGCCCCGCCTCGCCCGATGGCAAGACCATCATTCCGCTGCAGGCGCATGGCGTCACGCTCATGTCCATCGGGTTCATGCTGGAGGAAGGCAAGGCCGCAGTCTGGCGCGGGCCGATGCTGATGGGGGCCATGCAACAGATGATGACCCAGGTGGAATGGGGCGAGCTGGATGTGTTGATCATCGACCTGCCGCCCGGCACGGGGGATGTGCAACTGACGCTGGGCCAGAAGGCAGAGCTGACCGGCGCGCTGATCGTATCTACCCCGCAGGATGTGGCGCTGCTGGATGCGCGCAAGGCCATCGACATGTTCCAGACACTGAAAGTGCCGATCCTCGGAATGATCGAAAATATGTCCACATATATATGTCCCACTTGCGGTACCGAGGCGCATCTGTTCGGCCATGGCGGCGTGGCGGCCGAGGCGGAAAAGCTGGGCGTCCCGCTGCTGGCGGCCCTTCCGATTGATCTGGACACCCGCCTGTCAGGGGATGCGGGCACGCCGATTGCTGCGGGTGACGGGCCGGTCGCGCAGGGCTTTGCGCAACTGGCGGACCGGCTGATCAAGGGTGGCATGGCCTGAGACGCCACGTTTGAGGCAGCAGGATCGGGCGCGTCGTTTCGACAGGCCGCCCGATCCGAGGGTTTCTTGACATAGTGTTCGGAGGGGGCAATCCGCTCCGTCCTGCGCGCGACAGTATATGATGTGCGCGCTTCGCCCGCCGCGCGCTTTCGTGCCGTCGTAAAGATGCGCGGATACTCACTGTATGGGGAAAGATCCGTCAGCTTCGCGTTTGCGCGGCCAATCGTGGGTCCTGCCGCGCCGCACCAACGCGCATTCCGTGGCGGGTAAGCCAGCCCGACAGGGAAGCCGACCGTTGGTGGGCGCTCTTGCGTGCCTCGGCGGTGGCGCAATCCCGGCTTCTGACGTTGCAACAGTGGTCTGCGCCATGGAATGTCTGAACGGTCAGGCGCGATTTCGGCATCCGCGCGGGAGATCATGGACCGAATGGGAAACCATGGGCCGTGTGGGAAATCATGGGCGGGGCAGGGTCGGATGCCAGGGTTCTGGGCGCGATACGCCACGATTCGAAGGGCTCACCATGGGATTTGCGGCCCGCCTGACCAATTGCGCGAAAAAAAATTGGGAAATCGAGGGAAATTTTGGCGGGCGTAAAGCCTACTACATCTAGTTGGGGATATTTCGGGTTCCGCTACAAATCGCGATGATCGTCGCAATTTTGCACCAACATGTTGTTTTTCGGGGGGCGTTTGAACAAGATGCAGTGGTGTCGAACCCCAAATTCCTATTGATTACCATGCATTCCCATAGTATCCCTGTAAGCACGATGAGGGACGGGACGAAGGGGCACACAAAGAACCCCGAAACATTCTCCCAAATAAAAAAAGAACGGCAGGTTTCATACAGGCTCCGCCCTTCATCGTACGAAAGATCCGGCATGCGGGCGAGCAGACATCCCCCCAGATGGCACGCGTAGCTGGACATACTCGCAAAAGCGGGACGAGGGCGGCGGGTTGATCAGTGGCAGCAGATCAGCCCGCCCTTTCGCATTTAACGGGCCGGACAAAATCCGGATGGGGTTAACAAGGGAAGCGACAGGCCAGTGGGTCGCAGGTTCAGAGGCGAAAGCCAGCACAAGGTAGATGGCAAGGGCAGGGTTTCGATCCCGGCCTCTTTTCGTCGTGTGCTGGAAGCGTCCGATCCCAACTGGACCGATGGGCTGAACCCGGAGCTTGTCATCGTCTATGGCGATCACCGCCGCAAATTCCTTGAATGCTACACGATAGAGGCGATTGACGAGGTCGATCAGAAGATCGACGCGCTTCCGCGCGGTTCGATGGAGCGCAAGATGTTGCAGCGCCTGTTCCACGGTCAGTCCCACCCCACCAATGTTGACGAAACGGGCCGCCTTGTGCTGCCCGCAAAGCTGCGCCAGAAAATCGGGCTGGAAGGCGAGGCATTCTTCATCGCCGCTGGTGACACGTTCCAGATCTGGAAGCCCGAGACCTATGAGCAGGAAGAGCTGGCGAAGACCGAAGAGTGGCTGGAAGAGCTGCCCGAGGATTTCGATCCGCTGAGCCTCCTTGAAGGCAACGGAGGAGCGTGAGCAATGTCAGCTTCGCCTGCCTCTGATCCTCACATCCCGGTTTTGCTGCGCCCGCTCTTGCGGGCGGTTTCGCCTGTAACGGGCACATGGATTGACGGTACCTTCGGCGCGGGTGGCTATGCGCGCGGGCTGCTGGATGCGGGGGCCGACCTGGTGATCGGCATCGACCGTGATCCGATGGTGTTCGAAATGGCCGCCGGGTGGGCCTCTGACTATGGCGACAGGCTGCGTCTGGTCGAGTCGAATTTCGCCGATATGGATCAGCATGCCGAGGCTGTCGATGGCGTGGTGCTGGATCTGGGCGTGTCCTCGATGCAGCTGGACATGGCCGAACGCGGTTTTTCCTTCATGCGCGACGGACCTTTGGATATGCGCATGGGCGCCACGGGCGACAGCGCCGCCGATCTGGTCAACACCGCCGAAGAAGTGCATCTGGCAGATATTCTGTATACCTATGGCGAAGAGCGCGCCTCGCGCCGGATTGCCCGCGCGATCGTGCGCGAACGCGAGAAAGAGCCGATCACCCGGACGCTGCAACTGGCCTCGATCATCGAAGGGTGCCTGCCGCGCCAGAAACCGGGCCAGTCCCATCCCGCGACGCGCAGCTTTCAGGCGCTGCGCATTGCCGTGAACGACGAATATGGTGCGCTGTATCAAGGGCTTCTGGCGGCAGAGCGGGTGTTGAAACCCGGTGGTTGGCTGGCTGTTGTCAGCTTTCATTCCATCGAGGACCGGATGGTCAAGCGCTTCCTTCAGGCGCGCGGCGGGGCACAGGGGCGTGCCAACCGCTATGCGCCCGAGATCGAAGTGGCAGAGCCGCAGTTCAAGATCGTCAACCGCAAGGCCATCGGGGCAGATCCCGAGGAGCTGGAGGTCAACCCGCGTGCGCGTAGTGCGCTGCTGCGGGTCGCCACAAGGACCGGGGCCCCGGCGGGCGAGATCGATGCCGGATCCATTGCCATGCCATTGCTGAAAGGAGCGAGATAATGCGTAGCCTGTTTTTTGTTCTCACCGCGCTTTCCGTGATCGGATTGGCCTTCTGGGCCTATCACGAGAATTACAAGACGCAGGAGGCGCTGTCGGATGCCGGGCGCGTTCAGGTTCAGATCGGCGCCGCGCGGGCAAAGCTGGCCGTGCTCAAGGCCGAATGGGCGTTCCTCAACCGGCCCGACAGGCTGCGTGATCTGGCAGAGATCAACTTTGCGTCGCTTGGCCTTCTGCCGCTGCGCCCTGACCAGTTTGGCAGTGTCGATCAGGTGGCTTATCCAATGCGCGCGGCCGTAACAGGTGACGAGGCGATCAAGGTGGCGAGCGCGGGGGCCGGGGAATGAACCGCACCGCATTGCGCCCGCTGGCCCGCATCCTTGAGGCGCGCAGCCGTGGGGAAAACCCCGACGCCATTGAGCGGGAAAACCTGCGCATCCGCCACGAACAGATGCGCGACCGCGCGCGGACCCGCGCCGAGGGGCGGCTGCTGGTGCTTGGCATCATGTTCTTCTGTGCCTTTTCGGTGATCGGTGTCCGTATGGGGACGCTGTCGGCCTCGGTTGCGAGTGAGCCGCGGGCCCAGGCGACAGGGGCGTCGATCATCGCGCAACGCGCTGATATCGTTGACCGTCGTGGCCGTATCCTGGCCACGAATATGGAGACGCATTCGCTTTATGCGCATCCGCAGCAGATGGTGGAACCCGTGCGCGCGGCCAAGGCGTTGGCGGGCATCTTTCCCGATCTGAACGAAGAGCGTCTGATCAAGGATTTCTCGGGCAAGCGCAAATTTGTCTGGGTGAAGAAGAAGATCAGCCCCGAGCAGCAGCAGGCCGTGCATGACATCGGCGAGCCGGGTCTGCTGTTCGGCCCGCGCGAGATGCGGCTATACCCCAACGGGTCCATCGCCAGCCACGTTCTGGGCGGGGCGGCCTTTGGACGCGAAGGCGTGCATTCGGCAGAGGTGGTTGGCACTGCGGGTGTCGAGAAATACTTTGACGAGCAACTGCGCGATCCCGCCCGTGAAGGCGCGCCGCTGGAGCTGTCGATCGATCTGACCGTGCAGGCGGCCATGGAGCGCGTGCTTTACGGCGGCATGAAGCTGATGAATGCAAAGGGTGCGGCCGCGGTTCTGCTGGATGTCCATACGGGCGAGGTGGTGTCCATTGCCAGCCTGCCGGATTTCGACCCCAATGACCGCCCGCGCCCCCCGACAGAGGGCAACCCCTCTGACAGCCCGTTGTTCAACCGCGCGCTGCAGGGTGTCTACGAGCTTGGCTCGACCTTCAAGATATTCGCCACGGCGCAGGCGATGGAGCTTGGTCTGGTCAATCCCGACACCATGATCGACACCCGTGGCCCCCTGCGCTGGGGCAAGCACAGCATTCGCGATTTTCACAACTATGGCAAAAGCCTGTCGGTCACGAAGATCATCGTGAAATCCTCGAATATCGGTACGGCGCGCATTGCCCAGATGATCGGGGCAGAGCGGCAAAAGCAATTCCTGGGATCGCTGGGCTTTTTCGAGCCGACCGCGCTGGAAATGGTCGAGGCGAAAGGCGGCAAGCCACTGCTGCCGCCGCAATGGTCGGAACTGTCGACCATGACCATTTCCTACGGGCACGGGCTTTCGGCCACGCCGTTGCATCTGGCCGCAGGTTACGCGGCCATCGCCAATGGCGGCTTTCAGGTGACGCCGACGCTGCTGAAGCAATCGGGTCCGAAATACGGCCCCCGCGTGATGCGGCCGGAAGTGGCCGACAGATCGCGCATGATGCTGCGCAAGGTTGTGACTGAAGGCACTGCCAGCTTTGGCGAGGTTCGCGGCTATGCCGTGGGGGGCAAGACCGGCACGGCAGACAAGCCCAAGGAACGCGGGGGCGGGTATTACAAGGACAAGGTGATTGCGACCTTCGCGTCCATGTTCCCTGCGCATGATCCCAAATACGTGCTGGTGGTGACGCTGGATGAGCCGTCCGAGAATTCGGGCCCGAAACCGCGCCGGACCGCGGGCTGGACGGCTGTGCCTGTCGCGGCCGAGATGATCGGGCGGATCGCCCCCTTGCTGGGCATGGCGCCAGAGCTTGAGCCCGGCAAAGTGGCTGGTATAACGCTGACAGCCAATTGACGCGAGGCGCGCCCTTGCCTTGCAAGCCCTTCGGTGGCACCTGCGGGGCAGCGACGCCGCTTTGCGGGATCGGTGGGCGCAGGGCGAGGACAGGAAGCTGGGTATGGGTAACGGTACAAAAACGCTTGGCCAATTGGGGCTGACCGCGCGGGGCGGGCGCGAGGCACACATCACCGGCCTTGCCGTTGACAGCCGACAGGTGCGCGACGGTTTCCTTTTTGCAGCGCTTCCCGGCACGCGCGTTCATGGCGGTGAATTCATTCAATATGCGCTGCGCATGGGGGCGGGTGCGATCCTGACCGATGCCGAAGGTGCGCGGATTGCGGCCGACGAACTGGGCGGATCCGAGGCGGCGCTGGTCATCGCAGAGGACCCGCGACAGGCGCTGGCCTTTACCGCCGCCCTGTGGTTCGGTGCGCAGCCCGAAACGATGATCGCCGTCACCGGCACGAACGGAAAGACATCCGTTGCAAGCTTTGTGCGGCATATCTGGCAAGAGCTGGGCCACAGTGCCGTCAATGTCGGCACCACCGGCGTGGAAGGGGACTGGGAAACGCCGCTGGCGCATACGACGCCCGAACCGATCACCCTGCACCGCGTACTGTCGCAGGCCGCAGAGGCCGGGGTGACCCATGCGGCGATGGAGGCCTCCAGCCACGGATTGGCGCAGCGCCGGCTGGACGGCGTGCATCTGCGCGCGGCGGGGTTCACGAATTTCACGCAGGATCACCTCGATTACCACGCCAGTTTCGAGGAATATTTCGACGCCAAAGCGGGGCTGTTTGCGCGGGTTCTGCCCGATGACGGCGCGGCGGTGGTCAATATCGCGGATGCGCGCGGCGTGGATATGGCCGCGATTGCGCGTGCGCGGGGGCAGGATGTTCTGACTGTTGGCGATGTCGAAGGGGCCGATATCTGGCTGGCAGCACAGCGCTTTGACGCCACGGGGCAGGAGATCCGCGTGGTGCATGAAGGCGTCGCGCGGCAGGTCCGGCTGAAGCTGATTGGCGGTTTTCAGGGCGAAAACGTTCTTCTGGCCGCCGGGCTGGTCATTGCCTGCGGGGCAGAGCCGGAAGACGTGTTCGAAACGCTGCCCGCGCTGCGCACCGTGCGGGGCCGGATGCAGCTGGCCGCGACGCGCGAAAACGGGGCTGCGGTCTTTGTCGATTACGCCCATACGCCCGATGCCGTGGCGACGGCGATCCAGGCGCTGCGCCCGCATGTGATGGGACGTCTGGTGGTCATCGTCGGGGCAGGCGGGGACCGCGACCGCTCCAAACGCCCGCTGATGGGGATGGCGGCGGCGGAACATGCCGACCTGGTGATCGTCACCGATGACAATCCGCGTTCTGAAGATCCTGCCGCGATCCGTGCCGCCGTGATGGAGGGCGCGGGCGAGGCGACAGAGGTCGGTGACCGGGCCGAGGCGATCCTGCGCGGTGTCGATGCGCTTGGCGCGGGCGATGCGCTGCTGATCTGTGGCAAGGGGCACGAGACGGGCCAGATCGTGGGCGATGTCGTCTACCCGTTCGATGATGTGGAACAGGCCAGCGTGGCCGTTGCGGCGCTTGACGGGAGACTACCATGACGCTTTGGACCGCCGAAGAGGCAGCACAGGCCACCGGCGGACGCGCCACATGCGACTGGCAGGCAAACGGTGTCTCCATCGACACGCGCACCATTGCCAAGGGCGATCTTTTCGTGGCGCTCAAGGCCGCGCGGGACGGGCATGATTTCGTGGCGCAGGCTCTGAAAGCAGGTGCTGCGGCGGCGTTGGTCAGCCATGTGCCCGAAGGCGTGGCGCCGGATGCGCCGCTGCTGATCGTCGAGGATGTCCTGACCGGATTGGAACAGCTGGGTGCAGCTGCGCGGGCACGCACCGATGCGCGGGTCGTGGCGGTGACGGGATCTGTCGGCAAAACCTCCACCAAGGAGATGCTGCGCAAGGTTCTGGGCGGGCAGGGGCAGGTCCATGCCGCCGAGAAAAGCTATAACAACCATTGGGGCGTGCCGTTGACGCTGGCGCGAATGCCCAAGGTCACCGATTTCGCGGTGATCGAGATTGGCATGAACCACCCCGGAGAGATTGCGCCGCTGGCGCGGCTGGCGCGTCCGCATGTGGCCATTGTCACCATCGTGGCGCCTGCGCATCTGGCCGCGTTTGACAGCATAGAAGGCATCGCCCGCGAAAAGGCCGCCATCTTCGAGGGGCTGGAGCCGGACGGCACCGCCATCGTGAACGGCGATCTTGAAACCACGCCCATTCTGCTCGACGCAGCACAGGCGGCTTCTGCGCGTGCCGTCACATTTGGCGAGGCCGCGCCCTGTCAGTTCCGGGTCGAAACCGTCCAGATCGGGGACGAGACGACCGTGGTCAGGGGCAAGGTCGGCGATGAGGCGCTGCTGTACAAAGTGGCCGTGCCCGGACGCCATTTTGCGGTGAATGCGATGGCGGTGATTGCCGCAGTGGATGCGCTGCATCTCGACCGCGCCGTAGCAATGACCGATCTGTGCCAGTGGCGCCCGGTCAAAGGGCGTGGCGCGCGCGAGGTGATCGCGCTGGATGCGGTCGAGACCCAGATGGCATTCGAGCTGATCGACGATGCCTATAATGCCAATCCCGCCTCTGTGGGCGCCGCGCTGGAGGTGCTGGCAGCCGCCGCCGTGCAGCATGACATCGGGCGCGTGGCGCAGGGGCGCCGGATCGCCTATCTGGGCGATATGAAAGAGCTGGGCAAGGACGAGGCTGCGCTGCATGCCGCGCTAGCCGGGCTTCCCGCGATGGAAAAGATCGACCGTGTGCATGCTGTCGGCCCGCTGATGCGGCATCTTTATGACGCATTGCCGCCGCTAAAACGGGGGCGTTGGACCGAAACCAGCGCCGAGATGGCCGATGGGTTGCGCCGCGATCTGGACGCGGGCGATGTCGTTCTGGTCAAGGGATCGCTGAGCATGGGGCTTGGGCGCGTGGTTGACGGGTTGCGCAAATTGCGCCAAGGCCCAGCCAGCAGTGATGTAACGGAGAACTGAACAGATGCTTTATTGGCTGACAGCCCTGTCGGATGGCGGCGACTTTTTCAACCTGTTCCGCTATATCACCTTCCGGGCGGGCGGCGCTTTTCTGACGGCTTTGGTCTTCGGCTTCCTGTTCGGCCGCCCCCTGATCAACGTGCTGCGCAAGCGGCAGGGCAAGGGCCAGCCCATTCGCGATGATGGCCCCGAGGGGCATTTCGTCAAGGCGGGCACACCGACAATGGGCGGGCTGCTGATCGTGGGTGCGCTGTTGACCTCCACGCTGATCTGGGCGCGCTGGGACAATGGCTATGTCTGGATGGTTCTCTTTGTCACCATGGCCTTCGGTGCCATTGGGTTTGCCGACGACTATGCTAAGGTCAGCAAGCAGAACGTGGCGGGCGTGCCCGGACGGGTGCGGCTGTTGCTGGGGTTTCTGATTGCCGCCATCGCGGGGTTCTGGGCGTCGCAATACCACCCGCCGGAGCTTGCCAACCAACTGGCGCTGCCAGTGTTCAAGGATACGCTGGTCAATCTGGGCATCCTGTTCGTGCCATTCGCGGTGATCGTGATCGTGGGTTCGGCCAATGCCGTCAACCTGACGGACGGTCTGGACGGGCTGGCCATCATGCCGGTGATGATCGCGGGCGGCACGCTGGGCGTGATCGCCTATGCGGTGGGGCGCACCGATTTCACCGAATATCTGGACGTGCATTACGTGCCGGGCACCGGAGAGATCCTGATCTTTGCCTCCGCCCTGATTGGCGGGGGGTTGGGGTTCTTGTGGTATAACGCGCCGCCCGCGGCCGTTTTCATGGGCGATACCGGGTCTTTGGCCCTGGGCGGGGCGCTTGGCGCCATCGCCGTTGCCACCAAGCACGAGATCGTTCTGGCCATTGTCGGCGGGCTTTTCGTGGTCGAGGCGTTGTCGGTGATCATTCAGGTGCTCTATTTCAAACGCACGGGCAAGCGCGTCTTCCTGATGGCGCCAATCCACCACCATTACGAAAAGAAGGGCTGGTCGGAGCCTCAGATCGTGATCCGGTTCTGGATCATCTCGCTGATCCTCGCAATGATCGGTCTTGCGACACTGAAGGTCCGCTAAGGCAGGCCGCTGCCGAATACCGCAGGGTGGCCCGGCGCGGGCGGCCGCGCACCTGTCTTGCCACGGCTGAGCGCCTGATCTACCGGACGCATGTTTGCCGGTTATGGTGTGGCGGACATCAACCGGCTATGCAGGGCGCGGCAGTCATACAAGAGGGATAGGCAGATGATTCCGGTGAATGGTTTCGAAGGGCAAGAGATTGCCATACTCGGCCTTGGCCGGTCCGGCCTGTCGGCGGCGCGGGCCTTGCGGGCCGGGGGGGCAGAGCCTGTCTGCTGGGACGATAATCCCGCCGCGCGTACCGTGGCCGAGGCCGAGGGTTTCACCTGCCGCGATCTGGGGGGCGTTGACGGGTTTCGGGGCATTTCCCGGCTGATCGTGTCGCCCGGCATTCCGCATCTTTACCCCGTGCCCAATCCCGTTGTTGCGGCAGCGTGGGAGGCGGGCGTTCCCGTCGACAATGATATCGGCCTCTTCTTCCGGGCGCTGGCCGTGTCGGACTGGGATGATCACGGCGCCACGCCGCGCGTGATCGCTGTGACCGGGTCGAACGGCAAGTCCACCACCTCTGCCCTGATCCATCACCTGCTGCGCCACGCGGGGCGCAATGCGCAGCTTGCAGGCAATATCGGGCGCGGCGTGCTGGATATCGACCCGCCGGGGGATGGCGGCGTCGTGGTGCTGGAGCTTAGCTCTTACCAGACGGATCTGGCGCGCGCATTGACGCCCGATGTGGCGGTGTTTACCAACCTGTCGCCGGATCATCTGGACCGGCATGGCGGGCTGGGCGGCTACTTCGCGGCCAAGCGCAGGCTGTTCGCCGAAGGTGGGCCGGACCGTGCGGTGATTGGCGTGGATGA
Source organism: Primorskyibacter sedentarius (assembly GCF_004342065.1). Classification (GTDB taxonomy): domain Bacteria; phylum Pseudomonadota; class Alphaproteobacteria; order Rhodobacterales; family Rhodobacteraceae; genus Primorskyibacter; species Primorskyibacter sedentarius. Next base: position 250,303 of record NZ_SLZU01000001.1, on the reverse strand, counting down.
GGTCGAGGGCCGCTTTCTGGCCAACCAGCTGTCAGAGGCCGCCGTCGATGACCGGGTCATTCGTATATCCTCGGGTCAGAAACTGTCTGGCCCCGGCTGGCACGTCTTTGCAAGGAAGGGGTTCCTGACGGAATGGCGAAAGGGACGGCAGGTTGCCTCTATCGACCTGCGCGGCGTCAAGGGCCTGCCGGGCGCGCATAACCACCAGAATGCCTGTGCTGCCTATGCCGCTGTGCGCAGCTTTGGCATCGCGCCGCGTGTCATCGAAGCGGCGTTTCACGATTTCGAAGGTTTGCCGCATCGCAGCCAGACGGTCGCGGATGTGGGCGGCGTGCGCTTCGTCAATGACAGCAAGGCCACCAATGTGGACAGCGCGGCCAAGGCCCTGTCGGCCTTCGGGCGGGTGCGCTGGATCTGTGGCGGATTGCAGAAGGAAGGCGGGCTGGACGCCCTGTCCGGGGTGGCCGGATCCGTGATCAAAGCCTATGTGATCGGGCGAGAGGCCGCCGGTTTTGCCATGCAGCTTGGCGGGATCGAAAGCGAGGTTTGCGGCGACATGGCGACCGCTGTTGCCCGCGCATCGGCCGAAGCAGAGCCCGGCGATATCGTACTGCTGGCCCCGGCTGCGGCGAGCTTTGACCAATATGACAATTTCGAACAGCGTGGCGAGGATTTCGCAGCGCAGGTGCACCGGGTGCTGGAGCAGGGCGGGCAGGGCAGATCCTGATCGCGGCGCCACTGCGCCTTAACTGAACATGCCCGCGCCATGATCCGTCCCATGGCCGGGCGCGCGGTGATCCGGCGGGCGGCCAGCTGCGTCCGGGGCGCCGTCCGTGTCACCACAAACGCCGCGTTTCCAAGCGTGCGCCCCCGTAGAACAAGGACGGAATGTCGCGGCGGCCAAGGTTCCCGGGGCTGAATACTTTACATGACAAAAATAGTCTGGTACTCGGATTCGCATCGCCGCGCCATCCAGACTACCTCGGTCCAGACAGCCTCACCGGCAGATAAAAACAGAAAAAATCTGACCGAGGGATTTCCCCAATGCGCAGTTTGCGAAACAAGCCGTCTGCGGCCAATCTTGGCCGTTCAGGCGCAACTTCTTCCCTTTTCGGGGCTTCACTGACAGCGGCCTGCTTTGCCGGCTACGCCTATGCGCAAGATGCCAGCGCGACAGACGAGGGCATGATCGTTCTGCCGACCGTTGATGTCGAAACCACGCAGGCACCCGCGCCGACGCGGACGGTTGCACCGCGGCCCGCAGCCAAGCCTGTCCGCCGCACCGTGGCGGCGCCCACAGTCTGTACACCTGCGCTGGCAGGCACGCCCGTCTGTGCAGAGCAGGAAGCCGCAGAAGCCGCCGCAGCCCAAGCCGCCGCAGAGGCCGCAGCCGCTGCACAAGCCGCAGCGCTGGCCGAGGCCAAGGCCCGCGCAGGCACCAACCCGAACGCAGATCCGGCTGCCCCGTTCAAGGCCGACCGCCTGACGAATTCCAAGATCCAGGGCGAAGTTCTGGACACGCCGCGCACCGTGACTGCGATCACGCAGGAAGTCATCGAGACGACGAACGCCACCTCGGTTCGCCAGCTTGCCCGGAGCACGCCCGGTATCTCGCTGGGCTTCGGTGAGGGTGGCAACGCCTTCGGCGACAACATCTATATCCGCGGTTTCAAGGCAAACAACGACATCTATGTCGATGGCGTCCGCGATCCCGGTATCTCTGTCCGCGAAACCTTTGCGACCGAGCAGGTCGAGGTTCTGAAAGGCCCGGCAGGCTCTGTCGCCGGTCGCGGCACCACGGGCGGCGCGCTGAACATCGCCACGAAGAAACCTCAGGACGTGGATTTCTATGAATTCTCGACCGAGCTTTCCAGCTCTGGCACCGTGCGTCAGACATTTGACCTCAACCAGGCCACGAATGACCGCCTGCAACTGCGCCTGAACGGCCTGCTGCAAGAGGGCGAGGTCGCGGGGCGCGATGAAGTCTATGACAACCGTGAGGGTCTGGCTGCTGCCGCGCGTTACAAGCTGTCCGACAATGTCACGCTGGAAGGTGAATACAGCTACACCAAGATCGAGCAGATGCCCGACTGGGGTGTGCCGTATATCAACGATGGCGACGAGACCGACGGGATCAACATTCCCAGCGGGCCGGTCACCGAACATGGCATCGACCGCGATACGTTCTACGGCGTTCCGGGCCGCGATTTTCAGGACGTCACGCAGAAGGTCGCGACCGCTCGCCTGATCTGGGAAATGGATAACGGGCTGACGCTGACCAACACGCTGCGCGGTTCCCGCTCGATCAACGACTACGTTCTGACGGCCCCTTCCAGTGTCAGCGACAACGGATCGACGGACCCGGATGACTGGACCGTGGGGCTGAGCTTCAAGAGCCTTTATCAGGAAACTGAAGTCATCTCGAATGACACCGAGCTGACCGGCGAAAACGCACTGTTCGGCATGAACCATCAATGGGTTGCGGGTCTGCATGTCTCGAAAGAGACGGTCAGCAAGACCGGCTATGACAACCTGACGTCAGAAGATTACGAACCGCCCGCGGGTCAGAGGGGCTGTACCGTGTCTGCCGTCAATCCCGATCCGTCCGCCTGCTGGCTGGGTGCCGATCCGGAGCGGCGCGACGAGTTCACCGACACGGAGGTCAAGACCGTCTCGCTTTATCTGGTCGACAAGGTTGACCTGTCGCCCAGCTGGATCCTTGATGCCGGTATCCGCGTGGATCACTACCAGATCGACCGCGACAGCGGCGACACCTCGCTGTCACGCGAAGACACGATGTGGAACGGCAACCTTGGCCTGACCTGGAAACCGCAGGAAAACCTTAGCCTCTACGGCGCCATTGCGACCTCGACCAACCCGATGGGGCAAGAGATTGCCGCGGGTGGCAGCTTCTACGGCGGGCTTGATTCCGGCGGCGAGGATCTGGCACCGGAACGCAACACCAGCATCGAGCTTGGCGCGAAATACGAGCTTAACGACCACCTGCTGCTGACCGCCGCGTTGTTCCAGACGACCAAGGACAATGCGCGTGAAGATATCGGCCCGCGCGGTGCAACGGTGACAGACGACACGCTGAAATACCGTCTGCAAGGGATCGAACTGGGCGTTGCGGGCAAGCTGAACGATCGCGTTGGCCTTTATGGCGGTGCCGTCTTCATGCAGTCTGAAATCCTGGAAAGCGATGACGACGAGAATGTCGGTGAATCGCTGGCCACCATCGCGCATAAGCAGTTCAACCTGCTGGCCACCTATGACGTGACAAGCGAGCTGATGCTTGGCGTTCAGGCCAACTGGACGGGCGAGCGCCAGCTGGGCTCTGTCGCGGCCAATGACAACAAGCTGCCGTCCCACTGGACCTTTGATCTGGTCGGATCCTACGACATCAATGACACCACATCCGTTCGGTTTGGCGTCAAGAATGCGGCGGACGAAGTCTACTACGACACGGCTTACCGGTCGGGCGAACCCTTCACCTATGTCGCCCCCGGGCGGGAGGTCTGGGCCGCGCTTGACCTGAAGTTCTAGGCCTTCGGGTTTCCCTCGGCGGGGGCGGCCTCTGGTCGGCCTCGCCACCTGTATTTTAGACCACAAGGGGGCATTTACATGCTCATCACGATCCCGGAAGTGTTCAGCCGCGACGAGGTGCGCGACATCCGCGCACAGCTGGACGCGGCCGACTGGCAGGACGGTCGCCAGACCGCAGGCGCGCAAAGCCAGGAGGTCAAGCGCAACCGCCAGCTGCCCGCGACCGGCGAGGTGGCGCGTGCCCTTGGCCAGACCATTCTGGAACGGCTGGGACAGAACCCATTGTTCCTGTCGGCAGCCTTGCCCCTGCGCATCCTGCCGCCGATGTTCAACCGCTATGAAAGCGGCGAGACTTTCGGCGTGCATGTCGACAATGCGATCCGGGTGAACCCGTTTTCCGGCGACCGGCTGCGTACGGATCTGTCGATGACAGTCTTTTTCTCGGATCCCGACGAATATGACGGCGGCGAGCTGATCGTCGAGGATCATTACGGCGCGCAGGAGGTCAAGCTGCCTGCGGGGGACATGGTGCTTTACCCCTCGACCTCGCTGCACGAGGTCACGCCGGTGACGCGCGGGGCGCGGGTGTCGTCCTTCTTCTGGCTGCAAAGCATGGTGCGGTCGAACGAGCAGCGCACCATCCTGTTTGATCTGGACCAGACGATCCAGACGCTTGCGGGGCGCATGGGGGCAGACGACGCCGAGGTCGTGCGCCTGACCGGTATCTACCACAACATGATCCGCCAATGGACGGAGGTCTGAATATGGAAATCTCGTTTACCGACTGGCAGGCGGGGCTGACCCAATGGTTGGCCGAGGCCGGGCAGGACCACATGTCACCGATGGGCATGTATCTTGCCGCCGATGTCGTCGTGCAATCTGTGATGGTGACGCTGGCCGTGGCCTCTGTTTTGGTCTGGGCGATCTTTGCCGCGCGGCTGGTGCTGCTGTCCTTTGCCCGCCGCAGGCTGCGCCGCAATTACCGCGCGCTGGACCGCGCGGGCACGTTGAACGCGGTGCGGACGCGGTTTGAAAAGGGCCAGGGCGTCGTGGGTGCCATGGTGCGCGCCGCGATGGAGGAACGTCGCAAATCGGCCGAGGCCGAGGCGCCGGGCATTAAAGAGCGCACCGAAAGCGCGCTGTCGCGGATCGAGGCCGGTGCCGCGCGCGGCATGCAGAAGGGCACGGGCGTGCTGGCTATTACCGGCTCCACCGCGCCATTCATCGGGCTTTTCGGCACTGTCTGGGGCATCATGAACAGCTTTGTGTCCATCGCAGAGACCAATACCACCAACCTTGCCGTGGTTGCCCCCGGTATTGCCGAGGCGCTTTTGGCCACGGCGATTGGTCTGGTCGCGGCGATCCCGGCGGTGATTTTCTATAACATCCTTGCGCGCGCCATCGGTGGCTATCGCGGGATGCTGGCGGATGCGTCGGCGCTGGTGCAGCGGACCCTGTCGCGGGATCTGGACCTTGCCCCGCGCACACAGGCGGACCGCATCCTTCAGGCGGCGGAGTAGATCATGGGAGCGCGGCTGTCCTCGGGCATGGATGACGATCTGGCGGAAAACGCCGAGATCAACATCACGCCCTTCATCGATGTCATGCTGGTGCTGCTGATCATCTTCATGGTGGCGGCACCGCTCTCGACCGTGGATATACCGGTGGAGCTGCCCGTGGCCGTGGCCGACGCGCCCGAACGCCCGTCAGAACCGGTGTTCATCACCCTCAAGGAAGACCTGACACTTGCCGTGGGCGAGGCCGAGGCCGAGCTGGACACGCTGCTGATGGAGGTGGGCATCGCCACGCAGCTGAACCGCAACGAGCGGCTTTATATCCGCGCCGACAAATCCGTGCCTTATGGCGAATTGATCAATGTGATGAACGCCTTGCGGGCCGAAGGTTATCTGAAGGTGGGCCTTGTCGGTCTGGACGAGAGTGCCGCACCTCCGACCGGGGAAGCAGAATGAGCCTTGTCTACAAAGGGGCGGCCGGCCTGTTACCTGTAGCGGCCTTGGGCGTCGGCCTGTCGGTTGCCGCCCATGTCGCCGTTCCAGCCGCATTTCTGGCCCGTGCGCCAGAGCAGCCGCCGGAAATCCGCCAGGAAGATGCGGGCGTGCAGGGCGCGATCCTGTTCGACCTGTCTGATGTCATCGCGGCCCCTTCAGAGGCGGGCGAAGACAGCACAGAGGTCGCCGAGGCTGTCGAGGCCCCCACCGTCACGGAATCCCCCGAAGCGGTGGATCCGGCGCAGGCGGCGGACGAGCCGTTGCTGAACCAGACCCCCTATGACGTGACGGATGACGAGCTGAAATTCGGCGTGGCCGCCCCCGATCCCGCGAACGAGACGCAGGACAAGGCCTATGAAACCGCGCAGGAATACGAAGAAGAAAAGGTGGATCAGAACACCTCTCTTGGTGCGACGGCGGCGGATGCGTCGCAGGCATCGGTTTCCGGGGTAGAGGCAGAGGCCACCGCCGACAAGGCCACAGCCAGCAGCGAAGGTCTGACGGCCGAGCAGTTGGCAGAGATCACCGAGTGGCAGAAAGCGGTGGTGTTGCGGATCGCCAAGGCAAAATCCTATCCCTCTTCCGCGCGCAAGAAGGGGCTGGAAGGCGAGGTGCGGGTGAAATTCACGCTCGACCGCTACGGCGTTGTCGTGTCGCGGGCGGTTGCGGAATCCTCTGGCCATGGGGCTCTGGACGAGGCCGCGCTGAAGGTGTTTGACGAGATGGACAAGCTGCCGACCCCGCCGAACCACCTCGTGGGTGACAGCTTTACCCTGATGATCCCTCTGAATTATCGCATCAAGAAGGGCTGATGCCCGCAGGCAGGACGACCCGGTCCCGCGTGATGTCTTTCAGGGTGGCGCATCCGGTCAACGCCATCGCGACCTCCAGCTCGTCGCGCAGCAGGCGCAGCACATGGCTGGCGCCTTGCGCGCCTGCAACCGCCAATCCGTGAACGAGCGGCCGTCCGACCAGAACCGCCGTTGCCCCCAGCGCCAGCGCCTTCAGCACGTCCACGCCGCGCCGGATACCGCCATCCATCAGCACCGGCACCGCGCCTTCGACCCGCGCCACGATGTCGGGCAGGGCGGTGATGCTGGACAGGGCACCATCCAGCGCCCGGCCGCCATGATTTGATACGATGATGCCCGCGGCACCGGCCCCGATCCCGGCGTGGGCATCCTCGGGGTCAAGGATGCCTTTCAGAAGAACGGGCAGGGGGGCGTTTTTGCACAGCCACGCGACATCCTCCCATGTCGGCAGCAGATGCGCGACCCGGTCAAACAGAAGGGATTCGCCGTCATCCAGCGGCGCAAGGCGGGGCGTTGGCATACCGTCAAGATTGACCGCGCGCAACTGCGGCGGCAGGGCGAACCCGGCCTCGATCTCGGCATCGCGAACCCCGTTGACCGGCGCATCCACCGTCAGAACCAATGCACTGAACCCGGCGCTGGCCGCGCGGTTGGCCAGCGCCAATGTCGCCTCTGGCGTCACCTGCCAATAAAGCTGGAACCATTCGCAGCCTTCGCCGTGGGTTCGCACCGCTTCCATCGGTTGCGAGGCCTGCGCGCTCAGCACCATGCCGCCGCCCTGGGCCGTGACCGCCGCCGCCAACGCGGCCTCGCCATCGGGATGCAACAGCGACATATAGGCCATCGGTGCGGCAAGAATGGGATGCGCCAGCCGCTGCCCCAGCAAGCTCAGCCCCGTACCACCGCCGCGCAGATCGCGCAGCACCCGGGGGCGAAGCCGGATCGCCTCCAGATCCGCAAGATTGCGCTGCAACGTGGATTGCTGGCCTGCGCCTTCAAGGAAATAGGCCGCAATGTCGCGCGCCAGCCCTTCCCGCGCCGCCCGCTGGTAGCTTGCAAGCGTCGCGGGCAGGGCGGTGGTGTCGCTGTCGGATCGGGCCTGCGTCATCTTGGGCGCGGCATCGGGAGTGTGCGTGGGGCGTAGGGCAACGGATGGGTCCGGTGTGGGGTAAGTGTATGGCCATATTTCTTGACTGAAATGCTAAGTTTTGTCAAACGATCGGGCATGGCCCCGAAAACTGACGCGCTGGTGCATTTGCGAAGAAGGGGATGCATCGCCCGTTGCAGCAGGCGCAGGCGCGCGACCCACTGGTCAAACCGCGCCGCCGCTTATAGTCTTTCCCCAGCCATCCGTCCGACCTGAAAGCCCAAAGAGTGACCCGAAAATGAGGCAAAGCCCGCAAATGTCCGATCTGCTGGTCTTGCAGTCGGTTCTAGACGCCATGAGCGATGCCTCTGCCATGATCGGACAGGATGGCACCATCCTTTGCGTCAATCGCAAATGGCGGCAGTTCAGCGGCGAGAATGAAGGCGACCTGGTATCGCATTACGTGGGCACGAACTATATCGGCGTGTGCCAGAGCAGCTCTGGCGAGGGTGCGGAACTGGCGCGCCATATCGCGGCCGGTATCGAAGGCGTTCTGCGGGAGGCAAAGGTCTTTGGCGCCGAATATCCCTGCCATTCCAACACCGAACGGCGCTGGTTCGAGGTGCATGCCAACCCGTTCGACCTTGCGGGCGAACGCTATGCATTGATCGCCCATCGCAACGTGACGTCGCGTGTTCTTGCGCAGGACGAGGCGCTTCATGCAGAGCAGAATGCCCAGAACCTTGCGGCCATCGTGGCGACAATGCCGGACGCGGTGCTGGCCTTCGATCTGGAAGGGCGCATCAACAGTTGGAACGCTGCGGCGCAGAAGTTGTATGGCTACCGCCGCGACGAGGTGATAGGCCAGTCGATGGAGATCCTGTATCCGCCCGGATGGCCCAGAGGGATCAAGGATTATATCGCTGATATCGTCGTCAACGACCTGCGGCATTTCGATGTTGTGCGCATGACCAGATCGGGCCAGCTGCGCACGATCGCGATCACGGCGGCGCCGATCAGGGACCCGTCGGGAGAGGTGATCGGCATCTCCAACGTGCATCGCGATGTCACCGAAGAGCGCGAGGCGCAACAGCGGCTACGCAGCGTACTGGATAACCTGTTTTCCTTTGTCGGCGTGCTCGGTCTGGACGGCACGCTTGTCGAGGCGAACAAGGCCCCGCTTGAAGCTGCGGGCCTTCTTCCCAAGGATGTCATCGGCAAGAAATTCTGGGATTGCTACTGGTGGAGCTTTTCGCCCGACACGCAGGAACAGTTGCGCCAGTCCTGCGAAAAGGCGCGGAATGGCGAGGTCGTGCGGTACGATGTCGAGGTTCGGGTTGCCAACGATCAGCTGATATGGATCGATTTCCAGATCGCCCCGTTGCGCAACAGCAAGAGCGAGATCGTCAACCTGATCCCGTCCGGTATCGACATTTCTGAACGCAAGGCGATGCACAAGGCGCTGGAAGCGTCGCATCACACCTTTCAGACCCTCGTCGCGCGGTCGCCCTTCGGAATCTACACCGTCGATTCCGATCTGCGGCTTGCCCATGTCAGCGACGGCGCACAGCCCGTCTTTGCGAATGTGCGCCCGCTGATCGGCCGGGATTTCGCCGAGGCGCTGCGCACGATCTGGCCTGAACCCTTTGCGACCGAGGCGATCAATCGCTTTCACCACACGTTGGAAACCGGCGAGAAATACCACGCGCCCTCCACCATCGAACGCAGGAACGACAAGGATGCGGTCGAGGCCTATGACTGGATGATCGAGCGGATCGACATGCCCGACGGCCGCCCCGGCGTCGTGTGCAATTTCTACGATCTGTCAGAGCGGCAGAGATATGAGGAACATATCCGGCTGCTGATGCGCGAGGTCAATCACCGCTCGAAGAACCTGCTGACGGTCGTGATGTCGATGGCGCGCCAGACAGCCCGGACAGCCTCGCCCGCGGAATTCGTGGAACGTTTCTCGCAACGGCTTTATGGGCTCGCCGCCTCGCAGGATCTGATCGTGCGCGGCAACTGGGGCGGGGTCAGCGTGGCGGATCTGGTCAAATCGCAGCTGATCCACCTGGCCGAAGAGATCCAGGATCACCGCGTTCAGATGGAAGGCCCGGAGATGATCCTGTCGCCCTCGGCTGCCGAAGGCATCGGCGTGGCACTGCACGAGCTGTCGACCAACGCGTTGAAATATGGCTCTCTTTCCGGGGCCGAGGGCACCGTTGCCATTACCTGGAATATCGACGGCGATGACAACTCGTTCCGTATCGGCTGGGTGGAGCAGGGCGGCCCGCTTGTTACCGTGCCCGACCGGACGGGGTTCGGGCGGACTGTGATTGAGAAAATGGCGGCCAGCGCCGTCGGTGGACGTGTAGAGCTGGATTACGCCCCGACCGGTTTACAGTGGACGCTGATCGCGCCCATGACAGAGGTCGAGATGACCGAGACGGGGTAGCGCAGGCGCGGCCGCGCCCTGTCATGAATGGGTGGCATCAACCAGCCGCGCCGCAGCATTGCCGGATGACGCCCTTTTCAGATCTGGCCCGTTGCAGGGTCAGAGGGCCAGCTTGACCTTATCCTCGCGCTCCCAGTTGCGGGCCGACAGTTTACCAGCCAATGCATCGGCCCCGGACGGAAGTTCAAAGAAGAAGCTGTCGGGCTTTGCTCCTGCCTGCTTTATCAGCGGGGCGGCACCGTCAGTGTGGCCGATCGCCTTGCAATGCGCGAAGGCGTCAGAGACGAAATCAACCGCCGCCTTTTCGCCCGCCATCTGCTTTGCACCGTCTTCCGAAAGCACCAGTGCCACGGCATCAAAAAGCACCGACGGCGCGCCATCGACCTTTTCATCGGCGGGCAGGGTATCCCCATCCGCCAGCTTCACGCCGCCCACTTTGGGGCCCACGATCTTGACCATCGCGCCCTGGGCCTCGGCCGCCTTTCGCAGCGCTGTCACAACCGAGCCGTCAGTGCCGTCTGCAACAAGAATGCCCAGCATGCGCCCTGCATTGGGGGCCTCGTGCTTGAGGATCGACAAGGCGTCCGAGGGTTTCATCTCCACCGGGTCCTTGGCGGGGGCGGCGGCGTCTGGCAGGTCAAGGCCAAGCCCGTCCGCAACCCGCTGCGCCAACGTTTCGTCGATATTGCGGAGTTGAGAAAGCACCCGAACCCGGACGTGGTTCAGCTGCACTTTCGACAGCTCAAAGACGATGGCGGCCACGATATGCGTCTGCTCCACCTCCGTCTGCGAGTGGTAGAACTGCCGCGCCTGGCTGAAATGATCGGCAAAGGTTTCGGCCCGCACGCGGCGCTTGCCGCTCCCCGAGTTTTCGGCGTCCTGCACGGTTTTGAACCCGCTGCCGCTTGCACGGGGACCGGGATCTTCTCCGGCTTCGTCAAGGCTGTTGGGTTCATAATTCGCGCGCCCCTTGGGCACATGCGTCTGCATCAGCCCGTCACGCTGGAAGTTGTGCATCGGGCATTTCGGCGCGTTGATGGGGATCTGGTGGAAATTGGTCGTCCCCAGCCGCGATTTCTGCGTGTCGAGATAGGAAAAGAGCCGTCCCTGCAGCAGCGGGTCGTTGGTGAAGTCGATGCCCGGCACCACATTGGTCGGCAGGAAAGCGGCTTGCTCTGTCTCGGCAAAGAAATTGTCGGGGTAACGGTCCAGCACCATGCGGCCGATGATGCGCACCGGTACGTCCTCTTCGGGGACAAGCTTTGTCGCGTCCAGAACGTCATAGGGCTGTTTGTCGGCCCAGTCTTCGTCGATGACCTGAATGCCCAGCTCCCATTCGGGGTAGTCACCTGCCTGAATGGAATCGAACAGGTCGCGCCGGTGATAGTCGGGATCGACGCCCGAAATTTTCACCGCCTCGTCCCATGTCGTGGACTGCACGCCCAATTTCGGCTTCCAGTGGAACTTGACCATGGTGGATTTGCCGTCGGCATTCACGAGCCGGAACGTATGCACGCCGAACCCTTCCATCATCCGCAGGCTGCGCGGAATGCCACGATCCGACATGGCCCACATGATCATGTGCATGCTTTCCGGCATGAGCGACACGAAGTCCCAGAACGTATCATGCGCCGATGCCGCCTGTGGGAAACCCCTGTCTGCTTCGGGTTTGACTGCATGGACAAGGTCGGGAAATTTCATCGCGTCCTGAATGAAGAAGACGGGGATATTGTTGCCGACAAGATCCCAGTTGCCTTCGTCAGTGTAGAACTTCACCGCAAAGCCCCGGACGTCGCGGGGCGTGTCCTTGGACCCTTTCGACCCGGCCACGGTGGAGAACCGTGTGAAGACGGGGACCGTTGCGCCCTTTTCCTGAAAAAGGGACGCGCTGGTAAGTTCGGGGATCGGGTCCGTACATTCGAAATAGCCATGCGCGCCGGTGCCGCGCGCATGCACGATCCGTTCAGGGATACGCTCGTGATCGAAGTGGAAGATTTTTTCGCGCAGAACGAAATCTTCAAGGAGCGTTGGCCCGCGTTCGCCCGATTTCAAAGAGTTCTGGTTGTCCGAAATGGGAACGCCGTGGTTGGTTGTCAGCGCAGGTTCGCCGCGCTGCTGCGTCTCGCCGCCAGTGCCTTGGGGAAGGTCTGTCTTGGTGGGTGTCTTGGCCATGATCGTTGTACTCTCCGGTTGCGCGATATTCGCAGATCAACACCCGATGGGCGCGATTGTTCCGGCAGTACTTGGCGCGTTGGTTGGTGGTGGCGTGTCTTGGGGGAATTGACGGGTCAGCCGCTTTGGTAAGCGCCGAGCAGCCCGATCACCCCGACAAGGACCAAAGACACCGCCCAGAGGATTTCGAGGTTGAACCAGCTTTTGGACAGGAACCGCAACCCCAGCCAGAGGTAGACGCCAACGGCCAGAATTGCGCCGGACAGGATCATCGCCGCCGTGTGGACCGCCGCAACCATCAGCGCAGTGCCAAGGTTGCTGGCCATCAGGGTCGTTGCCGCCTGATGCCCTGCATCCAGCGCGTCCGTCTGACACAGGCCCAGATACATCGGAACCAGCATCAGCCCGGCCCCATGTGCAAGTGCCGCCAGAAAGGACCACAGCGCCAGACGCGAGGGCGGCACGCGCGACAGAAAGCGCGGATGGCGGCGGTTGATCAGCAGGTAAAGCCCCATTCCGATCACGATCAGCGCGGCCGCGATGCGGATCTCGCGTTCGAACGACACCAGTGCCGCCATCATCGAAAATGGCAGCAGGATCAGGGTCATCGACAGGAAATGCCCCACGGCCAGCGCCAGCAGCGCCTTTGGCAGGGCAGCGGCGCGGCCCTCCATCAGTGCCGATGACACGGCAAGGGGCCAGCCCATGCCGGGGTTGATGCCGTGATAGATGCCCACGCCGACGACGGCCCACCAAAGGGCCGCCGCATCGATCATGCCGTCCACGTCAGGCGGAGGGGTAGCAGAAGCTGTCGGTCGAACAGTCGCCGCCTTCCAGCCGGATCTGGTGGCTGCGATAGCCTTCGGGGAAGTCGACCCAGAAGTCTTTGGCCAAAGTCAGCCCGCCGTTTTCGCCGCATTCCGCCATGACCATCGCCGCACCGCGTTCGCCCGGATAGAACTGGTCGTCCCATGTGGAATACAGCGAGTTGGTCCAGTAGACGCGTTTGCCATCGCGGCTGATCTCGACCATCTGCGGACCGTAGCCAAAGGCTTTGCCATTGGGGTGCGGGTTCTTCTTGACGATGCCGCCCAGTTCGACCTTGCCTGCCAACATCGGGTTCATCGGGTCAGAGACGTCGAATTGCAGCATCTCGCCCGTACCCCAGCAGGCGACATAAAGGTATTTGTCGTCAAGGCTGAGGTCGATATCGGTGACCAGCGGCGGCACCGCGCCAAAGCCCTTCAGAAGTTCGGGCAGGTCATCGGCATCGGCGGGTTGCGGGTCAATAGTGGCGGTCTTTTTGGCCTCAAATGTGCCATCCTCGTTGCGCCACCAGGTGAAGATCGCGCCTTGCAGATTGGTCGTGTCGACGACCACGCCGCAGAACCCGTATTGCTTGGCCGGGTCATGCGCGGGGCGGATTTCCAGCGCCATCTGGTGGTTCTCGCCCAGATCAATGGTCTGCGTGCATTTGCGCCCGCGCAGATCCCAGAAATGGATCGAGTGGCCGTATTTGTTGGAAAGAAGATCCTCGGGTACGATGCCGTTCTCAAACTGCGGCGGCAGGCCCCATTCGGAACTGACCATGTAGTCGCGCGGCAGGTTCCACCAGAAATCGTAATGCTTGTCCTGCGCGCCGCGGTCCATCTCGTACCGGCCCAAGATCTCGAATGTTTCGCAATCCATGATGAAGATCCCCGGAGGGCCATCCGTGCCATCCTTGCCTGCGCCACCAAGGGTCGAGACATAAATGCCTTCGGGGCCGCAATGGATCGTGTGGGGGCGGGAATAGCCGGTCTTCTCGAACAGCTCTTCGGGTTCGATGATCTTGTGGATGCTGGCCTTGAGCGGCTCCTTCACGTCGATGATGTAGATGCGCGAGGACCGGATGCCGGGGATGATCAGGTAACGCCGTTCAAGAAAGGCATGGCCGGTCAGCGGCGACAGGGCCGAGGAGCATGCGTTCCACCCGAAATGGTGAAACTCGTCGCCCTTGTTGGGCATGAACAGGCTGTGCAGGATCTGGCCGTAAGTCTTGGAGTTCGGATCAACATCCACCACGGCAAGCCCGTCTGGTTGAGAGCCGTCGGGGCTGAGCATCAGGGTGAAGGCAAGCGTTTCGACCGGCCCTTCCATCGCCAGCTTGGCAGACGGGTAGAATGTCGGATCTGGTCTTAAAGTCATGATTTCCTCCCAAGAAATATACTTAAATGCTCAGATGGTGCCTCCTTTGGTTTGCGGGCGGCTTCTATGGCCGCCGCGCAGGTTGATGTAGCGTGTCAGGCCGTCACGTCGACGACGACGCGGCCCTTGACCTGACCTTTCAGGATGTCGCGGCCAAGGCCCGGCAGGTCCGAAAGTGTCGCGGGCTGGACCATCGCCTCCAGCTTGTCCATCGGCAGGTCCTTGGCAATGCGCTGCCACGCGCGAACGCGGTTCTCGTAGGGCTGCATCACGCTGTCGATGCCCAGCAGGTTCACGCCGCGCAGGATGAAAGGCGTGATCAGCGCGCCCTCGATCGCGGCACCGCCGGCCAGACCGATCGCCGCGACAGAGCTGCCATATTGCATCTGCTTGAGCACGCGGCCCAGCATGGCACCTGCCACAGCATCGACGCAGCCGCCCCAGACCTCTGCCTCAAGCGGTTTGCGCGTCATCTCTGTCAGTTCTTCGCGGGCCACAATCTGGGTTGCGCCAAGGCTTTTGAGGTAGTCCTCCTGCTCCGGTCGGCCGGTCACGGCGGCGACCTGATGGCCGAGATTGGCAAGGATTGCGGTCGCGACAGAGCCAACGCCGCCCGCGGCACCGGTCACCAGCACGGGGCCATCCTTGATGCCCTGATCCTCCAGCGCCATGACGGCCAGCATGGCGGTCAGGCCGGCGGTGCCCACGGCCATCGCCTGCCGGGGGGTCAGACCGTCGGGCAGGGGCACCAGCATATCGGCCTTGACCCGCGCTTTTTCGGCATAGCCGCCCCAGCGGTTTTCGCCCACGCGCCAGCCGGTCAGCACCACCTTGTCACCCGGTTTGTAGCGGTCATCATCCGAGGTTTCGACCGTACCTGCAAAGTCGATGCCGGGGACATGCGGGTAATTGCGCACAAGACCGCCACCCGGCCCGATGCACAGCCCGTCCTTGTAATTGACCGTCGAATACTCGACCGTGACGGTGACGTCGCCCTCGGGCAGCCGGTCTTCGCTGATTTCCTGCACAGAGGCCGAGGTCTTGCCCTCGTCATCCTTTTCAACAAGCAGTGCCTTGAACATTTCGGTCCTTTCTAAAGCCAAAAATTCTCATGTACGGTGGCGTGGCGCAAACCGTCTGGCGCCTCGACCGTCAATTCGGTGCCATCATCCCAATGGGTCATGCGGATCATGCCAATGGCGACGTTGGTGTTGAAATCGGGCGACCACGCGGCGGAAGAGATCCGCCCGACCGTCTTTGACCCTGCCTTGACCGGCCAATACCGGTCGCAGCCGGGGACGGCGGGGCCCTCGATGGATATTGCGCGGATCTGTTTGACCGGGCCTTCGGTTGCAACCCGCAGCAGCGCGTCGCGCCCGATACAGCCGATGGCCGTCTGGGTGTTGCAGAACCGGCCCAGCCCGCATTCATGCGGTGTGTTATCGTCGGTCATGTCGTTGCCATAGGAGAGCAGCCCGGCTTCGATCCTCTCGATCAAGTTGGGGCAGCCGGCATGCACGTCAAGATCGCGGCCCGCCTCCATCAGCGCATTCCACAAAGGCATGCCGATATCGCTGCCTTCGACATAGATTTCGAACCCGCCTTGTTTGGAGTAGCCAGAGCGCGCCACCACCATGTCGCGCCCCTGGAAATCCAGATGCATGAAGCGGAAGAACCGGATATCGCGCACCACATCGCCAAAGACGCGCGCCATCAGATCATCGGCTTTCGGGCCTTGTATGGCGAGCGGGGACACGTCCGGTTCGTCCACCAGCACATCAAGACGGTAGCCATAGGCCAACCCCTTGATCCAATACAGAAGATCGCTGTCGGCGATGGAGATCCACCAGCGATCCTCGGCCAGTTTCACCGCGACGGGGTCATTCAGCATGCCGCCGGTCTCGTCCACGATGGGGACGTAGTAGCATTGCCCCGGCAGCATCGAGCGCAGATCGCGCGGGGTCAGAAGCTGCACCAGCCTGCCGGCATCCGGCCCGCGCAGTTCCACCTGGCGTTCGCAGGCCACATCCCATATCTGCACGGCCTCTTTCAGGTGCCGGTAATCTTCTTCGATAGACCGGAACATCGTCGGCAGCAGCATGTGATTGTAGACCGTATAGGCCTTGACCCCCGCGGCCTCTACGCCATCGGAAAAGGGGGTGCGCCGCAGCCGGCGAGAAGGAGAGATAAGCGCCATCTGTGGTTACTCCAGTAGCGTGATGCGGGGGCGATGGGGTCGGCTTTGCAGACCGTCCACGCGCCCCGGCAAACCTGTTTGCGCCCCTAGCGCGGCCCGTGCCAGTCGATCTGGCAAATCTCGGCAGACCGCCCTTCGAAGTCCCAGACGCGGCCATGCGCCCGGACGCGCGCCTTGGTGGCGGTGGCGACGGTAATGTCTGGCCCCATCCAGTAATCGGTGTTGGAAATCACGATCTCCTTGCCGCCGTTTCCCGTCACGGGCACGACCTCGCCCTGAATTTTCTTGCCCACCATCAGCCGCCGTGTGGCACCTTCAGTCTCGAACGACACCGGCGCGCGTTCGGCACCCAGAAATTCCGACACGAGCATGCCGAACAGGCCCGTCGTGCCGCGCGCCGCACCGCTGAAAATCGCGACCAGCGCGTCATAGGCGGCCTCGCTTGCGCGTTCGTCGATATAGGCGGCGGCCTTCCAGTTGCCGCGCCCCATATTGCCCGGAATATCCATGATCAGCCCGACATTGAGGCCAGACAGGATTTCGTCACCGAAAGCCCCCTCGTCAATGCGGATGCCGACCCATGCCTGACAGTAGCCCTCGGTGGGCGGGTGTTTTCCCAGGCTGACCACGCAGGGGCAGAACACCGTGCAGTTGCAGTTCAGGATCAATTCGCCCTTGAGCGTCCATTCGGGAATGGTGGTGGCGTCCAATGCCATGGTTGGGTCTCCTCCGTCTTAAAATAGGGGTAATGCACACCCGGCGACGATCAGCATCGCGCCAAGCGGCTTTGTCAGGTAGCGCCCGATTTCGGGCAGTTTTTCCAATGTCATCAACACCATGGCCAAGCCCATGAAGCCCAGGTTCATGGTGCCGCCAACAAATCCCAGAAGCATCAGCGCCCAACAGCAGCCGACGCAATCCAGCCCCAGCCGTAGCCCGTTGCGAAACGGGCCTTCGTCCCAGTGCTGCATGAAAAACGCCAATGGCGCGCGGCAGCGAGACAGGCAGGCGCCTTTTAATGCGCTGAACTGGTAAAGGCCCGCGCCGATCAACAGGGCCATAGTCAGGGGGAGAGACACGCTTTGCCCCAATCCGCCGATAAGGCCACGCTCGTAAAGGCTGACCTGCGCCAGGGCGGCCAGTGCAGAAAATCCGGCCCATGCCGTCAGGTATCCGCCCAGCAACTTGCCAAAGCCGGTCGCGGCAACGTTGCCCAGATCGTCATATGTCGCAAAGGCGGGCAGGGCGGTGGGGGCCATCATGGCGGCGCTCATCAATGCCCACATCGCGAAGGACGACAGGAACCCGGATGCGCCCAACCCACCGCTGCACAGGATCTCGATGATCGAGGCGCCGTAGGTCGCCTCCAGATCACGCAGATCTGCCGGTAGAGCCATGCTGAAAAGCAGCGCCCAGCACAGCAGAATGCCGCCAAAAAAGGCAAGCCAATGCGTTCCGCGCAATGATCTGATACGCAATGCGAGCAAGGGACCTCCTCCTTTCTTGCATTTCATGCCGTGGCGTGGGATTAAAATGCCTGACAATTAAATGTAAGACAAATGAAAAGAGACAAGCAAAATCAACGTTCAGACCTGCCGGCGCAGATTGCGAAGGCGATTCGGGATTCAATCCTGGAGGGTCATCTGACGGCTGATGATCGCCTGCCTTCCGAATCGGATCTGGCCGAGACGTTCGAGGTGTCGCGCCCGACCGTGCGCGAAGCGTTGAAACGGCTTGCCGCGCAATCCCTGATCCGCACGGAGCGCGGGGCGTTTGGCGGCGCGTTTGTCCGGCGGCTGTCTTACGGCGAGGCTCAAGCCCAGCACGCCACGACATCGACCCTGCTTTTGTCGATCAACGAGGTTGATTTCAAGGTCGCCTGCGAGGCGCGCTACGCGATGGAGAAATCCTGCACCGCGCTTGCCGCGCAGCGCCGCTCTGCCGATGATCTGGCGGCAGTGCGGGCAGAGATCCACCGCCAGAGCCAGCCGGAACTCAGCGACGAGGCGTTCTGCGCCTCTGACGTTGCCCTTCACCGTGCGCTTGTGGATGCGGCGTCCAACCCGATCCTGTCCTATCAGCTTGCCGGCGCTGTGGAAGCCATGCAGCCGTTGATGAACATGATCACCTTCAGCGCCCGGTCGCGCGGGCATATCGTCCAGTTGCACACACGGCTTGCCGACGCGATCGAGGCGCGCGATGCAACCGGGGCCGACGCCGTGCTGGCAGAGCTGGAGCGGTATACGCTGGAGCTGGGCGAACGTTTTATCGCGGCCCGACAAAGCAACGCCTGAGCAGGCTGTCCCCACCATCTGGAACGCGCGGGCATCGGGCTGAGCCAGGCTCGCCAAGCGGCGTTCAGGCGTCGCGTTTCATGATCCAGTCGACCTCTGGGGCAGGCACGAAGCGCCATTTGCGCAGCGGCCCGGCCATGACATTCAGGTAGTACATCTCGAACCCGTAGGGCGCACCGCAGGGGTGATGCCCGCGCGGCACAAGCACCACGTCGCCGTCTTTCACAGCCATCGTCTCGTCAAGGCTGCCATCATCGGTATAGACGCGCTGAATGCCGAACCCGTCAGCGGGGTTCAGACGGTGGTAGTATGTCTCTTCGAGATAGGTGATGCGGGGAAAGTCATCCTCGTCGTGGCGATGACTGGGGTAAGAGGACCAATGACCTGCGGGGGTGAAGACTTCCGTGACCAGCAGGCTGTCGCAGTAATCCTCGTTCTCCATCGCGATGTTGTTGATATGGCGGGTATTCGTGCCCTTGCCGCGTTCTGTCAGCGTGATGCCGTCAGGGCCGATGCGGCGTGGCGCGTGCCCGCCAGTGCCGGGGGCAGAGCAGACAGCCAGCACGCAATCGGTCGTGGCCGTAGCCTCCCACTCGGTGCCGTTTGGCAGGTAGAGGCAATGCGGCGGGGTCTTCTCGAAAACGTTTGCCCGGTCGCCCAGGACACCCCAGTCCTGCCCGGCGCCGGTGATGCTGGCCTTGCCCTCGACCATCACGAGGATCACTTCCCGGTCGCCTGTAACCTCCGACGCGGTATCGCCCGCCCGTAACCGATAAAGCGAGAAACCGACATAGCGCCAGCCTGCGCTTTCCGGCGTGATCTGGTGCACCTTGCCGCGCGTGCCGAAGGGTTTTCTTTGCAGCTCTGCCATGACAGTTTTCCTTCTCAGGGTAGCGGGTCAGTGCCCACCTTCCGGGTCAATCGGGGCGTAGTATTTTCGGTTGCGTGCAATGGGGCTGATCGTCCTGTTTATCCGGCGACCCCCTTGCCCGCGCGCCGCTTTCTGCGCGTTATCCCAGATCTCGCAATGCCGTGCAAACAGCCTGCCCACGGCCCCGGACAGGCCGGATGGCAGGGTGCAAGAACGCGCCTGCCACGGGCGCCTTTGCGGACACGGTTTGATAGCGCCGGGACTGCGCCGCAGCACAGATCGCAATTGCAGGGCCCCTGTGATGGCGCGGTCAGGTCTTTTTCCGGTCATCCACAATATTCATGGTCGCGACGCCGCTATTGCCAAGCTCGACCGAGGCGAAGGGCCCGCCGTGGCACATGTTGCCCGGGTCCTGATGGTCGAGCGGCCCGGCTTCGGCAAAGACGGCCTCGGCAAACTGTTCCGCGTTGTCCTTGGGACGATAGCCAAGAAAGGCAGCCTTGGCATTGTCGACCGGGGCGCGGTCATTGTTGGACACGCCGTAGATCACGCTGAAGCCGGTGACAGGCGTGTCGATGGCCCGCTGCACAAGCTGGATCAGGTCATCATAGGAGAGCCAGGATCCCACGGCGCGGGGGTTGGTAACCTGTGCGCAAGAGAGGATGCGCAGACAGACGGCCTCCACCTGACGCTTGTCCCAATACATGCTTGCGAGGTCTTCGGCAAAGCACTTGGCCAACCCGTAAAACGTGTCGGGCCGGTGCGGGGCGTCGGTGCCAATGAAATCGGTCTTGGGGTGCATGCCGACCGCGTGGATGGACGAGGCATAGACCACCCGGCGCACGCCGTTGCGATAGGCCGCCTCCCAGACGTTATAGGCGCCGATGAAATTCGGGCCGAGCAATGTCTCGAACGGGGCCTCGTCGCCGATGGCGCCGAAGTGAACAACCATGTCCGCCCCCGCCAGCAGATCGACCATGGCGTCCAGGCTTTCGAGGTTCGCTGCCACATAGCGCTCGCCGGGATAGAGCTTGCCAATATCCTCTGCGAGATCGGTAGAGACCAGCTCCTCGCACATCTTCGAGAGGGGCTCGCGCAGGTAGGAACCCAAACGTCCGGCAGCGCCGGTAAGAACAAGCTTTTTCATGTCGGTCAGGCTTTCTTTGTCGTCGGAAGGTCAAGCAGGGGGCGGAGGATACCGCGTTCAGATGATTGCCTTTTCAAGGATCGGCCGGTCAAGCACCAGCCTTTCGTAATCGAAGGGGCGCAGGTCAAGGCTGCGATATTCGCCATGCACCAGAAGCTCTGCCGTGCCGCGCCCCATGGCGGGGGATTGCTGCAACCCGTGGCCGGAAAACCCGTTGAGGAAGAAGAAATTTTCCACATCCGTGTGGGGCCCCATGATCGCGTTCTGATCAAAAGTGTTGTAGGCATAATGCCCCGCCCATTCGCTTTGCACCTTGATGGCCTCGAATTGCGGGATGCGGGTGGCCAGGATGGGCCAGACGTGATCCTCCCACAGGGTGTGATCCATTGCGAAATCGTCGTAATCCACAGCCGGGTCAATCGCGGTATGCGCCCCGCATTGATACGTTCCGCCGCCATATTCACGCACGTGAACGCCCGACGGATCGATTGTCAGCGGAAGATCGCGGTCCAGTGGCTTTTCGGCAGAGAAGACCCATGTAAAGCGTTTGCGCGGCTCCACCGGCAGGTCAATCCCGGCCATGGCAGAGGTCCGCGCGGCACGCGGCCCCGAAGCGTTCAGAACCTTGCCGCAAGAGACAACCTCGCCCGATTTCAGCGTCACGCTTTCGATCCTTGTGCCGGCCGGGTTCTTCGTCATGGCGACAACTTCGTTGCGGATATACTCCACGCCGCGTTCACGGGCCTGCCTGCGCCAGCAATCGAACACGGCCGTCCCGTCCCAGAACCCTTCATCCACAAGGTTGATCGACCCCAGAACGATGTCATCCAGATTGTAGAACGGGTAGTCGCGCCGGATGTCATCGGGTGTCATCAGCTTTGTCGCGGCACCTGCTGCCAGCTGAACCTTCTGGTTCTCGCGCAGGACATTGGCAAAGCCTTCGTTATCGGCCAGGTACATGTATCCGAAATTGTGGATCGACAGGTTGGGCGCGCGCTCGTCCCCGCCCATATAGCTGCGCAGGTTCTTTACGAAATCGGCGGCGAATTGCGAGATGCGGACATTCAGCTCGTTCGAGAATTGCTGCCGCATGCAGGAATTCGTGTGCATGGTAGAGCTGTTCTGATAGGTCGGGTCACGCTCCACCACCAGCACGCGGCCGTCGAAATCCTTTTGCTCTGTCAGGAACCAGGCCGTGGACGACCCCATGATCGCCCCACCGATGATGACGATGTCATAGCTGGCGTGGTTCGGGGCCTGCAAATCAGCGGTCATGCACTATCCTTTCCTGCGCGAATGGCAGCTTCGACCTCGGCGATATCAGTGCTGCTGAGGCCGTAGTCGCGGCGCGCGGCGTCAGCCGTGATATAGCCGCGCAGCAGGTCGCGTTTGACGGCCTTCTCGGGCCGGTCCTTCGGGTCGCCATAGCCCGCCCCGCCGGGAAGGGAGAGCATCACCCGGCGCCCATGCGGGACGAATTGCTTGCCCTTACCGCGCATGGGCGATCCGTCATCCTGTGCGATTGCCGTTGGCGCGCCCGGATGCCCGCCGCGCCGTCCACGCGCGGGATGTTCGACCCGGTCGAACATTGCCTGAAAGTCGAACTCATGCCCTTCGCGGGCGCCGACTTCCATATACTGGCCCAGCCCGCCGCGCTGCTTGCCGGCGCCACCGGAATCGGGACGCAGCTCCTTGCGCCAGATGATCACCGGGCCTGCATGTTCGGTGGCTTCGATCGGCATGGTCATCACGCCAGAGGGGAAAGCCGTGGCGTTCAGCCCGTCATGCTCGGGCCGCGCGCCGGATCCGCCGGAATTGAAGGTCAGCACCTCCGAGCGCAGGGCGTTTTTCGGGGCAGGGGCATCTGACCGGGGCCGCAGCGAGACCTGGAAGTTGCACAGACAGCCCGCGCCCTCGGCAGGCACGACGCCGGGCAGGATCTTGTCCAGCGCGTCATAGACCGTGTCCGGCACGAAATGCCCGATGATATGGCGCAGGGCGACCGGCGCGGGGTGGACGGCGTTGACGATGGTACCCTCTGGCGCCGAGATCCGGAACGGCTCCAGCGAGGCGGCGTTATTGGGAATCTCGGGGGCAATGGCGCATTTCAGGGCATAGCACGCATAGGCCTTTGTATAGACCAGCGGACAGTTGATGCCTTTCTTGTCGAGCCCCGAGGTGCCTTCGAAATCCGTCAGGATGTGATCTTTCGCGATGGTCAGTTTCACGCGCAGGGTGATCGGCGTGTCGAACCCGTCCACCGTCATCTCTCCGCTGGCGGTCTGGCGGGGCAGGGCGGCGATCCGTTCGATCATGGCACGACGGGAATTGTCGAGGATGAAGGCGGCGATCCCCGCCAGATCCACGAGGCCGAATTCATCCATCATGTCGGTCAGACGCCTGTGGCCGATCTCGTTGCAGGTGGCCAGTGCATACATGTCACCCACCAGCTGATCGGGTTCGCGGACATTGCCGCGCACGATGCGGATCAGGGTTTCATCCACTGTGCCACGTTCGGCGAATTTCATGATGGGCAGGTAAAGCCCTTCCTCGTAGACGCTGGCCGCATCCGCGCCGAACCCGCGCCCGCCAATATCGACGATATGGGCGGTACAGGCAAAGAACCCCACCAGCACCCCGTTGTGAAAGGACGGGCTGACCATTGTAATATCATGCAGGTGGCCGGTGCCTTCCCACGGGTCGTTGGTGACGTAAACATCGCCCTCAAAGATGTTCTGACGCCCGATCCGCCGGATGAAATGCGCGACCGCATCGGCCATGGCATTCACATGCCCCGGCGTGCCGGTCACGGCCTGGGCCAGCATCCTGCCCTGAACGTCATACACCCCGGCAGACAGATCCCCCGCCTCGCGGACGGAGGTGGAAAAGGCGGTGCGCACAAGCGCCTGCGCCTGCTCTTCCACGACCGAGATCAGCCGGTTCCACATGACCTGATAGGCGACGTTGGAATGCTCATTCGTCATGCCTTGTCCTCCGCTGAGGTTTTGCGCCGGATGTCGATACATCCGTCTTGCTGGCGGATCGCGCGGCGGCTGGCAGGCAGGATGATCGTCGTTTCATCCTCGGTAATGGCTGCGGGGCCTTGGACGATCTGCCCGGTTTCCATGGTATTGCGCTGCACCAGACGGGCCTCAACAACCGCACCCGTGGCCGCGTCGAACACGTGCCTTTCCCCGCAGACAGGTGCCATGGCGGCGCCCGTGGTTTCGGGGGTCCGGGCAACCGTTTCAGGCGGGGTGGTGGCATTCACCGACCAGACGGTGATTTCCACATCCATTCCCGCGACGGGCCGACCGAAAAGCCGTGTGTAGTCCTGCTCGAAAAGCTGTTCGAAACTTGTGCGCCGAGGGGCCATCGCCTGTTCTTCGGACAGGATGATCGGGATTTCCCAGCCCTGCCCGGAATAACGCATGTAGACCTTGAATTCGGACAGGATCTCGCTTTCCGGGTCGCAATTGCGGACGAATGCGGTGGCCTCTGCCCGAATATCCGTCAGCAAGCCCTTGATCTTATCGGCGTCAAAATCCGACAGCTTCATGTAGACAGAGCGGTTGGCCTCGAAACTGAAGGGCGCGCGCAAAAACCCGATGGCAGAGCCCACACCCGCCCCCGGCGGAACCAGCAGCCGGTCGATGCCCAGCTTTTCGCAAAGCCTGCCGGCGTGCAGCGGCGCCGCGCCGCCAAAGGCGATCATGGTGTATTCCGACAGGTCCTCGCCATTCTCCACCGCATGCACGCGGGCGGCATTGGCCATGTTCTCGTCCACCACCTCGCACAGCCCGAAGGCAGAGGTCTGCGCATCCATGTCCAGCACCTCCCCCAGAACCGAGGTCAGCGCCGCAGCCGAACTGTCCGCATCCAGCCGGATCGATCCGCCTGCAAAATTGTCGGGGTCGAGCTTGCCAAGGATCAGGTCGGCATCCGTGACGGCGGGTTTTGTCCCACCCCGCCCATAGCAGGCCGGGCCGGGCTCGGATCCGGCGGATTCCGGCCCCACGCGGATCTGCCGCAGGCTGTCGACATGGGCGAGCGATCCGCCCCCCGCGCCGATTTCCACCATGTCGATCACGGGGATCGAGATCGGCATGCCAGACCCCTTCTTGAACCGGTAGGTGCGCGCCACTTCGAAAACGCGGCTGGTCTTGGGGGTCTGGTTCCGGATCAGGCAGATCTTGGCCGTGGTGCCGCCCATATCGAAGGACAGGACCTTGTCCAGACCGTAACGCGCCGCGATATTGGCGGCAAAGACAGCGCCACCCGCGGGGCCGGATTCCACCAGCCGCACCGGGAATTCAGCCGCGCTTTCCAGCGATATGATGCCGCCGCCGGAATGCATCAGGAAGATGTTGCAACCCACGCCCTCGTCCCGCAGCCGCCCTTCGAGCCGACCGAGATAGGATTTCATCAGCGGTTTGATATAGGCGTTGGCGACGACCGTGTTGAACCGTTCGTATTCGCGCATCTGCGGCGAAACTTCGGAAGAGATCGACACCATCACCTCGGGCAGTTTTTCGGCCAGCACCTCGCGGATCATCCGCTCATGCGTGTCGTTCAGATAGGAATGGATCAGCCCCACCGCGACGCTGTCATAGCCACCTTCGGCGATCTCGTCGGCCAGCGCTTCCACCTCGGCACGCTCCAGCGGGATCAGGATCTGACCCAGCGCATCCACCCGCTCGCGGACCGTATAACGCATCTGGCGGGGCAAGAGCGGTTCCGGCAGGGTGAGGTTCAGATCGTATTGTTCGAACCGGGACTCGGTGCGCATCTCAATCACATCGCGGAAACCTTGCGTGGTGATCAGCGCCGTCCTGGCGCCCCGCCGTTCGATCAGCGCATTCGTCGCAAGGGTGGTACCGTGGATGATCTGGCCAATCTCGGCGGGCGTGATCGCAGCCTTTGCACAGACCTGCGCCAGCCCGTCAACAATCGCGTCCTCCGGCGCGGCATAGGTCGTCAGCACCTTGGTGGAGTGGATCTGCCCTTCGGCCTCCAGTACGACATCCGTGAAGGTGCCGCCAATATCCACACCCAACCGGGGCGCTGATTTCTTCATGTACCCTCTCCGTCAGCCTGGATGCCGCAACCGCGTCGGAACAATGCTAAACATCAATTTGGTGGCGTTAAAAGCGCAATCGCATCGTCCGGCGGCGTGGCGGTTGAGCCCACATGCCGGGCGCAACGGGCGACCGGCATCTTGAAGCGGAAACGGGCAGGTACATGAGAAACGGCGCGCGGTTTGACCCGCGCGCCGCCTGTATGCAATTTCAGTGGTTCAGAAACGGCCGGGGGACCAGAAGAACGTCTCGCCAGAGCTGTCATCGACACCGTCATTATCGGTGCTGATCCAGGCCGTGCCATCCGCAAAGATTGCCAGACCTTCGACCTTGTCGACGACATAGCCGCCATTGGCCGCGAGGTCGGGGATCAGATCGCGCACCTCTTCCTTGCTGACCACTGGCAAGACGCTGCCAAGGGGGGCAGGCACCATTTCGGCGGCCGGAATGCGGTAGACCTTCTTGATCTTGGCAGCCGCGCCAATCTGGTTGTCACGCTCGACCACGTAGAAGAAATCACCCTGCGCGACGATCTCGGACAGGCCGACCCAGCCGGTCTCCGCCGCAGCCTTGGGGTAGTGAACAGCGCCCCATTCCTTGGAGGCAATGTTGTAGGCCACCAGCTTTACGTGGTCGGCCGGGTCATCCGCCCATTCGCGTTGCACCGCCATCCAAAGCGTGTCGCCGACCCTGGTGATACCCTCAAAGCCAAAGCGCTTTTCGACGGCCAGCAACTCTGCCGGAAGGCTGATCTCTGCCTCGATTTCGCCATCGGCGTTGACGTGGTAAATCGCATGCGGGATCACGCGGTCCGTGCGCCCTTCGGAGGCCAGCCAATAGCCGCCTTCGCCGTCCAGCGTGATGCCTTCAAGGTCCAGCTTCTGCGCGGCATGGCCTGCGCGGGTCACCGGCAGCGCCTTGGTGATCCGGGCGGGCGTCACATTCGTGTCGATGGTGAAGATCGTGGGCTGGTAGCCGTAAAAGCTGTCATTGACCGCGTAGACGATGCCGTCTTCGCCAGCGACCATGCCAGAGATCGCACCCCAGCCGATCAGCGTGTCAGCACCGGCAGAGGTCAGCTGCGGGTAGGCGGCAGGGGCCTCTTGATATTCATAAATCATGACATGGCTGC
This sequence comes from Primorskyibacter sedentarius, assembly GCF_004342065.1. GTDB lineage: Bacteria > Pseudomonadota > Alphaproteobacteria > Rhodobacterales > Rhodobacteraceae > Primorskyibacter > Primorskyibacter sedentarius. The sequence continues at coordinate 223,316 of NZ_SLZU01000001.1, read as the reverse complement.
GCACGCCACCATCCTCAATGAGATCGGCCTCGTTCGCGGTGACGAACAGGTTGCGGGACGGAATCGCGATGGCGCCTTCGGGGGCGATGCCCGAGGGCAGCATCTGCTTGAGGACGGGCGCTGTCGGATCGCTCACATCATAGACGCCCACGGTCGAGGCGCGCTCTGCCAGGATGAACGCGTAAGGCGTGTCGCCGAATGTGGCGAATTCCATGCCCTCTGGCTCTGCCCCTTTCGCGTCAGAGCGTTTGTCGGGGTAGTGGCCGGTCTGGATGATCGCATGCTCAAAGCTGTTGCCCGCTTCGAAAACCTCGGTGCCGTCCTTGTTGAAGATCGTCCAGCCACGTGCGCCGCCATCCATGTCGCCCTCGTTGGCGATGGCAAAATGGGTGTCGTCGATCCACTGAACCCCGTCCGGCTCGCGCAGGCGACCTTTCTGGCTTTCGTCAAAGATCAGCGCGCCCCGTTCGTCCGTGGCATCGATCTGGTCCAAATCAACGGCACCGGCAGAGAAATGGTTGTAGATCTGTCCGTCTTTGAAGATCACGACGATGTGGTTGTTTTCCTGAAGGGTGACCACGATTTCACCCAGCCCGTTGATGTCGACGAATTCAGGCTCGGGGTCTTCGGGGGAAATTTCGGCCATCCCGGTGACATCGATCTTGTTCAGGCTGTCGCAGACAGGTTGCCCCTCTGCCACGTTCAGCGTCACGACATAGCCGCCGGGGGCCTGACCGGTGCGGCCGTCACCCGCGTCTTCGTCTCTTTCATTTTCGATGGCCACGGCGATGAAGCTGCCATCCCTGGCCGATGCGGTGCTGTCGGGCTGACCGCCCAGGTCGCAGACGGCGAGTTCGTCCATGGTGTTGATGTCATAGGCCTTCAGCAGGCCGGACGGCTTGGTGTAGCTTTCGGACGTGTTCACGCCGACGAAGGCGGTCGTGCCGATGATCGACACGGCGGTGGGTTCACCGCCGACATCGATGCTGCCCTTGGCGGCAGGCGCTGTGGGGTCGGAGATGTCAATGAAGCCAACGGCGCCCAGGGGGCTGTCGGAATAGGCCAGCGTCATGCCATCGGCGGATGCGCTGATGATCTCGGCCGAGGATTCCGCCGCCGGGTCTGCGTTGTTCGCCATGGTGGCAAAGCTGCTGATACGGTTGAAATTCATCTCCGCGGCAGCGGTCGTTGCGACAAGCGCCAAGGCGGATGTCGTGCAAAATAGTCTGAATGACATGAAGTCTTCCCCAAGAGAGTGTAAACGCCGCTTTCAACCAAGCGTGCATGACCCAAAGGTGACAGTTCCATAAAGGTTTTGTGACGTCCGGGGGCGGTTGCAGGACGCCACGGGGAGGGGCGTACCGGCAGGAACCGCCCCCGGCCTCAGTTTGCGGGGTCAGGCTCAGCGCAGCTGCGAAAGCGACGCTTTGCGAAAGTGCGTGAGGGCAGGGACCACGGCCAGCAGCGCGCCCAATCCGATGACGATGAGGGTCAGCCGTATCTCTGCCCACCCGATGCGTGCCGACAGGCTCAGCCCGGTCTCATTCGCGAAGATGGCAGAGATGGCGCGCGCCGTGACCATGCCAGAGGCAAGGCCCAGCACAGCGCCGGCAAGGATCAGGCCGACCATATAGATCCACATGACCAAAAAGATATAGCTCCGCGTGGCGCCCAAGGCCCTGAGCAAGGCAAGCCGCGCACTGTAAAGCTGCATCAGCGCGATGACCCCGGACAGGATGGCCGCGATCACCAGTGCTTGGGTGGCCGTGGTCAGGGCCGACATGATGCGCCGGACATCGCCCATATAGGCATAGATCTCCGTCAAGGCTTCGGCCGGGAAGAAGGCGGTTGTCCGGTCGGTTTGCCAAAGGCTGCGCAGCCAGTAGGCATCGCCCAGACCGCGCGGTTTGAGCACGACAGCCGGGACGGGGCCAAGCGGCCCGTCCGGGGTCAGCTCACCGGGAACGCCTTGATCCGGTGCCATGAGGGCGTGGGTGGACCAGCTGTATTGGATCGGGACAAGCACGGCAGAATCCCAGGCCGTTCCGGTCGGGGCCATGCGCCCGGTGACATGCAGGCCGCCATGGCTGTCTTCATCGTCATGGTCGTCCTGCTGCGAAGCCTCCGCGCCGATCCCGCCCTGACCATGTGCGGAATGAATGGTCTCGCCAATCTCGAAGGGAAGGTTCGCGCCGATGATGGCGTCGTCCTCGTGCTGCCACATCGCGCCTTCGATGGCACCGGCTGTCAGGTGGCGCACCATATCGCGGGTGGTGCCGATGATGGGAAAACCTTCGGCATTGTCGCCAAAGGCAATCGGGGCGGCAAATTCCGCTGCCGGGTCGGCGAGGATTTTCGACAGCGTTTCGGCGGCGATCAGTTCAACGGCGGAGGGGCGCAGATACACGACGTTGAACAGGATTTCCGTGCGGCTGCCGGGGGCTGCGATGATCAGGTCAAACGGATCGGATGCACGCGCCGATCCTTCGCGCATGCTGCGTTCCTGCGCGATGATGGCAACCCCCAGCGCCATGGCAATCGCGATGAGCAGCAGAAACAGCGCAGAGGTGAGCCAGGTCTTGCGAAACAGGGCCAGAACGATGGGGAACGGGTTCATGCGGGCACCTCTTGGCGCAGGCGTCCGCGCGCCAGCTCTATCAGGCGGTCAGCGGCGGCAATCAGCGCGGGGTCATGGCTGACGGCCATGACGAAACGCCCCTCGTCCTGCGCAAGACGGCGCAGCGTTTCGATGACGGCAGCACCGGCGGCGCGATCAAGCGAGGCCGTGGGCTCATCCGCCAGCAGGATCTGCGGATCGAACAGCAGCGCACGGGCAAGGGCGACGCGTTGCCGTTCGCCACGCGACAGCTCTGACAGGCGCCGCCGTGATGCGGGCACGCCCAGATCGGACAGCAAGCCCTTTGCCCGCTGCCGCAGCTTACCGGCGCGAAACCGCGAGAACCACGCAGGCACAAGCACGTTGTCCAGCGGGCTTAGCTCTTCGATCAGGTGGAAATCCTGAAAGACCAGCCCGACATGATCGCGCCGCCATCTGTCACGGGCGGTTTCGGACAGGGATGATATCTCCTGACCGGCCCAGTCGATCCGGCCTTCATCGGCGGCTTGCATGCCGCAAAGCGTGTTCAGAAGCGTCGTCTTGCCGGAACCCGACGACCCGGTCAGCACCAGCAGCGCCCCGGGCCTGGCGTCCAGCCGCGGGATATCCAGAACCTTGAAACGGGTGCGCGCGGCATCCTCGAAGGTCAGCGACAGATTGGTGACATGCAGCATCAGGCGCGCTCGAATTTCGCGTCGGTCAGGCGCAGGCGGCTGACGAACCCAAGCTCCGGATCTTTGTAAGTGCCCAGCTCCAATTTGCCGGTGGCGATGATCGGAACATTGAAGGGCAGCGGCGTGATCTTTCGCTTTGCGTAGACCGCGACAATGTCCGACGGCCATTCAGCCTCGCTTTCGCAAAAGGGGCAGGTGGCCATCGGGCGGCGGGTAAGGACAAAGAAATTCGTCTCAGCCTTGAGTGGCGGGGCCATGTAGCCGCGCACTTCGATCTTGCTGCCCTCCAGCCGAAGCGCGGTGTCAGAGAAACTCTTGTTCTTGTTGTAAAGCTCGCGAAGCTTGATCGGTTCCGACCACGCCACGTTGGGCAGGAAGACTGCACATGCAGAACCGTAAAGAAACTGGCGACGATCCATGAGTGATCCTTTTGACGCGTGCGGTCTGACAAGCGTGCGAAATACGGGCTGCTTGTCGCGGGCCGTCCGGCATTCCGCGCTCAACACCGGGATATTCTGAACGGGAACGGAGCCGCGCATCGAAACGCGGCCCCGCAGGTCGATTTCGACTTGGCGGTTAGTCCGCGGTCACGGCGTGGTGCATGACGTGGAAAATCACGTTCTGCTCGATCGTGCCGTCGAACAGATGGGCCCAAGGCCCCTTGGCATAGACCATGACGTCTTCACCCGAATGGGTTTCCGACGATTTGGGGATCAGCGCCTGCTGGACATAGTCCAGATCGGTCGCATCTTCCTGTGTCACGTCGGGGCGGGCGCCGGAATAGTCGTTGCCGCCATCGATCTGCTTGAGCACCGATCCGACACCGTTGAGGTAGCCGATGACCGTGTAAGGTTTGCCATCATCGGCAAGCAGCGGCTCGTCCGAATGCTTGTCGCCTTCCTTGGCCACGTCATAGCACAGGCCAAGAATGTCGGACCCACGGCCACAATAGCCGTTGAACGCGATGGCGTGCTCGTGGTCGGCAGTGACGATGATCAGCGTGTCCTCGTCATCGGTCAGCTCATCCGCAAGGGCCACGGCCTCGGCAAAGGCGACACCGTCACGCAGAACGCGGGCGGCGTTGCCGTCGTGGTTGGCATGGTCCACGCGACCAGCCTCGATTTCCAGGAAATAGCCGTTTTCGTTCTGGCTGAGGAATTCGATGGCGCGGCGGGTCAGATCCGCCAGCGAAGGTTCGTCCTCATCCGCGCGGTCGGCCTCGTATTCCATGTGGCTGTCGTTGAACAGGGCCAGAACCGGTGCGTCATTGCCAAGCTGGCCGAAGGTTTCGGTGTTCCAGGCATATTGGACGCCCATGTCCTTTGCCTTTTCAATCAGGTTCACGCCGTCCTTGCGGCGACCTGCATTGCCTTCCTCGGTGGTCACACCTTCAGGGGCAAAGTGACGGCGACCGCCTCCCATGGCCAGATCAAAAGTGCCGGCTTCGATCGCGTCGATCAACTGGGCCGCGATGTCCTTCTGGGCGGTGCAGCCTTCGGGAACGCTGTCTTCCCAGTTGCGGTCGGCGGTTTTGGCATAGGTGGCCGCCGGGGTCGCATGGGTGATGCGTGCGGTGGACACGACACCAACCGATTTCTCCATCCCGGTCACGATTTCACCAAAGGTGGTCAATTCGTTGCCCTCGACGGTCGCGCAATCGCCGTGAATGCCGTTCTCATTCAGGTTGATAAGGTTGAAACGCTGCTTCACGCCGGTATTCATCGCACCCGCGGTCGGGGCGGAATCCGGTGTCTGGGCGTTGATGTTGTAGGTCTTGACCAGCGCGGCCCACCAGTCGGTGGTCTCGTAGGGAAGCACGTTTTCTTCGCCCAGCATGCCCTTTTGCTGCCCATCAAACAGCCGCAGCGCATAGTTGGTGCCGACGCCGTTGCCATCCGCGACCAGAAGGATCACGTTCTTGGCTTTGCCGGTCTTTGCCTGCCGGGCCAGCATGGCCTCGATATGGGATTGACCGGCTGTGAACCACGCGCTGGAGGCCTGCGGCAGGTCCATCGTTTGCGTTTGTGCGAATGCGGCGGTCGAAAGGGCGAACAGCGACGCCCCGAAGAGGGCGGTTTTTTTCGAGTCGAGCATGAGTATCTCCTGAGGGCTTTGGCCGCAGTGGCACGGCTCTGCCCGTGGCAAATCTCAGCGGTTTGCGAAGTGCTTGTGACAGTTTGGCAAAGGTTTTGTGACGTGAGGCGCGAAGGCGCGAGAGGTGCGACCCGAGTGCGGGACTTTGATGCGGCATCTATGGTTTTGGTTGTTTTACGCTGCCATATACGCCTTTGGGTTGCTTCAGGGGCGCGCCGGATGAGAGGCCGGAACGACTTGATTCCCTGTCTTTCTTGGTAAGGAAAATTCCGCCACTTTGGACATCAGTGGTCATATGGACTTGAAAATTCATCCACATGGACTTATCTTGCGTGGAGAATGATAGGGAGCGTCCCATGGAAAACCTTGTGATGGAGCGTCCGGCGCCGGATCGGCAGGCCGTCGCGCTGAAGGCATTCGCGCGGATTGCAGAGGCATGGTCTTTGACCCTGCGCGAGGCGGCAGGGCTGGCGGATATGTCGGAATCCACGTGGAAACGGGCGAAAAAGCCGGGATATGCCGGCGATCTTACCCAGGATCAGATGCTGCGTCTCAGCGCGCTTGTCGGCCTGTTCAAGTCGCTGGAGCTTTATTTCAACGAACCCATATCGCGCGACTGGGTGAAGCTGCCCAATAGCGGGCCGGAATTCGATGGTGCGCGGCCGGTGGATGCGATGATCTCGGGGGGGCTTCCCAAAATCCTGCGCGTGCGCGCCTATGCCGATGCGCTGCGGGGTGGGATGTGAGGATCACCTCTCTGAACGACCGTGCGCTTGTGCGGATGATCTCGGAAACCTATCACAAACCGCCCGTCCTGCGCGGGCTTGTGGATTCAGATGAAGAGGCCGCTGTGCTTGCTGCCTTTGAAGGAGAGACCAGCGCCCGCCTGATCGCCGAACGTGAAGGCAGCCCCGCGCTGGACAGGCGGGAATTGGCATTCGCGCGCCGCTCGCATGACCTGAAACTCTACGGGCAAACCCATATCAACGCAGCGTTCACCTATACGCGGCCCACGGGAAACCGTTTCAACACGGGCGAACGGGGCGCGTGGTATTGCGCGTGGGACATGATGACCAGTGCGCAGGAGGTTGGCTATCACCGCACGCGCGAGCTGGGGTTCATCGGCAGGTATGAGGACGAGGCGCGCTACGTCGAACTGCTTGCCGATTTCATCGGTGACTTCCCGGATCTGCACGGTCAGGCGCACCCCGCGCTGGACCCCGATCCGGAGACGGGATACCCGGCGGGGCAAGCCCTTGCGACCGAGCTGCGCGGCGAGGACCACCGCGGGCTGATATACCCATCGCTGCGCAACGAGGGCGGGCGCTGCTTTGTCGCCTTCGACCCCGGCATCATCCAGAACGTGCGCCCGGGCGCGAGTTGGAAGCTGGTGTGGAAAGGCGCGCCGGAATTCAGCATCGAAGGGGTGTAGCCGCCGCGAGGGGCAGAGATGCGCCTGCGCACCCCGATCCAGAGGGGCCGAAGGTGGCATGCAGCCTTTGGCTGGCTATGCGGGCGCCCGCGTAGGTTTGCGCAATGGGCCGATCGTCATGCAAGTCAGCCCACTTGGGAAAATGCCTCAGCCCTCGGCGAAGGCGTTCTGGTATTCATCCCGCAGCAGGTTCTTCTGGACCTTGCCCATCGTGTTGCGCGGCAAAGCGTCCACGAGGACGATCTTGCGGGGATGCTTGAAACGGGCAAGCTGCTTTGCACAGGCCGATTGCAGCTGATCAAGGTCCGGTGCGGACCCGGCCCCGGCCACGACCACGGCCAGCACTGTCTCACCGAAATCCTTGTGAGGCACGCCGATGACCGCGCTTTCCATCACGCCGGGCTGATCGTCGAGCACCAGCTCGATCTCCTTGGGATAGATGTTGTAGCCCCCCGAAATAATCAGATCCTTGTTGCGCCCGACAATGGTGACATAGCCTTCGTCGTCCTGAACGCCCAGATCACCGGTGATAAAGAACCCGTCTGCGCGCAGTTCGGCTGCGGTCTTCTCGGGCATCTGCCAGTATCCCTTGAAGACGTTGGGCCCGCGCACTTCGATCTGGCCGACCTCGCCGCGCGGCAGCTCTGCGCCCGTGTCGGGATCGGTCACTTTCAGCTCCACGCCGGGCAGGGGGAAGCCAACCGTGCCCGCGCGACGCTCCCCCTCATAGGGGTTGGAAGTGTTCATGTTTGTCTCTGTCATCCCGTAACGTTCAAGGATGCGGTGGCCGGTACGCTCCTCGAACCGGATATGCGTTTCGGCCAGCAGCGGTGCGGAACCGGAAATGAAGAGCCGCATATGTTGCGTCAGATCGCGATTGAAACGGTCATCATCCAGCAGCCGGGTGTAGAAGGTCGGCACGCCCATCATCGTGGTCGCCTCGGGCAGGCGCGCAATGATGGTATCGAGGTCGAACTTCGGCAAAAAAATCATCGCTCCCCCGGCCAGAAGCGTGACGTTGGACGCAACGAACAGACCATGCGTGTGAAAGATCGGCAGCGCATGCATCAGCACGTCGTCCGGCGTATAGCGCCAATACTCCACCAGCGTTTCAGCATTGGACAGAAGATTGGCCTGCGTCAGCATCGCACCCTTGGACCGGCCCGTGGTGCCGGAGGTGTAGAGGAAGGCGGCCAGATCATCGGCGCTGCGCTCTGCGGTCGGGAAGGTTTCGGCCTGTCTATCTGCTGCCTCGGGCAAGCTGCCTGTGCCATCACCGTTCAGCGTCAGCATCCGGGCGTCCAGCCCTTCGACCATGGGGCGCAGATCCGCCTCTTTCGCGTTGTCGGCGACAACCAGTCTGGCCCCTGAATTTTCGATGAAATAGGCCAGTTCATCGCGCGTATAGGCCGTGTTGAGCGGCAAGAACACGACGCCCGCCTGCACGCATGCAGCATAAAGCGCCAGCGCCTGCGCGGATTTCTCCACCTGGGCGGCCAGCCGGTCGCCGGGCCTGAGGCCCGCATCGCTCAGCACATGCGCAAACCGCACGGCCATCCTGAGGAAATCGTCATGGGTCAGCACCCGGCCCGATGGCAACAGCAGGAAGGGGGTGGACTTGCCTTCATGGGCCCCGAACAAACGGTCGTAGAGCGGGTTCATTGTGCGGCTTCCTTCAAGATGGTCTCGCCGACCTGCGCAAGGCTGCGCAGCTCGTTCGATGTGGCGATGGTGGCATCGCTGGCGAATTTTTCGTGGTTTTGGGATATTCTGGACAGATCGTAAAGGTAGTTCACCATGACCCCGTGCGATTGCGCCCGCCCCTTGGGCGATACATCCGCGTCTGCGTGAACGGCATGAACCAGCGCGCCATTTCCAAGGTGGAAAGAGGCCACCGGATCAAGCGGTTTGCCATTGCCGCGTTTCGCGCGGGTCAGGTAATAAGCCGCCAATTGGCGCAGTGCAGTGCCATCCTCTGTCTCTTGCGGCAGGTGCTGATCCGCAAGCCAACGGGCAAATCCCGGGATGGGGGACAATGTGACAAAGGTCTTCAGCCCCGGCAGTTCGGTGGAAAGATCCGACGCCACCTGCTTGATCAGCGAATTGCCGAAACTGATGCCCGCAAGGCCCGATTGGCAATTGGAGATCGAGTAGAAAACCGCCGTATTGGCCTGTTCGGGCGGCAACGGGTCGCGTCCTTCGGCCAGCAGCGCCTGGATGGAGCCGGGCACGCCTTGTGTCAGGGCGACCTCCACGAAGATCAGGGGTTCATCCGACACGGCCGGATGAAAGAAGGCAAAGCACCGCCGGTCGGCCGGTTGCAGGCGGCGGCGCAGGTCGTCCCAGCTGTCGATGGCATGCACGGCCTCGTACGCGATGATCTTTTCAAGGATATGCGCAGGGCTTTCCCAGCTGATCGGGCGCAGCACCAGAAAGCCGCGATTGAACCACGAGGCAAAGAGGTGGCGGAAATCGATGTCCAGTGCCATCAGCGCATCATCGTCGCGCCCCAGCCGCAACAGATCGGATCGCATCATCACCAGAAGGCGCGTGGCACCGGGCACCTGGTTGAGGCGACGGATAAGCTCTTGCCGTGGCGGTTCAACGGCGGCCATGAAGCTGCGGTAGCTGGCCTTGCCGGGGGCGACCTCGTAAGCGTCAAGCGCGCTGCGCACCGCTTCGGGATCAAGGTCCATTTCGCTGGCGAGGTGATGGAAAAAGGCGCGCTTTTCGTCATCATTCCACCCGGCATAGCGGTCGAGGATCTGGCGTGCGACGGCCTGTCCGGTGACGTCGCCGGCCGTGCTGACAAGGTCGGCTGTCAACTCTGACAGCGGGCGGTCGTCCTCGCGTGCGAGGCCGAAACGGTAGCGGCGGTCAAAGACATTGCTCAGCAGATCGGCAAAGATGCTCATAATCCCGGTCCCATAACCATGTTTGGCAGCCAGGTCGCCAGCCCCGGAAACACGCATAGCAGCACGATTGCCACCACCATGCAGCCGACAAAGGGCAGGGACCCCAAAAGGATCGTGCGCAAGGAGATATCCGGCGCGATCCCGTTGATGACATAGAGGTTCAATCCGACGGGTGGAGAAATCAAGCCGATTTCCATGTTGATCGTCAGCACGACCGCGAACCAGATCGGATCGAACCCGGCTGCCTGAATGATTGGCAGAAGGATGGGGGCTGCCATCAAGATGACTGCGACGGGGGGCAGGAAAAAACCTGCAATCAGCAGAAAGACGTTCACCGCAGCCATGAGCACCCAGCGGTTGACCTCCAGCTCTCCGATCCATGCCGCGATGGACTGGGTGATGAAGAGAGACGACAGCATGTAGCTGAACACGCCGGCCGCCGCGATGATGAAGAGGATCATCACGCTTTCGCGGGTGCTGTCGCGCAGCACGACCCACAGGTCCCGCGGGTTCCACAGCTTGTAGATCACCATGGCGATCACAAGGCACAGGAGCGCGCCCACAGCTGCCGTTTCCGACGGCGTGGCGATGCCGCCATACATCGCGTAAAGCACGCCAAGGATGATGAAGAGGAAAGGCAGGACGCGGGGCAGGATCTCGAACCGTTCCGCCCAGCTGTAACTGCGGGCCGTCAGCTTGTCGCGGTCACCAGAGCGGGCCGTGGAATACAGCGCCCAGGCCATGAAAAGCGCCATCAGCATGAAGCCCGGAATGACGCCTGCAAGGAACAGCCGCCCGATCGAGGTTTCCGTGGCGATGCCGTAGACGATCATGGTGACCGAAGGCGGGATCAGGATGCCCAGCGTGCCGCCCGCCGCGATGGAGCCTGCCGCCACGCCATCAGGATAGCCGCGTTTGCGCATCTCGGGGATGCCCATCTTGCCGATGGCCGCACAGGTGGCGGGGCTGGATCCGGACATGGCCGCAAAGAGCGCGCAGGCCCCGAGGTTGGAGATCACCAGACCGCCGGGCACCCGGGTCAGCCAGCGCTCCAGCGCCTCATACAGGTCTGCGCCCGCGCGGGTCGAGGCGATGGACGCCCCCATGATGATGAACATCGGGATGGACAGCAGCGCGAAATTGTCGAGCTTGCCGAACAGGATTTCCGGCATCAGCTCCAGCGAGCGCATCCCGTCAAAGACCAGCAGGAAACCGGCAGAGACAATCAGCAGGCCAAGGGCGACCGAAACGCCGGAAAACAGAACGAAGATCGTCATGAAGGCAACCAATGCGCCAAGCGTCAGCGGGTCCATTCAGACGGCTCCTTTGGATGGTGTCGGGCTGGGCTCTTCGATGCCGAAGGGTTTATCCACCCCGGTCAAAAGCGCCACGAGATCGGCCACGAGCTGCAACAGCAACAGCGCGAACCCGACCGGGAGTGCCAGGTATGGGATCCAGAGTTTCACCCCCCAGACCGTGTCGGACCGCCAGCCGCGATCCCACGCGAAATGCCAGTATTCGTAGCCGTAAAACAGCATCAGCGCGACGATGGCGATGGACAGGGTAAGCGTGACGACGGCCATGGCCATGCGAAGGCGCGGGGGCAGGGACAGCGGCACAAGGTCCACATTCACATGCCCGCGCAGGCGCTGGACATAGGACAGCCCGATCAACGTTGCGGTCACCACCAGGTAGATCACCGCCTCTGTCTGCCAGATGGTCGATCCGTTCAAGACCGAGCGCACCCAGATCATCTGGCAGGTGATGATCACCGCCGCGACGATCATCGCGGCCGCGCACCATCCTGCGAATGTCGAGATTGCCGCGACCAGGCGGAGAAAGGGATTGTTTCCGGTCCGCGCCACCGCGGCCGAGCTTTGGCCAGCCATGCCTGCCTCCGTGCGTTTGCATATCGGGGCGGCCCGGTTGCGCCGCCCCTTTCAGGGATCAGTCTACCGAAAGTGCCAGGTCCAGAAGCTCCTGACCCCCGGGTGTTTCCTCGACGAAGGCCTTGTAGGACGTCTCTTGCGCCAGGGCGCGCCAGGCTTCGAACTCCTCGGCGCTCATCTGGGCAATCTCGACACCGTTATCGGCAAAGACCTTGGCCGACTCCGCGTCCTGCTTCTTGGCCTCTTCAAGGTAATAGGCCTGCGCTTTTTCCGACGCCGCCATCAGCGCGGCCTGCTGGTCTTCGGTCAGACCGTCAAAGGTGGCCTTGTTCATCAACAGCGGCTGATACATGAACCACAGCGCGTATTCACCCGCAGGCGTGTAGCAGGCCACCTGTTCGTAGATGCGATAGCTGACAAAGGAAGATGACGACGTGTTGGCCGCATCCAGAACGCCCGTCTGCATCGCGTTGTAGATCTCTGACGAGGCCATCGACGCGATGGACGCCCCGGCACCTGCCAGCATCTGCTCGAACGCCTTGCCGGCCGCGCGGGTCTGTTTGCCTTCCATATGCTCGGGCGCAGTGATGCAGCCATCCTTGCCGGCAAAACCGCCCGCCAGATAGCCGTGGACAAGTACTTTCACATCATCCCCGGCCATGATCTCCTCGATCTTGCCCATGAATTCGCTGTCGTTCATGCGCGCGGCGTGATCGTGGTTCTTCACCAGTCCCGGCATCAGCGTCAGGTTATAGGCAGGTTGCTGGCCGCCCGCGTAGCTGAGCGGCAGGACCGTCATGTCCAATTGCCCACGGCTGAGCGGGTTATACTGCTCGCGCGCCTTGAAAAGCGAGGCGGATGGAAAAATCTTGATCTCCAGATCGACATCAGCAGCGGCCACTTCGTCAGCGACGATCTGGGCCACTTCGTGACGCACATCGCTGGTGGACCACTGATGCGACAGGCGCAATTCCGTTGCAGAGGCCGCAATGCCGGATGTGAACAGGGCAGCGGCCGCGACGGTGGCGGTGAATGACAGTTTCATGATTTCCTCCCAAAGTGCCGGATTTTGTCCAGACTGCCGGGACGGTGGCAGCGATGGCGCATCATGTCAACCAAACTGTATACAAGACGGCTCATATTGCGTTCAAAGCGGTTTCGTGATCTATGCTGTTCATGGATCGCAAACGGTCAGACATCATTGCCGACGATATCGAGGGGCTGATCTTCGACGGCACTTTTGCCGACGGGGCGCGGCTTGACGAGGTGCAGCTGGCAGAGCGGTTTTCCGTCTCGCGCACGCCCGTCCGCGAAGCGCTGCAACGGCTGGCGCTTTCCGGTCTGGTCGATCAGATTCCGCGCCGGGGTGTCTTCGTGCGCCAGCCCGGACCGGTGGAGCTGATCGAGATGTTCGAGGTCATGGCAGAGCTGGAGGCGGTCTGCGCCCGTCTGGCGGCCAGCCGCATCAGCGACGACGCGCTTGCAAGGCTGGAAAGTACGAATGCCCGCTGCGCCGAGGCGGTTTCGGCGAATGATACCGACAGCTATTACCACCAGAACGAACTCTTCCACGCCCTGATCTATGAGCAGGCCGGGAACGGCTTTCTGCAACAGGAGGCCCTGAGATTGCAACGCAGGCTGCGGCCGTTTCGCCGGATGCAACTGCGCGCAAGGGGGCGGCTGAAACAGTCCATGGCAGAGCATCAGGCCGTGGTCCACGCGCTGAAGGACGGCGACGCGGCGGGTGCTGCGGATGTCATGCGCAGCCATGTCGCGGTTCAGGGCGAAAAGTTTCACCACCTGCTGGGATTGCTGAAAACCGGCGGGCGCGGCAATGCGGGCGGGGGGGCACCCTCGACACCCTGATTGCTTCTCGCGGGGCGTGCGTTCTGCACTCGGGCTAAGTGACCCTGACAGAAAGCGCACAGCCCCCGTGTCGCGTCACGATGCTGTTTCAATGGATGCGTACTGATCCCGTGTGGTTCCGGCATGGCGGCGTGGTCGCGGGTGGCCGCCTTCCAGCCATCGCGGCCTGACCGAAAAGCTGCCACATGAACGACTTGACGCCGCCGTGTGGGCGACCGTTCCGCATGCCGTGCCGAGCGACGTCAACGTCCGTCTTGCGTGGGTTTGCGCCATGTCGCGGAGCACTCGTTTAACTCGATCTGATCGCACAGAATACAGCTATAGCGGGAAATTTTCCTTGCGGGATGTGCGGTTTGCGGTCAGACAAATGGTCAGAACGACCGCTCCCGGCGGATTGCCGAGGGCCCCCATTTGGTTCGTATCATCTTTTTCCCGTTCCCCCGATCGCACATTCCAAACTGACTTCGCGCAGGTGATATTCGAACATGACAAGCAATAGCGTCTCCTTCTTTCTCAACGGGCAACGTCAGATCGTACATGATCCATCGCCCCGGCTTTTACTGATTGATTTCCTGCGATCACCGGAGATTGGACTGGCCGGCCCCAAGAAGCCCTGCGGGCAGGGCGGATGTGGCGGCTGCACGGTGATCCTGTCACGTTGGAACGGCGACGGGGACCAGCCAGAGCATCGCGCAATCAATTCCTGCCTGCGCCCGGTTTGCGCATTGGACGGGCTGTCCGTGACCACGATCGAAGGAACGGGGGGCGTCGCGCGTGGGCGTCCTGAGCGGCCCGCGCATGCGCAGGTGTTCTCGCGCATGGCGCCGCAATCCCCGTTGCAGACGCCCCATATCCAGAAGGAAATGGCCGAGGCGCGCGCGCATCACGAAAACCTGCGCCGCGCCGCCGGGACCGAGGCCCGCAATCAGGCGGAAGGGGTCGCCCCGGCCGCCGAGGCGCGCGTCCCGCAGGACAAAGCCGAAACGAGTGGCATGAACCCCGTCGCCTACCGGCTTGCCGCGAATAACGGCAGTCAATGCGGCTATTGCTCTGTCGGGTTCGTGATGAACATGTCCGAATTCATCGCCAACAACCCCAAGGCCACGAAGCGGGAGATCGAGCAGGCCTTTGACGGCAACCTGTGCCGGTGCACCGGCTACCGGCCCATCCTGACAGGCATGAAATCATTCGCCTCTGACTGGACAGAAGCGGATGCGCGCAACCGTATGAAATGCAAACTGGACAGCGACGCAGGGCTACAACGCCCCTTGCGGTCGGTCAACATCCCGTTCCCTTCGGCGGCAAAGGCCCCGGCGCGGCCTGTCGATGTAAAGGCGGAGGGCAAGCGCTGGACGACGCCAGCGGATCTTGCCGGGCTGATTGATGTGATGCGCATGGCCGGGAAGGGGCCCATGCGGCTTGTCCATGCCAACACCTCTTTCGGGATCTACAAGGACGAATATGTCACCGCTGCGGACTATCTCGACATTCGGGAGATCGCAGAGCTGAACGCGCCGCCGCACGTTACGCCAGAGGCGATCCGCCTGTCCGCCGGGACGACCTATAGTGACCTGATCGCTTTTCTCGAAGGCGAGATGACGAAACAGGGGCTGACCGTCGAAAAGAAGGGAGAGACCTTTTTTGACACGTCCTCTGCCCTTGGCGTGCTGCATCATATGGCGATGCGCACTGCGGGGCGGATCGTGCGTAACGCGGCCACGATCGGCGGCAACCTCATGCTGGTGCTGCATCATATCGAGGAAGCAGAGCCTTTCCCGTCGGATCTTGCGACGGCGATGGTCGGGGTGGGGGCAGATGTTGAATTCATCGATATCAGGCGCGGCAATGATGCCGAGGTGATGCCGCTGCAACAGCTGGTCAAAGCGTGCCGGGATGATCCCGACCTTGCCGCGTCGCTGGTGCTTCTGGCTTTCATCCTGCCGAAAAAGCACGCCGTTAGAGGCTATTACCCGCACAAGGTTGCCCTGCGGGAGGTCAACTCGCACAGTCTGGTGAATGCGACGACGCATCTGGGCCCTGACGGCGCGGCCCCTGTGCTGGTGTTCGGGGGGATTGCGCCATATCCTTGGCGCGCGCGGCAGACCGAAGCGTTGATTGCCGAGACGGGCCTGTCGCTGGCCGCTATCCCGAAGATCACGACATGCCTTGAAACCGAAGTTCTCGTCCAACTGGAGATGTGGGCAGAGCGGATGGAGGGCCTGCCGTCCGAAGGGATTTCCGACCGGTACAAGGCGCAGCTTGCCGTCAGTTTCCTGTACAAATCCATCATTGCCGCGCTGATTTCACACGGTCGTTCCGTGCCGTCCGATCTTTCATCCGCGGCCGAGATGTCATGGGGCAGGTGGCCTGTCAGCGACGGCCATCAGTCGTGGAAATCGCGCAGTTTCGAACAGCCGGTGGGCGAGCCTTTCATCAAGGGGCGCGCGATGGAGCAAGCCTCGGGCCAGATCCACTATGCGCATGAGCTGCCCGTGCCGCCCAACACCGCCTATGCCAGTCTGGTGCAATCGCAGCGTGCGCTTTCCCGCTTTGCATTCACCTGCCCGGGCGTCAGGAGGAAGGTGAAGGTGGCCGATCTGCGTGACCACCTGCGCGACAAATTCCCGGACTTCGTGGACATCATGACGTCCGACGATTTTGGCCCCGGCCAGATCAACCTGCAAGGCATGGGGTCCGACCAGCCGATCTTTGCAGAGGAAGAGGTCAGCTATATCGGGCAGACTATCGCGCTGATCGCCGCGAAGCACGCACAGGCGGCCGAGGATATCGCGGCCCATGTCGAGGCGGAGTGCATCCATTACGAGGCGACGCAGGTGCCCGCCGATGCGCCCGACTGGTGGCATCATCCGGTCCTGTCGCTGGAGCAGGCAATAGCGGTTGGCAGCATCTATCCCGATTGGCCCTCGCAGGCGAGTTTCATCTCGCATATCTGGCGGATCACCCGGCCGGGCAGCAAGCTTGACTGGGTCAACTCTGACGAAGACCCGCTTGACCGGACGCCGCTGGACGAAGAGATGACGCTGGACGGCGTGCCATGCCGGTTGGTCGGGCAGACCCAGCAGGTTGGCGGCCAGATCCATTTCTACATGGAACCGCAGGCCGCCATTGCAGAGCCGGTGGACAGTCACCAGATGGTGCTGCGCCCTTCCAGCCAAAGCCCGATGGAAATGCACCAGACCGCCGCCATGGCAACGGGGATGCATTACAACCGGATCGATGTGCAGATCCCGCCCGTGGGGGGCGGGTTCGGCGGCAAGACCGAACAGGCGCGCTTTGTCACCGGGGCTGCGGCAAAGGCGGCCGATGCCATCCGGCGGCCCGTCAAGCTGGCGCTGACGCGCGAGCAGGACACGGCGATGATCGGCAAACGGCACGGCTATTACGGCCAGACACGGGTGGCGATCGACAAGGGCGAACTCGACCCGGAAGATCGCGGATTGCTGCGGGGTTTCGTGACGCGGCTTTGGGGGGATGGGGGTGCGTTCTACGACTGCTCTTTCATTGTCTCCAACTGCATTCAGACCCGGATCGACAATGCCTACCGCATCCCGAATTTCCAAAGCCAGATTGACGTGTGCCGGACCAATACCGCACCCAGCACGGCCTTTCGGTCCTTTGGGGATATACAGGGCAAGCTGATTGTCGAAAGCGCCATCGAGGACGCGGCCTATGCCGTTGGCATGACGGGCGAAGAGGTGCGCGCCAAGAACCTCTATCAGCGGGGCGACGTCACGCCCTTTGGTCAGGCGCTGTCCTTTTGCTACATCCGCGAGGTCTGGGATTACCTGAAAACGCAATGCGACTATGCCGCAAAGCTGAAAGCCGTCGAGGATTTCAACGCGGCGAATAAATGGCGCAAGCGCGGCATTGCGATGATGCCGGTGAAATACGGCTCTGGCTACAACCTGACCATGCTGGAACAGGCCACGGCGATGCTGTCGATCTATCAGGCCGATGGCACGGTGATCATCCATCAGGGCGGCGTCGAGATGGGGCAGGGGTTGCTGACACAGGTCCGCCAGATTGCGTCCTACGTGCTGAACATCCCTCAGGACATGATCATCGTCGAGGCGGCCAAGACCAGCGTCATCCCCAACCCGATCAGCACCGGCGGTTCAACCGGCACGGCCTATAACGGCGAGGCGGTCAAACAGCTGTGCGGGCAGATGCGCGACCGGCTTCTGGGCTTTGCGCAGGATATGCGCACCGAACATGGCGACGAATGGTGTACCGCGCAGGGCATCGATTACTGGAACCATGGGGCCGAGGGCTGGCAGGCCTGTTCCGGCGACGGGGTGCATCTGGTCTGGCAAAAGATCGTGGCGCTTGCCCATACCAACCGGATTGGCCTGACCGCCACCTTCACCGCGCCGATCCGGGGCGGAGAGGTCTCGATGCCCAATGTCACCTACAAACCCCATGACCAGCAGCCGCATATTCCGGGCTATACCGTCGATCCGGATGCCAATGGCGGTGGGTTCGACAATTTCGTGGGGTTCACCTATTCGGCGGCAGTTTCGGTGGTCGAGGTTGATGTGCTGACCGGCGAAAGCAAGGTCATCTCCTCTGACATTGCCTATGACATGGGATGGAGCCTGAACCCCGCAATCGATATCGGTCAGGTCGAGGGCGCGTTTGTCCAGGGCATCGGCCTGGTCCTGTCCGAAAAGCTGGCCTTTCAGCAGACGGGTGATGAGGCCGGCCGACTGAATACGCTCAACACATGGCGCTACAAGGTGCCCGCCACAACCTCGATCCCGCTTAAGATGAACGTGCATCTTTTCCCGCGCGATCTGGCAGAGGTGCCGCCCAGCCCGACTGATGGCGTCTTGTCCTCCAAGGAGGTGGGCGAGCCGCCGCTGGTGCTGGCAACCAGCGTGTTCTTGGCGTTGCGCAACGCGGTGCGCGCCTCGCGGGTCGAACGCGGACTGCCCTGGGCCTTCAACCTCGATGCCCCCGCCACGGTCGACGCGGTCCGGGACGCTTGCGAACTCGACCTGACACAGCTGAATGGCTGACCCCCGAAACTGTTTTCCAAACGACGAGGAGCATAGACATGAAAGCAATTCTATCCCCCGCAATTGCTGCCCTGCTTTTGGCACCGGGCATGGGCGTCGCGCAAAGCGCCGCCGCGATCAATCCGGCCTGTCCGGCTAATGCGACAAAACCAGTGGCGCCGGGCACGAACCAGTCGCCGAATTACGTCGCCGAAAACCCCAACGCGCCGCAAAGCCCATACCCGGATTTCGGGTTCATGGTGACGCCCGCGGAATATTTCGGTTGCTGGAGCGACCAGCCGATCTTTCGGCTCAAGACCGATTTTCCAGAGGCCGTGCCTAAAGAGCTGCCGCCCTTCATGGAGATGGATTTCCAGACCGATACCCATGCCTATCTGATGGCTGTGCGGGATTATGCGCTTGCCGGAAATACGCCCGATTGGGACCCTTTCGCCAACAGCCAGGCCAATTGGTATCACATCCCCTGGCTGCATACCTCGACCTCTGCCTATCCGCCCAATGGCGGCACCGAAGGGTTTCGCGGGCTGATCAAGGAGGCACCTGTGTCACCGGGGCAGCTTGGATCGGGGCAGATGGGGCAGGATGGCAACTATTCCGTTTATGCGATCACGCTGATCAACGAACAGGGCGGCTATACGATGGGCCAGATGTGGAAAGACCAGAACGCGCCCAACCCCGAGGCCACGGACAGGCGCTATGGCGGCGGCTTCCCCGTCGGGACGGTGTTTGCAAAACTGCTGTTCACGGACGCGCCTAAAGGTGTCGACCACCTGCCATTTCTGGAAAACCCGCTGTCATGGCTGGCCTATATCACGCCGAATTTCTGGACGTCGTCCACGCGCGCTGTCCAGCAGGTCAACCTGTTGCAGATGGATATTGCAGTGCGGGACGACCGCGCCGGAGAGACCGGATGGATCCTTGGAACCTTTGCCTATAACGGCCAATTGGGCAACGAGAACAAGTTCGAGAACCTCGTGCCGGTTGGCCTGATGTGGGGCAATGACCCCGATAATCGTACCAACAAGACAACACCTTTCCCGCCGGTGAAGACAGAGGTGAACCCGGATCTGAAAGAGACGATCATCACCGACTCGCCCGACTTGCCGCCACAGCATCTGGGCTGGAACGGGCGTCTGAACGGGCCTGCGGATCTGAACACGACCTCTTGCCTGTCCTGCCATATCAATGCGCAATATCCGGCCGTGACCGGCCTTGTGCCAGCAGGCGCCGTGCCGGATGGCGGGCCGATGCCGCCTGCGGCGGGCGGGTCCGACGAATGGATGCTGTGGTTTCAGAACGTGGCTGCCGGAACCTCTACCAACGATGCGGCCTATTCCACGGATTTCTCGTTTCAGGTCGCCATTGCGCTGACCAACTTTTTCGAGGCGCGCGACGCCGCCGAGCAGGGGATGCGCGCGGCAGAATTCGGGGTGCAGCCCATCCCGATCCAGCGCGGGTTCAACGACTGAGGCCTAAGGGCCGAAACCAACGGGGCGACCAAAATCTGGCCGCCCCAGTCCTTCATCTCGCCCGGAAAGCAGCGGTTCCCGTCAGCGCGATGCGTCAGGCCCGCGCTTCGGTATCAACCCTGGCGTTCAGCTGCGATGTGCCCAGCCAACTGAGGCCAATCATCACCGCCGCAGTTGCCAGGCACAGTGGCAAGCCGCCCACCTGATAGGTGAATCCCGACAGCACCGTTCCAAGAAGCCGCCCCGCTGCGTTGGACATATAGTAGAACCCGACATCCATCGTGACGCGGCGGGCATCGGTGAAGCTGAGGATCAGGAAGGAATGCAGCGAGGAATTCACCGCGAAGATCCCGCCAAAGATCAGCAGGCCTGCGATGATTGTGACGGTCAGCGCAGGGGACGGCTCTGCCGCGATCAGGACCAGCGTGGCCAGCAGTGCAGGAACAACGGCCAGCGCTGCTACCCAACGTCGGGCCTGCGCCAGTATCTCTTCGGGGCTGCGGGAGGCCGCCTTGAGGATGCTGGGTGCCCAGCCCTGCACGATCCCGTAAAGGATGGTCCAGACGGCCATGAACGTCCCGATCGTAAAGAAGGCCGCGCGGTTGCCGTCCTCGCTGCCGTCCGACAGCACGGCGTAGAAATAGATTGGGATTCCGACGACGAACCAGACGTCACGGGCACCGAACAGAAACAGCCGCGCGGCGCTCAGCCAGTTGATGTTGCGGTTCTTCGACAGCACTTCGGAAAACTTCGCATCCTTGCGACCAACCGGCAGGCCGGTGGGCATGCCACTTGCCACGCCGATCAGGATGACAAAGAGGATCGCCGCCATCGTCAGAACCGACGGCACGAAGCCAAAGAGCGCAAGTACCGCGGCCCCCAGCAGGAAGCCCGCGCCCTTCACCGCGTTTTTGGACCCCGTGAGGATGGCGACCCAGCGAAACAGCCCGCCATCATCGGCTGGTGCAAGGATCTTCACCGCGCTTTTGGAGCTCATCTTGGCCAGATCCTTGGCGACGCCCGATAGCCCCTGTACCAGCATCACGAAAATCACCGATGCGGTGATCCCCCAGGCCGGATCAAGCTGCGCCAGCGCCAGAAGCGCCACGATCTGCAGGACAAGCCCGGCATAAAGCGTCGATGTCAGGCCAAACCGCGCCGCGATCCAGCCCGCCGACAGGTTGGTGACCACGCCCGCGATCTCGTAAAGCACGAAGAGGTAGGCCAGTTGCACCGGTGAAAAACCCAGCGTGTGGAAATGCAGCAAGACCAGCATCCGCAGCGCGCCATCGGTCAGCATGAACGCCCAATAGGCCGCCGTCACGGTCATATATGCGCCAAGCCCTGCCGGACGTGTCATAGCTTGCCGCCCACCATCAGCGCGACGTCGATCAGCCGGTGGGCATAACCGTATTCATTGTCGTACCAGGCGTAGACCTTCAGTTGCGTGCCGTTCACGACCATGGTCGACAGCGCGTCAACGATGCTGCTGCGCGTGTCATTGGTGTAGTCGGAGGAGACGAGCGGGCGCTCCTCATAACCCAGGATACCCTTCAGCGGACCTTCGGCTGCGGCCCTGAACAGGGCGTTGACCTCTTCGGCGGTGGTTGCGCGCGCCATCTCGAACACGCAATCGGTGATGGAGGCATTGAGCAGCGGCACCCGCACGGCATGTCCGTTCAGCTTGCCTGCAAGCTCCGGGTAGATCAGCGTGATGGCCGTGGCCGAACCTGTCGTGGTCGGGATCAGGTTGGTCAGGGCCGACCGCGCGCGCCGCATGTCCTTGGCCGGGCGGTCCACGATGGTCTGGGTGTTGGTCACGTCGTGGATCGTGGTGATCGATCCGTGTTTGATGCCGATGCCTTCCAGCAAAACCTTGACCACCGGCGCCAGACAATTTGTCGTGCAGCTGGCCGCAGTGATGATCTGATGTGTGCCCGCGTCGTAGATGTTGTCATTCACGCCGTAGACGATATTTGCGGTCGGGCCATCCTTGACCGGAGCCGACACGATCACCTTCTTCACCCCTGCCGCGAAATAGGGGGCCAGCTTTGCCTCTGTCTTGAACGCGCCGGTGCAGTCGATCACCACATCGACGCCGTCCAGCGGCAGATCCTCCAGCCTGCAGGCATTGGTCAGCGGAAGGCGCGTGCCGTTGATGGTGATGCTGCTTTCATCGGTCGCGAATTCGGCGGGCCACTTGCCGTGAACGGAATCGAATTCCAGCAGCAGCGCATGCATTTCCGGATCGCCTACGGCGTCATTCACAAAGGCAATCTTCGCGCCGCTTTCCAGAAGGGGGCGCAGGGCAAGCTTGCCGATGCGCCCGAGGCCGTTGAGGGCATAGGTCGTCATGTGTTCAGTGATCCTCTGCGATCTTTTCCCTGCCGATTTCGTCGACATGTTTCTGAAGAGAGCTGCCATCCAGCTGTTCGAAGGGCAGGGCGGTGAAGGCGGTGATCCGGTTGCGCAGCGCGCCGTAGGTCTGCTGAAACGCCAGCCTTTTCTGCGCGTCCGTGCCCTCGGCCTTCACCGGATCGGGCATGCCCCAATGGCCAGATACAGGCTGGCCGGGCCATGTCGGACATTCCTCATTGGCGGCGCGGTTGCAGACGGTAAAGACGAAATCCATCTGCGGGGCATCCGGACCCCAAAACTCGCTCACGTTCTTGGACCGCAGATGCGAGATTTCGTGCCCCTTGGATTTCAGCATTTCGACGGCGAAGGGGTTCAGCTCTGACCGGTGCTGCGTGCCTGCTGAATAGGCCGTGAACTTGTCGCCAGCCATGTCGCGCAGAATGGTCTCGGCAAAGATCGACCGGGCGGAATTTCCGGTGCAGACGAACAAGACGTTGTATTTCCTGTCAGTCATGGGGGTGCTCCTCAATTGATTGGCAAGCTGCGGTGGCAACAGATCGGCCCGGCCGCGAAACGAATCCAGCAAGAGATCCGAGATAACCTCGCCTGCAGCGGTCAGGTTGACCGCATAGTGCAACCGTGTCCCGTCGCGGCGTTGCGAAATCAGCCCGGCCTGTGTCAGCGACGACAGGTAGACAGAGGCCGTGCTGGGTTTGAGCGACAGAACATCGGCAATCTCGCCGGCCGAAAGATCGTCCGGATAGCGCCGCATCAGCAGCTGGAAGACAGCCATTCGCTGCGGATGGCTTAGGGTGGACAGGCGAAGGATAAGCTTTGATTCCATATTTCATGAATAATGGAAATATATTAGGCTGGTCAACTTGTTTTTGCGTGAATGGTGTCCCTTTCCCGCGCGAATTTGCGGCGGGCGAGCGGGCGTGGATGGCGGCTCTATGACACCTCGTTGTAATGATTGTGTGACAGTTCGCGCCGGTCAATCCTCGCTGGTGAAGGGTTGCTGGCCCAGGCCCTGTGCGAGCCAATACGCCGCAGGCTCTGCAGAAACGTCTATAACGTCATGATTTTTTGAGGTTCTTTATGGCGGGGTCGAACAGTGCGCGGTAACTCAGGCTCGACGCCCCCGCGCCCCTGCGTAATGATGCAGCACGCGCCACCGGAGACATTGAGCAGTTGCAACAGACACGGACCGATCTTTTGAGAAAAGCATTGCTGGCGCTGGCTGTTGTCGGCCTTGTGGTCGGGCTGGCGCTTTACTTTGCGGACAGAAACGCTGCGGCTGATATGGCGTGGACGCTTGGCGTGCTGCCAGTGCTGGCCGCGCTGGTCGTCGAAATCCTGCGCAGCCTGTGGCGGGGCGAGGTGGGGCTCGACATTGTTGCGGCCCTGTCGATGACCGCCGCCTTGACCTTCGGTGAAACGCTGGCGGCTGCCGTCGTGGCCGTGATGTATTCGGGCGGCAATTTCCTCGAAAGCTTTGCCGAAGGGCGCGCCCGCCGCGAAATGCACGCCCTGTTGTCGCGCGTGCCAAGAACGGCGACGCGGCACCGCGATGGCGGACTGGAAGAGGTGCCGCTGGATGATATCGAGCCCGGTGATCTGCTGCTGATCCGGCAGGGCGACGTGGTGCCAGTGGATGGGACTGTCGCCTCTGGCACTGCCTTTGTTGACGCCTCTGCCCTGACCGGCGAGTCGCTGCCTGCGCATCTGTCCGTGGGCGCCGAGGCGATGAGCGGATCGACCAATGCGGGCGAACCCTTTGATCTGACGGCGACCCGTGTCGCGCGGGAAAGCACATATGCCGGGATCGTCCGGCTGGTTGAAGAGGCGCAGCGGTCAAAAGCGCCGATGGCACGGCTGGCAGATCGCTGGTCGCTGGGGTTTCTGGCGGTCACGGTCGTGATCGCTTTTGCCGCGTGGTGGTTCACGGGTGATCCGATCCGCGCGGTCGCTGTTCTGGTGGTGGCGACGCCCTGTCCGCTGATCCTGGCGGTGCCGGTGGCACTGGTTGCGGGCCTGTCGCGGGCTGCCCATTTCGGTGTGCTGATCAAGGGCGCAGGTCCGCTGGAGACGATGGCGCGCATCAGGACGCTGATCCTCGACAAGACCGGCACGCTTACTGACGGACGGCCCCAAATCGTTTCGATCGACAGCTATGACGGTGTCAGCGAGGGCGATCTTCTGCGGTTTGCAGCGGCGCTGGATCAGGCGTCGAAACACCCGGTCGCGCAGGCAATCGTTGCCGCCGCAAAAACACGCGGGCTGGACCTGCCTGTCCCGTCAGAGGTGTTCGAGAGGCCCGGCGAAGGCGTCGAAGGCATGGTTGAGAACCGCAAGGTGCTGGTCGGTGGAAACGCATTTGTGGCAGGCAAGGTCGCGGCTGTTTCGGGTGAAGGGCCGGATCTTGATGCCGGGTCTGTGCTGGTTGCCGTGGCGATTGACGGGAAAATGGCCGGGCATCTGGTGATGGCTGATCCGCTGCGCGCCGGCACGGATGCGATGCTGGCCGGGCTGCGGCGCGAGGGCGTGCAGCGCATCCTGCTGGCGACCGGTGACCGGATCGAGGTGGCAGAGCGCGTGACAGAGGGGCTTGGCCTTGACGGGTTGCGGGCGGGGCTCTCGCCCGATCAGAAAGTGCTGCTGGTGCTGAGCGAGCGGAAGCATGGCCCGGTCATGATGGTGGGGGACGGTGTCAATGACGCGCCTGCACTTGCCGCGGCGGATGTGGGCGTCGCGATGGGCGCGCGCGGAGCTGCGGCCTCTGCCGAAGCCGCAGACGTGGTTCTGCTGGTGGACCGGGTGGATGAGCTGGGACCGGGGATCGAGATTGCCCGCCGGTCGCGCCACATTGCGATGGAAAGCGTGGTGGTCGGGATCGGCTTGTCGGTGCTGGGGATGATCGCTGCGGCCTTCGGCTACCTGACGCCGGTTCAGGGCGCGGTGCTGCAAGAGGTGATCGATGTGGCCGTCATCCTCAACGCGCTGCGAAGCCTGCGGATCACCCCTCGCGACGCAGTGCCGGAAAAACCTGTGCGCGAGTGACGGCTCTGCCGCGCCGGTTAGTTGACTAGATCAGCGCAGCGTCTCTGCCGCGCGGTCCGTGATCTTCACTCCGTCGGACAGGGCATTGGCGGGATGCAGGACAACCTGTTCGCCTTCTGACAGTCCCGCCAGAACCTCTGCCTGCTGGGCGCCGATCCGGCCAAGCGTCACATCCCGTTGCCGGGCAACGCCGTCTTCGGCGACAAATGTGGCCCAGCCATCGTCGGTCCGGAAGGCGGCGGCAAGCGGCAGGCGGAGCGCATCTTCGGTCTCCCACATCACGATGGTGAGGAACACGCCGTAATTCTGACCGAGCCCTTTGCGTTCCTCCGCCGGGGTCAGCAGATCAAAGACCGCGTCGACGCGCTGTTCCTCGATGCCGAGTGCGGATACGACAGTGCGTGCCACCGGGTCCACGCGCCTCAGCACCGCATCCAGCGGCTCCCTGCCGCCCCAGCGATCCACCCGCGCCACGGCGTTCTTCGGAAGCTCAACCGCGTCCGAGGACAGCAGATCGGCCACGATTTCCAGATCGGTCGGGTCGCCCACTGCCAGAAGCGGAGTGCCTGCCTGAACGGTGCGCTCGCTCAGCATATCAAGCCGCAGCACCACCCCGCTGACCGGGGACGTGACCTCGCGACAGCAGGCGTAGCTTTGGGTTTCGGGGTCTTCCAACAAGGCTTGCGCCCGGACGACAGACCCCAGCGCCATTTCGTGCCGCGACTTGGCCGCGTCAAGCGCAGCCGTGGCGGCGTTGAGTTGCAGTGTGGCGCTTTCAAGCGCGGTTTCGGTGGAGATGCCGCGGCTCACCAACTGCTCTGTGCGATCATATTGCGCGCGGGCATAGCGCTGCTGTTCCTCGGCGGACTGGATTTCGGCCAGCGCGGCCTGTTCGGCGGCTTTCGCCTCGGCCAGCGCAGCCTCGGCCTGCGCGCGGCTTCGCGGATCAAGGATGGGGGCTGCGGCGGGTTCAACCACCGCCACGACGGTTTCGCCTGCGATCACCTCGTCGCCAACACGGACGGGCGCGCGTTGCGCGATGCCGGTGACCGGGGCTGCGACCTCGTAGATTTCGCGCACGCGGGTGACGCCGTCTGCCTGAACGGTCACTTCCATCGGTCCCCTGGAAAGCACATGCAGATCCACCGCTTCCGGTTCGACCCGGAAGGCAACGGTGGCAAGGGCTGCGGCAATGGCAACGGCGACGAGCGTTATGAGAAGCGTTCTGACGGATATCATGGGGCTTACTCCCGTGTCTTCATGACGGCGACAAGGTCCAGCCGGTTGACGCGGCGCAGGACGATTAAGACAGCACCAAGGGCTGCGGCAAGGGTAACGACGCTGGAAAGCGCAAAGGACCGGGGGCGGATCACGAGCGGCAGCGCATAGAGGTCGGACGAGAACTGCGTGGTCATCAGCCGCGCCACCTCGAACCCGATCCACCAGCCCAGTGGCTGGGCCAGAACGGCCAGCAACATGGCCTCTCCGATCAGCACCCAGTTGACCTCCCACAGGCCGAAGCCGAGGATGCGCAGCGAGGCAAGTTCGCGCGCGCGCTCTGACAGCTGGATACGCGCGCCGTTATAGGCAACACCCACCGAGATCGCGGCGCCCAGCAGAACATAGATCAGCGACATTGTATTCATGTTGGCCGCGATCGTATCCTCGAAGGCCACCTTGTTATCCGACAGAAGCAGCGCGCCACCGATGCCCGGCGCATCCTTGATGGCGGCGTGAAACGCGTCTTCCTGATCAGAGCGGAGCGTCACGATGATTGAAGAGAATTGCGGCTCTCGGCGAAGCATGCGGTCCACGGCATGGGCGGACATATGGCCGAATGGTCCCAGATATTGCGGCACAACCCCCACGACCGGCAGGCTCACCGGATCTGTCAGGCGACCCGTCAGCGTCATCTCCACCTCGTCGCCGATCCGCAGGCCCAGCCGGGGCATCAGGCTTTCGGTCAGCAGCAGGCCTTCTTCGGGTGGATCGACCGCGCCGTCATCTCCCAGAATGCGAGCCAGATCGGCGCCGGGCACGATGCCCTGTACGGTGGCGTCTTCCTCGTGGTGACCGTTGCGGAAGGTGGCAGAGAGCCACAGCAGCCCCTCTGCCTGCATCACCCCGGGAAGGCGGCGGGCGTCTTCCAGCGTGGAGGCGGGCACGTCATTGGCAAAGGTCAGGATCACATCCTGCCGGTTTGACAGGTCAAACGACATCTCGAGCAGCCGGTTCAGCGAATCCGGCATGAAATTCGATGCCACCAGAACCGAGGTGCCAAGCGCGTAGCCAAGGCAGGTGGTGCCCGCGCGCATGGGCCAGCGCGTGATTGACCGCAGGATCATCATGTCCGTTTGTGGCAGGCGCAGCCGGGTCAGCACCCGGTCCAGCAGACCTTGCGAAAAGACCGGTGGCGGGGCGGGTGCCATTGCGACGGCGGGTGGAAGGCGGGCCGCGGCAAGCGCCGCGCGGATCGCACCCAGTGACGCGGCGCCAAACCCTGCCAGCGCGCCAAGCGCATAGGTCGTCCAGGAGATGCCGAAGATCAGTTCAGGGAAATCGTAAAAGCGGGCGTAGATTTCGGCCATGGATCGCGAAAGCCACGCGCCGAATATGAACCCGATCCCGATGCCGATCAGCGCGACCAGCCCCGCCAGCAGCAGGTAATGCACAAGGATCGCCTGATTGGAATAGCCGGTGGCTTTCAGAAGCCCGATCTCTGCGCGTTCCAGCGCCACGATACGGCCGATCACCATATTGACCAGAAAGACAGAGATCACGAGGAATACCGGCGGCAGAATCCAAGCCATGATCCGCAGCCCCTCGATTTCGGAGTCGAGGAAGGCGTGGCTGATCTGGTCGCTGCGGTCATGGGCGCCGACGCCGCCATAGGGTTCCAGCAGCGTGTCGATCCTGTCGATCACGGCTTCGGGCTGCGCATTGCGCGTCAGCGAGACGACGATGTTGTCGACCGCGCCGGTCATGTCAAATGCGGCTTCGGCGGCAGGGACGGGCAGCCAGATGATCCCGTGGCTGGCCGGGTCGGGCATCATGGAACCGGGGCCGATCGTGTAGATGAATTCGGGGCTGAGGGCGGCCCCGACGATGGTCAGTTCACGCCGCGTGCCCCCCAGATTGGCGGCGAAACTGTCACCGGGGTGAAAGCCGTGCGCCTCTGCAAAGGGGGCATTGACCAGTATCTCGTCCACTGTGCCGGGATCGGGCCAGCGGCCTTCGGTCAGGATCAACTGGTTGAGCTGGGGGCGTTCTGCCTCGGGCAGTGACACAATCTGCGCGGTGACAGGACGCACCCGTCCGGGCAGGTCAAGGATGACAAAGCGCGAGATGCGCGCCTCCAGATCCCGGACGCCGCGAATGTCGCGCAGTTCCGGCAGCAGCGTGGCGGGCAGGCGTTTGGCCTGAACGAAGATGTCGGCAAAGGCGTTCTTTTCGTAATAGGCCGCGCGGGACCGGTCGAGCGCCCCCGACATGCCCACCGACATCAGCAGAACCGAAACGCCACAGGCCAGCACGACCGCGATGGCCAGCACCTGCGCCCACATCCGCCTGAGGTCACGCAAAAGCTTCAGGTCGATGGCGCGGGCACGGATCATCTGCGCCTCACCAGTCGATCTCGGACGGGGCAATGCGGTGGGCATTGGTCTTTACGTCCACCAGCCGCCCGTCCGTGAAAAACAGCACCCGGTGCGCCATTTTCTGGATCATCGCATTATGGGTGATGACCACGGTGGTCGTGCCGGTTTCGCGGTTCACCTGCTCAAGCACTTCCAGCACCTGCACGCCGGTCTTGCTGTCCAGCGCGCCGGTCGGTTCATCGCAGAGCAAGACGCCCGGCCGCTTGGCGATTGCGCGCGCAATGGCGACGCGTTGCTGCTCACCCCCGGACATTTGCGCAGGGAAGTGATCCAGCCGGTGGGAAAGCCCCACCAGCCCCAGGGCCTCATCCTCGTGCATCGGTTCGGGCGCTATGTCGGTGACCAGCCTGACATTTTCACGCGCGGACAGGGACGGGACGAGGTTGTAGAACTGAAAGACAAAGCCGACATTGTCGCGCCGGTAACGCGTGAGCCCCCTTTGGCTAAGCGCGGTCAGCTCGCTTTCGCGAAACCAGACGCGGCCGGATGTCGGCGTGTCCAGCCCACCCAGAATGTTCAGCAATGTGGATTTACCGGAACCGGATGCGCCCAGAAGCACGGTGAACTGCCCCTCGAACAGATCAAGTGTCACATCATCAAGCGCGGTGACCGACGTTTCGCCGGTCTTGTAGACCTTGCTCAGCCCTTCCGTGTGGAACGTCCTGCCGGGAGAGGAGGGCGCTTGCGCGGCGTTTGTGGTCCGATTGGTCAAGCTTCACCTGTCGCATCGTGCCGGGGATCACTGCATGATAAATAGCGTTTGCGCGCTCGGCGAGCCTTGATCGAAGTCAATGACTTTGGGCGAGGGGCAGGGGCGGGGCCACTTGATCCCAGGCTGGTGCCACGCGATTGCGGTTGGCCTGTCGCGGCGAGGGGCCGTGAAATGTGCCTTACCCGCCCCCCCCCCCGGTTTCGGGGGGCGCTTTGCATCGTCTCGATGTGAAGAAAGCGGGGCCGCGCCATTGGCAGCGACGGTGCTTTGGAATGGGTCCGGCTTAACGGGGGCGTGTGTCCGCCCCGCCATTTTCAGGCAGGGCGGGGGTAGGGGCCGGCCGCCGGGTGATGCCCCGGCGGCGATGGGGTCGTCAGGCCGTGGCCTTGGCGTCAGCGCGTCGCTCTTTCGGGAAGAAGCTGTAGTAGAAGACCGGCGCGGCGATCAGCGTCAGGATCGACGCGAAACCAAGCCCGCCCATGATCGTCACCGCCATCGACGCAAAGAACGCATCCGACAACAGCGGGATCATCCCGAGGATCGTCGTCGCCGCCGCCAGAACCACCGGCCGCAGACGCGAGGTTGACGCATCAAGGATCGCCTGACGGAAGCCGACGCCCTCGGCCCGGACCAGATCGATCTCTTCGACCAGAACGATGCCGTTCTTGATCAGCATGCCCGACAGGCTGAGCAGACCCAGAAGCGCGGTGAACGAGAAGGGCAGACCGGTGCCAAGCAGCCCCAAAGCCACGCCGTTGACGCTCATCGGGACAAGCAGCCAGATGATCACGGGCTGGCGGATCGTGCCGAACAGCAGGACAGAGATCAGCACCATGATGATCAGCGATAGGGGCAGCTGTTTGCCAAGGCTTGCCTGCGCCTTGGTCGAGTTCTCGTACTCGCCGCCCCATTCCAGCTTGTAGCCTTCGGGCAGGTCAATCGCTTCGACCACGTCGCGGATTTCACCAAAGACAGCCGATGCGTTCACACCCGCCGGAACCCCGGCCTGAACGGTGATCGTCTCCACCCGGTCGCGGCGCATCAGAAGCGTGTTCTGCGCTTCCCACCCGAACCCGTCCGTCACTTGAGTCACGGGGATGTAGGACTGTGCCGCGGCGGAATAGACCGGAAGATCCGCCAGATGCGCGATGCCTTCGGCGGTGGCGGTTTCGGTGCGCAGGATGATCGGGATCAGCCGGTCACCTTCGCGGTACAAACCGACGCTGATCCCTTCGGACCCAAGTTGCAGGGACTGTGCCACATCCTCGCGCGTGACACCGGCGGCCTTGGCGCGTTCGTCGGCAAAGCGGGGCAGGATCACGAATTCCCGTTCCCGCCAGTCGGTGCGCAGATCCTGCAACTGGTCCGATGCGCCGATCAGCACCTGCTCTGCCTCCTCGGCCAGGCGGCGCAGCACCACCGGGTCCGGCCCGGAGAAACGCGCAGCGATCGGAGCGCCACCGCCGGGGCCGAAGGCCAGCCGCTCTGTCCGGAACTCGCCAGCGGACAAGGTGTTGCGCCCGAACTCTTCCAGATCGGCCCGCAATTCGGGGATCTGTTCAAGGGATTCGGTCCGGATGATCAGGTGACCATAGGTTGCCAGCGACTCCTCGGGGGCATAGGTCAGCATGAACCGCGTGGCCCCGCCGCCGATGAAGGTCGACGTGGCGACGACGTCGTCGCGCTCTTTCAGCCAATCCTCGACCACGGCCATATCTTCAGATGCACGATGGATGCTGGCACCCTGCGGCAGCTTGTAATGCACGTAGAAAAGCGGGGTGTTGCTGTCGGGGAAGAATTGCTGCTTCACCTGTCCGAAACCGATATAGCAGACAACCGTGATGCCGATCAGCGCGAGGATGACCAGATAGCGCAGTTTCAGCGCCAGCGACAGGATCCCGCGATACGCCTTGAACAGCGGACCGCCATACTGATCGCCCGCCTCGCCGGTGCCGACCTTGAAGAAGTAATGCGCCAGAAGCGGGGTTGCGGTGATGGCAAGCACCCAGGACAGCAGCAGGGAGATCCCGATCACGGCAAAAAGCGAGAACAGGAATTCACCCGTTGCGTCCGGTGACAGGCCGATACCGGCAAAGGCCATGATGCCGATCACGGTGGCCCCCAGAAGCGGGATCTGCGTCTTGCTGGCCACGTCCTCTGCCGCGTCGCGGGCGGTCTTGCCCTGGCTCATGTCGCCTTGCATGCCCTCGGCCACAACGATGGCGTTGTCCACCAGCATGCCCATGGCGATGATCAGCGCACCAAGCGAAATCCTCTCCATCTCGATGCTGAAGACAGACATCAGGAACACGGTTCCCACGACGGTCAGAAGCAGCGTCGCGCCCACAACCACAGCCGCCCGCCACCCCATGAAGAGCGCAAGCACGATCACCACGATGGCCACGGACATCGCAAGGTTCAGAAGGAAAGCGTTGGAGGCCTCGTCCACAACGACATGCTGCTGGTAGATCGGATGCAACTCCACCCCCGCCGGAATGTCGCGCAGGATCTCTGACAGGCGCACGTCAACCCGCTTGCCCACATCGACAATGTTCAGATCGGCCTTGCCCGCGACGCCCAGGGTAAAGGCGTCCTCGCCCTGAAAACGGATGATCTGGCTTGGTTCGGTGACACGGCTGCGGCTGACCTCTGCAAGGTCAAGCAGGTCGATCACATCGCCGCCGACCCCGATGGTCAGATTGGCAATCTCCTCGACCGTATCGGACCCTTCGGGCGCCTGAATGCGGACATCCTGCCCGCTTAGCGTCACGCTACCCGCTTCGGTGCGCGTGTCGGTGGTGGACAGGGCGGCGGCGATGGCGTCCGGCGCGATGCCAAGATTGGTGATGATCGAGGTTCGGGCATCGACATAGACCGCCTCTTCGGGCAGCCCGGCCACGGCAACATCGGCAACCCCGTCAACGGCCAGAAGCTCGCGGCGCAGATAGTCCGAAATCTCGTGCACCTCGGCATCCGAAAACCCCGGCGCCGTCACGGCATAGAAAACGCCATACACGTCGCCGAAATTGTCGTTGACGATGGGCGTGCCTGCTTCGGGGGGCAGGCTACGCTGGGCGTCCTCCACCCGGTTGCGCAGCTTTGTCCAGATCGCCGGCAGTTCCGAGCCATCATAGGTCGATTCAATATTGACCGAGATGCGGCTGACCCCGGGCTTGTTGGACGAGGTGATAAAGTCGATCTCGCCCATCTTCTGGATCTCGGATTCGATGGGTTCCGAGACTTCGCGCGCCACCTGTTCGGCCGTGGCGCCGGGATATTGCGTGATGATGATGGCGTTCTTGATGGTGAAGGCAGGGTCTTCGAGCCGCCCGATCGTGGCAAAGCCCCAAATCCCCCCAAGCAGGCATCCCAGCATCAGGATCCAGGTGATCAGCGCCCTGTCAATGGACGCGCGCGCGATGGACATGGGCTTATTCTCCGACGCGGGTAAAGGGGCGCACGGGCTGCCCGTCCGACAGTTGCGATGCACCGGTCAGCACGATCTGCGTGCCATCCGCGGGGCCCTTCGTCATGTGGATGCGCCCGTCTTGGTGCAGTTCGATCTCTACCGGGACAGAACGCACGGTGCCGTCCTCGTAGACCATGACAAACGGCTTGCCCGCCGGGTCATAGATCAGCGCGGTTTCGGGCAGGATCGTCCCGTCAGGGGCCGCCCCGGTGGCCGAAGCATAAACGGTGACTGACGCGCCGGGCAGCACAAAGGCGCCGGGGTTTTCAACAAAGCCCAGCGTGATCGTGTAGGATTGCCCGACAGAGGATGTTTCGGTCTCGAACTCGCGCATGACCAGCGGGTAGCGCGTGCTGTCGCCCGGCAGCTCTGCCAGGAAAGACACGGCACCACCTGCGCCTGCCTGCCGGAACAGCACTTCGGGCACTTCGATATCGACGCGCAGTTCTGACACGTCATGCAGCCGGACCACGGGGGTTCCGGGCTGAACAGTGGTGAAATTGGCCACCAGCCGCCGCGCGACCAGCGCATCAAACGGCGCATGCAGGGTTGCGTGGTTCAGATTGTCCTGCGCATCCGCAACCGCGATTTGGGCCAGCTGGAGTTGGGTTTCCGCGTCGCGCACCTGCACGTCTGACACGGCCTGACCGCGCAGTGATTCCAGCCGTTCCGCATCGCGCTGCGCCTTGTCGTAATTGGCCTGCGCCTGCGCCAGCGAACGTTGGTAGCCGTCAAGGTCGAGCCTCGCAATCAGCGCGCCTTTGGCCTTCTGGCTGCCTTCATCGGCGTCCAGAACCTCTATCTGCCCACCGACCTGAAAGGCCAGATCAACGGTCTGTCTGGCCTGCACCTGTCCGAAGAACTGCCGTTGCAGCTCTATCGGGCCGGAACGGAGCTCCATCAGCTTTACCGGTTTTGGCACGTCCTGAGCGGCGAGCGGGCTCGCGGTCAGGGCGAGAACACAGAAAATCGAGAAAATTTTGCGCACGGAATGTCCCTGTGAGTCGTTCGAGAGCTGGGGCTTAACTAAGGCAAACTCTGCTCAATGCAAACTGATCGGTTCAGAAATACGTCAAAAAACACGAACAAGCCCTGTGCAGGCCTGCACGTGCGGCGATCAATGGCATGAAATCTGTGCCTTCGTGTGGGTATCGGGACGCCGGAGATTCGTCGCCGCATCGCGGGGCGTGAAATCTGCGCCGGGTTGATCGACCTCAAAAACACGCAAGCCGGAAGGCGCTACTCTGCCCATGAATGACGCCCCCGAATAGCCGCGGAACCGGCCTGACATTCGGAGGCACGCATGAAAGGACGAAACGGCATGCCAGGGCATCCGGACAACGCTGATCGCAAAGGGGGACCACATGGCCGACAGAGTTGACAGGCTGGTCGAGAACATGCGCGCCTTGCAAGACGAGCTTGAGGATGAATTCGAGCGTCGGCGCGAGGAGTTTCACTACCGGATCGAACGCGGGCGCGTGATTTTTGAACAGGATGTGCTGCGCCGGCAACGTGAGCTGAGGCAGAGGCTGGGATCCTACATCGCGGGGGCGCGGCTGCTTGTCGTCCTGACGGCCCCGGTGATCTATGCGGTCATCATCCCCTTCGTGCTGCTGGACCTGTTTGTAACTCTTTATCAGGCGATCTGCTTTCCGGTCTACGGCATCGAGAAGGTCAAGCGCGCCGACTACATCACCTTTGATCGCGGCCAGCTGCCCTATCTCAACGGGCTGGAAAAGCTGAACTGCATGTATTGTTCCTATGGCAACGGGCTGCTCGCCTATGCGCGCGAGATCGCGGGGCGGACGGAAAAGCACTGGTGCCCGATCAAACATGCCAAGCGCATGGCGGGCATGCACGACCTTTACCCGGAATTCGTTGAATACGGGGATGGCGAGGGCTTTCAGCGCACGAAGCGGAGGGCGCCGGATGCGCGGCAATAGCCGGCCCGAGCTATGCGTTGCACAGCGGTCGCGCCAGCCTTCCGCATCGGGGCAATCGCGGCGCCACATCGTCGCAAGACATTCATCGGTCGCGGGTGTTTCCCGCGATCACACATCACCACCGAAAAGGTAGGCTAACCATGATCAGACCATTTCAATTCGCCGCCGCGTTCTTGCTCGTCCTTCTGGCCGGATGTGCAGAGCCGGATCATTATCCGGTCAGCGGGCAGGAATGCAGTGAAGGCGACCCGGTTCAGGATCTGAGCGCGTCGGATTGCTCGCCGCTCACCTGAGGCGGTCACCCGGATTGCAGCAAGACAGAGGGGCACGGCATGAATGGCGCGCCTGTCTTGGGATAGCGACCGGGCGCATGTGCGATTATCCAAAGCCGAACGGGCAAGAGCCGGTCTGACCTGCGGGGCAGGGGGCGGCAGGCACAATCCGCTTTATCGCAGATATTCCGGCGCGCCCGCAAAGCCCGCACCGGACAGAAAAGGGGCCCGAACATGACAGTTCAGGCCCCCCCGATCAGTCATTCAGATCAGTGTTCGGTTTCCAGCTTGAAAAAGGTCACCTGATCCGCATCGCGCCAGCCCGGCAAGGTGCTGTTGTTCTGCGAATAGGCCCCGGCCTTGAAATACATGAAGTCGTCGGCAACGTTGTAGCCGCTTTCCACCATGTCGAAACTGGGGGCCACGATTTCCGTGCCGTCGTCGCGGATGATCTTCACGTCCAGCATCGGGTGGATGACGCCATCAACCTCCTTGCCGGATACCTTGATCTCGTAGCTGAAGATCTCGTCCAGCGCGATCCCGTCCACCGGGTTTTCGGCATTGTCCTTGCGCTCGCCGATGACCTCGACCCAGATGTCATCTTTGCCGATGGGCTCGTGGGCATAGTAGATCGACCCGAACTTGTTGCCCGGCAGCTTGCGGTAATACAGACGGATCGGCTCGTCATCCTTGGCATGGATCTGGCCGATGATCACCCGACCGGCCTTGCCCTGCTCGCCCGTCCGGGTGACCTGGTTGACGGCCAGCGTGGCGCGCAAGGTGCCATCCACACCCCCCGCCATGTCCTGTGCCTCTTGCGGTGCAGACGAGAAGACCCAGTTGTTCTGCGTGGGCGTACCATCGTCGTTGCGGGTAGAGATAGAGGTATCCCCGGCGCGCATCATCTGGCGCAGCTCTGACCGCGCGTAGCTGGAATTCTGCGTGGTGACGCCCGCTGGAATAGTGCGGAAGACCATCCCGCCGGTCACGGGGTCGGTGTAGAAAACCTCTGGATCCTGCCAGCCGGAGCCAAGCTCTGCCTCTTCGATCTCATCCACCTTGCCGTCGCCGTTCCTGTCGTAGGGCACGGTGATCTTCCAGCCGGACAGGTCAAAGTTTTCGGATGGCGGGACGTCGGTGAACAACCCGAACAATCCCTTGTTGGAATATTCCGCCATGTCCGATCCGTCGCCTGTCGGGTCGATCATGCCAAGGCCACAGCCATAGGGCTGGATCTCGAGGATCGAGTTCCATTCGCTCGATTCATTGCCATAGGCCGCGATCTTGACGTAACGCGCGATCATGTCGTCAAAGTCGAACCGCTGGATGGCGGTGGTCTTGCCCGCGCTTGTCGTGCGCGGGATCAAGGCGGCGTAGGCCTTGCCATCGACAGAGGCCGCCATCTCGAAATGGCTCTTGCGCTCATGGCCCTTGTAGAAGGCGATGCCCAGCTCTTTCAGGGTCTGCGGCATACCAAGGTCAAGCACGATCTCGCGCCCGGCGCCCTTGGCCGACCAGCGCGAATCCGCGTCGAAACTATGGTCGATCACCCGGTCGGGGGCGTATTCCTTGTCATAGTCGCCCTCTGCGCGCACCTTTTTGA
The DNA here is from genome assembly GCF_004342065.1 of Primorskyibacter sedentarius. GTDB lineage: Bacteria > Pseudomonadota > Alphaproteobacteria > Rhodobacterales > Rhodobacteraceae > Primorskyibacter > Primorskyibacter sedentarius. Next base: position 186,248 of record NZ_SLZU01000001.1, on the reverse strand, counting down.
CACGCAGCTGGCCCATGCCTTCGCAGCCATCGGGCAGGGTGGTGTATTCCCGGGGGCCACTCGCGACCTCCTCTGCTGCGATCTTTGCCGGGCCTGAAACGGCCACCAGTTCGAAATCGTCAAAGCGGGCCTCGTCGCCGCCCCAGCCGCCAAACACGCGCGCGCCTGTATCGGCCCCTGTCTTGAACGGAATGTTCAACTGCACCCAGTTTTCGCCATCGCCCGCAGAGCTGGCGGTGACCTCAGTGCCGGCGACCTCCACGCCCACGATGCCGGGGCCTTTCACGAAAGCCTTCAGCTCATACTCAGAGTCCGGGTAGAGCGTGACAGTCTGTTCGAAATGTCCGGTTTCCTTGCTGATCTTCGCAGATTTCAGCCCGGTGTTGAAATGCCCGGAAACAGAGGTCGCGTCCTTGTTCGGATCGACATCGTTCCAGCCTCCCCATCCGGCCTCAAAGCCGGGATTTGTCAGCGTCTGCGCCAGCGCGGGCGAGGCGCCCGCGACAAGAGCCGCCAAGCATAGTGCAGGTCCGTTCTTCATGACACTCTCCTCCATTGGTGTCGCCGTGAGATCCCCGGTTGCCGAGGGTCACGTCTGCATGAAAAATTCGAAATAGTGCCGAAGGTGGTGTGGCTTTGGCCGACCACCGGTCAGTAATTCCAGAGTGTTCCGTCCTGTAGGCGCACCACCGGGTGGCTGCCGGGCGCATAGCTGTAGCGTGCGGCCTCTTTTTCATCGAAATCGACGCCCAGCCCCGGCGCGTCGCTGACATAGACCATGCCGTTTTCCATCTGGTGTTCGGACGGGAACAGCGCGTCACATTCGGGCGTCCCCAGAACGAGGTATTCCTGAATGCCGAAATTGGGCGCCCATGCGTTCAGATGTGCCTGCGCCGCCATGCAAAGCGGCGAGTGGCTGGGCGCGCCATGAAACCCGGTGCGCACATGGTGCAGCCCGGCAAGATCGACAATGCGTTTCACATGCGTGATCCCGCCCGCATAGGTGACAGCCACGCGGATGAAGTCGATCAACTCGGCCTCGATCAGCTTGTTGCAGTCATATATGGAGTTGAACACCTCGCCGATGGCCACGGGAACAGTGGAATGCTGCCGCAAAAGCCGCAGCGCGTCCTGATCCTCTGCCGGGGTCGGATCTTCCAGCCAGTAAAGGCCCACGGGCTCCACCGCCTTGGCAAATTCCGCCGCCTCACGCGGCAGCAGCCGGTGATGCACGTCATGCAGGATTTTCAGATCAGGCCCGAAACGTGACCGGATTTCGGCCAGCGCACCAGGCATGTAGCGCATGTAGCGGTCGGTATCCCATACCTCTACCTTCGGACGGATGCCGCTGAAATCGCTGATGTAATGCTTGCCTTCACCCTTGGTCTCGGGGACGGCATAGCTGGCCGAGGGCATGCCTGGGATGCCGCATTGCACGCGCACCGCCTTGTAGCCCTGTTCGACGTAATGCGCGATGCTGTCCATCAGGTCTTCGAGGTCCGCGCCCGTCGCATGGGCATAGACCATCGCGCCATCACGGCTCTTGCCACCGAACAGCTGGTAAAGCGGCATGCCCGCCAGCTTGCCCTTGATGTCCCACAGCGCCATGTCGATTGCCCCGAACGCGGCCATGGAGATGGGGCCACGCCGAAAATAGGCACCGCGGTAGAAGAACTGCCAGATATCCTCGGAATTGCGGGGATCCATGCCGATCAGGTTGGGGATCAGGTAGTCCTGAAGATAGGCGGCGGGCAGCGTTTCGCGATTGTTCAGCGTCGCGTCGCCAAGACCGTAGACACCCTGATCGGTCATGATCTTGAGCGTGACGTAGTTCTTTGCGGGACCGCCGACAAAGACCTTGGCATCGGTGATCTTCATGGTGTGGGCTCCTCAGGCCAGATGGGCCACATCTGTCCAGTTGTCGTTCTTGCGGATCAGGTCGATGATCTGCTGATATTGGCTGCCTTCCCGGAAGGTCGGGTAGGGGGCGACAGGCTCGCCGCTGATATCCCTGACGAATTCACGCGCCAGGTAGTGCCAGCATTGCTCCGTCTCGCCTTTGACCTGCGGAACGGTATCTGCGATGTCTTGCGGCAGGGGCATTTCCTGCCACGTCCCGGTCTTGTCAGCGAGGTAGAGCTGCCCGCTGCCGTAATGCCCTTTGATGTAGATCGCGCCTTTGGTGCCGTAAAAGACGATGTGATCTTCGTGGAAGCGCGGCACCAGACCGCCATGTTTGAACAGAACCGAAACGGGTTTATCCGCGAACGGGCTGTCGAGCCGCGCGAGCACTGTGTACGACCATTCTACATCGCTCTCTCCCCATTTGAGCGCGGGATCGTCCAGATCCTTGGGGATGAAGTTCCGGCGCGTGGCGAAGTTGTGCACGCCTTCGACGATGGGCGCGCGGCCCAGATCGTCTCGGACCTCACCAATGATCGAAAGGATCTTTTCGCCCACGACCGAACAGGCGATTGACAGCGTATGGGTGAAGTTGTTGTTCAACCGCCCGCCGCCATCTGCCTTGCGATGGGACCAGCCGAACGGGATTTCACGCTCCAGGTTGAAGTGGGAAATGCACTCGACCTCGGTCGGCTCTCCGATCGCCCCCTTGGCGACAAGCTGCTTGGCATGCAGCACGCTGCCCGTGTAGCGGAAGCTCGCGGCATAGGCGGTCTTGACGCCCTTAGCCTGTGCAAGCGCGTGAAGTTCGGCGGCCGTTTCGCCACTGCTGGTCATCGGCTTGTCGCAAAAGACGTGACAGCCATGCGCAATCGCTTGCTTGATCGGCTCGTAATGCGCGCCGCCCGGCGTGGCGATAGAGACAATGTCGGGTTTGCAGACGGTCAGCGCCTCCTGCCAATCGGTGCCGGCATAGGGGATGCCCATGTTCTGGGCAACGTCACGGACGACCTCCGGCGTTCTTCCGACGATTCCGACGATCTCTGCGCCCGCACCGCGAAACGCCTCTGCGTGGCCCTGTCCGGCAAAACCGGTGCCCGCAATCAGAACTCTCAATGCGCGATCCATGCTGTCCTTTTGAGCTATTGCTATACTAGTATGCTATACTAGTATGTTACATTGCAGGTGCGGGCGTTTCAATCACGAAATTTGCCCTTAGGTCAACATGGGCGACGGGCCGCCTGACCGGGCCGCCTGACCGGCCCACTGACCGCTCTGCCGCGGGCGTATCGATGGCCGGAGCCGCGTTGTGGCCGGACCCTCTGACAGGGACTTCGGGCGGTGCGACTTGCTGACAGCCCCCGGGGTGGTTACGCATGGCAGACAAGTGCCGCATGAACATGCAGACCGTCGGCATGTGCTGTGCGGACCCTGATGCCGGGCAGCCCTTTGGCGGATGCGTGAACAAGACAGACTGGAACCTTCATGACCGATTTCCTGACCCGTCCCGAAATACGCGGTACATTCGGGGTCGTGACCTCCACCCATTGGCTGGCATCCGCGGTGGGGTTCGGCATTCTGGAAAAGGGCGGCAACGCGTTTGATGCGGCGGTGGCCACCGGGTTCGTCCTTCAGATCGTGGAGCCTCATCTGAACGGTCCGGCGGGCGATTTGCCGGTAATCTATCACAGTGCCGAACGCGGCGAGACGCGGGTGATCTGCGCGCAGGGTGTCGCCCCGGCGGGGGCCACGATCGAACATTACACCGCACAGGGGCTGACGCTGATCCCGGGATCGGGGCTGTTGTCCACCGTCGTGCCGGGCGCGTTTGACGGCTGGCTATTGCTGCTGCGCGATCATGGCAGCCTGTCGCTGCGCGAGGTGATGCAGCCCGCCATTGATTATGCGCGGGACGGGCATCCGATCCTGCCGCGCGTGGCCCGGACGATATCCGGCCTGAGCGATTATTTCGCCACGGAATGGCCCAGTTCTGCAGCCGTCTGGACGCCGGGAGGCGCCGCTCCGCAAGCCAATACGCTCTTCCGCAACCCCGATCTTGCCAGCACTTATGAACGGCTGGTGGCGGAAGGCGAAGATGCGGGCACGGAGCGCTGCACCCAGATTGACGCGGCCCGCAAGGCCTGGTCGGCGGGCTTTGTCGCTGACACAATTGGCGATTTTCTGGAAACGGCCGAGGTTCACGATGTCTCTGGCAAGGCGCACCGCGCCGTGATGACAAAAGAGGATATGGCAGGCTGGTCCGCAAGCTACGAAGACACGCTGCGTTACGACTATCACGGCTGGACCCTGCACAAGACCGCGCCATGGTCGCAAGGGCCGGTCCTGTTGCAGGCGCTCGCCATCCTGAAACATTTCGATCTGGCAGGCATGGATCCGATGGGCGAGGAATTCGTCCATACCGTGATCGAGGCGATCAAGCTCGCCTATGCCGACCGCGAAGCCTATTACGGCGATCCGGCCCATAGCGACATACCCATGCACCTGCTGCTGTCAGACGCCTATAACGCCGAACGGGCGGCGCTGATCACCCGGCAGGCATCGCTGGACCAGCGTCCCGGTCGCATCGCGGGGTTCGAACACCTCGCCGAGGCTTACGTGAAGCGCGCGGCGCAGGATTTCGGCGTCACTGCTGCGGCCCCACAAGAGCCGACAATGGCGCATCTGACCGAACGGCGCGGCGACACCGTGCATCTTGATGTCATCGACCGCTGGGGGAACATGGTTTCGGCGACGCCTTCGGGCGGGTGGCTGCAAAGCAACCCGGTTGTGCCGGGGCTGGGCTTCCCGCTCAACTCTCGAGCGCAGATGTTCTGGCTGGAAGAGGGGTTGCCGTCCTCGCTGGCGCCGGGGCGTCGGCCGCGCACAACCCTGACGCCTTCCATGGCTGAAAAGGGCGACGCCCGCATCGCCTTTGGTACACCGGGCGGGGACCAGCAGGACCAGTGGCAGCTGGTCTGGTTCCTGCGCTTCGTGCATCACGGTCTGGATCTGCAGCAAGGCATCGATGCGCCGCTGTTCCATTCGATGCATTTTCAGGGCAGCTTTTACCCGCGCGAGGCCAAACCGGGCGAGATGATGATCGAACCGAATGTCACGCAAGGCACGGTTGAAGGCTTGCGCGCCCGCGGCCATCGGGTGACCGTGGCAGAGCCGTGGACGGTCGGGCGGCTGACCGCGGCGATGCGCCACCCGGGCGGTTGCCTTCAGGCGGCGGCGACACCGCGGCTGATGCAGGCCTACGCGATAGGCAGATAAGTGCTGCAATCGCGGCCGCCGCCCGCACCTTTCCACCCCTTGCGGCAATGCCGCGCCAAACCCTCAAGAAGCGAGCCCACGGGACCATGACTGAATTGCAAACCTTCCTGCCGCTTCTGGCAATCGCCATTGGGGCGGGCATTTTCGGCGGGATTCTCGCGGGGCTTCTGGGGGTCGGGGGCGGCATCGTGATTGTTCCCGCGCTTTACCTCGCGCTGTCCTCTGCGGGGATGGAGCCTGCGGTGACGATGCAGGTCGCCGTAGGAACATCGCTTGCCACGATTGTCTTCACCTCGCTGTCCTCGGGCTATGGGCATTACCGGCGCGGCGCCATCGATATGGACCTGCTGCGCCTTTGGGCGCCGTCGCTTCTTGTCGGCGTGATCGCGGGGGCGCTGCTTGGCGGCTATGTTTCGGGCTATATCCTGATCGCCGTCTTTGCCATCGTGGCGGCGCTTGTCGCGATTGACATGATCTTTCGCCGCACCAAAGAAGGGCCGGAACCTAAGAGCTTTTCCAAGGGGGTCTGGGCGGGGCTTGGGACGATCACCGGCGCCCTGTCGGCGATGATGGGGATCGGCGGCGGCACAATCGGTGTGCCGCTTCTGAATTTCCTGGGCTACGACATCCGGCGTGCCGTGGGCACGTCGGCGGCAATCGGCTTCGTCATCGGCCTGCCCGGGGCGATTGTTTACGCCTTGGCGGGTCTGGGCGTCGAGGGGCTGCCGCCATTCTCCGTCGGTTACGTGAACCTGATTGCGGCGGCGGTGATTATCCCTCTCAGCACCAGTTTCGCGCATGTCGGGGTCAGGCTCGCACATTCCATACCGCGCCGGACGTTGCGATTGGCCTTTGGCGTGTTCCTTTTGCTCACGTCGCTGCGGATGTTCACCGACCTTTACGCGATCCTCTTCCCGACTGCCTGACGGGGCTTCCCTGTTGGCAGTTCTGGCTCAGGTGGCGACGGCCGCCCAGACGATCCAGCCAGAGATTTCGCAGATCATTTGCGCAGCACCAAGCACATCGCCCGTCTGTCCGCCGATCCGGCGCCGTGCAAGTGCCGCGACAACGAAGGCGGCCACGCATATGGCCACCAGCGCCGCCATCCCGTCTGTGCCGGTCAGCACAGCAAGTAAAAGCACCAACACCCCGCCGGGCACCATCGCGCCCGCGCTTTGGCTGGTGGCACCCCGGCCAAGGCCGTCCGTGCGTGCAGGCGGCAGCCAGATCAGCAGCGCCAGCATCACGAGGCGGCTCGCGACGCCAAGCAGCAGGAAGGCAAGCAAGGGTATCCCAGCCGTTCCGGCAGAAAGCGCAGTTACATGGATGCCGATGGCAAGGATCAGCGCCACGGCACCGTAGCTGCCGATCCGGCTGTCGCGCATGATCTCCAGACAATGCGCCCTGTCGCGACCGCCGCCTATCCCGTCGGCGAAATCGGCAAGCCCGTCATGATGCAGCGCGCCGGTCGCCCACGCCGTTGTGGCCACTGCAAGAAATCCGGCCAGCGTGGCGGGCAGCCCGCAGGACAGCGCAGCTGCGAAGCCCGCCCAACCGACAAGGCCAATGACCAGCCCCACAAGCGGGAAGGCCCAGCTTGCCTGTCCCAGTGAGGGGGCCGGTTCGGCAAGCCTGCCCACCGGAAGCCGCGTCAGCATCATCAGGGCAAGCCGCGCTTCCTCGATGCGGCGGCGCGCGCTCACCCGGCTGACACTCCGGCTTCGGCGAAGGTGGCCATGCCATTGTGGCAAGCCAGCGCGCCGCGCAGGATCGACAGCGCCAGCGCCGCGCCGGAGCCTTCGCCAAGCGCCATGTCGAGCGACAGGATCGGCTCTTTCTCCATCGCGTCGCACAGCAGGGTGTGGCCGGGCTCCCGGCTGGCATGACCGATCAGGCAATGCTCCATCAGGGCAGGGGAGGTTGCGTATAAGGGCGCGGCTGCCGCGGTGCAGATGAACCCGTCCAGCAGCACGGGGATGCGCGCGGACCGTGCTGCCAGAATGGCACCGCAGATCGCAGCCTGTTCCCGCCCGCCAAGCGCGGCAAGCTGTTCCATGCCGGAAAGCCCGGCGTGACGGGTGACACCGTCCGAGATCACGCGGGCCTTGCGCGCGACGCCCTCATCATCGGACCCGGTGCCACGCCCGACCCAATCGCGTGCCGCGCCGCCAAACGCCGCGTGGGCAAGCGCTGCGGCGACCGTGGAATTGCCGATGCCCATCTCACCCAGCATCAGCACATCCGCCGATGCGTCCACTGCCGCCGCACCCCGGCGCATCGCGTCAAGGCATTCGGCCTCGGTCATTGCCACGGCAGTTGTGAAGTCCTGCGTCGGGTGGTCAAGATCCAGCGCGATGACCGAAAGCTCGGCGCCGGAGATCCGGCAAAGCTGGTTGATCGCAGCGCCGCCCGCCTCGAAATTGGCAACCATCTGTGCGGTCACGGCCTGCGGGAAAGGGTTCACCCCCTGCGCGCAGATCCCGTGGTTGCCCGCAAAGACCAGCGCCTGCGCGCGGGCAATCTCGGGCCGGGCCGTTTCGCGCCATCCCGCCATGAAGGCGGCCAGTTCTTCGAGCCGACCCAGCGAGCCCGGCGGCTTGGTCAATTCCGCCTGCCGCGCGCGTGCGGCCTCTGCCGAGGCGTGATCAAAAGACGGCAGGCTGCGGGCCAGCGCACCAACCGATCCAAGCGTTTCCAGGTGAAGCGTATCTGTCATTGGGGTTTTACCTTCATCGGGTGGCCCGCGACGCAGAACCAGAGTTCGTCGCAAGCTGTTGCCATGCGTTGATTGAGCAGACCTGCGGCATCGCGAAAGTCGCGCGCAAGCTTGTTTTCAGGGACGATGCCAGCGCCAACCTCGTTGGTCACAAAGATCACGGGCGTCTTCTGCTGCGCCAGCGTCCTACGAAGGTCATCGGTGGCCGCCATCCAGTCGCGCCCGTCCAGCATCAGGTTCGTCAGCCAAAGCGTCAGGCAATCGACAAGCCTTGGTCCCTGACCATCCGTTTCAGCAAGGGCACGGGGCAGGTCGAACGGTTCGGAAACCGTCTGCCATTCGGGCCCCCTGCGCGCCTGATGTTGTGCAATGCGTTCCGCCATTTCATCGTCATGTGCCTGAGCCGTGGCGATATAGATCGCGGGCACGCCAAGCTGCAATGTCATGCGCTCTGCAAGGGTGCTTTTGCCGGACCGGGCGCCGCCGGTGATTAGAATCGACTTTCCCATGAGGGCGTGACATTTCAGAAATGCCGCAAAGAGGAAAGAGCGCATTGGTCGAGATTGCACGTGACGAGTTGGTCCTGATACGCCACGCCCCGGCCGATCATGGCGGGCGGCTGTGCGGGCGCACGGATGTGGCGGCGCGTCTTCCCGATGCGACGGCGTTGCGCCCCTTGAAGGCGGCTCTGGCGGGTGTCACGCCAGTCGTAAGTCCTGCGCTGAGATGCAGGCAGACGGCAGGCGCGCTGTTCCCGGATGTCACCCCGCAGATCGACGCGCGCCTGTGGGAGCAGGATTTCGGGATGCAGGACGGCATGGCCTTTGCCGATCTGCCCGATCTGGGACCAATGGCGCTGGAGGATCTGGCCCGGATCCGGGCGACGGGCGGGGAAAGTTTCGTGGATATGGTGGCGCGGACCGAACCGGCATTGAGGGGCCTGTTCCGGCAGGTTCAACAGAGCGGACCGATCGCCGTTGTCGCCCATGCCGGAACCGCACGCGCAGCACTCGGGCTTGCACTGGGGCAGCCGCATCTGGGCCTGTCATTCGAGATTGAACCACTGTCGCTGACCCGTCTGCGCTGCCACGCGGGCGGTTTGTCGGTGGTGCGGACCAACGAACGGATCGTGCCGAAGTGACGCGGGTTTTCGGGCATTTTGGCGAATGGGTGCAGGGCAGGCTGGGGCCGGATGGGCCGCTGGCCCTGCTGACCGTTGCCTGCCGTGCGGTGCATGTCGACATACGCCGCGTGGACGCGGGGGGCCTTGCGCTGGATCAGGACCCCGCCATTCTTGATCTGCCACGGGCGCGGGCGTTTCTGAGCCATGTCGGCGGGACGGCTGGCAGATTTTCCATCACCGCAACCATGCCCGCAGGCGGCGGGGCCGGGGCCTCCACCGCGGCGCTGGTGGCGCTGGCGCGCGCCGCGGGCGGGCAGGAGGATGCCTTGATTGATGCCTGCATCAAGGTCGAAGGCGCAAGTGATCCGCTTATGCTTGCGCGGCCGGATGGCGTGTTGTGGGCCCCGAGGGAAGGCCGCGTTCTTGCATCGGTGGCCCCGCTCCCCAAGGCCGAAATCATCGGTGGGTTCTGGGGCGCGCCGGTGAAAACGGACCCTGCTGATCTCGATTTTCCCGATATCTCGGACCTTGCAACCGGCTTGCAGGCTGGGATCGGGATTGAAGGGCTCGCCCGCATGGCCACGGCATCTGCCCGGCGGTGCACCGCCCTGCGCGGGCCTGAGGGCGACCCGACAGAGGCGCTCGCGCAAGCGCTCGGTGCGTATGGATATCTGCGGGCCCATACCGGCTCCGCGCGTGGGCTGATCTTTGCGCCGGGCACCGTGCCGCAGGGCGCAGAGGCTGCGCTCCGCTCTGCCGGGTATGCCCATGTGCTCAGCTTCGAAACCGGGGGCGGATCATGAGCTTTGCCGCGATGATGCTTGTCGCCTGCGTGCTGGATGTCGCGATCGGCTGGCCGGAGGCGCTGTTTCGCCGGATCGGGCACCCGGTGACGTGGATCGGCGCTTTCATCAGCTGGCTGGAGGCGCGTTGGAACGAAGGCCCCCCGCGCGCGCGCCTGTCCCGTGGTGCGCTGACGGTTGTGGCCGTTCTGGGCTGCGTGCTTCTGCTTGCAGGCATTGCCCAGTTCCTGCTGCCGGACGGCCTGCCGGGGGTGATCCTCGGCGGCGTTCTGGCCTGGCCGCTGGTCGCTCTTCGGTCAATGCATGACCATGTCGCCGCCGTGGCCCGACCGCTGGCCGAGGGGGATATGGCGGGCGCCCGGCACGCCGTTTCGATGATCGTCGGGCGCGATCCGGCACAGCTTGACGCCGCTGGCGTGTCTCGTGCTGCGTTGGAAAGCCTGGCCGAGAATACGTCCGACGGGATCGTGGCGCCGGTGTTCTGGGGTGTGGTCGCTGGGCTGCCGGGCATTGCCGCCTACAAGGCGATCAACACGCTCGATTCGATGATCGGGCACCGCAATACGCGCTACGAGTATTTCGGCAAGATCGCCGCTCGACTGGACGATCTGGCCAATCTGGTCCCCGCCCGCATCACGGGGCTGCTCTTCGCGCTGGTCTCGGGGCGGGCGGGCAAGGCGTTGCGCGCCGTTTCGCGGGATGCCCGCCATCATCGCTCGCCCAATGCCGGCTGGCCCGAGGCTGCCATGGCGGGGGCGCTGAACGTGCGCCTGTCCGGCCCGCGCGTCTATGGTGACCGCATTTCGCAAGAGCCCTGGCTGAATGGCGAAGCGCCCGATCCGCAGGCCCGGGACGTGGTGCGGGGGCTTGCGCTTTTCCGCCGGGCGATGTTTGCACTGCTGATGCTATTGGCGATCTGCGTCGGGATATGGGGAATGTGAATGCGTGATCATGGCGGCGATCTTGACCGGGCGATGCAGGAATATGGCGCGGGCGACTGGCTTGACCTGTCCACCGGGATCAACCCGGTGCCGTATCCGCTGCCCCCCCTGCCAGATTCCGTCTGGGCGAAACTGCCCACAAAGACCGAAACAGCGGGTCTGGAGCGTATCGCCGCCACGGTCTACGGCACGACGGCGGAGGTGGTTGCGCTGGCAGGCGCGCAGGCCGCGATTCAACTCGTTCCGCGCCTTGCTGGGCCGGGACGGGCCTCTATCGTCGGGCCAACCTATAACGAACACGCCGCCGCTTTGCGCGCGCAGGGCTGGCAGGTGACCATGATCGACGATCCCGCCGACGGGGCAGGGGCCGATCTTGTGACCGTGGTAAGCCCGAACAACCCGGATGGGCGTGTCTGGACGCCGCAATCCTTGCTGGAGCTGAGCAAGAGTGTTGGACTACTTATCGTGGATGAAAGCTTTGGCGATACCGACCCGGCGGGCTCTCTTTGCCCGCATCTTGGGCCGGAGGAAAACGGCATCGTCGTTCTGCGGTCCTTTGGCAAATTCTACGGGCTTGCCGGTCTGCGACTGGGCTTTGCTGTCACGGGGGCGGAGCTTGCGGACAGGTTGCGCGCGCTGGCCGGCCCGTGGGCAGTCAATGGCCCGGCGATCGTGACAGGCAGCGCGGCATTGGCGGACCAAAGCTGGCAAGCCGCGACCCGTCGGCGGTTGACGCAGGATGCAGAACGCCTCGACAGCTTGGCCAGCAAGGCAGGATGGCGGCTGGTGGGCGGTACGCCGCTCTTTCGTACCTATGATACCGGCGATGCCAATGCCGCGCAGACCCGGTTGGCACGGGGCAGGATCTGGTCGCGGGTTTTCCCGTATTCCGAAAGCTGGCTGCGCCTTGGCCTGCCCGGAAGTGAGGACGGTTGGGCGCGTTTGGAACGTGCCATGTCCGGGGATCAGACGCTAACGCGCAGCCGCTAGCAGACCCGCTACATCAAGATGCGCCTCAAGGTGATCGGCGAGCTTGTCCAGGGTTGCTTCGACCGTGGCGTCATAGCTTGTGCAGGAGGTCGCGCCGAATTCCGAAAGCCACGCCGCCCGGAACGCGTCATCCGCGAACATTCCGTGCAGATAGCTTCCCTGCACCTTTCTGCAGCTTGAAATCGCGCCTTCCGGAAGACCTTCGGCACAGGCGAAGGGGCGCGCCCTGTCAGGGCCATCGCTTTTGCCGATGTGAATTTCATATCCGCGAAAGGCCTGCCCGCTGGCACAATGGGTCGCCGCGACATTTGTCAGCCGTTTGGCAGGGGTCATAACCGTATCAATATCCAACAGGCCAAGCCCCGCATCGCTGCCGGGGACGCCTTCGATGCCGTCGGGGTCGGACACCGTGTGGCCAAGCATCTGGTAGCCGCCGCAAATGCCCAGAACGTGCCCGCCACGCCGGACATGCGCGAGAAGGTCCACATCCCAGCCCTGCGCGCGCAGGAAGGCCAGATCGCCGCGCGTTGATTTCGTGCCGGGCAGGATCACCAGATCCGCGTCGCCGGGAATGGGCTGGCCCGCCCGCAGCATCGTCAGCCGCACGCCCGGTTCCTGCGCAAGGGGGTCCAGATCGTCGAAATTGGCCATCCGCGACAGGCAGAGGCAAACAATATGCAGACCCTGACTGCGCGAGGGGGCCGCCACATCCAACGCGTCCTCTGCCGGCAGTTTCCACGCCTCTGGAAACCACGGCGCCACGCCATAGCCGCGCCAGCCGGTCCGCGCCTCGATCATCGCATAGCCGTCATCGAAAAGGCTGGGATCACCGCGAAACTTGTTGATCAGGAATCCCGCGACGAGTGCCGCATCCTCTGCGTCGATCACCGCTTGCGTGCCGACGATCTGCGCGATCACGCCGCCCCGGTCGATGTCGCCCGTCAGGATCACTGGCACATCGGCAGCGCGGGCAAAGCCCATATTGGCGATGTCGTTCTTGCGCAGGTTGACCTCTGCCGGGCTGCCAGCCCCTTCGACGATCACCAGATCATGCGCCTGTTTCAGCCGGGCAAAGCTTTCCAGAACGGCGCCCATCAATTGCGGCTTCAGCCTGAAATAATCGCGCGCCTTTGCCGTGGTCAGGCGTTGCCCCTGCACGATGACCTGCGCCCCCACATCCGTTTCCGGCTTCAGCAGGACAGGGTTCATATCGGTATGTAGTGGCAGCCCGCAGGCCAGCGCCTGCAACGCCTGCGCGCGGCCAATCTCGCCCCCATTGGCGGTCACGGCGGCATTGTTGGACATGTTCTGCGGCTTGAAGGGGGCCACTGACACCCCACGCCTGCGCGCTGCCCGGCACAGCCCTGCGACCAGCATTGACTTGCCGACATTGCTGCCGGTGCCCTGGATCATCAGCGCGCGGGACATGGGTCAGACCTGTTTCGGCAAGAACGCTTCGACTGCGGCCTGCGCGATCACGGTCAACTCGCCGGTATCGGGGTTGGTCACGTTCAGCCCGCCTTTCACGGCCCGCACCTCGGCGCGGCCGCGGGGCAGGGTGGCGGCAAGCGTGTCGCAATCGACCGCCTCGGGCTCTTGCACGCCGACGGTTACCTGCACGCGCATCGCATCATGGCCCAGCCCCAAGGCGCCGAACAGCGGGATCGACGAATGGCGCAACGCATCTTCGATCGCGCGGCCTGCGGCCTTGGTGTAATCCTGCCCGTGCAGGTCGTTGCCCATGCCCATTTCGATGATGAAACGCTGCATCATGCACCCTCCACATCAAGTGCGACAGAGATTGCCACATTGGCCATGACCGTCGGATTGCCGTCGCCGTCGGGGCGGGGCACGTCCAGGCCGCCCTGGGTGACGTTCACGGTGACCTGCCCGTAGGGAAAGACCGCCTTGACGGCCGCCACATCCACGCGGTCGGGCTGGGCCACGCCGACATCCACGGTGATCTGCATCTCGGTCTTTTGCTTGCCGAAAAGCTCCGCCAGATTGATCGAATTGTGCCACAGCGCGTCTTTCACGGCGCGGGTGGCGGCCTCGGTATAGTCCTGTCGGCGCAGGGAGCTTCCCATGCCGAACTCTGTCAGCAGGCGTTTGACGGCCATCAGAACTCCACCCCCTTCTGCGCCTTGACCCCATCGCGGAACGGATGCTTGAGCAAGGTCATTTCGGTGACCAGATCTGCCGCCTCGATCAGTTCCGGCTTGGCATTGCGGCCGGTCAGGCAGACATGCGTCATCGCGGGTTTCTCGGTCAGCAGAAAGTCCACCACCTCGTCAATATCGATATAGTCGTAGCGCAGGGCGATGTTGATCTCGTCCAGCAGAACGAACTGGATTTCGGGATCAAGGATCTGTTCCTTGGCGATCTTCCAGCCATTCTGCGCCGCCGCGATGTCGCGCTCGCGGTCCTGCGTTTCCCAGGTGAACCCCTCGCCCGAGACGAAGAATCGTACCTCCTTGGCAAACCGTTCGCGCAGGAAGGTCTTCTCGCCCGTGTCCCAGTTGCCCTTGATGAACTGCACGACGGCCGCGGGCATCTCGTGGGCGATGCAGCGCATGATCATGCCGAACCCGGCAGAGGATTTGCCCTTGCCGGGCCCGGTATGCACCACGATCAGGCCTTTTTCTTCGGTCTTGGTTTCCATCATCTTGTCGCGCGCGGCCTTGATCTTGCGCATCTTCTCATTGTGGCGGACGGTGATTTCATCGCTCATGGCGCGGACCTCTGCTTGACAAACCCCAGGATTGAGGCGCATCTGGCATCAAGCTGGTGCCTGTGTAAACAGGTGAAAAGGGAATGCAGCGCCTGAACGTCTTCGGGTCAAAGCAGCCGCCCCCGCGACCGTGACCGGAAAGGGTTCCGAACCACTGGCCTGACAGGCTGGGAAGGACGGGGCACCGCAGATCAGGACCACCTGATCGAGATCCGCAAGCCGGGAGACCTGCCAGCTGAATGACATCGCAACCGGACGGGGTGTTCTGGTGTCAGGTTCAATGCCCTTTCTTCGGGCGATCCTGCACTTTGCCCCGTTCCAACGACGCAGGACACGTGATCGCGCATGAAGGATCTCGACGACCCGAAGGGCATCGCCCAGACAGAGCTTCTGGTCTGCGTGAAATGCCGCCGGGGACAGGAAACCCCCGAGGATGAGCGCCGCCCCGGCCAGCGTCTGTATGACGATCTGGCAGCGCGGGAGCTGCCCGAAGGTGTGCGTTTGCGGGCCGTTGAATGCCTGCAAAACTGCGAGGCCGGCTGCACCGTTGCGCTGCGCGGCGGCAACCGCTGGACCTATGTCTACGGCGGGCTGGACGAGACCACGCAAGCCGCGATGCTGCTGGACGGTGCGTCCCGCTACAATGCCACGCCGGACGGGCTGATCCCGTGGCGCGAACGGCCCGAGCATTTCAAGCGCAACTGCATTGCGCGTATCCCCCCGATTGACCCCATTGATCCCGCCTAGGAGGCCCGCCCGTGACTGATTTCTCCAAGCTGCCCGTAACCGTTGTCACCGGATTCCTGGGGTCCGGAAAGACCACCCTGATCCGTCAGCTGATGCAGAACCCCGGTGGCAAGCGTCTTGCCATTGTCGTCAATGAATTCGGCGATGTCGGCGTCGATGGCGAGATCCTCAAAAGCTGTGCGATCCCCGATTGCCCGGCCGAAAACATCATGGAACTGGCCAATGGCTGCATCTGCTGCACCGTGGCCGACGATTTCATCCCCACGATCGAGGCGCTGATGGCGCTGGAGCCGCGTCCCGATCACATCCTGATCGAGACCAGCGGGCTGGCTTTGCCGAAACCGCTGCTCAAGGCGTTTGACTGGCCCGATATCCGGTCGAAGATCACCGTTGATGGCGTGATTGCCCTCGCGGATGCCGAGGCCGTTGCGGCGGGTCGTTTCGCGCCAAATGTGGCGGCGGTGGATGCGCAGCGGCAGGCCGATGACAGCATCGACCACGAAACGCCCCTGTCCGAGGTCTTCGAGGACCAGATCTCCTGTGCCGATATCGTGCTGCTGACAAAGCCTGACCTTGCGGGCCCTGAAGGCGTGGCCAAGGCCAAGGCGATCATCGCCGCCGAGGCGCCGCGCACCTTGCCGGTGATCGAGGTCGCCGAGGGTGTCATCGATCCGCGCATCATCCTGGGGCTGGAGGCCGCAGCCGAGGATGACATGGATGCGCGCCCCAGCCACCACGACGAAGCGCATGACCACGACCACGAGGATTTCGAAAGCATCGTTGTCGATATTCCCGAACTGTCCGATCCGGCGCAGCTGGTACGCGCGATCGAGGCGCTCGCGAATGACCACAACATCCTGCGCGTGAAAGGCTATGCCGCCGTTCAGGGCAAGCCGATGCGCCTGTTGGTACAAGCGGTCGGGGCACGGGTGCGGCATCAGTTCGACCGCCCCTGGACAGGGGCCGAATCCCGGCAGGGCCGGTTGGTCGTGATCGCTGAACATGACGACATTCGCCGTGACGTGATCGAAGCCGCGCTTGGCGCGACCGAACCGGCATGACTTCGTAGGGTGGGGATGTCTCCACCACACCGGACGCAAAAACATGCATGTGATCTTTCGCGAGAGCCACGGGCTCGAAGAAACCGAGACACCGACCGACCTGGGCCAAAGCCCGGCGGATCTGGTGGTGCTGTCCTTCTCTGACAGTGATCTTGGCGCCTTTGCGCAAGCGTGGCATCGCGGCGGTGGGCCGACGGGCGGCTTGCCGTCCCTGCGTCTGGCCAATCTCGTGGCGCTCAAACATCCGCTGTCGGTCGATACCTATGTCGAACAGACGCTTTCGGGTGCGAAGGGTATCCTGATCCGGCTGATCGGCGGCGTGCCGTACTGGTCTTACGGGTTGCAACAGGTGCGGGCGCTGGCGCAGGAAAAGGGTATCGCACTGGCGGTCTTGCCCGCGGATGGCCGCCCCGATCCACGGTTGGATGCGGAATCGACTCTGCCGGTTTCCACCCTGCGGCGACTGGCCCACCTGTGTGACACGGGCGGCGTAGTGGCGGCACAGGCGGCTTTGGCGCAGCTGTCACTTGCGGCGGGGCTGTACGCAGGCCCGGTGCCGGGGTCCAAATCCTTGCCGCCGATGGGTGCGTGGTCATCGGAACGCGGCGTCCATGATCCGGCCGATCTCCCTGCAAAAACCGGCACGCGCATCGTGATCACCTTTTACCGGTCCTACCTTGTCGCTGCCGACACCGCCCCAATAGAGGCCCTGATGCGCAGCTTTAAAGCGCGGGGCCACGATGTTCTGGCGCTTTATGTGCCCTCGCTCAAGGCGCCCGATGCGGCAGACTGGCTTCGCACCCAGATCAACCATCTGGCGCCGGACGCAATCGTCAACGCCACGGCCTTTTCGGGGCGGGGCAAGGATGGCAGCTCTCCGCTTGATGCGGGCGGGGTGCCGGTGTTTCAGGTCGCACTAGCGACCTCGACCCGACAAGCGTGGGACGAGGCGCCGCGCGGGTTGTCCCCGACTGATCTGGCGATGCATGTCGTGTTGCCAGAGGTTGATGGCCGGATTCTGGGCGGGGTCGTGTCCTTCAAGCAACCCGGCGCCCGTGACGAGGATCTGCAATTCGCCCGTTTCGCCCACGCGGCAGAGCCGGAGCGTATCGCTGCGGTGGTGGACAGGGTCGAAGGCTGGCTGCATCTGGCCCGCAGCCCGGCCGCGAACCGGCGCGTCGCGCTGGTCCTGTCGACCTATCCCGGCAAGGACTGGAACATGGGCCACGCGGTGGGGCTTGACGCGCCCGCCTCGGCCAGTGCGATCCTGTCGGATCTTGCAGAGAACGGATACGACGTCGAGGGATCGGAGGAGCCGCTTTCGGACGCGCTGCTTGCACGCGATGCCCGCTGGCCGTTGGCGGAATACAAGGCCGCTTTGGCCGAACTCCCCGACGAATTGCAGGACGCGCTGCACCAGATCTGGGGCGCGCCAGAGCAGGACCCCGACTGCCAGGACGGCGATATTCGCTTTGCGGCGATCCGCCGGGGCAAAGCGCTGGTCGCCCTGCAACCCGAACGCGGGAATCCCCAAGCGCGCGATGACGAGTATCACGACCTCTCGCGTACGCCCCGCCACGCCTATGTGGCCTTCTATCTCTGGCTTCAGCGTCAGGCCGATGCGCTGGTCCATATCGGCGCGCATGGCACGCTGGAATGGCTGCCGGGCAAATCGGTTGCGCTGTCGCGCGCATGCTGGCCCGAAGTGCTGACCGGCAAGCTGCCGGTGATCTATCCGTTCATTGTCAACGATCCCGGAGAGGCCGCACAGGCCAAACGTCGGATTGGCGCTGTCACGCTGGGCCATATCCCTCCGCCTCTGAAGCAAAGCGGCACGCCGGACCGGCTGGTACGGCTGGAGGCTCTGCTGGACGAGTTCTCCAACGCCGACGGGCTTGACCCACGCCGCCGCGACAGGTTGCAGGATGATATCCGCGCAGAGGCGCAGGCGCTTGGGGTGGAGGATGACCTTGGCCTTGCAAGCGCGTCCTGTTCGGCCGAGGCGATAACCCGGATCGACCGGTTTGTCTGCGACGTGAAGGAAAGCCAGTTCGGCGAGGGCCTGCATATCTGGGGCCGTCCGGCCCGTCCGGGCGCGCCCTTTGCGACAGAGGCGTCGGTGGCGGGCGAACGGCAATCCCTGCTGGACGCGCTGGAGGGCAAGCGCATCGCCGCCGGGCCGTCGGGTTCGCCCTATCGCGGGCGCAATGACGTGCTGCCCACGGGCCGCAACATCTATACCACTGATCCGCGATCGGTGCCCACGCGCGCGGCCTATGCGCAGGGTGTGCGGCTGGCCGAGGAGTTGATCCGCCGCCATCTGCAGGACGAGGGCGACTGGCCGCGCGGGCTGATCGTCGATCTGTGGGGATCGGCCACGATGCGCACGGCTGGCGAGGAATTTGCCATGGCGCTGCATCTTCTGGGCGTGCGCCCGGTCTGGGACACAGGGTCAGAGCGTGTTTCAGGGATCGAGGTGCTGCCCATTGCAGAGCTCGACCGTCCCCGCATTGACGTGACGCTGCGGGTGTCTGGCCTGTTCCGCGACGTGTTCCCGACCCTTTCTGCCCTGTTCGCCCAGTCCGTGCGGGCTTTGGCCGCGCGCGACGAGGCAGCCGACTGGAACCCCTTTGTCGGGCGCGACGAGGCGCGCGTTTACGGGCCCGCCCCGGGCAGTTTCGGCCTTGGCATGGGGGCGGCACTTGAGGACTATTCCGAAGGCGCGCGGCAGCAGGCAGGGGAGGCGTGGCTGTCAGCCTCCTCCTGGGCATTGGATGGCGACAGCGCCACGCAAGACGGCGCTGGCATTCGCGCCCGCGTGGCCGCCGCCGACAGTTTCGTGCATTTGCAGGACCTGCCGGAAACCGATCTTCTGCTGGCTTCGGACTATGCCGCGCATGAGGCGGGGTTCGCCGCAGCGCAAGCCATCACCGGCGGCAAATCCGCCTTATGGCACCTCGACAATACCGATCCGGCGGCGCCCCGTGCCCGCAGCTTGCCCGAAGAGATTGCCCGCGTCGTGCAGGCGCGCGCTGCCAACCCGGACTGGATCTCCGGTATGCGCGACCACGGCTTTCGCGGGGCGGCGGAGATTGCCGCCACACTCGACCATATGGCAAGCTTCGCGCATCTGGCCGGTGTGGTCGGCCCGCATCTTTTCGACCTTTACCACGAGGCCACGCTTGGCGATCCGGCAACGGCTGATTTTCTGCAACAGGCCAACCCGCAGGCATTCCAGGCGATGCGCGACCGCTTCAATGCGCTGCTTGAGGCGGGCCTTTGGGAGACGCGCCGCAACTCTGTCCGGGCCTCGCTGGAGGCGCTGGAATGAGTGTCCCGTCGGCCAATCCGCAGATCAAGGGCTGGTGCCCCGGCGCACATCGCCCGATGATGTCGGGCGACGGGCTGGTGGTGCGGGTGCGGCCGTTTCGGGCCGAGCTTGACCGTGACCAGACGCTTGGCCTGTGCGCTTTGGCGCAGCGGTTCGGCAATGGCACGCTGGATTTGACCTCCCGGGCCAATTTGCAGATCCGGGGCGTCGCAGGTGAAGATCACGCCGCGCTGCTGGCCGAACTGGACGGGTTGGGGTTGATCGATTCCGATCCGCGCGTCGAAGGCCATCGCAATATCCTGATCGACCCTGATTGGCGGCATGGCGACCTGACGGATCGCTTGTATGGGGCCGTTCTTGCGACCTTGCCCGATCTGCCGGACCTGCCGGAAAAGATGGGGATCGCTCTGGATGCCGGGCGCGGCGCGCATCTTCGGGCAGGCTCGGCCGATTTCCGGTTCGAGATTAGTGACGAGGGCGGGCTGATCCTGCGGGCCGATGGCGCGGCGCGGGGGCGACCCGTCTCAGAAGACACAGCCATGGATGCCCTGCGCGAAATGGCGGCGTGGTTCATTTCGACGGGCGGTCGGGACCATGGCCGCATGGCGCGACATCTGGCGCAGGTCGCGTTGCCCGGTGATTGGCAGGTTATCGCGCCGTGCAGTGCCGCAGCGGAGTTCACCATTGGTCCTGCAAACGGTGGCAGCATCCTTGGGGCCGCGTTTGGAAAGATCGACGCCGCGGCCCTGTCCGTACTGATGCAGGAGACCGGCGCGCCTGCCTTGCGGCTGATGCTTGGGCGCATGTTCTGGCTGCGTGGCGGAACGGCCCCCTGCCTGACCCAGGAATTTGTCCATTCACCCGACGACCCCATCCTGCGGGCGCATGCCTGCCCGGGCGCGCCTTACTGCCCGCAAGCGACGGTCGCGACCCGACAGATCGCGGGCCGGCTTGCCGCGCAGGTTTCCGGCAGCCTGCATGTGTCGGGTTGCGCCAAGGGCTGCGCGTTTCCCCGCGCCGCAGATGTCACGCTGGTCGGTCGGGAAGGTGCATTCGACCTTGTCCTGAACGGGGCACCGTGGGAAGAGCCCAGCCAAGGCGGGCTGACCCCCGCACAGATCACGAACCTCGAAGAGGTCATATAGATGCCTTACGACTACGAAAAAGACGGCGCCGCGATTTACCGCCAGAGCTTTGCCACCATCCGCGCCGAGGCCGATCTGGCCCGGTTTTCACCGGATGAAGAACAGATCGCCGTGCGGATGATCCATGCGGCCGGGATGGTTGGACTGGAAGAGCATATCCGTTTCACGGCGGGCTTTGCCGAAACTGCGCGGGCGGCGCTTGAAGGTGGCGCGCCGATCCTGTGTGACGCCTATATGGTTTCCGAAGGGGTGACGCGACCGCGACTGCCCGCAAAGAATGATGTGATCTGCACCCTGCGCGACCCGTCGGTGCCAGAGCTTGCGCGCGAGATGGACAACACCCGCTCTGCCGCCGCGCTGGAACTGTGGCGGCCACGGCTGAAAGGCGCGCTGGTGGCGATAGGCAATGCGCCGACGGCGCTGTTTCATCTGCTCAACATGCTGGAAGATCCGGACTGCCCGCGCCCTGCGGCCATCATCGGCTGCCCGGTGGGCTTTGTCGGCGCGATGGAAAGCAAAGAGGCGCTTTGGGCCGATCAGCCCGTGCCCTGTTGCATCGTGGCGGGGCGGCTTGGCGGCAGTGCCATCACCGTCGCCGCGATCAATGCCATCGCGAGCCGTAAGGAATGAGCGCGGGCACTGTCTATGGCCTTGGCCTTGGTCCGGGCGATCCGGACTTGATGACCGTGCGCGCCGACCGGCTGCTGCGCAAGGCAGAGCATGTGGCCTATTTCCGCAAGGCCGGCCGCAAGGGGCAGGCGCGCCAGATCGTCGACCGGATGATCCCCGAAGACGCCGTCGAATACCCGATGGAATATCCCGTCACGACAGAGATCCCCTTTACCGATCCGGCCTATAACCAGATGCTGGCCGCGTTTTACGAAGACTGCACCGCGCATCTGAGCGACCTCGCCAAAGGGGGCCGGGATGTTGTGGTGCTGTGCGAAGGCGATCCGTTTTTCTACGGCTCTTTCATGCATCTTTACACGCGCCTCAAGGACGATGTGCCGGTAGAGGTCGTACCCGCAATAACCGGCATGTCCGGCGCCTGGACGGCCACCGGGACGCCGATCACATGGGGCGATGACGTGTTGACCGTGCTGATGGGCACCTTGCCCGAGGCCGAGCTTGCAACCCGGATGGCGCAGACAGACGCGCTGGTGGTGATGAAGATCGGGCGCAATATCGACAAGGTGCGGCGGGCCCTTCGGCAGGCGGGCCGGTATAATCAGGCGTGGCTCGTCGAATATGCCTCCATGCCCGGGCAGACGGTGACGCGTCTGGCAGAGGCGTCCGACAAGGTCACGCCCTATTTCTCGATCATCGTGGTGCACGGGCAGGGGCGGCGTCCATGAGCGGCTGGGTGATCATCGCGGGGCTTGGCCCCGGCGCGGAAGACCTTGTCACGCCGGATGTCAGCGACGCGCTGGCGGAGGCCACGGATATCGTGGGCTACATTCCTTACGTCGCGCGGGTGCCGGAACGGCCGGGCCTGACGAAACATGCCAGCGACAACCGGGTCGAACTGGACCGCGCGGCCCATGCGCTTGCCATGGCAGCCGAAGGGCGGCGCGTTGTCGTGGTCTCTTCCGGGGATCCGGGGGTTTTCGCCATGGCCTCTGCCGTGTTCGAGGCGGTCGAGGCGGGCGCGCCCGAGTGGCGGGATCTGGATATTCGCGTGCTGCCGGGTATCACGGCGATGCTGGCGGCGGCGGCGAGGGCCGGCGCGCCGCTGGGCCATGATTTCTGCGCCATCAATCTTAGCGACAACCTCAAACCGTGGCAGGTTATCGAAAAGCGCCTTCGTCTTGCGGCAGAGGCGGATTTCGCCATGGCCTTTTATAATCCGCGGTCGAAATCCCGGCCCGAAGGGTTTGAGCGTACGCTGCAAGTGCTGAACGAGGCCTGCGGCGATGCCCGCCCGGTGATCTTCGCGCGGGCTGTTTCTACCCCGGATGAGTCGATCCGCGTAGTGCCCTTGCCTGACTGCACAGCCGATATGGCGGATATGCGCACTGTCGTTCTGGTCGGGTCGTCCCGCACCCGGATCATCCGCCGCGCGGGCGCGCCCATCATCTACACGCCGAGGTCGGCCTTGTGATGCGACAGCCAGTCCAGAACAGCATCGACGGTGAACACCTCGCGCCTGTCGGGCAAAGCGGGCCGGTCGATCATGATGACGGGCAGGCCCAGTTCCCGTGCGGCCGTGATCTTGGCCACAGCGCCCGAGCCGCCGGAATTCTTCGAGACGACAAGCTCTGCCCCATGCTCCTCCATCAGGGCGCGGTCGCCTGCTACCGTAAAAGGCCCGCGTTCCACGATGACCAGTGCATCGGGCAGCGGCAGGGGCACCTCTGGCGGATCGACCAGCCGAAGCAGGTAGCGATGCTGCGGGTTCGGCGCGAATTCGGCCAGATGCATCCGGCCCACAGCCAGCATCACCCGCGATGCCGGGCGGTCCAGCGCCGCAACCGCGCCAGCAATGTCCCGGACGTGGTGCCAGTCATCCCCCGGCTGCGCCGCCCACGGCGCGCGGCTGAGCGCGATCAGCGGAACATCGGCCTGCGCGCAGGCTGCGATGGCGTTGCGGCTCATCTGTGCGGCAAAGGGATGGGTGGCGTCCACAACATGGCTGATCCGGTTGTCTTTCAGATAAGCCCTAAGCCCCTCGACACCGCCAAACCCGCCGATCCGCAGCGGCAGGGGCTGCCGCTTGGGGCGCGTGACACGGCCGGCCAGCGACAGCGTGCCCGGTATGCCAGTCTGGGCCAGACGCAGCGCCAGGGCCGTGGCTTCGGTCGTGCCTCCAAGGATCAGGAGGTTTGCTGTCATGGCTGATCTTCCCTGGCTGACGATCATCGGTTTGGGCGAAGATGGGCCGGAAGGGCTGTCGCCTGCAAGCCTTGCCGCGTTGAAGGCGGCGGAAATCGTCATGGGGCCGCCGCGGCATCTGTCGCTTTTGCCGGAACTCTCGACGCAGAGGGTGGACTGGCCCGTGCCCTTTGCAGATGGCATTGACCGGTTGCTTTCCTTCCGGGGGCGGCGTGTTGCCGTGCTGGCCTCGGGTGATCCGTTCTGGTTTGGCGCAGGCGCGGTGATCGCGCGGCATCTGGCGCCGGAAGAATG
Source organism: Primorskyibacter sedentarius (assembly GCF_004342065.1). GTDB lineage: Bacteria > Pseudomonadota > Alphaproteobacteria > Rhodobacterales > Rhodobacteraceae > Primorskyibacter > Primorskyibacter sedentarius. The sequence goes on along the minus strand of NZ_SLZU01000001.1, from coordinate 162,356 downwards.
GCGCGCGTTGCCGGGTGTGTCCTGCTTTGCGCTGGCTGCCAACCGTCTGGGCTGGCGGTTAGAGACGACATTTTGCACGGGCCTGCATGCCGCCCCCTTTGCGCGGCTGCGGCGGCATCTCGCGCCGCAGGCTCGTTTTATTGCAACGCTGCGCGACGGCGAAGGCCCGCACGGGCTGGCGCAATACCTTGCGGCCGAAGGGTTCGGGGACAGCATCCTGCATATGATGGAAGCCTTGGGCGGACCGCGCGAAAGGATCACCAGTGTCGCAGCCTCGCGACTGGGCAGGGACGCGCGCTTTGACCATCCGCTTTGCGTCGCCATCGAGGTGGCCGGGCAGGGCGCTTGCCTGCCCAGGTCCAGCGGCATTCCAGACGATTGGTTCGACCATGACGGGCAGATCACCAAACGCCCGGTGCGGGCGTTGACGCTGTCAGCCCTCGCGCCGCGCGCGGGCGAGCATCTGTGGGATATTGGCGGCGGGTCCGGGTCCATCGCGATTGAATGGCTTTTGTCCGACCCGTCCCTGCGCGCCACCTGCGTCGAGGCGCAGGCGGATCGCGCGGATCGCATCACCGGCAATGCAGCGCATCTGGGGATGGACCGCTTGCGGGTCATCACAGGCAGGGCGCCGGAGGCGCTGCAAGGTCTGGATCGTCCGGACGCGGTTTTCATCGGCGGCGGGCTGTCTTTGGATCTGCTGGAACAGCTCGAAACCTTGGCGAAAGGCGCACGGCTGGTCGCCAATGCGGTGACGCTGGACTCGGAAGCGATCCTGACGCAGGCGCAGCGCAGGCTGGGCGGTGATCTGATGCGGATCGATCTGGCGCAGGCGGCGCCCTTGGGCAAGCTGCGTGGGTGGAAAGCCGCATACCCGATTGTGCAGTGGAGCGTGACGCTATGATCGTGGCCGGGTTCGGGTTCCGCTCTGCCGCGGGCGTCGACAGCCTGCACGATGCGCTGCGCCGTGCGGGTGGGGCCGGGCAGGTGACGGCTCTGGCAACCGCCGCCGACAAGGCAGCCAGCCCCGCCTTCCAGACATTTGCCAAAGAGCTTGCCTTGCCGGTGCATGCCATCCCGCCGCTTGCGCTGAAGTCGCCGCAGACCGCCACGCAGGCGCCCGCCTCGATTGCCGCGCGGGGCACAGGCAGCGTCGCCGAGGCGGCAGCGCTTTGCGCCGCAGGGCCGGGCGCACGGCTTTTGCAAGGCCGGGTAATATCAAACGATCGCATGGCCACATGTGCCTTGGCCGCAGGAGAGACAACATGACCGTTCATTTCATTGGTGCCGGACCGGGGGCGCCCGACCTGCTGACATTGCGCGGGCGCGATATCATCGCGTCTTGCCCGGTCTGCCTTTATGCGGGCTCTCTGGTGCCAGAGGCCATTCTGGATCATTGTCCCAAAGGCGCGCGCATCGTGAACACGGCTCCGCTGGATCTGGATCAGATCGTCGCGGAAATCCAAGCGGCGCATGCGGCGGGGCAGGACGTGGCGCGGCTGCATTCCGGCGATCTGTCGGTCTGGTCGGCGATGGGCGAGCAGATGCGCCGCCTGCGGGCGCTTGGCATTCCGGTCTCTGTCACGCCTGGCGTGCCTGCCTTTGCCGCAGCCGCAGCCGCACTGGGGACAGAGCTGACATTGCCCGGCCTGGCGCAATCAGTCGTGCTGACGCGGACGCCGGGGCGGGCGTCTTCGATGCCAGAGGGTGAAACCCTGACGAATTTTGCCGCGACCGGCGCGACGCTGGCCATTCATCTGTCGGTGCAGAACCTGACGCGTGTGGTGGCCGACCTGACCCCGTCCTATGGCGCCGATTGCCCGGTTGCCGTGGTCTATCGCGCAAGCTGGCCGGATGAGCAGATCGTGCGCGGAACTTTGGCCGATATCGAGGACCGCCTTGGCGAGGACATCAAGCGCACCGCGCTGATCCTTGTTGGCCCGGCGCTGGCTGGCGAGGGGTTCGATGAAAGCTGCCTTTATGCGGTCGATTACGATCGCCGCTACCGACCGCAAAGCTCTGACAGCCCGTGGTCGGGTTGGACGCCAGAGGGGCAATGAGCATGCGCGGCCTTTTGATCTCTGCGCCCTCGTCGGGCACCGGCAAGACAACGGTGATGCTGGGCCTCTTGCGGGCATTGGCGGAGGACGGGCTCGCGGTGCAGCCGTTCAAATCCGGCCCCGACTATATCGACCCGGCCTTTCATCGCGCTGCCTCCGGTCGGGCGTCGTATAACATCGATACATGGGCGATGGATGACGGGCTGTTATCCGCGATCTCGGCCAAGGCTGCGGATGCGGATATCTGCATCGCCGAAGGCTCGATGGGTCTTTATGACGGGGTTGCCACGCGCGGCCAAAGCGGCTTTGGCACCAGCGCGGAAACCGCAAAGCGGATGAACTGGCCGGTCGTGCTGGTACTGGATGTGGGCGGGCAGGCGCAATCAGCGGCGGCCACCGCGCTGGGGTTTCGCAACTACATGCCCGATCTGCCCTTCGCCGGGGTTATCCTGAACCGGGTCGCGTCGCCCCGGCATGAACGGTTGACCCGTCTGGGGATGAAACGCGCAGGCCTGCCGGTTCTGGGCGTGCTGCCCCGGCGAGGGGATCTGACCCTGCCGGAACGGCATCTGGGACTGATCCAGGCGGTCGAACATCCCGATCTTGAGGCAGCTATTGCGGGCTACGCGCAATTCCTGCGCGATCACGTGGATCTGGAGGCGATCAAAGCGGCTGCATCCGGCAAACCCATCGTGCCCGGCGGCCCCTTGCCGACCCCGCCCGCGCAGCGGATCGCGCTGGCACAGGATGCGGCGTTTTCCTTCACCTATCCGCATCTTCTGGAAGGCTGGCGGGCGGCTGGTGCCGAAATCCTGCCATTCTCGCCCCTCGCGGATCAGGCGCCCGATGCCTCTGCCGATCTGGTCTGGCTGCCCGGCGGTTATCCGGAACTGCACGCGGGCAAGCTGGCCGCGGCAGACAGATTTCGCAAGGGCCTGCGCAGCCATGCCGAAACGCGCCCCGTGCATGGGGAATGCGGCGGCTACATGGCGCTTGGCGAGACCCTGATCGACAAGGCCGGCACGGCGCACCGGATGGCCGGTCTGCTGGGTCTGGTGACCAGCTATGAAAAGCGCAAGTTCCACCTTGGCTACCGCCGCGCGGTGCTGAAGTCGCCCCTGCCGGGCCATGCGGCGGGCGCTGCCCTGCGCGGGCACGAGTTCCACTATTCCACCATTCTGGAACAGCCCGACGCCCCGCTGGCGGACGTGTTTGACGCCGATGGCAATCCGGTGCCCGAGACCGGCTCGTGGCGCGGCACTGTCAGCGGCACGTTCTTTCACCTTATCACCGGAGAGGGCGCATGACCGGTTTTGTCAGCTTCGTGGGCTCCGGCCCCGGCGATCCCGAATTGCTGACGCTGAAGGCCGTGGACCGTCTGCGCCGCGCCGATGCGGTGCTGTTTGACGACCTGTCTTCCGGCCCGATCCTTGAACATGCCGACCCCGACGCGGATCTGGTGGGCGTTGGCAAACGGGCGGGGCGTGCCTCGCCAAAGCAGGATCACGTCAGCCGGTTGCTGATCGACTATGCCCGGTCCGGACAGCGCGTCGTGCGGCTGAAATCCGGCGATAGCGGGTTGTTTGGCCGGTTGGAGGAAGAACTGGCCGCCCTGCGCGAGGCGGGCATCGAATATGAAATCATCCCCGGCGTGCCCTCTGCCGTGGCGGCCGCCGCCGCCTGCGGCATCCCGTTGACACGGCGGTTGACAGCCCGGCGGGTGCAGTTTGTCACCGGCCATGGCGCGGCAGGCACATTGCCCGAGGATATCGACCTGAACGCGCTGGCAGACCCGAGTGCCTCGACCGTGGTATTCATGGGCAAGCGCACCTTCCCGGAACTTGCCGCACTTCTGACTGCACGCGGATTGCCGCCCGAGACGCCCGCGTTGTTGGCCGAAGCAGTCTCCACCCCCGAGCAGCGCCTGCATCGCTCGACCATTGCGGGGCTGGTTGAGAAACTGTCCGGAGAGATTGGCACCACCCCGGCGCTGATCCTTTATGGGCCGCTGGCCGAAATGGGGGTGGGCATTGACTGAGCTTTGGTTGATCGGCATCGGAACCGGGCATCCCGGTCATGTGACGCTGGAAGGGCGCGATGCCCTGCGCGACGCCACCACCGTTCTGATCCCGCGCAAGGGTGCGGGCAAAGAGGATCTGGCCCATCTGCGCCACGCCATCCTGAACGGGGCAGGCGCAACCGCCAGGGTGATCGAATTTGACATGCCGGTGCGCGATGACAGCCTACCGTATCAGGACCGTGTCGCCCGTTGGCATGACGAGATTGCAGCGCGCTGGCAATTTGCGCTGGAAGATGCCCCCGACGGCCCGGTTGCGTTGCTTGTCTGGGGGGATCCCGGGCTTTACGATTCGACCTTGCGGATCGCCGCGCGACTGTCGCCCGCGCCGCGGCTGCGGGTCATCCCGGGCATCACGGCCCTTCAGGCGCTGACCGCAGCGCATGCCATTCCGTTCAACACGGTGAACGGCGCCGTGGTGGTGACGACGGGGCGCAAGCTGCGCGATCACGGCTGGCCCGCAGGGGCAGAGACGGTGGTCGTGATGCTGGACGGCGAATGCAGTTTCCGCACGCTCGACCCCGAAGGGGTGGAGATCTGGTGGGGGGCTTTTCTGGGCATGCCAGAGCAGATTTTGCATAGCGGCCCCCTGCGCGCGGCCGAGCCCGAGATCATCGCGCTGCGGGCCGAGGCGCGGGCGCGTCACGGCTGGATCATGGATACCTATCTGCTGCGGAAGCAGTAATCCGGGCGGGTTTGACCGGGAATGGCTTGATGCAGGCAGGCGTCAGGCCCCGTGCAGACGACCGTCTTCCAGACGTATTTCTTCCGGGGCGATGCGCGCGCGAAAGTCGGGATTGTGGCTGACCAGCAGGATGGCCTGAGGCAGGCTGTTCAGAATTTCCAGCAAGCGCGCCTCGTTGCGGGAATCCAGTGCGTTGGTGGGTTCGTCAAGCAGCAGCACTTCAGGCTCCATCGCGAGGACGGTTGCGAGCGTCACAAGGCGCTTCTCGCCGCCTGAAAGCTTGTGGGTGATCCGATCGCGCAAGTGGGTCAGGTCAAGATCGATCAGCACCGTGTCGACGATGGCCAGCGCCTCCTCCCGCGATTTGCCAAGGTTCAGCGGCCCGAAGGCGATATCCTCGGCCACGGTGGGGCAGAAAAGCTGATCGTCCGCGTCCTGAAACACCAGGCCCACGCGGCGTCGGACCTCGTGAAAATCGGCCTCCTGCCGACGCTCTTTGCCAAACGCGGTCACGCGGCCCGCATCTGGGCGTTGAAGCCCCAGCATGATGCGGAACAGCGTGGACTTGCCAGCGCCATTCGGACCGGTCAGCGACAGCCGTTGCCCCTGCCGAAGCGTCAGGGACACGCCGTCCAGCACGGCCTCGTGCCCGGGATAGGCAAAGCGGATATCGTCCAGCTGGATCAGCGCCATGCGAGGTCCAATGCGAGCAGGCCAATGCACAGAACGCAGATTGCACCCGCAAAGATATGATCCCGACGTGTCAGGGCGAATTCCTGCATCAGCAGGATACGCCCCGAGAAACCCCGGCATTTCATCGCGTCGAGGATTCGTTCAGACCGTTCCATGGCACGTACAAGCATCATGCCCACCAGATAGCCGAAGCTGCGATAGGTGTGCCAGTTCGTTCCCGGACGAAACCCCCGGACCTTCATCGCGGCGCGCAGGCGCAGATATTCCTCGCGCAGCACCTCGATATAGCGGATCGTGAACATCAGCAGATGGACCAGCATTTCCGGGCACCGCATCTTGTGCAGAGCGTGGCCCATCATGACAGGCTCCATGCTGCCGACCAGCACCATCAGGGCGAGGATGGCGGCATTGGCTGTCAGCCCGATCTCGATCGCGCGCCAGAGCCCTTGCCAGCTTGCCGGAAACCCCCAGAGCGTGAAAATCGCGTCGCCGGGGACAGAGAAGGGCAGCAGGACCAGCATGACAAGGATGAACCCGTCCATCAGTGCCATGCGCTTCAGCGTCCGTCCCGGCGGCAGGCGCGACACGGACAGAAGACCCAAGGCAACCGCAAGGGCAGCGACTAGTGCCGGGATGGTCGTAAGAGCGACCGTTACGATGCCAAAGAGGCAGGCCAGCGCGATGCGGATCCGCGGGTCAAGCGCGCCGATCAGGGCTTGACCGCCCACCGCGCCGACCTTTGCCAGCGTCTTTTCATCATGTCCCAGAGCGTGGGCCATCAGGCGGCCAGCTTGCGGCGGGCCGCGATGTAAAAGCCCAGCCCGAACAGGCCGACGATATAGCCGATGCCGCCCAGAATGGTCTGAAGGTCGTTCTTTTCGCGGTAGGCGGCGATCTCCCGGCGAAGGGGACGGATCTCATTGCGGACTGCCTCGGCGATTGCCTGGCGCTGGTCCGGGGTGAAGGCGGGTGCGGCAACCTGGGTGGCGGACGGCCCGGTCGCGCCAGCACCTGCGGATTGGGAAGGCTGGGGCGCGTCCCCGAGGATTTGTGCCACCTCCGCTGCGGACAGCGTGACGTTGGCCACGTGGCCTGCGCCAAGATCCGCATGGAATGTGTGCGCGGTGTTGATCGCCGGTACAAAGATGAAAAAGCCGTCGGCATCGGTGGTGGTCCGGCCCAGCTCTTCACCCTGCGGGCCGGTGACGATGATTTCCGCCTCGGCGGCCATGGTCCCGTTGGAAAAGCCGACTTCGCCCTCGATGGCCTTGCCGGCTGGGAACACCCCGGCGATCACCTTATGGGCAAGCGCAGGCAGGGGCGCGGAGCAAAGTGCCAGCAACAGCAGCAGGCGGGTCATGCCGGGACCCCTCTGGCGGTTGCGAAAAGCTCTGGCTTTACCTTGCGGGCCAGTAGCACGGCAAACCCGGTCAGCAATGCTTCGATCACGATCACGGGGAGATGTGCGAAGAAAACGAATTTCGCGGCGGTCAGGAATTCGTCGCCCGACAGCGCAAGCGACAGCGCGACAAGTGCGGTGGTTCCTGCCGTGGCAAGCGCCCCGCCAATCGCGGCCCAGACAGCGCCCGATACCGGGCTGCCGCCTCCGATAAGCCGACCAAGCAGCATCCAGGCCAGCACGGCGGGCAACGCGATGTTGAGCGTATTGATGCCCAGAACCGTCAGACCGCCGAACCCAAAGAAAACAGCCTGCAGCAGCAACCCCACGAACAGGGCAGGGAAAGCGGCCCATCCCAGCAAGAGCCCGGCCAGCCCGTTCAGGATAAGGTGGACAGAGGACGGCCCCAGCGGCACATGGATCAGCGACGCCACGAAGAAAGAGGCCGACAGCACCCCTGCGGTCGGGATGCGTTCCAGATCCAGCGATCTCAGCCCCATGGCGATGCCGCCTGCCGCGGCGACGGCGCCTGCGATCACGACCGGGTTGGACAATGCGCCGTCGACGATGTGCATGGATGGTTACTCCATATCCCAGGCGCGGATCCAGATCACGGCATCCTGACTAAGTTCCTTGCCATCATGCGTAGTCACTGGCCCCGCGCCAAGCGCGGCAAAGCCCCAGTAACCGGCTTTCGGCACACCGAACGAAAAATAGCCGTTCGCGTCGGAAATGGCGACGACAGCACCACCCGGCATGGGCGAGACGACAGGATCCGATGCGGCAGAGCTTTGCATGTCGGGCTCTGCCGCCATGTATTCAATCTCGATCTCGGCCCCCGGTACGGGCGCGCCATTGGCGACGACCTGACCGGTGAAGGTGGAGCCGGTAATGATGTTGTAGGGCTTGTTGAGCGGCAGGATCTCGACCGGCAGACCCACCGGTTCGGCCCAGTCGGTGGGCAGTTGATTGCGGTTCAGAAATGCCTTCGTGATCTGCTGGATGTAGATGTCTTCGGCTTCTTCGTAATAGGGCGCGGGAACGGTCACGATCACATAATCCCCCGACCGCTTGACCGGGACAGAGCCCTTGAATGCCGCGGCTTCGTTCTGGCTGCCCATGAAACGGATGGGTTCCAGCGTATCGCGCAGATCCGTCCGCTTGCCGTTATGGACCATGAAGAACTCTTCGGGCATTTCCAGATCCATGACATGGCCATTTTCGAACGGGTGCCAGAAGACCAGTTTGACCGGCACGTCACCGGGGCGGTCGATCATGGTGTCTGTCGTATATTCCAGAAGGAAATGCGCGTGTGCTGACGCAGGTGCTGCAAGCGCTGCCATCGTTGCGAGAAGAAGATGTTTCAACTCATGTCGTCCTTGTCCCATCATGCCACACCCGGCACGCAGTTTTTCTGGACGAAGGGGAGGCGGAAAACCATTTTTCCAAGCGGAACAATGGATCAGGCGCACTCCCCGACGCCGGGTTCAGGCGCCCTTTCCGAGGGCACAAATCCGGCAGGTCTCCTGACTCGCGGTTCGTCGCATCGGGCTGGCCTTCCCGGATTTCTCCAGTGGCGCGATCAGCCTTGCTCGCCGCTTACAGTTGCGGGGGCAGTTGCAGAGTTGGCGCGTCACGCACCGCACTGCATTCCCTCTTGCCTCCGGGGCGGACCCCGGAACCGGACATGCCAAGGTCCATGCCAGAAATGCGCCCAACTCGTCAACCGCCGTTGCACGTGGTGGGGGACATTGCCGGTGTGTCTGCATGGTGGGACGGGCGGTGTTCAGATGACTTCGACGCGCAGGCTGTCCAGCCCTTCGACGGACAGCTCCATCACGTCGCCCCGGAGGACGGGGCCCACGCCAGCGGGTGTTCCGGACAGGATCACATCGCCGGGGGCAAGTTCGAAATAGTCGGAGAGATAGCTGATCATCTCGGGCACTTTCCAGATCATCTGGTTCAGGTCACCCTCTTGCCTGATCTCGCCATTGACAGTCAGCGCAAGCCGACCCGAGGCGGGGTGCCCCACCTCCGCCACGGGACGCACAGGGCCAATCGGTGCGGACCGCTCAAACGCCTTGCCAACTTCCCACGGGCGGCCCTTCTTCTTGGCCTCGCCCTGAAGATCGCGGCGCGTCATATCCAGCGACAGCGCATAGCCAAAGACGTGATCCAGCGCCTTTTGCACGGGAATGTTGGTGCCACCTTCCTTCAGCAGCACGGCCATCTCTGCCTCGTAATGCACATCGTCGGACTTTGCCGGGTAGGGAAAGCTGCCCGACGGGTCGAGGTTGTTGGCGTTTTTCTGAAAGAAGAAAGGCGGATCACGGTCCGGGTCATCGCCCATCTCGATCGCGTGGGCGGCGTAGTTGCGCCCGATGCAATAGACCCTGCGCACGGGAAACAGCGCGTCACTCCCCGATACAGGCAGGCCGACAACGGGGGGCGGGGCGATGACGTATTCGGGCATTGGGTCCTCCGGACATCCTGATTCGCGTTTGCCCCTCTTGGCTATTGCAAAATCCCGATCAATATCAGTGGGCCATTTCACTTTCCTCTTCAGCATGGGTCGCGCGGTTGGAACAGCGCCGCCGCGATGCGCGCTGGCCCTGAAGGCGCGCAACTCTGGTATTCGCCCCGTTCGAAATGCTCAAACACCCTGTGAATTGCGGTTTGCTGGCAATTCGGGCCGGCGCGGATGCCGGGGTTTCATCACCGCGCGCGGGACGGGATGCGCCTGTGACACTTTCATCTCCGCCAATGTCGTATTAGGTGAAGAGAAACTCAGGCGGAGGCTACCCATGTCCTTTTTCGGCAAGCTGAAGAACCGGTTGTTCAAGTCCTCGTCGAAGATTGACGAGGGGCTGGAGGCGATTGTCAGCGACGGTGGCGAGGAAGAGACCCTCGCCGCGCAGACTTTGCCAGAGGAGCCAGCGCCGGACCTGCCGGAAGAAACGCCCCAAGCGCCGGAGGCGCCAACCGAAATTCCGCAGGCGCCCGAACCCGATGTGCCAGCAGAACCGCAGCCCGTCCCGGAGCCGGACCTGCCACAGCAAACGCCCCCAGAGCCGGAAATCCCGGTGACGCCCACGCCAGCCCCGACACCGGAGCCGGAGGTTCCGGGCAACAGCCCCGTTGAGGTTCCGCAAGAGGCCCCGCAGGAAATACCTGCGGGTGTTGGTGATCCCCGGCCGGCCGCCACGCCGCAGGAAATCCCGCTGGAGACACCGCAGGAGGTTCCAACCCAGGGCACCGGTTTCTTTGGCCGGTTGCTTGGCCGCCGCGAAGACCGGACAGTGGTGCGGCGCGCGCTGGACGACGATATGCTGGAAAGCCTTGAGGAGCTGCTGATCGCGTCGGATATGGGCGTCGATACTTCGCTGCGCGTCACGGCCAACATGGCAGAAGGGCGCATGGGGCGGAAATTGTCTGTGCCCGAGATCAAGCAGCTTCTGGCGGACGAGATCACCCGGATCATGGAACCGGTCGCGCGCCCCATGCCGATCTATCCCACAAAGCCGCAGGTCGTGCTGGTCGTGGGCGTGAACGGTTCGGGCAAGACGACAACCATCGGCAAACTTGCCAGCCAGTTCCGTGCCGCCGGAAAATCCGTGGTGATCGCGGCCGGTGACACGTTCCGGGCGGCTGCCGTGGAACAGCTTCAGGTCTGGGGGGATCGCGCTGGGGTGCCGGTGCTGACGGCGCCCGAAGGGTCTGACCCTGCGAGCCTTGCCTTTGACGCGATGACCAAGGCGCAACATGACGGCGCGGATCTGTTGATGATCGACACGGCGGGGCGGTTGCAGAACCGCGCCGACCTGATGGAAGAGCTGGCCAAGATCGTGCGCGTGATCCGCAAGAAGGACCCGGATGCGCCGCATAACACCCTGTTGGTGCTGGATGCGACGACGGGGCAGAATGCGCTGAGCCAGGTCGAGACGTTCAGGAAGCTGGCCGATGTGTCGGGGCTGGTCATGACCAAGCTTGACGGCACGGCGAAGGGCGGGGTTCTGGTGGCACTTGCCGACAAGTTCGGCCTGCCGATCCATGCCATCGGCGTGGGCGAACAGATCGACGACCTTGCCCCGTTCGACCCCGAGGAATTCGCGGCGGCTCTTACCGGTTCCAACCGGTCGTGAAGCACAGTGGGGCCAGCTTTTGCCCGGATTGTCGCACAAGGGGATCTTGTGCGTTCCGGGGGCGGCCCTACCGCGTGCCCATCCATCGTTCGACCTGCCGCAGGACCAGCAGCACGGCCAGCACGATTCCGGTGGCAAGCGCTGCCAGCGGCAGTTGGCCGGACCCGCAGGCAAGGCCGATCGCGCCTGCAAGCCACATCGACGCGCCCGTTGTCGTGTTGCGCACCTTGCCGCCCGAGGTAAAGATGATCCCCGCCGCAAGGAAGGCGACACCGGCCGTCACAGCCTCAATCAATCGCAGGGGATCGACGCGGATATCGCTGTCGGGAAACATCTCGGCCAGTTGCAGGCTGAGAAGGATGAACAGACAGGCCGCCATCGACACCAGCATATGCGTGCGCAACCCTGCCGGTTTCTCGCGCCGCTCTCTTTCGAACCCGACGATGCCTGCGAAGAACAGCGCGGCTGACAGGCGGATCGCCGCGATCACCGGGGGCACGGCGGCAAAGCTGCCCTGGAATTCGTTCACGATGGTCTGGTACATGCCGGTTGCCTCACTCCCATCCCTGAAAGCTCTGCCTTCTCAACCCCGAAATCTGTTGCAGGGTTCCATCAGCCGGGGCCGGGGATGAGCGCGTGGCTCATCTCTCTTGAAGGGACGCAAGCCGGGCATCAGCTGGCACTTGTGCTGGCGATCCTCGCGGCCATTCTGCATGCGGTGTTCGGGGCGCTTCAGAAGGGGCGGCATGACCCGTGGCTCAGCCGGGCGGCAATTGATGGCAGCTATGGGTTGATGGCGGCGCCTTTTGCGCTTTTCGTGGTGCCGTGGCCAGAGCCGCATATTTGGGTGATATTCCTTGGGGCCTTCGTGATCCACACGGCCTACAAGCTGTTGCAGGCGCAGGCCTATACCAAGGGCGCCTATACGGTCGTCTACCCCGTGGTGCGGGGCACGGGGCCGCTGTTTGCCGTCATCGGCGCCTACCTGATCTTCGGCGAGGTGTTCACGGCGGTGCAATGGATGGGGGTTGGCGTTCTTCTGGCCGGTATCTTCGGGCTTGCGGTCTATAACCTGATTTTCCTGACGCAAGAGCGCGACACGCTTTGGGTGGCGCTGATGCTGGCCGTCATAACAGGGCTGTTCGTCGCGCTCTACACGACCTATGACGCGTTCGGCATCCGGGCCACGTCGGACCCGTTCACCTTTCTGGCTTGGTTCTTCATGATCGACGGGCTTGCCTTTCCCTTACTGGGCGTGCTGCGCTGGCGCAACATGGCGCAGCGGCCCACGCTGCCGCCGCTTCTGATACGGGGCGTGGTGGGCGGCATCGTCGCCTTTTTCAGTTTCGGCTCCATCATGCTGGCGACCCGGCTGGACAAGGTGGGCGAAGCGGCTGTATTGCGCGAAACCTCCACCGTTTTTGCGGCGCTGATCGGATGGCTGGTGCTGAAAGAGACGGTCGGGCCGCGACGTATTGCGCTCATGGCCTTGATTGCGGCGGGCGCGGTCATAGTTGAAATTGGCGGTTGAGCCCGCATCACCCCGGATGGAGGCCTGAATTGGCAGAGCGCAAGATCAACCCGATACTGAAACTGGCACTGGAGCTTGGCCCCATTGTCCTGTTCTTCGTGGCCTATCTGCGCCTGAAGGACCGCAGTTTCCTGATCGGCGGGACAGAATATGACGGTTTCATACTGGCAACGGCGGGCTTCGTGCCGCTGATGATCCTTTCAACGCTGGCGTTGTGGAAGCTGACGGGAAGACTGTCGCGGATGCAGGTCGCGACGCTGGTTCTGGTGGTGGTGTTCGGCGGGCTGAGCGTCTGGTTCAACGATGACCAGTTCTTCAAGATGAAGCCGACGATGATCTACCTGCTGTTCGGCGGTGCGCTTGGTGTCGGATTGCTGCGCGGCGAGAGCTATTTGAAATACGTGATGGAAGAGGTCATGCCGCTGGAGCAGGAAGGCTGGATGATCCTGACGCGGCGCCTGACGGCGTTCTTCCTTGGGCTCGCCGTCCTGAACGAGGTGATCTGGCGGACGATGAGCACCGAAACCTGGGTCTATTTCAAGACCTTCGGGCTGAGTGCTGCGATCTTCGTCTTTTTCATGACGCAGAGCGGCGTGTTCAGCCGCTACGGGATTGACGAAGAGTCCTGAGCATTGCGCCGGGCAGTTCGCTCGGTAAGCGGCCTGTCTGAGTGCTGCCGCGCGTGCCGTTCAATTCGCACCGGGCGACGTGGATGGCCGGGTCAGGGCTGGACACTCCGCCGCCAGAGATTAGTCTCGCCCCCGAATGCAGAAGACATGCTGGGGAGTGCGCGACATGGACAAGTTTGGAAAAAGCCAGAGTGTCAGGCGGGTTGAGGATGTTCGGTTCCTCACCGGGCATGGGCGGTATGTCGATGATATCGTGCCGGAAGGGGCGCTGTTTGCCTTCGTGTTCCGCTCGCCCGTCGCACATGCCACGATCACCATGCTGGATGTCTCAGAGGCGCGGGCAGCCCCTGGGGTGTATGCCGTACTGACGGCGCAGGATCTGCTGGATGGTGGGATCGATATCAACATCCCCGGCACGACCCAGCCTAACCGCGATGGCACGGATGGTGCGGCGCCCGACCGTCCGGTGCTGGCGCGCGGCAAGCTGCGCCATGTCGGTGAAGCGGTCGCGATGGTTATTGCCGACACGATGGAGGCGGCCAAGGACGCGGCAGAGCTGATCGAGCTGGATTATGACGAGTTGCCCGCCCAGATGCACTGGGTTCCCGGAGAGGTGGCCATCCACGAAGAGGCACCGGACAACCGCGCGCTTGACTACGGGTTGGGCGACGAGGACGCCTGCAATGCGGCCTTTGAGGCAGCGGCCCATGTTGTCAGTCTGGAGGTCGAGGACAACCGCATCATGGTCTGTTCGATGGAGCCGCGCGGCTGTTTTGCCGAATGTGATGGTGACAAGCTGCACCTGTCGGTGAACGGGCAGGGGGTCTGGGGGCAGAAATCGCTGCTCGCCAGTGCGTTCGGCCTGCCGCCGGAAAAGGTCCGCGTGACCAATCCCGATGTGGGCGGCGGCTTTGGGATGAAAAGTTTCGCATATCCTGAATATCACGTCGCGGCCTTTGCGGCCAAGACGCTGGGGCGTCCCGTGCGCTGGATGTCCGACCGGACAGAGGCGATGCTGTCGGATAATGGCGGGCGCGATCTGGTCAGCCTTGGAGAGCTGGCCTTTGACGCGGATCACAAGATCACCGCATACAGGGTTCATACGAAATTCAATCTGGGCGCCTATAATTCGCAGTTTGCCCAAGCCATCCAGACCCTTTTGTTCAGCCGCGTGCTGATGGGCACTTATGACGTGCAGACCACATGGCTGCGGGCAGAGGGGTTCTTTACCAACACGGCGCCCGTCGATGCCTATCGCGGCGCGGGGCGACCGGAAGCGATCTACCTGTTGGAACGCCTGATGGATCGCGCCGCGCGGGAGCTGGGCGTCGATCCGGTAGAGCTGCGCAAGCGGAACTTCATCCCCGAGGCTGCGTTCCCTTACAAGACCGCCACCGGAGAGCTCTATGATGTGGGCGAATTCGCCAAGCTGCTGGACGCTGCCGCGGACCAGGCCGATCTTTCAGGGCTTGCCGCGCGCCGGGCGGCGAGCGAAGCAAAGGGACGTCTGCGCGGTCTGGGCATCTGTTACTATATCGAAAGTATTCTGGGTGATCCTTCCGAAGGTGCCCGAGTTGAGTTCGAGGAGGATGGCAGCGTGACCCTTTTTGTCGGAACACAGTCGAACGGGCAGGGCCACGAGACGGTGTATGCGCAGTTCCTGTCCGACCAAACGGGCATTCCGGCGGATCAGATCCGCATCGTGCAGGGCGACAGTGACCTGATCGCCAAGGGCGGCGGCACGGGCGGGTCACGTTCTGTCACCACGCAGACCAATGTCACGCTGAAGGCAGTTGCCAATATCGTCACCGCGTTTTCGGAATTCCTGGCAGGTGAGCTGGGTGTCGATCCGGCGCAGGTCAGCTTTGACGACGTGCAGTTCCGCGCCGAGGGGTCGAATGTGACGCCGACGATGCTCGAAGTCGCCCAGATGGCGCGCAAGGCAGGGCGCGAGGATCTTCTGCGGCATGAAACCCGCGACGAACTGCCGGGGCGGTCCTATCCCAACGGTGCCCATATCGCAGAGGTGGAGATTGACCCGGATACGGGCGTTGTCGTGGTGGACCGCTATACGGTCGTGGATGATTTCGGCAACCTGATCAACCCGATGCTGGCCGAAGGTCAGGTGCATGGCGGGGTGGCGCAAGGGCTTGGGCAGGCGATCACGGAACGGGTGGTCTATGACGAGGACGGGCAACTGCTCACGGCCTCGTTCATGGACTACGCGGTGCCGCGTGCCGATAATATGCCGATGATTTCTTTCTCCACACGTCCGGTGCCGTCGACGGCCAACCCGATGGGGATGAAAGGCTGTGGCGAGGCCGGGACCGTGGGGGCGCTGGCCGCCGTGGCCAATGCGGTGCAGGACGCCTTGTGGGACAAAGGCGTGCGGCAGGCGGATATGCCGTTCACGCCGCACAGAGTATGGGGAATGTTGCAGGATGCGGCCATCGCGGCTGAATGACAGGATTGCCGGCTGGTTACGCCGGACGTTTCGCGCCGATCATTCGGCGCTGAGCGCCCGGCGTGGTGCGCGCACCCATGTCGTCATCCTTGACGGGACGATGTCCTCGCTGAAACCGGGGGAAGAGACCAATGCCGGGCTGACCTACCGCCTTTTAGAGGAAATGAACGGGCAGCTGTCGCTGTATTACGAGGCGGGCATCCAATGGCGCGAATGGCGCAGCACCACGGATGTCCTGACCGGCCGGGGGATCAACCGCCAGATCCGGCGCGCCTATGGGTTTCTGGCATCGCGCTATCGCCCGGGCGACCGGATTTTCTTTTTCGGATATTCGCGGGGCGCCTATGCCGTCCGGTCACTGGCGGGGATCATCGACAGGGTGGGGCTGTTGCGCCCCGAGGAAGCGACAGTGCGCAATATCCGGACGATTTTTCGCCTGTATCAGTGTGATCCGGTCGGGCGTGCAACACGCGAATATGGGAAAAAGCACTGCCACCCGGAAGCGCCCATTGAAATGGTCGGTGTGTGGGACACGGTGAAGGCGCTGGGTTTGCGTTTTCCGGTACTGTGGCGGCTGACCGAAGACCGGCACGAGTTTCACAGCCACGAATTGGGGCCAACCATTCATCACGGCTATCACGCGCTGGCGCTGGACGAGACTCGCATGGCGTATCAGCCGGTGTTGTGGAACACGCCGAGCGACTGGTCCGGAGATGTGGAGCAGGTCTGGTTTCGCGGCACGCATGGTGATGTCGGCGGGCAGCTCGGCGGTCATGACGCGTCGCGGCCGTTATCGAACATCCCCTTGGTCTGGATGCTGGAGCGCGCCGAAGCCTGCGGCCTGCCATTGCCCGAAGGCTGGAAGCAACGATTCCCTTGTGACGTGCAGGCACCTTCGGTCGGGACGTGGCGCGGGGCGGGGAAGCTCTTCTTCCTCAGGCAGGCCCGAACCGTTGGGGTGGATCCGTCCGAGCGGGTGCATGAAACGGCAGAGCCAACCCGCACCCTTCCGCCATCGGGGGAAGCGCAGGCGGTCTGAACGCCGCGAATCTGTCGGCATGGGCCTGTCAATCACATTTTCTTGATGCCTCCTTTTAAGTTCGGATGTGTTGCCTATCTACTCTAACAAGAGCGCAGGCCGGAACCCTGCAGCTCTTTATCACTGTCCCTCGTTCCGTGACTGGCGCTCAAGACTTGCTCTTGAGCGCCCTTTCTTTTCGGCTTTTTCTTGACCGAAGATGACGCTAGCGTTGCGACATGAGCGAGACGTATTCCGATGCTTTTCTGAAAGAAATCCTGACGCGGACGCGGGTGATCGCGGTGGTCGGGGTTTCGCCGAACCCTGTCAGGCCAAGCCATTATGTTGGCCGCTATCTGGCGCTGAAAGGGTATCGGGTTATCCCGGTGAACCCCGGCCACGTTGGCAAGTGCTTGTTCGGGGGCGTGGTGCGCGGATCCTTGTCGGAGATCGATGAGCCGGTGGATATGGTGGATGTCTTTCGCCGATCCGAAGCGGTGCCGGGGATTGTTGACGAGGCACTTGATGTTCTTCCGGGGCTCCGCACGATCTGGATGCAGATTGGCGTGGAGCATGCAGAGGCTGCCACGAAGGCCCGTGCGGCTGGCTGCGAAGTGGTGATGAACAGGTGCCCGAAGATCGAGTATCAGCGGCTCTTTGGCGAGTTGCGGATGGGCGGGTTCAACACTGGAATCGTGTCGTCGAAACTATAGGAACGGCTTGCGCCGCTGTTCCGGCTTTGCCGGAAGGCGCCCCGCCCGCCGTCCCGTAGCCCGCTATTGGCTGCGTGACGCCTTTTCGGTGAGGCCGGAGGTGCCCTGGCGGCGAGCGAGTTCGTCCATGACGTCCGACAGCGGCACATTGCGCGATTGCAGCATGACCAGCAGGTGAAAGAGCACGTCTGCGGACTCGGATGTGAGGCGAGGTTTGTCATCCTTGATGGCTTCGATGATGGCCTCGACGGCTTCTTCGCCAAATTTTTCGGCGCATTTCTCGGGGCCCTTGGCGAGCAGTTTGGCCGTCCAGCTACTGTCCGGATCGGCCTGTGCGCGGGCGGCCACGATGGCAGCAAGGTCTTCGAGGGTCATGACAGCCTCATCGGGATACCTGCGGCGGCCATATGCGCCTTCGCTTCTGCGATCGTGTAATCGCCGAAGTGGAAGATCGAGGCTGCGAGGACGGCCGAGGCGCCGCCTTGGGTGACGCCTTCGACCAGATGATCCAGCGTGCCGACACCGCCCGAGGCGATCACCGGCACGTTGACCGCATCCGAGATGGCGCGCGTGAGCGGCAGGTTAAATCCTGCGCGCGTGCCGTCGCGATCCATCGAGGTGAGCAGGATCTCCCCGGCGCCCTTTTCGGTGACGGTGCGGGCGAAGTCCACGGCATCGATCCCGGTGGGGCGGCGGCCGCCATGGGTGAAAATCTCCCACTTCCCGGGGGAGACGGTTTTCGCGTCGATGGCCACCACGATGCACTGGCTGCCGAATTGGTCAGCGGCGCGGGCAACGACATCCGGGTCGGCCACGGCGGCGGAGTTGAAGCTGACCTTGTCAGCACCGGCAAGCAGAAGCGCGCGGACATCAGCGACCGTGCGGACACCACCGCCGACGGTGAGCGGAATGAAGCATTGCTCTGCCGTGCGGGTGACCACGTCGAACATGGTGCCGCGGTTTTCATGGGTGGCGTGGATGTCGAGAAAGCAGATCTCGTCCGCGCCTGCGGCATCATAGGCGCGGGCGGCGTCAACGGGATCGCCGGCATCGCGCAGATCGACGAAATTCACGCCTTTGACCACGCGGCCATCGGCCACGTCGAGACAGGGGATGATGCGGGTTTTCAACATGGGAGTTCTCATACGCCGCAGCGGGGCGGGCGGCAAGCCGGGAAAGCCTGCGCGCGGCATCAGGCTGCCTGCATGTCGCGTGCCCCTCGCCGAAGGCATTCGCCGAGCCATGGAGAGGTCGGCGGAGAAAGCTGTCGCGGGGCGTGCGGGATTGATCTAAGGGTGCGGGATGGAAAACACATTCGAGATTTTCCTGGCCGCAGCGCCGGGGTTGGAAGAGGTGCTGGCAGAAGAGGCTGCCGCGCTTGGCTTTGGACCGCTTGAGGTCGTGCCGGGGGGTGTCAGCTTTCAGGGGGGCTGGTCCGATGTCTGGCGCGCCAATCTGTGCCTGCGCGGGGCCGGGCGGATCCTGGCGCGGATCGGCGGGTTTCCGGTGTTCCATCTGGCGCAGCTGGACAAGCGGGCGCGCAAGTTTCCATGGGGCGAAGTGTTGCGTGCCGATGTGCCGGTGAAGGTCGAGGTGACGTGCAGGCGGTCGAAGATCTACCATGCCGGGGCGGCCAGCGAGCGGATCGTGCGCGCGATCACCGAAGAGCTGGGTGCAGAGGTGACCGATAGCGCGCCGGTGCGCATTTTGGCCCGGATCGAAGATAATTTCTGCGGCTTTTCTGTCGATACGTCGGGCGAGGCGCTGCACAAGCGCGGGCACAAGGAGGCCGTTGGCAAGGCGCCGATGCGCGAGACGCTGGCGGCGCTGTTTCTGCGGCAATGCGGCTATGACGGGGCAGAGCCTGTCGTCGACCCGATGTGCGGGTCAGGGACGTTTCCGATAGAGGCGGCGGAGTGGGCGTCCGGGCTGTTGCCGGGGCGGTCGCGCGCCTTTGCATTCGAGCAGTTTGCCGGGTTCGATGCGGGGGCCTTTGCCACGCTGCGCGGGACGTCGGCTACGCCTGAGGGGCCTGTGCGCTTCTACGGGTTTGATCGCGATGCTGGCGCCATCCGCATGAGCGAGGCCAATGCGGCGCGTGCCGGGGTGTCAGCCGTCACGCAATTCGCCTGTCAGCCGATCAGCGCGCTGGAGCCGCCCGAAGGCCCGCCGGGTTTGGTGATGGTCAACCCGCCCTACGGGGCGCGTATCGGCAACAAGAAGCTGCTTTACGGGCTGTACGGATCGCTGGGGCAGGTGCTGAAAGAGCGCTTTGCCGGGTGGCGCGTGGGGTTGGTCACCAGCGAGGCGGGGCTGGCAAAGGCAACCGGTTTGCCCTTTCTGCCGCAGGGGGCACCTGTGTCCTTTGGCGGGCTGAAGGTGCGGTTGCACCGGACCAACGCGCTGCGCTAGCGATATTCCGCCCCAAGGCGCGATCACGAGATTGTTTCTGGGCAGGCGCGCACGGGTATACGACCATGGCAGTTGGATTTTTGCCTATGGAGCGCATGATGAAACACCTGCTTGCCGCCGCTGTCTGCCTTGTCGCAGCCCCCGCATTTGCCAGCAATGATGATATCGTCAAGGTTCAGGCCGCAGGGGACGTGGCCACAACGATGGACCGGCTGGAAGAGGCGGTGAAAGGCGCCGGGGCCACCGTCTTTGCCCGGGTTGACCATGCGGCCGGTGCGGCCTCTGTCGACATGGCGCTGGATGACGAACAGTTGCTGATCTTCGGCAATCCCAAACTGGGCACGCCTGCCATGCAGGATGATGCGCTGGCCGGGCTGTTCCTGCCGCTCAGGGTGCTGGTCTACAAGGACGGCGCAGGGCAGGTGTGGCTGGCCTATGAAGACCCCGAAGAGATGCTGGACGATCTGTCGATCCCCGACGACGCCCCTTATGTGAAGACGATGGCGGGCGCCCTGGCGAAGCTGACAGCCGCCGCTGCGGGCAACTAGGCTTTCAGCGCAGCGAGGGCCGCTGTCAGGTCCAGCGCGCCGTCATAAAGCGCCCGGCCCGAGATGGCGCCGTTCAGGTTGGCACCGCAATCGCGCAGGGCGATGATGTCCTCCAGCGAGGACACGCCGCCGCTTGCGATCACCGGGATGGAGACGGCGCGGGCCAGTGCCGCGGTCGCTTCGGTATTCGGGCCTTGCATGGCGCCATCGCGGTTGATGTCGGTATAGATGATCGCGGCAACGCCTGCGTCTTCGAAACTGCGGGCAAGGTCGGTGACCATCACGTCGGTTTCCTCGGCCCAGCCTTTGGTGGCAACGCGGCCGTTGCGGGCATCAATGCCCACTGCGACCTTGCCGGGGAAGGCGGCCGCAGCCTCGCGCACCAGACCGGGGTTTTCCACTGCAACGGTGCCAAGGATCACACGGGCGAGGCCACGTTCCAGCCAGCGTTCGATCGTCGCCATGTCGCGGATGCCGCCGCCCAGTTGGGCGGGCACCTTTGTACGCGCCAGAATCGCCTCCACCGCTGCGGCATTGACCGGCTCGCCCGCGAAAGCGCCATTCAGATCGACCAGATGCAGCCATTCGCATCCCGCCTCGACAAACTCCATCGCCTGCGCGGCCGGGTCGTCGTTGAAGACGGTGGACTTCTCCATGTCCCCGCGCAAAAGGCGCACGGCCTGGCCGTCTTTGAGGTCGATGGCGGGGTAGAGGATCATGGGTGTCTTCCTGTCAAACGCGTCCGACCCGGCTTTTGCACCGCTGCGTCACAGATTGCAACGCGACCTGACGTCAGACTTGATCGCGGTCATGCGGCCGCGTCAGGATCACGCCAGTACTCAGGGAGGAAATGAGATGAAATTGACGGCATTGGCCGCAGCACTTGCGCTGGTATCCGGCGCAGCACTGGCCGACCCGGTTGCGGGCACGTGGAAGACACAAGCCGATGACAACGGCAATTACGGGCTGGTGACGATCAGCACCTGCGGGGCCGAGATCTGCGGCGTCCTCGGGCAGGGCTATGACAAGTCAGGCAAGAAAGTCAGCTCGCCCAATATCGGCAAGCGGATGATTTGGGGCATGAAACCGAAGGGCAGCGGCAAGTATTCCGGCGGCAAGATCTGGGCACCTGATCGCGACAAGACCTACAACTCGAAAATGGCTTTGAGCGGTAACTCCCTGAAGGTCGAGGGCTGCGTGCTTGGCATCTGCCGCGGCCAGACATGGTCGCGTGTGAACTGAGACCGACCATACAAATTTGCATGCGGGATGCTTCACAGTGACCCGCATTGCCCGGCCCCAAGGCCCATTGAGAGAGGCCACCGCGGCGCGCGCCGCGCAAGACGCAGAGATTTTCTTTTCGGAACAATCCCCTTCACGCCCGCGTTAATTCCGCGTGGCAACAAATGCGGGGGCTCCAGTGCAGAAACTTGCTCGAAAACTCGGTCTCAGGACAGATCCGACAATCTTCTTCACTGCTGCGGGCCTCACGTTCGTCTTCGTTGTAGCCCTGATCCTGTTCCCGGAGCCAATCGGCGACGCCTTCGCTGTGGGCCGCGCATGGATCGTGACCAACCTTGGCTGGTTTTTCATTCTCGGCGTCAATGTCTGGCTGGGCTTTCTGATCTGGGCCGCTGCGTCCCGGCACGGGCATATCCGGCTGGGGCCCAAAGGATCGAAACCGGAATATTCCAACCTCAGCTGGTTCACGATGCTTTTTGCCGGGGGCATCGGCACGGTGCTGATGTTCTGGGGCGTGGCAGAGCCGATTTCGCATTTCGCGAACCCGCCGCTGCCGGGCGTAATGCCCCATACCGAAGAGGCCGCGCGGGACGCGATTGCCATCGCGATCTATCATCTGGGCCTACACACATGGACAATCTTCACCTTGCCGGGGCTGGCTTTTGCCTATTTCATCAACCGCTATGAACTGCCGGTGCGCGTGTCGTCGGTCTTTTATCCGCTCTTGCGTGAGCGGATCTACGGGCCGGTGGGCAAAGCCATTGATGTGGCCTCGATCCTTGGCACGCTGTTTGGCGTGGCCGTGTCGCTTGGGCTTGGTTCCAGCCAGATCGCGGCGGGGCTGGATGCGCTGTTTGGCACCGGCGATGGTGCAAGCGTGCAGGTGATGATCCTTGCGGTGCTGACAGGCGTTGCCATCACCTCTATCGTGGTGGGGCTTGATAAGGGCGTGAAGCTGTTGTCCAACCTCAATATCGGGATGGCCGTGGCGCTGATGTTCTTTGTGCTGATCTTCGGCTCCACCCTTTTCCTGCTGCGCGGGATCGTAGAGACCTTTGGCCTCTATCTCGAAAACCTGCCGCGTCTGGCCTTCTGGAACGACATGCTGGCGAATGAAAACCCCGACAATGCGAATTGGGGCTGGCAAGGATCGTGGACGGTATTCTACTGGGCCTGGACGGTAACATGGTCGCCATTCATCGGAATTTTCGTGGCGCGGATTTCGCGCGGGCGGACCATCCGGCAATTCGTTTTTGGCGTGTTGATGGCGCCCTCGCTTTTCACGCTGATCTGGTTTGCGATCTTCGGCTGGCAGGCGATGGAGTTCGACGGGCTGGGTCTTGCAGCGCGCGCGGCACTTGGCGATCAGGCAGGTGAAATCAGCGCGGCCGTTGCCGAAAGCGTGCCACTGGCCATGTTCGCCTTCTTCGAGCACTTCCCCTTCACGGAATTCATTCAGGGCTTTGCAGTGGTGATTGTCGCTATCTTCTTTGCAACCTCTTCGGACAGTGCCTCGCTTGTCGTGGATATGCTGTGCACGGGCAAGGCCACACCCGGCCCGGTGCGTCAGCGGGTTTTCTGGGGCGCGGCAGAGGGGCTGGTCGCTGCCATGCTGATCATTCTTGCCGGGGATGCCGGGCTGTCGGCCCTCCAGCAGGTTATCACGGTGGTCGGGCTGCCGATCTTTGTGCTGGTCTGCATGATGATCCCGTCACTGATCCGCGGTTTCGCGATGGAGGAGATCGACCACGTCACGATTGGCACCCGGCCCGAGCTGGAGACCTTCCACTCGGACTAGGCCGCGTGCCGCGCTCTCAGGGTGTCCAGGTCATGAAGTTGGCGATCATCCGCAACCCGACATCCGAGCTTTTCTCGGGGTGGAACTGGAAGCCCAGCTTGTTGTCCACGCCCACGATTGCAGTCACCTCGCTGCCATAATCGACATGCGCCAGCCGCTGCGCGGGATCCTGCACCGCCATATGGTAGGAATGCACGAAATAGGCGTGATCGCCGGTCTGCACTCCGGCCAGAGCAGGGTGCGGCGTGTCGATCACCAGATCGTTCCATCCCATATGCGGGACTTTCAGCGCCAGGTCAGCGGGTGTGATCCGCGTGACTTCGCCATCTATCCAGCCCAACCCCGGGACTTCTTCGTATTCATGGCCCAGCCGCGCCATCAGCTGCATGCCGACACAGATGCCAAGGAAGGGGCGGCCAAGCGTGTCCACAGCCTCGACCATCGCCTGATAGAGCCCTGAATGGCCGGTCAGCTCTCTTTGGCAGGCGGGAAAGGCACCGTCGCCGGGCAGCACCACGCGGTCGGCACGGGCCACCACATCTGCGTCATCGGTAACGACAACATCACCTGCGCCGACGTCCAGCGCCATGCGTTGAAACGCCTTTTCCGCCGAGTGGAGGTTGCCGCTTCCGTAATCGATGATTGCTGTCAGCATCTGGGCCTCGTGTTGCTTGGTGCCGGTTGCCGTGAGACGGGCGCGGGGTCACTTGTGGGTGGTGTGGGGGGCGTCCGCCCGAAGGCAGATAACCCATTGGTTGGTCAGGCCGGGTTCCCGGTGCAAGGGACCGCGCGCGCCGTTCTTAAAGCGCGCCCTTGGTCGAGGGCAACGCATCGCCAGCGCGCGGATCTTGTTCAACCGCCATGCGCAGGGCGCGCGCCACCGCCTTGAAGGCAGCCTCGGCAATATGGTGGCTGCTGAAGCCGTGCAACTGGTCGATATGCAGCGTGATGCCGCCATGCGTTGCGAGCGCCTGAAAGAATTCGCGCACCAGTTCCGTGTCGAACGCGCCGATCTTGGCGGTGGGAAAGTCAACGCTCCACACCAGAAACGGCCGCGCCGACAGGTCCAGTGCTGCACGAACCTGTGCATCGTCCATCGGCAGGTGGCATTCGCCGTAGCGCCGGATGCCGCGCTTGTCGCCAACCGCCTGCGCCAGTGCCTGACCCAACGCGATGCCGGTGTCTTCGACCGTATGGTGATCGTCGATATGCAAGTCACCCGTGGCGCGCACTGTCATGTCGATCATCGAGTGGCGCGACAGCTGATCCAGCATGTGATCGAAGAACCCCACGCCGGTCTGGTTGTCATATTTGCCTGTGCCGTCAAGATTGACGGAAACGCTGATCTGCGTCTCGGCAGTGTTGCGGGTGATTTCGGCTTTGCGCATGGGGCATCCTTCGTGTCACTGCGGCGCTTATAGGCGGCTGTCCGGCCAGCGCCAAGAGGGTGCAACCCCATTGTGTGTCGCCTGTTGCTGTGCCAGCCTTGCGCCAGACACGTCCCGCCAACGAGGAGCACGCATGACCACCTGCGTCTACGTCCAGATCCGCTGCAAACCCGGCACGACCTACAAGGTTGCAGATGCCATCGCGCTGAAGGAAATCCATTCGGAGCTTTACTCCACCAGCGGCGAATACGACCTGCTGATGAAACTCTACATCCCCGAGGGGGAGGATGTTGGCAAGTTCATCAACTCTCATATGCTGGATATCGAGGGTCTGGAACGCACGATGACGACGATGACCTTCAAGGCGTTCTGACAGGCGGGCGGTGCCCGGTTCCGCACAGATCCGCCGCGCCTGACGCGCGGGTCTGAAGCTGTGTTTGACACAAATGCCCTTTGGTCAAGGCGGCGGAAAGCGTTGCGCTTGGCCGTGCGTTCATGTTTTCTGTCGTCTGTCATGTCCCTTTGAGGGGGCGAATGCCGAACACTTAGACGGAGCACGGGGATGAACTTGAACGGATTCAGCAGACTGGCGATGGTGGCCGCAATGATGGCGGCGCCCGCGCAGCTACTGGCCGAGGATGTGAAGATCGGCTTCGTCACCACGCTGACAACCGGGGCCGCCGTGATCGGCAACGACATGAAGAACGCAGTCGATCTGGCGATGGACCATCTGGGCGGCATGGCGGGTGAGACCAGGCTCGAAGTGATCTATGGCGACGATCAGTTCGCGCCCGACGCGGGCAAGCAGGTCACTGACAAGCTGGTCAAGCAGGATAACGTGGATTTCGTCGCGGGCTATATCTGGAGCCATGTGCTGCTTGCCTCGCGCAAATCGGTGCTGGATGCGGGCAAGTTCCTGATCTCGGCCAATGCCGGGCCCAGCCAGATCGCGGGCAAGCTTTGTGATCCGCATTTCTTCTCGACCAGCTGGCAGAATGACCAGACGCCGATGGCGATGGGCGAGGTGCTGAACCGTCAGGGCGTGCAGTCGCTCTATATCATGGCGCCGAACTATGCCGCGGGCAAGGATATGGCGGCCGGGGTCGAACGCGTCTTTGAAGGAGAGATCAAGGGCAAGGACCTGACGAAATGGGGTGCCGACGCGCAGCTTGATTTCTCGGCAGAGCTGGCCAAGGCCAAAGCCAGCGGCGCGAATGGGCTTTTCGTCTTCTACCCCGGTGCGGCAGGCGGCGCCTTCATCAAGCAGTACCATCAGGCGGGCCTGAAAGATGTACTGCCGCTTTATTCGGTGTTCACGGTTGATGGCCTGTCCTTGCCAAAGCTGCAGGAAGCCGATTTTTCGGGCGTGCTGGGATCGAAGACTACGAACCAGTGGGATCCGTCGCTGGACAACGAGGCAAACAAGAAATTCGTAAGTGATTTCAAGGCGAAATATGGCGGCTACCCTTCTTTCTACGCCGCGCAAAGCTATGATGCGATCATGCTGATTGCCAGCGCGGTCGAGGCTGTGGGCGGTGATATGTCGGACCCGGATGCCGTACAGGCGGCGCTGAAATCCGCCGATTTTGCATCCGTTCGCGGTGATTTCAGCTTTGGCTCCAACAACATGCCCGTGCAGGACTTTTTCCTGCGAGAGGTTGTCGTGGACGCGGATGGCACATGGACCACAAAGGTCGTTGAAACAGTCTACGAAGATCACGTGGACAGCTACGCAGCCGAGTGCAAAATGTAAGCTGACAAAGAGTCAGATCCATTCGGGCCGCCCCTGATCGTGGGCGGCCCTCGCATGTGAGGCAGGAGACCGCCTTGGACCTATCGCTTTTTGTCATCCAGTTCCTCAACGGTTTGCAGTTGGGGCTGCTGCTGTTCCTCGTCGCCTCCGGGCTGACGCTGGTCTTCGGCATTCTCGATTTCGTGAACCTGGCGCATGGGGCGCTGTATATGCTTGGCGCGTTCGTCTGTGCTTGGCTGACCCAGGTCCTTGGGAATTTCCTTCTCGCAGTGCTG
Source organism: Primorskyibacter sedentarius (assembly GCF_004342065.1). GTDB lineage: Bacteria > Pseudomonadota > Alphaproteobacteria > Rhodobacterales > Rhodobacteraceae > Primorskyibacter > Primorskyibacter sedentarius. Next base: position 135,529 of record NZ_SLZU01000001.1, on the reverse strand, counting down.
CTGGCACTGCCGGTGACGGCGGTTGCGGGCCTGCTGGTCGAAAGGTTCATCGCAAGGCCGCTATATGCGCGTGATCATCTCGATCATGTGCTGGCGACCTTCGGGCTGATCCTTGTGATCGACACGCTGGTGCATCTGGTGTTTGGCCCGGAAGGCATCGCCGTGCCCTTGCCCGACTTCCTGAACGGACAGATCAGGCTGACGGAAACGCTGGTGATCCCCAGCTTTCGACTGATGATCATCGGGGCGGGGTTGGCGGCTGCGGCGGGTCTTTACTGGATGGTCACGCATACGCGGCTGGGCATGCTGATCCGGGCAGGGGCGTCAAACCGGACGATGGTGTCTGCACTGGGTGTGGATATCGAGCGGCTTTTCGCGCTGGTCTTCGCGCTGGGCGCGGCACTGGCCGGGCTGGCGGGGATGCTGATCGCACCGATCACCGAGGCGTCTATCGGGATGGGCAACAACATCATCATTACCGCCTTCGTGGTCATCATCGTCGGCGGCATCGGCTCGATGAAAGGGGCGTTCATCGCGGCGCTCATGATCGGCCTGATCGACACGCTGGGGCGCAGCTACCTTGACGACCTGTTCAAGCTGGTGATGTCGCAAGACGCGGCAGAAACCTCTGCCCCCGCGATTTCCGCCATGCTCATCTATATCATCATGGCCGTCGTACTGGCCCTGCGCCCACAGGGCCTGTTCCCGCCAAAGGCCCGCTGATGACCCGCATGACATGGATCACACTGACCGTCATGGCGCTGCTTGCAGTGCTGCCGCCGGTTTTCTTCTGGACGGGCAACGCCTTCTATCTCGACCTTGCCACTCGGCTGACCATTCTGGCCATCGCGGCGGTCAGCCTGAACCTCATCCTTGGCTATGGCGGGCTGGTGAGCTTTGGTCACGCCGCCTGTCTGGGGCTGGGCGCCTATGCGGTGGGCATTCCGGCGCATCACTGGCTGTATGGCGGGATGGACGCGCTGGCCACCACCAACGGGTTTGTCCAGATCGGCCTTGCCGTCGCGATCACGGCACTTTTCGCGCTGGTGACGGGGGCAGTCTGTCTGCGCACCCGGGGGGTGTATTTCATCATGATCACCATGGCTTTCGCGCAGATGGTCTATTACCTGATCGTCTCGATCGAGGAATATGGCGGCGATGATGGGCTGGTGATTGACACGCGGTCAGAGCTGCCCGGGTTCAATCTGGATGACCCGTTGCAGCTCTTCGCCTTGGCCTATGTCTCGCTCGTCGTCGTCATGCTGGTCGTGCGCACCATCGTCAATTCCCGCTTCGGCATGGTATTGCAGGGTGCCAAGGGCAATGAAGAGCGCATGGTCACGCTGGGCTTCAACGTCTACCTCTACCGCCTTGTGGCTTATGTGATTTCCGGCGCGATCTGCGGTTATGCCGGGGCGCTTCTGGGCAATTTCACCACGTTCATCAGCCCGGAGATGATGGATTGGGCGCGCTCTGGCGAGTTGATGTTCATGGTCATTCTTGGCGGCGCGGCCACCACGCTTGGCCCGGTTCTGGGAAGTGCAGCCTTCATCGTGCTGGAGGAGTTCCTGGGCCGCCTGACAATCTACTGGCACCTGCCGTTCGGGCTGATGCTGATCGGGGTTGTCCTGTTCGTGCGCGGCGGTCTGATGGGGCTGCTCCGGGGGGGCAAGGAATGAGCGCGCTTCTGGAAATTCAGTCCCTCAACAAAGGCTTTGGCGGCATCAAAGCCAGCGATGATTTGTCCCTGTCGGTGGAGGCGGGCGAGGTTCATGCCATCATCGGCCCCAATGGCGCGGGCAAGACGACGTTGTTGTCGCAACTTTCCGGCGGACAAAAGCCCGATATTGGTCGCATCCTGTTCAAGGGGCGCGATCTGGTGCCTTTGCCCGCCCATGCCCGCGCGCATCTGGGCATCGCCCGGTCTTTCCAGATCACCTCCTTGATCATGGATATGAGCGTGCTGGATAATGTTGCACTGGCTGTTCAGGCACGGCAGGGGCACAGCTTTCGGTTCCTGAGGGCAGCCAGACAGGACGCATCGCTGCGCGAGGGCGCGATGGGCTTGCTGCGCCGCGTCGGGCTGGAGGCCAAGGCCCAGCTGCCCACGCGCGCGCTCAGCCATGGTGAGCATCGGCATATGGAGATTGCCATAGCATTGGCCGGTCAGGCGGAACTGTTGTTGCTGGACGAACCGATGGCGGGCCTGGGCGGAGAGGAATCCGCCCATATGGTCACCCTTCTGCGCCAGATCAAATCCCGGCACACCATCTTGTTGGTGGAGCATGACATGGACGCGGTCTTTCAACTGGCCGACCGGATTTCCGTGCTTGTCTACGGGCATGTCATCGCCACCGGCACCCCGGACGAAATCCGCGCCAATGCGGCCGTGCAACATGCCTATCTGGGCGAGGAATAGCGCATGCTGACTGTCTCGAACCTCACCGCCCATTACGGGGCGAGCCAGGCGCTGTTCGGCGTTGACCTGACGGTTGGCGCAGGGCAGGTGGCGACGCTTCTGGGGCGCAACGGCATGGGCAAGACGACGACGATCAACACAATCATGGGGATCGTGAAAGCCACTGCCGGGTCGGTGGTTTTTGACGGGCAGGAATTGACCGGCATCAAAAGCCATCAGATCGCAAGGCTGGGTCTTGGTCTTGTGCCGGAAGGGCGGCAGATATTTCCGAACCTGAGCGCGATGGAGAACCTTGTTGCGACAGCGTCAAACCATCTGGGGGCACCTGACCCGTGGACGGTTGCTCGGGTGTTGGCGCTGTTTCCGGAGCTGGAGGCGCGCACCGGGTCGATGGGAAACCTGCTGTCGGGGGGAGAGCAGCAGATGCTGGCAATCGGGCGGGCTCTGATGACCAATCCCAAGCTGCTGATCCTGGATGAGGCGACCGAAGGGCTGGCCCCGCTGGTCCGGCAGAAAATCTGGTCGGCCCTCTCCGAAATTGCGTCAGGCGGCATGTCCATCCTCGTCGTGGACAAGAACCTGCACGACCTGATGCGTATCGCTGACATGAATCATATCCTGCGACGCGGTCGCGTGGTCTGGCGCGGGGACAGTGCTGCGCTCGAGGAGGATGTGCAGGCGCGCGAGTCCTACCTGGGCCTCTGAAACAAGGGTTGTTCTGATGCTATCGCGCCCCGGGCTTGACCCGGGGCCTTTTGGCCAACCTGTCGGAGAGGCCCCGGGTCATGCCCGGGGCAGGGGGCACCATCCACGGATCTTCTTCAAAGCTATAGACACCGGTAGATGATATCCCGCGCCGATGGCATTCAGGCCACGTTTTCCAGCCGAACAGCCGGGGTCACGCCAAGTGCATGGCAGACATCACGCGTCAGTTCCGGGCGGTTCATCGTGTAGAAGTGCAGCTTGTCGACGCCTGCATCAAGAAGGTTTGAACAGAGTTCGGTGCAGATCGCGGTTGCCAGAAGATCCTCGCGGTTGTCGCGTTCCGCCGTCTCGAAGGCGTCGACGACCCAATTGGGGACGGGCGTGCCACACCGTTTGGCAAAGCGCACAGCGCCTTTCCAATTCTCGATTGGCAGGATGCCGGGCACGATCTTGGTCGTATCGATGCCAGCCGCCGCGCAATCGTCGCGGAAGCGGTGAAAGCTGTCGACGTCGAAGAAGAACTGGGTCAGCGCCTCGGACGCGCCCGCCTCGAACTTGCGCTTCAACCAGGCGACGTCAGCGGCGTTGTCGGCTGCCTCGGGGTGTTTGTCAGGATATGCGCCAACGCGAATGGTGAAATCACCGGTCTCCTTCAGGGCCGCGATCAGCTCGCAGCTGTCAGCGAAACCGCCGGGATGCTGTTCGAACCGGTCAGCCCCCTTGGGCGGGTCACCGCGCAGCGCCACGATGTCGGACACGCCCGCAGCAGCAAAGTCACGTGCGATGCCAAGCGTTTCCTCGCGGGTGGCGTTGACGCAGGTCAGGTGGGCGGCGACTGGCAGGCCGCTGGACTTGTGCAGCGTGGCCACGGCGTCACGGGTCAGATCACGGGTCGTTCCGCCCGCGCCATAGGTGACAGAGACGAAACGCGGGCCCAGCGGCGCCAGGACCTGCACCGTGTCCCAAAGACGAAAAGACGCCTCGAGGTTCTGGGGTGGGAAGAATTCAAAAGATATCGCTGGGCGCGTCATGATCAATATCCATATCTGGGTTGGCCTCTTGTGACACAAGATCGGATGTGAGACAAACTCATATATCTCATCAAGAACATGAATGGGGCGATAGGGTGCATATCGAGTTCCGCCACCTGAAATCCATCCGGGCGATACACGAGGCGGGCGGTCTTGCACGCGCGGCAGACACGCTGAACATCACGCAATCGGCGCTGAGCCATCAGATCAAGGGGCTTGAGGATCAGGCCGGGGTGGAGCTTTTCATTCGTCGAACCAAGCCGATGAAGCTGTCAGCGGCCGGGCTGCGGCTGCTGCGTCTGGCCGAACAGGTCCTGCCGCAGGTCGAGGCGTTGGAAGACGAATTTTCCGGTTTGCGGGCGGGGCGGTCCGGGCGATTGCATATCGCGATCGAATGCCATGCGTGTTTCGAATGGCTCTTTCCCGTGCTCGAATCGTTCCGGAAGAACTGGTCGGATGTGGATGTCGATATTCGTGCAGGCCTTGCCTTTGACGCGCTGCCCGCGCTGCAAAAGGAGGAGTTGGACCTTGTCGTCTCTTCCGACCCGGAGAACATTCCGGGTGTCACCTTCATTCCCCTGTTTGACTACAACGCCGTCTTCGTGGCGGCCTCAACACATCCTCTGGCAGCAAAACCCTATATCGAGGCCGAAGATTTCAAGGGCCAGACGCTGATCACCTATCCTGTGGACAGGACGCGGCTCGACGTCTTCAACCAACTTCTGATGCCTGCAAAAGTCGAACCGGCAAGCATCCGGCGCGTCGAACTTACGGCGGTGATCCTGCTGCTTGTCGCGTCGAACAGGGGCGTCGCCGTCCTGCCGGACTGGGTCGTGCGTGAGGTGAAATACAATTCCGATTACGTCACACGGCAGCTTACCAAGGACGGGATCACGCGGACGCTTTATGCTGCGATCCGCACCGAGGATGTCGACAAGCCCTATATGACCGACCTGATTGCGCTGGCCCGGACGGAAGCGACCAAGTTGCAGAACCAGTAGGTCTGCCCACTGTTCCGACCAAACCGCAGCGGCTTGGGCCAGAGACCCTGAACGCGATCCCCGGTTGTCCGCAGGCAAGCGCGCAGACCGTGCCCAAACACATCGGCCCCAAGGCAGCATTGCATGCGAGCCACAGCCAAAAGACCCGGCACGGCAGGGCGCCGGGCCCGTATTCTGATTTGGAGAGTTCTGGTCAGATGGCGCGCAAATCGCCGGCCATCTCTCGCCCGTCCCGGCCTTCCTTCAATTCGTATTCAACTTTCTGGTTATCGGCCAACCCGGTCAATCCAGACCGTTCGACCGCGGATATGTGAACGAATACATCCTTTCCGCCGTCATCAGGGGCAATGAAACCAAAGCCCTTCGTCGTATTGAACCATTTCACGGTGCCGGTGGGCATCACGTGTCTCCTTTTGCATTGCTTCCGGCCCCAAATCACCTTGGGGCCACTGTCCTGTGTCCATCGCCTTTCAGAACCTGGCTGTCGCCACGGGCGGCCGGGCGAACAGCTTTGACTGATCGTCGCATGTCACAAGTCGATTTTTGGCTCGGCACATCCGAAAATCAAGAGAAACAGGGTCGCAAAAGGCGCCATGGATGGCTATTTGGGCGGAAGTGACAAGGAAAGTGGCATGATCCTATACGGTCTGAAATCCTGCGATACGTGCAGAGCGGCACGCAAAGCATTGGAAAATATAGATTTCATCGATGTTCGCGACGATGGAGTCCCGTCAGAGGTTCTGGATGCAGCGTTGGCACAATTCGGCAAAGCTTTGCTCAATACCCGTTCGACAACATGGCGCGGGCTGGATGAGGCCGAGCGTGCGCGGCCCGAAAAGGCGCTGTTGCAAGACCACCCGACGCTGATGAAGCGCCCGCTGATCGTGGATGGCGACCGGATGTACCTGGGATGGGCCAAGGATGTGCAGGCCGCGCTGGCGGGCTGAGGTAATCAGGGAGACAGGTTCATGCGAAACGCGGCACTGACGCTGGGGATCATCGCCGGATTGATCGGCATGATCGTGGGGTTTTTCGGTTTTGGCTACACCGAGCTGGTACGAAAACACGCAGAGCTGGGCGACATGTTCGGCAATTTCAGCAATCCCGACGTGATTCGCGCGGTTTCGGTCCTGTCGCCGCTATTGGCGATTGCCGGCGGGGCGATGGTGCGGGCGCGGGCCCTTTGGGGCGGGGTGCTGCTCGCGATCTCGGCTGCGGGCATGTATTGGGGCTTTGGCTTCAACGTGTTCACCATGTTCCCCATCGCGTTTGCCGGGATCGGTGCGCTGCTGGCGCTGGCCGCGGGCAAGCCCGACGAACCCCGCGCGCATTTCTAGGCGCGGGCAGGTGACATCGGGCTAAGCCGGAAAAGCGCGCGGTCGACTGACAACAGCCCGGCGCCCTTGATCACCAGCACAACCAGCAGGAAAATCCAAAGCGCACGTTGATCGAGGATCAGGGCATCGGGGGCGCGGTCAAACCAGGCGCCCAGCGTCCCTTCATGCGCGATCCCGCCGTGGCCGTAGAGGTCGGTCAGGCTTTGGACAGTGACAAAACCGATCATGCCGAGCGCGGCAAGACGCGTGGCCAAGCCGACAACGATCAGCAGGGGCAGCAGGAACTCCGTCCATGTGCCTGCAACGACAACGGCCCAGTGAAACACGCCAAGATTGTCAGTGTTGTAGCTTGCCGCTTCGAATGCCTTTGGGAAGATCTGCGCATAGGCTCCGCTGGAGGGAAAGAGAAATCCCAGCAGCCCGTCGCCCAGCTTTGTCGTCGCCGATGCCCAGAAGTAGGGCACAAGGATCGCTGCGAACAGGAACCGTGCCAGCAGGGGCAACAGGCCGTCGAGCCTCTCGACCCGCTCGAAGATCTGGTTGTGAAGCGAAAGCAGCGTGTTCATGGCGTGTCCTCAAAATCTATACCGGTTATGGCGCGGTGGCCGAGCAATAGGCTCAGGACGGCGCCCACATCGAAATCTTCACCAGCCGCGGCCATTGCCGAGCCGAAACTGTCGCCCCGAATTAGGGCCTCAAGGAAATCTGCGCCGCCCATTGGCAGGACGTTGGGTTCGGGATCAAACTCCGCGCGCAGGATCACCGCCTCTTCGGGGCGGGCCTGCGGTTTCGGACTGCCCGGGCGCATGTTGAAGGCCCAGATCGACACCACGGGCCAGGCAGAGCGCAGGACCGCGACCGAGGGGGCAAGCCGCATCCGGCAGGCCATCAGAGCGTCATCGTCGAGGTCTTGCAAAATGGCTGGGTCGGCTTGTGTATGGTCGGCGGCGTGAAAACTGCGCCGCAAGGCAAGTTCCAGACGCGCGACATCGGGGAGGTAGCCCAGATGCGCGAGCGGCTTCACGGTTTCGAGAAATTCTGCGAAACCCGCCCCGTAGCGCATCATCAGGGGCGAAGACGGGGGCGAGGCGCGCAGAAACCGCGCGGCAACAGCGCGGAAATTTCCTGGACCGATCAGCTTGGCGATGGTCGGGAAACCGGTCTCCAGCGCCTCTGCAAGGCTGACGGCCACGTTGTTGCGGTAGACATCATAGCGGCGTCCGGCGGGGCGGCCCTGACCATCGGTCAGACCTCCGGGCGTAGGCTGACTGGCATCCAGAAGCGCTGTTCGAAATGTTGCCTGCCCGGTCATGCCGTCACTTTCGAAAGCGCGTCCTGCGCCCGCTTCGCCTCGGCCCGCAGGGTGGACCAGTCGGGGACATCGGTGTCCCACTCGATCAACAAAGGGCGCGGACCGGTGCGGGAAAGGGTTTCGTCCAGTAGCGCCCAGACCGGATCCACGACCGCGCGGCCATGGCTGTCGATCAATAGGGGCGCGCCGTGATCGTCCTCATCCTCGTCATGCCCGCCAAGGTGGATTTCCTTCACCACATCAAGCGGGTAGTCATCGATATAACCGACCGGTGAATAACCAAGATTGGTGGCGGAGACGAAGACGTTGTTCACGTCCAGCAACAGGCCACAGCCGGTGCGGCGGGCAATCTCGCGCAGGAAATCCGTCTCGCTCATCGTGCTTTCGGCAAAGGCGAGGTAGCTGGAGGGGTTTTCCAGCAGCATCTGCCGGCCCAGAACCTCTTGCACCTGATCGATATGGTCGGCCATGCGCGCCAGCGCTTTTTCGGTATAAGGCAGCGGCAGCAGGTCGTTCAGGAAGTGGCTGTCATGGGTGGACCATGCCAGATGTTCGGAAAAGCTTGCGGGGTTCAGCCACCCGACAAGGTGTTTCAGCCGGGCAAGGTGGTCCGGATCAAGCGGCCCTTCTCCGCCGATCGACAGACCGACACCGTGCACGGAGATCGGGAAACGCTCGGAAAGGTGGCGCAGCTGCGCCAGCGGGCGTCCGCCATCGCCCATGTAATTCTCGGCATGGATCTCCAGCCAGCCTACCGGCGCTGCATCCTCAAGAATGTCGCTGAAATGCTGGGGTTTGTAGCCGACGCCCGGTGCGGCGGGCAGGCCAGCGGGGGTCTGATCGAACATGGGGCGGCTCCTCCGGGGTGGCAATGTGGTCTGAACAGTTTGCCGCAAATCTGTGGATTTGTCTTGGGTGGGGGCGGGATCGCGCGAAATGGGGTGTGGCGCGACCCCGTCCCCGGGGTCAGCTTACGACATGGGCAGATCACGCTCGAGCGCTTCGAGCGACCCCATGCGCGCTGTGCCATCGGCCATTGCGGGCAGTTCCATTTCTTCACAGGTGCCGGCATCGACCAGCGTCCAGGCGTTGCCCTGGTAATCGACCTTCGAGGTGCCGGCGCAGGTGGTGCCCGGACCGGCCGCGCAGTCGTTTTCTCCTGCCAGCGAAACGCCGTAGCATTTCACCTGATCCTGAGCGGTGGCGGTCGTGGCATGGGCGGCAAAGGTTGCTGCAACGGCGCCAACGATGGCTGCGGTCTTCATGGATTTCGACATGGGTGTTCCTCTTCGGTTGCTAAAACTCGTAATCGCTACATTGCGATGAAATGAAGCTAACCGCCAAAGAGACCCTGTGGCTACTCACAGCGCTGTGCATCACGACCGCGTCAGCTGTTGCGAGAGCGCCGTTATGCTGCAGCTGCGGCAAGTCGTTGAAATGATTTGATATCAAAAAAGGGCGCCAGTAACATTCTGGCGCCCTTTCCATGTTCTCGTGATCGAATGTTACACAAGGTCCGGCGGCGTTGCCTCTTTTGCGAGCGCGTTCACGGCTTCCTCCAGAGATGTTACAGAGGTTTGCTTCTCGCCAAGGCGCCGGACCGTCACGGTGCGTTCTTCCACCTCGCGGTGTCCCACAGCCAGAATGACAGGCACCTTGCCGACGGAATGTTCGCGGACCTTGTAGTTGATCTTCTCGTTGCGAATGTCGGCCTCGGCTCGGACGCCTTGCGCCTGTAGCTGCGCCACGACCTCTTGCACGTAGTCATTCGCCTCGGACACGATCGAGGCGACGACCACCTGACGCGGGGCCAGCCAGAATGGCAGCTTGCCTGCGTGTTCTTCGATCAGGATGCCGATGAACCGTTCGAAACTGCCCAAGGTCGCGCGGTGAAGCATGAAGGGGCGGGATTTCTCGCCGCTTTGCGTGATGTAGCTGGCGTCGAGCCGTTCCGGCAGGTTCGGGTCCACCTGGAAGGTGCCGCATTGCCAGACCCGCCCGATGGCGTCAGTCAGGTAGAAGTCCAGCTTTGGCCCGTAGAAAGCCCCGTCGCCCGGTTCCAGCACGTAATCACGGCCCACGGCCTTGATCGCGTTTTCCAGCGCGTTCTCGACATAGTCCCAGCTTTCCTCGGTGCCGACACGCTTTTCAGGCCGCGTGGCAAAGCGGATCTCGAAATTTGGGAAGCCCAGCTCGCGGTAGATATCCGCAAGGAAGTCGATGAACCGCGCGCATTCCTCCTGGATCTGATCCTCGGTGCAGAAGATATGGGCGTCGTCCTGGGTAAACCCACGCACCCGCATGATGCCATGCAGCGCGCCCGAAGGTTCGAACCGCGCGCAGGACCCGAATTCTGCCAGCCGCAGCGGCAGGTCGCGATAGGATTTCAGGCCCTGATTGAACACCTGCACATGGCAGGGGCAGTTCATCGGCTTGAGCGCGTTGATCCGGGTCTGGGCCTTGTCCTTGGCCTGTGCATCATCATTCTCGCCGTCCCGGCTTTCGTCCACCTCGACCAGGAACATGTGGTGCTGGTACTTGTCCCAATGGCCCGACGCTTCCCATAGCTTGCGATCCACGACCTGGGGCGTGTTGATCTCGCGGTAGCCACCGGCGCGTTGCTTGCGGCGCATGTAGTCCTGAAGCTGGGTGTAGATCGTCCAGCCATTCGGGTGCCAGAAGACCTGACCGGGCGCCTCTTCCTGCATGTGGAACAGGTCCATCTCGCGGCCCAGCTTGCGGTGGTCGCGCTTTTCGGCTTCTTCGAGGAAATGAAGGTATTTGCGCAGGTCTTCCTTGTTCTGGAAGGCAACGCCGTAGATCCGTTGCAGCATCTGGCGCTTGCTGTCGCCGCGCCAATAGGCGCCCGCCACGCTCATCAGCTTGAACGCGTCCGCCGGGACCTGCCCGGTGTTTTGCAGATGCGGTCCGCGGCACAGATCCTGCCAGTGGCCGTGCCAATACATGCGCAGCGGCTCGTCGCCAGGAATGGCTTCGATCAGCTCGACCTTGTAGGGCTCGTTATTGGCTTCGTAGAATTTCACCGCACGGTCACGCTCCCAGATTTCGGTGGTGACGGGATCGCGCTTGTTGATGATTTCCTTCATCTTCTTTTCGATCTCGCCCAGATCTTCGGGGGTGAAGGGCTCTGCGCGGTCGAAATCGTAATACCAGCCATTGTCGATCACCGGACCGATGGTGACTTTGACATCCGGCCAAAGCTCTTGCACGGCGCGGGCCATGATATGGGCCAGATCGTGGCGCACCAGTTCCAACGCCTGCGGCGCATCGGCCATGGTGTGAATGGCGATGGCGGCATCGCGTTCGATGGGCCACTGAAGGTCCCAATGCGCCCCGTCGACGCTGGCGGAAATGGCTTTCTTGCCCAACGACTTGGAGATCGCGGCGGCCACCTCTGCAGGGGTTACACCACGCTCGAATTCGCGCGCATTGCCATCGGGGAAAGTAAGGGAAATCTGGCTCATTGGCCGGCTCCTCGTCAGTTTGGCGCCCACGGAACGCCCGGTTGCGGGTTATGTCTTGCGCGCTATGTGCCCATTGGCGCGGCACGTGTCAAGACGCGCGGGATGGCGAACCGGACGAAGAGGCAGGGATATGGCAGAGCAGAAAGTGGAAACGGTTTTCGAGGCCGTGACAGGCGCAGAGGCGGACATTTCTGCAAAAGAGGCCCGCAACGGGGTTCGCCACATGGCCTCGCTCAGCATGACGAAGATCGCTGACGGGCTGATCGATCCCAAGCTGGTGCTAAGCTGGCTGCTGAACGCCATCGGTGCGCCTGCTTACCTGACGGGCCTGCTGGTGCCGATCCGGGAGGCGGGGGCCTTGCTTCCGCAACTTGCCCTGGCCGGTTGGGTGCGCCGCATGAAGCACCGCAAATGGGCGTGGGTCGTGGGGTCGGTCGGGCAGGGGCTGGCGGCGGCGGGCATCGCACTGGCCGCCCTGACGCTGGAAGGTGTCGCGGCGGGGCTGGTCATCTGCGCGCTTCTGGCAGTGCTGGCCGTGTCGCGGGCCTGTGCCTCGGTCAGCTACAAGGACGTGCTGGGCAAGACCGTAGCCAAAACGCGGCGCGGGGCTGTGACGGGCGTGGCCGGGTCTGCCTCGGCCGCCGGGGTGGTGATCTTTGCGCTGCTGCTGATAAGCGGCTGGCTGCAAAGCGTCTCTGCGCTTGCGGTTGCGGTGGGGTTGGCAGCCTGCCTGTGGCTGGCGGCAGCGGCGCTGTTCGCCACGCTGCAAGAGGACGCGTCAGAGGATACGAATGCCCCCGCGCTTGATCTGTCGCCGCTGCGCGAGGATGCGCAGTTTCGCCGCTATATCCTTGTCCGAGGCGCCTTGGCCGCAACGGCACTGGCTCCGCCCTATCTGGTGTTGCTGAGCGGTGGCGACGGATCGGCTCTGGGCAAGCTGGGAGCCCTGGTCCTGGCCTCGGCTGCAGCGTCATTCGTCAGCTCTTACATCTGGGGCCGCTTGTCGGACCGGTCGTCGCGCTGGGTTCTGGCGCTGGCAGGTTTCGGCGGCGCGCTGGCCATCGCGGCTGCACCGGTCGCGGCATGGGTAGGGATCGCGCAGGCGCAATTCGTGATCCCGGCCATCCTGTTTGCCCTGATGCTCGCTTATCACGGCGTCAGGCAGGGGCGGTCGACCTATCTGGTCGACATGTCGCCCGAGGATCAGCGATCCACCTACGCAGCCCTTGCCAACACGGTGATCGGCACGCTGCTGTTGCTCACCGGCGCGCTTGGCGGCGGGCTGAGCCTGCTTGGCCCCGTTGCGGCACTTTGCGGCTTTGCGGTTCTTTCTGCTGTGGGAGGCGTGCTGGCGCTGGGGCTGCGCGAGGTGGAGGCAGACTGAAAACCGCGCATTATCGCGTTGAAGCCCGCCGCACCCCCCGGCATGATCCCACGAAAACCTCAAGGAGCGGACATGGAATTTCACGACACCGCCGCCGGGCGTCGCATTGCCTATGAATACACGCCCGGCACGGGCCCCACAGTGGTCTTTCTGGGCGGCTACAAATCCGACATGCAGGGCACCAAGGCCGTGCATCTGGAGGATTGGGCACAAGAGACTGGCCGTGCCTTTCTGCGGTTCGACTATTCCGGTCATGGCGATTCCGGCGGCAAATTCGAGGATGGCTGCATCGGCGACTGGGCCGAGGATGCGCAATCGGTGATCGAGGCCGTGACCGAAGGCCCCGTCCTGCTGGTAGGCTCTTCGATGGGCGGATGGATTGCCTTGCTGATGACGCAGCGGCTGGCAGATGTGGCCGGGTTGGTGACCATCGCTGGCGCGCCGGATTTCACCGAGGACGGTTTCTGGGCCGACTTTGACGCGGAACAGCGCAAGGCGATCATGCAGGACGGGCAGGTGGCGCTGCCGTCGGATTATGGCGACCCCTACATCGTGACGCGCCGCCTGATCGAGGACGGGCGCAAACATCTGGTCCTGCGCGACCCGCTGGAGCTGCCCTTCCCGGTGCGCCTTTTGCAGGGGACGGCCGACACCGCCGTGCATCCCGACCGGGCGCTGAAACTGCTGGATCACGCGGCCTCACCCGATATGCGGCTGGTGTTGGTGGATGGCGCCGATCACCGGTTTTCCGATGCCGACTGTCTGGCCCTGATCGAGTCGTCGGTCGAAGAGGTCCTTGCCCGCGCGGAAGTGCCGGACTGACGCAGCACAGGAAACGGGTTGCCGCGACGGGCTGCGCGGCGCAGGCTGGGCGCAGATCAGAGGGAGGATCGGCATATGGATCAACGCATCAGCCTTGTCACGCTTGGCGTCCGCGACATGGAGCGCGCGGCGGCCTTCTACGAGGCGCTTGGCTGGCAACGTGTCGACAGCCCCGACGGCGTGATCGCGTTTGACCTGCTGAGCCAGACGCTTGGCCTTTACGGGCTGGATGCGCTGGCCAAAGATATCGGCGTGCCTGCCCAGACGCTTGGCACCGGCGCGATGACATTGGCCCATAACCTGCCGGACCGCGAGGGCGTGGACGCGGTGATGGCCAGCGCCAGGGCGGCAGGCGCGAAGATTCTGAAACCGGCGGTCGAATCCTTCTGGGGCGGCTATCATGGCTATTTCGCCGATCCCGACGGTCATATCTGGGAGATCGCCCACAACCCGTTCTCGGCCCTGTCACCCGAGGGCGCCTTCCGCTGGAACGGGTACTGATCCCATGCCGGACGGCGGCAGATCCTGATGCGGCGGCCCGGCAGCATGTGGTCGTTGGAAACCTTCGGACGCACCCGGCTGTCGCGGCATTTCTACATGCGCGATTTCCTCTATTCGGAAATCAGCGGCTTTCACGGCATCCCGAACATTCCCGACAATCCCGATCTGGTGATCGAGACCGGGCGGGCGCTTTGCGAAACGCTGCTCGACCCGCTGACGGAAACCTTCGGGCGGATTGCCATACGCTCCGGATATCGCTCGGCCGCCTTGAACGCTTATGGCAATGAACACCGGCTGAACTGCGCCCGAAACGACAACCCGCTGGAATGCCACATTTGGGACCGGGGGGAGGGTGCCGCGCGGATTGCGGGCGCCTCCGTCGTGATCCCGTGGTTTGCCGACCGGTATGCCAAGGGTCGCGATTGGCGCGATCTGGCTTGGTGGATGCATGACCATCTGGATTATTCCGAGATCTGGTTTTTCCCGAAACTCTGCGCCTTCAACCTTGTCTGGCGGCCAGTGCGGCTGCGCCGGATCGACAGCTATATCGCCCCGCGTGGCACGCTGCTGAAGGCAGGTGACAACCCGGCCGAGCCGCTTGACGACCGCCGCAAACGTTATGCCGACTTTCCGCCATTCAAGGGGGTTGCCCTGCCATGAGCGACCGGAAACCCGACGCGGCAGAGATGGCCCGGCTGGCCCGATCGGTCCGCGCAACCTACGAGCGCCATGCCGAGGCGTGGGACAAGACCCGCAACCGTTCGCTGTTCGAACGGCGATGGCTGGAACGTACGGTTCAGCATGTGCCCCCCGGCGGGGCAGTGCTGGATCTGGGCTGCGGTACGGGCGAACCGATTGCTGCGTGGTTACTCGAGCGGGGCTTCAGCGTGACCGGTGTCGATTTCGCAGAGCCGATGCTACGGATCGCAAGCGCGCGGTTTCCCGGTGCAACATGGCGATTGGCGGATATGACGACATTGTCACTGGGACGGCAATTCGACGCTGTCATCGGGTGGGGCAGCTTCTTTCACCTGACGGAGCAGGCGCAGCGTGTCGCACTTCCGCGCATCGCCGGACACGTCGCCAAGGGCGGGCGTTTGTTGCTGACCGTGGGGCCGGGGGCGGGCGAGGCCACAGGCACGGTCGCCGGTGAGACGGTCTATCACGCCTCACTGGATGTGGCGGAATACACCAAGATCCTTGAGGCGGCCGGTCTGGAATGCGAGGATTTCGTGCCCGAAGATCCCGATTGCGCGGGTCACACATTGCTGCTGGCCCGGCGCAAGCCGTAAGGGCTGATCCAGAGCTCGCGGATCA
Source organism: Primorskyibacter sedentarius (assembly GCF_004342065.1). GTDB lineage: Bacteria > Pseudomonadota > Alphaproteobacteria > Rhodobacterales > Rhodobacteraceae > Primorskyibacter > Primorskyibacter sedentarius. Next base: position 120,215 of record NZ_SLZU01000001.1, on the reverse strand, counting down.
CTCACCCGCTGCTGCAAAAGCCGATGTGTGAAAAGAAAACCGCGCCAACCCCAAAATGCAGGGGGAGGCGCGGATTGTCATAAGGCGTCGCCGTTACGGGCGGGGCGGGATCAAAGCTGTTCCACCGCCAGATAATCGCCGACATAGAACCCAAGGTGGTCGCGGATCTCTTCGACGCCCTCTTTCGGGTTCTCATAAGACCAGACGGCGTTTTCCAACGTCTGGCTCTTGGTCACGATGGAGAAATAGCTCGCCTCCCCCATATGGGGGCTGGTGGTCTTGTGATCTGTTGGCTCAAGAAACGCCATCGCCAGGTCAGAGCGTGGGAAGTAGATCACCGGCGGGTAATCGCCCTCTTGCAGTTCCAGCGCGTTGTTGCTTTCTCCCAGAACGGCGCCGCCTGCGCGCACCACCCAGGTGCCTTCTGCCTTGCGTATCGTGATATGGCTTGCCATGTAATTATCCCTTTCCGTGGGCTCGGCGGAGGTTATGAGCCAGTTTGTAACAGTGCAATGTCAAAGAGGCGCCGTTGCGGCATCTAGCCACGGGCGCACTGCCGCACCGACAAGCGGCGCCAGTCTTTCGTTGCATTCGGCGTGATAGGTGTTCAGCCAGTCGCGCTCTGGCGTTGTCAACATGTCGGGCACGATCAGGCGGCGGTCAATCGGGACAAAAGTCAGTGTCTCGAAACACAGCATCTTGTCGACGGTGCCGCCCGCGATGGCTGGGGCCTCTTGCACCACAACCAGATTTTCGATGCGGATGCCATAGGCCCCTTCGCGGTAGAAACCGGGCTCATTGGACAGGATCATGCCCGGCTCCAGCGGGACAGTTCCGCTGCGCGACAGCCGCGCGGGGCCTTCATGCACGCTGAGATAGCTGCCGACGCCATGACCGGTGCCGTGGGCGTAATCCAGCCCCGCCTCCCACAATGCGACGCGGGCGAGCACATCCAGATCGCGCCCGGCCAGCCCTGCGGGCCAACGCACCCGGCTGAGTGCGATCATGCCCTTCAGAACGCGGGTAAAAGCCTCGCATTCCTCGCCCCCCGGCGCGCCAATCGCCATTGTCCGGGTGATGTCGGTGGTGCCGTCCTGATATTGCCCGCCGCTGTCGACCAGCAGCAACTGCCCATCCTCGACAGCGGCATTCGTCGCTTCGGTGACGCGGTAATGCACGATGGCGCCATGCGCCCCGGCGCCCGAGATCGTCTCGAAGCTGATGTCCCGCAGGGCGTTCGTGGCGCGGCGTTCGTTTTCCAGCTGTCGGACCACGTCAATCTCGGTCAGGGTGCCGGGCGCTTGCGCGTCGAGCCAGGCGAGGAAGCGCACCATCGCCACCCCGTCACGACGATGCGCCGCGCGCGCGCCCTCGATCTCGACACTGTTCTTGCAGGCCTTGGGCAGGATGCAGGGATCGGGCAGATCGCGGGTTTCGACTTTCGCGGCCGTCAGCGCATCGACGACTGCCAGCGGGGCTGTTGCGTGATCCACACCCACCGGCCCCTCGAGCACCGCCAGATCGAGGGCAAATCGCGACGGCGCGCGGATTTCGACGGAGCTTCCCAGCGTTTCGCCGACCTCGCCCAGTTTTTCGGGCGCCATATAGAGCACGACTTGGCCCTTTGCAGAGAGAACGGCAAAGCCTTGCGCAACCGGATTGCGGGCAATGTCGCTGCCGCGAATATTGAGCAGCCAGCAGATGCTGTCAGGCAGGGTCAGCACGGAGTTTGCGATCCCTTTACTCCGCAGACTCTTTGCGAGGCGGTCGATCTTTGCCTGATGGGCCTCGCCAGCAAAATCCATCGGTTGGGTAATGACGGGCGCCATCGGCGGGCCAGGCTGGTCCTGCCAGATCCTGTCCACAAGGTTTGCGCAGCGCAGGATTTCGATGCGGCTGCCTTCCAGCGCTTCTTCAAGGTCGCTGATTTGCGATGGCGTGTGCAGCCATGGGTCAAACCCGACGCGGCCCCCATGCGGCAACCTGATGCGCAGCCATTCGGCCAATGTCACCTCTGGCCATGGGATGGGCGTGTATGCATCGGCCACCTGCGCCTTGACCTGCACGCGGTAGCGCCCGTCGATGAAGACGCCCGCAGCATCCTTGAGCGCGGCACAGAACCCGGCAGAACCAGTGAAGCCCGTGAGCCAAGCCAGACGGTCATCTCGCGGGGCAACATATTCGCCCTGATGCACATCCGCGCGCGGTACCAGAAACCCGTCGAGCCCCTCTGCCTTGATCTGCGTACGCAAAGCGTCAAGCCGTTCCGGCCCCTTTTCGGGTTGCGCTGTTTCTTCGAACTGCTGGTACATCTGCCCCTCCGGTTCAGGCTGCGGAAATCTATCGTTCTGGAACACCAATCTCACGGTCAGACGCCGTGCCGCGCCAGAAGGCGCACCAATTACAAAGGATACAAATTCCCGGCAGCGATACCGCCGGGAACACAGTCACGCGGGCATTGTCAGCTTGCGCGTTTGATACCCAGCAGACGGGCACGGGCGCGAGGGTCGCTGTCGAAAAGCCCGGCCAGTTGTTCGGTCATCGCACCGGCCAGCTGTTCCACATCCGTGATCGTGACGGCGCGGTCATAGTAGCGCGTCACGTCATGGCCGATGCCGATGGCCAGCAATTCCACCTGGCGGCGCCGTTCCACCATCGCGATCACGTCGCGCAGGTGTTTTTCAAGGAAATTCGCGGGGTTGACGCTTAGCGTGCTGTCATCAACCGGGGCACCGTCCGAGATTACCATCAGGATCTTGCGAGCCTCGGGGCGTCCGACCATGCGCCGATGCGCCCATTCCAGCGCCTCGCCGTCGATGTTTTCCTTCAGCAGCCCTTCCTTCATCATCAGGCCAAGGTTGGCGCGGGCCCGACGCCAGGGCGCATCCGCCCGTTTGTAGATAATGTGGCGCAGATCGTTCAGACGACCGGGCTGTTGCTCGCGCCCCGATCCCAGCCATTTCTCGCGCGCCATCCCGCCCTTCCAGGCGCGGGTGGTAAAGCCAAGGATCTCGACCTTCACGTCACAGCGTTCCAGCGTGCGCGCCAAGACATCGGCACAGATCGCGGCGATGGAGATGGGCCGCCCCCGCATGGAACCGGAATTATCAAGCAGGAGCGTCACGACCGTGTCGCGGAACTCCATGTCCTTTTCGACCTTGAAGGACAGAGGCGTTGTCGGGCTGACGACAACACGGGCCAGCCGCCCGGCATCAAGGATGCCTTCTTCGAGGTCGAATTCCCAGCTACGGCTTTGCTGCGCCTGAAGGCGGCGTTGCAACTTGTTGGCCAGCCGCGAGACCGCGCCTTTCAATGGTTCCAGCTGCTGGTCGAGATAATCGCGCAGACGTTCCAGCTCTGCCGGTTCGGCGAGGTCTTCGGCGTTGATTTCCTCGTCGAATTCCGTGTCGTAAACGACATATTCCGGATCGGCCTCGGAGAACGGGGCAGGGGGCGGCGGCTCCAGCGGGGCCTCGCCTTCGGGCATCTCGGCCTCTTCGCCCAGTTCCTCGTCGGCCATCTCGTCCATCGAGACCTGGGCCTGACTTTGATCCTGCGTCTCGTCCTGGGACTGTTCTGGATTGGCTTCGGCCTCGTCTTCGTCCTGATCGTCCTGGCCGGTGGAATCGGGTTCCTGATCGTCGTCCGAGCCTTCTTCGGCATCGTCCTGCGCGTCTTCGTCCACCTCGTCCGGGTCCTCGCCCAGCTGATCGCCATAGCCGAGGTCTGAGATCACCTTGCGTGTCAGCTTGGCAAAGGCGCTCTGATCGGACAGAACCTCTTGCAGGTCGTCCAATGACCCGCCGGCCTGATCTTCGATGAAGCCGCGCCACAGCTCCATGACATTCTGCGCGCCCTCGGGCATATCGCGCCCTGTTGCCAGATGCCGTACGAGGTAACCTGCCGCCACGGACAAAGGCGCCTCGGAGGCTTCCTTGACCTGAGCATATCCCCGTTTGGCTGCATCCGCGCCGATCTTGGCGTCGATATTGCCTGCGGTACCGGGCATGTCGCGCGCGCCCATCGCCTCGCAACGGGCGGTTTCCATGGCTTCATAAAGCTCGCGCGCCATATCCCCCGGCGGGGCATAGCGCGCATGTGTGCCTGCGTCATTGTAGCGGCGATGCATGGCCAGCGCGTCGGCTGTCCCGCGTGCCAGAAGCACCTCTTCGCGCGTCATGCGGCGGCTGACCTGGGGCAGACGCATCGCATCACCCGACACGCCCGAAGGATCGACCGTATAGCTGACACTCAACTCGGGGTCATGCGCCATGACCTTCGTCGCCTCGGCCAGCGCCTTTTTGAACGGGTCGGCGGGGTTGTCGGAAGGTTTGCTCATGTCAATCCGCCTTTCAGTCGGGCGCACACGCGGGTGCGTTTGTCACGATGATAGGGCACGGCCGGACAGTTTGAAAACACGTTGCGGCCAGTCGGCACCGGTCTTTATGGCGGGCAGCCCGGATCGGAATGCCCGCCGGATGGGATCAGCCCAAGCTCACGCTGGCTGCTGATTCCGGCAGTTCTTCGTCAAAGCAGCGCTGGTAGAATTCTGCAACCGTCTGACGCTCAAGCTCGTCACACTTGTTGAGGAAGGACACACGGAACGCATAGCCGAGATTGCGGAAAATCTCTGCGTTCTGCGCCCATGCGATGACAGTCCGCGGGCTCATGACCGTGGAAAGATCCCCGTTCATGAACGCGGTCCGGGTCAGATCGGCGACGGTCACCATCTGGCGCACTGTCTTGCGGCCCTTCTCGGTGTTGTAATGCGGCGCCTTGGACAGAATGATCGAGGATTCCGCATCGATCGACAGGTAATTCAGCGTCGCAACCAGCGACCAACGGTCCATCTGGCCCTGGTTGATCTGCTGGGTGCCGTGATACAGACCGGTCGTATCGCCCAGACCAACGGTGTTTGAGGTCGCGAAGATGCGGAAATACTTGTGCGGGTTGATCACCTCGTTCTGGTCCAGCAGCGTCAGCTTGCCGTCGACTTCCAGAACACGCTGGATCACGAACATCACGTCGGCGCGGCCCGCATCATATTCGTCGAACACGATGGCCGTGGGGTTGCGCAGCGCCCAGGGCAGGATGCCTTCCTGGAATTGCGTGACCTGCTTGCCGTCGACCAGCTTGATCGCATCCTTGCCGATCAGGTCGATCCGGCTGATATGGCTGTCAAGGTTGACGCGCACGCAGGGCCAGTTCAGCCGGGCGGCAACCTGTTCGATATGGGTCGATTTGCCCGTGCCGTGATAGCCCTGGATCATCACCCGGCGGTTATGGGCAAAGCCTGCAAGGATGGCGAGCGTGGTGTCAGGATCGAACTTGTAGGTCGAATCGAGGTCCGGCACGCGGTCGGTCCGGTCGGCAAAGGCCTTTACGACCATGTTCGATTCGATGCCGAACACGTCCTGTACCGAGATTTCTTCGGTGGGCTTTGCATCGATATCAATCATGCCGTCCGCCATCTGTTGCGCTCCTTTAAATCCATCGCTCCATATTTTGCTGTGGTGCAACATATCCGGGGCAGGGGCAAGGGGAACAAATCCAACAGAGTTGCTGGTGCGAATGGAAAGCCTGTGTTCTTATCCCCAGGATCGAGGTTTTGTGAGGCGAATGACAGAACACGACGATATCGACGCGCTGCTGGTGCGGATCGCCAAGGGGGATCGCGCTGCCTTTGCCGCGCTGTATCACCGCACATCGGCGCGGCTTTTCGGGATCGTGCTGCGGGTGCTGCAAGACCGGGACGAGGCAGAGTTGGTCTTGCAGGAGGTCTATACCCGTATCTGGCACAAGGCCGGTTCCTATCACGTCAACGGGCTGGCGCCGATGACATGGCTTACAACGCTCAGCCGCAACCTTGCCCTTGACCATCGCAGGCGGCACCTGCACCGGCTGAACGTGTCGACGCATGACAATGGCCCGGCTGGCGACACGAACACTGCAAGCCCGGCGCCGCCTCGCCGCCCGCAGTTTCACGAATGCGTCGAACAGTTGCCTGAAGAAGGGGTGGAATTGCTTCGTAGTGTCTATTTGGATGGGAAGAATTATCATGACCTCGTGGCGGAGCTTGGCGTTGATATCTCGACGCTCAGGAGCTGGATGCGCGGCAGCCTGTTGAAGCTCAGGGAGTGTTTGTGCCGGTGACAGCTGCCCATTCAGCGCAGGGGGAAGACAATCCGCTGATTCACGCGGCCGAATATGTGCTTGGTCTGCTGGAGCCGCGCGCCGTCCGCGAGTTCGAAATGGAGATGGCCGAGAACCCAGACCTGCGGGATGAGGTGGTTTTCTGGACCGAACAATTTGCAGAGCTTCAGGTCGGCGCAGGAGACGTGCCGCCGCGGCCAGAGGTTTTCCGCGCCATAAAGAAACAGATTTTCGGCAGGGCTTTCGGGCTGTTCTCTCAGGTCGCCTCGTATGTCATCGGCGCCTGTGCGGCCTTGGCCTTGGTTTGGGTTGTGTTCGGAATGGGGCTGCTAGACCCGTATCTTTCCCCGCACCATAGGGCCGCGCTGACAAGTCCAGATGGTACGATGCGTTTTGAAGTGGTCTATGATGCGCGGCAGGGTGGTTTGCTCTTGCATCACGGCGGGGGCGGATTGCCAATTGGAACCGTTGCAGAGGTTTGGCTCCTCGTAGGTGACACCGCACCGGTTTCGCTGGGCCGGATGGGGCCGGGCGTAGAGACCCGGCTGCCCGTGGCAGAGGAGCTTGCGCCGCTGGTCCGCTTTGCAACACTCGCAATCTCCGCAGAGGCGGAAGACAGTGCGGCATCAGACGTGCCAACCGAGCCTTTCCTTGCGTCAGGGCGGCTCAGTCTCGGCCCATGAGGGGCCGGGCAGCTGCACGTCACGCTTCAATGCGCTTGATCGCCTGATGTTCGTCCTCCACAAGGCCGATTTTCCAATAGCCCGAGATATACGTGACCTGGCGCGGCAAGCCCTTTTCCTGATGCAGAAAACTGCGCAAGGAACGGATCACGCCGGATTCTCCCGCGATACAGGTCTGGACCTTGCCATCGGGCCAGTCGAGCCCACGGATGAAGGCTTCCTGCTGCGTCGAAGGTGAGTTTGGGTCGGGATGGACCAGCCAATGTACCGCGACGCCGTCCGGTGACCTGATATCCTGCTTGTCGTCTTCCGAGGTTACCTCGAAAACGGCGACGCCCCTGGCATCTCGCGGCATCGTCTCCAACGTCACGGCTGCAACCGGGATTGCCGAAGGATCGGCTGCCAGAAGATACCAGTCCGCGTCAAAGCGCTGGATTTTGGCGGGGCTGGGACCGGCGAAACCAAGGAAATCCCCGGGTTGCGCATGCGCCGCCCAGCGTGACGCTGGACCGTTATCGCCATGTGCGACAAAGTCGATGTCGATTTCGCGCATATCTGGGCGATGATGGCGCACTGTATAGGTGCGCCGGGCGGGGCGGGGACCATTGCGCAGACGTTCGGCGAAACTCTTCCGCACCTCCCCCGGATCTGGCAGCATGAGCTTGCAGTTGCCGCCTTCGCGGCCTTCCGGGAAGCCATCCAGTTCCGGCCCGGCGAAGGTGACGCGGATCATGTTGGGTGTCAGCCTCCATGCGCGCTTTACCGTCAGGATGCGCGGTTCCGGTCGTGCAGGCCGTATGCTTTCAACGGAGGGTGTGGGGGCCAGGTTAACCAATTTGCGTCTCCGATATCCAATTCTGATTATTATAGTCAGAAATAGACCAATTCGGCCAAAGCACAAGGCGGCGCAGGGTTTGCCACCTGCACAGCCCCTCTGCCCAAACGCACAGACGCGGCAGGCATAAGGTTTCGCCGGAAGGCGCCCGTGGGCGGACATGCGTATACTAGGGGTGCCAAAACGAAAAAACCCGCGAGAGTGATCTCACGGGTTTCGAAATGTTTGCGGGGCGATCATCTCGCCGGGCGGGGCGGGCTTAGCCCTTTTGCGGCGCCGGTTGTTGTGGGGCGGCCGGACGCGGGGCAGCCGCAGCTCCTTTGGTCGACAGCGGATCGTCCTGACGCTGAACAGAGCCTTCGAAATGCGCACCGCTTTCGATCGCAATGGTCTTGTGGATGATGTCGCCTTCGACACGGGCAGTCGCCGTCAGGCGGACTTTCAAACCACGGACGCGGCCAACGATGCGGCCGTTGATGACCACGTCATCGGCCATGACTTCGCCCTTGACGGTGGCGCTTTCGCCGATGGTCAGCAGATGTGCGCGAATGTCGCCTTCGACAGTGCCCTCGATCTGGATGTCACCGGTGGTCTTCACGTTGCCTGTGATGTGCAGGTCAGGGCTCAGCACCGACGCCGGCGGCTTTGCCTTGGGCGGGGAGGCCTTGAAATCCGATTGCGGACGAGGAGCGGAGGACGAGGCATCGGCAGCCGCCGATTTCGGCGCGTCGTCGGCCTTGGGCCCGGGCTCGTTGATCTTGCTCTTAGAAAACATCGTTTGCAGCCTTGATATAGGTCATGGGATTGACAGCGTTGCCGCCGACTCGGACCTCATAATGTAGATGGGTGCCGGTCGAGCGTCCAGTATTGCCCATATCACCAATGCGGCTTCCGCGCGAGACCCTTTGCCCCTTCTTGACCCGAATCTTGGACATATGCGCGTAACGCGTTTCGATGCCGAATTCGTGTTGGATCTTGACCAGGTTGCCGTAGCCGGATTGCCAGCCCGCATGGATCACGACGCCATCAGCCGTTGCGTAGATGGGCGTGCCGTGCGGCGCGGCGAAATCGGTGCCTGCATGCAGGCGACCCCAGCGATAGCCGAAACCGCTCGTGAAGCGGAAGGAATCCTTCAGCGGGCTGGCGAAGGGGGCCTTTTGTGCCGCGATGCGGTAAAGGTTCAGCCTGTCCATCTGGCTGAGGATGCCATTGGCGCGCATCATGTCGCCAGAGGGGCCTTCGCCGCGAGTCGACAGGCTGAGCGGGGTAAGGGGGCCGCCCCGGCCGGAATAGCCCTTGCGGACCTGTGAAATGATGCGGTCAGGATCCATGCCCGCCGCCGAAAACATCTTGTCGAGAGGTTTGACCGATACGGTCATCGCTTCTTCAAGCTGGCGGAAGATACGGTCATTCGCGTCTTCCATCTGGCGGATTTCGGTGGCCATTTCGTCGGCCCGGATCAGCGCATGCTGCGCGTCGGACAGGATCTGGTCACGCTCTGTCGCCGTGCGTTCCAGCGCCGTGGCGAGGAAATCGACTGTGTCGTCTGCGACGCTCGCTCCATGTGCCAGCTGCGTGCCATCCTCGGCCATTTGGCCTTCGATTGCGGCCAGCTTGGAGGCGATCTCCTTGCGCTGGGTCATGGTGTCGCGCAGCGTCGCCTGAATGACCTCGATGCCGGCCTCAAGCTCGCTGCGGCGCGTTTCGGATTCAAGCAATTGCGACTGCATGACGGAAACCTGCGCCAGCGCGGTATTGAACCGTTCCTGCGCGGCAAGGGCCTCTTCGGCGCGGTTGTCGCGTTCGGAAGAAAGCGCGTTCAGGCGCTGCTGATAGGTGATCTGGTCCCGAAGGGCCTGTTCGCGGAAGTTGCCCGCACCGATGGAATCCATCAGCAAGATCGCAGTGGCGATGATGGCCCAGCCTACGATCACGGCGCTGCCGGTAAAGGCCAGCGCCTGTGTGCCCGGTTTGAGACGGATGAATCGGGTGTCAGTCTCGGACCTTAGAAAGAGCCGACGTTCCGGAAAGAAACGCTCCAAAAGCGCATGTGTTTTGATCGCGAGTCGCGTTCTCACCTGTCCACCCTTATCCAACCCCCAATTCGGCGCTGCGGAAAACGGACCCCGCGCCTTGCATAGGTGCTTATCCAGCGGTTGTTACTTTCGCAACAATTTTGGGCTTTGCGATTCGTCGCAGGGTGCAAATCAGGCAAAAACGGCAGAAAACCGCCGACCCACAACGGTTTGGGTCTACGGATTTGCGCTGAACGTTAACGCATCCGCTGGTTGGAAGGCGGTAGTGGCCCGCCGTTTGTAGGTTTTTTCGTCTAGGCGTGCGGCGTCTTCGGGCCGTGAGAAAGCGTGTCGCATCGGCATATGGCCTGCTCATTCGCATCTCTGTGCAGGGCCGAAACTGCTTGCGCGTGCCATGCGGCGAAGTAGGGAATTTCTATCTTTCGATGATGGCGTGGTTCTCCACTCAGCAGAGCAAAACCGTCGCAGAAAGAGCGTGTTATACCACAGTGTTGAACGACAGGTTCAACTCAGAACCTCATTGGACGAATGGGGCGAAGGCTGATTGCAGGGCGGACGGAGGCGCGCGACCGGTCAGTTTGCGAGGGGTCGCAATGTACCGCGCTCGATGATCTCGCAGGGGAAAATACGGTCCTCGGGCGTAAGGTCCGGATTGCTCAGCATGCCGACGATCAGTTCGATCGAGGCGGAGACGATCTTTTGAATGGGCTGGCGGATCGTGGTCAGGTTGATGTTCTGCCAGCCGGCCATTTCCATATCGTTCAGACCGATGATGCCGATGTCTTTCGGGGTAGACAGCCCGCTCTCTGCAATGGCTGAGAGCGCGCCGATAGACAGCACATCATCGCCACAGAAATAGGCCTCTGCCGGGGAGCCCTGAAGGAGGCGCTGCATCTCTTCGCGGCCCGCACGAAAGGAATAGGCGGCGGCGAAGGAATGGCTGCTGCGGATCTCCGGGTGGCGCGCGAGTTCTGACGCGAACCCGGCCAGACGGTCCTGGGTGGAGGTTGCGCTTTCCGGTCCGCCCATGAAGCCCACATTGTGGTAGCCGCGCTCAATCAGGCTGCGCGCCGCCATGCGCCCGCATGCGCGGTTGTCGATGCCGACGACATGGACCTCTGGCTTACGGGACGGTCGCCCGAACGCATGCACGACCGGTACGCCCACATCCCGGAACGCCCGCGCAAAGCCCGGCGGCAGGGTGGAGGAGGCCACAACGACGCCATCCACGGAATACTGGCGCAGCATCCGCACCGAGGATTCCGGGTCGGTTTCATCGGTAAGGTTGACGAGCAACGGGCGCAGCCCCTGATCCTGTATCTCGCGGGTGAACAGATCGAACACTTCCAGAAAGATGGGGTTGCTGAAGTTGTTGGACACCAGCCCGATCATCTTCGTGCGCCCGGTGGTCAGGCTGGAGGCAAGCGCATTGGGGCTATAACCCAGCTCCTCCGCCGCCTTTTCGACGCGTTCGCGCATCTTGGCCGAGACGGACGCGCCATCCGTGAAGGTGCGCGAAACGGCAGAGCGTGACACGCCCGCGCGTTCTGCGACGTCTTTCAGTGTCGGCGACATGGTCCGCGTCTCTCCCGGTTGGTCTTGTATCACATCTTAAATGGCGCAAGTGACATTGCAACCGGATGCAAGCAAGGTGACGCATGGTCGCCCGGGCGTTTGTGGCGCTTTGGCATCGTTAAGGCCGTTGGCCTGACTGCGCGGATCAGACCGCCAGAAGAGTGCGGCAGGCTGTGGCCACCACGGCCTCTTCGTTGGTGGGAAGAACGAAGACGCCGACCGAAGAGTCCGGCGCGCTGATCCGGATCTCATTGGCGGCGTTCCGGTCCTCAGATATCCGGACGCCCAGCCAGTCCAGCCTTTCGCAGATTGCCTTGCGTACGGGCGGGGCGTTTTCCCCGATCCCGGCCGTGAAAACCAGCGCGTCAAGCCCGCCAATGCCGGGGATCAGCCCCGCCAGAACAGAGGCTGCACGATAGCAGAAAAGATCAACGGCTTCCTTCGCATTGGGGGCGGGGCTGTTCAGAAGGACTTCCATGTTGTTGCTGACCCCCGAAACGCCGTAAAGGCCGGACTCGTTGTAAAGGAGGTGTTCGATCTCGTCTGCTGCCATCCCATTTTCCCGCATCAGATGCAGTACCACGCCCGGATCGAGCGCACCGCACCGGCGCCCCATCACCAAGCCATCGAGTGCGGTGAAGCCCATGCTCGTCGCCACGCTTTTGCCGTTCTTCATGGCGCAAAGGCTGGCACCATTGCCCAGATGTGCGACGATGACGCGGCCCGTGGCTGCTGGTCCTAGGTGTGCGGGCAGGATGCTGGCGATGTAGTCATAGGACAGGCCGTGGAACCCGTAGCGCAGGATTCCTTCCTCTGTCAGGGCGCGGGGCAGGGCAAAGAGCTTTGCCAACCGGTCCTGCGTCTGGTGAAAGCCGGTATCGAAACAGGCCACCTGCGGTAAATCCGCGTGCCATCCCGCCACCGCGCGGATGGCTGCAAGGTTGACCGGTTGGTGAAGCGGGGCGAGCGACACCAGCGTGTCGAGCTCTGCCAGGACCTTTGGCGTGATCCGGGTGGGAGCGGAGTAGCTGCGACCGCCGTGCACGACGCGATGGCCGACCGCAACAAGCTCCCGGTCACCCAACTGCCGGTCAATCCAGGGCAGGAGTTCTGCGATAATCGCCGCATGATCGGCGTCAGACGGCAGGGCCGCCAACGCACCCGCATCCAGCGGAGCACCCGCCGCGTCCTTCGCCTTGAATGCGGGTTGACGGCCGATGCCCGCGATATTTCCCACGAATTCTGGCCCGGCACCGGGATCGGACCACGCAAAAACCGCAAATTTCAGGCTGGAAGAGCCTGCGTTCAGTGTCAGGATCGCACCAGTCATGGCATCGCTCGTTTGGGTTGCTGGTGGACGAACAGCTGCGCAATGGCAGTCGAGGCCAGACGGGACATCACGCCATCCGCGCGGCTGGTCAGCACAATCGGAATACGTGCGCCCAGAACGACGCCTGCCGCATCGGCCCCGGCAAGATAGATCAGTTGTTTGGCGATCATGTTGCCCGCCTCCAGATCCGGCACGATCAGGATGTCGGCCTCTCCGGCGACGTCTGACACGATCCCCTTGGCTTTGGCGGCGCTTGGCGAGATCGCATTGTCAAATGCCAGCGGTCCGTCCAGCAGCCCGCCCGTGATCTGGCCGCGACCGGCCATCTTGCACAAGGCTGCGGCATCAAGGGTCGAGGGGATGCTGGGCGTGACCGTCTCAACCGCCGACAGCAACGCCACCTTGGGCAAGGCGATGCCCAAGGCCTTCGCCAGATCAATGGCGTTCTGCACGATATCGCGCTTGGCCGAGAGGTCTGGAAAGATGTTGATCGCCGCATCGCTGATGAACAGCGGCTTGGGGTAATGGGGCACGTCGAGCGCGAAGATATGGCTCATCCGGCGTTCTGTGCGCAGACCGGTGGCCTTGTCCACGACTGGCGCAAGCAACTCGTCCGTGTGCAGCTTACCCTTCATCAGCATCCCGACCTTGCCCGCGCGCGCCATCGAAACGGCCATCTCGGCTGCGGCGTGGCTGTGCGGGACATCGACGATTTCAACATCCGCCAGATCTCGGTCAATCTCTTTCGCGGCAGCTTCGATCTTTGCGCGCGGGCCAATCAGGATCGGCACGATCATGTCCTTAGCTGCGGCATCCAGCGCCCCTTGCAAGGACACACCATCACAGGGATGCACGACGGCGGTGGGGACGGCGGGCAAGGGCGCTGTTGCAGCCATCAGCTCTTCGAACCTTGCGCCGCGTGTGTGCAGATGGACTTCGGGCAACGCGACACGCGGGCGACGCACTTTCTCGTCCGGGGCCACCACGACTGCCTTGCCGTCGATAACCGTCTCGCCGTGCTGGTTGGTGCATTTGCAATCAAGCGTCACGTGCCGGTCCTCGGCGGATTTGGCCACCACAGTGACGCGCACCGTGACCGTATCCCCAAGCCCAACCGGATTTCGGAAGCTGAGGCTTTGATCCAGATAGATCGTTCCCGGCCCCGGCAGTTCGGTTCCAAGAACGGCCGAGATCAGCGCGCCGCCCCACATGCCATGCGCGATGACACGATGGAACATGTCGGACTGCGCGAAATCGGCATCCATATGGGTGGGGTTCACATCCCCTGACATGACCGCAAAAAGTTCGATATCGCCCGCCTGCAATACGCGCGACAACTCGGCCGTGTCGCCCACGCGGATTTCGTCGAACGTGTGGTTCTCGATGAATTGCATCGGTTCGGGCGGTCGGGTTTGCGCCTTCGCGTTGTGATCTTCCATGCCGTGCTGGGGCTCCGTTCCTGTGTCGATTCTGCGCCGCTCGGGCTTTGTTTCTATCCTGACTGTGCTGGCCGGGACGCGCTACTGTTGAAAGACATATGTGCCCGGCGCGTCGCAAAGCGGTGCGAGCCCTTTGGACTTTGCGCCCATCTTCGGCGGCGCGACAGGCTTTGCCGATTTTTGGGAAAGCCATTCCGCAAGGGCCGGCCACCAGGATCCGTCTTGGGGTGGCGTCTGGTCATACCATGTGTCGGGATCGGTGTAGGTCGCGCTTAGATGCGCGGTGTCCTGACGGAAATGACGATGTGGATGGCCCGGTTCGGAAACGATCCCGGCATTATGCCCGCCGCTTGTCAGCACGAAGGTCACCTCCGTATCGCTGAGCAGGTTGAATTTATAGACCGATTTCCAAGGCGCGACGTGATCATGTACTGTCCCCACCAGGAAGACCGGCGAGCGAATGTCAGAGATCACGATGGGCCGGTCGTCCACGAAATACCGACCCTCTGCCAGATCGTTGTTCAGAAAGAGCCGTCGCAGATATTCCGAATGCATCCGGTATGGCATCCGCGTGGCATCCGCGTTCCACGCCATCAGGTCGATCATCGGGGTCCGTTCGCCAATCAGGTAATCATGCACCATCCGCGACCAGATCAGGTCATTCGACCGCAAGAGCTGAAACGCGCCCGCCATCTGCTTGGCGTCAAGGTAACCCTTGTCCCACATCATGTCCTCCAGATAGGTCAGCTGGCTGTCATTGATGAAGAGCGTCAGTTCTCCCGCTTCGGTGAAATCTGTCTGTGTGGCCAGCAGTGTGAGCGTCTTGATCCGGTCGTCCTCGTCCCGGGCCATCTTGGCCGCGGCAATGGACAGCAGCGTTCCGCCCAGACAATAGCCGATCGCGTGCAACTGGTCCGCGCCGCAGATTGTGCTCGTGGCATCGACCGCTTCCATCACGCCAAGGGTGCGGTACTCCTCCATCCCCAGATCGCGGTCATCGGCGTCGGGGTTCTTCCACGAAATCATGAACACCGTGAACCCCTGTGAGGTCAGGTATTTCACCAGCGAATTCTGCGCGCTGAGGTCCAGAATGTAGTATTTCATGATCCAGGCCGGCACGATCAGGATCGGCTCCGGGCGGACGGTGTTGGTGGTGGGCGCGTATTGGATAAGTTCGATCAGTCGGTTGCGGAAGACGACCTTGCCGGGTGACACGGCAAGATTTACGCCGACCTCGAAGGCTTCCGCCCCGACGGGTTTGTCGCCATTGGCCTGTCTAGAGGCATCCTCGATGAAATTCATCCAGCCGTTGACGAGGTTCATTCCGCCCGTCGCAGCCGTTTTCGCCAGCACTTCGGGGTTCGTTGCGATGAAATTCGTCGGCGAGAAGACGTCCAGGATCTGGCGCGCCGCGAAGGACACAACGTTTTCATGCTGCTGGGTGACGCCTTCGACATCCGTGGTAGCATTGTACCACCATTGCTGATTGAGCAGAAACGCCTGATGGATCAGGTTGAACGGCCATTTCTGCCATGCGGCGTCCCTGAAGCGACGGTCCTGCGGGAGCGGGGTGATGCACCGTTCCGTCACACCATGCGTCGCGCAGGAGGCCGCATATCGCGACAGCCGCGCCGATTTGTCCATCGCCTTTCGCGCAAGTTGAAGCTGCTTGCCGGGAGCCGAGGAGAGATGCAAAGCCCAATCCGACCATGCCGTGCCAAGCGCGATGGGGGACAGCCCGCCTGTATACCGCGATTGTGCCGCCTTCAGGGTCTTGTCCAAGGCCTCTTCAAAGCCCGGGTGACCAGGGACCGAGGAACTTCGCTGTGGTGCAAAGGTCGGCAGGTGGGGCTGTTTCCCGACCGCTTTCGGTTTTGGTTGCTTGTTGCCAAGGGTGGGGGCGTTCGGCATTTCAGGACCCTTTGTAAACGTCACATTCTTTGCGCAGGTATAGGGGCATCGCAGGCCAAGCGATTTGATCCGCATCAATTCATTGGTGACTGGCTTGATATCCGGGCGGGCGGACGGTTCGATCGGGGTCAGACCGGTGCAGAGCGCCCACGTAACGGGGACTGCAGAAGAAAGGTGCCGAAGCCCGGCCACGCGCCTGCATTCCGCCCTTCATTTATCCATACTCCCGGCAGATTTTGCCGCTTTCCCCAGCGTCGCAATCCTGTTAACTCGCGCCATCGTTCCGGCATATTTTGACATGCGGAGCGGCGATCTGGTGATGGGTGCGACTATGGATTTCACGACGGCACTTCTGGGCTTTGCTGCCGCGGCAGCGCTGGTGACGGTGACGCCGGGGCTGGACACTGCGCTGGTCCTGCGTACGGCGACTGTCGAGGGGGCGAAGCGCGCCCTGATGGCGAGTTTTGGGATCGTCACTGGCCTGATGGTCTGGGGATTGGCCGTGGCGCTTGGGCTGGGGGCGCTGATTGCCGTATCGGAACTGGCCTATCGGGTTGTGCAGGTGGCGGGAGCGATCTACCTGATCTGGCTGGGTGGCCAGATGCTATGGGCGGCGCGGAAACCCGCTGCGGTGAAAGCGCGCCGGATCGACCGCGTTCCCAACTGGTTCCTGCGCGGGTTCCTCACGAACCTGCTCAACCCCAAGATCGGGGTGTTTTACGTGAGCTTCCTGCCTCAATTCGTGCCCGCAGGCGCCCCGGTCGCAGGGTTCACCATGTTGCTGGCCGCGATGCATGTCGGGATGAGCCTTCTTTGGTTCGGCGGGCTGACGCTTGCCACGCGCCCTTTCGCACGCGCCCTGCAAGGCCCGGTGGTCCCGCGTATCCTTGATGCCGCAACCGGCACTGTGCTGATCGGTCTGGCGGCGAAATTGCTGCTGGAAAAACGGGCCTGACGCGCCGGGCTTGACCCGTGAGCTAGGCGTAATCGTATCCCAGTGCCGCCTCTGTCCTGAGATCGAGGCTGGCGCGCATGAAGCTGCGATCCTCGGTGCTGATCGTCGCCGGAAGATCCCGCCGACTGGGGACCGAAGGTTTGAAGCGGGAGCCAAGCCGTTTGACGACAGGCCGGAAGGGGCTGTGCGGGGCAGGTATTCGCAGGCCATCGCTCAAATCCTGCAGAAAGCTCTCGGGCGCGGCCTGTGCCGCTTCCAGCCGGACGAAGGTCACGCAGCAATCGCGCATCGCAAAACCAAGTAGGCCCAGGAGTTTATGCTGACGAAGGTCGAAGATGTTGGAAAAGCGCCGCCCGGTCAGCGGGTGCCGGTCAAGCTGTAGCGGGGCACCCGCACCGCCAAGCGTTTCGATTTGGGGGAAATAGCGCGGGCGGTCGGCGATCGTGTCCCATTCGGCGCGGATGAAGTCAGAAAAGGGCATCTCCTGCATCGCCGGGGGGCAATGCCAGGGTTTGGAGAACATCGATTGCACCCAATCTTCGGCGTTCCGCACAACACAGATCACGGCGACGTCGCGCGGAATGGCTGTCATATGCGGAAAGCCGTGTTTCCAGCCCAGCTCTTCCATCGGGGTCAGGCCGGTGTTTCGCCCGATCAGCCGCTTGACGAAATTCGTGCCCGAGGACCGCTCGCCAAACACCTGATAGCGTGTGATGGGCGCGCCTGCGCCGATGGTCTGCCAGCCTATCTGCCGAAAACTGTCGTCGATCACTGCCACTCGCCCCGTTTTACACGCGCCTTGTTCGTTTGCGCCAAGATAGCGGGGCCAAAGGGAATTTGCGATTCTCTTATGCGACACGATCCGTTAGCTTTGGCAAAAAGAACGCCCCTTTCGGGCAGTCAGCGCAGGGCAGAGCGAAAATGCAGACAGTGGCAGCCGCAGTGACAATGGTCCGCGACGACGCGTTCTTCCTGAAGGCGTGGTTGCGCCATTACGGAGAAACGCTTGGGCGGGAAAACTGCTACATCGTCAATCACGGGCGCGGGACCGAGGTGGCAGAGCTCGCAGCGGGATGCAACGTCATCGGCATCCCCGGGAACCCTCACAAGAACTTCGACATGAAGCGGTGGCGGCTGCTCAACAATCTGGTCCACGGGCTGCGCAGCTATTACGATCACGTCATCGTTGGGGATGTCGACGAACTGGTCATTGTCGATCCGGCAGCGGGGCAGGGGCTGCTGGCCTTCCTCGAAGACCAACCAATCCGGCGCGTGCTGACGCCGGTGGGTCTTGAGGTGATCCACCGGATCGATGTCGAGGAAGAGCCTGTGACGGATCGGATCATCGGGCCGCGCCGCCACGTCCGGCTGGCCCCGCATTATTCAAAACCGTGCGTCGTCAGTCTGGGCACCAAGATTGCGCGGGGCGGGCATTTCACGCAGGCCAGCAAGCTCTTCACGCCCGAACCGCTTTACCTTCTGCATTTGAAATTCTGCGATTTCAGCAACTACGTGGCCACGATGAACGCCCGTAACGATGTGACGGCACAGACGGGGGCGAGCGTGCAGGAAGCCTCGATCGGGCGGCATTGGTTCGCCGAAGCCCGCGGCGAGGATCGCGCCGTGTTCGAGGCTTTTGCGAGGCTTCCGATGCAGGAGGGCTTTGATCTGGACTGGGTGCGCAAACGCATGCACCGGACGTGGAAACAGCGGGGCGAGACGGGCTACTGGCAATTCGACCGGCCTGAATACGATACGCAGTACCAGCTACCGGAACGGTTCAACGGCGTGATCTGAGGGCGCGTCGCCAATGGACAGAGGGGGCGCCGTGGCGCCCCCAGCAACTGCCGGTTACCCCTTGCGGGCAATCGCATCAAGAATCCGCGCCCAGCTGCGCGTGCCCTTGTGAAAGCTCTCCATGTCGTATTTCTCGTTCGGCGAGTGGATCTGGTCATTGTCCTTGGCAAACCCGATCAGCATCGCGTCCATCCCAAGGATCTGTTTGAAATAGCCCGCGATGGGAATTGATCCGCCACAACCGGTATAGGCAGCATCCTCGGGCCATTCATCGGACAATGCGCCGCGCGCAGCCTCGAACGCCGGATGGTCAGTGGACATCTGCGAGGCGGGCGAGGCACCGTGTTCGTGGAAATCAGCCGTGCAATCTGCGGGCAACTGCGACTGAACATAGGCGCGGAAATTCTTGCGGATGGCATGCGGGTCCTGCGTGCCGACCAGACGGAAACTGATCTTGGCAGAGGCCTGCGACGGCAGCACCGTCTTGAACCCGTCCCCGGTATAGCCGCCGATGATGCCGTTGACTTCGCAGGTCGGGCGCGACCAGATCATCTCCAGCGCGCTGCGATCCTGCTCGCCTGCCGGGTGTGACAGGCCAACATCCCCAAGAAAACCCGCATGGTCGAAGTTGAGCCCACGCCACTGTTCCATGATCTCGTCCGGAAGGTCCGGAACACCGTCATAGAAGTCCGGCACGGTGACACGGCCATTCTCGTCGTGCAGCCCCGAGATGATACGCGCCAACACCCGGACAGGGTTGATCGCGGCACCGCCATACATGCCGGAATGCAGGTCCTTGTCGGGGCCGGTGATGGTGACCTCTTCGCCCAGAAGCCCGCGCAGCATGGTCACGATAGAGGGTGTTTTGGACTGAAAGAGACCGGTATCGCAGATGAGGGCCACGTCAGCTTTCAGCTCGTCCGCATTCTCTTTCATGAAGGGCACGAGGCTGGGAGAGCCGGATTCCTCTTCGCCTTCAAAAAAGAAGGTGATGCGGCAGGGCATCTTTCCGTTCACGTCGCGGTAGGCGCGGCAGGCCTCGACGAAGGTCATCAACTGGCCCTTGTCATCCGACGCGCCGCGGCCCCGGATCACCTTGCCAGCGGGCGTTTCCTCGATGGCAGGATCGAACGGGTCGCGGTCCCATAGGTTCAGCGGATCTACCGGCTGCACATCGTAATGGCCGTAGAACAGCACATGCGGCCCGTCGCCCTCGACATGCCCCACAACCATCGGGTGGCCCGGTGTGGCGCGCTTTTCAGCCTTCACCCCGATAGAGGCAAGATCGGCCACAAGCCAGTCTGCTGCGCGGTCGCAGTCGGCCTTGTAGGCCGGATCGGTCGAGATCGACGGGATTCGCAGCAAATCTAGCAGGCGGCCCGTGGCGGCATCGAGATCGGCGTCAATGCGGGCCAGGACATCATCAAGGGACATGGGCTTCGCTCCGTTCTGGTGTAATTTTGCCGCAACGTATCAGCGGCATGCCCACTGTCCAGAGCGTCAGAGCGAAATAGCGACCAACCCGCTGAGAACGAGTGCTGCGCCAAAGCCTTGCCGAAGGTTCAGCCCTTCGCCGATCCAGCCAGCATAAGCGAGCACCATCAATGTCTCGGCCGCGACGATGATGATGTAGATCACCGACAGATCCGCGCGGCGCAGCAGCACGATTTCGGACAGGAAAGCGGCAGAAAAACCGATAACTCCCAGCAGGATACCGGCTATCATGAAACCGTCGGAAGACGCTTTCATACCGGCAGTGGCAACCGCATATCCAAGTGCGGCGCCTATCACCAGAATGGTCGCGGTCAACGGGTGAGCAAGAATTTGGGACATATGAAAAGTCCTTGTGGAATAACCGGAAAGTCCCGGTTCTAAAATGAAATGGATGTCGTCAAAATGCCCGAGGATCATACCACGATTGGAGAACGTTCGACAGTATAGGAAACCTTGCCTTCGCCCTGATCCACAAAATGCTTGATTTAGATCAAGGCTGCGACACCGGGTCATGGGCGAAAAGGTTGTCAGATGGGCGCGCGATCTATATCCATTCGTTAAATTGAATGCGGAGCCTCTCTGCAAGCCATGACGCTGACTGCGCCAGCGATGAATGAAGGAGGAGCCGGTGGACTACACCGCGAAGCTAGACGAAGCCCTTACCCGCCTGCACGATGAGGGCCGTTACCGAACCTTCATCGACATCGAACGAAAGAACGGCCAGTTCCCCCACGCCACATGGCGCAAGCCTGATGGATCGGAAACTCCGGTAACGGTTTGGTGCGGAAACGACTATCTGGGCATGGGTCAGCATCCGGCTGTTCTGTCGGCGATGCACGAGGCACTGGATGCGACCGGTGCAGGGTCTGGCGGGACGCGGAACATTTCCGGCACGACGGTTTACCACAAGGCGTTGGAAGCAGAGCTTGCGGACCTGCATGGCAAAGAATCAGCGCTGCTGTTCACCTCTGCCTACATCGCAAATGACGCAACGTTATCAACGCTGCCGAAGCTGTTTCCGGGGCTTATCATCTATTCCGACGCCCTGAACCACGCCTCCATGATCGAAGGCGTGCGTCGCAATGGTGGGGCGAAACGCATCTTCCGGCACAACGATGTCGAACATCTGCGCGAGCTTATGGCCGCCGATGATCCCGATGTGCCAAAGCTGATCGCATTCGAATCGATTTACTCCATGGATGGCGATTTTGGTCCGATCGAAGAGATCTGCGACCTTGCCGACGAATTCGGCGCCTTGACCTATATCGACGAGGTCCATGCGGTGGGTATGTACGGGCCGCGCGGGGCCGGGGTGGCCGAGCGCGACCGGCTGATGCACCGGCTTGATATCATCAACGGCACGCTGGCCAAGGCCTATGGCGTGATGGGTGGCTATATTGCCGCGTCTCATAAAATGTGTGACGCCATAAGGTCTTATGCGCCGGGCTTCATCTTCACGACCTCTCTGCCGCCCGCCGTGGCCGCGGGGGCTGCCGCCTCTGTTGCGCATCTCAAGCGGAACCCGGAGCTGCGTGAAAAGCACCAGACACAGGCAAAGATCCTCAAGACCCGGCTGAAGGCGATGGGGCTGCCAATCATCGATCACGGAAGCCACATCGTGCCGGTGATCGTTGGCGACCCTGTCCATACGAAAAAGCTGTCGGACATGCTGCTGGAAGGGTACGGGATCTACGTCCAGCCAATCAATTTCCCGACCGTTCCGCGCGGGACAGAGCGTTTGCGCTTCACCCCGTCGCCGGTGCACGGGCCGCGCGAGATGGACGCGCTTGTGTCCGCGATGGATGCGCTTTGGTCGCATTGTGCGCTGAATCGTGCCGAGCTGAGTGCCTGAAGGCTTCTTCGATGCAAATTAACTTGCGGTATGTTACGCTGCCCTGAATAAAGCGCGCGAGTCGAATCGAGCAGAGACGCGCTATTTCTTTGAGACAGCCACGTAAGGTGGAGTTTGGGGCAGCTGGCATGATCGGACGGAAAGCACCGCCGCAACCACAGCCGGTAGAGACGGGTCCGCGCGGTTTCGATGACTTCGAGCTGCGTCTGGGTGATATCATGCGCGGTGAACGCGCGACGCTCGGCAAATCTCTTCTGGACGTTCAGCGCGAGCTTCGGATCAAGGCAAGCTATATCGCCGCGATCGAGAATTGCGATCCTTCTGCCTTTGACACCCCCGGATTTATTGCAGGATATGTGCGCTCTTATGCGCGTTACCTGAACATGGACCCCGACGAGACGTTTGCGGCATTCTGTGCCGAAAGCGGTTTCGTGACTGCGCATGGCATGTCCGATCGTGCCTCCAGCATCAAGAAAGTGGAGAAAGAGCCGCGCATCGGGAAGGACCCCTTCACAGAGCCCGCGATGCCTTTCGCCCCCGTCGGCGATTCTGTCCTGTCGCAGATTGAACCTCGTGCTATCGGGTCGACCTTTGTGCTTTTGGCCTTGGTGAGTGGCATCGGCTACGGCGCCTGGAGCGTTCTTCAAGAGGTGCAGCGCGTTCAGCTTGCTCCTGTCGAACAAACCCCCGTTGTGCTGTCGGATCTTGATCCGATCACTGCCGCAAACCCGCCGCGTGAAAGCGAGGTGCCGGATGGGATCGTCGTTGCAGGCGTGTTCGACCCGCCGCGCAATGAAGCGCTGGATCGGCTCTACCGTCCGGAAGCGCTGGACGTTCCGGTGCTGGTTGCACGCGATGCCCCGATCTCGACGCTTGATCCGTCCACGGTCGGCTCCTATGCGCATCAGCTTCACAAGGACGAAATCGCGCTGCGCGAGCAGGTGCAGATCGCAACTGCAGAGCCCGACCCGGTCGTCGGCCCAACTGTGCCCAAAGTGCTTGAGGATGCCGCGCCCGGCGTTGTCATGGTCGCGGTCCGGCCCGCTTGGGTCCGGGTGCGCGCGGCTGACGGCTCAGTCATATTCGAAGGCATCATGAACGGCGGCGACACTTACGAAGTGCCCATGACCCAGGACCCTGCGACCTTGCGTGTGGGTGAATCCGGGGCCGTCTACTTTGCGGTCAACGGCCAGACCTATGGTCCGGCGGGTCCGCGTGGATCAGTGACCTCGAAACTGGCGCTGTCAGTCGATCACCTGACCCAGACCTACGCCCTGGCGGAACCCACCGCGGATGAAGACCTTGCCCGCGTCGTGGCAGAGCTCAATTCCGCCGAGGTTGCCGCCCCATCACCTACGTCCGAGTGACGCAGCCGCCCGCAAGGGTGGCAAATCCGTCGGCGGGGGATTAAGTAGGCGCGAGGACCGTCCACAATCCGGAAAAGAAGTGACATGAGCCTCAACCATATCCGCCCGTGGCGCAATATCTACCGTCGCAAGTCCCGTCAGATCATGGTTGGTGATGTCGCCATTGGGGGCGATGCGCCGATCTCTGTCCAGACCATGACGAATACGGACACTTCGGATGTCGCCGCCACGGTGGCCCAGGTGCAGGCGGCAGCAGAGGCCGGGGCGGACATCGTGCGCATCTCTGTCCCTGACGAGGCATCGTCAAAGGCCCTGCACGAGATCATTCCCGAAGTTTCCGTGCCGATCGTTGCGGATATCCATTTCCACTATAAACGCGGGATTGAATCCGCCATCGCAGGCGCGGCCTGTCTGCGCATCAATCCCGGAAATATCGGTAGCGCCGACCGCGTAAGAGAGGTCATCGCCGCTGCGCGCGACAATGGCTGCTCGATCCGCATTGGCGTGAACGCAGGCAGCCTTGAGAAACACCTGCTTGAGAAATACGGGGAACCTTGCCCCGATGCGATGGTGGAATCGGCTCTCGAACATATCCGCATCCTTGAGGACAACGATTTTCAGAACTACAAGATCAGCGCGAAGGCGAGCGATGTGTTCATGGCCGCCGCCGCCTATCAGGGCATTGCCGAAGCGACCGACGCGCCGATCCATCTTGGCATCACCGAGGCAGGGGGCCTCGTCTCCGGTACGATCAAATCCGCAATCGGTCTGGGCAATCTGCTGTGGATGGGCATCGGCGATACGATCCGCGTGTCGCTCTCTGCCGATCCGGTCGAAGAGGTGAAAGTCGGCTATGAGATCCTGAAATCTCTGGGCCTTCGCCATCGCGGCGTGAATATCATCTCTTGCCCCAGCTGCGCGCGTCAGGGCTTTGACGTCATTGCCACGGTTGCCGAGCTCGAGAAGCGACTTGAGCACATCAAGACACCGATGAGCCTGTCGATCATCGGGTGCGTGGTGAACGGTCCGGGGGAAGCGCTCATGACCGATGTGGGGTTCACCGGTGGCGGGAACGGAGCAGGGATGGTCTATCTTGCAGGCAAGCAGAGCCACAAGCTTTCGAATGCCGAAATGATCGATCATATCGTTGAACAGGTCGAAGCCCGTGCAAAAGTGCTGGAGGCTGTGGAGGCCGGGCCGCAAGCGGCGGAATAACCTTCGGCAGGAATGCACCGGTAACATGCGAGGTCGGCCGTCCTTCCTGGCATCCACCGTGAAAGGCGCGTGAGCGTCCGGCCAGATCAGCCACGCGCGATGCCCGGCTGTGTGCTCGCGCGTTTCATCTGTCGATATAGCGCTCCAGCACGAAGCCGGGCATCTCTCCCCGGATCAGCATGTCGGGCAGCACGTAGCTAGGGGTCGTGTCCAGCCCCAGACGGTCGAACATTGCCTGATTGGTCGCGCCGGTCGTGGTGTCGGAGCCGCGCGGGGCTGCACCCTCGGCCCCGCCGTGCAGCACACCGTCCAGCACTTTCAGAACCGCAGCATCGCCCTGCGTTGCGGCAGCTTTCAGCAAGCCCGGACGTGTGTCGGCGGGATCGGTGGGCAGCAGAAAGACCGACACGCGCAGATCATGTACCCGCACGAGCGATTGCAGCCCCCTGACGGCATCTGCGCATTCACCACAGTCAGGTCGCACGAAAATGGCCCAGATGGCAGCAGCGTCGGGGTTCCCAAAACCGGGGGCGTCCGGCGCAAACAGCCGTGCGGCCTCCGACGTGATCGCAGCAAGGTCCGCCGCTTTCTCATCGGCATAGGGGTCTTCTGTCGGCTGCGGGATCAACGCGTTTTCGATGATCCCGGGCTCTGCTGCGAACAGCGCGCGCAACTCCGCGCCAAGCGCGTCTTGTTTCGCGTGCGTGTCAAACAAACGCTCCCCTGCGCCAGCCGGACCCGTCAGGCCCAGCAGAACCGCAAATGCCGCGAGTTGCTTTTCAGCCATTCTCGCGGACAGCGCCCACGACCTGTCGCATGCTGTCCAGCGGGACGTAGCCGCGCAGCATCTCGTCCTCCATCACGAAAGTGGGCGTGCCGTTGATCTGCAACCGCTGTGCCAATTCGCGCGTCTGCTGAATCACCTGGTTGACCTCGTCAGTGTCCATGCGTTCAAGGATTGGATCGACCTCCAGCCCCAGCGTGTCACCAATGCGGCGCAGGGCGGTTTCTGTCACTTCTCCGTTGAAATTCATCAGCGTGTCATAGACCGAGGCATAGGCCTCGTCGCCCGCGATCTGCTTCGTGGCGATGGCAAAGCGGGAAGATGTCAGCGAATCCTGCCCCAGAATCGGGAATTCTTTGACGATGTAGCGAATATTGCCGTCGCTCTCGACCAGTTCCTTGACCTCTTCATGCGCTTTGCGGCAGTAGCCACAGCGATAGTCGAGGAATTCCACCAGCGTCACGTCGCCGTCAGGATTGCCGCCCACCCAGGAAAAACCGTCATCGAACAGGGCCTTGGCGTTCACCTCGACCATGGAGCGGTCATCCAGTGCAGCTTGTTCGGCCTGGCGGGCCTCCAGCGTGTTGACGGCCTCGATGATGATTTCGGGGTTTTCCATGAGATAATCGCGCACTTCCTTGCGGAAGGCGTCACGTTCTGCGCCCGTCATCGATGTCAGGTCAAAGGCCTGCGCCGGGGCGGCGAGCCCGATCGCGAGGGCGATGGCGGATGCAGCAAGGGGTCGTTTCATTTCGTTCTCCGATCGGTGTCTCTGGGGCCGGGCCTAGCGTCTGGCGGCGCGTTCAGCGGTCAATAGCACATCCTGCGCGCGTTGCCACGGGCCGGAACCGCTCGGCAACAGCGCCATCGCGCGATCTGCATGCAATGCGGCATCTTTCATCCGCCCCTGAAGCGCATAGCGTTCGGCCGTGACGACAGAGGCCATCCCGTTGCTGCCGGTCTTGGCATAGGCCACGGCAAGATCGCGCAGCACGCGGGCATCGCGAAAGTCCCGGTCGCGGGCC
This sequence comes from Primorskyibacter sedentarius, assembly GCF_004342065.1. Classification (GTDB taxonomy): domain Bacteria; phylum Pseudomonadota; class Alphaproteobacteria; order Rhodobacterales; family Rhodobacteraceae; genus Primorskyibacter; species Primorskyibacter sedentarius. The sequence goes on along the minus strand of NZ_SLZU01000001.1, from coordinate 93,764 downwards.
TTTTCCAGCACGGACAGCGCGTCGCGCGGCCGGTCGGCGGCAAGCAGGGCGCGGCCCAACCCGCCAAGGATCAATGCGTTGCGCGGCGCCAGGTTGGAAGCCTGTGAATAGGCGCTGACAGCAGCCCCCGCCTGACGGCTTTCCAGCAGGATCTGCGCCTTGAGATCCATGTAGAACGGATCTTTCGGCCGCAGTTTCAGCGCGTCATCAATGGCGGCAAGCGCGCGCTTGAGGTCGGACTGGCGGTGATAGGCCGCAGCCTGCCGCATCAGGGCGATGTCCTGTGTCGCGCTGTCCTTGGCGCGGCGCAGTGTCCAGCCGGGCGCGCGGGTGAAGGCAGACAGCTTCCCCTGCGCCCGCGCGAACCAGTAGTTCGCGGCGTTGTTGTCGGGCAGATCCTTGCCATAGGCGGCGACAAACCCTTGCATGGCGCGCATCCGGTCGCGATTGAGCGGGTGCGACAGCATATAGGGATCCTGCCTGCTGACGCTCAGCGCCTCCTGACCTTTGAACATCTCATGCACCTCGACGGCGCCTTGCGGGTTCACCCCGGCCCGGACCATGTAGCGGACAGAGCTTTGATCGGCGGATGCTTCCTCGGCCCTCGTGTGGCCCAGAAACACGCGCAGAGCCGAGGATTGCGCCCCGATGGCAATGCCGGGCGCTGCCTTGCCGCCGCCAGCCGCCGCCGCTGCCGCTGCCAGCACAAGCCCCAGCCCCGCCGCTGTGCGCGCGGAGGCGATGTTTCCCGCCCGGCTGGTGAGGTGCCCGTTGATAATGTGTGCGGCCTCATGCGCGATTACCGCCTGCAACGACCGCGCGTTCTGGAGTTTCAGCAGCAAGCCGCTGTGAATGAAGATATGCTGCGTATCCGTCACAAAAGCATTGAGCGAGGAGTCGTTGACCAACAGCACGCGAACCTGTGCCGGGCTCAGCCCCGCGGCGCGCAGGATCGGGTCAGCCAGTTCCGCCAAGGCATATTCAATATCGGCGTCCCGGATCAGGGATGCTGCCCGCGCTGGCACAGTGGCAAGGGCCATCAGGCCGATCGCAAGACATAGAGTTTTCAGCAGATGCATTGACGCCCCGGTGTTTCGCTCGAATAAAGCCATCTGACCGAGAGTTTAGGAATGATGCAATGCACAACTCAAGGCGTGGAGAGGTCGATCCCTTCATTGTGATGGACGTGATGGAGGCCGCGCGGGCGGCCGAGGCGTCCGGGCGCAGCATTATTCACATGGAAGTCGGGCAGCCCGGAACGCCTGCACCCGAAGGCGCGCGCAAGGCGCTGGCTGCGGCACTGGAAGAGGATGCGCTGGGGTACACGGTGGCGCTGGGGCTGCCTGCGCTTCGGTCCCGGATCGCGCAGCTTTACGGCGATTGGTACAATGTCGATCTTGATCCTGCGCGGGTCGTGGTCACACCCGGATCGTCCGGCGCCTTCCTTTTGGCCTTCACCGCTTTGTTCGATGCCGGGGACCGGGTGGCGCTTGGTAAGCCGGGATACCCGTCCTACCGGCAGATCCTGCGCGCGCTGGATCTTGAGGCGGTAGAGATCGAAACAGCGCCCGAGAACCGGTTGCAACCCGTCCCGGCAGAGCTGCGCGGCGCGGAATTCGACGGTTTGCTGGTTGCCTCGCCCGCCAATCCGACCGGCACGATGCTGAACCGGGAACAGATGGGCGCGCTGGTGGGGCTTTGTGCCGAGAAGGGCGCGGCCTTCATCTCGGACGAGATCTATCACGGCATCGAATATGAAGCGAAGGCGGTGACGGCGCTGGAACTGTCCGACGATGTGGTCGTGATCAACTCGTTTTCCAAGTATTTCAGCATGACCGGCTGGCGCGCCGGGTGGATGGTGGTGCCGCCCGCGCTGGTGCGGCAGGTCGAACGGCTGGCCCAGAACCTCTTTATCTGTGCGCCGCACGCCTCGCAGGTTGCGGCTTTGGCGGCGATGGATTGCGAGGATGAGCTGGAGGGCAATCTGTCCGTCTATGCCGCCAACCGCCAACTGATGCTGGAGGGCCTGCCGAAAGCCGGGTTCGACCGAATCGCGCCGCCGGACGGGGCGTTCTATATCTATGCGGATGTCGCCCATCTGACATCGGACAGCCGGGCCTTCGCGGCAGAGCTTCTGGAAGGTGCTGGTGTTGCGGTGACGCCGGGGCTCGACTTTGATCCTGATCGCGGCGCGACGACGCTGCGGTTTTCCTATGCACGCTCGACCGCCGACATCGCCGAAGGGCTGTCGCGCCTGCAAAGCTACATGGCCGGGCGCGACCGGGAGTGACCGCAGGCGCAGCGGATGAAGAGTTTGCAGGAAACCTGCGGCCATGCTGGGCAAGGCACGCGCGGCGCGTGTATCATGCCGGTTGAACCGGACGGAAAGTGACGGATGAGCGGATTGAGGATTTTGGGCGTCGCGCTGCTATGTGCAGTGCTTTCAGGCATGGGGCTCGCGCAGGAGCAGGCAGAACCTGCAACGCTCGACCCAGAGGCAAGCGTGATCGAGGACCGCATGTTCGGTGGGGCTGACATTGAGCTGTCGCTGAGCAGGGGTGTTCCGCATCAGGTCTACACCTTGAGCCAGCCGAACCGTCTGGTGTTGGATTTTCGCGATCTTGATACCGCAGGCATCGACCCCGAAGCATTGAGCCGGTCAGCACGGCTGAAATCCCTGCGATTTGGTCCGCTGCGTCCGGGCTGGTCCCGTCTCGTGGCCGAATTGGCCCGGCCGATGGTTGTGGCGCAAGCGGATATGGCAATCGACGAGGGGTCGGGCAGGGCGCGGCTGCGCATCCGGCTGGAAAACGCGTCGCAAGAGGATTTCGATTCGCGCGTCGGGACATTTCGCGATCCGGCCTGGGATCTGCCTGACACGACCGCCAGCACCGCAGATCGCGTGCAGGCAGGCCAGGGGCCGCTGCGCATCGTCCTAGACCCCGGCCACGGCGGGCTTGATCCCGGTGCAGAGGCAGATGGCACGACCGAGGCGCGTCTGATGCTGACGCTTGCGCGCGAAGTGAAGGACATGCTCGAACGGGCAGGGGGGTTCGAGGTCTTCCTGACCCGGGACGCCGATATCTTCGTGTCGCTGGAGGCGCGGGTGGCCAAGGCGCATGAAATCGGGGCGGATGTCTTCATCTCGCTGCACGCGGATGCGCTGGAGGAGGGGGTCGCGCGCGGTGCGTCGGTCTATACCCTGTCCGACAAAGCCTCTGACGCGGCGAGTGCGGCGCTGGCCGAACGTCATGATCGTGACGATCTTCTTTCGGGGCTGGACCTCACCGGGGCGGATGATCGGGTGGCAAACGTCCTGCTGGACCTTGCCCGGCTGGACAATTCACCCCGGTCAAAGGCGCTTTCCGGTCATCTTGTCCAAGGCATCAGGAACGCGGTGGGCGAGGTTTACAAGCACCCGCAGCGACAGGCCGGGTTCTCGGTGCTCAAGGCCGCTGACATCCCTTCCGTTCTGATCGAAGTGGCCTTTCTGTCCACGGCGGGAGAGCTGCGAAAGCTGCGCGACCCGGGCTGGCGCACGCGCATGGCAACGGGCATTCGCGACGGTTTGCAGGCATGGGCCGTCGAGGATGCCGCAACGTCACGGCTGCGCCGCAGGTGAGCGCCGCCAGTTTGGGTGGAAACGTGCGCATGATCAGCTTGATGTGTTTTGACCCTGTGCTGGACTGTGTGTAGACAGAGCGCACAAATACACAGGAATATGTTGCGTGCTCAGGTTCATCCTATCCTTCTTCGGTGCCATATTCAGCGTTCTGACGCTGGGGCTGATGATGCTCGCGCTAAGCTTGGGCGCGATTTTCTGGATTTACGGGCGCGATCTTCCCAGCCACGAATCCCTTGCGCAATACCGCCCGCCCACGATCAGCCGGATCTACTCGACCGAAGGCAGAATCATTGATGAATTCGCCGAAGAGCGTCGTCTCTTTGCGCCCGCCGAAGAGATCCCCGTCCTGATCAAGCAGGCCTTCATCTCTGCCGAGGACAAGCTTTTCTACGAGCATCAGGGCTATGACCCGCGCGGCATCGCTTCGGCGATCTATGACGCTGTGAAGTCGCGCGGTAAGAACGTTCGCGGTGCCTCGACCATTACCCAGCAGGTGATGAAAAACTTCCTTCTGTCCGGCGACCGGCAGCTGGAGCGAAAGATCAAGGAGATCATGCTCGCCACCCGGTTGGAGTCGACGCTGACGAAGGAAGAAATCCTCGAACTCTACCTGAACGAGATCTATCTTGGTGAGAATTCTTATGGCGTGGCCGCGGCGAGCCAGACCTATTTCAACAAGGCGCTCAGTGAGCTTGCACCGCATGAGGCGGCCTTTCTGGCCTCTCTGCCCAAGGCTCCGTCGGATTTCCACCCGGTGCGCCGCAAGGAACGCCTGACCGATCGCCGGAACTTCGTGTTGAAGGAAATGTTTGAAAACGGCTATCTGACGTCTGCCGTGTACGAGCAGGAATTGGCGCAGCCGCTGCGCTCTGTCCAGAATGGTGACTTCGAAAACTTCAGGGCGCAACTGCCACCACGCGACTATTTCACCGACGAAATTCGCAGGCAGTTGTCCGATGATTTCGGCGAAGGCGAATTCTTCTCGGGCGGTCTGACGATTCGCGCCACGCTCGACCCGGAAATGCAGGTTGAAGCGGCGAATGCGCTGCGCAGGCAGCTGGAACAGTATGATCGCGGGATCGGTCGCTGGCGCGGCACGGGCAAGAAGATCCCCGCTGACAAGCTGGGCAGCGAAGAAGCATGGCGTGCCGCCCTGTCCGAGGTCAAGGTCGCCCGTGATATTGATCTGGAGACAGAATGGTATCCGGCCGTCGTTCTTGCTGTCGAGGATCAGCGGCTGCGTATCGGCATCGAAGGCGTGCAGGAATCGGATGCCGAGCCCTTCGTGGTGCCGCGCAAGGATATCTCCTGGCTCAAGGGCAATTTCTTCGACAATTTCGAGGTCGGTGATGTGGTCCATGTCCGACGGATGGTCGAGGACGGATCGGGCAACTTCATCCGCTGGACCTTGCGGCAGGTACCGGAAGTGCAGGGCGGCTTCGTGGCGATGGACGTCAATACCGGGCGCGTTCTGGCGATGCAGGGGGGCTTCAGCTACCAGCATTCGGTGTTCAACCGTGCAACCCAGGCGCAGCGGCAGCCGGGCTCCAGCTTCAAACCTTTTGTCTACGCGGCGGCACTTGATTCCGGCTACACCCCGGCGACGATCGTCGTTGACGCGCCGATCGAGATCAACACCCCACAGGGTGTGTGGCGGCCCAGAAACTCGTCCAACAAGTTTTACGGTCCCACGCCGCTGCGCACAGGGATCGAAAACTCGCGTAACCTGATGACCATCCGCCTTGCACAAGAGGTGGGAATGGGTGTTGTTGCCGATTATGCCGAACGCTTCGGCGTCTATGACAGGCTGAACCACGTGCTTGCGAACGCGCTTGGCAGTCAGGAAACGACCCTGTTCCAGATGGTCGCGGCCTATGCGATGTTTGCCAATGGCGGCGAGCGGGTCGAACCGACCCTGGTGGACCGGGTGCAGGACCGCTATGGTGAGACGCTCTACCGGCATGACCAGCGCATCTGCGAGGATTGCGCCAATCCCGGCATTCCAAACAACCTTGGCCCACGCATCGTGTCCAACCGCGAACGGGTGATGGATCCGGTCACGGCCTATCAGCTGACCTCCATGATGGAGGGTGTGGTCAAGCGCGGTACGGCAAAGGGGCGGGTCAACCTGCCTGTTCCGACTGCGGGCAAGACCGGTACGACAAACGATGCCAAGGACGTATGGTTCGTGGGCTTCACCTCGAACATCGTGGCAGGCTGCTATATCGGCTACGACCAGCCGCGCAGCCTTGGTCGCAGCGCCTCTGGCGGTGGCTTCTGCGGTCCGGTGTTCCAGCGCTTCATGACGAAGGCAGTGGCCAAATATGGCGGCGGTCCATTCAAGGTGCCCCCGGCCTGTCAGTTCATCAAGATCGACCGCTTCACCGGTGCCCGCCTGTCCGACAGCGCAAGCGGCGACAATGTCGTGTCCGAATGTTTCCGCGAGGGGGAAGAGCCCTTCTTCGGTATCCAGCTTGATGGCGGGTTTGCGATGGGGTCTGATTTCGACCTGATCCGCCCGGCGGCCGACAGCAAGCCCCGCGAGGTCACGACATCAACCGGCAAGAAGGCCATCGTCGGCCCGAAGGCGACCTTCGGTTCCATGAGCTCTGGCGGTCTGTACTGATCCCGGTGGGGGCAGGCGAGGCGTCTATTCAGCAACCGCCCCGCGGCTCTGGCGGGCGGCCTGATCGGGCCGTCTTGTCCCGGCCCGCTACGCTTGCTATCACGCAGATCTGACAAGAACAGGCAGGACTCCTCATGCGCGCAGACGTTCAGAATACCGTCGAGAAGATCGAGAAATCGCTCGAACTCCTGCGCCAGAGGATGGATTGGGAAACCGCCCCGCATCGGCTCGAGGAATTCAACGCCCGGGTCGAGGATCCCGATCTGTGGAATGACCCGGATGCCGCGCAAAAGTTGATGCGCGAGCGTCAGATGCTGGTAGATGCGTTCGACACGCATAACGCCATTCAGCAGGAAATGCGCGACAATATCGAGCTGATCGAGCTTGGCGAGATGGAAGACGACGCGGAAGTCGTCAAGGATGCCGAAGAGGCCTTGCGGAGCCTTGAGACCCGCGCCGCGCAGAAAGAGCTGGAGGCGCTGCTGGACGGCGAGGCCGATGGCAACGACACCTTCCTGGAGATCAACGCAGGTGCCGGCGGAACAGAGTCCTGCGACTGGGCGTCGATGCTGGCGCGCATGTATGTCCGCTGGGCAGAAAAACACGGCTACAAGGTGGAGTTGCAGTCGGAATCCTCTGGCGACGAGGCCGGTATCAAATCCGCCGCCTACAAGATTTCCGGCCCCAACGCCTATGGCTGGCTGAAATCGGAATCGGGTGTCCACCGGCTGGTCCGGATCTCGCCCTTCGATTCCGCCGCGAAACGGCATACGTCTTTCAGCTCTGTCTGGGTCTATCCGGTGGTCGATGACAATATCGAGATCGAGGTGAACCCGTCGGATATCCGCATCGATACCTACCGATCTTCGGGTGCCGGCGGCCAGCACGTCAACACCACGGACTCTGCCGTGCGGATCACCCATGTTCCCACCGGGATCGTTGTGACAAGCTCTGAAAAGTCGCAGCACCAGAACCGCGATATCGCGATGAAGGCATTGAAATCGCGGCTTTACCAGATGGAGCTGGACCGGCGGAACGCTGCCATCAACGAGGCGCATGAAGCCAAGGGCGATGCGGGCTGGGGCAACCAGATCCGGTCCTATGTCCTGCAACCCTACCAGATGGTGAAGGATCTGCGGACGCAGGTAGAGACCTCAGACACCAAGGGGGTTCTGGACGGCGACCTTGATCAGTTCATGGCAGCGACACTGGCGCTGAAAGTATCGGGCAAGAGCCGCTCCGAAGCGCAGGGCGAGTGACCCTCGCCGATCTGCCCTTTGGGGCGCGTCGCTGACAGAGCACTCCGGTGAAAGAGAGGTGACGCGCGCCCTTGGCTAACCCGGGCTGCGTGCCGACCTTCATTCGCATCTTGATTGTTGCATGCTTTGGCGTTCCAATAAGCCTAGGAACCGCGCGGGTTCGGAACGGAGGAGATATGTCCGAAACACCACAACGTGGAGTCCCGCCCCTTGGCACGGTTGATTTTGCTCTGTTGAAAGAGGCCCTGCGGCGCGGATTTGCCGATATGAAACGTGCGCCGGGTTTCGCGCTGATCTTCGCCGGGGTCTATGTCCTGGGCGGCTTGGTCATGACATGGGTGACATGGCAGACCGGAACGACCTTCTGGCTCGTCCTCGCCACCATCGCCTTTCCCCTGCTTGGCCCCTTCGCCGCGGTCGGGTTCTATGATGTCAGTCGACGGCTGGAACAGGGCCGCCCGCTGGACTGGATGCAGATTTTCAGCGTCATCCTGCGCCAATCGGCGCGGCAATTGCCGTCAATCTGCGCCATCATCGTCATGGTATTCCTGTTCTGGTTCTTCCTGGCCCACATGATCTTTGCGCTCTTCCTCGGGCTGAGCACAATGACGAATATTTCAAGCTCAGGGGAGGTCTTCCTGACCGGAAACGGGCTTGCCATGCTGGGCGTGGGCACGCTGGTGGGGGCGGGCTTTGCGCTGCTGCTCTACATGATCACGGTTATTGCCTTGCCGCTGCTGCTTGACCGGGAAATAGACTTCGTGACCGCGATGATCACCAGCTTTCAACTCGTTCTTCATAACCCTGTCCCGATGCTGGCCTGGGGTGCGTTCATCGCGGCGCTGACATTCGTGGCGATGGTGCCGGCCTTTCTTGGGCTGCTGCTGGTGCTGCCATTGCTGGGGCATGCCACGTGGCATCTCTACCGGCTGCTGGTTGCGCGTGGCGCGGATGAAAAACAAGGGGCAGGCATCGTCGCATCGGCCTGACGGCTTCTGCGCGGTGGGCAGCCTGCCCCTTGCAGGCCTTAACGGAATGGCTCGTTCACGCGCAGATGGGTCCGGTGGTAGGTCAACAGATCTTCGGAGCGCACGAAGCCAGAGCCGCGCGCGGCCTTCAGCACATCGTCAAGATCATCGCCGAGATGTTCGTAGACCTGCCGGGCGACACGCCGCCCAGACATGGTTTCCCGGACGGTGCGCGTGGCGTAGCCGATCCAGAAATTGTTCTCGAACGAAGGCTCTCGTGCGAGAAAGTTGAACGAGAAGGTCAAAGAATTCCTGCGGCTGATGAGCGAGGCAACCCCGCCTTCCTGCGGGACCATGAAACCGCGGAACTCCCGCGTGCGCGCGTCGGTGCTCAGCCCTTGCTGGCGCATCGCTTCCTTGGCCTCGTAACCGCGGATGAAGGTGTAGTTGTCTTCGCGGTAGACGTAGACCAGCCCTTGCACGAACATCTCGTCATCGGTGAAGCTGCGGCGCGAGAAGCGGTAGAACCCGGATGGGAACATGTCTTCCGCGACCTGGTTGCTGCCGGCCCCCACGAAATCCGAAACCTCTGGGTGATGCAGCAGATCGTGTTTGACGGTACTGATGTTCGAAACAGGTTCCAGCAGGATCCGTGCGTCGACGTCAAAGAAGGTACAAATGCGATGCAGAACATCCGGGCGTGGAAAGCTTTCGCCCGTCAGGTAGCGGTTGAACTGCGTGCGGTTGATCCCGAGATCGCGGCACAGTCCAGAGATCGAGGCAGCGTCCTTCGTCAGTTGACGCAGATTGGCACCCAACATGTTGCGCAAGTCGGACGGACTCGGGGCTGCTTGTGCATTTCTCTTCAGCCTCGCCATTGGCAATTCACCCTCGAGTTGATTTTGTAGTTCTTAGTTTAACTATAAGTTTCGAACTACACACAGATTGATTACGACTTGATGCTATTTGGCGTCACGTCTGGTGCTATATGGCGACAACACTGCGATCAAACGACACAAATTGCAAGCCCGAGACGCTTGGAAAATCATGTGCAGCCGCATTGGAATGTCGGAAACTTATGAAAAGTTCGAAGGTATAGTAAAAATGAGCTGCAAAAGTATGTTTGGCGTAGTGTTGTGGAGTGACGCAAAGGACCGCAAGGCGGTGATCTGGTGCGAGGATCACGGGGACTTGGCGTATTACGTAGGTGCAGATCAAAGCGCCTTGGATGGCGTTTCCCTTGATGCGGGCGACCTGATCCAGTTCGATATGCGGCAAGACGCACATCTGCGTCTGGCGCGGAATCCGCAACTGGTGGTGGAACAGGAATATCCAGATTTGGCGAGCAAGTTGTCTGCGCCTGCAGCCCCCAGAACGCGGGCGCGGTCTTCAGATCATCTTGCAGCGAAGACGCCGAACGTTGTGTCGATCGACGCCTTCCGTGGCAACCTTGCGATTGCCTGAGTCAGATACCGCGTGACAGGGCAGCAACCCCTGTCCTTGCAACTTCCAAAAGACCCAACGGGCGCATGAGATCCGCGAAAGCGTCGATCTTTTCCGGTGCGCCTGTAAGCTGGAAAACAAAGCTTTCCAGTGTGCTGTCGACGACATTGGCCCGGAAGATATCCGCCAGCCTCAGTGCTTCGACGCGTTTCTCCCCATGACCTTCGACCTTGAACAACGCAAGCTCGCGTTCGACGAAAGGCCCCTCGACAGTGAGGTCATGCACCTCGTGCACCGGCACGATCCGCCCCAGCTGGGCCTTGATCTGCTCGATCACCTGGGGTGTTCCCGTCGTCACGATCGTGATGCGGCTTAGATGGCCCGTGTGGTCAACCTCTGCCACTGTCAGGCTTTCGATGTTGTAACCCCGTCCTGCGAATAGCCCGATCACGCGTGCTAGAACCCCGGCCTCGTTATCGACGAGGACAGCCAGGGTGTGCTTTTCGGTGACATCCGAGAAGTTGGGGCGCAGGTTATAGGCCGAATGCTTGTTCGAGCCCTTCTTGATGTGCAGTGCGGACATCTTGATTTCCTTTCCGGCCGGTGCCGCTGCGAAGGCTTTCTCAGAAAGCCCCGCGAAACGATTTTCTGGAAAACTACGCAGTGCCGGTCAAACCAGCACTGCACCTTTGGACCCGATGGCGTCCTTCAGCGAAACCTCGCCCAGAAGCATCTTGTTATGCGGCTCGCCCGAGGGAATCATCGGGAAGCAATTCTCGTGCTTCTCGACCAGGCAATCGAAGATGACCGGGCCATCATGGTCCAGCATCTCCATGATCGCATCGTCAAGATCTGCCGGATCCTTGCACAGGATGCCCTTGGCGCCGAACGCCTCGGCGAGCTTCACGAAATCGGGCAGCGCTTCGGACCAGCTGTGCGAATAGCGCTCGCCATGAAGCAGCTCTTGCCACTGGCGCACCATGCCCAGCCGTTCGTTGTTGAGGATGAACTGCTTGACCGGCAGGCGGTATTGCACCGCCGTGCCCATTTCCTGCATGTTCATCAACCACGAAGCCTCACCGGCAACGTTGATCACCAGCGAGTCCGGATGCGCGACCTGCACCCCGACAGAGGCCGGAAATCCGTAACCCATCGTCCCCAGTCCGCCAGAGGTCATCCAGCGGTTCGGATCTTCAAAGCCAAGATACTGGGCTGCCCACATCTGGTGCTGGCCAACCTCGGTACAGATATACCGATCACGATCCTTAGTCAGCGCCTCCAGCCGGGACAGCGCGTGCTGCGGCTTGATGCTGCCTTCGGACGGCGTGTATTTCAGGCAATCCACCTGTTTCCATTGCTCGATCTGGCGCCACCACTTGGTCAGACCTTCGGAATTCACCTTGCGCCCGCGGGCCTTCCAGACCTTCAGCACGTCTTCGAGAACATGGCCAATATCGCCGACGATGGGCATGTCGACATGGATCACCTTGTTGATCGAGGACGGATCGATGTCGATATGCGCCTTGCGCGATTTCGGGCTGAACGCGTCCAGACGTCCGGTGATCCGGTCGTCGAACCGTGCGCCGACATTGATCATCAGATCGCAACCATGCATGGCAAGATTGGCCTCGTAGAGCCCATGCATGCCCAGCATGCCCATCCAGGCCTTGCCCGAAGCAGGGTAGGCGCCCAGACCCATCAGGGTGGAGGTGATGGGAAAGCCTGTCGCATCGACCAGTTCGCGCAGCAATTGGCTGGCACCGGGGCCCGAATTGATCACCCCGCCGCCGGTATAGAAGATCGGGCGCTGCGCGGATTCAATTGCGGCCACCAGTTCGGTGATCGTTTCCATGTCGCCCTTGACCTGGGGCTGGTAGTGGCCAACAGGCGTCTTGGAGGGCTGTGTATATGTCCCGTTGGCAAACTGCACATCCTTGGGGATGTCGATAAGCACGGGGCCCGGGCGACCGGAGGTCGCGACGTGGAACGCCTCGTGGATGGTTGCCGAAAGACGCTCGGTGTCCTTGACCAGCCAGTTGTGCTTCGTGCAAGGGCGGGTGATGCCGACAGTGTCCGCTTCCTGAAAGGCGTCAGAGCCGATCATGAATGTCGGCACCTGTCCGGTCAGAACCACGATCGGAATGGAATCCATCAATGCATCTGTCAGGCCGGTCACCGCATTGGTGGCACCGGGTCCGGATGTCACCAGCACAACGCCGGGCTTGCCGGTCGAGCGGGCATAGCCTTCGGCAGCATGGACTGCGCCTTGTTCGTGGCGCACCAGAATGTGCCGGATCGCGTTCTGCTGGAACACCTCGTCATAGATCGGTAGCACGGCGCCACCGGGATATCCGAATACCGTATCCACACCCTGATCTATCAGGGCCTGAACCACCATTTTCGCTCCGGTCATCTCACGTGTCATTGCCTTGCTCCGTCTTGCAACGTGATCGTATTCATCTGCGCACAAAAAAGCCCCCGAGGATTATTCGGGGGCGCATGGGGTACCGTCTAGGTTGCCGTTACCGGCCCATGCGCCTTTTCTCTACAATTACGACTAGCGATTCCATAAAGTCGGTCCTTTTATGCGTGGGCGCGACTTATGCATCTGTAGAACCGGTCGTCAACAGTTGGCGTGGATAAAATGTCGCTGCGGACGTAATTTTCGCAACTTTCTTTCCATAATCGTCAAAGAGGGTCACAAGGGTCGGAACTGGCAGCGATGCGAAGCGTTCGTTTGCGAATGGAGAATTTGAGAGTATGACCAAAGGCCATGATGCACGGCACCCGATGCAAATTCCGCTGCGCGGTTGGTGGGAGATCCTCAAGAGGGTCTATAAATGCGTGTTGGAGGACAATCTGGGGCTGATCGCCGCCGGATGCGCCTTTTACGGGCTTCTGGCGATTTTTCCTGCGATCACGGCGATCATGGCGATTGCCGGTCTGGTGACGCAGCCCGAAATCGTGGTCGAGCAGCTGGACGCGATCACAGACGGACTGCCTGAAAATGCCGCGAGCATCGTCATAGATCAGGCGGCCGAAGTGGCGGGGGCCAGTTCGTCCGGCCTGACACTGGCGGTCTGGATCGGTTTCGCACTTGCGGTCTTTTCGGCATCGCTGGCGGTGCAGGCGTTGATGCAGGGGCTGAACGTGGCCTTCGGCGAGGCCGAGAAGAGATCCATCATCTGGATCTACGTGATGCGGGTTGTGCTGACCCTTGGGCTGATCTTCGGATTTCTGGTTGCCGTCGCGGCCGTGGTGGCGCTGCCGGTCGCGCTCAACTTCGTGGCGCTGGGGCCGGTTACCGACTGGCTGGCGCAGGTATTGCGCTGGCCGCTGCTGCTGGTCGCGGCCGCGTTCGGCATCGCGCTGCTGTATCGCTGGGGTCCGAGCCGCAAGCCCGCGCGGTGGCGCTGGATCACGCCGGGTGTGGTGCTCAGCTGTGTCCTGTGGGTCGCGGGCACGCTGGGCTTTTCGTACTACGTGCGCAATTTCGCCGGGTATAACGAGACATTTGGCGCCTTGTCCGGCGTGATCGTGCTGCTGATGTGGATGTGGGTTTCGGCCTTCATCATCCTTTTGGGGGCAGAGCTGGACGCCCAGACAGAGGCGCAGACCGGGCGGGACACAACTGTCGGCCCGCCGCGTCGCCGTGGCCGCAGGGGCGCGCGGGTTGCCAATCAGGTGGGCGGCAAGGACGTGGCTGAGGAGGCGCCGCCAGAACGGATCGGGCAGGTCATATCAGACCCCGTCGACAGCTGAACCGCGAGCATCGCGGGCCAACTGCCTTACAAGTCCACCCCGGTCCCTTGCAGAACACCGTGTTTCAGCGCGTATCGTGTCAGCCCGGCTGTGGAGGAAATGCCCAGCTTGGTCTTGATATTCTTGCGATGCGTCTCGACCGTGCGGACAGAGATATCCAGTGCTTCGGCCACCTCCCTGTTGGATTTGCCCTGAGCGAGTTGCAGCAGGATCGTCTGTTCGCGGGTGGTCAGAGCCTCGCGCTGGTCAGACGGGGAGGGTTCCAGCGACCCTTGCGCCCCGGTGCAGAGGTAACGTTCCCCCGCCATGACCGTATCAATGGCGCGTTTGATCTCTTCGGTCGGTACGTCTTTCAGCACGTAGCCAAGCGCGCCATGGCTGAGCGCCGTAGAGATATAGGCCGGTGTGTCATGCATAGACAGGACAAGGATGCGCGTTTCCGGGCGACGCTCCAGAATGATCTCCGTCGCCGTCAGGCCGCTGAGACCCGGCATATTCAGATCCATCAGGATGACATCGGGGGCCAGTTCGTCCAGCTGGTCAATGATCTGCTGGCCGTCCGACAGCGTCGCCAGGACGGAAATGTCAGGGTATCCGTCAAGAATGGCCTGGATACCCTCGGCCACCATCGGGTGATCGTCCACCACAACCACGGTCGTCTGTTTCATGCATGTGCCTTTCCGCTGGGGCTGGGTGGGGTGTTCTCGGGCGGCAGCATATGGGTCAGGGGGACCTGAGCCTCGATGATCGTTCCACTCCGGGACGACGTGACCCGCAAGGTGCCGCCCAGCTGATCCATCCGTTCCTGCATGTTGCGCAGGCCAAGCCCGCGATCGGCCCCGCTATCAGAGCTGGTGGCATCCATGCCGCGCCCATTGTCGGCAATATGCAAGGTGGCGCCCCGGGTGTGGCCGCGCACATCTATGGTAACGCGCGACGCGCCGGAATGGCGTTCGATATTCGTTAGCGCTTCTTGCGCGATGCGGTAGAGGGCGATCCGGCTGTCCTGATCCAGACGGTTGCGGAAGACGACCGTGCTGAAATTGGTCTGAATCCCGGTGCGAGTGTTGAAATCGTCGGCCAGTGCCTTGAGAGCCGGGCCAAGGCCAAGGTCATCCAGCACGCCGGGACGCAGGTCCCTGCTGATGCGGCGCACCTCGGAAATTGCGCCGGTCAGATGCGCGGACCCTTTGTCGAGCGTCTCTGCGGCCTTCGGGTCGCCCTGAGCCACACGCCGCTTGGCCAGATCGAGCGCGTATTTCACGCCGACAAGGATCTGGCTGATCCCGTCATGCAGCTCTCGGGCGACGCGGCCGCGTTCCTCTTCCTGCGCATCGAACACCCTTTGGGTCAGTTCTTTCAGCTTGGCATCGGCCAGCCGACGTTCGCGGATGTTCAGCACAAGCCCAGAGACAAAGACCATCAGAAGCGCCGACAGCGTGATCGCCCCGATATACAGAAACGTGCGCTGCACGCGCGCTTCCACCTCTGCCCGGGCGGCAGCGACAGAGGCCAGAACGTCATCGATATAGACGCCCGTCCCCACGGCCCAACGCCAGGAGGGGAAGGCGGTGACATAGGTGATCATGCGCGCGTCTTCCCCCGTAGAGGGTTTGGGCCACATATGTTCCAGATATCCAGCCCCGGATCGGGCGACACGGATGAATTCCTGAACCACCAAAGTGCCCTCACTGTCTGTCAGGTCAATCCAGTTGCGGTTGATCATTTCGGTCTGGCGTGGGCTGACAAGGTTTGTGCCGTCGTAATCGTAGACAAAGAAAAACCCTTCTTCGCCATAGATCATCGCGGCAAGGATCTGCATCACCTTGCGTTTAGCGTCTTCATCATCCGGGGGCGCGGCGCCGTAGATATAGAAGAATCCGTTGCGGGCTTGGGTGACGTAATTGCGAAGCTCCTGCTTCTTGGCCTCGATCAACTGCTTCTCAAGGCTGAGGATTTCGCGTTCCGACAGGGCGCGGGACTGATTTGCGACCAGAACAGAGATGGCGGCCGCCGACAGCACCAGCGGCACAGAGGCCAGCAGGAACAGCTTTTGCCGATAGCTGAGTCGGAAGCGGTTGAGCAGTCTGCGCATGGGCATCCTTGTTCGCGCAATATCCGGCGTGGCGCAAGCGTTCCGGGTGCGATGATCGCCGGGACAGCGGCGCGGTGTACGCTACGTCAACTTGTGCCTGCGTCAAAAAACAAGGCGGTCGCGCCGACATCTACGTAGTAATTGGTATTCCATCCCGTGGCCTCTTGTGGCTAGTCTGCCGCCACCGCAACGACCCGCCCCACGCGGGCAGAGGGGGTTGCGTGTCCAACATAGGGTAGGAGAAAACAATATGGATCGTCGTTCTTTTCTGAGAACTTCCGCACTGGGTGGCGGTGCCGCCGCCGCAACCACTCTGGCCGCTCCGGCGATTGCGCAGGGCAACACCACGCTGACCATGGTCACAACCTGGCCGCGCGGACTTGCCGGCGTATGGGATTCCGTCGAGCGCTTTTCGAACAACGTCAATGAAATGTCCGGTGGCACTCTGACCATCGATGCGAAGGCCGCGGGCGAGCTCGTCGGCGCGCTGGAAAGCTTTGACGCCGTGACCGCAGGTCAGGCCGATCTGTATCACGGTGCCGACTATTACTGGGTTGGCCAGCACCCGGCATGGGCGTTCTTCACCGCCGTGCCATTCGGCATGACCGCGCCCGAAATCATGGTTTGGTACTATGCACAGGACGGCATGGCGCTGCACCACGAGCTGGGCGAAGTGTTTGGCGTGAAACCCTTTATCGCTGGCCAGACCGCGGCGCAGGGTGGCGGCTGGTACCGCAAGGAGATCACCTCTGCCGATGATTTCAAGGGTCTGAAATTCCGCATGCCCGGCCTTGGCGGTCAGGCGCTGGCGAAACTGGGCGCTTCCGTCCAGAACATCCCCGGCGGCGAAATCTACCAGGCGCTGTCGACAGGTGCGCTGGACGGGACCGAGTGGATCGGCCCGTGGTCTGACGAACGCCTTGGTCTGCAGGAAGTCTGCGATCACTACTACCCTGCCGGCTTCCACGAGCCCGGTGCGGCCCTGTCGGTTGGCTGCAACCTCGAAGTGTTCAACAACCTGTCGCCCGCGCATCAGGCCATCATCGAGAAGGCCGCCGCTGATGCCCATCAGCACAACTACGCGCTCTTCATCGCCAATAACGGTCCGGCACTGTCGCGCCTGATCCAGGGCGGCTCGCAGATCCACGAATTCTCTGAAGATGTGTGGGATGCGTTCGGTGCGGCCTCCAAGGAAGTCCTTGACGGCTTCATGGATGACGAAATCTTCGCTAAGGTCCGGACGTCGGTCGAGGCTTCGATGGAAAACACCGCAGGCTGGGTGTCGCGTTCGGATGGCGAATATGTGCGCCAGCGGACCCGCGTCAACGGCTAAGGTCGCCCGGACCGAACTTGGGTCCGAACAACAACCGGCTGCGCATCTGTTGATGCGCGGCCTTGCGATATTGGGGGGTGGACGATGCTGGACGCGTTGATCTGGCTGGGAACGAATATCGGCCTCGGCTTCTATAATCTCATCTACGCAATCACCCATCCGGGTCTCTGGCTCGATTGGTCGAACAAGGAAAACCTGCTGCGCTTTGTCTATTACGGCGGCTCGGTGGAGTTCTTCTTTGTCGTCTTCGATCTGTTCCTGGTGGTGACGGTTGCGGGCCTTGTCTGGCGCAAGTTCATGTGGGGCTGCGTGCGCGTATTGGAAGGTTTTGCCAATGGCATCGGGCGTCTGGCCGCATGGGCCGGCCTGATCATGGTGCTTCAGCAAACCATGGTGGTCTTCCTGCAATCCATCTTCCGTCTCGGAGAGATCACGCTCACCCCCATAGGGTTGGGCATCGGGCTGACCTATTCCGTTGGCTGGTGGTCTGAGGGGCTGAAATTTTGGAACGCGGTCGTCATCGCGCTTTGCGTCAGCTACGCCTTTGTTCAGGGCAGCCATGTCCGGGTGGACCTGATCTATGCGCCGCTGAAACATCGCGGCAAGCGACTGGTCGACATGTTCGGGGCGCTTTTTCTGATGGTGCCTGCGGCAGTGCTGACATGGATGTATGCCTGGTTCTTCCTGTGGCGGCACCTGATCACACCCAAGGTTTCGGCCAGCGACAAGTTGGACCTGATGCTGCGCAAATCGAAAATCGTGAAATGGAATGTGGAAACGATCGCCTTCAGCCCGGACGGGTTCAACGCGTATTTCATGTTCAAAATACTGATGCTGTGCTTCGTGGCGCTGGTTCTTCTACAGGCGGTGGCCTTTTTCTACCGCTCCTTCCTCGAATTCGTCGAGGGTGAGGGATCGGCAGACAAATACCTCGACCGGGATACGCTCGGTGAAGGGGAAGAAGCCTATGAAGGCACGCATTGAGGGGTAGGGTCGGATGCTATTCGGACTAGACGGCGTCGAACTTGGGCTGATTATCGTTTTTCTCAGCCTCTTCGCGGGGATCCTTTCGGGATTTCCCGTGGCTTTTGCAATCTCCGGTGCGGGCATCTTCGCCTTTGCCATCATCGCGTTTCTCGACACTCAGGGTGTGCTGATCCACAATGTCGTGGACCCGTCGAGCCAGGCGTTTCGTGATCTTCTGGCGTCCGGGGTCAATCCCGAGACGATCTCGAAGTTTCGATATCCGGATCTGCCGGTAATCTCGACGCCGGTATTCGAACGCGGCTGGGAAGTGGCGATCGACCGGAACCTTTCGTTCATCGTGAACCGTATGAATGAACGCGTCTTTGCGGGGCAGTCTATCGAGACGCTTCTGGCCGTGCTGATGTTCGTCATGATGGGCATCACGCTGGAACGGTCCAAGATCGCCAATGACCTGCTGACCACGATGGCGCGGATCTTTGGCCCGCTGCCCGGTGGTCTTGCCGTCTCTGTCGTGGTGGTGGGAGCGTTTCTTGCGGCCTCCACGGGGATCGTCGGTGCGACTGTCGTGACGATGGGTCTGCTGAGCCTGCCCACGATGCTGCGCAACGGGTATTCGCCGGAACTGTCCACCGGGGTAATTGCGGCCTCGGGGACGCTGGGGCAGATCATTCCGCCCTCGATCGTCATCGTCCTGCTGGGGACGCTTGCGGGGGATCTGTATTCCACAGCGCAGGAATCGCGCGCCTTGGCGGCGGGGTGTAGTGACGCGCTGACGCTGCTGGGTGAACCGGCCGTCGTGTCGGTGGGCACGCTCTTTCAGGCAGCCCTTTTGCCGGGCATCCTTCTGGCCTTCCTCTACGCGGCCTATGCGTTCGGCTATGCGCTGCTGAACCCGTCCAAGGCCCCGCCGGTGGAGTTCGAAAGATCCGATGGCGAGGTCATTACACGCAACGAGGCGCTGACATGGTTCCTGGGTGTCCCGATCGCACTGATCGGCGGGGCGTTGATGCTGGGGCAGGTGGGGCTGATCGGCAGCCAGTCGGTCGTGGTTGGCAGCTTCACCGAAGTGGGCGAATCCGCATCTTTGCGCACAAACGTGTCCGAACAGTGCAAGGCATCGATGATCGAGCTTCACGGCCAAGAGGCCTGGGATGAGGCAGTGGCACAGCAACAGGGCATCGAAGCCGCTGGCGGTGCGCAACAAAGCGAGCGACTGACCGAAGAAGAGATCGCAGCCGCGGTCGAAGCCAAGGCGGCCGCTGCTGCGCCGATTGGCACGGGTGTCGCAATTCTCGCGATCATGCTGGCGCTTATTCTGACCACGGCGCGCGGTGTCGCACCGGGGGCGGATGCACGTCCGCTTGCCATCGGCCTGGGCGGGGTCGGGCTGATGTTGCTGGCCGACATCCTGTTTGTCGGGCCGCAAACCAGTTCCGGCGCGATGGTGCTGTGGCTGGCAATCCCGGCGCTGATCGCGCTTTGGGCCTGCCGTCATGCCGTCGTCCGCCTGGCACAGAACGAGCTGATCCGCGTGGTCTTTCCGCCGCTCGTTCTGATCGTGGCGGTGCTGGGCTCCATCCTTGGTGGCGTCACCAACCCGACCCCTGCCGCAGCACTCGGTGCAGCCGGGGCGATCATGCTAGCGGCCTATCGCAAGCTGCGCGAGGAAGAAAAATCCGGCAAGATCATCATCTACTCCACCTTCTCGGTGATGCTGATGATCCTGATCGGGGCCAATTTCGACCTGCGCATGAATCAGGAAACGGTGGCCTTCGAAAGCTGGGTTGCGTTCATCATCTCTTACGCCGCTTATCTTTATGCCGCGTTCGGGCTGCTTTACGGCTGTTGGGTGTTGTTGCGCACAAAAGTGCTTAGCCCGGTCGTACGCGAAACGGCCAAGGTGACCAGTATGGTCTTTACCATCCTGATCGGCTCGCAGCTGCTGAACCTGGTGGTGATCTCCTTCGGCGGGGAACACTATATCCAGCAATTCCTGCGCAGCTTTGACAGCGAATTCAAGGTCTTCCTGATCGTGATGCTGGTGCTGTTCGTGCTGGGCTTCGTGCTGGATTTTCTGGAGATCATCTACATCGTCATCCCGATCGTGGGCCCCGTCATCTATGGCGGCTCCTTCGATCCGAAATGGGTGACGATCATGATCGCGGTGAACCTTCAGACCTCGTTCCTGACGCCGCCGTTCGGGTTTGCGTTGTTTTACCTGCGCGGGGTGGCGCCGCCCAGTGTCACGACGGGCCATATCTATCGCGGGATCATACCGTTTGTGCTGATCCAGGTGTTGGGTCTGGCGATCCTGTGGTTCTTCCCTGCCATCGTCACTATCGTTCCGGCGCTGATCCCGAACTGACGACAACGTACATAAAAAATCATACGGCCGCCCGGAAAGGCGGCCGTTTTGCATTGGCGGAGCATCCGCGCTGCAGGGCGTTCACGTAAACTGTACAAGATCCCAGCGATTGCCGAATGGATCGCGCCACACGGCCACGGACCCGTAGGGCTCGTGTCTCGGCGCCTCTTCGAACGCGACCCCCTTGTCGCGCAGGGCGAGGTAGTCTCTCTCGAAATCATCGGTTTCAAGGAAAAATCCGACCCGTCCGCCGGTTTGATTGCCAATGGCGGCCCGTTGGGACGCATCCACGGCACGGGCAAGCAGCAACGACCCGCAGGCGGCGCCCGGCGGGGAAACGCGGACCCAGCGCTTTACGCCGCCGAGATCCTCATCCTGATCAAGCGAAAAGCCCAGCGTTCCGACGTAAAATGAAATCGCCTCGTCATAGTCCGGCACGACCAGAGCGACTGCAAAGAGGCGCTGTACCATCCCGAAAGCTAGCCCTTGGCCGGACGGATGCCGGGCAGAGAGATATTGGCCACCTGTTCGGCAATCGGATCGGTCGAAAGCGGGTGAGTGTCAGCCTCGACCTCCTCTGGGTCAGGGACTTGCTGCCAGCGGTTTTTCCGGAACACTTCCAGCCCCGAAAACCGCGATTTGTAACCCATCTTGGCACTGCCTGGCACCCAGTAGCCAAGGTAGACATATGGCAGCCCAGCCTCGCGCGCGATCTCGATATGATCGAGAATCATATAGGTGCCAAAACTCCGCCAGGCCTGATCGGGCTGATAGAAGGAGTAGACCATGCTGACGCCGTCATCAAGAACGTCCGTCAGGCACACGGCCGCCAAGGCATCTTGGTCGTCGGTATATTCCACCACGCGCGAACGGATCGGCGTTTCCTCGATCATGGCGGCGAATTCGAACACATCCATGTCTGCCATGCCGCCATCCGCATGCCGCGCATCCAGATAGGTGCGGAACAGATCATATTGCTGTTCGGTGGCCCAGGGGGATGTCGCGCGCCGTTCAAGATCGGCGTTTCGCTTTGTCGTCCGGCGCTGGCTTTTGGACGGGCGGAAGGACGCAACATCAATCCGGGCGGACAGGCAGGCGGCACAATCGGCGCAGGAGGGGCGGTAAAGCACGTTCTGAGATCGCCGGAACCCCTGTTTGGACAGGGAGTTGTTCAGCGCCTCTGCGGTTTCGCCCTGAAGCGCGGTGAACAGCTTTCTCTCCATCCGCCCTTCGAGGTAAGGGCAGGGTTGCGGAGCCGTCACGTAGAATTGCGGGGCGAGAGGAAGAGAATGGCGCATGGGTGAAACTTCATATGTATGTCACGAAGACTAACAACAGACGTTTCACCCGCCAAGCCCCAGAAATCACAGTTATGCGAACCGTGTCACAGCCCCCGGCGATTGATCGCGACCGACCCCATGAAGATATCCGTCAGTCCCTGTGCGCGCTCGGTCGTCAGCATAAGGACGATGGAGACAAGTTGCGCGGGCATGAAGGCCCAGGACAGCGTGTAGCCAAGCGTGTGCAGGAAAGCCTGCCCAAAATCGAACCGGGCACCATGCTGGTCGCGCAGTTCCATGGACATCATGCGCATCCCCAAAGTGGCAGAGCCACCGGTCAGCGTGGCAACCCGGTAAAGGAAGCCCACGAAGAGGTAGAGCAGAGGCAGGAAGAACAGCCCCGTCAGGAAGGTCATCAGCAGGGCGGGCACCATCAGTGCAATGATAACGATGGTGTCAATCACCCAGGCCAGCAAACGCTTTGTCGGTATGCCGGCATAGAATTCCGGCTGGAATGCCGGGTCGGGTTGGATGTATCGCGGTTGGGTCGTCATCATCGCCTTGCGGGGCCTCCTGTCAGGATGGGGTAGCAGATCCGGCATGGCCGGGAAAGGCCATGCCGGGAGGGGACGTTCAACACCTGAGGGGGGAGATCAGGCGTCTTCGTCCTCGGACTTGTGCGCCAGGTCAACGCGGCGCGACCGATCTTCCATGAACTGGTCGAATTCCGCCTTGTCCTTGGCTTCGCGCAGACGTTGCAGGAAGGCTTCGAACTGTTCCTGTTCCTCTTCCAGACGGCGCAGCGTGTCGCTCTTGTAGGCGTCGAACGCGGCGTTACCGCTGCTGCGGGCGGCTGTGAAGCCGTGGCTCATGCCATTGCTGCGAGAGAGGCGACAGGTTTTAGCGAACATTCGTTTGCTCCAGATCATGTATGCAAGAAGGGCGAGGCCGACGGGCCAGAAGAAGATAAAGCCGAGTACCATGGCGGCGATCCAGGCACCCTTGCCTTTGCTGTCGAGCCACGCCTCGCTTCGGGACAACCAGTTCCGACCGGTGCTGGCATAGGTTTCGTATGAGGCGGCGGTGTTCATGTGTGTCTCCGTTTGCGTGTCGATGTGAATTCCTTTCACATTACCTAGATTGGCATCACGGGCCTATCTTGCAAGGGTTTATGTGAATGGTTTTTACATTTTCTGCGTAAGCATCTGTAAGCATGCATTAATTAGGAGGTTTTTTTACCGGCCTCCGGGGGTGTTTAACGAAGAAAACAGGCAAAAAGGGCGTCAGGATGCGGTGAAATCCGCCGTTTCGGCCCCTGTAAGTCTCGGCAATTCTGCCGGATCGAGCGAAAAAACATGGCGCGGCGTGCCCGCTGCGGCCCAGATCCGGTCGAACTGCAAAAGACGCGGGTCAAGCCAACAGCGGATCGGTTGCAGGTGCCCAACCGGAGAGACGCCGCCAATGGCAAATCCGGTCCGCGCACGAATGAGCGCCGCATCGGCCTTGTCAAGCGGTTCCCCCGCGACGGCACTTGCCTGCGAAGGGTCAACGCGATTGCCGCCTGCGGTCAGGAATAACAGCACGTCGCCGCTGTCATGGCCGCGAAAGATGATCGACTTGGCGATCTGATCGAGCGTGCATCCAACGCCATCTGCCGCTTCCTGCGCGGTCCGGGCGTTTTCCAGTTCCTGAATGTCAGGGGTGATGCCGGCAGCCTCCAGCGCTGCGCGCACACGTTTCAGCGACTTCGACATATCCACCTCCGGCCCGGATTGATCTTCGGCAATCTGACCCAGCCGCGGGTGGTCGGCAAGCCCGCGCAAAGCTGCATTGACGTCTCTTCGCGCCCGGCGCATCGTGCCGCCATGAATTTCGCCGATCGCATCACCCGCTGCCCCATTCCGTTCGAACCTGACCGCGGCGAGGACGCGCTTGCCCTGACCCCTTGGGCCAAGGGCGATGTCGCGCGGCTGATCGAAGGGACAGCGGGGTGTGCGCCCTATCTCGCCGGTCTGATCGCCAAAGAGCCGGACTGGCTGCAAGCCGCGCTGGAGGATGTCGAAAGCGCCGCCGATGAAGAGATTGGTCGGCTCGCAGAGCTTGCACCGGATGTGCTGCAGACGGAACTTCGCCGCGCCAAGAGGCGTATCGCGCTGCTGACGGCGCTGGCCGATTTGGGCGGTGTCTGGCCGTTGGAAAAGGTGACCGGAACGCTGACCGACCTGGCCGATATGGCGTGCACCGCTGCCTTGCGCGCCACCGTGGGCGCAGAAATCCGGCGTGGCAAACTGCCCGGTCAGGGGGAGGATGACATCGCCAGCGCGGGCGGAATGACGGTGCTCGCCATGGGTAAGATGGGCGCCAGAGAGCTGAATTACTCGTCGGATATCGATCTGATCTGTCTGTTCGATGAAACCCGGTTTGATCCGGATGATTTCCACGACGCGCGTGCCAGCTTTGTTCGGGCCACGCGCAAGATGTCAGCGATGCTGAACGATCTGACGGGCGAGGGCTATGTCTTTCGCACGGATTTGCGACTGCGCCCGGACCCTGCCGTCACACCGGTCTGCATGGCGATGGAGGCGGCCGAGAGGTATTACGAGAGCCTGGGGCGCACATGGGAACGTGCGGCCTATATCAAGGCGCGGCCCTGCGCGGGCGATATCGTGGCGGGCAACCGATTTCTCGAAAGCCTGACCCCTTTCGTCTGGCGCAAACATCTTGATTTCGCGGCCATCCAGGACGCGCATGACATGCGGCTGCGCATTCGTGAACACAAAGGGCTGGGCGGGGCCATCACGCTGGAGGGGCATAATATGAAGCTCGGTCGCGGTGGCATCCGCGAGATCGAGTTCTTTACCCAGACCCGCCAGATCATCGCAGGCGGGCGCGATCCGGACCTGCGGGTGCGGGGGACGGTGCCGGGGCTTTCGGTGCTGGCGGACAAGGGCTGGCTGCCGCGGGACGTGGCCGACAGGCTCGCCGCGCATTACCGCAGCCACCGCGAGGTCGAACACCGCGTTCAGATGATTCAGGATGCCCAAACGCATCTTTTGCCCAACTCGGCCGAGGGCATTGCCCGGATCGCCGCGCTGATGGGGATGGACAAGGACGACCTGCGCAGCGGTTTGAAGGCGCGCCTGACCGAGGTGCATGAACTGACCGAGGGCTTCTTCGCGCCAGAAGGTGATACCGCGACGACCTGCGAGGCAAGCTTCAAGAACGAAGAGCAAATCACCTCTGCCTGGCCGCGCTACCCGGCCCTGCGCTCTGGCCGGGCGCTGGCGATTTTCGAACGCCTGCGCCCCGAGATCATGACGCAGCTTGCGCGCACGGGCCGCCCGGAAGAGGCGCTCGCCGCCTTTGACGGTTTCCTCAAGGGATTGCCCGCCGGGGTGCAGCTTTTTTCGCTGTTCGACGCCAATCCGCAGTTGATCGATCTACTGGTGGATATCGTGGGCACGGTCCCGGCGCTGGCGCGTCACCTGTCGCGAAATGCGGGTGTGTTCGACGCGGTGATCGGCGGCGATTTCTTCGCGGCATGGCCGGGCAAGGGGGCGTTGGTGCGGGATCTGCGCGACCTGCTGGCGCGGGAAGAGGATTACGAGCGCAAGCTTGATGCCACGCGCAGGTGGGGCAAGGAATGGCATTTCCGCATTGGTGTGCATCTTCTGCGCGGCATGACCGATCCGGAAGAGGCCGCGCTGCAATATGCCGATCTTGCTGAGGCATCGCTGTCGGGTCTTTACCCGGATGTCGTGGCGCATTTCGCCGCCAAACATGGCGACCCGCCGGGCCGTGGTGCGATGGTGCTGGGTATGGGATCCTTGGGCTCGGCGCGCCTTCACGCGTCTTCGGATCTGGACGTCATCGTCATTTACGACGCGGATGGGGTCGAAAGCTCTGACGGGCGTCGGCCGTTGAATTTCCGGACCTATTACGCGCGGCTTACCCAGGCGCTGATCACCGCGGTGACCGCCTCTACCGCCGAAGGCCGCCTATACGAGATGGACATGCGGCTGCGCCCCTCGGGCAAGCAGGGACCGGTGGCGACCAGCCTTGAAAGCTTCAAGACATACCAGACCCAGAACGCCTGGATCTGGGAACATCTGGCCCTGACCCGCGCGCGCGCGATCGCCGGGCCTAAGGAACTGTCACAGGATGTCGAGGCGTTTCGCCGGGAATTGTTGTCTGCGCCCCCGCCGCGTGACGTGGTGCTGGGTGAGCTGGCAAAGATGCGCGCCCGTATCGCCGCCGCGAAAGGCCCGGACGGTCTTTGGGACGCGAAAATCGGTGCCGGGCGGCTTCAGGATATCGAACTGGTGGCCCAGGCCGGGGCGCTTCTGGCGGGCAAGGCGCAACGCCGGGTGCGCGAGGGGCTAAGCGGCGCCGTGGCCGAGGGCTGGCTGACGGCCGAACAGGCAGAGACGCTGCGCGACGCCTATACGCTGTGCTGGTCGCTGCAACTCGCATCGCGCCTGCTGTCAGAGGCGCCGCTGGATGTGGACGAGCTGGGTGCGGGCGCATGCACGTTCCTGATGCGCCTGACAGAGGCTGACAGTGTTGCAGCATTGCGGGAAAAACTGGAAACGTTGACGGGGGAGGCGGCGCGGATCATAGATGCGGTCCTGCCTGCAATAGAGGCCGAGGAAGGGCAAGGCGATGAAGGGTGACGCAATCGACCCAAAAGGGCTGATACATGAATCCTACCGGATTGATGGCATCACCATCGAGGAATGCCGCTCGATCTTCATGGATTGGGCGCTTGCCGTACCGGTGGACACGGACACGAGCGCGAATATCCGGCTGCTGCTGGACCGGTTCGGGTCCGGCCGTGCGGATCACCCGATGACACGTGTTTTGTTGGAAGGTCTGGAAGGGGGCACAAAAGCCCGGCGACGCGGAGGGTGGCGCGGGCGACGCGGCGGCTGAAGGCAAGCGCGTCAGCCGGGACGCTCGATATGGTGTTTGAGACTGGCCACAAAACTACGCACATCTGTCGGCAGTGGTCCGGAGAGTATGCCTTCTATCCATGAAATGCTCCATTCCTCGGAAGGCGTGCAGGCCGTCAGAAGCTCCAGACGCGCCGCATTTTCTGCCTCGGACAGCGGAAACCGTGCGGCGGCGGTCAGCATCGCACGCAATGACTGCACTTCGCGGGCCTTGCGAAACGCGTCCATCATCGGGGCGAATTGCGCCGGGTTCTCCCGCCAGCCAATGCCGCGATACAGCTCTTGCGTCACGATCTGGCCGGCCCCAAGGCAATCATAGCGGACACAACCCGAAAAGCCTTTCTCGGCCAGACTGTCATGGATGCGGCACTTGTAGTCTTGTCGCAGATTGGGGCAGGGCACATCTACGGGCTTGTCCAAGGCAAAATCCTCGGATTTATCAAACGGAAATGCTACGCAGCACAAGCCTGCACAGCGCGTGCAATCCGCACGAAAATCATCAACAGTCAACACTTCACACACCTTTCGACCGCCTCGAAACCCGAATGGGGCGGTCAACTCTTACCCCTTGGTTCTTGCAATGTTCTTGCAATTGAATCAGAGGCGGTCAAGAGATGTGCGAGAATTAGTTAACGTGTTAATGCGGCGGCTTCGCGCGCCAGAGCTTCGATTCCGGCCCAGTCACGTGCTGCGATCAGGTCTTTCGGCGCAACCCAGCTGCCGCCGACACATAGCGTGTTGGACAGGCCAAGATAGTCGGGAGCATTCTTCAGCGAGACGCCACCGGTCGGGCAGAATTTGACCTGCGGGATCGGCGCGCCAATCGCCTTGAGGGCCGGAACGCCGCCATTGGCCTCTGCGGGAAAGAACTTTTGGACGGTGTAGCCGCGTTCCAGCAGGCGCATCGCTTCGGATGCGGTGGCCGCGCCGGGCAGGGTGGGCAGGTTCGCCGCCTCGACCGCGTCCAGGATCCTGTCTGTCGCGCCGGGCGAAACGCCGAAACGCGCCCCGGCCTCGATGGCGGCAGCAACGTCTTCGGGGGTCAGCAGGGTGCCGACACCGACATGGGCGCCGTCAACCTTGGCCATCTCGCGGATCGCGTCCAGCGCCGCGGGGGTCCGCAGCGTGACCTCCAGCGCGGGCAGGCCGCCGGCGACCAATGCCTCTGCCAGTGGGCGGGCGATGCTGACATCCTCCACCACAAGAACGGGCACGACGGGGGCGAGGTTGCAGACCTCTTCGGTAAGTTTGCTGGCTTCCTGAGGAGTCATCATGAATCTAACCTGTTTGTAATGTGACAGTGACCGAATACCGCGTTTTTCGACGAAGTGCACGGGGCGATCTGGAGACGCCACCATGCATGAGTTTTTACAATGCGCCAGCCGGGATGCCCTTTGCAGGGCAGATCCCTGATCATCTGGCGCGGGGCGTCAGACCACGACGCCTGCGCCGGTTGCGGCGATGCCTGCATTCTTGCGGAACACTTCGAACAATTCGCGTCCGACGCCATGACCATTGCCGGTCAGATCGGCCGTGACGGGCGTCCGGTCATCGAAATCGGGTGCCAGACATTCGATCTTGCCGTTGGTTGCATCGACGCGGATCAGGTCGCCGTCGCGCACTTTGGCGAGCGGCCCGCCCGCTGCGGCTTCGGGGCTGATATGGATGGCTGACGGCACCTTGCCAGAGGCACCCGACATGCGGCCGTCGGTCACCAAGGCGACTTTCAGACCACGATCCTGAAGCACCGCCAGGGTCGGTGTCAGCCCGTGCAGTTCCGGCATGCCATTGGCCTGCGGCCCTTGAAAGCGCACAACGACCACTGTGTCAGAGGAGAATTCCCCAGCCTTGAACGCCGCTTTCACGCTGTCCTGATCGTGGAAGACGCGCGCTGGCGCCTCGATAACATGGCGTTCGGGCGCAACGGCAGAGACTTTCATCATTCCGTGGCCAAGGTTGCCGTACATCTGCGCCAGACCGCCGGATGGCTGGAACGGATCCGTCACCGGGCGCAGGATCCGGTCGTTCTGAGTTTCTCGCGAACCGGGTTCCCAGACTACACGACCGTCCTTCAGCTTTGGTTCCTGTGCGTAAAGCGCCAGACCGTCGCCCGCGACCGTCTTGGTGTCGGGATGTAGAAGCCCGGCATCCAGCAATTCGCCGATCATGTAGCCCAAACCGCCCGCGGCGTGGAAATGGTTCACATCCGCCAGCCCGTTGGGGTAGACCTTGGCCATCAATGGCGTGACCGAGGAAAGCTCGTCGAAATCTTCCAGCGCCAGGTGGATACCTGCGGCACGCGCCATTGCGGGCAAGTGCAGAACAAGGTTCGTCGACCCGCCGGTTGCCATCAAGCCCACGATGCCGTTCACAAAGGCCTTTTCGTCCAGAACATCACAGACCGGGCGATAGTCATTGCCAAGCGCGGTGATTTCCAGCGCGCGTTCGGCGCCGGCAACCGTCAGGGCATCCCGCAGCGGCGTGCCGGGGTTGACGAAGGAGGCACCGGGCAGGTGGAGCCCCATGAACTCCATCAGCATCTGGTTGGAATTGGCCGTGCCGTAGAAGGTGCAGGTGCCGGGAGAGTGGTAACTGGCCATCTCGGCCTTCATCAGCGCGTCCCGTCCAACCTCGCCCGTGGCGAATTTCTGGCGGACCTTGGCCTTTTCATCATTGGGCAGACCCGAAGGCATCGGCCCGGCGGGCAGGAAGATGCCCGGAATGTAGCCAAAGGTTGCGGCGGCGATGACAAGGCCGGGCACGATCTTGTCGCAAACGCCAAGATACACCGCCGAATCGAACACATTGTGAGAGAGCGCTACACCTGCGGCCAGTGCGATCACGTCGCGCGAGAACAGCGACAGCTCCATGCCGACCTGGCCTTGGGTGACACCATCACACATTGCGGGGACGCCACCGGCCACCTGTGCTGTGCCTCCGATGGCGCGGGCGGCATCCTTGATCAGTGCAGGATAGCTTTCGAACGGCTGGTGCGCCGACAGCATGTCATTGTAGGACGTCACAATCCCGAGGTTCGGGGAGCGGCCCGCAGCCAATGCATCCTGATCACCAAGGGCGGCGGCAAAGGCATGGGCCTGGTTGCCGCAGGTCAGGTGCGCCCGGCGCGGGCCTTCCTCGGCCGCACGGCGCATCTTTTCCATATAGGCAGTACGAAGTTCGGCAGATCTTTGTTCGATCCGCTGGGTGACACGGGATACAGTCGCGTTGAGGCTCATGATCCGACTCCATTGGCTGGACGCTTCGCTTCTCCCTTACTCAAGTTAGCGCTAACAGTAAACCCCGGAGCGGCATGTTTATCGGCCTGATGCAGAGGTTCGGACCTTTTATCGCGGGTCGCGGCATTGGCGTTAACGGTTTGCTTGTGCCTTGGTTGTTAGGATGGCTGCACAGAGAGGGCGGCGCGCTTGCCTGCCGGGCGTTGAGGTCCTAGTCTTTGGCAAGCGGCGCCTGTTCGGCAGCATGTCGGGAGGATCTTTGCGAGCGCGAGCAGGCGGCGGTGGAATGAAAGCGCTGGTCAGAACCTGAAAAACCGGCCAGATCTTCGCTATGCTGCCGATCTTGGTGGTGCCTGCGCCACGGCCTGACCACATTGGCCCCCATGCGCCAATCGAAACTTGACAATTGCCCATCGCAAAGCATTTTCCTGACAGGTGACGCAGTGGCGCGAAAATGTAAAATCCAACGGGAAGCCTTAAGCTTCCGGCAGACTAATGAGTGAGAGACGTATGAAAAATCTGACCAAACCGGCACTGATGCTCTTGGGTGCGATTACCTTGGCGGCATGCAGTTCCCCCGAAGCCTTCGAAACAGAGCCCGTTCAGGTGCAGACCTCGCAGGGCATCGTGACCTGCCAGCTTTACACGCCGGGGCTGCTGGATTGGGATCGCTCGATCAGCCGTCCGAATTCCATGTCGGTCGAAGCGGCGGATCAGGTCTGCAAGGCCGAAGGCGCTGCGCGCAAGGACGCATGAGGATCTTTCGACCTCAGGCAGGGTGAACCGGTGGTGCGCGGGCAGCGGCGCATCCCATTTCACTGCCCCGCCCACATGACTTGAGCCTCCGGCACGCCCGGTGGCAGACGGCACTGCATGCAAGTGGTTGGCTCAAATTCGCCCTTGGTCGATCCGTTGCACATAATTTTGGGCGCGGGGCGGGCTGGCACAGTTCAACTCTTTCGCAGACAGTCCCAAGCGGGTTGCGAGTTTGTCTTTCCCCCGTGCAGAGACGCGCGTAAGAGAGCGGCATGACAACGCCCTCATTGCCCATCATCCGCCTTCGTCCCAATGCCAACGCCCGCGCCATCCGTCGCGGCGCGCCTTGGGTGTTTTCCAACGAACTTGTGCTCGACCGCAGAACAAAGGCGCTCGCTCCCGGCAGCATCGCCATACTGGAGGATGCAGAACGCACCCCGCTTGCACTGGTTACCGTCAACCCGGAGTCGAAAATCATCGCACGGGTCCTCGGGCCCGCAGACGGGCCACGGCCGGATGTCGAATGGTTCGCGGCGCGCCTGTCACGGGCGCTTGAACTGCGCGAGCGGTTGTTCACGTCACCATACTATCGCCTTGTTCATGCCGAGGCTGATGGTCTGCCCGGCGTCATTATCGACCGTTTCGGCGATGCCTGCGTGATCCAGCCCAACGCCGCCTGGGCCGATCTTTTGCTGGACGAGCTGGCCGAAGCCTTGGCCCGCGTCACGGGCGTGACCTCTATCCTGAAGAATTCCGGCGGGCGGGGCCGTCAGTTGGAAGGTCTGGACGACGTCGATATGGTTTTGCGGGGAACGGCGCCGGACGCGCCTGTGCCGGTAGAGATGAACGATGCCATCTACATGGCCGACCTGACAGGTGGCCAGAAGACCGGCCTTTTCTATGACCAGCGGCCCAACCATGCGTTTGCAGCGCGGCTATGCCGTGACGCAAAGGTTCTTGACGTATTCAGCCATGTTGGCGGGTTCGCCCTCGCCGGGCTGGCCGGGGGGGCTGCATCTGCGCTGGCGGTGGATGCCTCGGCCCCGGCGCTGGACCTGGCGGCGCAGGGGGCTGAACGGATGGGCGCCTCGGCCCGGTTTGCCACGCGGCAGGGCGACGCCTTTGATACATTGGCTGCGCTGGCGTCAGAAGACGCGCGCTTTGATGTGGTGATTTGCGATCCGCCCGCCTTTGCCCCCAACAAGCCCGCGCTCGAAAAGGGTCTGCGGGCCTATGAACGCATCGCGCGGCTGTCGGCCAGTCTGGTGGAAGAGGGGGGTTACCTTGTTCTGTGCTCCTGTTCGCACGCCGCCGATCTGGAAAAATTCACCGGTGCATGTTTGCGCGGCATCGGGCGCGCGGGCAGGCGGGCTGTTCTGCTGCATACAGGCTTTGCCGGGCCGGACCATCCGCTTATGCCGCAGCTGGCCGAAAGCGGCTATCTCAAGGCGCTGGTTTTCCGGCTGTGAGAGTGCTGATCGACGCTTGCGTGCTCTTCCCGACGGTGATGCGGGAAATGGTCATGGGCGTCGCGGCCACCGGCGCGTTCGAGCCACAATGGTCGGCGCGATTGCTGGAGGAATGGGCGCTGGCGGCACGCAAGCTGGGCCCGGAAGGCGAAGCACAGGCGCGCGGTGAAATCGCGTTGCTGCAGGCCGCCTGGCCACGGTCTGAAATCCGGGTGCATGACGGGGTGTCAAAGCGCCTGTGGCTTCCCGATCCCAATGACATACATGTGCTGGCGGCGGCCATTGCCGGGTCTGCCGACCTGATCCTGACCATGAATGCCAAGGATTTCCCGCGCGGTCTTCTGGCAGAGGAGGGCCTGTCCAGAGCAGACCCTGACGCCTTCCTGCTGGGCTGTTTCGAGGCGGACCCGGACCGCGTGCGGCCCGTGGCCGATGCGGTCCTGGCCGAGGCGCGCAGGCTTTCGGGGGAGGACTGGACCATGCGGGCATTGATGAAGAAGGCCCGGCTGCCGCGTCTGGGCAAGGCACTGACCGTCTGACCTCAGCCGGGTCGGGATGGTCGCAGAGAGGCCGGAGCCCCGCCTGATTGTCGCATATCGCGTTCGCAGATGAAGGTTATGGTTTCAGGCCTGCCAGCGATCGGACAGGGTTTGAATGGCCGCTATACGCTCGTTGGTCTTTGGATGGCTCATCAACCAGGCAGGTGCGGCACCCGAACGCGCCTTGGTTAGCGCATCGAGTTTCTCGAAAAGGGAAATCTGCGGGGCAGTGCCGATTCCCACCTTCGTGAGCAGAGCCGCCGCGTAGGCGTCGGCCTCGTATTCATCGCCGCGGCTGAGCCGGGCTGCGAGAAGGCTGGTCAACGCATTCGCGATCAGGACGCCGATCCCGGGCAGAAACCGGCTAAGAAGCATGGCCAGCGCGGTGCGCAATGCGTTCTGGCCGGAGAAATCGATCATCCGGCGCCGGGTGTGGCCAAGCGCGACATGGCCAAGCTCATGCGCGATGACAGAGGCGATCTCCTCGGCCGTGACCTCGCCCGTCTGGTATTTGCGATAAAACCCGCGGGTTATGAAAATCCGGCCGTCCGGCGCGGCAAGCCCGTTGACCGGGTCGATCTCGTAGATATGCACCCGAATGCGGGGCAGATCGAGCGCAGAGGCCAGGCGATCCGTGACCGCCTTGAGCTGCGGATCGGCCAGTTCGGTGGATTTATCGTCCAGTTCCTTGCGGGTGCGCCACGCGGAAAAATGGTAAAGCGCGAACGCGTATAGCAGGGCGAGGAGGATGGGCGTGAACTTCAGCATCCCTCAGATATGGGGCGCGCGCATGCTCAGGGCAAGCCACAACAGGCGCGCGCCCGATATTGTCAGAGCAGCTTGGCGTCCAGCGTGATCTCAGCACCCTTGAAGAGTTTTGACACCGGGCAGCCCTCTTTCGCGGCATTGGCAGCAGTCTGGAACGCCGCCTCGTCAAGGTCAGGGATGCGGGCCGAGAGGTCCAGATGTACCTTCTTGACCGCGAACCCGTCGCCTTCCTTGTCGAGCGAGACGGTGGCTGTGGTGTTGATCTCATCCGCTGTGGCGCCGTAGTCAGCCAGCACCAGCGACAGCGCCATGGAGAAACAGCTGGCATGCGCGGCGCCCAGCAATTCCTCGGGGTTGGTTCCGGCCTGGCCTTCGAACCGGGTGTTGAAGCCGTAAGGCTGGTCGGCAAGCGCGCCGGATTCGGTGGAGACATGGCCCTTGCCGGACTTCAGGTCACCGGTCCACTTGGCGGACCCTTGCTTGTTGATCATCGGATACTCCTCTTCGCGAGTTCAGGAAGGTCGAGACCAACGCAGGCCGGGGGGCAAACGTTCCGGGGATGACAGGGAAATCTCAGCGCGTGAGGTTGCGCATTCCGCGCTCCAGCCCTTCGAGCGTCATCGGCACCATGTTGTCGTCGAAAATCTCCCGGATCATCGAGATCGAATGGGTGTAGTCCCAATGCGCCTCGGGCACCGGGTTCAGCCACAGGTTCGACGGCCATTGTTCACGCGCACGCGTCAGCCAGGTCTGGCCGGATTCGGCGTTCCAATGTTCGTTCGCGCCGCCGGGATAAGCGATCTCGTAGGGCGACATGGAGGCGTCACCGACAAAGATGCATTTGTAATCGGACCCGTAGGTGCGCAAGACGTCAAGCGTTGGCGTCTGCGCGTTCCAGCGCCGACGGTTGTCGCGCCACACGCCTTCGTAGAGGCAATTGTGGAAGTAGTAATATTCCAGATGTTTGAATTCGGCGCGGGCGGCGCTGAACAGCTCTTCCACGACGCGGATATGCGCATCCATGCTGCCACCCACGTCAAGAAACAGCAGCACTTTGACCGCATTTCGCCGTTCGGGGCGCGTTTGCACGTCCAGATAGCCATGTTCAGCGGTGGAGCGGATCGTGCCGTCCAGGTCCAGCTCGTCAGCAGCGCCGTCACGGGCCCATCGACGCAGCCGTTTCAGCGCAACCTTGATGTTGCGCGTGCCCAGTTCGATGGAATCGTCGAGATTGCGGAATTCGCGCTTATCCCAGACCTTTACGGCGCGTTGATGGCGGGATTTCTCCTGACCGATGCGCACCCCTTCGGGGTTGTAGCCATGTGCGCCGAAGGGCGAGGTGCCGCCGGTGCCGATCCATTTGTTGCCTCCCTGATGCCGGCCCTGCTGTTCCTTCAAGCGCTCGCGGAGCGTTTCCATCAGCTTGTCAAAGCCACCCAAAGCCTCGATCTCGGCACGTTCTTCGGCGGTCAGGTGTTTTTCTGCGCGTTTTTCCAGCCAGTCGGCAGGAAGATCGACAGCCTCCAGCACGTGATCAAGAGAGATGCTTTCCAGCCCTTCAAAGGCTGCGGCAAAGGCGCGGTCGAACTTGTCGATATTGCGCTCGTCCTTCACCATCGCGCTGCGGGCGAGATAGTAGAACCCTTCGACATCATAGGTCGCAAGGTCCGCTTTCATCGCCTCCAGAAACGTGAGGTATTCGCGCAGCGAAACCGGCACACCCGCGTCCCGCAACTTTTCGAAGAAGGGAACGAACATGGCGGATCAGATGAAGAAGCGGTCGAGCAACACCGTGATGACCAGCCCCAGCAGGGCAAAGGCGATGCCATAGGCCGCAGCATATTGCGCGATATCCGCACGCGCGCCTTTGCGCTTTTTCGCTGTAAACCCGCCAACCACCGCGCCGATGATGCCCAGAACGATATAGATCATGATCCGCCCGTATTCTTGTGCTGCGGATTGAGCGCGCTGATTTCGTGCATCTTGGCGAAGACGGCCCAATCCTCTCCGAACCCGTAGCGCGCCCAGCCCAGACTGTCCAGAAGCAGCGCCTCGGCCTCGGTCCTGCGGCCCACAAGCTCCAGCGCCTCGACGCGCAGCAGCATGAGCGTTGCAAGCAATGCCGCGTTCTCATGGCGTGCCGCCGTATCAAGATGCGGACGGAGCAAATTCAGCGCCTCTGCGCCGTTGCCCTGCGCGATGGCATGGGCTGCAAGCTGCGACGCGACATAGGCGCGGTGCAGTTTGGTTTGCGGGCTTTTGGCATAGAACCGGTCTGCGCGCAGGATTTCGAGTTGCGCCGCGTCCGGATCAGTTCCCCGCAACAGGCGCCCCATGGCGAAATGCGAAAAGGCGCGGCGGTGGTCGGTCCAGCCAAGTTCGGTGGCAATCCGGACGGCCTCTTTGCCCGCTTGCATGCGTTCCGTTTCAGATGCGCCGGGGCCAAGCGCGGTTTCGATCGCGTGGATCCACGCACGGGGCGTTTCCTGCAGCGGGCGCGAGGCACGGCCTTCGCCCTCGGGGTTGAGGCTGGCCAGAATGGCGGGAAGGCGCGCGGTAACCTCGTCCCGGGTCATGCCGTTGCGCAGGGACGGGTGGTTATAGGTGCGCAGGAGAAGCATGTCATAGCCGGTGAGGACGGTATGCATGTTATCATCGTTGAACACCGAATCCGGCAGGCGATAAAGGTCATTCAACGGCCCGATCGCCTGTGCCAGTTCTTCATGCAGGCAGTCACGAATTTCCTGTGGGCTGACATCGTTGGGGACAAAGATGGCAAGGTGCTTGCGGCGTTGCAGGCGGCTCCAGGTGATGGAGTTGCTGCGTTGCAGGCGGCGATATTCTGTCAGG
Source organism: Primorskyibacter sedentarius (assembly GCF_004342065.1). Taxonomy (GTDB): domain Bacteria; phylum Pseudomonadota; class Alphaproteobacteria; order Rhodobacterales; family Rhodobacteraceae; genus Primorskyibacter; species Primorskyibacter sedentarius. The sequence goes on along the minus strand of NZ_SLZU01000001.1, from coordinate 57,451 downwards.
GAGGTGACATTGGGCACCACGAAACAGGCTGCTGTGGGCAGGACACGCTGGATGTTGCGGCGCGACACAGCCTGGATGGTGATCTCGGCCGTGCTGCTGCTGGTGGTCGCGATGTCGAGGCCCGCCTCGTCGCGCAGCCGCAGGAGGAGCCTGTCGAGATCCCCGCGAAGCGTGGGCGGCGGCGCACCGGTAACACGCACGCGTATCGGCCCCTCGAACCGGGTGAGGATCGGCAGGTCGCGCCCGGATTCCAGCCGGAAGCTGAGATCAAGGAAGTCGCGCGCGATATCGGTGTTGGACCCGGAAGGCGGGCTTGGACGCGGTGATGCAAAAGTGACCATCGGCGGTAGCGCATCAGGTTCGACGGCTGCGGAGGCGGGGTTTTTGCCGGGCAATGGCGTGCAGCCGGTCAGCGCGACCACGAGGCACAGGATGAGGCTGCGTTTCACGAGCGCTGGTACTTCACGAAAGGTGTCAGTTCGCCCACCCGGTCATAAAGCTTGCGGGCAGTCTGGTTGAAATCCTGTGTCAGCCAGTAGACGGAAGGGGCGTCTGCGGCATCTGCCTTGGTATAGACCGCCTCGATCAGGGCGCGACCTACACCTGCGCCGCGAACCGCGGGGTCGGCATACAGATCCTGAAGGTAGCAGACATTCTGCGTTTTCCAGCCGTGGCGATGAAAGAGGTAATGTGCAAGGCCGACCGGGGCGTCGTCAATTTCGGCAATCAGCCCGTTGAAGTCCTGTGGATCGTCGCCAATCAGGCGGGAAAAGCTGCTTTGATAGATGTCTTCGGGCAGTTTGGTTTCGTAATAATCCAGATAGCCCGTCCAGAGACGGCGCCATTCCGCTTCATCTGAGAGCCGCAACGGGCGCACCGTCACCTTTGCTTTTTCGACCATGCCCGCCTGCCTGCTCGCCCGGATGTTTTTATGTCACCCATGGTTGGATCGTTGCTGTCTGCATTACTATAGGGCAAGTGACACGCTTCTGCACAGGCTTACGGCAGCATTTTGCGGATTTTGCAGGAATTTCGCGGGAATTGGCGGGTTCTGGCCAAAATGTGATGGTTTTTGCGTCATCCCCAAAGCGCCGGGGGCAGGGTGGCGGGCTGCCCTCATCTGCGCCGCGGCCTAGGCCAGCCAGGAAAGCGAGATCAGAGACAGGATGCTTGTCCAGATGACGACCGGGGCGATCGCATCCGTCCGGATGCCGTGCAGCATGGCGAGAGAAAAGGCCATGGCGCCGGACGGGCCGGCTGCGGCCAGCACGAAAAGGGGCTGCCACGTGCCTTCGGGCTGCGTAATGCCCAGCATGAGCCAGACCAGCGCGGGGAATCCCAGAACCTTCAGGGCGGTCATGCCCGCGATGACCGGGGAGGGCATCAAAGCGTGCCGTGACAGGATGACGCCCAAGGCAAACAGCGTCAGCGGTGCTGCACCCGCCCCAGCAAATTTCGCGGCGGTGAGGACAGGCTCTGGCACCGGCAGGGCTGCAAGATTGACGGCGATGCCCAGCAGGATGGCGATCAACACCGGGTTCATCGCGACGCGTCGCATGGCGCCCTGTGACTGGCCAGCCATGACGTCCGTTGTGATTATGAAGAAGGCGAATGAGAAGGCCGTGTCCCATGCGACGATGGCGGTGATGGGAAGGGAGGCGGCCTCTCCGTAGATCAGGAAGGAGATCGGCCATATATAAAGCAGCGTGTTCACGAAGACGACGGACATCGCCAGCAGCCAGGATTCGAGGCGGTCGCGCCGGAAGACCCGCCTTGCCAGAATGTAGGACAGGGTGAATCCGAAAGCCTGGCAGAGGGCGTATGTGGCAAGGGCCAGGACATCGAATTGCGCGATATCGACCTGGGCCACCAGCGGGAAAATCAGTCCGGGCTGGAGGATCAGAAAGGCAACACGGTTGACGGTGCGTGCTTCGTCAAAGCTGATCGTCCCTGCGCGGCCCAAGGAAAAGCCCAGGGCCAGCATGAAGAAGACCGGCAGGATGTTGTGGGTCAGGATGTGGAACACTCTAGGCCTCGCCGTGCTTTCGGTCGCCCCGACTGCCTGCGGCAGCGGCCCGCCCTCCAGCCACGCCGAGCAGCGACGCAGCGAGAGGGCTGGATGAAAGGAAGTGACGTTATCGTTGTCCGCGCGCCATGAAGGCCAGCCGTTCGAAGAGATGCACGTCCTGTTCGTTTTTCAGCAGCGCGCCATGCAGGCGCGGAAGCGCGTTGGTCCCGTCTCGTTTAAGATCGTCAGGGCCCAGATCTTCGGCCAGCAGAAGTTTCAGCCAGTCAAGCACTTCGGAGGTCGAGGGCTTTTTCTTCAGGCCGGGCTGTTCGCGCAACTCGTAAAACTGGGTCAGCGCCGTTGTCAGAAGCGCGTCCTTGATGGAGGGGTGGTGCACCTCGACGATCTTGCGCAGCGTTTCGGGGTCGGGGAAGCGGATGTAATGAAAAAAGCAGCGCCGGAGGAACGCGTCTGGCAATTCTTTTTCGTTGTTCGAGGTGATGATCACGATGGGGCGGTGCCGGGCGCGGATGGTTTCCCCGGTTTCGTAGACGTGGAATTCCATCCGGTCGAGCTCTTGCAGAAGATCGTTGGGGAATTCGATATCCGCCTTGTCGACCTCGTCGATCAGCAGCACCACTTTCTGATCCGCGTCGAAGGCCTGCCAGAGCTTGCCCTTGCGGATGTAATTGGCCACGTCATGCACGCGCTCTTCGCCCAGTTGGCTGTCGCGCAGGCGGCTGACGGCATCGTATTCGTAAAGGCCCTGCTGCGCCTTGGTGGTCGATTTGATGTTCCATTCAATGATCTCAAGACCCAGCGCATCAGCCACCTGCCGGGCCAGTTCGGTCTTGCCGGTGCCGGGTTCGCCCTTGACCAGAAGGGGGCGTTCCAGCGTGACGGCGGCATTCACCGCCATGGTCAGATCATCGGTTGCGACATAGTCGCGTGTGCCTTCGAATTTCATCGGTTTCCGCCTCTCGGGCCTGCGTTTCCCGCGCACCCTAGCGCGGCCATAATTTCACCGCAACGCGATGCTATTGTGTAGTGACAACCCCTTAGGGTTGGGGTAAGTGCTGCGCGCAGAGGGGTGCCAGATGTCTGAAAATGTTGACTACTCAGATCATGGCCAGCATGAGGGGACGAAAATGAAAGTTGAAACCTTTCTTCCCGACGATTATCAGCCGGCCGAAGATGAACCATTCATGAACGAGCGCCAGCTCGAGTATTTTCGACGCAAATTGCTGAGCTGGAAAAATGACCTGCTTGCCGATACCCGCGATACGATCGAGGGATTGCAGGACAGCACGCGAAACATTCCCGACGTGGCCGATCGCGCCAGCGAGGAGACCGACCGTGCGCTTGAACTGCGCACACGGGATCGTCAGCGCAAGCTGGTCGCCAAGATCGACTCGGCGCTTCGCCGTATCGACGAGGGCGAGTACGGGTATTGTGAAGTGACGGGCGAGCCTATCAGCCTGAAACGGCTTGATGCCCGGCCCATCGCGACAATGAGCCTGGAAGCGCAGGAGCGTCACGAGCGGCGCGAGAAAGTTCATCGCGACGACTGATCGCGAAACGCTAAAATTTGTCGGATTGAAGACGCCGGGGCTTTTGCTCCGGCGTTTTTTCATTGAAAGCTTGGCGCATGACGATTCGGGGCAACAAGATCGCCATCGTTGGCGGGGGCATAGGCGGCTTGGCGGCCGCGCTTGCCCTGCGCGCGAGGGGGGCAGAGGTCAGCGTGCTGGAACAGGCCGATGCGCTAAGCGAGGTCGGTGCCGGTCTGCAGGTTTCTCCCAACGGGATGCGCGTGCTCGAAGCTTTGGGCGTCGCCGACAGCCTGACCCGGATTTCGATGCGCGCCCGCGCCATCGCGCTTCGGGATTTTCGTCGTGGGAAAGAGGTGCTGAGAATTGATCTCAAGACACTTCCCCAGGATCAGGGCTACTGGTTCGTGCATCGCGCGGACCTGATCCAAACCTTCGCCCATGCCGCCCAAGCGGCCGGGGTGGAGATCCGCACCGGGCAAAAGGTGACCGGCGTGCGCCATGACAATGGCCCGGTTCTGCAGCTCGGCGATGCGGAAGCACGAGGGTTCGACATCGTGGTTGGGGCGGACGGGATCAGATCCGTGATGCGGCCGCTCCTGAATGGCGTCTCGGCGCCGTTTTTCACGGGGCAGGTGGCCTGGCGGGCGATTGTAGGCAACGCAATGTGCCATCCGCCACATGCGCGCGTGCATATGGGGCCGGGTCGGCACGTTGTCACCTATCCGCTCCGCGACGGCAAAAGCCTTAACGTCGTTGCCGTGCAGGAGCGACGGGAATGGGCCGAGGAAGGCTGGAACCATCCTGACGATCCGGCCAATCTGCGACGCGCCTTTGCCGGGTTCGACGCGGAGGTGCACCAGATCCTTGCGCAGGCCAAGGCGCCGATGCTGTGGGGGCTGTTTCGTCATCCTGTCGCAAAAATCTGGGCCAGGGATGGCGTGGTCCTGCTGGGAGACGCCGCCCATCCGACGCTGCCGTTTCTCGCGCAGGGTGCCAACATGGCGCTGGAAGATGCGTGGGTTCTGGCGGATGCGCTTGATGCGCCCGGCTCTGTCGCGGCGCGGCTGCAGCGTTATCAGGATCGTCGTATGGCGCGCGTGACGCGCGTGGTTGAGGCTGCGAACGCAAATGCGCGCAATTATCATCTCCGGCCGGGGCCGGTGCGCGCTGTCGCTCATCTGGGCCTGCGCACGCTGGGTCAGCTTCAGCCCGATTTCATGTTGCGGCGTTTCGATTGGCTCTATCGCCATGACGTGACGAAATCCGCATAGACCTGTTCGGCTTTGCGGCAGCCGTCCCGTCGATTTTCGGGATTGTGCAGCGGCGTCAGTTGTCCAGTTCGACCCAGACAGGCACATGGTCGGAGGGTTTCTCGCGACCGCGCACCTCTTTTTCGATCCAGCATGCCGTCATCAGGTCGGCACATGCGGGGGACAGCAGGAAGTGGTCGATCCGGATGCCATCATTCCGGTTCCACGCACCGGCCTGATAATCCCAGAAACTGTAATGCCCCGGTCCTTGGGTCGTGGCGCGGAACGCCTCGGTAAACCCAAGGTTTAACACGCGGCGGAACGCCTCGCGGGTTTCGGGCAGGTAGAGCGCATCTTTTTCCCAGGCGGCAGGGCGGGCGGCATCCTCGGCTTGCGGGATCACGTTGTAATCGCCCGCCATCAGGGCCGGCATCTCGTCATCCAGCAGGGCTTGCGCACGCTGCCGCAACCGTTCCATCCAATTGAGTTTGTAGTCATATTTGGGGCCCGGCACCGGGTTGCCATTGGGCAGGTAAAGTCCACAGAGCCGGACGGCAGTCTTGCCAACCACAGTTGCCTCGATCCAGCGCGCCTGTTCGTCGCTATCGTCGCCGGGCAGGCCGCGGCTGATGTCTTCCAAGGGGAGTTTCGACAGGATCGCGACGCCGTTGAATCCCTTCTGCCCATGCGTCTCTACCTGATAGCCACGGTCTTCCAGCGGTTCGCGGGGGAAGGCCTCGTCAACGGATTTGATCTCTTGCAGCAGGGCGACATCGGGTTGCGCCTCGTCCAGCCAGTCAGTCAACGCAGCCATGCGCGCCTTGATGCCGTTGATGTTGAATGTGGCAATTTTCATGGCGCGATCTCCTCGGGAATGCTTCCTCTATCCCGCAACCCGACAGGCTGCGCAAGCGCTGTCGCTAATTGGCGTCAGATTTGTGGCGAAAGAAAATCAGTCTCGTGCGATAGTGAGTCGGATGTCGAAATTTTCTTCTCAATTCCGGGCGATTCGCGATGCGATTCGCGCAGAAAACCGCTCAGATTCATAAAAAAATTCATCATCGAGAAAAAAATTTGAGACAGTCGGGGCCAGAGTTTTCCGGATTTGTATCAGAATTCTACCCATGGGAGTTAATGTGGATAAGTCTGTGGATATGCAAGCATAGCAAGAAAAGGGGCTATGCAGTTCAATTCCGCCGTGCAAGCGTTAAGGGGCAAATAATGCTCAAACGGAGACACACAATGACTGCACAAGCAAAACTCAACACCATCCAAGCTGCTGAAATCAAAAAAGGTTTTGAGGCAAGCATCCATGATGGTGAGGCGACTGCCCTGTTCACTTCCGGCTCTGCCCCGGCTGGTGCTGATGCACTTCTTGGTGACGCGACCGAAATGTTCACATCCGGCTCCGCTCCCGTCGCATCCGAGGCGTTTTCCGGTGAAGCGACTGGGCTTTTCACTTCCGGCTCCGCTCCGTCCACTGCTTCCCGTGCACTGATCGGCGACGCGGTCGAGATGTTCACCTCCGGCTCGGCTCCTGTGTCCAGCGATGCGACCATCGGCGACGCGGTCGAAATGTTCACTTCCGGCTCTGCCCCCGTGACAAGCGATGCGACCACCGGCGACGCGGTCGAAATGTTCACCTCCGGTTCCGCCCCCGTGACCAGCGATGCGACCACCGGCGACGCGGTTGAGATGTTCACCTCCGGTTCCGCCCCCGTGACCAGCGATGCGACCACCGGCGACGCGGTTGAGATGTTCACTTCCGGCTCCGCCCCCGTGACCAGCGATGCGACCACCGGCGACGCGGTTGAAATGTTCACCTCTGGCTCCGCCCCCGTGACCAGCGATGCGACCACCGGCGACGCGGTCGAGATGTTCACCTCCGGCTCTGCTCCCGTGACCAGCGATGCGACCACCGGCGATGCGGTTGAAATGTTCACCTCCGGCTCGGCTCCGGTCAGCAAGGCCCGCACGACAGACGGCGAAGCAACCGCACTGTTCACTTCCGGCTCCTAAGGCCACCTCACAACCGGGACGGAGCGCCAGCGGGCGCACAGACAAAGGAGAAAAACCATGTCCAATGTTGTTCATCTGCGCGCTTCGTCCCAGTTTCAGCCTCAGGAGGCGCGGCACGCCGCGCTCCTGGCCTGCTTCGCCGAGCACCGCCGTTTTGGCGACGACGTGTTCTGGCTGAAGGAGAACGCGGAAATTCTTAACATTTTGGAAACTTCTGGCGCCAAGGTTGGAAACGGCGCTTTTGAGGCCCATGAAGATTTCTATGAGACAGTCGAAAAACGTCTGGGTTTCTTCCCGCAATACTACCGCTTCCTGCTGTCGATCACGCTTGATCTTGAAGCGCTTGGGATGCAGGGCGACAAGGCCGAGCGGCTTGTGAAATGGGCCGATGACCAAGGGCTGGCGCAGGCGGAACTGTCAGATCTGCAACGGCTTGAAGCGCGCCGGTTGATGATGCGTCGCGGCGTTGATCCGCTGCCGCAGGACGAAACGCTTGAACAGCGCTCGCGCGCCTTTACGGAACGGGCGGCCACTTTTGCGCTGCCCAACAAGAAGGCCGCCTATGAGCTGACCCATATCATCTTCTATCTCAGCGAATATGGTCGCAAGGATCCGCAGCTCGCGCCTGAAACGCTGACCAGTCTGCACTATGCCGGGCTTTTGGCCTTCATCGATCAGAATGCCGACCTGTTGGCAGAGGTTTGCGTGGCAATGCGATTTGCCGGGCAGGAACCCCCGTCGGTCTGGGAAACATGGCTGGACCGCGAGACCAATCTTTACGGCCTGACGGGCGGCGAGGACGTGTCCATAGCGGATGACTATCACGAATTCCTGGTCTGCAACTGGCATCAGGCATTTGCCGGGGGCAGGGCGTTCAACAAGCCTGTCGAACATGGCCGGATGCGGTTTGACCGCGGAACCCATCGTGCCGGACCGTTGCGAGAGCTGTCGGAATGCATGTTCCGGCTCGACGATCAGCGCTCGGGTGACTGGCATGTGATGCGCGATCTGGTCAATGACACGCTGTCGGAAGATGCGCGCGGCGTGCTGGAGGCGGCCGAGACCTCCTCGGACCAGTTCGAAGGTTTCTTCGAAGGCTTTGCCCGCGCAGGCATTGCCAGCAGCGGAGTAGCCCTGTGAAGGGGGGCTCCGTCGCGATCGGGGCAGGGCTTGTCGCCTTATACACGCTGATGATCTCGTCTGCAGACGGGATCACCAAGCTGATCGCGGGCAGCTATGCGGCCCCGCAGCTTTTTGTCCTGTCCTCGATGATCGTGATGGCGCTGTCCATCGGCTTCACCCGGTTGACTACCGGGCGGGGCCGTTTGCGCGAAGGGCTGGTGACATCCGCGCCGCGCGCGATGGCCGTGCGCTCCGGGCTGACGGTGCTGGCCTGTATTGCCTTCTTCAATGCCTTCCGCGATTTGCCCTTCGCCGATGTCTTCCTGTTCATCGGATTGATGCCAATCATCGCTGGGCTGCTTAGCGGGCCTGTCCTGGGCGAATCGGTCCGCCCGCAGATCTGGGCCGCGCTTGTGGCAGGGGTTATCGGCATGATCTGCCTGATGCCGGGCGGCATTCAGGGCGCAAGCATCGGCCATCTCTGGGCCATGATCGCGGCCGTTTCGGGGACCGGATCGATGGTCGCCGCGCGCTATATCGGCCGGTACGAGACCAATGCCCTGGCGCAGGTCTTCTATCCCAATCTGGCCATTTTCGTGGCGATGTCGCTGGCGCTGCCCTTCGTCATCGCCCCGATGGCGCTTGCGGATATCGGCTGGGCGGCGACCTATGCGGTGTTCCTCTTTGCGGCGCGCTGGGTTGTGGTGGTCGCACTGCGCCTTTTGCCTGCCTATGTGGCCACGCCGCTGATGAACCTGCAATTCGTCTGGATGGTCATCATCGGTGCTGCGTTTTTCGGCGAGGTGCCAAGCATGGGCACGCTTCTGGGCGTCGGGATCGTGATCACTTCGGGTGTCTGGCTGCTTTATGACCAGATGACGGTGACGGCCAAAGCGGCCGCCTCACATGGAGAAGCTCGTCCCGCATCCGCATGAGCTTGTGGCGTTCGGATTGTCGACGACAAACCGGGCGCCGATCAGCTCTTCGGTGAAATCGATCACCGCATTGCTGAGGAACGGCAGGGATACGGAATCCACCACGACGCGCTCGCCGTTGCGCTCCAGCACAAGGTCGTCATCGGCCGGGGCGTCCAGCTTGATTTCATACTGAAACCCCGAACAGCCGCCACCTTCGACAGCAACGCGCAGGGCCTGACCCTGTTCTGCCGCACCGATTTCCGACAGGCGTTCAAATGCGCGGTCCGTGACTTTGGGGGGCAGTTGCATGGTGACCTCGACGTTTCCCTTTTCGCGTGAGCCTGTATATATGGACGACAACGACAGGCGACAAGGATAACAGGCAGATGCGTGCGCCATATGCCTCTAATCCGGCGAACAGCAAGGGACGGCTGTACCCGGAGGAGGAAAGCACTTTCCGGTCATGCTTTCAGCGTGATCGCGACAGGATCATTCATTCCAGCGCGTTTCGGCGTCTGAAGCACAAAACCCAGGTGTTCGTGGAGCATGAGGGCGATTTCTATCGCACCCGGCTGACCCATTCGATCGAGGTTGCGCAGGTCGCACGGACGATTGCGGGCGTGCTGAACCTCAACAGCGAACTGACCGAAGCGGTGGCGCTGGCGCATGACCTTGGCCATACGCCGTTCGGCCATACGGGCGAGGACGCGTTGTCGGACATGATGGCACCCTATGGCGGGTTCGACCACAACGCGCAGGCCATCCGTATCGTTACCGCGCTGGAACGGCATTATGCCGAGTTTGATGGGTTGAACCTCACCTGGGAAGCCCTTGAAGGCATTGCAAAACACAATGGTCCGGTGGCCGAGATGGGCCCGGACGGAAAGCTGGTGGGAGAGATCCCATATGCGCTGGCCGCCTATAACGCGCGCCACGATCTGGAACTGCACACCCATGCCAGCGCAGAGGCGCAGGTTGCCGCGCTCGCAGACGATATTGCCTATAATAACCACGACTTGCACGACGGTCTTCGTGCAGAGCTTTTCTCGACCGACGAACTGGCCGAATTGCCGATCCTGCAGGATTGTTTTGCGGCGGTGGACGCCAAATACCCCGGTCTCAACTACTATCGCCGCCGTCACGAGGCGCTGCGCCGGTTCTTTGGCATTCTGGTCGAGGATGTGATCGGCGTCGCCAATGTCAACCTGGCAGAGCTGGAACCGCAGTCGGTGGACGATATTCGCGGGGCGGGCCGGATGATGATACGCTTTACCCCGGCCATCTGGGCGGATCTCAAGGTGACGCGTGAATTCCTGTTTCACCGCATGTACCGCGCCCCCGCAGTGATCGAGATGCGAAAGGAGGTTACGCAGGTCGTGCGCGATCTCTTCCCGCTTTTCATGTCACGCCCGGAGCTTTTGCCAAAGCAATGGCGCAAGGACGTGGCCGAGGCGCAGGACGAAACGACCTTGGCGCGGCTGGTGTCGGACTATATTGCTGGAATGACCGACAGGTTCGCCTTGCAAGAGCATGAGCGGCTGATCGGTTAGAGTGCCAGCAAGGGCGCGGCAAAAGCGCCCGAAGGCTGGGGGTATAGTGATTTAGTCGCCATTCGTGGTCCTTCGGGTCACTTTTACAGGCGGACGAAGGGACGAATGATGGCGACACCTGTTGATGGCGCTTTGACGCCGGTGACGGCCTTTGCACTGGTAGGGGCGCTTGGCGTGGGCTCGCAATGGTTGGCCTGGAAGCTGCGCCTTCCCGCGATTGTGCTGATGCTGGCCGCCGGTCTGCTGGTCGGGCCGGTGCTTGGTGTGTTTGACCCGGTGCGCGATATCGGGCCGCTCATGACGCCCATGATCTCTATCGCGGTGGCGATCATCCTGTTCGAAGGCGGCATGACGCTGAATTTCCATTCGCTGGTCGGCGCTGCCGAAGGGGTGCGGCGGCTGGTGGTGCTGGGCGCACCGCTTGGCTGGCTGACGTCGACACTGGCGCTGCATTACGTGGCCGGGCTGGGCTGGGGCAGCGCGGCGGTATTCGGCGGTATCCTGATCGTCACCGGCCCCACGGTGATTGCGCCGCTTTTGCGGACCGCGCGGCTGCAACGCCGCCCTTCGGCCTTGCTGCAATGGGAGGCGATCGTAAACGACCCCGTTGGCGCATTGGCCGCTGTTCTGGCGTTCGAGGTGCTGGTTGTCACGCAAAGCAACCTTGAACTTGGCCATGCTGCCTGGGAGCTGGTGCGCGGCATCGGCTTTGCAACGCTGATCGGGGTCGCGGCGGGTTGGGGAGTCGCGCAGGCGTTCAAGCGTGGAAAAGTCGCCGAATACATGAAGGTACCGGTGCTGTTTTCCGTGCTTCTGGGCGCATTCGCCCTGTCGGATGCGATGCTTCACGAATCCGGCTTGCTGGCCGTGACGATCATGGGCATCTGGATCGCCAATGCCGATCTGCCATCCTATGCCGAGATGCGGCGCTTCAAGGAACATGCGACGATCCTGCTGGTGTCGGGCGTCTTCATCCTGCTGGCAGCCAGCATGAACCTCGAAACTCTTTCGGTTCTCAACTGGCGCTCGCTGGCCTTCGTGGTGGTGATCATCGCTGTTGCGCGGCCGGTTTCCGTTCTGCTGGCGCTGGCCTTCACCAAAGTGCCGTTGAAAGAGCGCCTGCTCGTTGCCTTCACGGGCCCGCGCGGCGTTGTGCTCGTTGCCGTTGCCGGCCTTTTTGGCGAGCGTATCACCGCACTTGGGCTGGAGGATGGCGCCATCATCGCGCCGCTGGCCTTTGCGATTGTCACCGCAACCGTGGTGCTGCACGGGTTCACACTTGCGCCGCTTGCGCGCTTCCTGGGGCTGACGGCTGCGGGGCAACCCGGTGTCGTGATCGTGGGCGGATCGCCTTTCGCCACCGCCCTGGCCGAAGTACTGGGCAAGCTGGAAGTGCCGGTGCTGATTTCGGACGCGAACCTTGTCCGGCTGCGCGGCGCGCGCAATGCCGGGCTAAAGACGTTCTATGGCGATATCCTGTCGGAAACGGCAGAATTCGGGCTGGATCTGATCGGCTATGAAAAGGTCATCGCGGCGACCGAAAACGACGCTTACAATACGCTGGTCACCACCGATCTTGCACCGGAATATGGCCGCGAGAACGTGTTTCAGCTGCGCCGCGACAATCCTGAATCCGGCCGCCACAATCTGCCCTCGACCCTTGGGGGCAAACGTTTTGCCGGCGGGCTGACCTATTCGGAATTGCAACAGAAGATCCGCGAGGGTTGGCAACTGCGCAGCACCCGCCTGAGCGAAGAATTCACGGTGGACAATTTCCGCGAGCGCAATCCCGATGGAATCCTGATCGGTGAATTGCAGGACCGGAACGGGCTGCGGTTCTTTGAATTCCATCCCGATCAGACCCCAAAGCCCAGCAAAGAGGCGCGCCTGATCCATCTGTCGCCGAAATCCGAGACGCCCTCTCAGCCAAGCGCGGACGCAGGTGCCGCACAGGATTGACGTTGGTTGCAAAGATGCTAGACCCACGCCGCCCCGATAAAGAAAGTTGGTCATGAACCTGTTTGCCGATCTTCGCGCCCTTGTCATCGAGACGCTCACCACAATGACCGCCGAGGGCACGCTGCCCGAGGGGCTTGAATTTGCCAATGTCACGGTAGAGCCGCCGCGTGATCCGGCCCATGGCGACATGGCCACCAATGCCGCGATGGTGCTGGCAAAGCCTGCGCGTCTGAAGCCGCGCGATATCGCCGAGGCTCTGGCCGCCAAACTGGCGGACGATGCGCGCATCACCTCTGCCGAAGTGGCGGGGCCGGGCTTTTTGAACCTGCGCCTGGATGTGTCGGTCTGGCAGGCGCTGCCGCTTGCGATCCTGAACGCGGGCACCGCTTACGGCCGCTCTGACATGGGGCAGGGGCAGAAGGTCAATGTGGAATATGTCAGCGCCAACCCGACCGGTCCGCTGCATGTGGGCCACACCCGCGGGGCGGTCTTTGGCGATGCGCTGGCAAGCCTGCTTGCCTATGCGGGCCATGACGTGACGCGCGAATACTATATCAACGACGGCGGCGCGCAGGTCGATGTCCTGGCGCGCTCTGTCTACCTGCGTTACCTCGAAGCACATGGCCAGGAGGTGGAGTTTCCTGACGGGACCTATCCCGGTGACTATCTGGTCGCCGTTGGCGAGGCGCTGAAGGACAAGGTCGGCGATGCATATCTCGACAAAGGCGAGCAATTCTGGCTGGCCGAAATTCGTGACTTTGCCACCGAGGCAATGATGGATCTGATCCGGGCCGACCTGAAAATGCTTGGCGTCGAGATGGATAGCTTCTTTTCGGAAAAGTCGCTCTATGGCACGGGGCTGATCGAGGCGGCGATTGCCGATCTGGACGCCAAGGGGCTGATCTATCGCGGCACGCTAGAGCCGCCGAAAGGCAAGGTGCCCGAAGATTGGGAGCCGCGCGAGCAGACGTTGTTCCGGTCTACGGCGCATGGGGACGATGTCGACCGTCCCATCCAGAAATCGGACGGCGGCTGGACCTATTTCGCGCCCGACATCGCCTACCATTATAACAAGGTTACCAGAGGCTTCGACGCGCTTATTGATGTGTTCGGCGCCGACCATGGCGGCTATGTCAAGCGCATGAAGGCGGCGGTTTCTGCCCTGTCTGACGGGAAGGTGCCGCTGGATGTAAAGCTGACCCAGCTGGTGAAGCTTTACAAGAATGGCGAGCCGTTCAAGATGTCGAAACGGGCAGGGACATTCGTGACCTTGCGCGATGTGGTTGAACAGGTCGGCCCAGACGTTACCCGCTTTGTCATGCTGACCCGCAAGAATGACGCAACGCTGGATTTCGACTTTGACAAGGTGTTGGAGCAAAGCCGCGAAAACCCGGTTTTCTATGTGCAATACGCCCATGCGCGTGTCTGTTCGGTCCTGCGCAAGGCAGCGCAGGCCGGTATCGCCGTGGATGACGCCACGCTGTCTGCGGCGGACCTGTCCGGTCTGACCCACGCGTCAGAGCTTGCCGTGGCAAAGAAGCTGGCGGAATGGCCCAGACTGGTCGAGATTGCCGCGCGCACGCATGAGCCGCACCGGGTTGCCTTCTATCTTTACGATCTGGCCTCTGACCTGCATGCGCTGTGGAACAGGGGCAATGACGAGCCGTCTTTGCGCTTTCTGCAAGAGGGTGACGTCGCCGCAAGCCAATCGAAAATCGCGCTGGCGCGGGCCGTTACGGTTGTTATTTCCGCCGGTCTTGGTATCTTGGGTGTAAGTCCGGCCGAAGAGATGCGGTAAGAAAATCGCGCCATGGCCGGGTGAGGCAGTGCAAGCAAACCTTCGGATCGCGCGGCGATCCGGGGCAGAAAGGCAGACATGGCGGAAATTCCGATGAACGGGCACGGTGGCGTGCCCCAATCCTCCAGCGGTTTTGCAACCATGGCCAATTGGGCCGGGGCGGTGGTGTCCATGGCATTGTTGGTTGGTGTTGGTGTGTGGGGTTACAAACTGATCATGCGCGATGTCAGCGGTGTGCCGGTCGTGCGCGCGGCAGAAGGTCCGATGCGCGTGGCACCCGACAATCCGGGTGGCAGTGCTGCGGAACATCAGGGGCTTGCCGTCAACCAGGTGGCGGGCACGGGGACTGCTGCACCGCCGCCGGACCAGTTGACGCTGGCACCCAGACCACTTGACCTGACGCAAGAGGACGCGCCGCAACCGACATTGTCGGCAAGGGCGGCAAAGGAAGACGAGGCGGAGGCAGGTGGCCTCCCTTTCCTGTCTTCCGCCGGAAATGATGATTTTACCGTCACAGATGATGCGGCAACAAAGTCTGAAGGCACCGTTGACAGCGACGCGTTCCTGAAATCCGTATTGGCCGAGGCAGCCGAAGAAGACGTTGATCCAGCGGTTCTGGAAGGCGAGTTGGAAGAGCAGGAGACCGCAACGCGGTTTCCCGGAACGCTGGGCCAGTCGCTGCGCCCGCGCATCCGGCCGGGCGGGCTTCGGACCGCGGCGCTTGCGGTGACACCTGTCGCCAAGACGACCGAGGAAATCGCATCGACAAACATCCCCGCGGGCACCCCGGTTGTCCAGCTTGGCGCTTTTGACAGTGTTGCGGTCGCACGTTCCGAATGGGACAGGCTGAACGGGCGGTTCACCGATTTTCTTGCCGACAAATCGCGGGTCATTCAGAAAGCGAGCTCTGGCGGGCGGACGTTCTACCGTCTGCGCGCCCACGGGTTTGATGACATCAATGACGCGCGCAGGCTTTGCGCCGCGCTTCAGGCGGGGAAGGCAGAATGCATCCCCGTATCTACCCGGTGAGTTCTGCATCGATCGGCAAGGGGGCCGCGATCCTCGGCTGCGCAGGGACAGAGCTGGGCGCCGAAGAGCGCAGTTTCTTTGCAAAGGCCGACCCGTTCGGCTTTATCCTGTTTTCGCGCAACCTCGAGACGCCGGATCAAGTCCGGCGTTTGTGCCGCGACCTGAGAGAGGCTGTGGGTCGGGAGGCGCCGATCCTGATCGATCAGGAAGGTGGTCGCGTGCAGCGCCTGCGCCCGCCGCTGGCAACCCAATGGACACCGCCGCTTGAATTTGTTGCCGCCGCGGGCCCCCGGGCCGAAGAGGCGATGCGCCTGCGTTATGCCATCATTGCGGCAGAGCTTCGCGGTCTTGGGATCGACAGCAACTGCGCCCCGATGCTGGATATTGCACGGCCCCAGACCCACGCCTTTCTGCGCAACCGCTGCTATGGTGACACGCTGGAGGCAGTTGTGCGGCTTGGGCGCGCCGTTGCAGACGGGACGCTTGCAGGCGGGTGCCTTCCCGTGGTCAAGCACATCCCCGGGCACGGGCTCGCGCAAATGGACAGCCACCTTGACCTGCCGCGCATCTCGGCCGACCGCGACTCGCTCGTCGCGCATGATTTCGCGGCCTTCCGGGCGCTGAACGATTTGCCGATGGGGATGACCGCACATCTGGTCTACGAGGCGTTCGACACCGTCCCTGCAACGATTTCGCCGCTGATGATGGCCCTGATCCGGGGCGAGATCGGATTTGGCGGGCTGATCATGACGGATGACATTTCGATGCAGGCGCTGTTCGGCAGCGTGGCCGAACGCGGCGTCGCGGCGCAATACGCAGGTTGCGATGTGGTGCTGCATTGCAATGGTGATCTTGAAGAGATGCGCAGCCTGATGGCCGCGCTCTTGCCGCTCACAGGCCTGGCAGAGAGCCGCGCAGGTGACGCGCTGGCAGCGCGCCCTGACAGCTCCACAGTTGACATCGACGCCCTGAGCGCGAAGCTGGACGCGCTGTTCAGGGATGTCGCTTGATGACAGAAGAAGATCGCGAAACCACGACAGAGCACCTGAGTGTCGCCGAAAGGCTGGCATCCGAGGCGCTGATTGTCGATGTGGACGGGTTTGAAGGCCCGCTTGATCTTCTGCTGACCTTGAGCCGGACGCAGAAGGTGGATCTGCGCAAGATCTCTGTTCTCGAACTTGCGCGGCAATACCTGACCTTCGTCGAACAGGCGAAGGCGCTGCGGATCGAGCTGGCGGCTGACTATCTGGTGATGGCTGCCTGGCTGGCTTTCCTGAAGTCGCGTCTGCTGCTGCCGCCTGATCCGGCGGAAGAGGGCCCTTCGGGCGAAGAACTGGCCGCACATCTGGCGTTCCAGCTTGAACGGCTTCAGGCGATGCGCGATGCCGCCGCGCAGCTCATGGCGCGCGATCAGTTGGGGCGCGACATCTTCGTGCGCGGGTTGCCCGAAACGGTCGAACGGGTCCGCAAGGTGCATTACACCGCGACGCTTCTGGACCTGATGCAGGGCTATGCCCGCATCCGCACGCGCGACGAATTCCGCCCCTTTGTCATGGACCGTGACCATGTCTTCACGATGGAGCAGGCATTGGAAAGAATGCGCGGGCTGATCGGCTTTGCCGGGGACTGGACGGATATTTCCGGCTATATGCCCGAAGGCTGGGGCGACGATCCGATCCGGCGCCGTTCTGCCACCGCTGCCACCTTTGCCGCCTCGCTGGAGCTTGCAAAGGAAGGCAAGGTCGAGATCCGCCAGTCGGAGAGCTTTGCGCCGATCCAGCTGCGCAGAAGGGACCCGCGGGAATGAGCGACGAGGCGCAACAGCCCGAGGCGGAAAAGACGCTTTTTGAAGCGCCTCCCATGGCGGAGCAAGAACGTATGGTCGAGGCCATCCTCTTTGCCACGGCGGAACCCGTGACCGTCCGGGAGCTTGAGGCGCGCATGCCGCATGGCTGTGACCCTGCCGAAGCCCTGGCGCATCTGCGCAAGCGCTATGAAGGGCGGGGCGTGCGTGTCGTGCGGGTGGGCGATGCCTGGGCGGTCCGGACAGCGCCGGATCTTGGCTTTCTGATGCAGAAGGAAACGGTCGAGACGCGAAAACTGTCGCGCGCCGCTGTCGAAACGCTTGCCATTATCGCCTATCACCAGCCCGTCACCCGTGCCGAAATCGAAGAGATCCGCGGCGTTTCCGTCAGTCGCGGCACCGTCGATCAGCTGCTGGAGATGGAATGGATCCGTTTCGGGCGACGGAAAATGACGCCCGGACGCCCGGTGACCTTTGTCGTGACGCAGGATTTTCTCGATCATTTCGGGCTGGAATCCGCGCGAGACCTGCCCGGCCTGAAAGAGCTGCGCTCTGCCGGGCTGCTTGAAAATCGTCCGCCCCCCGGAGCCATGCCGCAAACGGGCGAGGGCGATGTGGATGCTGACGAGGAAACCTCGGAAGGGCAAAGCGAGTTGTTCGAGGACTAGCACCCCGCTTTGTGCTACACAGGCGCAAGCAGGTCGACACCACAGGAGAGCGACATGAATGCCAATCGGATGCTGCAAATGATCTTTCGCATGGTGACGCGTCGGCTGATCGGACGTGGTGTGAACGCAGGGATCAACAAGGCGCTGGGGCCAGACAAGCCGCAATCCGAATTGACGCCAGAGGAACGCCGCCAGCGCCGAAAGACCCGCCAGCAGACCAAACAGGCCAAGCAGGCCATGCGTATCACCCGTCGTATGGGGAAATTCTAAGCCTCTCGGACGGGCGGTTGCGCATCGCGACGTCCACACTTGCCGCAATTTGCACTGCTTAACCGTGTCGCCGCTGCGAGCAACGGTGAGTGACCGGTCGCCTCATCCGCTTGGCCGAAATCGCGGCTCGCCTATAGCTGCGACGAGAGCCTCGCATTGGCCGCACCCGGTCAGCTGCGAAAATGCTTCGCGAGCTTCAGCCCCTGTCCCTGATAATTCGACTTGATCCCCTGACCGTAAAGCTGCTCTGGCACTTCGGCCATCTTTTCGTAGACCAGCCGCCCGACGATCTGGCCGTGTTCCAGCACGAAGGGGGCTTCGTGGCAGCGCACCTCCAGCACGCCGCGCGCGCCCGCACCGCCTGCCAAAGCATGGCCGAAACCGGGATCGAAGAAGCCGGCGTAATGCACCCGGAATTCGCCAACCATCGCCAGATAGGGGGCCATTTCAGCAGCATGGCTGGGCGGGATCGTCACCGCTTCGCGACTGACAAGGATATAAAAGGCGCCGGGGTCCAGAATGATCTGGCCATTCTTGCTTCGCACATCCTCCCAGAATTCGGCCGGGTCATAATGCCCGATCAGATCAAGGTCGATCACGCCGGTATGAGGTTTTGCGCGATATCCCACCAGATCGCCCTGCGCAGGTTCCAGATCGACGGAAAAGCCCAGCCCTTCGTCGATAACCGGTTCGCAATCGACAAGCGGGGCAGTGTCATGCAGCGCCCGCAAATCCTCGTCATCCAGTACCGCATGACCCGTCCGGAAGCGGATCTGGTTGAGCCGCATGCCCGGGCGCACGAGGACAGAGAAACTGCGCGGGCAGATCTCTGCATATAGCGGTCCATTGTAGCCGCCGGGGATCCGGTCGAACTCTGTCCCGCCATCAGTGATGGCGCGGGTCAGCAGATCCAGCCTGCCGGTGGAGCTTTTGGCATTGGCAACAGCCTGCACGTGATCGGGCAGGGCGAGGCGTTCCATCAGGGGGACGACGTAGACACAGCCCTTTTCCAGAACGGCACCGCCGCTCAGGTCAATCTCGTGCATCTTGAATTCGTCGATCCGGTCGGTGACGGCCCGGCCCTGACCGGCAAGGAAAGAGGCACGGACCCGGTAGGCGACATTGCCAAGCCGCAAATCAAGGCTTGCAGGCTGCACCTGTCCTTCGACGAAATCTGACTCTGCCGCAATCTCGGCCTTTCCAATCATCGCCTGTATCTGCTGGCTTGAAAGAACGCCGGTCATGTGCATCTCCGAGGTAGGGTCCGGGTCATATGAAAAACGCCCGGGCCCAGAAGGCCGCGGGCGATTTCGATTGGTCGGGCTAGCAGGACTCGAACCTGCGACCTTCCGTCCCCCAGACGGACGCGCTACCAGGCTGCGCTATAGCCCGACGTAGGGCGCTTCTTACTGTTTCTGACGGCGTGAGCAAGCCCAAAATCCCAACTTCGCGAAAATCCATTGCCCAGCCGTCAGTCAGAGGTCAGGCGGGCGTTGAGCGCGCGCAGTTGTTCGGCCGCTGCGACAATTCTGGCCGCGTCTTCTCGGGTCAACTGGCGGATCTGGGCAAGATGGCTTAGCGCGCCCGGTTCTGCCGCGATTTCCGCGTCCTGCGGGACCGGGGCCAGTTCGGGGCGGTCAAGCACGGCCCGCCGCGCCTCAGCCAATGCCGCCTCGTCCGCGTCGTCGGGCAGCTCTGCTTCCTCAACAGTTGCTTGCGCCACTTGGGCGGGCGCGGCCTCGCTACCCTGCTCAGGAAAGCTGGGCGTGGTGAGGAATTCAGGCAGGTCGGATCCGTCCCCTTGGGCCGCGTTTGCCTGCCGCGTGTCTTCGGGCGCTTCAGGCGGAACCGGGATGTGGTCGGGCACCTCCAGCGGAAAGGCTTCCATGCCGAGCGATTCAGGCGTTTCGGCCGTGACCTCTTGAACCGGAGCCTCTGTCACCTCTTCCGCGACAGGCTCTGGCGACGCTTCGGCCTCAGCCCCCGTTTCAGGCGCCACATCCGAGGCTACTGGCACCTGCGGCATCTCGGGGAAGTCCATCTGCGCCGCGCTGGTCGAATCGGCTTCTTCCGCACGGGCAGAGCCAAAGGAGACCACGGTATCCTCCGCCTCGACCATTTCCTGGAAGGGGGCCGCCTCGACGATATCTTCGGACGCCCCATCGACCGGCTGAGACAGCTGGGAGACCTTGCGAACGCCTTGCTCACGCAGCATCTTCTGCACGCCCTTGATGGTCATGCCATCGTCGTGCAGCAGCTTCTTGATGCCACCGATCAGCTCCATGTCGGCGGGGCGGTAATACCTGCGCCCGCCGGCACGCTTGACCGGTTTTACCTGTGTGAACTTGCTTTCCCAGAACCGCAGAACATGGGCGGGCGTATCCAACCATTCGGCAACTTCGCTGATCGTGCGAAACGCATCAGGCGATTTGCTCATTGCAAACGCCTCAGCTCTTGTTGCCTGCGGCGACGCGATCTTTCATCAGATGCGACGGTCTGAAAGTCAGCACGCGCCGCGGCTGAATCGGAACCTCTTCGCCGGTTTTCGGGTTGCGGCCAATGCGGGCGGCCTTGCCGCGCACGCTGAACGTCCCGAAAGAGGAAATTTTCACCTGCTCTCCCTCGACCAGCGCATCCGAGATATGACCCAGAACACTTTCGACAAGTTCGGCGGATTCATTGCGTGACAGGCCCACTTCGCGGAAAACCGCTTCGCTCAGGTCCATCCTCGTTAACGTTTTTTCACTCATGCCATCCCTCCGGTTTCATCAGAGAATGCGGCACCGCAATTTACGAGTCAATATCAATGGGTTGGGGAAGGGCGTTTAAGCGTCTACCAGCGCAGGACAACCGCGCCCCAGGCCAGGCCACCACCGATCGCTTCGGTGACCAGAAGATCGCCTTGCTTGATCTGGCCGCGCGCCTTTCCCACCGACAGTGCCAGCGGAATCGACGCGGCCGAGGTGTTGCCATGATCCTGCACGGTGACCACGACATTATCCATCGACAGGCCCATTTTGCGCGCCGTGCCCTGGATGATGCGGATATTGGCCTGATGCGGGACGATCCAGTCAACCTCGCTGCTGTCCATGCCGATCTTGTCCAGCGCGGTCGTGGCGGTCGCGGCGAGTTTTTCGACAGCATGGCGGAAGACTTCCTTGCCTTCCATCCGCAGATAGCCGGTCGTCTGCGTTGAAACGCCACCATCGACGTAGAGAATATCGCGGAACTGGCCGTCCGAATGCAGATCGACCGACAGGATGCCGCGATCGGAGTTGTCGTTCTTGCCTTCTTGCGCCTCGAGGATCAGCGCGCCCGCGCCATCCCCGAAGAGAACGCAGGTTGAACGGTCATTCCAGTCCATGATCCGGCTGAACGTCTCTGCGCCGATCACCATGACACGATTGACCTGGCCTGAAAGGATCAGGGCATTGGCATTGGCAAGCGCAAAGACGAACCCCGCGCAGACGGCCTGCACGTCGAAGGCAAAGCCCCCGGTCATGCCCAACTGCGCCTGTACCATTGTCGCGGCGGATGGAAATGTCAGATCGGCGGTGGAGGTGGCAACGATCAGCGCGTCGAGATCCGAAGCCTCCAGCCCGGCATCCTCCAGCGCGGCCTTGGCTGCGCGCGTGGCCAGGTCGGATGTCGTCTGCCCCTCGGCGGCGAAATGCCGACGCTCGATCCCTGAGCGTGACCTTATCCAGTCATCTGAGGTGTCGAGCGATTTTTCGAATTCCGAGTTAGGTACGACCCGGTCCGGCAGGTAGTGGCCGATTCCGGCCACTACGGCGCGCTTAGTCATGTTATGTGTCCGTTTCTTCGTCGACTGGTGTCGCATCCTGCGGCTGTAGGGCCGTAGATGCAACCCGTGCGGCCAGTTTGCCGGTAAACCCAGTCTGGGCAAGCTGCTCGGCAAGCTTCAGCGCTGCGGCGACTCCGGTCGCGTCGGCAGAGCCATGAGACTTCACGACCGTGCCATTCAGGCCCAGGAAAACGCCCCCGTTCACGCGGCGCGGATCAATCCGCTTGCTCAGCCGCTTGAGAGAGCTGACAGCGAGCAGGGACGCCAGACGCGACAGGAAGGAATAGTTGAAAGCGTCCTTCAGATGCTGGCGGATCAGGCTGGCGGTGCCTTCGCCGGTCTTCAGCGCCACATTGCCGGTGAACCCGTCTGTGACGATCACATCGGCCACGTCGCCGGGAAGGTCGCTGCCCTCGACGAAACCCACGAATTCGAAACGCGCCTCTGCTGCACGGGCGCCGATCAGGTCATGCGCTTCCTTGAGCTCGGCCCGGCCCTTGTGTTCCTCGGTTCCGACATTCAGCAGGCCAACGCGGGGGTGATCGATTCCCATCCCGTTGCGGGCATAGGACGTCCCCATCAGAGCGTATTGCAGCAGGTCATGCGCGTCGGCGCGGATATCGGCGCCAACATCCAGCATCACGTTGAAGCCAGACGGGCTGCGGGAAGGCCAGAGTATGGCGATGGCAGGGCGGTTCACGCCCGGCAGCTTGCGCAGGCGCACCATCGACAGCGCCATGAGCGCACCGGTATTGCCGCAACTGACGCAGACTGTCGCTTCGCCGTTGCGCACTGATTCCAGCGCCGACCACATGGACGTGTTCTTGCCGTTGCGCATCACCTGAGAAGGCTTGTCCTCCATCCGGACAACACCTGCAGCGTCGCGAATCTCGCAACGCTGTTTTAGCTGCTTGTGGCGCGCAACAAGTTTTTCCAGCTCGGCCGCAGAGCCGTGCAGGATAAACCGGAGATCAGGACTCTTGGTCGCGGCTCGGTCAAGCCCGGCGACAACAACCGCAGGGCCCAGGTCGCCGCCCATGGCGTCGACCGAAAGAACCGTTGGCCCGGACATATCTCCGGTCTTGTCTTGCAAACCGGTCATGAAGGGCCGCGGTTCCTGAAGTTAAGCTGCGTCGTCTTCCAGGTCGATCTCGTCGGCCTGAGCAATCACTTCGCGTTCCGCGTAGTGGCCACAAGCAGGGCAGACGTGGTGCGGACGCTTGAGTTCGCCGCAGTTGTCGCACTCGTTCGGGTTGGCTGCAACCAGCGAGTCATGCGCGCGACGGTTGTTGCGGCGCGATTTGGATACTTTGTTCTGTTGGACGGCCATGTCTCAACCTCGGTTAGCTTTCGGGGGCATGGCGGTCATGCCCGGTGTCATTCAACTGTGCCGCGCCTCATAGTGCGGAAGCGGTATCTGGCACAAGCCCTCAATTCGGGTGAAGGCGCGAAAATACAGCGAAACCTGCCCTGTGCAAGAGATAAGTTCCGCCGCGGCGATTATTCCTCGCCCTTGAGCTTGTCGCGCAGCCCTGCAAGCCCGGCGAAAGGTTTGACATCCTCATCCGACATGGGTGCGACCCCCGGTTCTGCAAAGGCCGCGCGCTCCAGTTCGGCGTCGGGGACGCGCGGATAGGCGGGCAGGGCCAGCGCCAGTGCTTCGGCCATCACGGCGGATGCGTTGATCGTCTCTCCCAGGGGCTCGATCGTGTCGTCCTCGGGCATTTCGGTTTCAGACCCGGCTTCGGGCGCGTCTTTTTCCGATATCGGTTCGAATCGCCGGTCGATAGATTCGTCGATCCGCGTGGTCACCGGCGCGAGGGTCACGACGCAGGACTGCACGACAGTCGCGCCCAGCTTTGCCTCCAGCCGCCACCCCCTGCGCCCGACGGGAACAAGGGTGCCCGCAAAGCTCAGCTTGCGGATGCCCTCGATGCCGAGTTCCCTTGCCAGACGGGCGCGCGCATCCCCATCGGGGCTGAGCGAAAACGACGTCGGGTGCTTGGTCGAGAGGGCCGCGGTGCGAAATATCCCTGCGTCTTCCGGATGATCTGCCATGAAAGCGTGTGCTTCCTTTCTTGAACGGGGTGCATTCCTTATGTAATCGAGATAGAAGGGCAAACGGGCCAAGGCAAGAGGACAGAATGCAAGGCAGGATAATCGGGCTGAAAGCGGCACTATGCGGCACAGCACTTCTGTTTCTCGGCGCCTGTGTCGCCCAGTATCGCAGTCATGGCTATGTGCCGACGGAGGATATTCTGTCGGAGATCGTCGTCGGCGTCGACACGCGCGGCACGGTCGAGGACGTCGTTGGCGTGCCGTCGACCGCAGGCGTGCAGAATGAAAGCGGGTTCTACTACGTCGAAAGCGAGATCCGGCATTTCGCGTACAAGGCGCCAGAGGTGGTCGACCGTTCCGTGCTTGCCATCAGCTTTGACGAGGCGGGCGTTGTCACGAATATCGAACGCTACGGGCTCGAGGATGGCCAGGTTGTGCCATTGGCCCGGCGTATCACCCGCACCAATGACGGTGACCTGAGCTTCATCCGCAAGCTCTTTGGCAATATCGGTCGGCTTTCGGCCGCGGATTTGCTGGGCGACGGCTAGGCGAAGGCGATGGTCCGGTCGGCGTGCTGTCGCAGGGTCGGAACTGGCTTGGCGCGCAGGGCCGCGCCATGAAACCCATCCGCCGAGGGCGATATCAGGCGCGGCTTGCCGAAACGGCGGATGATCTTCGCGCGGCGCTGCATCTGCGTCAGATCGCCTTTCGGGGTGGGCTGGGCGACCGGATGGAAGACGCCGACTGTCACGACCTTGATTTCGCACATATGCTTGTCGAAGACCGGGCCACGGACGAGCTTGTTTGCTGCTACCGTTTTCTGCTGCTGGACGACGAGAGTAAGACGGAACGCAGCTATGCCGCGCGCTTTTATGATCTGTCTGCCCTTGCGCGCCTGCCCGGACCCAAGGTCGAGCTTGGCCGCTTTTGCAGCCGCCCCGGCCTGCGCGACCCGGATGTGCTGCGGCTGGCCTGGGCGGCGATGACACGATTCGTGGATGCGAGGGGCGCGGTCTTGCTCTTTGGCTGCGCGTCCTTTCCCGGCGCGAATCCTGCGCCGCATGAGGAGAGCCTTGCGCTGTTGGGCGCGCGCCACGTTGCGCCAGACAGCTGGCGACCGGGTGAGAGGGCGGCGGACGTGGTGCCGCTGCCCCGCGATGATACGCGCCCGACCGACGAAAGATCGGCGATGCAGAAGATGCCAGGCCTCTTACGGTCCTATCTGCAACTGGGTGGCCGGGTCAGCGATCACGCGGTGATCGACCGCGACATCGACACGCTTCACGTCTTTATCGGGGTAGAGCCCGCGCTGATTCCCCCCGCGCGCAAGCGGTTGTTGCGGGCGCTTGTGGACTAAGCCATCGCAGAACGTCCTGCGTGGGCGGGACAGACGGTGCTGCCGCCCGCAGGCAACGGGCATCTCTCTGGCCCGTGCGCTGGGAGGCGTTCGAAGCAACAAACTGCCGTCATGCCCTGAAGGTCCCCGCTGCCTGGGCGTTGATGGCCGCATCCGGCGCGGGCGGTCTTGACCTTTCGCCGCTTCGGGCCTAGCGGGGCGGGATGGCACAAGCTCCTCTTTTACAACTCTCCGATATCTCGCTGACCTTCGGCGGCGATCCGGTATTCGACGATCTGTCCCTTGTTGTTCAGCCCGGCGACCGCGTGGCGCTGGTGGGACGAAACGGTTCCGGCAAATCGACCTTGATGAAAGTCATGGCAGGGCTCGTCGAACCAGATGT
This sequence comes from Primorskyibacter sedentarius, assembly GCF_004342065.1. Lineage (GTDB taxonomy): Bacteria > Pseudomonadota > Alphaproteobacteria > Rhodobacterales > Rhodobacteraceae > Primorskyibacter > Primorskyibacter sedentarius. Next base: position 31,902 of record NZ_SLZU01000001.1, on the reverse strand, counting down.
CGGGGCGTGTGTGGTCCGTCCCGGCGTCAGCGTCGGCTACATGGAACAGGACCCGGACCTTTCCGGCTTTGCCACCTTGGGGGATTACGCGGCCCACGGGCTGGAGCCGGGACAGATGTACATGGTTGAGCGCGCAGGCGAGGGCCTGAAATTCGACCCGGATCGCCCGGTAAGCTCTGCCTCGGGTGGCGAGCGGCGGCGCGCTGCGCTGGCGCGGCTGATGGCAGACACGCCAGAGCTGATGCTGCTGGACGAGCCCACCAACCACCTTGATATCGAGGCCATCGGCTGGCTGGAGGCGGAGCTGAAATCCACCCGCGCCGCCTTTGTCCTGATCTCGCATGACCGTCGGTTCCTGACAGAACTGACCCGCGCCACGCTGTGGATTGATCGCGGCAAGGTGCGGCGGCAAGAAACAGGCTTTGCCGGGTTCGAGGCATGGCGCGACAAGACCTGGGAAGAAGAAGACCAGAGCCGCCACAAACTGAACCGCAAGATCAAGGCCGAAGCGCGTTGGGCGGTCGAGGGCATCAGCGCCCGGCGCAAGCGCAATCAGGGCCGCGTCCGGGCGTTGCAGGACTTGCGGGCGGAACGCGCGGGCATGATCCGGCGGCAGGGCACCGCGGCCATGGAACTGGCGGCAGGTCCGCAATCGGGCAAGAAGGTGATCGAGGCAGAGGGCATCACCAAATCCTTTGGCGACAAGCCGATCCTGCGCGCCTTTGATCTGAAGGTGCAGCGCGGCGACCGTGTCGCCTTTGTCGGGCCGAACGGCGTGGGCAAGACCACGCTGATCCGCATGCTCACCGGAGAGATTGCGCCGGATCAGGGCAAGGTGAGCCTTGGCACCAACCTTGCGATGGCGGTGTTTGACCAGACCCGCGCGCAGTTGGATCCGAACATGAGCCTGTGGGACAGCCTGACCGGCGATCCGGACATGCGGGTCAGCGGCAAGGCGGACCAGATCATGGTGCGCGGCCAGCCCAAACATGTCGTGGGCTACCTCAAGGAATTCCTGTTCGACGATGCGCAGGCGCGCGCGCCCGTGCGTTCGCTGTCGGGCGGTGAGAAAGCACGCCTGCTGCTGGCCAAGATCATGGCGCGGGAATCGAACCTTTTGGTGCTGGACGAACCGACCAATGATCTGGATGTCGAAACGCTGGACCTGTTGCAGGACCTTCTGGGCGAGTATCCCGGCACGGTTCTGCTGGTCAGCCACGACCGCGATTTCATTGACCGGGTCGCCACGACGACCGTGGCGATGGAAGGCGACGGGCGTGCCACCATCTATGCCGGCGGGTGGAGCGATTATCAGGCGCAACGGGCAGAGGGGATGTCGGACCCTGCCGCTGAAAAGCCGAAGGCGAAGCCTGCGAAATCCGTATCATCGCCTGCGAAGGGGGCACCGACGGGGCTGAGCTTTACCGAAAAGCATCGGCTGGAGGCGCTGCCCAAGGTGCTGGAGCGTCTGGAAGCAGAGATCGCGAAGCTGGAAGAATTTCTGGCGGCACCTGACCTGTTCACCAAAGAGCCGTTGAAGTTCAAGAAAGCGACCGAGGCTCTGGTGGAACGTCAGCAGTCTCTGGCAGCGGCCGAAGAAGAATGGCTCGATCTGGCGGAGCGGTCCGAAGGGTGATTTTCGCCTGATATCAAATAATTGTGCGACAGTTCTTAAGTTGTGCCTTAACGTCCGGGCCTTGTGCCAAGGTCAAGCCGGCCAGACAGGAATGTCAGCTCCACCACCGTCAGCAGGATGCGGATCAAGTGGTGAATGCTGACAAGTGCCGGGTTCGCCGAAAGGCTGAGCGCAACCAGCGACATCTCTGTCACCCCGCCGGGTGCAAAGCTGATCAGCATATGTTCGAACGGGATGCCGGTTGCGATGTGGAGCGCAAAGGCGAAGGATGCGCCGACAGCCAGCATCCATGTCACCGAAAGCAGGCTGAGCCCGATTGACCGGCGGAGCATCCGCCCCGTCACGCCGACGAAACGCATGCCAAGCCCCACGCCGACGACCACTTGTGCAACGGCGATGACCCAGCCGGGAAGGTGCAGCGGCAGCAGCCCGGTCAGCGTGGCTAGCCCCGTCAGCACAAGAGGTCCGGTCAGCTGTCCGGCAGGCAGGCGGATGCGCCGCCCGATGGCCTGACCAAGGACAACAAGTGCTGCAAGCGCCAGCAACGCCCCCCAGAGCGGCAGCTCGCCCGGAATGGAGCCGACCGGGGACACCCCCGCCGCGCTGCCCACGGGGGCGCCATTCCAGATCGAGAATCCCAGCGGCAGCAGCGTCACCACAAGGATGATCCGCAGGAATTGCTGGATCGTCAGCACCCGGATATCTGCGCCCGAAGCCTCTCCCATGGTGATGCTTTCCATCAGCCCGCCGGGTGAGCCGCTGAAAAAGGCAGTGGGGCGGTCCATGCCGGCAAGGCGCCGGAAAATCAGGAAGTTCCCCGCATGTGCGATCAGCACGAAAAGGGTCAGCGCGATCAGGCTGAGCGGGAGCATCCCCAATTGCGAGATCATCGCGGGAGAGACCTGCGTCCCGATCATGACGCCGATCACCCCGACAAAGGTTTCGCGCATGCGCGGCGGAAAGACATAGCCCGAAAGCACCCTGTCCGGCGCCGTGCCGACCAGTGCCGCAATTGCGGCAAGGCTGCCCAGCATCCATGGCATGGGCAGATGCAGCGCGGCGGCAAGGCATCCGCCGATCGTCCCGGCCAGAAGCATCGTCGCGGTGAGAAGAAGAAATCGCGGGGTCATGCCTCGGCCCGATCAGTGGTCATGCAAGCCGCTTACCGTAGGGTCAGTGGGCATGCAATCGTCGCATTTCCCGCTCCGGGCTTGGCAAGGGGGTATGGGGCGCTACTCTGGCAGGCCATGCAGGCGCCCTTGTTCATCGGATCGAATATCTATCGCGGGTCCAGCTACGGCCGGATGCATCCGCTCTCCATCCCGCGTGTGCCGACGGTGATTGACCTGTCGCGCGCGCTCGGCTGGCTGCCGCAGGCGCAGTACCGCACCTCTCCGCGCGCGAAGGCAGCCGGGCTCACCGGGTTTCACACCCCCGCCTATGTCGCAGCCCTGATGGCGGCAGAGGCGGACCAGTCGGTCGACGAGGCAACCCGAGAGCGCCACGGGCTGGGCACCTTGTCCAACCCGGTCTTTGCAGAGATGTTCCGCAGACCGGCCACGGCGGCGGGCGGCTCTCTTCTGGCGGCTGAGCTGCTGGTTTCAGGTGGGGTGGTCTATAACCCCGGCGGCGGCACCCATCACGGGATGGCCGATCGTGCGGCCGGGTTCTGCTATCTCAACGATCCGGTTCTTGCGATCCAGCGGCTTCTGGCGCTTGGCTGTGGCCCGGTCGCCTATGTCGATATTGATGCCCATCACTGCGACGGGGTGGCGAGCGCCTTTGAAGGGGCCGAAGATGTCCGCATGATCTCTGTCCATGAAGGCGCGCGCTGGCCCTTTACCGGCGGGCTGGAGGATGACGGTGGAGGGGCGGCACTGAACCTACCGGTGCCGCGCGGCTTCAATGACAGCGAATTTGCGCTCGTGCTGGACAAGGTGATCCTGCCCGCCGTCGCTGCCTTTCGCCCCGGCGCCATCGTGTTGCAATGCGGGGCTGACGCAGTCACCGAAGATCCGTTGTCACGGCTGGCGCTGTCCAACAACGCCCATTGGCAAACGGTCCAGAGGTTGCGGGATCTTGCGCCGCGTCTGCTGGTACTTGGCGGTGGCGGCTACAATCCATGGTCGGTCGGGCGCTTGTGGACCGGGGTTTGGGGGGTGCTGAACGGCCATGAAATTCCCGACCGGTTGCCAGCGGAGGCCGAGGCGCTGCTGCACGGGCTGACATGGTCGCGCGGGGCGGGGCGAAATCCGCCAGAGCATTGGTTCACGACGCTGCGTGACGCCCCGCGCGATGGCCCGATCGGGTCCGATCTGCGCGCCGATGTGCAGCATCTGGCGGGGCGGCTCTTGGCCAAGGTCTGACCCGGCGGCCGCGCGGTATGTCTCAATTTGGCAGGTATTGCGGGCGGATTCCGATGTGTCGAATAGCATTTGCCCAAGGCAAAATCTGAAGTTGATGCGAGTCGCGGTTTCAAATTTTCGGGCAAGAATGGCGGCCGGGTTGAGATTTGTGGCGTTCGCACAGCCTTTGGGCAAGTTTGTTGGCTGCCTGAATGAATGCGCTGTTTTGCGTCGCTGCGGGCGGGCGTGAGCACTACGATGCTCGCGCGGGCGTGAGAAGTATTTATCTGTGCGCCCGCGACGAAGGCTCGGAAATGGCCGAAAAACGCGCTATATTCTGTGTGCTGCCCACGCAAGCCAAGCGACGGGCGCGCTCGCAAAGAGGAACTCAGATGGCTGATCTTGTCACCACCCGTCGTAGATTTCTGACCTCGACTGGTGCCCTCATGGCCGTGGGGCTGGGCGGCCTTACTGAGCCCGCGCGTGCGCAAGGCGTGGCGCCGACGCCCTCCATGCGGGGTGGGGCCAACAACTATCGTCCCGGCGCGCCCATCGTGAAACGTATCGGCGGGGGCGGCTTTTGGATGACGGGAACAGTTCGGCGCGCCGGGGATGGTGTGCCGCTGCCGGGTCAACGCATTCAGATCTGGGCGCATACGACCGAAGGGCACGAGCGTGACGCGCGCAGCCATGGCGCAACCCTGACGGACGAAAACGGAGAGTTCCGGCTGGAAATGCCGCAAATCGTTCCGGCATTCGGACAGGCGCACGGGCATCTCGCCTATGACAGCGAGGAGTTCGAGAGCGTCTTTCTTCGCCCGGTGATGCGCCGTTCCAGCGATACCAGCCTGTCTGCGGATTTCGTCCTGCGCCCGGCTTGACGGCAATGCGTGGCATCGGGGCCGGGCCAGTCGTGAAAGCCCTCGTCTGGGTATTGGTGACCGCCGCGATGATTGCGCCTGTGATTGCAGCCGCGAACAGCCCGCTTCTGGCCTGGCGCGACCCGATCTATATCGCGGCCGGGTTTGCAGGCATCCTTGGCCTGAGCCTGATGCTGCTTCAGCCCTTGCTTGCCGGTGGCGACCTGCCGGGCCTGTCGGGAATGCGCGGGCGGCGGGTTCACCGCATTGTCGGAGGGTTGTTGCTGGTCGCGGTGATCTTCCATGTTGCTGGGCTGTGGGTGACAAGCCCTCCGGATGTCGTCGATGCGCTGCTCTTCGTGTCACCGACGCCCTTTTCTGCCTGGGGTGTTATCGCGATGTGGGCGGTGATCGCCTCGGGCGTGTTCGCGGCGCTTCGGCGCAGGATGCGCGTGCCGCCACGCGTTTGGCGGCGTTTTCACACCGCGCTGGCAGTGGTGATCGTCATGGGGACGGTCGTTCACGCGGTGCAGATCGAAGGCACGATCGAGACGGTTACGAAACTGGGTCTTTGCGCGCTTGTCATCGCCGCCACAATACGGACGGTGGTCAAATTGCAGGTGCTGGCAAAGCGCCCGCGTCGACAGCCAGACGCCTGACGGACAGGCGGTGGCGCCGTGGACGCCGTTTTTCACCGCGAGGCGGACTGGCAGTAACGGTGATCACGCGCCTGAATCCGGCGGAGGCGTGGCGTCTGCCCGCAAGAAAGCGGGCATCCGGACGCGTGATGCGTCGGGGGTTGGGTCAGACATCCACCTCGACGGTGCCGATCGGCTTGGAACAGCAGGCGAGGATGAACCCTGCCTCGATGTCGTCCTCTGAAATCCCTCCGTTATGCACCATATGAACCTCACCGGACGTTTTCCGGATCTTGCACGTGCCGCAGACGCCGAAAGTGCACCCCGAGGGGATGACGATCCCGGCCGCTCTGGCGACGGCCAGCACCGTATCGGTCTCGTGGCAGTCTGCTGATACGTCCGAGCGGGCAAAGGACACGGTTGCTGTGGCGTCATTGTCAGGCACAACGTCGTCATGTTCGGGGATCTGCGCTTCGGTCTTGACCGGTGCGCCAAAGCTTTCCTGATGATAGCGGTCCATGTCGTAACCAAGCGCAATCAGCATTTCGCGAACGGCATCCATGAACGGTTCCGGCCCGCAGCAGTAGATCTCCCGCTCCAGATAGTCGCCGGCGATGAGGCCGATCACCAACTGGTTGAGCCGCCCGCGCAACCCGGTCCAGACCTGATAGGGGTCGTCTTCCTCGACGATGAAGAACAGCTTGATCGACGGCACGCGAGAGGCCATTTGCTCCAGCCGCTGACGCGCGATGATGTCCTGGGGGCGTTGGGCGCAATTCACGAACACCACGTCGACATCCGTGCCACGGTCGTAAAGATAGGTGGTCATCGCCAGCGAAGGCGTGATCCCCGAACCGGCCGACAGGAACAGGTATTTGTTGCGCGCCTTCCGCGGCAGGGTGAAAATGCCCGCCGGACCCGTCGCCTTGATCCGTGCGCCGGGGCGCAGATGGTCCAGCATCCAGCGTGTTCCTATACTGCCCGGCTGCGCCTTGACAGTCACCGAGATCGTCAGGGGCCGCGATGGCGACGACGAGATCGTGTAGGTTTTCCAGACGGTTCCGCCGGGCAATGGCAGCTCCAGCGTCAGGAACTGGCCGGGCTCGTAGCGAAATTGCGCGCCGCTGGGCGACACGAAGCTGAACGTTGCCGTGTTGGGGGCCTCCGGCACGACGGCGCAGCATTCCAGCGGTTCGGCATCGGTCCAGATCCCGGCATCGTCTGAAACGGTCAGATCGGTCTGCATCCTCATCCCCTTACTCCGCCGCCATGGCTTCGGCCCGGCCGGTGATGGCGCGGATCAGGGTGGAGGCGTACCAATCCACGAACTGGATGTTGCCGCCTTCATGCGTCGGTGAATAGGGGCCCGGCTGATAAGCGGGGGACAGGATGCCGCGCTGGTTATTCTCGACCACCTCGCGGTCTTCGTCATTGGTCGCGATCCAAACCTCTGTCAGGCGTTTGAGGTCGTAATCCTGTCCCTCGACAGCATCCTTGTGGACCAGCCATTTGGTGCAGACTTCGGTTTCCATCGGGCCAATCGGCGTCACGCGGAAGAGGATCGAATGGTCGGACAGGAAGTGGTTCCAGCTGCCGGGATATTTGAATTTCAACAAGGCGCCGGCATCGCGGAAGGGCAGGGTGGAGTTTGGCTTTGTTACCGCCACCTTGCCATCCATGGTATAGCTTTCCGCCTTATCAAGCAGCGGTGTGCGCACGAAACGCCAATCCCCAAGCGCCGAAATCTTGTGTGCAAAGGGCGCGCCTGCGGCGTCGCAGCGTTGCCGGTGCTCCTTTTGAAGGCTGTCCAGTTCGCCGCTCTGATCACTGCTGATCAGACGGGGGTCTTCGGGAAAGGTGCGGCAAAGCGAGGGATGATTGCCCGCGCAGTGATAGCATTCGCGGTTGTTTTCCCAGACCAGCTTCCAGTTGCCCTTTTCGATGATCGTGCTTTCATAGGCGAGCTTGGAATTCTCAAGATCATGCGGCGCGAGGTATCGGGTGACCTCTGAGGCGAATTCATCAATCGGCGGCGCAGTGTCGGCAAGGCAGATATAGACCATCCCGCTGACATTGTGGCAATGCACCTGCTTCAGCCCGTGCTGTGAGGCGTCGAAATCCGGCCCCATGTCGCGCGCCCAGAGAAGTCGGCCGTCAAGCTCGTAGGTCCATTGGTGATAGGGGCAGACGAGCCTTGGCCCGGTGCCCTTCTTGGCTTTGCACAGGATTGACCCCCGATGACGGCAGGAGTTGTGGAAGGCGCGGATTTCACCGTCACTGCCCCGCACGATGATCACCGAATAGGTGCCGACATCGTGGACAACATAATTGCCGGTCTTGGGAATTTCGCAGGCGGCAATCGCGAAGAGCCATTCGCGATACCAGATCCTGTCCAGATCGACCTGAAACACGCCCGGATCACAGTAGAGGGACTGCGCAAGCGAATGATCGGGCTTGCGGCGCATCAGCGTTGTGACGACATCGGATTCTAAGAGCATGGGCACTTCCTTGGGTTGTTTTTGCCCGGGCGCGCGGGATCAATTCGTTGCGGTAAAGTTGACACAGACCAGCAAGCAGGCGGGCCTGACTCGCTCTCTTGTGATCGACCTTTGCACACGGTGCGGATGAGCAGAGCGAATTTTGCGACACAGACAATCTTGAATGCGACCAGCCAGGAATAACACGCGCGACGGGGCGCTTTGCGGCTCATACCTTGGTCCAATAGGGCGAAGCCCGGGACGGTCCTAGTTTGTCGGACATGTTAAGATGCAGATCCTGCGCGGCGTTGGTTCTGGCTGTCACGCTTTGGTGCGCGATGGCCCTGAGCGGTGCCGCCCAGCCACTGGGACGCGAGGTTCTGGAGCCCTATATCGTTCCCCCGATGAGCCTTGGCGAAAAGCTGAACGACAAGGGCGTGTGGCAGTTGCTCAATTCCGGCGGGGCAGAGGCCGGTTATGTTTTCGAGACAGAGCCCATGGCCCCGCTGCCGGGTTTTTCCGGTGCGGCGATCAACATGCTGGTCGTGCTCGACCTCGACGGTCGGTTCCTCGACGTGCAGCTTTTGTCCCATAACGAGCCGATCTTCGTGTCCGGGCTGCCTGAAAAGCTGTTCTACGACTTTTTCAAACAGTATCGCGGTCATTCGATTTCGGACACACTGGTTGTGGGCTCTCCCTACGGGGCCGGAGGGGAAGGGTCGGCGCTGGTTTATCTTGACGGTGTGACAAAGGGTACGGCCTCTGTCCGGATCGCGCATGAAAGCATTCTGGCCGCAGCGCTTCAGGTCGCACGCGAGAAAATGAGCGGTATTTCCACCGGCCCGCCCGCCCATCCGGATCCCGCCTATACAGAAGATCTGAGCTGGGACGATCTGGTGGCCCAGAGCATCGTCACCCGCAAAACCATCCTCAACAGCGAGCTCGATGCCGCCTTTGCCGGCACCTTGTGGGAGGATGACGACCCAGAGGCCAGCGCGACCCCCGATGCGCCCTATCTTGACCTGTGGGTCGTGGACCTTGGCCCACCCTCCATTGCCAGCGCGGTTCTGAGCGAGGGCAGTTACGACGAATTGCAGGACCTGATGGCGATTTCCACCACGGATGAGCCGGTCCTTCTGATCGATACGGGGCGCCATGGGCTGATCACCGATGAATTCGTGCGCAACACCGCGCCGGACCTGATCAGCGCCGAACAGGGTGGTTTTCCGATCGCGTTTCGCGATGCGGATATCTACATCGAATTGAACGACGACCTGCCAGAGGCGTTGCAGGACGGCGCGGCGCTGATCCTGCGCACCGATCGCAGGCTGGGGTTTGACCCCACTGCGGAATGGACCGTCCAGATCAAGGCGCTGCGCTCGCACGGGTCCTTTCAGCCGGAGCTGGGCAGCGTGACGCTAAAGGTCGCCCATCAAACACCAGAGCGGTTCTTCCTTCGGCCCGAAACCGTGACACCCCGTGCGCCCTGGGTCGACGCCCTGTGGAACCGGCAGGGGGACCTGATCGTGCTGGGTGTCTTTCTTGCGGGGCTTCTGTTGGCGCTCGGGCGGGGGATGAACCGTCTGGCAGCGCATCCCTACTTCACGCCGATCCGGCTGGGTGTTCTGGCATTTGTGACCGTTTTCATCGGGTGGTGGGGGCAGGGGCAGTTGTCCGTCGCCACGCCGCTGGCCGTTGCGCGTACGGCGCTGGATGGTGGCAGCTTCGCCTTTCTTCTCTACGATCCGTTCTCGCTGATGGTCTGGGGCGCGGCGATTCTGGGCTTCGTCCTTTGGGGGCGGGGGCTTTTTTGCGGCTGGCTTTGTCCGTTTGGTGCGTTGCAGGAATTTGCCCACCACCTTGGCCGCATCCTCCGCCTGCCGCAGATCGAACCGACACCGCGCTGGGATACGCGGTTGAAGGCGCTCAAATATGTCGTACTGGCCAGCCTTGTTGCACTGCTCTTCGCGGCGCCCGGCATGCTTGACAAGGCGATCGAAGTGGAGCCTTTCAAGACGGCGATCACCACGTTTTTCATCCGCGAATGGTATTATGTCGCCTATGCGGCAGGGTTGCTGCTGTTCTCAATGGTGATGTTCAAGGGCTTTTGTCGCTACCTGTGCCCGCTGGGGGCCGTGATGGCGATTGGCGGGTTGCTGCGGGGCCGGGACTGGATTGCAAGGCGCGCCGAATGTGGGTCGCCATGCCAGCTGTGCCGCGTGAAATGCAGCTATGGCGCCATCCGCAAGACGGGCGAGATCAACTTTTCGGAGTGTTTCCAATGCCTCGACTGCGTGACCATCCATGAGGATGGGGCACAATGCGTCCCGTTGATCCTTGCCGCAAAGGGCCGCAAGCTGGGGGTTGCCGCAGAATGACACTCAGCCGCCGCCGTTTTCTGACCATCGTCGCGGGGTTCGCAGCCAGCCCTGCCGCGGCCCTCAGCCATAGCTGGCAAGGCCGCGCGTTCGGGGCGCATGTCAGCATCACGCTGCACGGCCGCAAGGAAATGACGCGGCCCGCGCTGCAGCACGCGCAGCGGCTGATTTCCGAGGTGGAGAGCCTGTTCAGCCTTTACGCGCCGACATCCGATCTGGTTCGGCTCAACCGTGCCGGATGGATCGCGCCGGAGAAGCGATTCCTTGCGTTGATGCGGTCGGCAGACGCGGCGCATCGCCTGACTGGAGGCCTTTTCGATCCAAGCGTACAGCCCCTGTGGCGCGCGCTCAGCGAGGGCGGGGATGTTGAGCGCGCGAAGGCTCTGATCGGTTGGGATCGCGTCCGTTTTGATGCCAATCGCGTCACGCTCGCACCGGGACAGGCGCTGACCTTCAATGGCATCGCGCAGGGCTTCGCCACGGATCTGGTGGCGCAGGCGTTAAAGGCCCACGGGGCCGAACGGACCCTCGTCAATATCGGCGAGTATCGCGGATCGGGGGAGGGCTGGCACCTTGGGGTGGAAGACCCGCAATTCGGCCGGCTTGCGGCGCTTACCCTCAGCGATGGGGCCGTCGCCAGCTCCAGCCCGGCCGCAACACCGCTTGGGGCCGGGGGGCATATCCTGCATTCCCGCGCCGCACCGCGATGGTCCACGGTTCTGGTAGAGGCGGAAACGGCAACATTGGCGGATGCGCTGTCAACTGCGATGGTTTTGGCGCCGCTCGAACAGGTGCATCAGCTGCGCTGGGCCGCAGGGGTTCGCAGGATCATGCTGGTGGACAAGGCCGGTGATCTGATCAGCCTCTGACTGGGGCTTTGGCTTCAGCGCTCCGGCATCTGGTGGGTCAGCCCGTAGGCCTCGAAAATCTGGGCGATCCGCCCGTCCTGCAGCGCATAGTTGATCGCGTCATCCACCGCATATGACAGCGGGCGGTAGCGGAAATTGACCGCAACGCCGACCGTCCACTTGCTGATGGCAAATCCTGCAAGCGGCGGCTGATGCACGTCAGAGCTGTCTGACAGCCCGTATTCCAGCTGACCCAGCGGCCCGGTGACGGCCATCACTTCGCCCGCGTTGAGCGCCTGCATCGCAAGGACCATGTCAGGATAGCGCCGGATATTGCCGTGCAATTGCCCCCCCGCAAGACCGGACAAGTAGAAATCCGAAATGGAGTCGTTTTCGACGCCGACCGTATCAAACCGGAAATAGGCGGGCAGGGGCTTTTCTTCCGGATAGCTTGCCTTGTCATAGGCGATGGCGATGCTTTCGGTGCTGTATTGCCCGGTGAACACCACCTGTTCAACGCGGCATTTGAAGCTGCTGTCATAGGGGATGCGCATCATCACATTGGCCACACGGCCACCTATGAGCGCGCCTTTCCAGATATTGTTGCGCAGATCCGCTTCGAGGTTTTCGCCCGCCGCGACAAAGTTGAACCGCGCCTCGACGCCCAGATCCTCGGCAATCAGGCGCGCGATATCGACGTCCACGCCGCGCGGCGTGCTGCCCTCCTCCCAGCTATAGGGCGGGTAGTCCTCGTAGACGGCAAAGAGCATGTGGCCCTGCTGCTGGATCTCGTCCAGCTCTTTGCCCACGACATCATGTCCGACATTCTGCGGCTTGGGTTGAGGGACATAATCCGCGCAGGGGTCAGCAGCCCGGACCTGCCCCGCAAAGGACAGGCCCAGAACTACCAGGGGGAGGAAGAGAAATCCGCGCGCCATGTGTCAGTGGGCGGCAGACAGACCGATGGTGAGCGTCTCTGCCGCGGTTTTGAACGCCTCGGGCGAACCGTCGATCAGGTTGGCCGCGCGGTAGGCGACGCTGTCGGCCACGGGAGCACCCGAGAGCGTCTCGATCTGGGTGGCAATCTCGCCCAGACGTGATTTCAGCGCATCGGTATCGGCCCCGCCCGCATCGGTGGCATATGTGGCCAGCTCGTCTCGCAGCGCCTTCAGCTCGTCGGAATATTCTTCCATCTGATCGCTGTCGGGGCGCGTTTCGACATAGGTCCGGATCGCCCAGGCCGCGTCCTGCCCCAGAAGTTCGCCGAAGGCGGGCATCTTGGTGGTGCCGTTCTGGGTGTAGCCTTCGCGGAACCGCTCAATGTACCATTCGTCGCCGTATTCCTCGGCCTCAAGGAAGCGCAGGTCGGGGGCAAGCCCGCCTGACACGACTTCGAGCCCGTGGCAGCGCGCGCAGTTCTGGTTGTAACCCGAGGCACCGATCTCGACCGCTTTCAGCCAAACCTCTTCGCCAGCGGTTTCCGCGCGATACGGGTTTTCGGTCAGCCATTCCTCGCCATTCTCCGGCAATCCGGTCGTGTCCACGGCTTGCGGGGCGACGTCGCCATGCGCATGCGTCAGCGTGGTGGTGGCAAGCAGGCAGCCTAGTGCCAAGAGCCCTTTGAGCGATGTCGAGTTCATAGTTGTCCTCCCGAAACTTCTGCAATCCGTTTGCAGTGAAGTATGCCAGCGCATCCGGGGTGGGGTATTGGACTTTGGTTGCGATTCACCCTGAACAGGACCAAAGTCGCATTCCTGCCGCATCATTGGCCTTGATAGCGTCAGCCCATGAAACGCAACAGCCTTCACCGACTTCTGTCCACCTGTGCGGCGATGCTTTGGGCGTCTTTCGCGACGGCCGAGGTCACGTTGAACATCGGTTATCTTGCCGTTGAACAGCCGCGCGCGGCCGTGCTGTCGAACCTTGATCCGATCCCCGATGACGATGGCCTTGCCGGGGCGCGGACCGCGCTTCAGGACAACCTTGTGACGGGCAGGTTCCTTGGCCATGGATACGAGATGACAGAGGCTGTCGTGCCAGAGGGCGATGACCCGCTTGCCACGGCAAAGGCGCTTCTGGCGGCAACGCGGTTTCTGGTGGTCGACGCCCCGGCAGAGGTGCTGGTGCAGATCGCGGACCTGCCAGAGGCGCAGGGCGCGATGATCTTCAATACTTCCTCTGGCGACGTGGCCCTGCGGGACAATGCCTGCCGCGCGAACCTGTTTCACACATCGCCGTCTGATGCGATGCGGACAGATGCGCTCGCGCAGGTTCTGGTGCAGAAACGCTGGACGGATCTGGTGATGATCGCGGGCACGCGTCCGCAGGATCAGGCCTATGCGTCCGCTTTGCGGCACAGTCTAACCAAGTTCGGGCTGCGCCTGTCTGCCGAAAAGGAATGGGCATTCGATGCAGACATGCGGCGCAGCGCCGCCCAGGAGATCCCGCTATTCACGCAGGAATTGGGCGATTATGACGCGTTGATCGTTGCTGACGAGCTGCATGATTTCGGACGTTACGTGCTTTACAACACGTGGCAGGCCCGTCCCGTTGTGGGGTCGGAGGGGCTGAGCGCCGTGGGCTGGTCGCCGGTGATCGAACAGTGGGGGGCTGCACAGCTTCAGTCGCGGTTCGAAGAGATGCACGGGCGCGAGATGACATCGCAGGACTACGCCGCCTGGGCGGCCTTGCGCACATTGGGCGAAGCAGTGACGCGCACGAATGCGTCGGACCCGCAGACGCTGCGCAGCTATATCCTGTCCGATGAATTCGAGCTGGCCGGGTTCAAGGGGCGCCCGCTGACGTTCCGCGACTGGAACGGCCAGATGCGACAGCCCATTGCCATCGCACATCCCCGCGCACTTGTGGCGCAGGCCCCGCTTGAAGGGTTCCTGCACCAGAACAACGAGCTTGACAGCCTGGGGCTCGACCGCCCCGAAAGCAAATGCGAGGCCTTTGAATGATCCGAGTTGCAACAGCCTGCCTGATGTTCGCCCAGCCCGTCCTTGCCGACGAAATCTGGGTGACCAATGAAAAGGACAACACCGTTTCCGTCATCTCGACTGAAACGCTGGAGGTGGTCCAGACCTACGAGACCGGCGAGCGGCCGCGTGGCATCACCTTTTCCCGGGATTTCTCGCGCGCCTATATCTGTGCATCCGACAGCAACGCCGTGCAGGTGATGGATCCCGCCACCGGCAAGATCCTGCATGACCTGCCCTCGGGCGCCGACCCCGAACAATTCGTGCTGCACCCCGATGACCGGCATCTTTACATCGCCAACGAGGACGACGCGATCACAACCGTGGTCGATACCGAAACCCGCAAGGTCGTGGCGCAGATTGATGTTGGCATTGAACCCGAAGGCATGGCGGTGTCCCCCGATGGCAGGATCGCGATCACCACGTCCGAAACCACCAATATGGCGCATTGGATCGATACCGAAACGCAGCAGCTCTTTGCCAATACGCTTGTCGACAGCCGCCCCCGCCATGCCGAATTCGTCAAGGACGGAGCAGAGCTGTGGGTGAGCTCGGAAATCGGCGGCACGATCACGGTGTTCGACACCGAAACGCAGGCCGAAAAGGCGAAGTTCGGCTTCGAGGTACAGGGCGTGCATCCTGACCGCGTGCAGCCTGTCGGCTTTGAATTTGCCGAAGGGGACACGCATGCTTTCGTCGCACTTGGACCGTCCAACCATGTTGCCGTCGTCAATGCCGATACCTACGAGGTTGAGGATTACATTCTGGTCGGGCGGCGTGTCTGGCACATGGCCTTCAACAGGGATCGCACGCAGCTGTTTACCACCAATGGCGTCTCCGGCGATGTCACGGTGATTGATGTGGCCGCGCGCAAGGCTGTCAAATCCATCAAGGTCGGGCGTTTCCCCTGGGGCGCAGCCTTCCGCCCGACGGAGTAGGGGCACTTCGGTTTCCATGGCGGAAGCGGTGCAGGCACCTCTACGACCACAAGCCGGGTACAAATTTCCGACAGTTTGCCGTATGCTCCTTTGCATGAAAAAGCTCGCCATCATCGCTACCGTCCTTGCCACGCCCGTTTTTGCGGAGACTGCCGCAGAGCTGGGCACGCTCAATCCTGACGAGATGACATGGCAATCCTTCACCGACCGCGCCGAAAGGGGCGAGACCGGGATGGTGCTGTGTTCCATGGGCTATGCGCTGACGAAATCGGGCGATCATACCTCGGCGCGAACCCTTTTCCAGAACTGCGCAGAGGCGGGGTATACGGGTGCCATGACATGGATGAGCCAGCTGGATAATAACGGGCTGGGCGCAGATTACGATCCCGATGCCGCAGCCGAATGGGACAGGCGCGCGGCCCAACTTGGCGATACGGTGGGGAAATTCAACTATGGTCTGGATCTGCTGCGCGGGCACGGCGTGGCGGGGAACGAAACGCTGGGGCGGCAATATATCGATGATGCGGCGCGCGACGGTCTGGCGGTCGCTCAACGCCTGCAGGCCGCAGGCTACGACCCGGACGAAGTGACGCCTGACGCGGATAACTGGAAATACGCCCCCTTGTTCTGAAGATGCACCGTTGAACCTCGTGTGTCGCGGCCCCAGTCCTTTGCTTTGTGAGCCATTGGCCGTTTGAACGCCACCTTGCACGGCCTGCGAAAGCCGCAAATCCCTGCCTGACACTCTGCAGAACGTCCGACTGTCGCGTCTGGGCGCTGCTGACTGTCGGCAGGGTTTCTGGGCGCGGCAGACGGGCCATCCTGTCTGTCAAGCCGCAAATGGTCTTACGACCAATATCCAATATCTCGATCGCCTGTTTGCGCGAATAGTACGTGCAGGAACGTGCCGCCCAAAGGGCACTGCCCGCCAAATAGGCCCCGAGCGTCGGGGTTCCGGGAGGAGATCTAGACATGAACAAGTTTTTAATCGCCGTCACCGCAGGTTTGCTGGCCACGTCCGCGCTTGCCGAAGGCCATGGTGCCGGCGTCACGGAAGAGATGCTGGCCAATGACACGGCCTCGACGGGCGACGTGCTGACCAACGGGATGGGGCGTCATCTGCAACGCCACTCGCCGCTCGAAATTCTCAACAAGGACAATGTGAAGAACCTCGTGCCGGCCTGGGCATTCTCGCTTGGTGGTGAAAAGCAGCGCGGGCAGGAAACCCAGCCGCTGGTGCATGACGGGATCATGTATATCACCGGGTCCTATTCCAGACTGTATGCGATCGATGTGAAAACCGGCGAAGAGATTTGGCAGTATGACGCGCGTTTGCCCGAAGGCATTCTGCCGTGCTGTGACGTGGTCAATCGCGGTGCCGCGATCTATGGCGAGAACATCTATTTCGGCACGCTAGATGCCCGCATTGTGGCGCTGAATGCGAAAACCGGGGATACGGTCTGGAACAAGAAGATCGCCGATTACAAGGCGGGCTACAGCTATACGGCAGCACCGTTGATCGTGAACGGCCTGATTGTCACCGGCAATTCGGGCGGCGAATTCGGCATCGTCGGCTCCGTTCAGGCGCGTGACGCTGAAACCGGCGATCTGGTCTGGGAACGCCCGGTGATCGAAGGCCATATGGGCATGCTGAACGGCGAAGAAAGCACCATGACGGGCACGCTCAACGCGACTTGGCCGGGGGATATGTGGAAAACCGGTGGCGGGGCGACCTGGCTGGGCGGGTCGTATGATGCCGACACCGATACGCTGGTCTTTGGCACGGGGAACCCGGCGCCTTGGAACAGCCACCTGCGCAACGCTGGCACCCCGGTAGAGGGCAATGCCGGTGACAACCTTTATGCGGCGTCACGTCTGGGCATCGATCCGGCAACCGGCGAGATCAAGTGGCATTTCCAGACCACCCCGCGCGAAGGCTGGGACTATGACGGCGTGAACGAAGTGGTGGCCTATACCGACCGCGACGGCAACAAGCGTTTCGCCACTGCTGACCGCAACGGGTTCTTCTACGTGCTCAACCGCGAAGACGGTGCGTTCGTTTCGGCCGTGCCCTTCGTCAAGGACATCACCTGGGCCGACGGCATCGACGACACCGGCCGTCCCATTTTCAACGAGCCCAACCGCCCCGGCGATCCGTCCGCCGCTGCCGATGGCAAGAAGGGTGAGGTGGTCTTTTCCTCGCCATCCTTCCTTGGTGGCAAGAACTGGATGCCGATGGCGCATTCGCCCACGACGGGCCTGTTCTACGTGCCTTCGAACGAATGGGGCATGGACATCTGGAACGAGCCGATCACCTACAAGAAGGGCGCGGCCTATCTTGGGTCCGGTTTCACCATCAAGCCCAACTACGAAGACCACATTGGCAGCCTGAAGGCGATCGACCCCGATAGCGGCGAGATCAAGTGGGAATACAAGAACGACGCGCCGCTTTGGGCAGGTGTCATGACCACCGCTGGCGGTCTGGTCTTCACCGGCACGCCCGAGGGCAAGTTCATCGCCTTTGATGACGAAACGGGCGAGGTGCTTTGGTCCTTCCAGACTGGCTCTGGCATCGTCGGTCAGCCCATCACCTGGGAACAGGATGGCGAGCAATATGTGACCGTGATCTCCGGCTGGGGCGGGGCGGTTCCGCTCTGGGGTGGCGAAGTTGCCAAGAAGGTCAACTACCTCAACCAAGGTGGCATGCTCTGGACGTTCCGCTTGCCTGAACAACTGGCCTCCAAATAACTCCTCTTGAAGGCCAGTGCAGCGCCCCCGGTTCATCCGGGGGCGCTTTTTCGTGGCCTATCGCCTTGGTAAGGGTCGTGGAGCGGAGCGGGCTGCGGAAGAACGGCTTGTAGGGCGGCGGTGAATGCCGCCACCCGTCCAACCTGCGGCAGGTCCGGTGATCGACAGAACCTGTCGTGTCGAATTGGGCTGGGGGCGCAGCCCAACGCCGTCCTGGGCAGCAACCCCTGTCGGTGACAGAGGGCGCCAGAATTGCGCGACGCCGCCTTGTCGGGAGGTCTGACGCAGCCATCTGCGAAGGCCGTCGCTCACCGGGATATTGTACCGTTCGGCCTCAATTTCTCAGCGAAACGCCTTCAGCGCCTCGGCAAGTTGCGGGTGGTCTTTGGCGTAATCTTCTACCGGAATACCGGCCCGTGCGGCATCGGCGGATTGGCGCAGTGAGGTGACGCCCGCACCGGGGCCGCCCGGATGGCTCATGATCCCGCCGCCGGCACAGTAAAGAAAATCCTGATTTCCAAGGAAGGCCGCACTTGGCCCCATCTGCCAGACCGTCTGGCCCGAGGAAAACACCGGAAGGGCGGTGCGCTTGGTGCCGGGAAGCTCTGACTGCACGGCGCGGGCAGCCTCCATCACCACTTCGTCGGGTTCGGTGAATTTGTTGTCGAGCCCGTTCACATGCAGATGGTCCGCCCCGGCCATGCGCCAGATTTTCTGCTGCACGGTATAGCTCATCCCGATATCGGGAGAACGCGACATCAGCCCCCAGCCGTTTCTGTGCCCGTGAATGGGAAGCGCGGTGCGTTCCCGCAGAAAACGGATACCGCTAAGCCCGACCCAGTTCAGCGAGATCATCGCGCAGGTGGCACCCAGCCGCTCCAACAGTTCCACCTGGCGGGCCATCTCATCAATCTCGCCGGTGATGTTGAAGGCATACATGACCTTCTTGCCGGTGGCGTCTGCGTCGCGGTTAAGGACATCCATCACCGCGCGGGCCCGGTCTTCCAGCGGATTGCCCGGCCCGTTGGCCTGCAATTCGTCATCCTTGATGAAATCGACGCGCGCCTGCGCCAACGTGCCGACGAGGCTGGCGGTATCTTCGACGCTCAACCCGATGCTCGGTTTGATGATCGTGCCAATCATGGGACCTTCGGGCACGCCCATCAGCGCGCGGGTCCCCGCGATGCCATGGGCCGGTCCCGGCATTGCGCGGGCAAAGCTTTCGGGCAGAACAAGGTCGATCAGGCGGATCGCAGAGGTCTCTGCCAGTTCAAACAGGTTGCCCGCGATGGTTGCCATCAGGTTGGGCAGGGACGGGCCGATATTGTCCATGGGCCAGCTAAGCCGGACGATGCCACGTTCATAGCTCTCGCCGGTCTTGCGGCAGGGCAGCGACGGGTGCGCAGAGATGCGCGTGACCCTGATCTCCTCCACCCGTGCTGCGGAACGCGCCCGCAGATCGTCGGTCTCGGATGCGAGCCGCACGAAGGTGCCGGTGGACTGTTCCCCGGCAATGACGGCGGCGGCGCGCTCCAGCCCGACGGGGCTTTCGATTTCATAGGTCGCTTCAAACCGTTTTGACGTCATTGCCGTGCTCCTCCTCCGTCACGCACCCAGCCGAAATAATCGGGCGAGCCCATCTGACCGCCTTTCAACGCAATTTCCAGCCCGTCCATCGGGCCATTGGCACGCGCCCGGCAGATCGCGGCGCCGGGGATGGTGGGGGCCGCGGCGTCCAGCGCGTAAATCCCCAGCGCTTCGCAGACCCGGCCGGACGTGTCGCCGCCCGACACGGCAATGCGCCGCAGCCCCAGATCATCGACAAGGCCGCGCATGATCCGGCCAAGCGCGCGCCCGATGACATCGTTCGCCCGGTCCATATCGCCGCCCGACGCATTGCGCACTTCGTCCAGCGCCGGATCGTCCGGCCCCTCGGCGGAAAAGATGATGGGCGGGGTGCCTTGCGCCAGTGCCGCATGTGCCGCGGCCGCAGCACTGTCCAGCGCGTCGCTGGCCGCGTTGCCCCCACGGCAAAGGCTGGCAGCATCAAGCCTGACAGTGGCAAAGCCGTTCTGGCGCGCCCATGCGATCTGTGCGGCGGTTATGGGCGAGACCGAGCCTGAAACCACGGCAAACCGGTCGATCCGGCCCAGCCCTTTCGGTTCGGGGACCTCCTCCAGCAGGCCACAACCGCGCAGGTGAGAGACCAGAGCATATTCGATGCCTTGCGATCCCACGACAAAGCGGCGGTTCTTGCGACCGGTCCACAGCAGCGCGCCGACCTCTGCCTGCTGCGCCTCTGACACCAGATCCACTGTCCAGATGTTGGCCGCCGCCGCCATCTTCGCTTCTGCGCGCCCCTGCGCGATATCCTCAAGATCGATGCAGCCCGTGGGGATGTCGGTCTGGGCCGAAAGGTGGCGGGCCACGTCCGCCTCTGTCATCGGTGTGACGGGGTGATGCGCCATGACGGGATGCCGGTCGAGCCGGTGCACCTTGTCAGCCGCCGAACAAAAGAGCGAACCGAAGCATTGGTAGCGCCGCAGCGGGGGCGCGGCGGTCACCACCGGCACCGGCGCCTGTCCGAAATGCCGCAGCCCAAGCTCTGTCGCCTTGCCGATTGACCCGACCGTGGGCGAGGAATCAAGCGTCGAGCAGATCTTGTAATGGATCAGTTCCGCACCCGTCGCATCCAGCGACGCATAATGCTGCGGAAGCCTGTCCTCCATCCATGCGTGCGATTGCGACCGCGCCAGCGTGGCAATCCCGATGCCTGCCAGACCCTGCGTGTCAGCCAAGACCGCTGGCCCAGGGTCGGAGAGATAGAGGATCGACGGCAGGCCTGAGAAGGTCAGAACCTCCATCACCGCGGCGGCACCGGTGAAATCATCGCCCAGCCAGGCGACCAGCGGGCGTTCGAAAGGACTGGCAGACGGCGCGGTCATTGCATATATCACCTCATCATACCAGTTTGATCTAAAGCCGATTGACCGGGCCGTCAACGGATTGAAACGGCAACTGCGTTGACATGGCCTGCCAAAGTCTGGGAATTGGTCGCAAAAAGAGGGACGGTGAAGAATGCCTGCAGACACGCCTTCGGGGTCATCGGAAAAGATCGTGCGGCTGAAACTTTCGGAGCAGGTGCTGGAGCGTTTGCGAGAGATGATCAGAAGCGGCGAACTGGGGCCGGGCGACTACATGCCCTCCGAACGTGCGCTGATGGAACGGTTCAGTGTCGGGCGGCCCGCCGTGCGCGAGGCGTTGCAGGCGCTGCATACCCAAGGGTTGATCACGATCAGCCACGGCGAACGCAGCCGCGTGAACGAGTTGTCGGCCAATCTGGTTCTCGACCAAAGCGACAACATAGCCAATATCCTGCTGGATGCCGTGCCCGCCAATCTGGAGCACCTCAAAGAGGCCCGCCGGATGTTCGAGCTGGGAATCGTAAGCGCCGCGGCAAAGAAGGCAACCGCAGAGGATGTCCGAACCCTTCGTTCCCTTCTGGCGGAACAAGAGGCCCACCTGACCGACGATCTGGAAGTCCGAAGCTTCATCGAGGCGGACATGGCCTTTCACACCGGCATTGCGAATCTTCTTGGGAATCCGGTCATTACAGCCGCGTCACGTGCAATGCTGCGGTGGCTTCAGGAATACCACACCGCCTTGCTGCATTGGTCGGGGTTCGAGCAGGCCACGCTGGAAGAACACGCCCGTATTATCGAACGTATCGCCGCCAATGATGCCGAAGGGGCCGTGGCCGAGATGGAGAACCATCTGGACCGGTCGCGTTCGATGTTCGCCCCCCGGCAGGGATAGTTGCGGCCTCAGACTTCTGGGGCATCTCCGGCGCGCTACGTCAGGCCTCCTCCAGCCTGTCCGTTGCCGGTGGCGGGGCAGGGGAAAGTGCACTGATTTCTGAATAGAGCGCGTCATCCATTTCGAAGGTGATGGCCGCGATGGAAGGTTCCAACTGCTCGGGCGACCGGGCCGAGATGATCGGGCCGAAAAGTCCGGGATGGCGTGCGGCCCATGCCACGGCAAGTGTTGCAGGCGACACGCCGATCTGCGCCGCCAGATCCGTCAGCCCCTGTGCAGTGCGGTGCATCCAGCCCTGCGCATAGCGCGCCTTGTACATGTCGTTTTCGACCAGACGGCCGCCCGCATCCGCGCCGTATTTCCCGGTCAGAAGCCCGCCGCCCAGCGGTGAGTAGGAACACACGGCAAAGCCTTCGGAAAGGGCCATCGGCAGGATTTCAACCTCGACCTGCCGTTTCACCAGATTGTACATCGGCTGGAGGACCGAGATTTCGATGCCGCATTTCCGCGCTACTTCCCGCGCCTTCATCGTCTGCCAGGCCGCGAAATTCGACACGCCGACATGGCGCACGCGATTTTGCTCTACCAACTCGGCAAGGGTTTCGAAGGTCTCGTCAAGGTTTCCTTCGCTATCCCATTGGTGCAGGTAAAGAAGGTCGACCATGTCCTGATCAAGGCGTCTGCGGCTTTGGTCAAATTGGTCGAGGATATTTTTGCGGCCCCACCCGTCACCTGCGCATTTCGTGGCCAGGAAGATCTGGTCGCGCTCATGCGCCAGCAGTTGCCCAAGGATCGTTTCAGAGCGCCCATCGGTATAGACAAAGGCCGTATCGAAGAAATTGATCCCTGCGTCGCGGCACATGGCGTACATCGCGGCGCTTTGACGGTCATCTGCCTTTCCGCCGAACTGCATCGTGCCGAAACTATAGGCGCTGGCCGGGGTGCCTGAGAGCGTCTTGATCATACTGTCGGTCCCTTTGTCGTTGGAGGCGGTCGCGTCATGTCCGGGTCGCCTATGCGGGCGGAATAGATGGGGTGATCAGGATGTCCGCCTGTCTGAATGTGAAAGCGGCCACGATCTCGCGCGCCATGGTGTTCAAATCTGGGCCCATCATGCGACTGTCATGACGGGCAGGTCAAACAGGTCGTGTGCGGACTGATTATCCCAACCGCGTCTTTGGGCGCGCTCCGGTGGACGGCGCCATGCGGCCCAAGGTTGCGTCGCCGCCTTTCAGCGCGACCGCACAGGGCGAAAGCCGCGTTGCCTTCCAGATTTCGACCACTAAAGGAACCATGAACCCCGTATTGGAAAAGCTGGGCGAGTTTGGGCTGTCGATTCAGGGGCATGGCTGTGCATTTCGGACTGGCGTCCAAGGCCAAGGCATGCTCGTTCTGCTGTGGAGTGACAGCGACGCACGGATTCTGACTATGCGGTCAGCAGCCCGGTGAGCATGGCACGCTTTGATAACCGCGCCCCCCCGGGGCGCAGCAGGAGAAGAGACATGACCGCCAGGATTATCGATGGCAAGGCCTTTGCCGCCAAGGTGCGTGCCCAGGTGGCCCTGCAAGTGGCCACACTTACCCAAGAGCACGGAATTACCCCCGGTCTGGCTGTTGTGTTGGTGGGCGAAGACCCGGCAAGCCAGGTCTATGTACGCAACAAGGGCAAACAGACGAAGGAATGCGGCATGGCCTCCTTCGAGCACAAGCTTGATGCGGACACGTCCGAAGAGGCTCTGCTGTCGCTGATCGCCCGGCTGAACGCCGACCCGGCGGTGCATGGCATCCTTGTGCAGCTGCCGCTGCCGGGCCATCTGAACGAAGACCTCGTGATAAATGCCATCGCGCCTGAAAAAGATGTGGACGGGTTTCACATCTCGAATGTCGGCCTTCTGGCAACCGGGCAAAAGGCGATGGTGCCCTGCACGCCGCTGGGATGCCTGATGATGCTGCGCGAAGAGCTTGGCTCGCTTGCCGGGCTGAACGCGGTGGTGGTGGGCCGGTCCAATATCGTGGGCAAACCGATGGCGCAACTTCTGCTGCGCGACAGCTGCACCGTGACAATTGCCCATTCGCGCACGCGCGACATCGAAGCGGTTTGCCGTGAGGCCGATATCCTTGTCGCCGCCGTGGGGCGCCCGCAGATGGTGACGGGCGACTGGGTCAAACCGGGGGCGACGGTCATCGATGTGGGCATCAACCGGATCGAAAAGGACGGCGGTGGCACCCGGCTGGTGGGCGATGTTGATTTCGCCTCGGCTGCCGAGGTGGCGGGGGCGATCACGCCAGTGCCAGGCGGGGTGGGGCCGATGACGATCGCCTGCCTTCTCGCCAACACGCTGACCGCGTGCTGTCGCGTCAACACCCTGCCCGAACCCAAAGGGCTGACGGCCTGATCTTTCCCGAAACGCGGCGCTCAGACGCCCTGCACAGATGTCCAACCCGGAGACTGACATGAGCAAGTATGCCCTGACCGTAACCTGCAAATCGACCCGTGGCATTGTGGCCGCCATCGCCACCCATATGGTCGATAACGGGTGCAACATCACCGACAGCGCCCAGTTCGACGATCTGGAGACCGGCAATTTCTTCATGCGCGTCAGCTTTACCAGCGAAGAAGGCGTTGATCTGGAAAAACTGCGCGACGGGTTTGTCGACACCGCCCGGAAGTTCGACATGTCTTACGATTTTCATGATGAGGCCACGAAGATGAAGGTCATCATCATGGTGTCGCGCTTTGGGCATTGCCTGAACGACCTGCTGTATCGCTGGCGGATCGGCGCCTTGCCCATCGATATCGTCGCCGTGATCTCCAACCACATGGATTATCAGAAAGTCGTGGTGAATCACGACATTCCCTTCCATTGCATCAAGGTGACGAAAGAGAACAAGCCAACGGCCGAAGCCGCGATCATGCAAGTGGTCGAGGATACCGAGGCCGACCTGATCGTTCTGGCGCGCTATATGCAGATCCTGTCGGACGAGATGTGCCGCAAGATGTCCGGTCGGATCATCAACATCCACCATTCCTTCCTGCCATCTTTCAAAGGGGCCAATCCCTACAAGCAAGCGTTCCAGCGCGGGGTAAAGCTGATCGGGGCGACATCCCATTACGTGACGGCCGATCTGGACGAAGGCCCGATCATCGAACAGGACATCGTGCGCATTACACATGCGCAATCGGCCGATGACTATGTGTCCCTGGGGCGCGATGTCGAAAGCCAGGTGCTGGCGCGCGCGATCCATGCCCATGCCCATCACCGGGTGTTTCAAAACGGCAACAAGACAGTGGTCTTCCCGGCATCGCCCGGCAGCTATTCCAGCGAACGCATGGGCTGAGACCGCCTCGCGGTGCGATCCGGGCGGGCGTAAGGGCCCGTCCATATCGTGCCCTCAAGGCAGGTGTCAGCCTGCTGGCACGTCCCCGGCATAGACCTTTTTCAGAACCTCCAGAAACACGCGGGTCACCCGGTTCGGCTCTGGCGCGCGGCGTGTCGCGGCCGCAAAGGATGTGCGATAGTAGATCTGCTCGGGCAGGATGCGGCGCATCTTGTCGGTCTCTTCGAAATGGCGGGCCATATGCGCAGGGATGAAGCCGATATATTGGCCTGACAGCACCAGCATGGCGAGCATCATCTCGTTCTGGACCACGGCCCGCGACCGCATGTTCAGCGTCTGGCCGACCTGAAGATTTGGCGAGTTGAACGAGATGCCCGCATATTTCGCCCGCCGCACCTCTTCAATATCCAGCATTTCCGGTTCGTCAAAGAAAGCATGGCCGCGACCGCAATACAGATACATGTCTTCGCCATGCACCGGCAGGTAGTCGAGGCCGGGCAGGGGGTGGTGCTGGGCGATGACGCCGATATCCAGATGGCCCTCTTGCAGGCGCGCCTCGATGATATTGGGCTGCAGCAGCGACAGATCGAGATCGACATCAGGCGCGATTTCCGAAAACGCGCGCAACGCATGGCTTAGCCGTGCCTCGGGGTTGGAGATGCACTGATCGAAGGCGGCAATCCGCAGCGTGCCCACCAGTTTCTGGCGCACTTCGTTGACTTGCGTGCGGAAATCACGCACCGAATCCAGCAAGGCATCGGTCGCGCGAAGCACCTGCGCGCCTTCATCGGTCAGAAAGAACCCGGCGGGCCCCCGGTTGCACAGGCGGAACCCGAACCGGGTTTCGAGATCGGAGAGCTGTTTCGATATGGTTGAGCGACCGGTGTTCAGCTCGCCTTCCGCTGCGGAAACACCGCCACACTCTGCCACCGTTTTGAAAACGCGCAGCAATTTCAGATCGGTATTCCCGATCTGCGGGATAAGCATACGGCGAGGCATCGGGCCTATGTTTCCTGTTTATGAAACCTTGCTTTCAAATTGGCACATTTTTTCACTCTTATCCACCGCCTATACCAAGGTCCAACGCGGTCGGGGACAAGCGCCCCCGACGCGGAAAAATTCAAAACAGACGGGAGATTGGGATGACATTCATCGGAAGACTTGCACGGTTCGGATCGGCTGTCTCGGTGGCAGCACTTCTTGCGGCAGCGCCGGCCTCGGCCACCAATTTCAAGATTGCCGTTGGCGACGGGGCCGGGGGTACGCAAGAGGCGCTTGGCAAGGCGTTCGTCGAGGCGCTGGAGGCCAATACCGGCGGCGCACATACGGCGACGCTTTTCCCGAACAGCCAGCTGGGTTCCGAGCAGGACACCGTCAACGATGCCGCGATGGGTCTGCTGGATTTCTCGATCGTTGCGATCAACAACATCACGCCGTTTTCGCCCAGCGTCGGTGTGCTCACGCTGCCTTACATGATGCTCAGCCTGGAGGATGCCGAGGCGCTGACGCAAGGCGAGGTGGGGCAGGAGCTGGTCGAAAACACCATCCGCGATGCCGGTGTGCGCATCATCGGATGGGCCTATTCCGGTTTTCGCGTACTGACCAATTCCAAGAAACCCGTCACCACGGTTGCCGATCTTCAGGACCTGGTGATCCGTGTGCCCAAGAACGAGATCATGATCGCCACGTACAAGGCCTGGGGGGTCAATCCGACCCCGATGGCCTGGTCGGAAACCTTTGCGGCGCTCCAGACCAAGGTCGTGGATGGTCAGGACAATCCCTATATCACCGTCTATTCGATGAAGTTCGACGAGGTTCAAAGCCACGTCACCAACCTGCGTTACCTGTTCTCGATTGAGCCGCTGATCGTGTCCGAAGCGGTCTTTCAGGGCCTGTCGGAAGACGAACAAAAGGCCGTGCTGGACGCAGGCAGGGCGGCGACCGATTTCTCTGCCCGGTTCCTGCGCGAACAGGAAGAGCAGATCAAATCCGTGCTGGCCGAGCGCGGCATGCAGATCAGCGATCCGGCAGATGGAGAGCAGGAGTTCATCGATCTGGCCACCACTGCCGTCTGGCCGCAATTCTATGAAACGATCGGCGGCATCGAGAAGCTGAACACAGCGCTTGCCGCAATCGGCCGCGATCCGGTCGCTACACACTAAACCGGTTTTCCCTCCCCGTACCGGACGCCCGGACCGGGGGAGCGCACAGGCGCTTCCCCGAACAGGACAGGAGTGCCCAATGCTGGTCCGCATCTTCAACAATATCGAAAGCATCATCTGCCGGACGCTGCTCAGCGGTTTTGTCCTGCTGCTTTTCGTCCAGATCGTTTCGCGTGAAGTGTTCGGTTATTCGTTCTCGTGGATCGAGGAATTGTCGGTCTACATGTTCGTCTGGTTTGTCTTCTTCGGCGCCAGCTATGCCGCGCTGAAGGGCGCCCATAACCGCGTCACATTCCAGTTCCGCTTTCTCCCGCATCGCCATGTGAAATGGGTCGAGGCCTTTGCCGATCTGTTCTGGGTGGCGTTCAACATCACCTTCATCTGGCTGTCTTACGACTTCGTCTTCAACAAGATGAACAAGTTCTGGAAAAGCCAGACGCTCGGCATCGAGATGAAGTGGATCTATGTCGTGCTGCCCGTTGCCTTCACGCTGATGACGGTCCGCATCCTTCAGGTCAATTACATCAAGCTGGTGCGCGGCGAACAGATCGCGGACCCCGACCAGATCGATCTTGACGCCATCAAATCCGAAACCTCGGGCCACAGCGCCCTGCAGGAGGTCTGAGCGATGGAAACCGAAATCACCACGCTTCTCTTCGGGTCTTTCCTGCTGCTTCTGGTCATCGGGGCACCGATCACGGTGGCGCTCGGCGTGTCGTCGATGGTGTCGTTCATCGTGCTGGGCGACAACCCGATCAAGTTCGTTCAGATTGCCTTTACCTCCGTGGGGTCTTTCCCGCTGATGGCGCTGCCGGCCTTCATCCTGGCGGGCGCGTTGATGGAGGCTGCCGGGATTTCCAAGCGGCTGATCAACGTCGCCGAAAGCTTCGCGGGCCCCTTCACCGGCGGCATTTCCGCGGCAACCGTCATGGCCTGCCTGTTCTTCGGTGCGATTTCCGGCTCCGGTCCTGCCACCACGGCCGCGGTGGGCATGCTGATGATCCCGGCGATGATCCACCGCGGCTATGACCGTGGCTATGCCTCTGCCGTCACGGCGTCTTCGGGCGGGCTTGGCATCGTCATCCCGCCGTCGATCCCCATGGTCATCTTCGGCATCGCAGCGCTTGGCATGGTGCCCCCGCCAGAGGCCGTGGCCGAGCACGGAACCTTCCAGTCGGTATCGATTTCAAAGCTCTTCATCGCGGGGTTCGTGCCGGCTTTCCTGATCGCGTCGTCGCTGCTGCTGATGAACTTCCTTCTGGCCCGCAACCGCGGCTATTCCGGCAATGCCGAGGGCTGGTCGATGAACCTTATCACGACGCAGATCTACAAGGGGTTCTGGTCGCTCATGGCGCCGCTTGTGATCCTGGGCGGTATCTACACGGGCTTCTTCACCCCGACAGAAGCCGCCATCGTCGCCATCGCCTACACGCTGATCGTGGGGGCTGTGATCTACCGCGAACTTACCTGGAAGTCCCTGTTCCAGTCGCTGGAAGCCACGACATGGCTGACGGGCCGGGTTCTGCTGATCCTGTTCACCGCCACAGTCTTTGGCCGACTTCTGGTCGAGAACCAGATCCCCGCGATGATCGCCGCGGCGATGCTGGACCTGACCTCGAACCTTTATGTCATCTGGGCGCTGATCATCTTCTTCCTGCTCTTCGTGGGCATGTTCATGGAGACGCTGGCGACGATCCTGATCCTCGTGCCGGTGATGCTGCCGGTGGCCTATTCGGTGGGCATCGACCCGATCCATTTCGGCGTGGTCATGGTCTGCGCGCTGGGGATCGGTTTTCAGACACCGCCCCTGGGCGAGAACCTCTTCATCGCGTCGGGGATCTCGAACATCTCGATCGAAGAGATCTCGCTCCGGGCGCTGCCCTTCGCCGCGATCAATACGGTCGCAATCTTCATCATCGCCTATGTGCCAGAGCTGTCCCTGTGGCTGCCGCGGCTCCTGGGCTACTGAGCGGGGGCAGGGGCCATGACGCCGATGATCACCCACATCCTTTTCGCCACAAACCTGTCGCGCAATTCGACCTACGCGCTGCGCCACACGGCCAGCCTGGCACAGGCCATCGGCGCGAAGATCCACGTGCTGCACGTCAACGAGCCGGTGTCAGAGGATGCGCGCATCACGTTTGAGCTTTTCGTGCTGAACGAAGACAGCCGCAAGTCCGCCACCATGGCCCGGCACGAGATGGTGCGCAAGCTACTGGCCGAACGTCAGGCCCGCTTCTGGGCGGCGCTGGACGAGGAGGACCGCAAGGCGCGCGATCTCGTGACCTCGGTCGAGGTGACGGATGGATACCCGGCAGATGTGATCCTGCGCCGGTCAAAAGAACTGGGCTGCGACCTCATCGTCATGGGCACGCATGACCACGGGTTGTCGCAGACCTTCCTCGGCACGGTCGCCAAACGCGTGCTGCGCCGCTCTGCCATCCCCACGCTGATCATTCCCTTCCGGGATGACGCTGAAATCTCTGCCACGTGAAAGGACACGACATGACCACCCAAACCCTTGAAAAGACGCTGACCGCTCAGGATCTGGCCGATACGTTCGACGCTTTCAACCGTCACGACATCGACGGCGTCATGACCCATTTCGCGCAGGACTGCGTGTTCTACACGGTGGGCGGCGACGAAAAATTCGGCATAAAGATCGGAGGCGCCGACGCGATCGCCAAGGCTTTCTCTGCCGTCTGGGCCGGAATGAAGGATGCCCATTGGGATCACCATTCGCATTTCGTGCAAGGCAATCGCGCGGTGTCTGAATGGACCTTCTCGGGGACCGATGCCAACGGCATGCGGATCGAAGCCGAAGGTGCCGACCTCTTCACACTGAAAGACGGCAAGATCGTCGTCAAACAAGCGCTGCGCAAATCGCGCCCGGCCTTCAGGGCCTGACCCTTTCACATCCCGCCCCACTGACATTTCAGGAGGTTGTTCCAAATGCCCGACGGTTCGATCCCTCTTTGCTGGCCGAAAGCCAGTTATGATCCGAAATATGATCCCATTGTTGACGCGGGTCCCGGTCACAACCGCGACTTTGCGCCGACCTATTGGATCGGCACGGCCGGTCCCTCGCCCGAAGATGACGGCCCGATCATTGCCGATTGCGAAGCCGATGTGGTGGTGATCGGGTCCGGCTATACAGGCCTGTCTACGGCCATTCACCTTGCCAGGGATCACGGGCGCCAGCCTGTGGTGCTGGAGGCGAATTCGGTCGCATGGGGTTGTTCGACCCGCAATGGCGGGCAGGCGCAGATCTCTTCGGGGCGGCTTAAACGGTCGCAATGGATCAAGCGCTGGGGCGTGGACGTGGCGCGCGCCATGCATGCAGAAGTGGCCGAAGCGTTCGACGTCTTCGAGGCACTGATTGCGGAGGATGACATCGAATGCGATCCGCAGCCCGGCGGACATTACTACATTGCCCATCGCGACAAGGTAATGGCGGGGCTGCGCAAGGAATGCGATCTGCTGAACAAGACCTTCGGCTACGGCGCGAAGATGCTCAGCCGCGAAGAACTGCACGAAGACCATGTGCGCGACCGCGAGGCCGCAGGCGCCATGTGGGAACCGGACGGCACCTGCATTCACGCTGCAAAGCTGGCCTTCGGCTATGTCCGCATGGCGCGCAGGCTGGGCGCGAAGGTCCATACCGGATCGCCCGTCATGGGCTGGAAACAGGTTGGCGAGTGGCATTTTCTGCGCACGCCCGGCGGGGTGGTGAAGACCAGGACCGTCGCCGTCGCTACTGCGGGCTACACCCCTGTCGGGCTGCACAAACGCACCAAGCACCGGCTGATGCCGATCCTGTCGAATTCGATGGTGACCCGCCCGCTGACATCAAGTGAGCTGCGGGACTGCGGCATCCAGGTGACCTCGCCGCTGACCGATACGCGGACGCTGCGACACTACTATCGCCTGCTGCCTGATAACCGGGTGCAGATCGGCTCTCGCAGTGCCGTCACTGGGCGCGACGCGGAGAACGAAAAGCACCTTGCCATGCTGCGCAAAGGCCTGGCGCGCAAGTTCCCGGCGCTCGAAGGGATCGGGCTCGATTATTCCTGGTGGGGGTGGGTTGATGTCAGCCATGACATGATGCCCCGCATTTGCCAGCCCGACGCTTCTGCGCGGATCTTCTATGCCATGGGCTATGGCGGCAACGGGGTGATGTATTCCGCTCAGGCCGGTCGCCGCATGGCGCAGATGATCGCCGGGCAGAAAATCCCGGACCTGCCGATTTTCGGGTCGCAGCTGCCCTCGCACGGGTTGCTGACCCCGTTCCGCCGCCTTGGCCAGCGCATGGCCTACGGCTGGTACTACCTCAAGGATGAAATTCTCTGATCCACCGTTTCCAAAGGAGGGACGACGATGAAGATGACGACGGAAGAGGCGTTTGTTAAGGTGCTTCAGTTGCATGGGATTGAGCATGCGTTTGGGATTATCGGGTCAGCGATGATGCCGATTTCGGATTTGTTTCCGCAGGCCGGGATCACGTTCTGGGACTGTGCGCATGAATGCACGGCGGGCATGATGGCGGATGGTTTCACGCGGGCGACGGGCGAGATGTCGATGATGATCGCGCAGAACGGCCCCGGGATCACCAATTTCGTGACGGCGGTGAAGACGGCCTATTGGAACCACACGCCGCTGCTTTTGGTGACGCCCCAGGCGGCCAACAAGACGATCGGGCAGGGGGGCTTTCAGGAAGTCGAGCAGATGAAGCTGTT